>JAHBZN010000001.1 GCA_019635415.1 Ramlibacter sp.
GGCTCGTTGCCGGTTGACGTCAGTGTGACCCTCAGCTTGCCAGCGTCCGCAACGGCAAGCTCCGTGGTGGGGGGTACCGTAGTGTTCTACAACACGGGCACCACGCAAGCAGACAACGTGACGCGTACGGTCTCCTTGTCCGGAGGCACCCTGACAGCGGTGTCGGGCGGCACCATTGCGGGCGGCAGCGTCACCGCGACCTTCAATGTGGCGAACATGCCGGCGGGTAGCAGTGCCAGCTTCACCTTCACCTATGTTGTGCCGACAGCGGGCAGCGTCAGTGCTACGGCCAGCATTGCCACGACCACGACTGAAACCAATACGGCAAACAATGTTGCGAAGGGCGTTACCTTTGTCGGGTCCGCTCCGCCGGATCTGTCTGTTTCCCTTGCCGTGAGTCCGAACCCGTTGGTGGCTGGAACCAACTCGGTCATCGTGACCGTTACCAATGTGGGTGGGTTGGCCTCCACGGGAACTCTGACTGTCTCTCTGCCGAATGGCAGCACGGTGGGCTTCACCATTGCCACAGCGTTGTCCGCCGGCCAGACGGCAAGTTTCAGCACCATCTACAGTGTCCCGCTGCTGACCACCAATGCACAGACATTCTCTGCGGTTGTGACAGCCACGACGGCGCCTGACGTCAATCTCGCGAACAACACCACGACACTGATCGCGACAGTGGGCGCCAACATTCGAGGCCTCGCCTGGATTGATTCGAACCGAGACCGGGTCTATCAGGCCGGCGAAGTGTTGTTGCCCAACTTGCTTGTGCGCCTCTATAACGCCTCTTCAGTCGTGGTGGGTACGGCCATGACAGGTGCGGATGGACGCTACGAGATCAAGGGCATGGTGCCCGGCGTGGGCTACCGCGTCGAGTTCTACAACTGCGTCAATGCGGACTCTGCTGCCACATGCAACGCCATCAACACCACGCCTTACAACCAGGCAGGCACAACCACTGGCGGGCAGCCCTCCACCGGGGTGACGGCAACCACCACGTCCGCCACGGGCGAAGCAGTCGGACAGGCCATCACCAGCATCACCCTTTATGCGGGGGACAACACGGTGGATCAGAACCTGCCGCTGGATCCCCGCGGCCAAGTCTATGACTCTGTGACGCGGCAGCCCGTGGCTGGTGCCACGATCCGTATCAACGGGCCCGTGGGCTTCAATCCGGCGACTCACCTGCTCGACCTCAATGGCGCCCAGCCCAACAATGAGTCGACGTCGGATGTGAACGGGCTCTATCAGTTCATCTTCATCAACAGCCCGCCCGCTGGGGTATACACCCTGAGTGTTCTGAGCGCGCCGGGCGGCTACAGCACGACGCCAGCCGTGCTGGGTGGCGTGGCTCTGCCGAACGTGATTGCCAATGTGCCGACCTCACCCTTTGTGGTGCCCAATGCTGCGACCAACATGCAGCCGGGCTATGGCGCGCCCGGTACTCCGCCGGTGGGCGTGACCGGCAGCGCGGCCGTTGGCGCTGCGGGGACTCAATACGTCATGACGGTGTCCTTCGCCTTTGGTGTGGGCTACGTCGGCGAGGTGTTCAACAACAACATCCCCCTGGATGCAACACCTGGCGGTGGTGGCGGAGGCGGTGGTGGCATCGATCTGTCGATCATCAAGTCCGGGCCGGCGGTGATTCCAGCAGGTGGCACCGGCACCTATACGCTCCGCGTCACCAACAGTGGGCCGGCTGCTGCTGCGAACGTCAGTGTCACCGACCCCATGCCGGCGGGTCTGACGCTCCTCAGTGCCAGCGTGGAGCCTGTCAATGCTTTGACCTTGAGCGTGACGCCCACGGGTCTGACGGCATCCACTTCCGCCTTGCCCGCGGGCGTGACGACTCTGACGCTGATTGTGCGGGCTGAGCCCAGCGCGGCGGGTACCACGGTGACCAATGTGGCCAGCGTGGCGACCACGAGTACGGAGACCGATACCACCAACAACAGCTCGTCGGTGTCGACCTTCATTCCGGGTACTGACCTTTCCATCACCAAGCAAGGGTCAGCGACCATGGTTGCCGGCGGTACAACCAGCTATGTGCTGAGCATCGGCAATGCCGGACCGAGTGCAGCGGCCAATGTCACGGTGACCGACGTGCTGCCTGTGGGCTTGACCCTGGTCTCTGCCTCCGTTGCGTCGGGCAGCTTCACTCTGGTGACCAGCACGGCGGGCCTCACCGCTCTGGCGGCCAACATGCCGGTGAGCTCCGCCAGCATTGTCTTGACGGTCTTTGTGGGCGACACCGTGACCGGTAGCATTACCAACGTGGCCAGCGTTTCCAGCACCACGCCGGACCTGCAACCCACCAACAACACGGGAACGGCGACCGCTGGCGTCCTGGGGGCCGACATGGGCCTGCTGAAGTTCGGGTCTCCGAGCATCAGCGCCGCCGGAACGGCCACTTACACCTTGGTGATCTTCAACAACGGCCCGAGCTCGGCCGGCAATGTGACCGTGACTGACGTCATGCCTGCCGGCCTGACATTGGTGGGTGCCGTGGTCTCTGATGGCACGTTGACGCTTTCGCTCTCAGCGGACAAGCTGATCGCGACCGCCAGCGTGATGCGCATCGGGACCACCGCCACGGTGACCCTCACCGTGCAGGCGGCCTACACGGCGACCGGTACGATCGTCAACGTGGCCAGCGTCACCAGCACTACGCCCGACCCGACCGCCACCAACAACATCGGTTCCGCCTCCTCGACGGTGAAGGAAGTCGAGCCTGGCGTCATCCTGGTCAACAAGACGGGTAACAAGACGGTTGCTGAGGTGGGTGATTCGGTGCAGTACACCATCCGCATGCGCAACACGATTGGCTTGCCGGTCGCCAAGGTTACGCTGGAAGACCTGTTGCCGGCGGGCTTCCGCTACATCCTGGGAACGGCCCGCCTGAACGGCACCGCGGTGGCGGATCCGGCCGGTGGCGTGGGACGGCAACTGGTGTTTGACGTCGGTACCATTCCGGGAAGCACCGTCTATGAATTGACCTACTTTGTGCGGCTGGGTGTGGGTTCACAGCAGGGCGACGGTGTCAACCGGGCTACTGCAGTCTTCCCCGGAGCGCTGGGTGCGCCGATCCGGTCGAACACGGCCATCTTCAAGGTCAATGTGCAGGGCGGTGTGTTCAGCAACGAGGGTTGCATCATCGGCAAGGTCTATGTGGATTGCGACGGCAACAGCGCGCAGAACAATGAAGGCGGCTCGCGCGAGCTGGGCATCCCGGGCGTGCGCCTGGTCATGCTCGACGGCAGCTTCATCGTCACCGACAACGAAGGAAAATACAGCATCTGCGGGGTCAAGCCGCAGACTCATGTGATCAAGGTTGACAAGACCACCTTGCCGCGCGGCGCTCGCCTGTTGCCGTCCAGCAACCGCAATGCAGGCGTCGGCGACAGCATCTTCGTGGAAATGCGGGGTGGCGAGTTGCACAGGGCGGACTTCATTGAGGGGTCCTGCAGTGCCGAGGTTCTGGAGCAAGTCAAGGCCCGTCGTGCCCAGGGCGGGGTCAACCTGCCTGAAACCGACAAACTATTGCCCGCTGTGACGCCTGGCGCATCACCCGCAACCCTCACGACGCCCTCTACTGTTCAGCCCGGAGGGGTGGTCCAATGAGCACCATGAAGCCCGGTCACCGATTGAAGCATCTGCCCATGGCGCGACGCGCCCCGGTGGCGGCTGCCGCGCTCGCTCTGCTGCATGGGCTGGCGGCCGCGCAGTCTCAGCCGGCACCGAACACCACCAGTGCCGATACGCCCGAGGCGCGCAGCCTGTTTCAGACCGGGGGGCAGGAGTCCATTGGGCCCCGGCCGTTCACCTCGTTCCTCGAGCGCCTGTCGTCGCCCGTTGACAAGATCGCCATCAAGGTTGCAGGTGACAACCTGGCCGCCGATGGGATTACTGCCACCGATGTGCTGGTGCGTCTGGTCGACCGCGAAGGGCAGAGGGTGCGCGAGGATGTCGATGTCACCATCGAAGTGGATGCAGGTGCGCGGATCCAGCTGCCTGGGCGCAGTACTTCCGAGACCGGGGCCGACAAGGGAGATATCGACCGGATTCAGCCTGGCGTGCAGTACACCGTCAAGGACGGCGCACTCCAGTTCAAGCTGATCGCCCCTTACAAACCGGATTCGGTCAACCTCAAGGTCTCGGTCAAGGGCATCGCAGAGAAGGTTGTCGTCCGGTATGTACCGGATCTGCGCGAGATGATCGTCGTGGGCTTGGTCGAAAGCCATCTGCGCTCGGACAAGTTCGATCCGCGCCAGATCGTGCCGGTGCGGGAAAACGACGGATTTGACGACGAACTGCGCAACTTCACCAAGGAATTCAATGGCGGTACCACGCGCCTGGGTGCCCGGGCCGCTGTCTATCTCAAGGGCAAGGTCAGCGGCAAGTACCTGCTGACCTTGTCGTATGACTCCGAGAAGGACACCCGCAAGCGGCTGTTCCAGGACATTGACCCGAACGCCTTCTATCCGGTCTATGGTGACTCCAGTTACCGCGGGGTGGATGCTCAGAGCTCGGGCAAGCTGTACGTGAGGCTCGACAAGGGCCTGAGCTATGTCCTGTACGGGGACTACACCACGGCGGATTCCAATCCGGCACGTTCGCTGAGCCAGTACAGCCGGTCGCTGCCCGGCCTGCGTGCCCATTACGAAGAAGGCGCTGTCACCGCCAACGCGTTTGTGGCGCGGCAGTCCCTGTCGCAGATCGTTGACGAGTTTCCTGCGCGTGGCGTCTCTGGCCCCTATGGCGTGTCGCGCTCCGACGGTGTGGCCGGTAGCGAGAAAATTGAAATTCTGGTGCGCGACCGGAACCAGACCACCAACATCATCAAGGCCACGACGTTGACCCGCTCGCTGGACTACGAATTCGAGCCGTTCAATGGCCAGATTCTGTTCCGGGCCCCCGTGCCCAGTGTGGACGACCAGCTCAATCCCGTGTCCATCCGCGTCACCTATGAAGTCGACCAGGGGGGCAAGGCCTTCACGGTCGCGGGTGGCGATGTACAGCTCAAGATCAGCGACAAGCTTTCGGTGGGTGTCGCCGCGGCCAAAGACAACAACCCCGACGCGCCGTTTACGCTCACCGGTGTCAACCTTCACCTGAAGCTCAGCAAGAGCACCGAGGTCATTGCCGAAGTGGCCCATGCCCAAAGCGTGGTGGGCGCCAGTTCGAACAACTTCACCACCAACAACAGCAGCAACTTCACTGGGGTGAGCGGCCCGGTCTCCGGTAGCGCGGCGCGTGTCGAGATCCGCCACTCTGACGAAACGTTGCGTGCGCGGGCGTACGCAGCGCGGGCGCAGGACGGGTTCAACAACAGCTCCGGAGGCATTACTGGCGGCCGCTCTGAACTGGGCGTGTCCGGCACCTACCAGGTCAACAGCGCACTCAGCCTGAACGGCGAGGTGCTGCACTCCGAAGACAGGATCAGCGCCAGCAAGAGCGATGCAGCCTCCGTGGGCGCCGACCTCAAGCTCACCGACCGGCTCACCATTGGCGCCGGTGCCCGTCACGCAACCCAGAGCTCCGTTACCCTGGTCCCCTCGATCGGCAGCAATTGCCTGGGCGTGGGCAGCGGCACGACTCAGGGCTACAACGTGGGCTATGGGATCAATCAGGTCGGCAACCAGCAGATCGATCCGGCCACGGGCCAGCCCGTGACCTGCAATTCAGTTCTGTTGCCCACTGGTCCGACCACCAGCCTGGACAGTTCGTCGCTGTATGCCCGTGCCACCTGGAAGGCCACCGACAGCGTCTCGGTCAATGGCGAAGTCCAGCGGGAGTTCGGCAACACCAATGCTTCCACGCTGTACCGTGTGGGCGCAGACTGGCAGGTCGCCGAGCGTACACGCCTCTATGGCCGCTATGAACTGAGCCGGCAGTACACCGGAGCCTATGGGCTCGGGGTGGGCGAGAAGGGCAGCAATCTTGCCATCGGCATCGACACCCAGTACATGAAGGACGGCTCGATCTACAGCGAATACCGGCTGCGTGACAGCTCTGCGGGGCGCGAGGTTCAGTCGGCATTGGGCCTGCGCAACGGGTGGCGCGTCTCCGAAGGCCTGCGGCTGGTCACGAATGTGGAGCGGCTGAACACCACCAGCGGCGGTGCGACCGCCGCCGGGCTGGGCCTGGAATACACCGCCAGCGAACTGTGGAAGGGCTCCAGCCGGATCGAGTGGCGCCAGGACAGCACCAACACCAACTATCTGCTGACCCTGGGCGTGGCGCGCAAACTGGACCGCAACTGGACCCTGATCGGGCGGGACTACCTCAACCTCATTCAGCCCAAGGCTGGTGGGGGCAACCACCGCCAGAACCAGGCCCAGATCGGTTTTGCCTACCGGCCGGTGGACAACAACAAGTTCGATGCGCTGGGCCTGTACGAGCGCAAATCCGAGAGCGACCCGGCGGCGGGCCTGCGCAGCACCACCGACATCATCAGCCTTCGCGCCAACTACCATCCGTCGCGTGTATGGTGGGTGTCGGGGCGCTACGCGGCCAAGAGGGTCAATGAACTGTTGCTGGGCACGGTGGACGACAGCTATCACGCCCAACTGTTTGGCACCCGTGTGACCTACGACGTGACCAACCGCTGGTCGCTGGGCGTGTTGGCCACGGTGCTGGTGGGCAAAGGAGGGGCGCGCCAGTATGCCTATGGCGTAGAGGCCGGGTACGTGCTGGTGGACAACCTCTGGGTGACGCTGGGCTACAACTTCCGGGGATTCCGGGACGACGACCTGACCGGCAGCGACTACTCCAACCGGGGGTGGGTGCTGGGCGTGCGCTACAAGTTTGACGAGGACCTGTTCCGCTCCAGCGATCCTTCCGTCAACAAGACCCTGACACCGCCGGCCTCGCCGGCCAAGTAACCGCTTCAGGGTCCTCTTTCGGCCGGTTTGTCACCGGCAGAAACATCATTTCGGCGTCGGGTATGACATCCACGCGGGCGATTCGTGCGTAGAAACCCCTTGTGACACTCATACTTTACTCAAAGAACCGAAGCCAACTCATTGATTTACATGAATCTTTGAGTCAAAATCAAATCAAGCTCCAAGGCTTGTCGATGAGTTTGTGTATTTCTGCACACAAACCCCTATCAATCACTCCTCAATAGGTAACATCTTTTTACAAAAGCTCGAGCTTATGTAATATTCTGTATCGGCTTAAGAAACCTACCTACCGAGCAATGTTCACCCGTCTCATCATCGTCGCTGCGCTGCTGGCCCTCACGGGTTGCGCGCAAGTCCAGGTCCAGTCTGAGGCCCCCGGCCCCGCGGCCCAGGCGACCGGACTGCTCCCGCAGTCCCAGCGTACGACCGATCTGCGCATTGCGGCGGACCGCAAGACCATGGATGCGATCCAGCTGCGTCTGCGCCATCTGAATGAGCAGGGCGTGCCCCAGAACAACTACCCGCTGGCCAAGGCCCAGTGCTGGCTGGACACCGCGTGGACCCAGTACCACGAGAACGATCGCACCGGATACATTGAGGAGTCGTTGGCAGAGTCCCTGAAGATCGTCCAGGCCCTTGAGGCCGACAAGACGGCCAAAGTGGGATACGACACACCGCTCGTGGCCCGCAGCACCAAGCTGCGCGGGGACCTCTGGGCGCAACTGAACGCACTTAAGATGCGTGAATCGACGCTGGTGTGCAACGCGCGCTCCGTCGCCTGCGGAGAAATCCGGCTGGTGCGGGCTGGCCACGCCGAGCAGCAGACCGGATGGCGTCAGGCCACCACCCACGTGCAGATGGCCGAGGATGCCCTGCGCCGCGCCCAGCTGGAAGCGGCCCAGTGCAATACCCCCACCGCGTCGTCCGGCGCTCAGGCAAACCTCACGCAGCAGTAAGCGGCGGCGGACCATCGCCTTGGGCTGGGTCCGCAGGAAAGGACCGCAGGAGCCCCAGGCTCAGTCCGGCACGACCGCGGTGACCTCGATCTCCACCTTGGCCCGGTCCTCCACCAGGCCACTGACCTCGACACAGGTCATCGCGGGGAAGTGGCGCCCCATGACCCTGCGGTAAGCCTCGCCCAGCTCCTTGAGTCGGCGCACATACTCCACGCGGTCCACCACATACCAGGTCATGCGCACCATGTGTTCGGGGCCCGCGCCGGCTTCCTTGAGCACGGCAGCGATGTTGGCCAGGGCCTGTTCGGTCTGGGCAATGAAGTCATCGGACTCGAACTGTTGCGCGCCATTCCAGCCGATCTGGCCGCCCACGAACACCAGGGTGCCGCGCGCCGCCACGCCGTTGGCGTAGCCCTTGGGAGTTGCCCAGCCGGGCGGTTGCAGGAACTTCATGCTTGTCTCAGTCTGAATCTCTGGAGTTTGCCGGTCTCGGTACGCGGCAGCTGTTTGACGAATTCGATCTCGCGCGGGTACTTGAACGGGGCGATGGTGGCCTTCACGTGGTCCTGCAAGGTCTTCACCATGGTGTCGTCGCCGGCATGTCCTGGCTTGAGGACGCAGAAGGCCTTGACGATCATCCCCCGCGCTTCGTCCGGCAGGCCCACCACGCCGCATTCCGCCACGGCGGGGTGGCGCAGCAGGGCGTCTTCGACCTCCGGGCCGCCCACGTTGTAGCCCGATGTGATGATCATGTCGTCGGCACGGGCCTGGTAGAAGAAGTAGCCATCGTCGTCCTGCACAAACGCGTCGCCGGGGTAATTCCAGCCGTCTTTCACGTACTGGGTCTGGCGCGCGTCGTCCAGATAGCGGCAGCCCGTCGGGCCCTTCACCGCGAGCCGGCCTATGGTGCCGCGGGGCACTTCCTGCCCCGTCTCGTCCACCACGCGGGCCTGGTAGCCCGGCACCACCTTGCCGATGGCGCCCCGGCGTACCTCCTGGCCCGCGGAAGAAATGAAGATGTGGAACATCTCCGTGGCACCGATACCGTCGAGCATCTCGATGCCCGTGGCGTCTTTCCACAACTGGCGCGTGGCGTCGGGCAAGCCCTCTCCCGCGCTCACGCAGATGCGCAGGGTGGGCGTGCCGAGCTGGCGTGCAAACGGTGCCATCTGCCGGTAGAAAGTCGGTGCGGTGTAGCAGATGGTGGCCCCGGTCTCGTTGATGAGCTTCACCATCGCTTCCGGCGTGTAGGGCACGTCCGGGAAATACACCGACGCGCCGGCCCACATCGGGAACACCAGCAAGCCGCCCAGGCCAAAGGTGAATGCCAATGGTGGCGACCCCATGACGATGTCGTCCGGCGTGGCCTTCAGCACGTGGCGGGGCCAGGCCTCGCAGGCGGCCACCACGTCGCGGTGGCTGTGCAGGGCGGCTTTGGGTTTGCCCGTGGTGCCTGACGTGAAAGCCATGAGCGCGATGTCGTCCGCCTCCGTGGGGCAGGGGGCGAACTGCCCGCTCTTGCCCGCGCACAGGACGCCCAGATCCTGAGGGTCATCCGGCGAGTTGTAGTGAAGCAGGGTCCTGAGCGACGGATGTTCTGCCTGAGCCTGTTTCAATTCGTCGAGCAGCTTCGCATCACAGATGGCCAGCACGGGGCGCGCCTTGTCGATGATGTCTCCGAGCTCGCGCGCGCGCAGCAACGGCATGGTGGCCACGGCCACCAGGCCGGCCTTGACCACGGCCAGCCAGGCCAGAGCCATGCCGATCGAGTTGCCGCCGCGCAGCAGCACGCGGTTGCCGGGGACCAGTCCGTGGTCTTCGGTTAACAGCTGCGCAATCCGGTTGACCCGCTCCTGCACCTGGGCGTAGGTGAATACGACCTTCGCCGAGCGCAGCATCGGCCGGTCGCCGAAGCCCCGTTCGGCGGCCCTGTCGAGCAGCTCGTGCACCAGGTTGAGTGAATCGGGTTGCCGCAGCTCGGGCAGGTCGTAGCGCATCTCGGGCCACTGCGCGCGGGGCGGCAGGCGGTCGTGGACGAAGGGGTCTGTGTGTGCCGACATGCTTACTCCTGCAGGACGGATTTGCCGATGATGAGTTGCTGCACTTCCGTGGCGCCTTCGTAGATGCGCAGCGAGCGGATATCGCGGTACAGGCTCTCCACGCGGGTGCCGACCTTGACGCCCAGGCCGCCGTGCATCTGCAGGGCCATGTCGATCACGCGCTGGGCGTTCTCGGTGGCCGTCATCTTGGCCATCGCCGCTTCGGCGGTCACGCGCACGCCCCCGCGCTTCTCGCCCTCGTCGCGCAGCCAGGCGGCGCGATAGGTGAGCAAGGCCGCCGCGTCGACCAGCGCCGCCATCTCGCCGAGCCGGGCCTGGGTGAGCTGGAAGTCCGCCAGCGTCTGGCCGAACATCCTGCGTTGCCGGGCATGGGCCACGGCTTCGGCGAGCGCGCGCCTGGCGAAGCCCAGGGCCGCACCCGCGACCGAGGCGCGGAAGATGTCCAGCGTCTGCATGGCCAGCTTGAAGCCGCCGTTCAAGGGCCCCAGCCGTGCGGCGTCGGTCACTTCGCAGCCGGCAAACCTGAGGGTGGCGAGTGGGTGCGGTGCCATCACCTCGATGTGTTCGCTGCTGTCCAGCCCAGCCGCATCGGCGTCCACGATGAAGGCGGTGATGCCGCGCGTGCCGGCCTGCGCATCGGTCTTGGCAAAGACGCAATAGAAATCGGCGATTCCGCCGTTGCTGATCCAGGTCTTGGTGCCTTCCAGGCTGTAGGTGTCAAATGTGCCATCAGCCCTTGCTTCCTGGTCACCTTTTGCTATCATTTTCATAGCGCCAGCGTCAGACCCGGCATCGGGCTCGCTGAGCGCAAAGGCGGCGATCCGGTCGCCCCGGGCCACCGCGCCCAGGTAGCGGGCCTGCTGCTCGGGGGTGCCGGCCAGGGTGATAGCTCCGCTGCCCAGCCCCTGCATGGCCAACGCGAAGTCCGCCAGCGGCGAGTGGAAGGCCAGGGTCTCGCGCAGCAGTACCAGCGCGCGCGAGTCGAGCCGCGGGAGTGCACCGCCAAAGGCGGCCGGCACGCAGTAGCGCAGCCAGCCGGCGTCACCCAGCTTGCGCACCCATTCGCGGCAGGCCGCGCGGTCATCGCGCTCGTCCACCTGCTGGGCCTGGGCCCAGTCCACCAGTTGCGGGGCCATGGCCCGGTGGGCGTCGTCAAAGAAGGGCAGGCCCAGATGGGCGAGGGAAGGGCGCATGGCTCAATCCCCTCCAAAGACCGGCTTCTGTTTGGCCGCAAACGCCTCGTAGGCCCGCGTGAAGTCCTGGGTCTGCATGCAGATCGCCTGGGCCTGGGCCTCGGCCTCGATGGCCTGCTCGATGGTCATGGCCCATTCCTGCTGCAGCATGGTCTTGGTCATGCCGTGCGCAAACGTCGGTCCCTGGGCCAGCTCGCGGGCCATGGCCTGGGCGTGGCCGAGCAGTTCGCCGGGTTCATGCAGGGCATTGAAAAAGCCCCAGGACAGTCCTTCGGCCGCGGTCATGGCGCGTCCGGTGAACAGCAGTTCCGACGCCCGGCCCTGCCCGATCACGCGGGGCAGCAGCGCGCAGGCGCCCATGTCGGCGCCCGCAAGGCCCACGCGCGTGAACAGGAAGGCGGTCTTGGTGGCCGGCGTGCCGTAGCGCAGGTCGCAGGCCAGCGCCATCATGGCGCCCGCGCCGGCGCAGATGCCGTCAATCGCGCCGATCACGGGTTGCGGACAGTTGCGCATGGCTTTCACGAGGTCGCCCGTCATGCGGGTGAACTCCAGCAGCTCGGGCATGGTCATGGTCGTGAGCGGTCCGATGATCTCGTGCACGTCGCCGCCGGAGCAGAAGTTGCCGCCGGCGCCTGTCACCACCACGGTCTTCACATCCGTGGCCTGCCGCAGGCCGTGGAACAGGTCCCGCAGTTCGGCGTAGGAGTCGAAAGTCAGCGGATTCTTGCGCTCGGGCCGGTTCAGTGTGATGGTGCCAACGCCGTCGGCAAAACCCCAGCTGAAATGGCGGGCCTGATAGCTGGCGCGGGCGTCGAACTGGGCGCGCATCGGGTTGCTGGCGCCAATGTAGTGTTTCATGCGGGCTCCGTGGGGGCGAGGGCGTGTTCCTTGACCTTGCCCAGCAGCTTGTACAGGGTGGTCACTTCGCGTTCGCTCAGCGCCTGCAGCGCCGAGACGATCCATTGCTCGTGCTCGTGGGCCATTTCGTGGAACAGCCGGCGGCCCTTGGCCGTCAGCCGGACGCGGTAGGCACGGCGGTCGCCTGCCACATCCACGCGTTCCACGAGCCCTTCGGCGACCAGCTGATCGGTGATGCCGGTGACGTTGCCGCCGGTCACCATCATGCGGCGCGACAGTTCGTTCATCTTCAGGCCATCGGGCGCGCGCTCGAGCTGCGACATCAGGTCGAAGCGGGGCAGGGTGGTGTCGAACTGCTCGCGCAGGCGGCTGCGCACCTGCTTCTCAACGAGCTGCGTGCAGGTCAGCAACCGCAGCCACAGGCGCAAGGCCTCGGGGTGTTCACTGTGCGCACGGGCTTCAAGGTCCATGGTCAGGTCTCCTCTGGGTTCGCTACACTTTTCGTAGCAGATGGTGGCGGACTGGCAAGGGCTGCAAGCTGCTTTTGCCTTGAAATCTCGCGGTAAAGCTGGTCGCGGCCGCTCAGGTACTGGCGTGGCCATTGCACCGCCCGGCTCTCCAGCCGCGCGGCCTCGTGCAGCGTCCAGGCCGGATCGGCCAGGTGGGGCCGCGCGATGGCACAGAGGTCAGCCCGGCCCGCGGCGATGATGCTGTTGGCATGGTCGGCTTCGCTGATGGCGCCCACGGCGATCGTCTGGATGCCGGCCTCGTTGCGGATCCGGTCGGCAAAGGGGGTCTGGTACATGCGCCCGTAGACCGGCTGGGCGGCCCGCGTGGTCTGGCCGGAGGACACGTCGATCATGTCGCAGCCCGCGGCCTTGAACAGCCGCGCCACCGCCACGGCATCGTCCGCGGTGTGGCCACCGGGCGCCCAGTCGTGCGCCGAAATGCGCACACTCATGGGCAGGTGCGCGGGCCAGGCCTCGCGCATGGCGCGGAACACCTCCAGCGGATAGCGGCAGCGGTTCTCGAGTGATCCGCCGAACTCGTCGGTGCGCTGGTTGGTCAGTGGGGTGATGAAGCTGGACAACAGGTAGCCGTGCGCGCAGTGCAGCTCCAGCCAGTCGAACCCGGCGGCGGCGGCGCGCCGGGTCGCCTCCACAAAGGCCTGCTTCACGCGCTGCATGTCATCTAGGCTCATGGCGCGTGGTGTCTGGTTCTGCTCGCCGTAGGCCACGGCACTGGCCGCCAGCAGCGGCCAGTTGGGGGCGGCATCGGCGTGCCCGCCGGGCGCCACCAGCGGTTCGTCGGTGGTCTCCCAACCCAGCTGGGTGGACCCCTTGGGGCCGCTGTGGCCCAGCTGCAGGCCGATCTTTGCGCTGCTCTGCCCGTGCACGAACTCGACGATGCGCGCGAAGGCGGCCTGTTGCTCGTCGTTCCACAGACCGGGGCAGCCGGGGGTGATGCGGCCCTGCGCGTCAGGGCTGGTCATCTCGACCATCACCAGCGCCGCGCCGCCCAGGGCCCTTGCGCCCAGATGCACCAGGTGGAAGTCCTGGGGCACGCCGTTCACCGCGCTGTAGGTGGCCATGGGCGACACCACGATGCGGTTCTTCAGCGCCACGTCGCGCACGCGAAACGGCGTGAGCATGGGCAGCACCGGCGGGCCGCCCGCGAGCCAGCCCTCATAGCCCTCGAGCCAGCGCGCGTCGCGCAGGCGCAGGTTCTCATGGCTGATGCGCTGGGAGCGCGTGAGCAGGGAGTAGGCGAACTGCTCGATCTGCATGCCGCTGTAGCGCGTCACGTTCTCGAACCACTCGGTGGAGTTGCGCGCTGCGTTCTGGATCTTCAGCACTTCCACGCTGCGGCGCGCTTCGTAGCCCTGCAGCACGGTGTCCATGTCGTGCCCGGTGTCGAACTCGTCGGCAAGGTCAATCGCATCTTCCAGCGCCAGCTTGGTGCCACTGCCGATCGAGAAGTGAGCGGTGTGCGCGGCGTCGCCCATGAGCACGATGGGCACCTGCCGGCCACCGATCGTCTCGCGGTGCACCCAGGTCTTGCACACCACGCGCGGAAAGCGGATCCAGATGGCGGCACCGCGCAGGTGCGAGGCGTTGCTGATCAGCTGGTGGCCTTCCAGGTACCGGGCAAACAGGCGTTCGCAGAACGCAATGCTGTCCTCCTGGCTCAGGGTGTCCAGGCCGTGGGCCTTCCAGACGGACTCGGGCGCCTCCACGATGAAGGTGGACGTGTCCTCGTTGAACTTGTAGGCGTGCGCCTGGAACCAGCCGTGCTCGGTCTGTTCGAAGGCAAAGGTGAACGCGTCGAAGGTCTTGCGCGTTCCGAGCCAGACGAAGCGGCACTGGCGAAGGTCCACGTCGGGCTGGTAGGCGCTGGCATAGCGGTTGCGGATGCGGCTGTTCAGGCCGTCGCTGGCGATCACCAGGTCGGCCCCGTACTGCGCGGCCAGCGCCTGGTCGTCGGTGACGTCGGTCTCGAAGACCAGCTCGACGCCCAGCGCCATGCAGCGGTCCTGCAGGATGTTCAGCAGGTGCTTGCGCCCGATGCCGCAAAAGCCGTGACCGGTGGAGCGCACCGAACGGCCCTTGAAGAACACCTCGATGTCATCCCAGTGATTGAACGCGTCGCCGATGAGCCGCGCGCTGGGCGCGTCAGCCCGCCGCAGGTTGTCCAGCGTCTGGTCGGACAGCACCACGCCCCAGCCGAAGGTGTCGAACGGCCGGTTGCGCTCGACCACCACCACGCGATGGGCCGGATGGCGCTGCTTCATGAGCAACGCGAAGTACAGGCCGGCCGGGCCGCCGCCAATGCACAGGATATTCATGAAGAAATAGTTTAAGCCTAAACAAAGTAATGTCAATCCGGTCGCGCCCGGCGATGGCCTGCTGATGCGAATCCGTCCTACAGTTCCGGGCTTGACGCCCGGCGCCCCGGGGAAAAAAATCTCTGCATGCAAGCCCTGATCCGCAAAGTCGAGGACCAGCTCGCGGGCCTGCCGGTGCCGGTGGCGCTGGAATTGCCCGCGGGACAGCGCGTGGGTCCCCCGGCGGCAGCGGTCACGCTGTCGTTCACCGACTGGTCCAGTCTGGCGACCATGGCGGCGGGTCAGATCGGTCGGCTCGCGGAAGACTTCGTGGAAAGCCGGGTCCAGCTCGAAGGCCGCATGCGTGACCTGATGGAGGTGGCCTCGCGCCTGTTGCCGGGCGACCCGGTCCAGGGGGGCAGCGGCTGGTGGCCGCACCTGCTGCGCCGGGCCCGTTCGCTCGCGGTGCACACGCCGCAGCGCGATGAAGCGCAGATCCGCTTCCACTATGACGTGTCGGACGACTTCTACGCGTTGTGGCTGGACCCCCGGCGCGTCTATTCATGTGCCTACTACCGCCAACCGGGCATGACTCTCGGCCAGGCCCAGGAAGCCAAGCTGGACCACATCTGCCGCAAGCTCATGCTGCGGCCTGGTGAGCAGTTCCTGGACATTGGCGCGGGCTGGGGCGGCCTGCTGTTGTGGGCGGCCGAGCACTATGGCGTGAACGCGACCGGCATCACGCTGTCGCGCAACCAGCACGTCCACGTCCAGGGCCTGATCGAATCGCGAGGCCTGCAGGGCCGCGTGCGCATGGCGTTGATGGACTACCGCGACCTGGACGAGGCCCATACCTT
This sequence comes from Ramlibacter sp., assembly GCA_019635415.1. Classification (GTDB taxonomy): domain Bacteria; phylum Pseudomonadota; class Gammaproteobacteria; order Burkholderiales; family Burkholderiaceae_C; genus JAHBZM01. The sequence goes on from JAHBZN010000001.1 coordinate 15,654, forward strand.
CGACAAGATCGCGTCGGTTGGCATGTTCGAGCATGTGGGCGAGGCCCACATGGCCCAGTACTTCAGCAAGATCCGCCGCCTGCTGCGTCCCGGCGGGATGGTGCTCAACCACGGCATCACGGCCGGTGGCACCAGCAACGGTCAGTTGGGAGCGGGCATGGGCGATTTCATCGAGAAATACATCTTCCCCGGGGGGGAACTGCTGCATGTGAGCCAGGTGCTGCGCGACATGGCCCATGCCGGCCTGGAAATGGTGGACGCGGAAAACCTGCGCCCCCACTATGCGCGCACCCTCTGGGCCTGGTCGGATGCGCTGGAGGCCCGGCTGGGCGAGGCGCACCACGTGCTGGCGTCCTCGCTGGACGCGGCGGGCGCGGGGCGCGTGCTGCGGGCCTACCGCCTGTACCTGGCGGGCAGCGCCATGTGTTTCGAACAGGGCTGGATCGCCCTGCACCAGCTGCTGGCCACGAGGCCTTCAGGCGACGCCAACGCGAATGGGGGCGCGTTGCGCGGCGCACAGTCAGACTACCCCTTCAATCGCGGCTATATCTACGACGGAACATCACCATGATCTACAAATTCAAATCCAAGGCCGACGGAGACCTCATCATGCTGGAGCCCAGCGGGCGGCGCGTGCTCGAAATCCTGGGCAAGGACGCCGGGCCCAAGGGCATCATCACCGCGGAGCAGATTCCCGGCGCCATTCATGCGCTGGAACGCGCCATCGCCCACGAGGAAGCGATTCACAAGCCCTCGGGCACCGAAGGTGCGGAGCAGCAGGAAGGGCACGAACCCACGGTGAGCATCACGCTGAGGCAGCGGGCCAAACCCTTCCTGGACATGCTGCGGCGCTGCGAGACCGCTCACGCCGACGTGGTCTGGGGCGTCTAGCCCCTCGCGCTTCAGTCGATCTTCGCGCCGGAGGCCTTGACCACGGGCGCCCACTTGGCGATTTCGCTGTCGATGAAGCGCGCGAACTCGGCCGGCGTGTTGCCCCCGGGAATCGCGCCCTGGGCCAGCAGCTTTTCCTTGATGGCGGGCGACGCCAGCGCCTTGGCGGTTTCCTGCTGGATGCGGCTCACGACGTCGGGCGGCGTGCCGGCGGGGGCCAGCAGGCCGAACCACGAGCTGGCGTCGAAGCCCTTGAGGCCGGCGGCCTCCTCGATGGTGGGCAGGTCCGGCATCGCGCCGGAGCGCTGGGCGCTGGTCACGGCAAAGGCCTTGAGCTTGCCACCGCGGATCTGCGGCATGGCTGACGGCAGGTTGTCGAACATCACGTCCACCTGGCCACTGACCATGCCCAGCATCGCCGGGCCCGAGCCGGTGTAGGGGATGTGCGTCATGAAGATGCCGGTGCGCGCCTTGAACAACTCACCGGCCAGATGGATCGAGGTTCCGTTGCCGCTCGAAGCCATGTTGAATTCGCCGGGGTGGGCCTTGGCGTACTTGATGAAGTCCGGCACCGTGTTGATGTGCAGTGCCTGGGCCTTTTCGGTGTTCATGACCATCACGTTGGGCACGCCGGCCACGAGGGTGATGGGCGCGAAGTCCTTCTGCGGGTCGTAGGGCAGCTTGCGGTACAGCGACTTGTTGATGCCATGCGTGCCGACCGTGCCCATGAGCAGCGTGTAGCCGTCGTTGGCCGACTTGGCCACGATGTCGGCGCCCACGTTGCCGCCCGCGCCTGCGCGGTTGTCGACGATGAAGCTCTGGCCGAAGGCCTTGGACAGCTCGGGGGCAATGGCGCGGGCCAGGATGTCCGTGGTGCCGCCGGGTGCGAAGGGCACCACGATGCGCACGGGCTTGGCGGGCCACGCGCCCTGCGCGGCCACCGGGGCGGCCATCGTCAGCATGGCGGCACTGGCCAGCACGGCGAGGACCAGGCGGCGTTTGTCTTGGGAACCGGGGTTCATGGAGTCTCCTTCGTTGTGGGATAAGCCGGAATCAGCGGGGCCACGGCCTGGTGGCAGGCCTGGCCGGGCGTCACGCCCAGCGCCAGTGCCCTCGCATTGGCGTGGCTGATGATGCCATCGTTCAGCGAGCTGTGCGCGTCACCAATGCGCGCGCTGAGGTGTTCCACGGTGCAGGCCGCCAGGCCCTCGGCCTGCAGCAGGTCGAGCGCAGCCAGGCCAGCCCGGTCCTTGCCGCCGCCCGCGTCATTGAAGATGCTGAGCAGGGGGCGCGCCGCGAGGGCATAGCGCGCCGAACTTATGCCGCCGTGCGATCCGCTGACGGCCACGCAGCCCGCGTCCTGCGGGCCGAGTTCAGTGATGGAGTCGACGATGCGCAGTGCGGTCACGCGATCACGATCCCGCCATCGACCACGAGGTTGGCCCCGTGCGTGAAACTGGCCTGCGGCGACAGCAGGTACACCACGCCCGCGGCAATTTCCTGCGCCTGGCCGATGCGCTGCTGGGCCGCCAGGCTTTCGATGCGGGCCCGATGGGCCGGGTCACGCAGCGGCTCCTCGATCATGGGCGTGTCGGTGGCGCCAGGCGACAGCGTGTTGACCCGGATGCCACGCGCGGCCAGCACCCGGGCGGCGTTCTTGGCCAGCGCGATCACGCCGCCCTTGCTGGCCGCGTAGGCCGCCGTGCCGGACAGTCCACCGCCACGCAGGCCGGCGATGCTGGCGATGGCACAGATGGCGCTGCCGGGTTGCATGTGGCGTGCCGCCTCCCGCATGCACAGCCAGGTGCCGATCACGTTCACGTCATGGATGCGCCGGAACCGGGCCACCGGGATGTCCATGAAGGGCGTGGTGTCGACCACGCCGGCGCTGGTGACCAGGGTGTCGATCCGGCCCAGAAAGGCGCGCGCCTCCTCGAAGGCAGCAACCACCTGATCCTCATCGGCCACGTCGCAGGCCCGGCTGCCATGCCGCGTGCCCGGTGCATCCAGCTCGGCTTGCAGGGCGACCTGTTCGGCCCGATCGGCCTGCAGGTCGAGGCCGAAGGTGTGGTAGCCGGCCTGGGCGAGGGCGGCCACGGTGGCAGCTCCGATACCGCTGGCCGAACCGGTCACGAGACAGGTGCGGGGTGCTGGCGAGGCCGAAGGCGTGGCGATCAGGGCAGGCTCCGGGAAAGGTGGTTGGATGGCCCGCCATGGTAGCCCGAGGGGCTGCGCCGGCGACCCGGGGACTACCCCAGCGGGCAGAAAAAAACCTTTGGATTCAGGGGCTTGCGGGCTTATTCGATGCGGCTATTTGCACATGGCGAATCGGTATTGGACGCCGGCCAACACCCTGCCTACAGTGCACGCTTCCAACAAGGATGTGCCATGAAACGCCTGCTTTCCGCCCTGCTGCTGACCACCCTGACCGCTGCTGCCTCGGCCCAGACGGCGCCCGCCGTGTCCGCGGGCGCGGTGGCGCAGGCGCTGGCGCGTGGCGCGACGGTGGTCGATCTGCGCGCGCGGGCGGACTACCTGGCGGGCCATCTGCCCGGGGCCGTGTCGCTGGATCCGGGCGAGGTCGGCACCGACCTGCACAGCCTGCAGGCCGCCGTATCGCGCCATGGCATCGACTTGTCGCGCGAGGTGGTGCTGATGGGGCTGCCCGGCGACCTGCGCGTGCAGCAACTGCAACTGCGCCTGATGGACTACGCCACCGGACGGGTGGACTGGCTCGTGGGCGGTGCCCATGAGTGGGCGCTGAGCGGCCGGCCGCTCGAAGGCGGTTCGGTCAGCCTGCCGGCCGTGCCGCAGTACCTCGTGGCCCTGAACCGCCAGGACGAATCGCCCCGCATGGCCGGCGCCAGCCTGCGCGATGCTCCGGGCCGAGCCTTTGTGGCCAAAGTGGCTCTTGGCCCCCGCAGCTAGGCCATTGTTTGCTATTGATTCAATAGCAAATTCGGTGGCAAATCACTTGTAGCTGCGGGCGTCCTCGATCACCTTGCCGTCGTTGGGCAGGGTGCCGGGGCTGAGCAACTGCACCTCGCCGCGCAGCTTGGTGACGTCGCGGATGGCTTCACCAATGCGCGCATCCAACCCCTGCGGCGCCGAGGTGGTCTCCACCTGCAGCGTCATGGCGTCGTTGGCCATTTCACCGGACACCACCAGGCGCGCCTTGAGGATCTCGGGGAAGCGCCGCGCGATGTCCGCCACCTGCGAGGGGTGAACGAACATGCCCTTGATCTTGGTCGTCTGGTCGGCCCGGCCCATCCAGCCCTTGATGCGGGTGTTGGTGCGCCCCGTGGGGCAGGTGCCGGACAGCACGGCCGAGAGGTCACCCGTGCCAAAACGCACCAGCGGGTAGTCGGGGTTGAGCGTGGTCACCACCATCTCGCCGACTTCGCCCTCGGCCACGGGGTCGCCCGTGCCGGGCCGCACGATCTCGACGATCACGTGCTCGTCCAGCACCAGGCCTTCGCGCGATTCGGTTTCGTAGGCGATCAGGCCCAGGTCGGCCGTGGCATAGCTCTGGTAGATGGCCATGCCGCGCTCCGAGAACCAGTCGCGCAGGCTGGGCGGAAAGGCCTCGCCTCCCACCAGGCCCTTGCGCAGGCTGGAGATGTCGTGGCCGGTCTCGGTGGCTTTCTCGACCAGGATGCGCAGGAAGCTGGGCGTGCCCATGTAGGCCTCGGGCCGGAGCTCGGCAATGGCCTGCAGTTGCTGCTCGGTCTGCCCGGTACCGGCTGGAAACACCGTGCACCCCAGGGCGAGCGCGCCCGATTCCATGATGAAGGCACCGGGCGTCATGTGGTAGCTGAAGGCGTTGTGGGCCAGGTCACCCCCGCGCAGGCCGGCCGCGAACAGCGCGCGTGCGGCCCGCCAGTAGTCGGCGGCGGCACCCTCGGGCTCGTAGATCGGGCCGGGCGACGCATAGATGCGGCGCATGCGCGGGCCGCGCACCACCGCCGAGAAGCCGCCGAACGGGTCCTGCGCGCGCCGCGCGGCCTGGCGTTCGAGCAGCTCGTGCTTGCGGATGACGGGCAGCCGCGCCAGGGCCTCGCGCGAGTCCACGGTGGATGCCTTGACGCCTTGCAGCAGCTCGGCGAAGGCCGGGCTGTGGGCCTGCGCGTGGGCGATCTGCCCGGGCAGGGCCGCCATCAATGCGGCCTCACGCGCGGCCGGCGCCCGCGCTTCCAGCGCGTCGTACAGTTTGCTCATGGGTCAACTTCCTCAGGCCAGCCAGCGCTTGCGGCGCTTGTAGCTCTTCACGTCCTTGAAACTCTTGCGTTCGCCCCCGCCCATGCCCAGGTAGAACTCCTTGACGTCCTCGTTGTCGCGCAGGTCGGAGGCCATGCCGTCCATGACGATGCGGCCGCTTTCCATGATGTAGCCGTAGTCGGCATAGCGCAGCGCCATGTTGGTGTTCTGCTCCGCCAGCAGGAAGGTCACGTTCTCCTTGGCGTTGAGGTCCTTCACGATGTTGAAGACCTCTTCCACGATCTGCGGCGCGAGCCCCATGGAGGGCTCGTCCAGCAGCACCATGCTGGGGTTGGCCATGAGGGCGCGGCCAATCGCGCACATCTGCTGCTCCCCGCCCGAGGTGTAGGCCGCCTGCGAGGTCCGCCGCGTCTTGAGCCGGGGGAAATAGGTGTAGACCTTGTCCAGGTTGCGGGCGATCTCGGCCTTGTCCGTGCGTGTGTAGGTGCCGGTCAGCAGGTTTTCCTCGATGGTCAGGTGGGCGAAACAGTGGCGGCCTTCCATGACCTGGACCACTCCGCGCTTCACGAGATCGGCGGGCGACAGGCTTTCGATGCGCTCGCCGCGCAGTTCCACGCTGCCTTTCGTGACCTCGCCGCGCTCGCCGCGCAGCAGGTTGGAGACGGCGCGCAGCGTGGTGGTCTTGCCCGCCCCGTTGCCGCCGAGGATGGCCACGATCTGGCCTTCGGCGACCTTCAGCGAAACGCCCTTGAGCACCAGGATCACATGGTTGTAGATGACCTCGATGCCGTTGACGTTCAGGACGATGTTGGGTGTGCTCATGGGGGTGTGTTCCTCGGGACCATTTGCAAGACCCGCCCGCGGGCCTTGCAGATGGCGGCTGCGCGCAGCCGCCGGGTTGCCCGTTCGCGCCGCGCGTCCTTGCGGGGGCGCGGCGCGTCGGGGTGGATCAGGACTGGCAGTCGGCCGGCGTGCGGCGCTGCAGCTTCTTGTCGGACAGGTACTTGTCAGCCGACTTCTTCACCAGGGGCTTGATCACCGAGTCGTCTGCCTGGTACCAGTCGGAGGCAATGCCCCACTTCGCGCCGTTCCAGGTGCGGATGCGGGCCCAGCTGGCGCCCATGTGGTCGGCGCACGACGTGGAGACCGGGCGCATCACGCCGGCGAAGCCCAGCGCGTCCAGCTTCTTCTGGTCGAGGTCCAGGTTCTCGTAGCCCCAGCGCACCTGTTCGCCGGACATGGTCTTGCCCTTGCCGAAGCGCTCCTGCGCACGGCGCACGCCTTCCACGGCCATCATCGCGGCGCTCAGGCCGCGCATGTACAGCACCTGGCCCACTTCTTCCTTGGGCCCCGTGCCCTGGCCCTTGGCATGGACCATCGACAGCACGTCCTTGACGATCTTGGAGTTGGCGTCAACCCCGTCCTGCATGGTCAGCGCGCTGTAACCCTTGGCGCTGGCACCCACGTCCTTCACATCGGGTTCGGCGCCCGACCACCACACGCCGAACATCTTGTCGCGCGGATAGCCGGTGGCCACGGCTTCCTTGAGGGCGGCCGAGTTCATCACGCCCCAGCCCCAGAGGAACACGTAGTCGGGCCGGTTCTGGCGGATCTGCAGCCAGGTTGCCTTCTGCTCGATGCCGGGGTGGGCCACCGGCAGCAATTGCAGCGAGAAGCCTTCCTGGGCGGCCAGTTCCTCCAGCAGCGGGATGGGTTCCTTGCCGTAGGGGCTGTCGTGGTAGACGAGGGCGATCTTCTTGCCCTTGAGGTTGCCGTTGTTGGCCTTCTTGACGTGCTGCACCAGGATGTCGGCGCCCGTCCAGTAGGTGCCCAGCAGCGGGAAGTTCCACTTGAAGGCCAGCCCGTCAACCGAGTCGGCGCGGCCGTAGCCCGAGGTGATGAGCGGAATCTTGTCGTTGGGCGCCTTTTCGGTCAGCGCGAAGGTGATGCCGGTGGACAGCGGCTGGAACACCGTGGCGCCCTTGCCCTTGAGGCGTTCGTAGCATTCAACGCCCTTGTCGGTGGCGTAGCCCGTCTCGCATTCCTCGTAGGCGACCTTGACGCCGTTGATGCCGCCCTTCGCGTTGACCAGCTTGAGGTAGTCGACATAGCCATTGGCGAAGGGCACGCCGTTGGGCGCGTAGGGGCCGGTGCGGTACACCAGCACCGGGAAGAACTGTTCGGCCGCGGTGGCCGCCGGGGCGACCAGGGCAGCCGACAGCGCGGCGCAGGCCAGCGATGCGGACAGCGCGAATTTTTGCAATTTCATGTTTGTCTCCTGTGAAAAGTCAGCTAACAAAAAGAGTCCTTGAGTAAATCCCGAACCCCCTGGTAAGGGTCCTAGGGCGTTCACCTAAGGGCTTGCCCGAAAAACGAACCGTATCCATGCTCATGCGTGCCGGCCTCAGTGCGGGAAGGGCCACAGGCGCAGCTTCTGCTTGCCGATGCTCCAGAGTCGGGCCAGGCCGTGCGGCTCCACGATCAGGAACCACACGATCAACGAGCCGAAAATCATGAAGGTGATGTGCGCGGCGGCGGCGGTGGACAACCCCACCAGCAGGCTCATGCGCTCGATGAAGATGGGCAGCACCACGATGAAGGCCGCCCCGAACAGGCAGCCCATGATCGAACCCATGCCACCGATGATCACCATGAACAGCAGCTGGAACGACCGGTCGATCGAGAAGGCCGCCGGCTCCCACGAGCCCAGGTGCACGAAGGCCCACAGCCCGCCGGCCACACCGATGATGAAGGAGCTGACCGCGAAGGCGCTGAGCTTGGCGTACATCGGGCGGATGCCGATCACGGCGGCGGCCACGTCCATGTCGCGGATGGCCATCCACTCGCGGCCGATGGCGCTGCGCACCAGGTTCTTGGCCAGCAGCGCGAACACCGCCAGGAAACCCAGGCAGAACAGGTACTTGCGCAGCGGGCTGTTGATGGCCCAGCCCATCACCTCGAGGTTGGACACCGAGGCCGAGCCCGAGGCGTTGTTCAGCGTGAACCAGCCGATGCGCAGGAACAGCCAGTCGCAGAAGAACTGCGCCGCCAGCGTGGCCACGGCGAGGTACAGGCCCTTGACGCGCAGGCTGGGGATGCCGAAGAACATGCCCACCAGCGTGGCAAAGCCACCCCCGATCAGCAGGGCCACGATCAGCGGCATGCCATCGATGCGCACATAGGCGTTGTAGGCCATGTAGGCCCCGACCGCCATGAAGGCGCCCGAGCCCAGAGAGATCTGCCCGCAGTAACCCACCAGCACGTTCACTCCGATGGCGGCGAGCGCCAGGATCAGGAACGGGATGATGATGGCGCGGAACATGTATTCGTCGGCCAGCAGGGGCACGCCGACGAAGGCGAAGGCCAGCAGCGCCAGGATGGCCCAGCGGTCCTGGGCGATCGGGAAGATCTGCTGGTCAGCCCGGTACGAGGTCTTGAACTGGCCGTTTTCTCTGTAGAACATGCTCGTGTCTCCTCAAACCCGATCGATGATCTTTTCGCCGAACAGCCCCTGGGGCCTGACGAGCAGAAACGCGAGCGCCAGGACATAGGCGAACCAGATCTCGATGCCGCCGCCCACGAAAGGCCCGAGATACACCTCGGACAGCTTCTCGCCCACCCCGATGATCAGCCCGCCGATGATCGCGCCGGGCACCGAGGTCAGCCCGCCCAGGATGATCACCGGCAGCGCGCGCAGCGCCACCGTGGTCAGCGAGAACTGCACGCCCAGCTTGGAGCCCCAGATGATGCCGGCCACCAGGGCCGTGATGCCTGCCACGCACCAGACGATGACCCAGATGCGGTTGAGCGGGATGCCGATCGACTGCGCGGCCTGATGGTCATCGGCCACCGCGCGAAGGGCGCGGCCGGTGCCGGTCTTCTGGAAGAACAGCGAAAGCGCGGCCACCAGGCAGGCCGCGATGATGGCGGCAACGATGTCCTCCTGGCTCACCAGGATGCCGCCCTGGAACACGTTTTCGAACAGGAACAGCGGGTCCTTGGGCATGCCCACGTTGATCTGGTAGATGTCGCTGCCGAACAGGGTCTGCCCCAGGCCGTCCAGGAAATAGGTGATGCCCAGCGTGGCCATCAGCAGCGTCACGCCCTCCTGGTTGACCAGGTGGCGCAGCACCAGCCGCTCGACCAGCCAGGCCAGCACGAACATGCAGGCCGTGGCGGCCACGAAGGCCAGCACATTGCCCAGCAGCCGGCTCTCGATGCCCAGTCCGCGCGGAATCCATTCGGAGAAGCGCGCCATGGCCAGGGCCGCGAACAGCACCATGGCGCCCTGCGCGAAATTGAACACGCCGGAGGCCTTGAAGATCAGCACGAAGCCCAGCGCCACCAGCGAATACAGCATGCCGGCCATCAGGCCGCCGATCAGTGTCTCGAGAAAGAATCCCATGTCGTTGTCTCCGTCGGTGATCAGTGGCCGGTGCCGAGGTAGGCGCTGATCACTTCCTCGTTGTTGCGTACTTCGTCGGGCGAGCCGTCGCCGATCTTCTTGCCGTAGTCGAGCACCACCACGCGGTCGGAGATGTCCATCACCACGCCCATGTCATGCTCGATCAGCACGACGGTGGTGCCGAACTCGTCGTTCACGTCAAGGATGAAGCGGCTCATGTCCTGCTTCTCCTCCAGGTTCATGCCGGCCATGGGTTCGTCGAGCAGCAGCACCTGCGGCTCCATGGCCAGGGCACGGCCGAGGTCCACGCGCTTTTGCAGGCCGTAGGGCAACTGGCCGACCGGGGTCTTGCGGTGGGCCTGGATCTCCAGGAAGTCGATGATGTGCTCGACGAACTCGCGGTGCGCCTCTTCCTCGCGCGCGGCCGGGCCGATGCGCAGCGCCTGCAGGAACATGTTGCTCTTGATGCGCAGGTTGCGCCCGGTCATGATGTTGTCGATCACGCTCATGCCCTTGAACAGGGCCAGGTTCTGGAACGTGCGGGCGATGCCCATCTCCGCCACCTGGCGGCTGTTCATGTGCTTGAAGGTCTTGCCACGGAAGGTGATCGAGCCCTGTTGCGGGGTATAGACCCCGTTGATGCAGTTGAGCATCGAGCTCTTGCCGGCACCGTTCGGCCCGATGATGGCGCGGATCTCATGCTCGCGCACGTTGAACGAGATGTCCGTCAGCGCGTTCACGCCGCCGAAGCTCAGGGAGATGTTGTTGACGTCGAGGATGACGTCGCCGATGTCCTTGCTCATGCCGCTGCCTTCACCACCGCGAATGTCTTCGCATCGTCGATCCGCAGTGTCGCGCTGACGCTGCCGGTGCGGCCGTCCTCGAACTTGACCTGGGTCTCCACATACTGCTGTGTCTTGCCGCCGTACAGCGCGTCCACCAGCACCTGGTATTTCTCACCGATGTAGCCGCGGCGGACCTTGTTGGTGCGCGTGAGTTCACCGTCGTCGGCGTCGAGCTCCTTGTGCAGCACCAGGAACCGGCTGACCTGCGATCCGGCCAGCAGGGTGTCGGCGGCCAGGTCGGCGTTGACCTTTTCGACGCACTCCCGGATGAGCTGGTAGACCTCAGGTTTCTGCGCCAGGTCGGTGTAGCCGGCATAGGGCAGGTTGCGCCGCTCGGCCCAGTTGCCCACCGCGTCGAAGTCGATGTTGATCATCACGCACACCTTCTCGCGCCGGTCGCCCAGCGCCACCACTTCCTTGATGTGCGGGAAGAACTTGAGCTTGTTCTCCACGTACTTGGGCGCAAACATCGCGCCGTCGTTGGCCCCGCCCATGAGCCGGCCCACGTCCTTGACCCGGTCGATGATCTTGAGGTGGCCCTGCGCGTCCAGGAAGCCCGCGTCGCTGGTGTGGTACCAGCCGTCCGCCGTCAGCACCTCGGCCGTGGCCGTGGGGTTCTTGTAGTACTCCTTGAGCAGGCCGGGCGACCTGACGAGGATTTCACCGTTGTCGGCCACCTTGATCTCCACGCCGGCAATCGGAATGCCCACGGTGTCGGCCTTGGCCTGGTTGTCGGGTTGCAGGCAGACGAATACCGCGGTCTCGGTCGAACCGTAGAGCTGCTTGAGGTTGATGCCGATCGAACGGTAGAAGGTGAACAGATCGGGGCCGATGGCCTCGCCCGCGGTGTAGGCCACGCGCACGCGGCTCATGCCCAGGTTGTTGCGCAGCGGCCCGTACACCAGCAGGTTGCCCAGCGCGTACTTGGCGCGGTCCAGCGCGGTGATCGGGGCGCCGTCGGTGCCGGTGGTCCGGCCGTCCATCAGCGCCGGGCCGATGCGGCGCGCCACGTTCATGCAGGCGTGGAACATCCGGCGCTTCAGCGCACCCGCGTCTTCCATGCGGATCATCACGCTGGTCAGCAGGCCTTCGAACACGCGCGGCGGAGCGAAGTAATAGGTCGGGCCGACCTCCTTCAGGTCGATCATCACGGTGGCGGCCGACTCCGGGCAGTTCACCACGTAGCCGCAGGCCAGCCACTGCGCGTAGCTGAAGATGTTCTGACCGATCCAGGCCGGGGGCAGGTAAGCCAGCACTTCCTCGGCTTCGGTCAGGCGGTCGAACTCGGCACCGGCGCGCGCGCGGTTGATCAGGGTGTTGTGGGTGTGGACCACGCCCTTGGGGTTGCCTGTGGTGCCCGAGGTGAAGAACATGGCCGCCACGTCGCTGGGATGGGCCAGCTCCACCTGCTCGCGGAAGAACCCGGGCTGCTGCGCCGCGAAGGCTTTCCCGGCCTCGATCAGTGCGTCGAGCGAGGACAGGCCGGGCTCGCTGTAGTTGCGCAGGCCGCGCGGGTCGTCGAAGTACAGCCCGCCCAGTTGCGGGCACTGCCCACGGATCTCGAGCAGCTTGTCCACCTGCTCCTGGTCCTCGGCGAAGGCGAAGCGCACCTCGGCGTTGTTGATCGGGAAAACGCACTCGGGGGCCACCGCGTCCTGGTACAGCGGCACCGGAATGGCGCCCAGCGACTGGATCGCCAGCATGGTGGCGTACAGACGCGGCCGGTTGGCGCCGATCACCACCATGTGCTCGCCGCGCGCCAGGCCCGCCTGGTGCAGGCCGCAGGCCAGGTGCTCCACCAGCCGGGCCAGGTCGGCCCAGGTCAGGGTCTGCCAGATGCCGTATTCCTTCTCACGCATCGCGGCGCCCTCAGGGCGCTGTGCGGCGTGCTGCAGCAGCAGTTTTGAAAAGGTTGTCTCCATGCTTGACGCCATTCTTTTGTTGACCAACTGTTGCGAATCGTAGGCACTACTTTGACGCTATGTTGTCTTTTCGACGACAATTTCCGGGAATGTCCTAGTAGGGCCTTTCCTCATGGGGCAGACCCGGTCCCGGCGGTTCAGCGCAGGAAGCGGCCGTCGCGGGCCACCATGGTCAGCTCGATGAAGCGCGACGCGCTGCGGCCGGGTTCGGTGAAGTTGGCCTCGAAGCCTCCCAGGTCGAAGTGCTTCATGTTCCAGGCGGCGTCGATGAAGCTGGCGCGCGTCACGGTGCGCCCGGCGCGGCGCACGGCTTCGGCGAACACGCGGGCGTTGATGTAGCCCTCCAGCGCAAGGTGCGAGGGCTCGAGCGTCACGCCGGCGGCCTTCCAGGCCTGCTGGAACTCCCGCACCACGGGCACCACGGTGTTGCTGGGCAGTGGCACCACCTGCGACAGCGCGATGCCGGTGGCGTCGTCGCCCAGGGTCTTGATGGTGGCGGCCGAGCCCATCACCGACAGTGCGTACAGCGGCAGGCCGCGGCGTTGCTGGCGGATGGCCTTGATGAAGTCCACGGCGGGCTTGCCGGCCAATCCCACCAGCACGGCTTCGGGTTCGGCGGCCACCAGCCTGGCGGCGGCGGCCGTGGCGTCGGAGCCGTTGTTTTCCACCGTGACGGCGGTGGCGCCGGAGATCCGGTACTTCCCCATGGCGATGCGCGCGCCCTCGTACACCTCCTTGCCGAACGAATTGTTCTGGTAGGCCACCGCGATGTGCTTGATGCCGATGGTGGCCAGGTGCTGCACCAGCTGCTCGGCCTCGTCGGGGTAGCTGGCCCGGATGTTCAGCACGTTGCGCGCCTTGGGCCGGGCCAGCAGCGCTCCCGAGAACGGCGCAAAGAACGGAATGCCCGACTCGACCACCTTCGGCAGCATGGCCCCGATCATCGGCGTGCCCATGCAGTTGAACAGGGCGAACGTGTCCTTGTCGGCAATGAAGCCGTCGACGTTGGCCACCGCGCGCTTGACGTCGTAGCCGTCGTCCTGGGTGACCAGTTCGATGGGGCGGCCGTTGATGCCGCCACGGGCATTGATGCCGGCGAAGCAGGCCTTCGCGCCCTGGTGCATGGCCTGGCCCAGGTCACCCAGGGGCCCGCTCAGTGCAATCGACTGGCAGACCCTCAGCGCGCCGCTGCCCTGGGCGCGGGCGGCCCAGGGGGCTGCCAGCGGTGCCAGGGTGAGCGCTCCCAGCAGGCGGCGGCGAGAGACGAAGGGGGGCGTGTGGGCAGGCATGGCGATCTTCCGTGGGTTGAAACAGGGCGCGATGCTAGGGGCTCAATTGGCGCTGGCTTGTCTTTTCGACGACAATTTAGGGGTGTCCCCTCCCGGGACTTTCCCTGTCCGAGCGACCCATGACCACCGAAATCCCCCTGCACCAGCGCCGCCGAAAGCCCGATCCCGAGGAGCTGGACGGCATTCCCTGGCTCAAGCTGCTGCAGCCCGACGAGTACGAGCGCGCGGTGGCTGAACTGGTGGCCGGCAACGCGCTGCCGGGGGACTATGTCTGCCGCATCGGCAAGCCGGTGACCTACTGGTTCGGCGTGGTCGAGGGCCTGCTCAAGATGAGCAGCGACAACGCGCAAGGCCAGACCATGACCTTCACGGGGGTGCCGCCCGGGGGCTGGTTCGGCGAGGGCACGGCGCTCAAGCGCGAGGACTACCGCTACAACATCCAGGCGCTGCGCAAGAGCGTGGTGGCGGGGCTGCCGGTGGACACCTTCCACTGGCTGCTGGACCACTCCATCGGGTTCAACCGTTTCGTGATGAACCAGCTCAACGAACGGTTGGGCCAGTTCATTGCCGCGCGCGAGATCGACCGGCTCAACAACCCCGACGTGCGCGTGGCGCGCAGCCTGGCGGCGTTGTTCAATCCGGTGCTGTACCCCGGCGTGGGGCAGATCCTGCGCATCACCCAGCAGGAGCTGGCCTATCTCGTCGGCCTGTCGCGCCAGCGCGTCAATGAGGCGCTGGCCTCGCTGGAAGCGCAGGGCACCATCCGCGTGGAATACGGCGGCCTGCGCATCCTGGACCTTCCGGCCCTGCGTTCCACCGGCATTTCCAAGTCAAAATAGGCTGTAGCCCATACCAGGTGGATGCTTTCAGCTACCAAAAACATAGCAAATCAATGACCGACCCGACCCTCTCCCGCCTGAACAAGCGCATGGCTGAACTGGGCCTGTGCTCGCGCCGCGAGGCCGATGACTGGATTGCCCGCGGCTGGGTGCGCGTCAACGGCGAGGTGGCGGCCATGGGCGTGAAAGTCCTGCCCGACGCACGCATCGAGGTCGACCGGCAGGCGCATGGCCAGCAGGAGCAGCGCGTGACCCTCCTGCTCAACAAGCCCATGGGCTATGTCAGCGGCCAGGCCGAGGACGGGCACGAGCCCGCCGTGTCGCTGATCAACCCGCGCACGCACTGGCGGCAGGACACGGCCCGCCTGCGCTTCTCGCCGCCGCAGCTGCGGGGCCTGGCGCCGGCCGGGCGGCTGGACATCGACTCCATCGGCCTGCTGGTGCTGACGCAGGATGGCCGGGTGGCGCGCCAGCTCATCGGCGAGGACTCGGTGATGGAAAAGGAATACCTGGTGCGGGTGCGCACCCTGGGGTCCGGTCCGGCGCTGCGCGCCGGCGCGCCGGCCGAGGAGCTGCAGGCCATTGACGAGTCCGATCCTGTCACCACGAATGTGCAGTCGGTGTTTCCGCCGGCCCAGCTGGCGCGCCTGCGCCATGGGCTGAGCCTCGATGGCCAGCCGCTGAAGCCGGCGCGTGTGGACTGGCAGAACCCCGAGCAGCTGCGCTTCGTGCTGACCGAAGGCAAGAAGCGCCAGATCCGCCGCATGTGCGAGCTGGTGGGGCTCAAGGTGGTTGGGCTCAAACGCATCCGCATTGGCCGCGTGGTGCTGGGCGCGCTGCCCGTGGGCCAGTGGCGCTACCTCGGGCCGCACGAGCGGTTCTGACGCGCCTGCCGCTGCCGGCAGGGGGCGCTTCGCGGCTCAGTACGTGATGGTGATCACATGCGCCTGCGAGCCCGAGCAGGTGGCGGCGGCGCAGGTGCCGGCCTGGCCTGCTGGCAGCGTGCCGGTGATCGTGATCGACTCGTCGGCGCCCGTGCCGGTGCCTGACGCCGGGCTCAGGCCCAGCGTGTAGCCCAGGCCCAGCAGCGTGGTGCTGGCCGGGCTCACCGCCAGGCTCCACGGCAGGCTGTTGCTGCAGCGCAGGTTGAAGGACTGGCTGGCCACCTGAGGCGTGGCGCTGAACGAGGTGTAGCTGAACACCATGTTGGTCGGGAAGCTGCTGAAAACGCACTGGTTGCTCACGCCCACCGTGTAGTTGAGCGAGGCCGGCGAGGTCAGCGCGCCGGCATTGGTGCCCGGGTACTGCGCGAACACCTGCACCGTGTCGGTGTAGCTGCCGGCGGTCGGGCTGCCCTGGTTGCCGCGCACCCGGATGCAGTAGCCCCAGGTGACCGACGCCGTCAACGCGGTGCCGAACGAGAGCGTGTCGCGGATCACCTGGCTATTGCCACTGGTGGGCGCTGACCAGTTGGTGTTGTTGCCGCAACTGGCGGCGCCACCCACCGTGGTGCCGCGCCGCAGGAAGTAGTCGAGGCGGTTGCCCGAGGTGCCGCGCCGCACGCGGCGCTGAGTGCCATTGGGGTTGAGCCCGTTGTCGGCCTTGATGCGGTAGGTCAGCGAATTGGCATCGCCGCTGGCGCGGGTGCAGGTCAGGGTCACCGTGCCATTGGCGTCCTGGTTGACGGGGCTGGTGGTGTACAGCACCCCGACGCTGGTCACCGACACATTGCAGTCGTACGCGGCCCAGGCGGGTGCGCCCGCCAGTAGGGCCGGGGCCAGCAGCGCCAGCCTGAGGCGGGGCGAAACAGCAGGGGGCTTCATGATCGCATTGTCCTCGGTAGTGCGGCAGTGCGCAGGATCAGTAGGTGACGGTGATGGTGTGCGCCTGGGTGGCGGAGCAGGTGGCGCTGGCGCAGGTCCCGGCCTGGTCCGCCGGCAGCGTGCCCGTGAGCGTGATGGCCTGGTCGGCGCCGGTGCCGGTGCCGGTGTCGGGGGTCAGATCCAGGCTGTAGCTCAGTCCCAGCAGGCTGCCGCTGGCGGGGCTGACCGCCAGACTCCAGGGCAAGGCGTCGCTACAGCGCAGCGCGAAGCCCTGCACGGCCATCTGCGGCGTGGCACTGAACGAGGTGTAGTTGAACGCCATGGCGGTGGGCGGCGTGCTGAAGACGCACTGGTTGCCGACCGCCACGCTGTAGTTCAGGGCCACCGAGGACGTCAGCGCGCCGGCGTTGGTGCCCGGGTACTGGGCGAAGACCTGCACGGTGTCGGTGTACAGGCCGCCCGTGGGGCTGCCCTGGTTGCCGCGCACGCGTGCGCAATAGCCCCAGGTGACCGATGCACTCAGCGACGACGCGAAACTCAATGTCCCGCGCATCGCGCCGTTGTTGCCCGTGTTGGCTTTCCAGTTGCTGTTGTTGCCGCAGGTGGCGGCGCCACCGGGCGCCGTGCCCCGGCGGATCGAGTAGTTGAGCCGCTTGTTGGTGGCGCCCAGGCGCACGCGGCGCTGGGTGCCGCTGGCGTTGAGGCCGTCGTCGGCCTTGATGCGGTAGGTCAGGGTGTTGGCATCGCTGGCGGCACGGGTGCAGGTCAGCGTCACGGTGCCGTTGGCATCCTGATTGACGGGGCTGGTGGTGTACAGCACCCCCACGCTGGTGACCGAGACATTGCAGCTGTAGGCGGCCAGGGCGCGACCCGGGCCCAGCGCAAGCAGGAGCAGGCTGGCGCGGAAGAGGGTGGTTCGGTTCATGGGGAGACTCCCTGGCAACGCAGCGGGCCCACGCGCGCGATGTCGTCCGGGGAGCCCGGGGGCATGACGACGCTCAGCGTGCAGGTGGCGCCGTTCCACGTCAGGCGCAGTGTGTTGCGGGCCTGCAGCCCGGTGATGAAGGCCTCGCCGCGGCGGGCCACGAAGAATTCGTGCGGGTCGCCCACCAGTACGAGGGGGGCGCCGGCGGGCGCGGGCGTGCCGTCGTCGAGCACGATCTTCAGCAGCGCCGCGCGCCCCGAGCGGACCGGGAAGCGCACCTTGACGCCGCTGCGCCACGGCGGCACGGCGATCTGCTCGATGCTGTCGAGCTCGGCGCTGATGGGCAGCTCGCTCGGGTCGAGCCGGATGCTGTTGCGCTGGTACGGAATCAGGCGCGGCAGCAGGGCCTGCCCCTGTTCGTCGGTACGGGTCAGGGAATTGCCCTGGAACCCCACCCCCACATCGGGATAGCCGGGCACCTCGACCAGCGCAAAGCTGTCCTGCAGATAACGCGAGCGGAACAGACGCCCGTCCATGAACACCAGTCCGCCCTGCGCGCCCAGGCGAACGGTCTGCTGGTTCGCCGAGACGCTGGCATCGCCTGTCAGCAGCATCTTGTTGCCCTGGTAGTAGACGCCGCCCTCGCTGTAGGCCCCCGAGCGCCGGCTGCCGCCCAGGGCGCGCCATCCGAACCCGGTTTCGCCCGACAGACCCTGGCTCACGCTGGTGTAGGCCTCGGTGAAGCCCGGCCGGCGCGAAAAACTGCTCGACGAGTTCATCTGGTCACCCAGGGGCAGCGTGAAGGTCGCGCCGATCGACGTGCCTGCACTCGCACCGTGGGCGCGCGAGGCGCTGAAGGTCAGCGAGCCGCGCTCCCCCACGCGCACCGAGTAGTTGGCGCTGTAGGTGGAGATGGTGCCGTTGCCATAGGTGGCGATGCGGGCGAGCCCGACGCCGATGGTGCCGAAGCGCTCCGACGAGTACGAATAGCTGGCCGACAGCTCCAGCCGGTTGGGCGGGCTGTTGGCGTCCAGCCCGAGCGAGCGGAAGCTGCGGCTCGCCCCTTCGGCATGCACCGAGAAACCGTGACGCAGGCTGTCGCTTTCGACGCCGAGCAGCCACTGGTGTCCGCGCCCGTTGACGCGGTCGTTGCTCACGCCGAGCGCAGCCTGGCCCAGCGACTGCAGGGGCAGCTCGAAGCTCGCGCCCACGCCGACATGGCGGGTTTCGCGGCCCAGCTCGCCGTGGCCCTCGAGGGTCAGGGAATTGCTCAGGCCCTTGCGGTAGACCCCCGAGACGAACGCCTGTCCATAGTCCGCGTTGTTGACCCCGAGGTTGCTGCGCACCGCGCCGGCCTCCACGCTCCAGTCGGTCAGGCCCTGCTCCAGCAGGGTGTTGTGGGTGAAGAACGGTTGCACGATCACCGTCTCGCGCCCCAGCACATCGCGCACCACCAGGCGCGCCTGGCCGGCGCCCGTGAGCAGAGGGAAGTTGTCGATGGCGAACGGGCCGGTGGGCACGCTGGAGGTCTGGCGCAGCACGTCGTTGACGTACAGCTCCACGGTGCTGGGGGCGCTGGAGGTGCCCGAGATCGTCGGGATCGGCTGGCTCACGAACCCGGGTGTCAGCGCAAAGTTGCGCGACAGCTGCACGCCCCCGAAGTAGGTGGCGCGCCCGCCCATGCCGGCACGGGTCGTGCTGTCGCCCAGGCGCAGCGTGAGGTTGCGGTCCTGGAAGTCGCGTGTGAAGGTGGTCTCCAGCCGGCGGGTGCTGCGCGGCAGGGCCGGGTCGTTGCTGGCCAGGTTGCGGCCGACGAAGCTCGAGGTGAGCACCCCGAGCCGGCTGGACACGCCGAATTCGGTCAGGGCCCCCAGCTCGCGGGTCGAGGCCGCGCCGCGGTTGGCGGTGTGGGTCAGGTTCAGGTCAAAGTTGGCAAAGGCGGCGGGCTCCACCGGGGACAGCGGGGGGCGATTCTCGGCCTCGCTGGCCAGGCGCGTGGCCGCAAAGGCCTCGGGCGAGAACACCAGCTCCATCGACTGGTTGGCAAAGTTCATGCGCGACTGGAAACCGGGGATGGCGGCCAGCGGGTACCAGACCTCGCCGCGGTAGCTCACGCCCGCCGTGCTGGCGCGGCGCTTGATCCGCCACTCGTCGAAGGCCGGTTCGGGGGCGTACAGCGTGCCGCCGAGCTCCAGCAGCGTCCAGGTGCCGCCTGCGGCGCCGTTGATCGAGACCTCCAGCGGAATCAGGCGCTCGGCGGGCTGGGCCGGGCCCGGTGGGGAGGGGGTTTGCGCATGGGCGCAGGAGAAGCAGCCCGCCGCCAGCATCACGGCGGTCAGGGGGAGGAGGGTCAGGTGCGCCGCATGGCTAGTGCGCATCGGTCCATGGCGTCACGGCAGCGTGACCTGGAAGGCCTGGGTTTTGAAGTCGTCAAACACCACCCCCAGTTCGGCGGGGCCGGCCGGAACCGGCTCGGTGGCCTTGAGGCCGATGGCCTTGCGCACACCGGGCAGCAGGTAGTTGCCGCCCTCGAAGCGCGCCAGCACCTGGCCGCCTCGGCGCAGCTGGATCTCGCGGATCTGGGCATAGGCGCTGCCGCCATTGCGGCAGACCGCCTGCAGGGTCTGGGTGTCGGGCCGCACGGCTTCGCAGGACAGGTCGCGTGCGGCCGTGGGCGGGGTGATGAACACGGGCATGCTCAGCGCCAGGGCAATGGGCACTTCCATGGTGTTGCCCTTGGGGGCGACCGCCTCGGGCACCTCGCGCACCACCATGCGATAGGTCAGCTGCCGGCTCGCATTGGCGGGCTTGAGCAGCGCCAGCCGCACCACCTGACGGGCCCGCGGCGCCAGTTTGATGATGGGCGGCGAGAGGATCATGTCCTCCGTCAGCACCAGCTCATCGGTGCCATCGGGCTTTTGCGTCCAGCGGTTGATGTCGGCCTGCAGCGCGACTTCGGTGTCGCCCTCATTGACCAGCGTCACCGCCACCGCGCGGTCACGCGGCTTCATGAAGATGCGCACCGGCGTGACCGAAAAGACACCCGCCAGTGCCGGCGTCATGCCCAGCAGCAACAGGCTTGCCGCGACCAGGGACCTTGGAGGGAGCTTTGAGGTAGTCATGCTCAAAAGCTTACCAACATTTCCAGCGGGGCATCACGGCCGCTCAGGTCGAGGATGCGCAGCGACGTGACCGTGCCCGCGCCCAGCCCGAAGCTCGTGGCGCCACCAACCGTTGCCACAGGCACACCCGGCCCGAAGTTGAAGCGGAAGGCCCCCCCGTGCGTGCCGGTGAACGGCTGGCCCGGTGCGGGGTCGATGCTGACGAATTGCCCGGTGGAACAGACCACGCGGACCACGGCGTGCGTGGCGTCGCTGTCGGCTTGGCTCGTGCAGATGCCATTGGCCGGGTTGCCCACGGGCGAAGGCGGGTTGGGCGTGACGTCGACTGGCGTCAGGCCCGTGTTCAGCGTGATCCGGACGTCGAAGAAGGAGCTGGCCACGCCCGCCTGGCAAAGGGTCGCGCTCAGGCCGATGGCGATGCCAAGGGCCAGTGAGCGCAGGCGGGACATGGCAGGTGCGGCGATCAGTAGGTGATCGTCAGGGTGCGCTGCTTGTTGGTGGCTGCGGCGTTGGTACAGGTGGCCGTGGCGCAGGTGCCCGACTGGTTGGCGGCCATGCTGCCGGTGATCGACACGCTTTGGGCCGCGCCGGTACCGGCGGCGGGCACACCGCTCAGGGCCAGGGTGTAGGCGAGGTTGGTCGCGTCATCGGTCACGGAGGTCGAGTCCAGCGTGATCGAGGTGATGGGCAGCGTGTTGGTGCAACGCACGTTGAACGAGCTGCTGAATGTGGCGGCCGTGGACTGGAACGAGGTGTAGGTGAACGCGGCGGTGGGCGAGGTCTGGATTTCGCAGGCCGAGGTCAGGTTGATCGTCACGTCGAAGTTGCCAGTGGCGGTGGCAGCCTGCGCGGACATTCCAACAGCGGCGAGCCCCAGAGCGGTCGCCAGGATGAGCTTCTTCATAGTCAATCTCCTGGTGCGGGATAAGCGGGAAGTTCCAATGAAGATGGACTGTAGATGAGTCGGTAACGTTTTGCAATAAAAATACCCTTATAAATCATAGAGTTACATTTTTAAGAAGTGCATTTGCCCAAATAGTTCACGCATTTGGAGGTCAGTGGTCGTTGAGATGAAGGCCAAAGTAGTATTTGTGAAAATGTAAATAAGTCACTGAAACCACGTGCGAGAGGCCTCAAGAGAGGCCGGTCGGGCTAACGACTATCTAATTCCGGCGGGGGACCATCGGGGCTCCCCAGTCCGGAGATTGCCATGAACCTCGTGTCCGAACGCGCTGCCCCGGCCCTGCTGATCCTGGCCGGGCTGCTGACCCTGTTGCCGCTGCTGCCTTCGGCCACGGCCGCGCCCCCGGCCCCGGCGGGCGGCATGCCCCTGATCCTGCACTGGCAGTTCATGGTCGCGCTGCTGGGCGCGGGCCTGCTGGTGGCGGCCTTTGTCCCGGCGCTGCGCCTTGCGGTATTGTCGGGAGCCCTGCTCAGCAAGGGGGCACTGGTGCTGCTGGCGGTGGTGGGGCCGGCCTCGGCGGCGCTGCGGTCGCTGGCCTGGGTGGACGGCGTGGCCTTTGCGCTGGTGGCCGTGGCCGGCCTGCTGTTCGTGCAGGCGGCGCTGCAGCAGGCGCGCTGGGAAGGCGGCCTGCGCTACCGACAGGAGTGATGCATGCGGGTTCTGCTGGTGGAAGATGACGACATGATCGGGCGCAGCCTGTCGCAGGCGCTCGAGGGCAATGGCTGGTCGGTGGACTGGGTCAAGGACGGCTTGCTGGCCCAGAGCGCGCTGGCCGATGGCGACTACGCCTGCGTGCTGCTCGACCTGGGGCTGCCCAAGCGCGACGGCACCGAGGTGCTGCAGAAGGCGCGGGCCCAGGGCAACACCACGCCGGTGCTGGTGCTGACCGCGCGCGACGGACTCGATGACCGCATTGCCGGCCTGGACCTGGGCGCCGACGACTACCTGCTCAAGCCCTATGAATTCCGCGAGCTGCTGGCGCGCATGCGCGCGGTGATCCGCCGGCGCGATGGCGCGGCGCACTCGGTGATCGGCGCCGGTGACCTGCAACTGGACCTGACCACGCGCGAGGTGCTGGTGCGTGGCGAGCGCTCGGCGCTGTCGGCGCGGGAGTTCTCGCTGCTGCACGCGCTGCTGGAGCGCCCTGGGGCCATCCTCTCGCGCGAGCAGCTCGAGAATCGCATCTATGGCTGGGGTGAGGAGGTCATGAGCAATGCGGTGGACGTGCTGATCCACGGTATGCGCAAGAAGCTCGGGCCTGACGCCATCCGCAATGTGCGCGGGCTGGGCTGGCGCGCCGTCACGGCGACCCCCACAGCCCCCACAGCGCCAGCGGCCACCTCCGGGGACGCCGCATGATCCGCATCTTCCCCTCGGGCCGCATGTGCTCGCTGCGCGGCGTGCTCATGATGTGGCTGCTCCCGGTGTTCGGCCTGGTCGGCGCGGTCTCGGCCGCGGGCGCCTACTGGACTTACTCCAACATGGTCACCGCCTTCATGGACGACCAGATGACCCTGCTGGCCAACTCGCTGGCCGTGCAGCACACGCCGCCCGCGCTGCCCGCCGTCGGGCGCCAGCAGGTGCATGAATGGGGCACCTACGCGGTGCAGCTGTTTGGCGCCGGTTCGGCGCTGGAGGCCAGCTCCTGGCCCGAGCTGCGTGTGGACTACATCCCGGCGCCGGGCTTTCACGACGTGACCGCCGGCGGCGAGCGCTGGCGCGTCTACGTGGCCGACACGCCGGGCGCCCAGCATGTGCAGGTGGTGCAAAGCGGCTCGTTCCGCGCCCACCTCGCGGCGGGGCGTGCGCTGGGGGTGATCTCGCCCGTCATCATCCTGCTGGTGCTGTCGTGGCTGGTGCTGTGGGGGGTGGTGGAAATGATCTCGCGCGCCATGGGGGACATTGCCCGCCAGGCCGCCAGGCAGGACGAGCACTCCATTGCCGAGCTGCCGCTGGACCACGTGCCGCGCGAGATCACGCCGCTGGTGGCGTCGTTCAACAGCCTGCTGTCGCGGCTGCGCACCGCGTTCACCACCCAGCGCCGCTTTGTGCAGGATGCCGCGCACGAACTGCGCACGCCCATCGCGGCCATCGGCCTGCAGCTGGAGACGTTGCGTGGCGACGTGTGCTGCGGTGAAACCCAGGAGCGCTTCACGCAGCTGGAGCAGGGCGTGCAGCGTGCGCAGCGGCTGGTGGACCAGTTGCTGCGCCTGTCGCGCCAGGAGGCGGCGGCCGGTGACGCCGCGCACACCGACGTGGACGTGACCGCCGTGCTGCGCGAAAGCGTCAACGGCCTGATCCTGCTGGCCGAGCAGAAGCACATCGATCTGGGCCTGCTGCCCACCAGCGTGAGCCATGTGGCGCTGCGCTGCCCGGTGGCCGACCTTCGCAGCGTGCTCGACAACCTGATCGAGAACGCGCTGCGCTACACACCCGAAGGCGGTGTGGTGGACGTGCGCCTGGCCGAGGAAGGCGACCGGCTGGTGATCGAAGTCATCGACACCGGCCCGGGCATTCCCCAGGAACTGATGGAGCGCGTGTTTGACCGCTTCTACCGCGTGCCCGGCACCGACGTGCGTGGCAACGGCCTGGGCCTGGCCATCGCGCGGGGCGCGGCGCAGCGCTGCGGCATGCAGCTGTCGCTGCGCAACCGCAGCGATGCCAGCGGCCTGATCGCGCGCGTGGAAACATGCTGAAACAGGCGGGCTAACCCCGGCCTAAGTTTCCGCTCAGAGCACGCTAATTCACGCCACCTACAGTGAGAACACGGTTGACGCAGGAGCAGAAAAAAGCCCAGGCAACAACCGGCAACCCGGTTTCAACCACTCACTGAAAAGGTCTCATCATGAACAAGTCTTCCGCCCTCATCGCCATCGCTGCCTTCGCTGCCCTCGCCTCCACCGGTGTGCGCGCCGAATCGCCCGACGCCTCCACGCAATTCGCAGTGCAGGCCCAGAGCACCCGCACCCGCGCCGAAGTCATGGCCGAAGCCGCCAACGTGGCCCGCACCCGTGGCACCGAGCCGGCCGGTTCGCGCGTCGCCGCGCCCCTGCAGTCCGGCCTGGACACCGCCACGGTCCGCGCCGAAGCCGCGCAGGCCCTGCGTCTGGGCCAGATCTCCAGCGGCGAGCTGAGCCTGTAAGCGTGACGCGGCCCACGGCCGCCACCCCGGAACCCGCGATAATCCGGTCTTGAAAAGTCGCACGAGCGCCCCTAGTTCAGGGGCGTTTCGTTTTGTCCCAGCCTTTGATTCAAGACCATGAGCAAGCAAACCCTGTCTTTCCAGGCCGAGGTGGCGCAACTGCTGCACCTCGTCACCCATTCGCTGTACTCCAACAAGGAAATCTTCCTGCGCGAGCTGGTGTCCAACGCGTCCGACGCCTGTGACAAGCTGCGCTTTGAAGCCCTGAACAACAGCGCGCTGTACGAGGATGCCCCCACGCTCGAGGTGCGCGTGAGCTTCGACAAGGAAGCCAGGACCCTGACCATTGCCGACAACGGCATCGGCCTGTCGCAGCAGGAAGCCATTGACAACCTGGGCACCATCGCCAAGAGCGGCACCCGCGAGTTCATGAGCAAGCTCAGCGGCGACCAGAAGGCCAATGCGGCCGAGCAGGGCCAGCTCATCGGCCAGTTTGGCGTGGGCTTCTACTCGGGCTTCATCGTGGCCGACAAGATCACCGTGGAATCGCGCCGCGCGGGCCTGCCCGCCAGCGAAGGCGTGCGCTGGATCAGCGGCGGCGCCGGCGACTTTGAAGTGGAGGCCGTCGACCGCCCGCAACGCGGCACCAGCGTCACGTTGCACCTGCGCGACGACGCCCTGGACTACCTGAACACCTGGCGCCTCAAGGACATCATCAGCAAGTACTCCGACCACATCGCCCTGCCCATCCAGATGCGCAAGGAAGAGTGGAAGGAAGGAGAAGAGGGCAAGGGCGGCGAGATGGTGCTCACCGACGAGTGGGAAACCGTCAACCAGGCCAGCGCGCTCTGGACCCGCCCCAAGAAGGACATCAGCGACGAGCAGTACGCGGAGTTCTACAAGGCCATCAGCCACGACTTTGAAGCGCCGCTGGCCTGGAGCCACAACCGCGTCGAGGGCAGCACCGAATACACCCAGCTGCTGTTCATCCCCGGCAAGGCGCCGTTCGACCTGTGGAACCGCGACAAGAAGGCCGGCGTCAAGCTGTACGTCAAGCGCGTGTTCATCATGGACGACGCCGAAGCGCTGATGCCCACGTACCTGCGCTTCGTCAAGGGCGTGATCGACTCGGCCGACCTGCCGCTGAACGTGAGCCGTGAGCTGCTGCAGGAAAGCCGCGACGTGAAGGCCATCCGCGAAGGCAGCACCAAGCGCGTGCTGTCGATGCTCGAGGACCTGGCCCGCCAGGAGAAGGCCGAAGACGCCTCGGACGACGACAAGGCCAAGTACGGCAAGTTCTACGCCGAGTTCGGCGCCGTGCTCAAGGAAGGCCTGGGTGAAGACACCGCCAACCGCGAACGCCTGGCCAAGCTGCTGCGCTTTGCCTCCACCACCAGCGACACGGTGACCGTCTCGCTGGCCGACTACAAGGCGCGTATGAAGGAAGGCCAGGAGGCCATCTACTACATCACGGCCGACACGCTGGCCGCCGCGCGCAACAGCCCGCAGATCGAGGTGTTCCGCAAGAAGGGCATCGAGGTGCTGCTCATGACCGACCGCGTGGACGAGTGGGCCCTGAGCTTCCTCACCGAGTTCGACGGCACCCCCCTGCAAAGCGTGGCCAAGGGCGCGGTGGACCTGGGCAAGCTGCAGGACGACGAGGAAAAGAAGGCCGCCGAGGAAGCCGCCGAGACCTTCAAGCCCGTGCTGGCCAAGCTCAAGGAAGCGCTCAAGGACAAGGCCGAGGACGTGCGTGTGACCACACGCCTGGTCGATTCCCCGGCCTGCCTGGTGGTGCAGGACCACGGCATGAGCCTGCAGCTGTCGCGCATGCTCAAGGCCGCGGGGCAGAGCGCGCCCGAGGTCAAGCCCGTGCTCGAGGTCAACGCCGATCACGCGCTGGTGAAGAAGCTCGACGGCTCGGTGCACTTCAACGACCTGGCCCACATCCTGTTCGACCAGGCGCTGCTGGCGGAGGGCGGCCTGCCCGATGACCCGGCGGCCTATGTGAAGCGCGTCAACGCGCTGCTGGTCTGAACCTGCGGCGCGGTGGCTTGCCAGCGCGCCACGCCTGCCTAGAATGGCGCGCATGAAGCACGCCCTTGCCACCGCCCTGTGCGCCGCCCTGCTGGGCGGCTGCAGCTCCGTCGGGGTCAACCTCAGCGTGCCCATCGGGCCGATCTCGATTGGCATGGGGCTCGGCACAGGCGGCGTGACCGGCAGCGTGGGCGCATCGGTGGGCGGTGTGGGCGGCTCCGTGGGGGTGTCCGCCGGCTCGGGCGGCGTCAGCGGCAACGTGGGGGCCAACGCCGGCCCGTTGAGCGCGGGCGTGGGCGTCAATGCCCAGGGCCAGGCCAACGGCAATGTGGGCGTGGGCGGCACCGTCTCGGTGGGCCCGGCCAGCGTGGGCGTCAACGCCAGCTCGGGCGGGGTGCTGCGCTCTTCGCCTCCCACCACGACGCGCAGCGTGGTGAGCGCAGGGGACCTGGTGGCGCCTTGAAGGGGCTTTGGGGCGGGATTTTCGACTTATCTGGGTTGTAGCCCTTGGTGATTGGCCACCATGCGCTACGTAATCCGTAGCGATTCAAGGCTTGAAAGTCCGCCTCACACCACCAGCGCCGGCTCCTGCATCGCCTCCATCTGCTCTTCCAGCATCTGCACCTGGCCCTGCCAGTAGTCGCTGCTGCCAAACCAGGGGAAGGCGGCAGGAAAGGCGGGGTCGTCCCAGCGGCGGGCCAGCCACGCGCTGTAGTGGATCAGGCGCAGTGTGCGCAGCGGCTCGATCAGTACCAGCGCCTCGCGGTCGAACTCGCGGAACTGCTCATACCCGTCCACCAGCGCGCCGAGCTGGCGCTGGCGCTGGGCGCGGTCGCCGCTGAGCAGCATCCACACATCCTGCACGGACGGGCCCATGCGCGCGTCGTCCAGGTCCACAAAGTGCGGGCCGCCGCCGGGCTGGTCTTCCGGCGTCCAGAGGATGTTGCCGGGATGGCAGTCGCCATGCAGCCGCACCAGACCGCCGCTGGAGCCCTCAACCCGCAGGGCTTCGGCATGGGGCGTGATCACATCAATCGCGGCCTGGCAGGCCGCGGCCCAGGCCGACTGCACGTCCAGCGGCACCTTGTGGTGGGCGAGCAGCCAGTCGCGCGGCTCGATGGCAAAGGTGGCCAGGTCGATGACGCCGCGGTGCCCGAACGGGCGCGCCGCGCCCACGGTGTGGATGCGCGCGAGGAAGCGGCCAATCCACTCCAGCACCTCGTCGTTGTCCAGCTCGGGCGCACGGCCGCCGCGGCGCGGGCTCACGCTGAAGGCAAAGCCGGCGTGGTGGTGCAACGTGGCGCCCTGCAGCACCAGCGGGCCCACGGCGGGCACTTCGGCGGCCATGAGTTCGGCGGCGAACGCGTGTTCCTCCAGGATCTGCGCCTCGCTCCAGCGGCCGGGCCGGTAGAACTTGGCGACCACGGCCGAGCCGTCCTCCAGGTGCGCGAGGTAGACGCGGTTCTCGTAGGAGCTCAGCGCCATTAGCCGGCCGTCGCCGTGCAGGCCCACGGTGGCCAGCGCGTCGAGCACCACATCGGGCGTCAGCGATTCATAGGGGTGTGAAGACATGGGGCATTGTCGCCGCGCCCCGCGGCGAGGGCCGCCTCAGGCCAGGCTCAGCATGTGGCCGACACGCGGGTCGCCGCGCCCGCCCAGCACCTGGGCATAGGCGGCCTGCACGGCGGCCGGGCCGCTGTGGCGCTGCACGGTGAGCCAGGGCGCGCTGGCGTCCGCGGCCCGGGCCGAGAACGCCTGCCAGGCCTGCACCAGGCGCTGGCCCAGCACGGGCGCGCCCCAGTCGGCATTGCGCTTCTTCACCTGGGCCGGCGCGAAGAACAGCGTGGCGCGCGGGCCGGGCAGGTCCTTGCCGCCGCCGAGCTGTTCCACATGGGTGCCGCCGATCGAGCAGCTGTACTTGAGCTGGCCGAAGCGGGTGTGGATCTCCCGGCGCAGGCCGGCGTTGCCGGCAAAGTCCACGTAGGCGCAGGCCGCGTCGGCGGGCACCTGGTCGAGCTGGTCGTAGGTGAGCACGCGGCTGTAGCAGCCCAGGCTTTCGCAGAAGGCCCGGTTGCCGGGCGAGGTCAGGCCGATCACCTCGATGCCCTCGCGCTGCGCGAGCTGGAACGCGGTGCCGTAGGCCGTCTTGCTGGAGGCACTCGACAGCAGCAGCACGTGGGCGCCAAAGAAATCGTTGTCGGCAAAGAAGTCGTCGATCAGCCACGAGGTGATGAACAACGGGCGCAGCAGGGCCTGGGCGTCTTCGGTGTCGGCGCGGTAGAAGGCGTCGGCCGAGGTGCGCAGGTACTGGTTGTAGACGGCGTGCAGCGCAGCGCGGTGCGGTGCGGCGTCGCTGAAGCCGGCGGGGCTCAGGCGGTCGGGCTGCAGCACGGCGTGGTCGGCCATGGGCCAGTAGCCCCAGAGCCGCTCACCCACGGCCACGCCGGGGTGCAGGCTCTGCACGACGGTGGCAAATCCCCAGACCGGCACGATGCCCCAGCCCTCGTCGGCGACGGGCCAGAAATGCCAGTAGCTCATGGCGTCGCCGAACGCGGCATAGGTGATGTTGTTGGCCGTGAGCGCGAAGTGGTCCACGCGCACGCGCACCTGGCCATCGGCCAGGGGCAGGTCATCGGTGGTGCTCAGGTGGGTGTCGGTGAGTTGGTCCTTGCGGACCAGCAGGGTGGTGGTGCTCATGGCCAGCACCGTAAACGAAACGGCCCGCCGGTTCAACACCGGCGGGCCGCGTGGGAGACAGTGAGGGTCAGACCAGCGTGATCGTCACGTCGATGTTGCCGCGCGTGGCGTTGGAGTACGGGCACACCTGGTGCGCGGCGTCCACCAGCGCCTGGGCGGCGGCCTTGTCCATGCCGGGCAGGCTGACGTTCAGGCGTGCGGCAATGCCGTAGGCGTTGGGGATGGGGCCGAGGTCGACTTCAGCGTCGATCGACAGGTCAGCCGGCAGCGCCACTTTCATCTTGCCGGCCACGGCCTTCATGGCGCCGATGAAGCAGGCACTGTAGCCAGCGGCAAACAGCTGCTCGGGGTTGGTGCCGGTGCCCGAGGTGCCGGGCGAGGACAGGGTCACGTCCAGGCGGCCGTCGTCGGTCTTGGAGGCGCCATCGCGGCCACCGGTGGTGTGGGCCTTGGCGGTGTAGAGGACTTTTTCGAGCTTGGTCATGGTGTTTTCCTTTGGAAGGGTTGGGAAAGGGATGGAAACAACTCAGGCCGTGAGGCGCTGGCGCAGGGCCTGCACCTGTCGGGTGAGCGAAATCAGCTCCGGGATGGAGCACTGGCTGGCCGCAAGGATGCAGCCGGGAATCCGGGTGGCGCGGCTCTTGAGCTTGCGGCCCGCGGCGGTGAGGGTGATGTGCACGCGGCGCTCGTCCTGCACGTCGCGGATGCGCGCGACCAGGCCCGAGGCTTCGAGCCGCTTGAGCAGCGGCGTCAGCGTGCCCGAGTCGAGCGAAAGCCGCTCGCCCAGCTCCGAAACCATGAGCCCGTCGCGCTCCCATAGCACCAGCATGACCAGGTACTGCGGATAGGTCAGGCCCAGTTCCTCGAGCAGCGGCTTGTACAGCTTGGTCATGGCGAGCGACGCCGAATACAGCGCAAAGCACAGCTGGTTGTCCAGCAGCAGGGTCTGGTCGGGAGTGAGCTTTTGCGTTGCCATGGGGTGAATTGTAGCGCCAAATTAAATTGTGTGCAAGTTAATTGTTTTCGCCCCGCAGCTTGGCGCACCCGGGCCCGAAAGGCGCCCTAGTGCCCCGTGAACCGCGCCGCCCGTTTCTCCACGAACGATCGCACCCCTTCGGCCGCGTCCTCGCTGTTGGACAGGCGTTGCTGCACGTCGATGAACTCCTGCATCGCCTGGAGCGGGCCCTGCTCCACCGCCTTGAGCGCGTTCAGCCGCGTGGCCACCACGGCCAGCGGGGCCTGGGCGGCGATGGCTTGGGCGATGGCCACGGCCTCGTCGAGTTCGCGGCCTGCCGGCACGACCTTCTGCACGAAATTCAGCCGCAGGGCTTCGGCGCTGCCGAACTCGTCGCCGGTCAGCAGGTGCAGCAGCGCGTTGCCGAGTCCGGCCCGCTCGGCCATGCGCAGCGTGGCGCCGCCGGTGGCCATGATGCCGCGCTTGACCTCCAGCTGGGAGAAGCGGCAGTCGTCGGCCGCGACCACCACGTCGGCGGCCAGCATCAGCTCGATGCCCAGTGTGTAGGTGATGCCCTTGACCGCCACCACCATGGGCTTGGTGCGGCGCCGGTAGCCGGGGGTGCCCAGGTCGGTCGGTTCCACGCAGCCCTCGGTGATGGCTTTTTCGCCGCGCTGCATGAGCGGCGCGATGGAGGGCAGGTCCAGCCCGGCGGTGAAGTGGTCGCCAAAGGCATGCAGCACGCCCACGCGCAGCGCCGGGTCGTCGTCCAGCCGGGAGTAGGCCTCGCCCAGCTCGCGGAACATGCGCGGCGTGAAGCCATTGCGCTTGGCCGGACGGTTGATGCCGATCAGCAGCAGCGCGCCACGTTGCTCGGTGGTGATGGTGCCTTCGGGGGGCGGGGCGGACGTCATGCGGGCTCCTGGTGCGTGGGACGGGAGCCCGATGCTAAGGCGGGCGGTCGGGCCTGTCCGCTACCTGCGTGACAGGTGGCACGCGGGCTCAGGGGGCCGCGGGCGGGGCGTCGGCGGGCGCGGGCGTGAGGGTGATGACCTCATCGAGCAGTTCGTCCGCCGCCATGAAGTCGCGGTACACCCCCAGCGGCAGCAGCGGCGGCCCCATGGACCGCGCGCGCATCTCGGGCTCGCCCAGCATCCAGTGCAGGATCCACATGCGGGCGGTCCGGTAGGGCCACAGCTTGCAAAGCTGCTCCGACAAGTGGGGGTCGGTGTCCAGGCCCGCATCCGCCGTGGACGGGCTGGTCCAGGAAGGCGCGTTCTGGCCGAAGCGCGCGCGGAAGGCCTCGCGCGCAATGTCCCATTCCTTATGGCGATCCAGCCGCTGGTAGAGCTCGCGCAGCTCCAGGAACACCCAGGGGCTGGAGTACCGGAAGTCCACCAGGTGCTGCTGCAGCAGCAGCAGGGCCGCAACATGGTCGCCGCGCTTGCGGCGGCGGCGCAGCTTGCGGTGCAGCAGGTGCAGGTCGATCAGCGTGGCCTCACGCCGCGAATTGGTCTCGCCGATCGCGGTCACGTAGATCGCGCGGGCCGACTCGGCCGGGTTGGGGCTGTCGGGCAGGATGGAATCGAGCGAGCGGGCCTTGGTGACGATGGAGGAGGCCGCCGGCTGCACGTCGGCCCACAGGATGGAGTCCTGTTCGCGGCGGTTGCGTCGCCGTTCCACCATCCAGCCAATGCTCGCAATCACCGCAATGCCGCCAAGGCTCACGGTCAACGGCGCCAGGCTGGAGCGGGCCGCCACGTCACGTATCGCGTCGACACGGGCCGCCAGTGCGCCCCGCGCCGACGCAATGGCGGGTGGTGCGGGCTCTGGCTGAGGCTGTGCAGCGGTGGGAGGGGGTGGCACTGCCGCGGCCGGTGCAGGGGCCGGAGGTGCGGCAGGGGCCTCAGGGTCAGCGGGCGGGGCCGCTGGGGCTGCGGCTGGCGGTGGGTGCGGTGCGGGCACGCGCGCCAGCGCCGTGCTCAGGCGCAGCCTGGTCGTGTCCGCGGTCGCGGCCCCCGGGGTCGCACTGCCTGCCTGCATGGCTCAGCGTCTCTGCAGGTGGGCAGAGCTAGGGGAACCGTGTCTTGCTGAAGGTGCCCGCGTGGTTGAAACTGTGTGCATAAAGCCGCCCATTGCCTTCAAGTGTCACAGAGTGTAATGGTGGGGTAATGGTAAGGTATTCGTAAGGAGACGAGAAAAATGGTCGACTACATCGTCGTCGGCGGCGGCTCGGCGGGGTGCGTTCTGGCGGGCCGGCTCAGCGAGGACCCGTCGGTCCAGGTGGCGCTGCTCGAGGCGGGGCCCCCGGACGCCAGCGTGCTGATCCATTGCCCGGGCGGGCTGGCCCTGCTGGCCAAGAACGGCCAGGCCAACTGGGCGCTGGACACCGTGCCCCAGGCTGGCTTGCACGGGCGGCGCGGCTACCAGCCGCGCGGCAAGGTGCTGGGCGGGTCCAGTTCGATCAACGCCATGATCTACGCGCGTGGTCACCCCAGCGACTACGACCACTGGGCGGCTGAAGGCAACGCGGGCTGGGCATGGGCCGACGTGCTGCCCTATTTCATGCGCTCTGAAAACAACGAGCGCGGCGCCGACGCGCTGCACGGCACCGGCGGCCCGCTCAATGTGCGGGACCTGACCACACCCAACCGCTTCGGCCCGGTGTTCGTGGAGGCCGGCAAGCAGGCGGGCTATCCCGAGAACCCCGATTTCAACGGCCCGCAGCAGGAAGGCGTGGGCATGTACCAGGTGACCCACCGCAACGGCGAGCGCTTCAGCGCGGCCAAGGCCTATCTGACGCCGCATCTGGGTCGCCCGAACCTGCAGGTGATCACGGGCGCGCACGCCACGCGCATCCTGCTGGACGGCGGCCGCGCCGTGGGCGTGGAGTACCGCCAGGGTGGCGAATTGCGGCAATTGAGCGCCCGGCGTGAGGTGTTGCTGAGCGCGGGGGCGCTGCTGTCGCCGCAACTGCTCATGCTCTCGGGCATTGGCCCGGCGGCCGAGCTGCAGCGTCACGGTATTGCCGTGGCCCATGACCTGCCCGGCGTGGGCGCCAATCTGCATGACCACGTGGATGTGGTGCAGGTGGTGAATGCACCCCAGCTCAAGGAGCTGTTCGGCCTGTCGGTGGCGGGCGTGGTGCGTGCGGTCAAGGGCATTTTTGAATGGCGGAACTTCCGCACCGGCATGCTCACCACCAACTTCGCCGAGGCGGGCGGCTTCATCCGCAGCCAGCCGCAGGAGGCCATTCCCGACCTGCAATTGCACTTCGTGATCGGCAAGCTCGTGGACCACGGTCGCAAGACGGTGTTCGGCCATGGCTACTCCTGCCACGTGTGCCTGCTGCGGCCGCTCAGCCGCGGCAGCGTCAGGCTGGCCAGCGCCGACCCGATGCAGCCGCCGCTGGTGGACCCCAACTTCCTGGGCGAGCGCGACGACGTGGACCGCCTCGTGCGCGGCTTCAGGCTCATGCGCGGCATCCTGTCGCAGCCGGCGCTCGCGGGCTACCGTGGCCAGGAGTCGGCGGCCTCGGCGGCCGCGCAGACCGATGCGCAGATCGAACTCTTCATCCGCGACCACGCCGACACCATCTACCACCCGGTGGGCTCGTGCCGCATGGGCAATGGCGCCATGGATGTGGTTGACGCCGAGCTTCGGGTGCGGGGCGTGGCGGGGCTGCGCGTGGTGGATGCCTCCATCATGCCGCGCGTGGTGGGCGGCAACACCAATGCGCCGACCATCATGATTGCCGAGAAGGCCGTGGACATGATCCGGGCCGTGTGACGCCCAGTGGCGCAGCCAGGCCACAGCGGCGGCGGGCGGCTAAAATTTTTGTACTCACTACCCAAGTCCACCACGTGTCTGACCGACTGGCCGTTGCGCCCCAATACCTTTTGCCCAAGCGGGCACTCACTGTTCTGGCTGGCCGGGTGGCGGGCGCGCGGCTGGGAGGCCTGACGCAGGCCCTCATTCGCCGCTTCATCGCGCGCTACAACGTCAACATGGCCGAGGCGGCCGACCCGCGCCCCGAAAGCTACGCCAGCTTCAACGAGTTTTTCACGCGGCCGCTGCGCAGCGACGCCCGGCCGCTGGCTCAGGCACCATGGGTGTGTCCGGTGGACGGGGCCATCAGCCAGTTCGGGCCGATCGAGCGTGACCAGATCTTCCAGGCCAAGGGGCACCACTACAGCACGCGCGCGCTGCTGGGCGGCGACGCCGCCCTGGCCGCGCGATTCGAGGATGGCGCCTTTGCCACGATCTACCTGAGTCCGCGCGACTACCACCGCATCCACATGCCCTGCGACGGTCGGCTGCTGCGCATGATCCACGTGCCCGGCGACCTGTTCTCGGTCAATCCCGTC
The DNA here is from genome assembly GCA_019635415.1 of Ramlibacter sp. Classification (GTDB taxonomy): domain Bacteria; phylum Pseudomonadota; class Gammaproteobacteria; order Burkholderiales; family Burkholderiaceae_C; genus JAHBZM01. Next base: position 50,095 of record JAHBZN010000001.1, read on the forward strand.
ACTGCGCGCGGCGTGCCGGGCCTGTTCGCACGCAATGAGCGGGTGGTCTGCGTGTTCGACACCGACCGGGGGCCGTTCGTCAACGTGCTGGTGGGCGCCACCATCGTCGGCAGCATGGCCACGGTGTGGCACGGGCAGGTCAACCCGCCACGCCCCGGCACCGTGCGCGAATGGCGCTACGACGACCAGAACATCACGCTGAAGCAGGGGGCAGAGATGGGCCGTTTCCTGCTGGGCTCGACGGTGGTGATGCTGTGGCCTCGCGAGACCCTGCGCTTCAACACGGCCTGGGCGCCCGCGGGACCGGTTCGCCTGGGCGAGGCCATGGCCGAGGCCTGGACGGCCTGACAGAAAACTGAAAAGGCCGTGTAAAGCGCGGCACAGGCGCCGCAGGAGGTTACAAAATGTATCTTCCTGCCGATGTTCAAACGACTCGCCGCTTTCCTGGTGCTCGCGTGGCTGGCGCTGCCCTCCAGCCATGCCCAGTGCACCGGGGCCTTCACCCAGACCGTGATGACCAACACGCCCAGCCTCACGCTGGGCGCGGCGGATCGGGTCCGCATTGCGCCGGGCGCCCACTTCACGGGCGCCGTCAACAGCATGGCTGCCGGCAGCGAACTGTGTGTGGACGCGGGGGCCGCCGTTGACTCGGTGGGTGTCTATGGCAGCAACGGGTTGATCCGCAACTTTGGCGCGAGCACGGTGTTTGGCGGCATCAACTTCAATGCGGGCAGTTCCATCGTCAACACCGGCACGATGACGTTCAACGGCTACTTTTCGGTCAGCGGCGCCGTGAGCATTTCCAACGAGCGTTCGGCGCGGCTGGTGATCAACCCCTACATCGGCCTGACGGCCGGTTCGACGCTGACCAATGCCGGCTCGCTGACCTTCGGCGGGCAATTTGCACTGATGGCTGGCGCCACCTTCACCAACGACAACCGCACCGAGGTGGCCACCAACTGGCAGCCCGCGGGCACCGTCTACAACAACGGCTTCATCAACGGCCAGGGCCAGATCAACATCGACACGGGCGCCGTGGTCCACAACACCTGCTGGCTCTACACGCAGGGCAACTTCTACAACAGCGGCTCCTTCGTCAACAGCGGCGCGGTCCGGGCCTTTGGCGCGGGTGCCTGGCAGAACAACGGCGCCTTCCAGGGCACCACCACCTCGTTCGTGGTGGGCGTGAATTTCCAGAACGGCGGCAGCGGGGTCACCGGGTACGGCACCTACCGTTTCACCGGGACCACCAACAACTACGCGGCGTTCACGGGCAGCTCGGCCTCCAGCCCCATCCTGTTCTACGACACCACACGCACCGGCACCCAGATCATGGATGCGGAATACCCGCCGCCCACCAACACGATCCGGCCCGCGACCGATCCCGGCGCGGTGGACCCCGACAGCTTCACGCCGGCACCGTGCGCCGAGCCGTATGCCGACAGCGTCAAGCGGGTGAACCTGACCATTGCCAAGACCAACGGGGTTTCCAGCGTCCCGGCGGGTGGCACCACCAGCTACCTGATCACCGTGACCAACGGTGGGCCCAGCGCGGCCGATGGCGCGGTGCTGGCGGACCCTGTGGTGGCCGGCCTGGCCTGCACCAGCGCGTCCTGTTCGGTCACGGGCGGCGGTGCGAGCTGCCCGGGCACGGTCACGCCGGGCGCACTGGCCGGCGGCCTCGCGCTGGCCAGTTTTCCGGCCGGCTCGAGCCTCACCTTCAGTCTGGTCTGCGACGTGACCGCCAGCGGCCTGCCCTGAGCCCGTCCCTTAAACTCGCCGGACCTCTGTTCGGAAGCCTGCGCCATGACCACCCTCGGAACCCCCCTGTCTCCCCACACCACCAAAGTCATGCTGCTGGGCAGCGGCGAGCTGGGCAAGGAAGTGCTGATTGCCCTGCAGCGCCTGGGCGTGGAGACCATCGCGGTGGACCGCTACGAGAACGCGCCCGGCCAGCAGGTGGCGCACCACGCGCGCACCATCACCATGAGCGACCCCGCGCAGCTCAAGGCCCTGATCGAAGCCGAGCGGCCGCACCTGGTGGTGCCCGAGATCGAGGCCATCGCCACGCCCACGCTGCAGGAGCTGGAGGCGGCCGGCGCGGTGCGCGTGATTCCCACGGCCCGCGCTGCACGGCTGACCATGGACCGCGAAGGCATCCGCCGCCTGGCGGCCGAGACGCTGGGGCTGCCCACCAGCCCCTACAAGTTCTGCGACTCGCTGGCTGAACTGCAGGCCGCCATCGACGGCGGCATTGGCTACCCCTGCATCGTCAAGCCCGTGATGAGCAGCAGCGGCAAGGGCCAGAGCAAGATCGACGGCCCGGCCGACGTGCAAAAAGCCTGGGACTACGCCATGGCCGGCGGGCGTGTGAGCCATGGCCGCGTCATCGTCGAAGGCTTCATCGACTTCGACTACGAGATCACGCTGCTGACCGTGCGTGCCTCGGGACAGGGCGGGCAGGTCGAAACCCATTTCTGCGACCCCATCGGCCACGTGCAGGTGAGCGGTGACTACGTGGAAAGCTGGCAGCCGCAACCGATGACGCCCGCCGCGCTACAGAAGTCGCGCGAGATCGCCAGAGCCGTCACCGACAACCTGGGTCAGGGCCTGGACGGGCAGCCGTCGGGGCGCGGCCTGTTTGGGGTGGAGCTGTTCGTGAAGGGCGACGACGTCTGGTTCAGCGAGGTCAGCCCCAGGCCGCATGACACCGGCATGGTGACCATGATCACCCAGTGGCAGAACGAGTTCGAACTGCATGCGCGGGCGATCCTCGGTCTGCCCGTGAACACCGCGCTCAAGAGCCCGGGCGCCAGCGCCGTGATCTACGGCGGCGTGGACGCGCAGGGCATCGTGTTCGAGGGCGTGGAAGAGGCGCTGGCCGTGCCGAACTCGGAACTGCGCCTGTTCGGCAAGCCGGAGAGCTTCGTGAAGCGGCGCATGGGCGTGGCGCTGGCCCACGACGCCGATGTGCAGCAGGCGCGGCAAAGCGCCAAGCTCGCTGCCAGCAAGGTTCGCCCGCGCGCGGCCTGACGATCTGCTTTCAAAGCAAACCGGGCTGTAGCCCTTGCCCATGGGGCGCCATTCGCTACAAAAACAGTAGCAAATGGCGCCTGACCGTGGTTACACGGTCACGGGCTCCGCCACGTTGGCGCGTTCGGCCGCTGCCGCCACGGCCGTGGCGCTCTCGGGCTTGTTCATGAGAGGCGCCTGCCAGAGCTTCATCGTGGCGAAGTTGTCGCTCTTGATGCGCAGGCCAACGCCCGTGATCGGCTTGCCCGCGCCGGCGTCGGGGGTGAAGTCCACTTCCGGCGTGGATTTCTGGTGCTTGGTGTCACCGCAGTAGTAGGTGTTGATCACACTGCCCAGGAAGGTCGGCTTGAGGTTGTCGTCGGCGGGATTGAGCATCTGGTAGTGCAGCCAGATGGCCGACACCGCGCTGTTCGTGCAGGTGAAGCCCATGCCGGTGACGGCCACGCCGCGCTGCTGGGTGGCCGAGGGAATGTCGGCCACGCGCTGGTAGTTGGACTGGTTGTAGACGCTGTTGTCGTCCGTGATCCAGGTCAGCGAGTTGTCGTCGAGGTTGAGCACGCGCAAGGCCAGGCGGGACACGTTGTCACTGTGGGCCGCGCAGGCCACGCCGACGATCACCTGCGCCGGGTCGGTGAGGACGATCTGCTTTTCGAGGTTGTCCTTGCTGCTGCCCTTGGCATAGAACGACGACTGCTGGCTCGGGTCCCATTGCAGCGTATTCATCATCGGCGGGGTGGACGACAGCATGTCGCGCACGCAGGCTTCGATGGCCGCCTGACGGGCCGGGTCCTGGGCCAGCAGCCACAGCGGGGCCAGCGAGTACTTGTTGAAGTTGACCAGCGCGAAGTCGCCCTGGCTCATCAAGGCTGCGGCCCAGGGCTGGTAGCCTTGCTGCAATTGATCGGGGCTGCCGCCCTTGGCTTCGAAGTGGCCGTTGCTCTGCTCGGTGGTGGCCACGTTGTCGGTCTGCACCGAGGTGGACATGGAACCGTTGACGAAGGCCAGGTAGTTGGCGCTGACCTTGGCCGCCGCGGCCGTCTGGGTTTCGACCGAGTAGCGGGAAATGCTTTGCGAATAGTTCAGCGCGCCGCCAAAGACGCCGGACTTCAGGAAAAACGCCCCGTACTTGGCGACGAGGTTGGCTGGCGTCATGTCGCCGTCGATGTCATTTTTGGCGTCGCCCGTCAGGTATTTGTCGCGCAGCTCCGATATTTCGGGCAACGTGACGCTGTAGGACTGGATCAGGCCCATGTGGGTCAGCGAGTAAAAGCTGGTGCTGGTGCGGTAGGTGGTGTCGAAGCTGGCATCCACCGAACCGGAAAAGCCTTCGTACCAGCCGCCGGCCTGCGCGCTGACGTTCAGGTGCAGCTGGAAATCGGTCACCGACTGGGTGGTCTGCTCGATCATCTGCGAGTTGTTGAGCTGGATCACCGAAATCGAGTTCGGAAATCCGTAGGTCGTGCCGGCAATGGTGATGATGCCAGGCGCCGGGTCGGCGGCCGGGTCGTATTCTGACAGGTCAAAATTGAACAGAGTCCCCAATGAAACGACGGACCGGGTATCGGCGTAGTACCCGGTGACGTCGTAGTTTTGGCCCATGCTTTCCAGGCCTGGCAGCTTTCGGTTGACGGTCATTGTTTTCCTCCTGACGTTTGTACTGCGGTGCTTGAAAGAAGGGCGCCCCACCGCGGCAGGCGGGGACCAGTCTAGCCAGAGGCGTCGCGGCGGGACAGCGTTAAAGCTGTGAACTGTTTCCCATGCGCCTGTGTGTTTTCCACAGGCGTTTCAAACGCCGCCGTTCGCAGGGGTAGCGCCCGTGCTACTGGAATGCCACCTCAGCAAAGCTGCGCAGCTTGCGGCTGTGCAGGCGTTCCACGCCGCCGTCGCGCAGGATCTCGATGGCGCGCATGCCGATGCGCAGGTGCTGGTCCACGCGCTCGCGGTAGAAGTGGTTGGCCATGCCGGGCAGCTTGATCTCGCCGTGCAGCGGCTTGTCGGAGACGCACAGCAGGGTGCCGTAGGGCACGCGAAAGCGGAAACCATTGGCCGCGATGGTGGCGCTTTCCATGTCCAGGGCCACGGCGCGGCTCTGGCTGAAGCGGCGCTGCGGCTCGTTGCCGGGCAGCAGTTCCCAGTTGCGGTTGTCGGTGGAGGCCACGGTGCCGGTGCGCATGATGCGCTTGAGGTCGGCGCCGCGCGCCTGGGTCACGTCTTCCACGGCCTGCTCCAGCGCGAGCTGGATTTCGGCCAGCGCGGGAATGGGCACCCACAGCGGCAGTTCCTCGTCCAGCACATGGTCCTCGCGCACATAGGCATGGGCCAGCACGTAGTCGCCCAGTTGCTGGCTGTTGCGCAGCCCCGCGCAGTGGCCCAGCATCATCCACGCGTGCGGGCGCAGCACGGCAATGTGGTCGGTGATGGTCTTGGCGTTGGCCGGCCCCACGCCGATGTTGACCATGGTGATGCCGCTGCGGTCCTCGCGCACCAGGTGGTAGGCCGGCATTTGCGGCAGGCGCGGCGGTGGCACGCCGTGCGTGTGTTCCAGGAACGCACCGAGCTCGCCTTCCAGCCGGGCTGGCGCGCCGCTGCGCCGCGTGACCACGTTGCCGGGCTCGATGAAGGCCACGTAGCCGCTGCCCGGCTTGCGCATTTCCTCGTGGCCCAGACGCACGAATTCGTCGATGTAGAACTGGTAGTTGGTGAACAGCACGAAGTTCTGGAAGCCCTCGGGCGCCGTGCCGGTGTAGTGGCGAAGCCGTTGCAGCGAGTAGTCGACCCGCGCCCCCGTGAACAGGGCGAGCGGCTGGGCTTCGCCCGGGCGGGCTTCCCAGGTGCCGTTGGCGATGCCGTCGTCCATGGCGGTCAGGTCGGGCAGGTCGAACACGTCGCGCATCAGCAGGCGGCGCTGCGGGCTCAGCGTGCCTTCGATGTGGTCGTTCTCGGCGAACGAGAAATGGATGGGGATGGGCTGCGTGCTGGTGCCCACTTCCAGTTCCACTCCGTGGTTTTGCAGCAGCAGGGTGAATTGCTCCAGGTAGTAGTCGGCGTACAGGTCGGGGCGGGTCAGCGTGGTCTCGAACCGGCCCGGTCCGGCGACAAAGCCGTAGCTCAGGTGGGCGGCGTCCTGGGGGCTCAGGCGGGCCACGGTGTCGGTGTGGATGCGCACGAAGGGGTAGCAGGCCCGCACGTGGCCCGGCAGGGTTTCACCCGCCACGAAGCGCAGCATCGCGTCGCGCAGGTGCTCGATCTGCTGCTGGTAGATGGCACGGACCTGCGCCAGGGCGGCGGCAGGGTCTGAAAAACGGCTCGGTGCGATGAAGGGGGGCAGGTAGGGCATGCCACACATTGTGCAATGCCTCACGCTTTGTGCCGGTTTGTAGCCGTGTCAGCCAAATGCCTACAAGCGCTTACGCGATCCACCGACTCCGGCGCCCCCGGGGCCCTGCCTACAGTCGCTCCAAGTCAACACAACTTCTGCAAGGAACAAGACATGAGCACTGCCACCCTGACCACGGCCAATCCGTTTGCCCTGATGGTGGAGCCGCAACGCGTGCAGGCCGCCATGGCCCGGTCCAAGTCACTCAAGAAGCTGGACAACCGCGAATGCCACCCGCTGGACCGCGCCGTGATCCGCAGCGCCAGCGCCGAACTGGCCGCCTGGGACGGCAAGATCGACCGCAAGACGGTCTATCTGGCCCCCGATGACAACCACAAGGCGCCCATCGTGCGTCCCGGCACCCCGGTGCTGGTCTGATCAGGCGGGCGTGCTGACCGGCGTGCGCATGGTCACGAATTCCTCGGCCGCCGTAGGGTGGATGCCCACGGTGGCGTCGAACACCGCCTTGGTGGCGCCGGCCTTCATGGCCACGGCAAAGCCCTGGACGATTTCGCCGGCATCGGCGCCCACCATGTGCAGGCCGACCACGCGGTCGCTGGCGGTATCGACCACCAGTTTCATGTGGGAGCGCTCGCTGCTGCCCGACATCGTGTGCTTGAGCGGCCGGAATTCGCTCTTGAACACGGTCACCTGCCCGAACCGGGCCCGGGCCTCGGCCTCGGTGTAGCCGACGGTGCCGATGTTCGGGTGGGTGAAGACGGCGGTGGGGATGAAGTCGTAACCCAGCTTGCGCTGGCCGCTGCCAAACAGGTGGTCCACCAGCACCATGGCTTCGCCCAGCGCGACCGGGGTGAGCTGGATGCGTGCTGTCACGTCGCCCAGCGCATAGATTGAAGGCACCGAGGTCTGGTAGCCGTCATTCACCTGGATGGCGCCGCCCTGGCTGAGGGCCACGCCAGCGGCCTCCAGGCCCAGGCCGCGGATCTTGGGGGAACGGCCGGTCGCATAGAGCACCGCGTCGGCTTCGAGCACCTGGCCATCGAGCAGCGTGACCCGCAGGCCGCTGGGGGTCCGGGCCACGGATTGCACGTCGGTCTTCAGCCGCTGGTCCACCCCGGTCTTGACCATTTCGGCGCTGACAAAGGCGCGCACATCGTCGTCGAAGCCGCGCAGGATCTGCTCGCCGCGGTACAGCTGCGTCACGCGTGCGCCCAGCCCGTTGAAGATGGAGGCAAATTCGCAGGCGATATAGCCGCCACCGACCACGACCAGCCGTGCCGGGAACGGCTCGAGGTCAAAGATGTCGTCCGAGGTGATCACGTGCTCCCGGCCCTCCAGGTCGGGCACCTGGGGCTGGCCCCCGGTGGCGACCAGCACGTGCCGGGCCGTGAAGCTCTGGCCGTTGACGCGCACCGTGTGCGGTCCGGCCAGTTCCGCCCAGCCTTGCACGAGGGTCACGCCGGCGCTGCGCAGCAACTGTTCGTAGACGCCATTGAGACGCCGGATCTCCAGCGCGCGGTTCGCCTTGAGGCGCGCCCAGTCGAAGCGTGGCGGCGTCAGGTCCCAGCCAAAACCGGCCGCTTCCTCGAAGGCCTCCGCATAGTGGGCCGCATAGCTGTAGAGCTTCTTGGGGATGCAGCCGACGTTCACGCAGGTGCCTCCGAGCGCGCCCGCCTCGGCCAGCGCCACGCGGGCGCCGCGCTGGGCGGCCATGCGCGCGGCGCGCACGCCGCCGCTGCCACCGCCAATCACGAACAGGTCATGGTCGAATTCCTGCATTTCATCCTTTCAGGGCCGTCAGGTCCTTGAGTTCATCGCGCATCCAGTCGATGAAGGCGCGCGTGCGCACGGGCAGCAGCCGGGCGTGGGGGTAGATCACGCTGATGGGTCGCGGCGGCTGTTCGAATCTTTCAAGCACGATTCTGAGGCGTTTCTGCTGGACCAGTGGCGCGACCTGGTAAGACAGGAACATGCCGAAGCCGGCGCCGTCGGCGCAGGCCTGCACGGCGGGCCAGACGTGATTGAAGTCCAGGTTGCCGCTGACGGCCAGGCGGAACGATTTGCCTCCTTCATGGAATGGCCCCCACGTGGGCGGGCCGAAAGCCATGCGCACGCAGTTGGCTTCCATCAAGTCGCGCGGATGGACGGGCGTGCCCTGGCGGCGCAGGAACGCCGGACTGGCCACCACGACACGGCGGATGCGGCCCAGGGGTTGGGCCACCAGCGAGGAGTCCTCCAGCGGGCCGATGCGGATGCCCACGTCGATCCCTTCCTCGAGCAGGTTGACCACCCGGTCCAGCAGCACGAGGCTGCAGTGCATGCCGGGATGCTTCTGAACAAAACGGGTCACGGCCGGTGCCACGTACATCTGCCCGAACAGCACCGGTGCGGTCACGCGCAGGTGGCCTGCGGGCGCGCGGGCCCCGGCCGTCAGGGCTGTTTCCGCGTCGTCCACGGCGGACAACAGCTGGCGGCAGCTGTCCAGGTGGCGCCGGCCCTCCTCGGTCAGCGAAATCCGGCGGGTGGTGCGATTGAACAGGCGCACGCCCAGGTGGGACTCGAAGGCGGCCAGCGAGCGCACCACGGCGGGCAGCGACGACTCGAGCGCGCGGGCCGCCGCAGTCAGGCTGCCCTGCTCGGCGATCTGCACAAAGGTCTGCATGGCGCGTAGCCGGTCCATGCGCGCATATTAATCCGTTAATCGGTTCAGTGAAGTGCAAACAGCGCCATTTATCCCGTTTGATGAAGTAAACACAATCAAGGCCTTGCCATTCAAACCCGAGGCTTCTCCATGGATACCCCCATCAAGCTCCATCGCATGGCCCTGTCGGGCCATTGCCACCGCGTGCAACTGTTCCTGTCGCTGCTGGGCCTGCCCGTCACGCTGGTGGATGTGGACCTCGCGCGCGGCGAACACAAGACTCCGCGCTTCCTGGCCCTCAATCCGTTCGGGCAGGTGCCGGTGATCGAGGAGGGCGATGTCACGCTGGCCGATGCCAATGCCATCCTCGTGTACTTGGAGGCTCGCCATGCGCCCGGCCAATGGCTGCCGCGCGATCCACTGGGGGCGGCGCGCGTGCAACGCTGGCTCAGCGTGGCGGCGGGGCCCCTGGCTTTCGGCGCTGCCGCCGCGCGCGTGATTGCGGTGTTTGGCCGCCCGGAGGATCCGGCACCCGCCCAGGCCCGCGCCCATGCCCTGCTTGGCGTGATGCAGTCCGAACTCGCGCACAGCGACTTCCTGGCCGGTCCCCGGCCCACGCTGGCGGACGTGGCCAACTACAGCTATACCGCCCATGCGCCCGAAGGTGGCGTTTCGCTGGAGGCCTATCCCGCAGTGCGGGCCTGGCTGGCGCGGATGGAAGCCTTGCCCGGCTTCGTGCCCATGGTCCGATCACCGGTGGGGCTGGCCGCATGAGCCCGGGCGGCTACCCGCTGATCGAGCGGCCCTTTCACGAGGGCGAGCAGGCCTTGCAGCGGCGCGCGGGCTCGTTCGCCAAGCTGGACGCCATCGGACCGCAGGTGATCCGCAGTTTCATGCCCGACCAGCATCGCAGTTTCTTTGCACAGCTGCCCTTCGTGGTGGTGGGGTCGGTGGATGCGGGCGGGCAGCCCTGGGCCTCGTTGCTGGCCGGGCCGCCGGGCTTTGCGCACTCGCCCGACCCGCAGCAACTGGTGGTGCAGGCGAAGCCCGTGCCGGGCGACCCGCTGGCCGCGGCACTGATGCCCGGCGCGGCGCTGGGCCTGCTGGGGATCGAGCCCCCGACCCGGCGGCGCAACCGCATGAACGGCCTCGTCAGCGCGGTGGACTCGCAGGGCTTCACGGTGCGGGTGAGCCAGAGTTTCGGCAACTGCCCCAAGTACATCCAGGCGCGGGAGGGCTGCTACACCGGGCCGGCCATGCCGGGCCCCGTGCAGGAACTGTCCACGCTGGACCCGGCGGCGCGCCGCCTGTTGCAGGCCGCGGACACGTTCTTCATCGCCACGGCGCATCCCACGGTCAGCGGTGACGCGGCCCAGGGCGTGGACGTGTCACACCGCGGAGGCAAGCCCGGATTTGTGCAGGTGCTGGACGATGGTTCGCTCGTCGTGCCGGACTTCGTGGGCAACCATTTCTTCAACACCCTGGGCAACCTCGCGCTGAATCCGCGATGCGGACTGGCGTTCGTCGACTTCGAGCGCGGCGACGTGGTGCAGGTCGCGGCAAACGGGTTCGTGCTGTGGGACGACGAGCACCTGCGGGACTATCCGGGGGCCCAGCGCCTGCTGCGGTTTGAGGTCCTGGTGGCCCGGCGCCTGGCCACGGCGCTGCCTCTGCGGTGGGGTGAGGCTGAACTCTCGCCGGTGCTTGCCCCCACCGGTCCCTGGCTCAGCCGTTGACGGCCTGCAGCCGGGCCGTGGTGCGACGGCTTTGCGGGTCGATGCGGGCGTCGGGGATCTGATAGGCGCGGTCGTCAAACAGGTCCACGCCGCAGCTCAGGGTCTCGATCCAGGACAGGAAATCGCTGATGGCCTTGCGGCCCTTGATGGGGGCGCCGTGCTGCGGCACCAGCATGGCGATGTCGAGCTGGCGCGCCATGGCCACCCACAGCCGCAGGATCTTGTTGGACACCATGTAGCGGCGATGGAAACCTTCCATGCGCGGGATGTGGGCTTTCAGGTCGGTGACCGGCTCGGCGGCTTCCCGGCCCGTGGTCAATGACACGCCCAGATCGCCGGTGAACAGGATGCGGCTCACCGGGTCGTAGAAATGGAAGTTCCCCTCCGAGTGCATGAAGTGGGCCGGCAGCAGCCACAGCTCGCTCTGGCCCAGCGGCAGGCGGCCGCCGCTGTCGGGCACGCCGATCACGCGGTTCTCGGTCTTGCCGACCTTGGTGAAGTGCGGCGCAAAACGCTCCCAGATGCGCGAGATGACCAGTTGCGCCTGGGTCGAGGTCATCCAGCGGTCGAGCGAGGCGATGATGTCGGGGTCGGCGTGGGAGGCGATGATGTAGCTGAGCTTCTGCGGCGAAAAGTGGCGCGACATGGTGAGGAACAGCTCGTTGAACGCCAGGTTGCCGCCCGGGTCGATCACGGCGCCGGTGCCGTGGTCCACGATCAGGAACTGGTTGGCCTGAACGGCCTGGCCGTCCTCCTCGATGAGGTCGGTGAACATCAGGCAGGCGTGGTGGTCGTTGCGGAACAGTTCGATGGACATGGTGAGGGGACTCTGCGGGGCGATGCACGGACTGTAGGCAACGGTCGGCTGTTTCGCCTTGATGCAGGTCAACCGCACTCACCACCGGTTACAGCGTGCGTCGGTATCATCCCGGGATGATGCCGCTGCCCCAGGTCACGGACACGCTGAACCACGCCGCGCGGGCGCCCTGGCGCTGGGCGCAGGCCAGCGCGCGCATGGCCCACTTCGCGGCGCTGATCCTGGTGCTGGCGCTGTCGCCGTCGAGCTACCACCGCGAGAACCGGGCCGCCATGGCCCGGCACATCTACCTGGACACGGCGCCGTTGCTGGGCTGGTTCACGGTGCTGTGCGCGCTGATCAGCCTGGTGCTCACGCGCATCGTGGTGGTCACCGCGCTGAGCTACGGCCTGTCGCAGTATGCGCTGGAGATGGTCATTCGCGTGCTGGTGCTGGAACTCATCCCGCTCACCGCGGCACTGTTCGTGGCCTTGCGTTGCACCTTGCCGCATGGCGCGGAGCTGGCCCGCATGCGCCGCGCGGGCGCGCTCGACGCGCTGCGCCGCCAGGGGGTGGATCCCGTGGGGCGTGAGCTGCTGCCCCGCGTGGTGGCGGGCGTGTTCTCCACGGTCACGCTGGCGGCGCTGAGCTGCGTGGTGGCCATGGTGCTGGCCTACCTGGCTGTCTACGGCTTCAGCTGGGCCGGCCTGCCGGCCTACACGCGGATGTTCGGCCAGGTGTTCAATCCGGCGGTGACGCTGGTGTTCGTCCTCAAGACCCTGTTTTTCAGCCTGGCCGTTTCGCTCATGCCGGCGGCCTCGGGCCTGTACCCGCGCGTGGCCAGCGGCAGCCGCACCAGCGCCGAACTGCAGGTGCTGGTGCGGGTGTTCGCGGTGCTGCTGCTGATCGAGGTGGCGTCGCTGGTGGGCAACTACTATTGAGTGACATGACCGAACCTGACAAGCCCAGCCCCGATGCCTTGCGGCCCGTGGCCCATGTGGAATTCAAGGCCCTGCTGCTGCTGGTCTTCACGGTGCTGCTGGTCGGCACGTCCGCGTTGTACCTGATGTACGCGCGGGGTGCGTTCGAGGCCACGCAGCGCCTGGTGCTGGTGGCTGACGACTCCGAGGGCGTGGTGGTGGGCATGAACCTGACCTTCTCGGGCTTTCCCATTGGCCGGGTCCGCCGCATCGAGCTGGCCGAGGACGGCAATGCCCGCATCCTGGTGGATGTGCCCACCAAGGACGCCCACTGGCTGCGCCAGTCCAGCGTGTTCACGCTGGTGCGCGGGGTGCTGGGCAACACCAACATCCGCGCCTACACGGGTGTGCTGACCGACCCTCCGCTGGAGGACGGCGCGGTGCGCACCGTGCTGCGCGGTGACACCACGGCCGAAATTCCCAAGGTGATCGCGTCGGCCCGGGAGCTGCTGGACAACCTCAACGCCCTGACCGCCGCCGACGGGGCGCTGGGCACCACGCTGGCTAACCTGCAGGCCACGACCGAAAAGCTCAACGGGCCGCGCGGCGCGCTGGGCGTGGTGGTGGGCAGCGACGCCGCCAAGATCAGCGCGGCGCTGGACCGCGCCAACACGCTGCTGGCGCGGCTCGACGGCCTGGCGTTGAAGGCCGACGGACTGGCTGGCAAGGCCGATGCCCAGGTGTTCGGCCCCGAGGGGGTGATGCGCGACATCAAGGCCGCCATTGGCCAGGTCAACGGCCTGCTGGCCGACACGCGGGACAGCCTGAAGAAGATGGACGCGGTGCTGGTCGAGGCCCAGGCCGTGGGCGCCAATGCGCGCGTGGCCACGGCCGACCTGGGCACGCTGCGCAATGAAGTGGAAGCCAACCTGCGCAAGGTCGAAAGCCTGGTCAACGAGATCAACCGCAAGTGGCCGTTCGCCCGCGACACGGAGATCAAGCTGCCATGAGCCCACGCCACCTGCCACAGGCCCTGCTCGCCGTCGTGCTGGGGTTGCTGGGCGCCTGCGGCAACCAGCCCCCCGTGCCTGACTGGCAGATGGACGCCCAGGGCGCGCTGGCGCGCTTCACCAACGCCTACCTGGGGGGCAACGCCCGGGTCGAAGCGGCCGAGATGGCCCGGGCCCGCAGCGCGATTGCCAGCACGGGCAAGCCGGTGCTGATGGCGCGCGCCGAACTGACCCGGTGCGCGGCGCGCGTGGCCAGCCTCGTGCTGGCGCCGTGCGAGGCCTTCGAGCCGTTGCGCCCCGATGTGCCCGCTGCCGAGCGGGCCTATGCCGACTATCTGGCGGGCCGCCTGGCGCCGGCTGACGTGGCACTGCTGCCGCCAGCGCAGCGTGCTGTGGCGGCCGGGGCCACCCGTGGCGGGGCGCTTCAGGCCATTGCCGATCCGCTGTCGCGGCTGGTGGCGGCGGGGGTGCTGTTCCGCACCGGGCAGGCCAACCCGGAGGTGATGGCCGTGGCCACGCAGACGGCGTCCGACCAGGGCTGGCGGCGCCCGCTGCTGGCCTGGCTGGGCGTGCAGCTGGAGCGCGCCCAGGCGGCAGGGGCTTCGGACGAGGTGGCGCGGCTGCGCCGCCGCATCGCGCTGGTCACCCAGGAGCCCTGAGTGCAGGTGCCTTTTGCCGACCCCCTGACACAGCGCATGGTGGAGTTTCTCCGCAGCCTGGGGCTTCAGGTGCGGCGGGACGAGCTGGGCGACGACTGCTTTCTGCCCGGCCTGGCGCTGGAGGCGGGCACGCTGGTGGTGGATGAATCGCGGTTGAAGTACCCGGGGGACCTGCTGCATGAGGCCGGGCATCTTGCGGTGCTCACCACGGCCGAGCGGGCCCGCGTTGACGGCACGCTGGCGGCCGAGGGCGGCGAGGAGATGGGCGCGATCGCCTGGTCGTACGCGGCCGCGCGGCACCTGGGGCTGGACCTCGCCGTGCTGTTTCATCCGCAGGGGTACCGCGATGGGGCCGACGCCCTGCTCGAGAACTTTGCGCAGGGCCACTACGTGGGCGTGCCCTATCTGCAATGGCTGGGCCTGACGCTCGAACCCGGGCCGGCGGCGCTGCAGGGGTGCGCTCCCTACCCGCACATGCTGCGCTGGCTGCGCGAGTAGTTTTTGAGTCAAATGCGACCTTAGCCCTTGCCAGTCGGCCACTGTTAGCTATGAAATGTGTAGCAATCAGGGTGACTGAAGGCCCCGCACCGATAATCGGGGCATGACTTCTTCTTCACCCGCCACCGGGTTTGACACCTTGCCCCTGAGCCCCGCCATGCAGGACAACCTGCGGCAGCTGGGTTACCTGGGCATGACGCCGATCCAGGCCGCGGCACTGCCTCCCGCGCTGCTGGGCAAGGACCTGATCGCCCAGGCCAAGACCGGCAGCGGCAAGACCGCAGCCTTCGCGCTGGCCTTGCTGGCCAACCTCAATCCGCGCCGCTTTGCGGTGCAGACCCTGGTGCTGTGCCCCACCCGCGAGCTGGCCGACCAGGTCACCACCGAAATCCGCCGCCTGGCGCGGGCGGAGGAGAACATCAAGGTCGTGACGCTGTGCGGCGGTGTTCCGCTGCGCAACCAGGCCGCGAGCCTGGAGACCGGGGCCCATATCGCGGTGGGCACGCCCGGGCGCATCATGGACCACCTGGAGCGCGGCTCGCTGAACATCGAGGCGCTCAACACCCTGGTGCTGGATGAGGCCGACCGCATGCTGGACATGGGGTTTTACGACGACATTGCCACGGTGGCCCGCCAGTGCCCCCGGCAGCGCCAGACCCTGTTGTTCTCGGCCACCTACCCGCAGGGCATCGGCCAGCTCAGCGCGCAGTTCATGCGCGAGCCGGTGCTCATCAAGGTCGAGGCCCAGCACGACGGCGGGCAGATCCGCCAGCGCTGGTATGAAGTGAAGGACAGCGAGCGCCTGCACGCGGTCAGCCTGCTGCTCAACCATTTCCGGCCAGCCAGCACGCTGGCCTTCTGCAACACCAAGGCGCAGTGCCGTGACCTGGTGGCGGTGCTTCAGGCCCAGGGCTTCAGCGCGCTGGCGTTGTACGGCGAGCTGGAGCAGCGCGAGCGTGACCAGGTGCTGGTGCAGTTCGCCAACCGCAGCTGCTCGGTGCTCGTGGCCACCGACGTGGCCGCGAGAGGGCTGGACATCGCCCAGCTGGAGGCCGTGATCAATGTCGACATCACGCCCGACCCCGAAGTGCACATCCACCGCATCGGCCGCACGGGCCGGGCCGGTGCGCAGGGCCTGGCACTCAGCCTGGCCAGCCTCGACGAGATGGGCACGGTCGGCAAGATCGAGGTGCTGCAGGGCCGTGAGTCGCAGTGGCATCCGTTGAGCGAACTCGCGCCGACCGGCCAGGGCGCACTGCTGCCGCCCATGGCGACGCTGCAGATCGTCGGCGGGCGCAAGGAAAAGATCCGCGCGGGCGATGTGCTGGGCGCGCTGACCGGCGAGGCCGGCTTTGCCAAGGAGCAGGTCGGCAAGATCAACGTGAATGAATTCTCGACCTATGTCGCCGTTGACCGCACCATCGCGACGGAGGCCGCGCGCCGGCTCAATGCCGGGCGCATCAAGGGCCGCAGTGTGAAGGTGCGCCTGCTCGAAGGCTGAGCGCTCAGCGCTTCGCGGCGGCGGCCACGGCCGCTGCGTTGGAGGCCGGAATGTTGCCCCGTGGCAGGGCGGTGCCGGCCTGGACCGCGGCCACCCACGCCTGCGTGGAAGTCACGGCCGCAAAGCGCGAGTGGAACACCACGCTGAACACCCGGTGGATCTCCTCGGCCGTGGCACTGCCGGCATCGTTGGCGTAGGGCAGGGCGCCGCTGGCGTCGTGCAGGAACTCGGCCTGCAGGCCCCGGTGGGCGGCTTCGTAGAGGGTGGAGGCGTCGCAGTTGTGCGTCATGTAGCCCACCACGGTGAGGGTGTCAATCTGCTGCTGCTCGAGCCACTCGCCCAGGCCGGTGCCGGTGAAGGCGCTGGGCAGGTTCTTGTCCAGGCGCAGGCTGTGCGGGCGCCGCGCCACTTCGTCGTGCAGTTGCCAGGCGTGGGAGCCGTGGGCAAACAGCGGTGAGGTCTCGGGCGCGTTCTGCTGAATCACCACCACGGGAATGCCCGCGGCCTGCGCGGCGTCCATGGCCTGCGTGATGCGCGGCAGGCTGTCGGCCACCGGCGGATGTTCGATGCGCAGTCGGCCGGTGAAGTATTCGTTCTGCACGTCAATCACGAGGAGCGCGCGGCGCGGGGCTGAGGTCATGGGGTTCTCCGGAAGGTCAATGCGGGGCGGGTTTGCCGCAAGCATTGTGGAGCGGGTCGGGGTCAGCTGAAAGTGGCCCGAATGACACAAATCGATAGAATCGGGCCATGTCAATCCAGACCGTGGCGGTGGTGGCGTTCGACGGCATCAGCCCCTTTCATCTGTCGGTGCCCTGCATGGTGTTTGGCGACGACGTGGCCGGCGCCGGGGTGCCGCGCTTCCGGCTCGTGGTGTGCGCGGCCGAGCCGGGTGCGCTGCGCACCACAGCCGGCTTCACAGTCCAGGTCGATCGCGGGCTGGCCGCGCTGAGCCGGGCCGACATCGTGATCATGCCGTCATGGCACAGCCCGCGCGAGGGCCAGTGGCAGGATCCGCCGGCGGCATTGCTGCGGGCCCTGCGCGCGGCGCACCGGCGCGGCGCGCGCGTCGTCGGCCTGTGCCTGGGAGCCTTCGTGCTGGCCGAGGCGGGACTGCTCGACGGGCGGCCCGCCACCACGCACTGGGCCGTGGCGCCGCAGTTCGCGCAGCGCTATCCGCAGGTCGAGCTGCGCGCCGATGTGCTGTATGTGGACGACGCGGGCCTGCTCACCTCGGCCGGCACGGCGGCCGGCATCGACTGTTGCCTGCACCTGCTGCGCAGCGACCACGGCGCCGAGGCGGCAAGCCAGGTCGCGCGCCGCATGGTGGTGGCCCCGCACCGGCAGGGCGGGCAGGCGCAGTATGTGGAGCGGCCGCTGCCAACCTCCGGCGCCGACCACCGCCTGTCGACGGTGCTGGCCTGGGCCCAGCAGCACCTGGAACAGCCGCACACCCTGGACGGCCTGGCGCAGCGCGCGCTCATGACACGCCGGACCTTCACGCGGCATTTCCGGCGCGTGACCGGCACCACGGTCGGCCAATGGCTGCTGCACCAGCGGCTGGCGCGGGCGCGTCGCCTGCTCGAGACCACGGACCGGTCGGTGGAGCAGGTCGCAGGGGACGCCGGCTTCGGCTCCACGGCGTCACTGCGCCAGCAGTTCGCCGCCGTGCTGCATACTTCGCCGATGACCTACCGGCGTGAATTCAGAGGGGTGGACACATGAGGCGGCGGGCCGTGGCCTGGCTGCTGGCCGCGGCGGCCTGGCCGGTGGTCGGCGGGGCGGCGCCTGCGCAGGCTTCACCGCAGGTGCCCGCACGCGCCGTCGCGCCCTGGCCCGACACGCCGAACACGCGCGAGTTTCGCCGCCGCGTGCTGGATCTGGCCGTGCTTTACGGCACGTCGAGCGGGCTCGATCCGAACGGCTACCTGATTGCGACCACCGATCTGGGCGTCATCCGGCCGGGCTGCCATCGCGTGCGTGCGCGTACCAGCCTGGCGGGCACCGAAGTGGGCAACGAAGTGTTCGAGGTCTGCAAGCCATGAGGCATTTGCAAGTCTTTTCGGCTTGTAGCCCTCGCCAGGTGGCCGCATTGCGCTATTGATTCGATAGCAATCCACGGATCCCGCATGGACTTCGCGTTGGTACTGCTGCTGGGCCTGGTGGCCGGCACGGTGGGCGGTGTGGTGGGCTTTGGCACCTCGATCATGCTGATGCCGGCCCTGGTGCTGGTGTTCGGTCCGCGCGAGGCCGTGCCCATCATGGCGGTGGCCAGCATCATGGCCAACGCCTCGCGCGTGGCCGTGTGGTGGCGCGATGTGCACTGGCCGGCGGTGGCTGCCTACAGCGTGA
Source organism: Ramlibacter sp. (assembly GCA_019635415.1). Taxonomy (GTDB): domain Bacteria; phylum Pseudomonadota; class Gammaproteobacteria; order Burkholderiales; family Burkholderiaceae_C; genus JAHBZM01. Next base: position 68,575 of record JAHBZN010000001.1, read on the forward strand.
CGGCCATGCCCGCCGCGGCGCTGGGCGCGCTCACGCTGCTGCGCCTGCCGCCCGGCGTGGTGGAGGCTGTGCTCGGCGTGTTCTTCATCGCCATGATTCCGCTGCGCCGCTGGATGGCGGCGCGCCAGTGGACGCTGCGGCTGGGCCATCTGGCCCTGGTGGGCGCCGTGGTGGGCTACATCACGGGCATCGTGGTCAGCACCGGGCCGGTCAATGCGCCGTTCTTTCTGGCGTTCGGCCTGGTCAAGGGCGCTTACCTTTCCACCGAGGCGCTGGGCTCGCTGGCGGTCTATGTGGCCAAGGCAATCACGTTTCGCAGCCTGGGGGCCTTGCCCTGGGACGCGGTGCTCAAGGGGCTGATCATTGGCAGCGCCATCACCGCGGGCTCGTTCCTGGCCAAGCGCGTCGTGCTAAAGCTGGAGCCCGAAAAATTCCGACTGCTGATCGAGGGGCTGTTGCTGACCGCCGGTTTGACACTGTTGTGGGCGGCCTGGCGGGGGTGAGCGCCGTCAGGCCTGGCCGAGCAGGCGTTGGGCATTGAGGTAGGTGGGCACCTCCACCCACAGGCCATCGACCAGGGCGCGTTCCTCACCGCGGCTGCGCGCGGCTTCAAACGCGCTGACGAGACGGCGGGCCGCGGCCAGTTCCGCCGGGCTGGGGCTGAGTGCCTCCTGCAGCGCGGCGGCATGGTCGGGTCGGACCAGGCTCTTGGCGCGGTAGCCCAGGCGTCGCGAATAGCGAGCTTCCTGCACCGCGCCCTCTGCGTCGCTGAAGGTATAGGGTGCATCCACCGGCTCGATGCCGGCGGCGCGGCATTCCAGCACGAAGCGGCGACGCGCGTAGTCGAGTTCCACCGCTTCGCGGCTGCGCTCGGCATGCAGGTCGGCTGCGAGGTCTTCGGCGCCCAGCAGTGCGTAGCGGACGCGCCGGCTGGCGGCCGCCATCTCGCGCACGCTGACCACGCCCAGGGCGGTCTCGCACACGGGCAGGATCTGCGTGACGCCCAGGGGCAGCCCGAGCGAGTGCTCCAGTGATGTCAAGGTGTCGTCCAGCGCCTGCATCTGGCGGGCGCTTGCGGCCTTGGGATAGGCCACGATGTCGGGCCGGGCCGGCATCACGGCCTGCAGGTCGGCCAGCCCCTCGGTGTCCAGCGGGTTGATGCGGACACAGGCGGTTGCGCCGGCCTCGCGCCAGCGCGCGTACAGGGCGGGCGCCAGGGCGCGCGCTTCGGCGCGGCGTTCGGGTGGAGTGAAGTCCTCGAGGTCCTGGATCAGCACCGCGGCGCCACTGGCCGCCATGGCTTCGTGGACGGCGGGCACGGCGCCAGCACCAAACAGCCAGGTGCGCAGCAGATCGGACGTGGGGTTCGCGGGATAGGGCATGGGCCCAGTATCGCAGGCCTCGCGTGCGCCGGGCATGAAAAAGCCCGGAGCCTTGCGGCACCGGGCTTGAAGCGGTTACCCGCTTGCAGTCTCAGGGCTTGCCGGCCGTGGGAAACGGCCAGGCAGCTTGCGGGTTCAGAGTGGTCTGAGCCGCAGGCGCCGGAGCAGCTGCAGGTTTTGCAGCAGGCTTGGCAGCGGGCTTTTTCGCAGCCTTCTTGGCAGCAGGCTTTTTCGCGGCCTTTTTGGCAGCGGGCTTTTTCGCTACCTTCTTGGCAGCGGCCTTTTTCGCAGGCGCCTTCTTGGCAGCGGCTTTCTTGGCCGGCGCCTTTTTGGCGGCTACCTTCTTGGCAGCGGGCTTCTTGGCGGCGACCTTCTTCGCTGCCGGCTTCTTGGCGACAACCTTCTTGGCTGCTACCTTCTTGGCCGGAGCGGCCTTCTTGGCGGCGACTTTTTTCGCTGCCGGCTTCTTGGCGGCAACCTTCTTGGCTGCTACCTTCTTTGCCGGGGCCTTCTTGGCGGCCGGCTTCTTCGCTGCGGCCTTCTTGGCGGCCGGTTTCTTTGCAGTTGCCATTCTCATTCTCCTAATCAAGTTGATCAACATCAACCAAAGAAGCACTCCATGCCTGTTGGGGGCACGAAGCGATCCATGGGGTTGGGTCTTGCGCCCAGCCTCATGAACACCGTGGCCCGCACTGCACCGGGCTCTCGGGCCAGGTTGTCAGCGCGGGTGAATTTCAAGCTCATCGCAGTTGTCTCAAAGCATTCGCATGGAGGCTCAGTCCCAGGAAAGTGCGCCACCCGACTGGTACTCAATCACGCGGGTTTCGAAGAAGTTGCGCTCTTTCTTCAGGTCAATCATTTCGCTCATCCAGGGGAACGGGTTGGTCTCGTTCGGGAAGAGTTCCTCAAGGCCGATCTGCGTGGCGCGGCGATTCGCGATGTAGCGCAGGTAGCCCTTGAACATCGAGGCATTCATGCCGAGCACACCGCGCGGCATGGTGTCCTCGGCGTAGCGGTATTCGAGCTCGACGGCCTTGTGGAACAGGGCCTTGATCTCCGTCTTGAACTCGGCCGTCCAGAGGTGAGGGTTCTCGAGCTTGAGCTGGTTGATCAGATCAATGCCGAAGTTGCAGTGCATCGACTCGTCGCGCAGGATGTACTGGTACTGCTCGGCGGCGCCGGTCATCTTGTTCTGGCGGCCCAGCGCCAGGATCTGCGTGAAGCCGACGTAGAAGAACAGGCCTTCCATCAGGCAGGCGAAGACGATCAGGCTCTTGAGCAGCTTCTGGTCGGTCTCGGGCGTGCCGGTGTGGAAGTTGGGATCCATGATCGCGTCGATGAACGGAATCAGGAACTCATCCTTGTCGCGGATCGACTGCACCTCGTTGTAGGCGTTGAAGATCTCGCTTTCGTCCAGGCCCAGCGACTCGACGATGTACTGGTAGGCATGCGTGTGGATGGCTTCCTCGAAGGCCTGGCGCAACAGAAACTGGCGGCACTCGGGTGCCGTGATGTGGCGGTAGGTGCCCAGCACGATGTTGTTGGCGGCCAGCGAATCGGCGGTGACAAAGAAGCCAAGATTGCGCTTGACGATGCGGCGCTCGTCCTCGCTCAGGCCGTTCGGATCTTTCCACAGCGCGATGTCGCGCGTCATGTTCACTTCCTGCGGCATCCAGTGGTTGGCGCAGGTGGCGAGGTATTTTTCCCAGGCCCACTTGTACTTGAACGGCACCAGCTGGTTAACGTCGGTCTGGCCGTTGATGATGCGCTTGTCGGCGGCATTGACGCGGCGCTGCGTCACAGGGCGGGCAGTGGCGGCAGCGGCGACGGATTGGGGCCTCATGGCGCCATCATCGAGCGCGCGCAACGCGGGCTGCGATGCCATGGACGTTTGCGAAAGAGGGGATGAATCCACCGCGCGGTTGCCGGGTGAACCGCTGTGCAGTGTTGTTGGCGATGAGGGCTTGACTTCTTCGTCCCAGGTCAACATAAGTTTTCCAATGCGTGAATTATGTGATCAGCGATGCGAAATGAAAAGTGTTCATTCACATCGCTGATCTATTGTGTTGCTCTATTGCATCGACACTCTGTCGGACAAGACCGCGCTTACTGGCATGCCTCGCAGGTCGGGTCATCGATGGCGCAGAACTTGATGTCGGTCGCCGGCGTGGCATTCATCTGGGCCTGCGCGGCCGCTGCAGCAGCGTCGAGCGCGCTCATACCTCCGGTGGCCGCACCCGACGAGACTGCATTGAGCCGGCCCGAGGTGACGGTGGACTTCTCGGTCTGCGTCGCGCTGATGGTGCGCAGGTAGTAGGTGGTCTTCAGGCCGCGCAGCCAGGCGAGCTTGTAGGTGTCGTCCAGCTTCTTGCCCGACACGCCGGCCATGTAGATGTTCAGCGACTGGGCCTGGTCGATCCACTTCTGGCGGCGCGCGGCCGCTTCGACCAGCCAGGTGGTCTCGACTTCGAACGCGGTGGCGTACAGGGCCTTCACATCCTGGGGTACCCGGTCGATGGGCCGCAGCGAGCCATCGAAGTGCTTGAGGTCCATGACCATCACGTCGTCCCACAGGCCCAGGCGCTTGAGGTCGCGCACGAGGTAGTGGTTGATGATGGTGAATTCACCCGACAGATTCGATTTGACCGAGAGGTTGCCGAAGCAGGGCTCGATCGAGGCATCCACTCCAATGATGTTGGAAATGGTGGCGGTCGGCGCGATGGCGACGCAGTTGGAGTTGCGCATGCCATCGGTCTTGATCTTCTGGCGCAGGGCGTCCCAGTCGAGCGTGGCGGTCTTGTCGACTTCCACATAGCCGCCACGCGCCTGTTCCAGCAGGTTGAGCGTGTCCAGGGGCAGGATGCCCTGGTCCCACAGCGAGCCCTTGTAGCTGGAGTACTTGCCGCGCTCGCGGGCCAGTTCGGTGGACGCCCAGTAGGCGTGGTAGCAGATGGCTTCCATGGAACGGTCGGCGAACTCGACGGCCTGCTCGGAAGCGTAGGGCACGCGCAGTTCATACAGTGCGTCCTGGAAGCCCATCACGCCCAGGCCCACGGGGCGGTGGCGCATGTTGGAGTCGCGCGCCTTCTTGACAGCGTAGTAGTTGATGTCGATCACGTTGTCGAGCATGCGCATCGCCGTGGTGATGGTCTTCTTGAGCTTGTCGTGGTCGATCTGGCCGTCCTTCAGGTGCTGCGGCAGGTTGACGGAACCCAGGTTGCAGACGGCCGTCTCGGAGTCGCTGGTGTTCAGCGTGATCTCGGTGCACAGGTTGGACGAATGCACGACACCCGCGTGCTGCTGCGGCGAGCGCACGTTGCAGGCATCCTTGAACGTGATCCAGGGGTGGCCGGTCTCGAACAGCATGGTCAGCATCTTGCGCCACAGGTCGGAGGCCTGCACGGTCTTGCTGGGCTTGATTTCGCCGCGTCGGGCCTTTTCCTCGTAGGCGACATAGGCGCGTTCGAAGTCAGCGCCGAACAGATCGTGCAGATCCGGAACGTTGGACGGAGAGAACAGCGTCCACTCTCCCTTTTCCATGACGCGGCGCATGAACAGGTCGGGAATCCAGTTGGCGGTGTTCATGTCGTGCGTGCGGCGGCGGTCATCGCCGGTGTTCTTGCGCAACTCCAGGAACTCCTCGATATCGAGGTGCCAGGATTCGAGGTAGGTGCAGACGGCGCCCTTGCGCTTGCCGCCCTGATTCACGGCCACGGCGGTGTCGTTCACCACCTTCAGGAAAGGCACGACACCCTGCGATTCGCCGTTGGTGCCCTTGATGTGCGAGCCCAGCGCGCGCACGCGGGTCCAGTCGTTGCCCAGGCCACCCGCGAACTTGGACAGCAGTGCGTTCTCCTTGATGGACTCGTAGATGCCGTCCAGGTCGTCCGGCACGGTGGTGAGGTAGCAGCTCGACAACTGCGAACGCAGCGTGCCGCTGTTGAAGAGCGTCGGGGTGGACGACATGAAGTCGAAGCTCGAGAGCACTTCGTAGAACTCGATGGCCCGCGCTTCGCGGTCGATCTCGTTCAGGGCCAGGCCCATGGCCACGCGCATGAAGAAGGCCTGCGGCAGTTCGATGCGGGTCTTGCGCACGTGCAGGAAGTAGCGGTCGTACAGGGTCTGCAGGCCCAGGTAATCGAACTTCAGGTCGCGCTCGGCCTTCAGGGCCGCGCCCAAGCGGGCCAGGTCGTACTGTTGAAGGCGTTCGTCGAGCAGTTCGTTGTCGACCCCCTTTTTGATGAAACTGGGGAAGTAGTCGGCGTAGGCCTGGGCCATGTCGGCCGGGGCCACGTCGCGACCGATCACTTCCTTGAAGATGGTGTGCAACAGCAGCCGCGCCGTGGCGTAGGTGTAGTCAGGGTCCTTCTCGATGAGCGTGCGCGCGGCGAGGATCGAGGCCTTGTACACCTCGTCCATCGGGACGCCGTCATAGAGATTGCGCATGGTCTCGGCCACGATCGGGTCAGGCCGGATGTCGGCATTCAGCCCGGCGCAGGCCGTTTCGATGAGGGCCTTGAGCTGGTCGAGATCCAGCGCCACGCGCTGGCCGCCGTCCAGCACGTGCAGGGCCGGAGCCTTCGGCGCTTCCTGCACGGTCTGGCGGGCGCGCTCCTGGGCCCGGCGATCGCGGTAGAGCACGTAGGCGCGCGCGATGTCGTGATGGCCGCCGCGCATCAGGCCCAGTTCAACCTGGTCCTGCACGTCTTCGATGTGGAAGGTGCCGCCGCCCGGACGCGAGCGCATCAGCGCGCGGATCACCTGCTGCGTCAGTGCGTCGACGGTTTCGCGCACGCTGGCGGAAGCGGCGCCTTGCGTGCCATGAACGGCCAGAAAAGCCTTCATCATCGCAATGGCGATCTTGTTCGGCTCGAACGGGACCACAGCGCCATTGCGGCGGATGATCTGGTAGTTGGCGAGGGGGTTGGTGGCGGTGGTGCCGGCCTGACCGGACTTCTGGGCGACGGGGTTGCTGGTGCTTGTTGTGGACGGGGTGCTCAAGGCAACTTGCATTGTTTCCTCTTCTTTCGCGGTTATTGTGTGAATGGTCGGGGCGGACTCGGCGGGCGGAGCCCCGGGGCAGGTCCCGGCTGCGGTCGCAGCGCAACGGGACACACTATATCTAGGGTCTGATGTGAATTCAAGCCACTACGGGTAGTGTACCGCGACCGATACAGACGCTTACGTCTTGCGCCGAAAACCATGGCACCAAATGGTGCATTGCGTCACGCGCAATACGCCTCACGCACTGGGATGTTGCAGCGTTTCCAAGGGAAAGTACGCAGCAGGCCAGGCCAGCGCCTGGTGCAGGCGCGGCCAGTCGAATCCAGGCCCCGGGTCCAGCTTGCGTTTGGGTGCGATGTGCTCATGGCCCGCGACGTGGGTGACCGGGTAGCGCTGCGCGAGAGTGGCGCAGAGACTGGACAGGGTTTCATACTGCGCGTCTTCAAAGGAGTCGCCTTCCAGGCCCTCCAGCTCTATGCCGACCGAGTCGTCGTTGCAGTTGCTGCGCCCGCGCCAGTGGGACACGCCGGCATGCCAGGCGCGATCGTCGCAACTCACGAACTGCCACAGCCCGCCGTCACGCCGGATGTAGAAGTGTGCGGACACCTCGGCTCCGCGGATCTGCGTGAAGTAGGGATGCGCTTCCCAATCCAGGGTGTTGGTGAACAGCTGCTGCACCTCGCTGCCACCGTACTGCCCCGGCGGCAGGCTGATCGAATGCAGCACGATGAGGTCCACACGGGCCTGTTCCGGCCGAGGCCCGAAGTTGGGCGACGGCAACTGCCGGGCATGGGCGTACCAGCCGTCTCGCCACAGTGTGCCGGCTATGGCAGCGTCAGGTGGCATCTTCGCCAGGCTCTTCGCCGCCCGGCGTGGCAATGTTCAGTCGGGCGATGCGGTAGCGGATCTGGCGCAGGCTCAGGCCCAGCCGGTTGGCGGCCGCGGTGCGGTTGAAGCCGCTTTCGTTGAGCGCGCGCACCAGGATTTCGCGCTCCTGCTGGTCCAGCCAGGCCTGCAGGTCGGACGGCACGGCGAGCGGTGCCGCCGCCGCGGCTTCATTGGCTTTCGATGGCACCGGTGGCGCGGGCGTGCCGACGTCCGTCGGGGCGAAGTCGACCTGCAACTCGTCACCATCGCTCAGGGCCACGGCGCGGTGCAGCAGATTTTCAAGCTCCCGTACGTTGCCCGGCAGCGGATGCGCCTGCAGTTGCGCCAACACCGCGGGTGACAACGCCGGCACCGGCATGCCGGATTCCTGGGCAATCCGCGCCAGCAGCGCGCTGCACAGGGCAGGCAGATCCTCGCGGCGATCGCGTAGCGGCGGCACCAGGATCTCGATCACGTTGAGACGGTAGTAGAGGTCCTGGCGGAAGCGGCCGGCCTGCACGTCGGCCGCGAGGTCCTTGTGCGTGGCGCTGACGATGCGCACATCCACGGCGTCCTCCTGGGTGGAGCCCAGGGAGCGCACCAGCCGCTCCTGGATCGCCCGCAGCAGCTTGGATTGCATGGTCAACGGCAGATCGCCGATCTCGTCCAGAAACAGCGTGCCACCGCGGGCGGCCTGGAAGTAGCCGTCGCGATCCTGCGCTGAGCCCGTGTAGGACCCCTTGCGGGCACCAAAGAATTCGGCTTCCAGCAGGTTTTCCGGGATGGCGCTGCAGTTCACGGCAACAAAAGGGCCGTCGGCTCGGTGGCTGCAGGCGTGCAGGGCGCGTGCCGCCAACTCCTTGCCCGTGCCCGACTCACCGCGCACCAGCACCGGGGCCATGCTCCGGGCGACTCGCGCAATCCGTTCCTTGACGTTCTTCATCGCCTCGGAATCGCCCACCAGCCGCAGAAGCGCGCTGGCCGCGTCGGCCGGCCGCTCGGCGGTCGCGCGGATGACGGCGTTGCGTGGGCCCCGCGCGGGGGTCGTGCCCTGGACGGCCGAGGCGACCACGCTACGGAACTGTTTGAGGTCGACCGGCTTGGTGAGGTAGTCGAAAGCGCCAGCCTTGAGGGCTTCCACCGCGTTTTCTGCGGAGCCATAGGCTGTCATCACCAGGCAGCGCTCGGTTCGTTGCTGGGCCTGCAGTTCCCGCAGCAGCTCCAGGCCGAGACCGTCGGGCAAGCGCATGTCGGTGATCACGGCGTCGAAACGGCGCGACTCCAGCAAGTGACGGGCATCGGCCAGATCGGCTGCGGCTTCCACGTGGTAGCCCTCGCGCAGCAGCGTGAGTTCGTACAGGGTTCGCAGATCGGGTTCGTCGTCGACGACCAGGACCTTGGGCGGGGTGGATGTGGCGACCATCAGGCGCGTATTGTGTCAAACCTCGCGGCCGACGCTGGGGCCGGTGTTCGCTGCCGGAAGGTGACAAAAAACTCATTCCCTTCCCGCGGGCGTCCTGCGCCGGCCTGTGTCGCGCGCTGGTAGCCGATCAAGGCACCGTGGCGCTCGCAGAGCTCGCGGCAGATGTACAGCCCCAGCCCGCTGGACCGGCTTTCGGAGGAAAAGAAGGGCTCGAACAGATGGCGCTGAACCGTCTGTTCGAGCTGAGCACCGTCGCTCCAGACGCGCAGGCCGGCCTGGCCGGAGGTCGTGGTTTCGGTGGAGACCCGGATCGAGCCCGCCTGCGGGCTGGCATAGCGCAGCGCGTTGTCCAGCAGATTGACCAGAACCCGGCGCAGGTGATCAGGTTCGAAGGCCACTTGGCTGCCATGGCCGTGGAGATCGACGCGCAGGCGCTCCCCGCACGCCGTCTGGCGACCCCAGTCGGTGCAAGCCGCACTGACCGCAGCGTCCAGGTCCAGCAGGGGGGAGCTGCGTGCCATGCCTTCATGCTGGACCCGGGAAAGGTCGAGGATCTCCTCGACGATCTGGGCCAGGCGCTGCGCGTTCTGACGCACCATCAGCGTCAGCCGCTTCTGACCCGGCTGGGTCAAATCTTCATCGAGCAGCGCGTTGGCCTGAGTGATGGCGGCCAGCGGGTTGCGGATTTCATGGGCGACGGCGGCCGACATGCGTCCCATGGCGGCGAGTTTCTCGGTGCGCAACCTGGCTTCCATCTCGCGCAGGTCTTCCAGGAACATCACGCACAGGCTTTCCGCGGCGGCATCGTGGGTGGCTGTGAGTCGGGTCCGCACGTGAAGCCGGCGGGCGCCCAGTGCCGCTTCGCTGATGTCGACGTCGGCGACCTGGGCCGTGCGACGCAGGAAGGTCAGGCGGGCCAGTTCGATCAGCGGATGCCAGGCAGGCTCGGCGGCCAGCACGAAGGGCGTGGTGCGTCGATCGGCGGGCGAACCCAGCAGTCCCTGCGCCGCCGGGTTGGCCGCGCGCACGATGCCGTTGTCGTCCACCACCAGCACGCCGTCGGACAAGGCCTCGATCACGAGTTCGTTGACCTCGATCTGGACCCGCGCGGCCTGCTGGCTCTGCCGGGCGCGCTGCTCCTCGCGCACCAGGCGTGTGGCGAGCTGGTTGGCCAGCAGCGCCACGATGAAAAAGCCGGTGCCCGTCAGCCCCGCCTGCAGAAAGCGGGAGGCGGTGTCCAGATGGAGCGAGGCCAGCCAGGCGTCGACCAGCAGGAGCAGGGTGATGGCTGCGGCCGTGCCGAGCGCCAGCAGCAGCGACCCCAGCACCGAGGCCAGCAGCAGTGGCAGGGCGAACAAGGGGTTGTAACTGATGCCGCCGGCCTGCATGAATTGCAGGGCGGCAAACACCAGCAGGTCGACGCCGATGGTGGACATCCATTGGGCGTCCAGTGCGTGCCCCTGGATGCGGGGGCTGGCCAGTGTCCGCACGGCCAGCGCTGCGACCAGGTAGGCGCAGCACATGAGGATGAGCCAGCCTTCGACCGGCGCCGAGGCAATGGCGTACATGGCGCCCAACAGCGCCAGCAGTACCAGGGCAATCATCACCCGTGCGGTCATGAAGCCGCGCCACAGGCGAACGAATGCCGAATCCTCCGCGGCCAGTTCCCGCAGGCCGAACCAGGAGGCGAGGGGGCTGGTGTCTGCCATGGCCGCCTGGCTCAGCCCTCGGCCTGCTGCCGGTGCTCGTCGCTGCAGTACCGCCCACGTCGGCCGACCCGGGCGTCGGCCCGCGGCAGGTGCAGCGCACAGACCGGGCAGCGCACCATGTCCTGGGGCGCACCGGGAGGTGTGGGGCGCGCGGCGGACCGGCTGCCCAAGCTGTAACGGCGGTTGCTGCGCCAGACGAAGACCGCGATCACGATCACCAAAAGAACCAGGATAAATTTCATGCGGCGCGGCCCAGGATCACTTCGAGCACAAAACGCGAACCCACGTAGGCCAGCAGCAGCAGGATCGAGCCCGCATACAAGACCCGCACGGCCTTGCGACCCCGCCAGCCGAATCGGGCCCGGCCCACCAGCAGAATGGCAAAGGCGAGCCAGGACATCAGCGAAAAGAGCGTCTTGTGGTCCCATTTCCAGGCGCGCCCCGAGCCATAGAGCTGCTCGCTGAACAGCAGGCCCGCCAGGAGCGTGGCCGACAACAGCACAAAGCCGGCCTTGACGAAGCGGAACGTCAGGCGTTCGAGTGTCAGCAGCGGCACCCCGCTGTGGGGGTCGGTGGCCTGGCGGATGTCCTTCTCGGCACGGGTCATGAGCCAGGCATGGACCACCGCGGCAGCGAACAGGCCGTAGGAAGCGATGCCCAGGGCCCAGTGCAACGGGAGCCAGGGCGAGGCGCTCACATGCAGCGGGCCGCCAGGAAATGCAATGGCCAGCAGCACCGCCACCGTGCCCAGGCCGGCCAGTGCCCACCGGGCCTGCAACTGGGGAAACAGCCGGCTTTCAACGGCGTATACCGTCAGCACCAGCCACGCCGTGACCGACAGGGCGGGCGCAAAGCCAAAGCGGGGGGTGTTGCCCAGCAGGCCCAGGGCCAGCACGGCGCCGTGCAGCAACCAGGCCAGCCAGAGCGCGGCACGGGCCGCGGCTTCGCTCAGACGTGAGGCCGCGGCGGCCGGCACGGCGTAGGCGGCAGCGGCCGCTAACGCCAGCACCGTGCTGGCGGGGGACGCACTGGCTAGAATCATGCGCTGTAGTTTAGCCTTTTGCTCCGGTGCACCGGGGCCCATCCCACCCCTCCCATGGCCTCCGCACTCTCCGACAAACTCTCCCGGCTCGTCAAGGAAATCCGCGGCCAGGCCCGCATCACCGAAGGCAATGTCCAGGACATGCTGCGCGAGGTGCGCATGGCGTTGCTCGAGGCCGATGTGGCGTTGCCGGTGGTGCGCGACTTTGTGGCGCGCGTGAAGGACAAGGCCCTGGGCCAGGACGTGCTGGGCTCGCTGTCGCCCGGCCAGGCGCTGGTGGGCATCGTCAATCGCGAACTGACGGCCACGATCGGCGAAGGCGTCAGCGACCTCAATCTCGCGGCCCAGCCGCCGGCGGTCATTCTCATGGCGGGCCTGCAGGGGGCGGGCAAGACCACGACCACGGCCAAGTTGGCCCGTCACCTGATCGAAAAGCGCCGCAAGAAGGTGCTCACGGTGTCCGGAGACGTCTACCGGCCGGCGGCTATTGAACAGCTCAAGACCGTGACCGCTCAGGCCGGCGCCGAATGGTTTCCCAGCACACCCGACCAGAAGCCAGTGGACATTGGCCGCGCTGCGCTGGACTACGCGCGCCGGCATTTCTTTGATGTGCTGCTGGTCGACACGGCGGGCCGACTGGCCATCGACGAAGTGCTGATGCGCGAGATCAAGGACCTGCACGCCGCGCTCAATCCCGTGGAAACACTGTTCGTGGTTGACGCCATGCAGGGCCAGGATGCGGTCAACACGGCCAAGGCCTTCAAGGAAGCCTTGCCGCTGACGGGCATCGTGCTGACCAAGACCGACGGTGATTCGCGGGGAGGGGCGGCCCTGTCGGTGCGGCAGATCACGGGTGCACCGATCAAGTTCGCGGGGACCAGCGAGAAGATTGACGGGCTGGAGGTGTTCGACGCCGAGCGCCACGCGGGCCGGATTCTCGGCATGGGCGACATCGTGGCGCTGGTCGAACAGGTCACGGCCGGTGTGGACGTGGAGGCTGCGCAGAAGCTGGCGGCCAAGGTCAAGAGCGGCGCCGGTTTCGATCTCAATGACTTCCTCTCGCAGATCCAGCAGATGAAGAGCATGGGCGGCCTGAGCAGCCTCATGGACAAGCTGCCCGCACAGATGGCTGCCAAGGCGGGCCAGGTCGACATGGATCGCGCCGAACGCGATGTGCGCCGCAAGGAAGGCATCATCCAGAGCATGACGCCACTGGAGCGCCGCAAGCCCGAGCTCATCAAGGCCACGCGCAAACGCCGCATTGCCGCAGGGGCAGGCGTGCAGGTTCAGGAGGTCAACCGGCTGCTCAACGAATTCGAGCAGATGCAGGGCATGATGAAGAAGATGAAGGGGGGCGGCCTCATGAAGATGATGAAGCGCATGGGCGGCGGCAAGGGCATGCCCAAGCTCCCCTTCTAGGCCAGGCCGCCTCAGGCCCGGCGCGCTGGCGTGGGCGTCAGGCCGTTTCCACCATCACGACCTCGCCACGCAGCGAGTGGGCGTACGCCTCGGTGATGCGGACCTCGATCATCTGGCCGACGAGGCGTTTTGGCCCTTTGAAGTTCACCATGCGGTTGCAGTCGGTGCGACCTGAGAGTTCCGAGGCGTCCTTGCGTGACGGGCCTTCGACCAGAATGCGCTGAATCGTTCCCACGCGCTCATCACTGAAACGGCGGATGTTGGCCTCGATCACCGCCTGCAGCTGCTGAAGCCTTGCGAGCTTGACCGCGTGCGGCGTGTCGTCCTGCAGGTTGGCCGCGGGAGTGCCCGGCCGGGGGCTGAAGATGAAGCTGAACGAGTTGTCGAAGCCGATGTCGTCGATCAGCTTCATCATCCGATGGAAGTCCTCGTCGGTTTCGCCAGGAAAGCCGACGATGAAGTCGCTGCTCATGGCCATTTCGGGCCGCACGGCGCGCAGCTTTCGCACGGTGCTCTTGTATTCCATAGCGGTGTAGCCGCGCTTCATGGCCATCAGGATGCGGTCGCTGCCATGCTGCACGGGCAGGTGCAGGTGGCTGACCAGCTTGGGCACGCGGGCGTAGGCCTCGATCAGCCGGGGTGTGAATTCGTTGGGGTGGCTGGTGGTGTAGCGGATGCGCTCGATGCCCGGGATATCGGCCACGTACTCGAGCAGCAACGCGAAATCGGCGATCTCGGCCGTTTCGCCCATTGGCCCGCGCCAGGCGTTGACGTTCTGCCCCAGCAGGGTGACCTCCTTCACCCCCTGTTCCGCCAGGCCGGCCACCTCGACTAGCACGTCGTCCAGCGGCCGCGAGACCTCTTCGCCGCGGGTATAAGGCACCACGCAGTAGCTGCAGTACTTGCTGCAACCTTCCATGATGCTCACGAACGCCGTGGCACCGTCGACTCGGGCCGCGGGCATGTGGTCGAACTTCTCGATTTCCGGGAAGCTGATGTCAACCTGCGGCCGGCGCTGGCGGTCGCGGGCCGCCAGCAGATCGGGCAGTCGGTGCAGGGTCTGCGGGCCGAACACCACGTCCACAAAAGGTGCCCGCTTGATGATCTCGGCACCTTCCTGGCTGGCCACGCAACCCCCCACGCCGATCAGCACGCCCTTGTCCTTGAGGTGCCGCACGCGGCCGAGGTCGCTGAAGACCTTTTCCTGGGCCTTTTCCCGCACCGAGCAGGTGTTGAACAGGATCAGATCGGCTTCGTCCACGTTCTGCGTCGGCTCATAGCCCTGCGCAGCGTTCATGACGTCGGCCATCTTGTCCGAGTCGTACTCGTTCATCTGGCAGCCAAAGGTCTTGATGAAGACTTTCTTGGTCATGGTGAGGGTCCTGCCGGTTCAGCGGCGTGCGCCGAAAATCAGGGCCAGCAGCTCGGCCATGGCCTTGGGCCCGTTGGCGCCTTCAAGCCTGGACGCCTCGTCCGCCGTGAGAACCCAGACCTCGTGGATCAGGCCGGCGCTGTCGCGCCGGTACACCACGGGCAGGGTCTGGCCGACCACGCTGCCGGACAGCACCAGCAGGTTCTGTGTGTTGCGGATGCGGGCGCCGGGCGAGAGCCGGTCGGGCTTGCCATCGAGTGTCACCTCGGGGGGCTGGGTGATGACCAGCTCCCCCCGCTTGACTTCGGCGGGGGCCTCCCGGCGGATGCCCTGGGCCAGGGCTTCAGTACAGAAAAGGGTTCCCGAGCAGGCCAGCAGGCCGCCCAGGGCCAGCAGAAATGTGGCGAATGGATTCTTCATGCAGCGTTTCATGGTGTATGTCCAGAGGCTGTCAAAGTGAAAAAAGGCACTGTGCGGGACAGTGCCTTTTCTGTCAACGCCGGGGCGCTGGGTGTCTGGTGGCGCTTCACGGATTCGAACCGCGGACCTGTGGATTATGATTCCATCGCTCTAACCGACTGAGCTAAAGCGCCATGCTTCTGGCGCTTTTCAAACCGGCGCCAATGCCCCGGCGTTTCGCGCCGGAGCCCTCAATTATAGCCTGCCCAGTTCGTCGCCCACAAGCCGCACGATCAGCCGGTCCAGGGTGTCCACCGAATAGTGGCTGACATCGTGAACCGTTTCACGTCCCGGCCCGCTGGAGGGGCGTTGCGCGTCGGCGTAGGTTAGGAACACGAACCGTCCGCCGGTGTACTGGGCGATCTGCCGCTGGATGTATTCCCCTTGCCGGTCCAGCCCGCTGGCGCCCACGCTGAACACCTTGATGCCCTTGCCCAGGGCCGCCAGCATGTCGTCGTCGTAGTACGGGCCTCCATAGTCCAGGTGGGGCGGCGCGTCGGCCAGCAGCAGCACCAGGCGGGTCGTGCCTTCGCCGCGCCAGCTCAGGGCGTGGACGGTTTCATGGAAGGCCTCGTTCATGGCTTCGGGGTAGTCGCCACCGCCGCCGGCCTGCAGTGCATCGAGCACGCCCTGGAAGGCGCCCAGATCATTCGTGAAGTCATGGCTGCGCAGCACGAAGGCGTCGCCGCGGTCGCGGTAGGCCACCAGGCCAAAGCACAGGTCGGGCTGGCTGGGCAGGCGGGCCACCTCATTGGCGATGCTGCGCAGGCTGGTCTTGAGCTTGTGGATTTCGTCGGCCATGGAGCCCGTGGCATCGATGAGGAACACCAGGTCCAGCCGCGCGCGTTGCGCCGCACCGGGCTGCTGTGGCAGCACCACTTCCAGCGCGCTTTTCTGTCCGCGCCGGAGTATGCCGTGGGCCAGTTGCCCCTGTTTGCGCACGCTCACGTCGTACAGGCGCGTATCGTCGCCATCGAAAGCCCGGGGGTGCAACCAGACCCGACCGCCCGTGTCGGTCCGGGCCCACGTCGCGGCGCCATTGGCGGCCTGCACCGCCACCTCGGCGTCGGCCACCGCGTGGCCCGCGCTGTCACGCACCTCCAGCAGGTAGCGCTCATGGACGTCGCGCGGGCGGTGCGCGACCTGGGTGCGCCCGCGAAACGCAAGGTATTCACCAAACGCAACGTTGTCGTCCACCATGCCCGCCGTAACCGCCTCGGCGGGGCGAGGGGCGGGCTGCGGCATCACCGCCTGGGGGGAGAGGGGTGGCGCCGCCCGGCTATCACGGATGCGGTCGGCTGCGCCAGAGCTGCCACCGGCCTTGGCCAGGGCTTCGCTGGCCGCAGCGGGCCGCGGGGCCCCGGCGGGACTCGGGGTCAGGGCCGGCGTGGCCGGTGGGCCGGCCACGGCCGTTTCGGCCTCCTCGCGGCGCGCACCGGCGGGCGCCGACCCGCGGCGCCGGTCGACAGGCGCGTTCTGCATCCCCTGGCCGGGCACCTCGCGGGTCTGGATCGGCCGGGCGCAGTGGCTGGCGGACGGGGCCTGAAACTGCGGCCGGGCGGGTGGGGCGACCGGAGGGCTCCATGCCAGAGGTTGCGGATCGGGCCATTGCGGCGCAGGCAGCAAGGGCGGCCGGGCTGTGGCGCTGCAGGCCGACAGCAGCAACTGCGCCGCGAGCAAGGCGGTCAGGGAGCGGGATGGGAGCTTGGGGTTCATCAAATCCTCCAGAAGTGGTGAAGCTCACACGGTCCACGCCGTGCACCGGGGTGAAAAAAAGTGCCCCGGTTTAACCCCATGTCACGCGCTGGTCCGTACAACGTGGTGTGAAAATCGGTTCATGCCCTCGTTGCACGCCATGCCGGACGACCAGCTGATGCTCGCCTACGCCGGTGGGGACGCCGCGGCTTTCGACGTGCTTTATGCGCGCCACGAAGGGGCGCTGTTCCGCTTTGTGCGCCGGCTGCTGGGCAGCGCGCTGGCGGCGCAGGCCGACGAGGTGTTCCAGGACACCTGGGTGCGCATCATTGGCGCGCGGGCCAGCTACCAGCCGCAGGGAGCCGGCGCGGGCCAGCCTGGTGCGCGCTGGACCACCTGGGCCTTTGCCATCGCCCACAACGCGGCCATGGACCGGTTGCGTGTGAGCGGCCGCGAAGTGCCCCTGCCCGAGGCGGGCGAAGACGGCCAGGACCCGATGGAGTGGCTGCAGGCCGCGCTGGACCTGGCGCATCCCTCGACCGAGGACACCGCCTTCTGGCGTGCGGCCGGGCGCCAGCTGCTGCACTGCCTGGACGAGCTGCCCCCTGCGCAGCGCGCGGCCTTCCTGCTGCACCACGAGGATGGGGCCACGCTGGAGCAGATGGCGCAGAGCCTCTCGCTGAGCTTTGAGACAGCCAAGAGCCGCCTGCGTTACGCGCTGCAGAAATTGCGCGGCTGCATGCGCGGCTACCTGTCGGCGCTGGAGCCCGGGCCATGACGGTGCTGCGCGACGCGCGTCTGGTGCGCGCCCTGGAATTTGCACCCGATCGGTCAGAAGTCCCCGCCAGTTGGACGCAGTCAGCTATCAAAAAGATAGCGACCGAAGCGCTGACACGGCCGCCGCAGGCCACGGTGCGTCGGCCGCCCTGGTGGCAGCGGTTCTGGCCGCCGGCCCTCGGAGGGGGGCCGCGGCCCTGGAATGCCGCACTGGCCACCGTTTTGCTAGCTGGTCTGGTGACCCTGCTGTGGCAGGGCCAGGAACCCCCAGGGGCCCAGCTCGACGGGCCGGCCGTTGCGGCATTGCCAGAGAAAGGGCGCGCCTCCCAACGTGAATCCCGCGCGGCCCCGGAGCCGGTGGCCGCAGGCGCGGGGCCTGAAGCACCCCGCGTGCGGCGGGAGCTTGCGCCACCACCGACCCGGCCGCCCGTCCGCGCGAGCCAGCCCAGGCCGCCGGTGGCCGACGCACAGCCCTCGCCAGCGGCGGAGTCGGCCGCGCCCGACCAGGCGATGGCGCCCGTGGCGCGGGCGCCCGCACCCGTGGCGGCCCCCGCGCCCGTGGCGCCGGCTCCCCCGTCGGCTGCCGCGGCCCGCTCGGCCCCCATGGCGAAGGCCCTGGGTGGCGCGGTGTCCGGTGCGGCGTCCGATCAGGCGGCGATGGCGTCGCCCAGTGCCTGGACCGACGTGCTCATCCGCGAAGGCGGCCGCGAACTTCAGCTGCCGCGCGCGCGGGCCGAGCGGCTTGCGGCGCTGTTGCAACCGCTGTGGCCGACGGCGCAGGACTGGGCGGGCGCCCCCCTGTCACCCGAGGCTGAGTCAGCCACCCTTCAACTGGAGCTGCGGCTGCCCGGCGAAGCCCCGCTCACGCTGGATTTGTCGGCCCGGCAGGCCCATTGGACCCGGCGCGACGCGGCTGGGTTGCGCCGGATCACGCGGCAGCCCGGACCCGAAGCATTGGCTGCCCTGCACGAGGAAGTCAGCCGCCTGCTGTCTGCGCGTTGAGCGACCCCTTTCGCTCGGGCACGGGCCCTCAGTTGTGCGTGAAGGCGGCCTTGCGCTTGTTCACGAAGGCGTCCATGCCTTCCTTCTGGTCGCTGGTGGCAAACAGTGCATGGAACAGCCGGCGCTCGAACATCACGCCGTCGGACAGGCCTGATTCGAAGGCCCGGTTGACCGACTCCTTGGCAGCCATCACCGCGATCTGCGAGTAGTCGCAGATCATCAGCGCCGCGCCCAGGGCCTCGTCCATCATCTTGTCCAGCGGGACCACGCGGCTGACGAGGCCGGCGCGCTCGGCTTCGCTGGCGTCCATCATGCGGCCGGTCAGCGCCATGTCCATGGCCTTGGACTTGCCCACGGCGCGGGGCAGACGCTGCGTGCCGCCCGCGCCGGGAATGATGCCGAGCTTGATCTCGGGCTGGCCAAACTTCGCGTTGTCAGCCGCGATGATGAAGTCGCACATCATGGCCAGCTCACAGCCCCCACCGAGTGCAAAGCCACTCACTGCCGCGATCACCGGCTTGCGCACGCTCCGGATGGTCTCCCAGTTGCGCGTGATGTAGTCGCCCTTGTAGACATCAGCGAAGCTGTAGGTGGCCATGGCGCCGATGTCCGCGCCCGCGGCGAACGCCTTCTCGCTGCCGGTGACGATCATGCAGCCGATGGCCGCGTCGGCATCAAACGCCTTGAGCGCGGCGCCCAGCTCGTCCATCAACTGGTTGTTCAGCGCATTGAGCTGCTTGGGGCGGTTGAGCGTGACCACCCCCACCTTGCCGCCTTCGGTGCGGACGTCAATCAGTTCGTAGGCCATGGCGATTTCCTCGTTTTCTGTTGCAATGGCGTTGACTATACCCAAGGGAAAACATTAACCGACCAATCGGTCGGTTAATGTTAGAGTCGCACCCAGGAGACCCACATGACCGCAGAAACGACCGCCGCCGACCCCACGGTGCTGTACGCCGCGCACGGCGCCGTGGCGCTGATCACGCTGAACCGGCCGCAGGCGCTGAACAGCTTCACGCGCCAGATGCACAAGGACCTGTGGGCCGCGCTGGACCGCGCCGAGGCCGACGCGGCGATCCGCGCCATCGTGCTCACCGGTGCCGGACGGGGCTTTTGCGCGGGCGCCGACCTGTCCGAGTTCGACTTCGAACCGGGAGCTGACCTGGTCCAGCGTGCCGATCCCGGGCCGGTGATCGAGCAGGCGTTCAACCCGACCGCGCGCCGCCTGGTGAGCCTGCGCATGCCGGTGATCGCGGCGGTCAATGGCGTGGCAGCGGGTGCCGGGGCCTCGGTTGCCATGTGCTGCGACATCGCGATTGCCTGTGGGGGCGCCAGCTTCATCCAGGCCTTCAGCAAGATCGGGCTCATCCCCGACGCCGGCAGCAGCTGGCTGCTGCCGCAGCGCGTGGGCATGGCGCGCGCGCTGGCGCTGGCCATGACCGGTGACAAGCTGCCGGCGGCCCAGGCCAAGGAGTGGGGCCTGATCTGGGACGTGGTCGAGGGCGGCGCGGACGAGTGCGTGGCCGCGGCCATGGCGCTGGCCCAGAAGCTCGCGGCCATGCCGACCCGGGCGCTGGTGGCCACGCGCCACCTGCTGCGCGATGGCGTGCTGCGGGACTTCCCGGCCCAGCTCGACGCGGAGCGCGACACCCAGTCGGCGATGGGCAAGACCCACGACTACATCGAAGGCGTCACGGCCTTCCTGCAGAAGCGCCCGGCGCAATTCAGGGGCGAGTGAGCATGGACGCCAAGCTCCTGGCCCGCAAGGTGGGCGACGCGATGTTTGCCGAGGATTCGGCCTCCAAAGACACCATGGGGATGGAACTGGTCAGCTGCGAGCCCGGGCGCGCCGTGCTGCGCATGGCCGTGACCGAGCGGCACCTGAACGGCCACCGGATCTGCCACGGCGGCTTCATCTTCACGCTGGCCGATTCGACCTTTGCCTTCGCCTGCAACAGCCACAACAAGGTGACGGTGGCGGCCGGTTGCAGCATAGAGTTCCTGCGCCCCGGCCAGCTGGGCGACCTGCTGACCTGCGAGGGACTGGAGCAGACGCTGTCGGGTCGCCACGGTATCTACGACATGAAGGTCACCAACCAGCGCGGCGAGGTGGTGGCATTGTTCCGCGGCAAGAGCACCAGCATTGCGGGCACCGTGGTGCCCGAGGAGTCAGCATGAAAAGCTTCGCGCTTGAACCGATCGAAAAAGCCAGCATCGACGAGCTGCGCAGCCTGCAGCTCAAGCGTCTGCGCGCCACGCTGCGCCACGCCTACGCCCATTCACCGGTGTACCGGGCCAAGTTCGACGCTGCCGGTGTGCACCCTGACGACTGCCGCTCGCTGGCCGATCTGTCGAAGTTTCCGTTCACCACCAAGAAGGACCTGCGCGACAGCTACCCGTTTGGCATGTTCGCCGTGCCGCGCGAGCAGTGCGCCCGCATCCACGCGTCCAGCGGAACCACGGGCAAGCCCACGGTGGTGGGGTACACGCAGAAGGACATCGACACCTGGGCGCACGTCATGGCGCGCAGCATCCGCGCCAGTGGCGCCCGTCCGGGCGACCTGGTGCATGTGAGCTATGGCTACGGCCTGTTCACCGGTGGCCTGGGCGCGCACTACGGCGCCGAAAAGCTGGGCCTCACTGTGGTCCCGGTTTCGGGCGGCCAGACCGAGCGGCAGGTGCAACTGATCGCTGATTTCAGGCCCGACATCATCATGGTCACGCCCAGCTACATGCTGGCGATCGCCGACGAGTTCGAGCGCCAGGGGCTCAAGCCAGCGGAGTCCAGCCTGCGCCTTGGCATCTTCGGCGCCGAGCCCTGGACCAACGACATGCGCGCGGCCATCGAGCAGCGCATGGGCATGGACGCCGTGGACATCTATGGCCTGAGCGAGGTCATGGGCCCCGGAGTGGCCAACGAATGCGTGGAGACCAAGGACGGGCCGACCATCTGGGAAGACCATTTCTATCCCGAGATCATCAACCCCGACACGGGTGAACCGGTGGCGGATGGCGAACTGGGTGAGCTGGTGTTCACCAGCCTGACCAAGGAGGCGCTGCCCATCATCCGTTACCGCACACGGGACCTGACCCGCCTGCTGCCCGGCACGGCGCGCACGATGCGTCGCATGGAAAAGATCACCGGCCGCAGCGACGACATGATGATCGTGCGGGGTGTCAACGTGTTTCCCACGCAGATCGAGGAACTGATCCTCAAGCGGCCGGAACTGGCACCGCACTACCAGTGCGTGCTGACGCGCGAGGGGCCGATGGACGAGCTCACCGTGGTGGTCGAGACGCGCCACGGCACCGAACCCGATTCATCCGCCGCGCGCATGGCTGCCCAGACCCTGCAGCATGAAATCAAGACCTACATCGGCAGCAGCGCCAGGATCGAGCTGCGCGCCGAAGGCGGCGTGGAACGCAGCCTGGGCAAGGCCAAGCGCGTGGTCGACCTGCGAAAGCGCTGACAGCCCCGCCGGCGGCCGGTGCGGCGTTCAGCGCTGCTCGATCTTTTCGACCAGCAGGTCGAGCCAGATCTCCTTGCCCTGATTGATGCGGATGCGCACCGGCAGGTATTGCAGGCTGGGCGCGAACCACATCTCGGCCGTGATGTTGCCCCGGGGCTGTGCCGTGGGACGGGGCACCAGGTGAAAGGCCTGCACCGGACCGAGCTGGGGTGTCTGCAGGGTGACCTGCTCGGTGATGTCATAGGTCCACAGGTCCAGTCCGCCGGGGCGGGCCATCCAGAAGCTGATGGCGCGGCCGACCTCCAGCGGCTCCAGGCCGCTGGCAAAGCGATGGCTCAGGTCGACGAACTGGCTGGCCGTGTCCTGCACCCCGGCCGGACGCGGCAGCCGGCGCCCCCCTTCAAGAGACAGCTGCTGCTCCCCCAGCCGCACCACGCGTGACTTGCCGCGGCGTGTTTCCTCATAGGCATCGGGGTGCAGGCTGTCGGGCCTCGCCACGCCCTGGCTGGTCATGGCGAGGCTGGCAAAGGGGCCGATGTCGATCTCGATGCGCACCTGGTAGCGTTCGGCTTCGCGTTGCCACTGCACGCGCGCATCGCCATACAGCTCGCCGCGGAACCAGCCGCGCAGCTGGTAGCTCAACCGGGTGTCCGCTGGCCAGCTCGCCAGCGGATCGGTCGGGGGCGAGACGTCGGCGGGCGGGGTGGGAGCCTCCGGCACCGCCGGCTCCCGGGCGGCCACGGCGGGCTCGGCCGGCGGCTGGGGCGTTGCTTCCGGCGCCGGCAGGGGGGACGGCCGTTCAGACGGCGGTGCCGGAGGTGGCGTGGCCGTTCCCTCGGGTGCTGCGGGCGGGAGGGCTTCGGAGGGTGTGCCTGGCGTTGTCGTGGTCGTGGTCGCCACCGTGGCTGTCGCCTGTGGCGCTATTGAAACCATAGCGGACGGTGGCCGTCTGGCCTGGGCTACAGGCACTTTGGGCTTGATTCGCGGCGGGGCGACAGGCGGTGCGGGGGTGTTGGGCGTGATCAGGCGCGTGAGCAGCGGCGCTGTCATCGGGCGCAGCGTATCGGCCGCCAGCCAGTGGCGCGAGATCCAGTCCAGCGCTGCGCCATGCGCCGCGAGGACCGCCAGAACCAGGGCGATCAGTCGCGCGCGGCGAGCCACGGTCGGGCCTGCGCGGCGTCTTGCAGGGCGAGCCGCCAGGTGACACTGGCGGCGGGCAGGTTGAGTCGCAGGCGCAGCAGGCGCCGGTCGCGTGCGGCGATCACTCCCACGGTCTTGTGGCTGCCGGCGTACAGGGGCAGCTCGTCCAGCCGTGCCAGGCGCCAAGCCTGGCCCCCCACTTCCACGCCCAGCCACTCGTCGCCAGCCGCCAGGCCGGCCTGCTCGGCGGCCCCATCGCGCAGCACGGTCTTCACCTGCACGCTGCCACCGGTTTCGGTGACGCGCAGGCCCAGCCGCTGCGCCAGCTGCGCCGGGTCCTCGTGCACCGCCACGCCATGGGCCTGCAGCAGGTCGCGCAGCGGCAGCTCGCGCGTGCCGTGGACCCAGTGGGCGAGTTCGCGGTGGTACGAGCGGCCGCCCAGCGCCTGCAGCACGGCGGCGAGGTCCGCCTCGGTCATCGGGCCAGCCTTGCAGCGCTGCCAGAGCGCGCGCATCACGTCGTCCAGTGTGGCTTGGCCTTCCTGGCGCAGCGTCAGGTCCAGGCACAGCGCCACGAGCGCGCCCTTGGTGTAGTAGCTCACGGTGGCGTTGGCCGTGTTCTCGTCCTGCCGGTAGTACTTGACCCAGGCATCGAAGCTGGCCTGCGCCACCGACTGGATTGCGCGTCCCGGTGTCTGGGCCACCTGGTTGAGGGTCTTGTTCAGCAACTTGAGGTAGGCGGCGTCGTCAATCAGCCCCGCGCGGCGCAGCAGCAGATCGTCGTAGTAGCTGGTGAATCCTTCGAAGAACCACAGCAGCCCGGTGTAGTTCTCCTGCGTGTAGTCGTAGCGCGCGAACTCGGCCGGGCGCAGCCGCTTGACGTTCCAGGTGTGGAAGTACTCGTGGCTGATCAGGCCCAGCAGCGTGGTGTAGCCATCGGTCTGGCGCGCTTCGCCCAGGCGGGGCAGGTCCTTGCGCGAGGCGATCAGGGCCGTGCTGTTGCGGTGTTCAAGCCCGCCGTAGTTGTCGTCCACCACGTTCAGCAGGAACAGGTAGCTGCGCATGGGCGGGCGTGTGGCCAGGCGCGCGCCGCCGCCCGGCCGGCCGTGCCAGAAGCGCAATGCCGCTTCGCAGATGGTCTGCGTGTCGGCCAGCAGCCGCGCGCGGTCGAACGAATCCGCGGCGCCCGCCACCACGAGCTGGTGAGGCACGCCGCCGGCCGTGAATTCACCGCGCCAGAAGCGCCCCATTTCCACGGGGCAATCGGCCAGTTCGTCGTAGTCGGCGGCCAGCCAGGTGCCGAAGCCGCGGGCATTGACCTTGTGCGGCGTGAGCCCCGTGGCCACCTGCCAGCCGCGCAGGGCCGGCGAGCTGACCAGTTCCAGCACGTGGGGCTCGTCGCACTGGTCTTCCACGCGCAGGCACAGGCTGGTGCCGTTGAAGAAGCCGCGCTGGCTGTCCAGCCAGGCGGTGCGCACCGAAGGGTCGAAGGCGTACACCTCGTAGTTGAGCGTCAGGGGCTCTTCGGGGCTGGCGTCGATGTGCCAGGTGCATTTGTCCAGTTGCTGCACGGGCGGGCTGCGCTGGCCCTGGCGCGCCTGCAGGCCTTGCAGGTGCCTGGAGAACTCCCGGATCAGGTAGCTGCCCGGAATCCAGACCGGCAGCGACACGCGCTGGCGTGACGCGGGCCGGGCGATGGTCAGCGTGACGCGAAAAAGATGGGCATGCAGATCGGCGGCTTCCACCCGGTAGTGGATGCCGGCCGGCGAGGAGCTGGGTTTGCGGGAGGCCATGCGGGGACTATACGCAAGGCTCCCGGGAACAGGGCCCGTGGGCCCTTTCAACGGTGCATCACTTCGCGTCGGCGAGGAATTTTTCGACCTGCTGGGCGTTGATGGCGCCGGGCACGCGCGAGCCGTCGGCAAAAATCAGCGTGGGCGTGCCGGTGATCTTGTACTTCTTGCCGAACTCGAGATTGCGCGCCACAGCACTGGTGTCGCAGGTGGCGGCCGGCACCACGGCCGCGTCGCGCACCATGTGGTCCTGCCAGGCCTTGGCGCGGTCCTTGGTGCACCAGATGTGGCGTGACTTCTCGGCCGAGTCCTGGCTCAGGATCGGGTAGAGGAACATGTGAATGGTCACGTTGTTGACCTTCTGCAGGTCGCGCTCGAAGCGCTTGCAGTAGCCGCAGTTGGGGTCCTCGAACACGGCCAGCTTGCGCTTGCCATCGCCGCGCACGATGGTGAAGGCGTCCTTTAGCGGCAGGCTGTCGAAATTGATCGCGGTGAGCTTTTCCACCCGCTCTTCCGTCAGGTTGCGGCGCTGCTTGGTGTCGATCAGGCTGCCCTGGATCAGGAAGTTGCCTTCCACGTCGGTGTACAGGATCTCGGTGCCCACGCGGACTTCATACAGGCCCGGCATGGGGCTCTTGATGACTTCGTCAATGGCCTGCAGTTGCGGCACGCGCTCGCCCAGGTTCTTGCGGATGGTGGCTTCCTGCGCGAAGGCCCCCACACAGGTGGCCAGCACGGCGGCGCACAGCCCGGTCTTGATCATGTTCATGGTGTTCCCGTTTTGCATTGCTGCGTTCATTTCAATTCAAACCCATCGCGCGTCGAGCCACCCAGTTCTTGAGCGGCCCGCTGCGTTCAAATCCCTTCATGCCCCAGTTCCGCAGGGCCTGCGCGAAGCCTTCGCCGTGGGCAAACAGCTGCTGCAAGCCATCGGTGGTGGCTCCCATCAACAGCACGTCGGCCTGGCGCGCCCTTTCGTAGCGCCGCAGCAGCCGGGCGTCGCCCACGCCGCGCCAGTATTCCCGTTCATGCAGCACGCGGGCCAGGGCCTGGGCGTCGCCCAGCCCGAGATTCAGGCCCTGCCCTGCCAACGGGTGCACCAGATGCGCCGCGTCGCCCGCCAGTGCCCAGCCAGGGCCGCTCCACCGGTCGGCCCGTGCCAGCTGCAGCGGCCATGCGGCGCGCTCGCTGACCAGCGAGATCCGTCCCAGGGCACCGCCGCTGGCCGCCTCGAGCCGGCTGGCAAACGCAGCGGGCTCCAGCGCCAATAGCGGGGCTGCATGTTCCTCCTGCACAGACCAGACGACGGCCACGGAGTTCCCGTCAGGCTGTGACAAAGGCAGGAAAGCCAGGATTTCGCCCTCGGAAAACCACTGGCGGGCGATCTGACCGTGCGGTTTTTCACAGTGCACGCGCAGGGCGATGCCGCGCTGCGCATACGGGGTGACCGCGAAATCAACCCCGAATTCCGCCCGGGTGGCGCTGGCGCGGCCCTCGCAGACCACGGTCAAGGCGGCCCGGCGTGGCTCCGTCAGCAGTTCCACGAGCGGC
Source organism: Ramlibacter sp. (assembly GCA_019635415.1). GTDB lineage: Bacteria > Pseudomonadota > Gammaproteobacteria > Burkholderiales > Burkholderiaceae_C > JAHBZM01. The sequence goes on from JAHBZN010000001.1 coordinate 94,680, forward strand.
TGGTAGCGCAGGGCTTCGGCCAGGCGCTCCTGCAGGGCCGGCACATCGACCACCCAGGCCAGCGCGGGCACACCCTGGGCCGTGGCGCTGAAGCTGACGGCACCACCGTCGTCACCCCGCACCTGCATGGCCTGCACGGGGGTGGCATGGCCGGGCTCGGGCCAGGCGCGCAGCGATTCCAGCAAGGTCCGGGAGGCCGCGTTGAGGGCATACGCGCGAACGTCGCTGCCGCCGGTGGAGTCGGGCCCGCTGGCGCGCACCAGGCCCACCCGTAGGCGTTCGCGGGCCAGCAGCAGCGCCAGCGTGCTGCCGACGATGCCGGCGCCGCGGATGCAGACGTCAATGGGAGGAGCCATGCAAGGGATTGTAGGAGGCGGGCACAATCGCGTCCTGCCCATCCAAGGAATCCCCGTGAGTGCCGAAGCCGCTGATATCACCGCCCGCATTGCCCGCCTGTTCGTCTATCCGGTGAAGTCCTGCGCAGGCATCGAAGTGCGCGAGGCTCTGCTGATCGAGACCGGCCTGGAATTCGACCGGACCTGGATGGTGGTGGACGAGGAGGGCGAATTCGTCACCCAGCGGGAACTGCCCCGCATGGCACTGATCCAGCCGAAACTGCGCTCGGAGGACATGGTGCTGCGTGCGCCCGGCATGCTGGCCCTGCACGTGGCGCTGGATGCGGTGGAGCAACCGGCGCGGGTTCGGGTCTGGAACGACGTGGTGGACGCCTGGGACATGGGCGACGTGGCCGCGCAGTGGTTTTCGGACTTCCTGGGCCGCAAGTTGCGGCTGGTGCGGTTTGATCCGGATTTCCGCCGGCTGTCCAGCCTGGACTGGACGGGCGGGGTGGAGGTGCCCAACCAGTTTGCCGACGGCTACCCGGTGCTGGTGGTCAGCGAAGCCTCGCTGGACGGGCTGAATGAGCGGCTGGCGGCGGCTGGCCATGCCGCGGTGGGCATCGAGCGGTTCCGGCCCAATGTGGTACTGGCCGATGTGGACGCCCACGACGAGGACCGTGTCCAGTCCCTGCGCATCGAGGCCGGTGACGGGGGGGCAGTGGAACTGAAGCCGGTCAAGCCTTGTCCGCGTTGCCCCATTCCCAACATCGATCCGGCCACGGCGCTCAGCAGCCCCGAGGTCAGCGACACCCTGCAGGCCTACCGCCAGGAGCCCCGACTCAAGGGGGCCGTGACCTTTGGCATGAATGTCATCCCGTTGCGGGGCGTGGGCCAGCGGCTGCGCGTGGGACAGCCTGTGAGCGCGGACTACGCGTTCGACTGAGCCGGGTGCGGATCGGCGCCCGGCCTGGGTAGCTGGCTGTCGTCATCGCCGTCGTACAGCGACGAGGCGCCCAGGGGCATGCGCAAGGTGGCCTCGGGTTCGAGAAAGCGGATGGGCCGGCGCGTGCGCGAGGACATGCTGCCCAGCAGCTCGGCCAGGGCGCTGGCCAGCGCGGGGGCATCCATCAGGCGCTCGCTCAACAGCACGGACCCGATGTGGAATTGCAGCGTGACCTCGGGTTTCAGGCCCTTCAGCGGCATGAGTCCGGCCGCGATCAGGCGGGCTGCGCGGTCGGTCACCGCGGCGCGCGAATTCACGCCTTCCAGAATCAGGCCGAAGCGGGCCTCGCCCACCCGGCTCACGGTGTCGACATCGCGCACCAGGCGCCGTAGCTTGATCACGCAGCGCAGCAGGCTCTGTTCGGCCACGGCACTGCCATGGAAACTCTTGATGCGCTCGTAGTTCACGAGATCGATGAACAGCACCGCCGCGTGCTGCTGGTCGCGGCGGTAGCGGCTCACCACCTGGCGCAGGCGGTCATGAAACAGGTGGGCGGCCAGCAGCCCGGTCAGCGCGTCCTGGCTGGACAGCGCGAGCTCGCGGATCTGGACGCCATGACGTTCGCGCGAGCGGATGCTCAGCGCCACCAGCAGCAGGGGCACCTCCAGCGCGCTGCCCAGCACCACGGCGTATTGCGTGCCGAAGGAGATGGGCAGCAGGCCGAACAGCCGCAACACGGCCAGCAGCACCGAGAGCGTCAGCGGGACATAGGCGGCCAGCACCCAGCGCCCGACCACGTCGCCCCGGCGCCAGGCCAGCCAGGCGATCCAGGTGTTGGTGATGGCGGCCGAGGCCACGTAGCCGCCGACGATGGCCAGGCCCACGGGTTTGCTCACCAGCAGGAAGGCACCGGCCAGGGGAATGCCCGCCCAACCGCCCCAGTAAGCCATGCGGTCCAGCCACCGGAAGCGGTTGCTGACCCCGGCGAGGTTCCGCACGAACAGCAACGCCGCGCCCGCCGCCAGCAGCGCCAGCAGCCCCTGGGAGGCGTCGGTCCAGTAGCCATAGCTGCTCCACAGCAGGTGGCCCCCCACACCCGTGTAGGCCGCCACTGCCAGTGTCATCAGCGTGGCGTAGCCTGAATACCAGGCATAGACCCGGTCCCGGTAGACCCACGCCTGCGCGAGGCAGGCGGCAATCAGCAGGATCAGCGCCCCGAAGGCCATGCCCAGGCCCATGTACTCGATCTGGATGCGCTGGTCGTGCGAGGACTGGGAGCTCAGCATCACCGGCAGGCTGATGGGGGTGGTGTGCCGGATCCGCACGAAGATGTCGCGCGGCTGGCCCTGCGGCAGGTCGAGCCGGAAGAAGGGGTAGCGCCCGGGGTCGGGCCAGGCGTCCACGGCCAGGGTGTCGCCGGCGGTTTGCGCCTGCCACTGGCCACCCGCGTCTCTCTGGTACACCGTGACGAGGTCCAGCACGGGGACCGGGAACTCGATCAGCCAGTTCTGCGGCTGTGTGCGCTCGCGCTCCAGCCGGTAGTACAGCCACAGCGTGCCGGACTCGCCCGGCGTGTAGATCACGCCCGGCTGCATGGGCTGGAAGCGGGCCGGCGCGGTCAGCGCCACCTGCTCGACGCTGGCGCTGTTCAGGCTGTCAATCCAGAACAGCCCCCGGGCCTCGGCGTCGATGCTGCCGATGGCCGCCTCGAGCTTGACCGTCGGAACCTGCTGCACCGGCATGCCGGCGCGCGCGAGTGCCCACGGCCCGGCTGCCAGGCACAGCAGCAGCAAGGCCCGCCAAGCCGCCGCCGCGACGCATCGCATACACTTTCGGGCTTGATTTTCGGGAACTGTCATGAGCTTGAAGTGCGGCATTGTAGGCCTGCCCAATGTAGGGAAATCCACCTTGTTCAATGCGTTGACCAAGGCAGGAATTGCCGCGGAAAACTATCCGTTCTGCACGATTGAACCCAATGTGGGCATCGTCGAGCTGCCCGACCCGAGGCTGGCCCAGCTGGCGCAGATCGTCCAGCCCGAGCGCATCGTGCCGGCGATCGTCGAGTTTGTTGACATCGCCGGTCTGGTGGCGGGGGCCAGCAAGGGCGAGGGCCTGGGCAACCAGTTTCTGGCGCACATCCGCGAGACCGATGCCACGGTCAATGTGGTGCGCTGCTTTGACGACGAGAACGTGATCCACGTGGCCGGCAAGGTTGACCCCATCTCCGATATCGAGGTGATCCAGACCGAGCTGTGCCTGGCCGATCTGGGCACGGTCGAGAAGGCATTGCATCGCCACACCAAGACCGCACGGTCGGGTGACAAGGAGGCCGCCAAGATCGTCGCCATCCTGGAAAAGTGCCAGGTGGCGCTCAACCAGGGCAAGCCGGTGCGCGCCCTCGAGTTCAGCAAGGAAGAACTGCCGCTGCTCAAGCCCCTGTGCCTGATCACGGCCAAACCCGCCATGTTCGTGGGCAATGTGGCTGAGGACGGCTTTGACAACAACCCCTACCTGGACCGCCTGCGCGAGTACGCCGCGGCGCAGAACGCGCCCGTCGTGGCGATCTGCGCCAAGATGGAAGCCGAGATGGCCGACATGAGTGATGAAGACAAGGGAATGTTCCTCGCGGAAATCGGCCAGGACGAGCCTGGGCTGAATCGCCTGATCCGCGCGGCCTTCAAGTTGCTGGGCCTGCAGACGTATTTCACGGCCGGCGTCAAGGAAGTGCGGGCCTGGACCGTGGCCATTGGCGCCACCGGCCCGCAGGCCGCGGGGGTGATCCACACCGACTTCGAGCGCGGCTACATCCGCGCCCAGACCATTGCCTTTGACGACTACATCACCTTCAAGGGCGAGCAGGGCGCCAAGGACGCGGGCAAGATGCGCAGCGAAGGCAAGGAATACATCGTCAAGGATGGCGACGTGATGAACTTCCTGTTCAACGTCTGAGGCCAACCGGCGCTCAGGCCGGAAACACCTGGAGCAGCGCCGCGGTCAGGCACAGGTAGCGCAGGAACTTGCCCACCAGCATGTAGCCCACGCAGGGCCAGAACGGAAGCCTGAGCCAGCCCGCCACGGCGCACAACGGGTCGCCGATCACGGGCAGCCAGGCCAGCAAGCAGGCCCGCGGACCGAGCCGTTCCAGCCAGGCCAGGGCGCGGACATGCGAAGGGGAGTGCCCCCAGCGGTCCATCGCCCGATGCGTGCCGTACCCGAGCCACCAGTCCGTGGCGCCGCCCAGTGTGTTGCCCGCGGTGGCCACCAGCAGGGCAGCCCAGAACAGATCGGGATTCAGCCGCACCAGGCCGTAGAGCGCCGGTTCGGAGCCCAGCGGCAGCAGCGTCGCCGACAGGAAGGACACCACGAAGAGCGTGGACAGGCCGTACTGCGGCAGCGCCAGCAGGAGCAGCAGTGATTCGAGCCAGGCTTCCATGGGGAGGGCCAGTATAGGCAGGCGGCTGGACCGCCTGGCGGGCATTTCAATTGCTGAAATTTTGAGCAGCTACAATCGTGCCTCATTTTTCAGCAGCCAGCTTTCCCTCCCATGCACATCGGTCCCTACGCACTCGCGAACAACGTGTTCGCGGCCCCCATGGCGGGCGTGACCGACCGGCCTTTCCGCCAGCTGTGCAAGGCGCTGGGCGCGGGCTATGCGGTCAGCGAGATGGTGACCTCGCGCCGGGAGCTGTGGAACAGCCTCAAGACCTCGCGGCGCGCCGACCATGCCGGCGAGCCCGGCCCGATCGCGGTGCAGATCGCGGGCACCGATGCGGCCATGATGGCCGAGGCGGCGCAGTACAACGTCGATCGCGGCGCGCAGATCATCGACATCAACATGGGGTGCCCGGCCAAGAAGGTCTGCAACAAATGGGCCGGCTCGGCGCTGATGCAGGACGAGTCGCTGGCGCTGCAGATCGTGCAGGCCGTGGTGGCTGCCTGCCTGCCGCGCGGGGTCCCGGTCACGCTCAAGATGCGCACCGGCTGGTGCCAGGCGCACCGCAACGCGGTGGCGCTGGCGCGGCGTTTCGAGGAGGCCGGTGTGCAGATGCTCACCGTGCATGGGCGCACACGCGATCAGGGCTACCGCGGTGAAGCCGAATACGACACCATTGCGGCGGTGAAGGCGGCGGTCCGTGTCCCGGTGGTGGCCAACGGCGACATCACCTCGCCGCACAAGGCCCGCGAAGTGCTCGCAGCCACGGGTGCCGATGCCATCATGATTGGCCGCGCCGCCCAGGGACGGCCCTGGATTTTTCGCGAGGTCGCGCATTTCCTGGCGACCGGCACCGAACTGGCTCCGCCGCTGGTGGCCGAGGTGCGACGCCTGCTGCTGGACCACCTGCAGGACCACTACGCGCTGTACGGTCATTTCACCGGCGTGCGCAGCGCGCGCAAGCACATCGGCTGGTACGTGCGTGATTTGCCGGGGGGTGCTGCGTTCCGCGATCGCATGAACCAGATCGAAGACAGCGCGGCCCAGTGGCAGGCCGTGGCCGATTACCTGGACGGACTCGGACAACGGATGGACCGCATGCCGGTGGGCGCCGCGGGTGCCAGCCTGGACGCCGGGCAAGAGGTGGAAGCTGCCGCATGAGCAAGAAGCAGATCGAGGAATGCGTTCGCATCAGCCTGGAAGGCTATTTCAAGGACCTGCGAGGCACTGAACCCGACGGCCTGTACGACATGATGGTCAAGGTGGTCGAGAAGCCGCTGCTTGAAGTGGTGATGCACAAGGCCGACAACAACCAGTCCAAGGCCGCCGAGTGGCTGGGCCTGAACCGCAACACGCTGCGCAAGAAACTCGTCGAACACAAGCTTTTGAAATAACCCATGAACGCACTGATTTCCGTTTCCGACAAGACTGGCATCGTCGAACTGGCGCGGGCCCTGCATGCCAGTGGCCTCAAGTTGCTGTCCACCGGCGGCACCGCCAAGCTGCTGGCCGACAATGGCCTGCCCGTGACCGAGGTGGCCGAAATGACGGGGTTCCCCGAGATGCTGGACGGCCGCGTCAAGACCTTGCACCCCAAGGTCCATGGGGGGCTGCTGGCGCGCCGTGACCTGCCGGCCCACATGGCCGCGCTGGCCGAGCACCAGATCGACACCATCGATGTCCTGGTGGTCAACCTCTATCCGTTCGAGGCCACGGTGGCCCAGGCCGGCTGCACGCTGGAAGACGCCATCGAGAACATTGACATCGGCGGTCCTGCCATGGTGCGTAGCGCCGCCAAGAACTGGAAGGACGTGGCGGTGCTGACCGATGCCTCGCAGTATGCAGGTGTCATCGCCGAGCTGCAGGCCGAGGGCAAGGTGTCCGGCCGGACCCGGCTGGCGCTGTCGATCGCGGCGTTCAACCGCATCAGCCAGTACGACGGCGCGATCAGCGACTACCTCTCGGCCATTGCCCTGGGCGATGGAGTGCCGGCCGGCGATGCCGCGCCCGTGCTGGACCTGTTTCCCGGTCAGAGCAATGGCCGCTTCGTCAAGGTGCAGGATCTGCGCTACGGCGAGAACGCCCACCAGCAGGCGGCGTTGTACCGTGACCTGTACCCCGCTCCGGGGTCGTTGGTCACCGCGCGGCAGTTGCAGGGCAAGGAGCTGAGCTACAACAACATTGCCGACGCTGACGCGGCCTGGGAGTGCGTGAAGAGCTTCAGCCCGCCCGCCTGCGTGATCGTCAAGCATGCCAACCCGTGCGGCGTGGCGGTCGGCGCGCACGCGCTGGAGGCCTACAGCAAGGCGTTCCAGACCGATCCAACCTCGGCCTTCGGGGGCATCATTGCCCTCAACACGGTGCTGGACGAAGCGGCGGCGCAGCAGATTGCCAAGCAGTTCGTGGAAGTGCTCATGGCTCCCGGCTTCACCGCGGAGGCGCTGGAGGTTTTCAAGAGCAAGGTCAATGTGCGCATCCTCCAGATCGACCTGCCCAAGGGCGGGGAGCGGCCATGGGACCAGGGGCGCAACTTCATGGACATGAAGCGCATTGGCTCGGGCATCCTGCTGCAAACCGCGGACAACCACGAGCTGACCCTGGCCGACCTCAAGGTCGTCACGACCCGGCAACCCACGGCGGAGGAACTGAACGACCTGCTGTTCGCCTGGAAAGTGGCCAAGTACGTCAAGTCCAATGCCATCGTGTTCTGCAAGGGCGGCATGACCATGGGCGTTGGCGCGGGCCAGATGAGCCGTCTTGACTCGGCGCGCATTGCCAGCATCAAGGCCGGCCACGCCCAGCTGTCACTGGCGGGCACGGTGGTGGCCAGCGACGCGTTTTTCCCGTTCCGCGACGGGCTGGACGTGGTGGTGGACGCCGGCGCGACCTGCGTGATCCAGCCGGGCGGCAGCATGCGCGATCAGGAAGTCATCGATGCCGCCAATGAGCGCGGCGTGGCGATGGTGTTCTCGGGCGTCCGGCACTTCCGTCACTGACTCTTGAGTCAAAAAGGGCGGTAGCCCTTGTCCGCTGGCGACTTCTTGCTATGAAAATCGGAGCAATCTGAAGGCTTCGCGGGCGGCTTCGACCGTTTCGGCCAGGTCGGCCTGGGAATGCGCGGCACTCACGAAGCCGGCTTCGTACAGCGCGGGCGCGATGTAGACGCCGCGGTCGAGCAGGCCGTGAAACAGCGTGTTGAACCGTGCTGCATCGCTCTTCATCACCGCGGGGTAGTTCTGCGGCAGGGCCTCCAAAAGGAAGAACCCGAACATGCCGCCTTCGCAATCCGCGCAGAAGGCCACGCCCGCTTCGCGAGCCGCCGTCGTCAGGCCGTCCACCAGCGAGCGCGTGCTCGCGGACAGCGCCTCGAAGAAGCCGGGCTTGCGGATCTCCCGCAGTGTGGCCAGCCCGCAGGCGGTGGCCACGGGGTTGCCCGACAGCGTGCCCGCCTGATAGACCGGCCCGAGCGGAGCCAGCTGTTCCATGATCGCGCGTGGGCCTCCGAACGCGGCCAGGGGCATACCGCCGCCGATGACCTTGCCCATGACGGTGAGATCGGGCCGGAAGCCGGGCAGGGCCGCCGCATAGACCGACTGCGCGCCGCCGAGCGCGACACGAAAGCCCGTCATCACCTCGTCGAACACCAGCAATGCGCCGTGCTCGGTGCACAGTTCACGACAGCGCTGCATGAACGGCACGCTGGCGCGGACGAAATTCATGTTGCCCGCGATGGGCTCGATCATCAGGCAGGCGACCTGCGCGCCATGCAGTGCAAAGGCTTCCTCCAGCTGCGCGATGTTGTTGTATTCCAGCACCAGCGTGTGCTGCGCCACCTCGGGGGGGACGCCCGCGCTGGTGGGATTGCCAAAGGTGGCCAGGCCTGAGCCCGCCTTGACCAGCAGGGCATCCGCGTGGCCGTGGTAGCAGCCCTCGAACTTGATGAGCTTGCTGCGTCCGGTGGCTCCGCGCGCCAGCCGGATCGCGCTCATCGCGGCTTCCGTGCCCGAACTGACCAGGCGGACCATGTCCATCGACGGAACCAGCGCCAGGATTTCTTCGGCCAGCTCGATCTCGCACTCGGTGGGAGCGCCATAGGAAAAGCCTTCCAGGACGGCCTGCTGCACTGCCTCCACCACGGCGGGATGCCCGTGGCCCAGGATCATGGGGCCCCAGGAGCCGATGTAGTCAATATGGCGCCGGCCGTTGGCGTCCCAGAAATAGGCGCCCTCGGCGCGCTGGACGAAGCGGGGTGTGCCACCCACGGCCCGGAAGGCGCGGACCGGGGAGTTGACGCCGCCGGGGATGGCCTGGCGTGCGCGTTCAAAGAGGGCGAGGTTGCGGTCAGTGCTTGGTGTCATGAGGCGGGAGGGCGAAGCCCTGCAGGGCGGAGGCCGGGTCGTCCGAGGCCTCGTCCTCCGGGGTGTCAGGCTGGGCCCAGAAAAGCCGGTCAGGCAACACGTTGCCCATGCCGGGGCGGAAGCCGCCGTCCAGGCAGCGGTCCAGGTAACTGAGCGCTTCGGTGGTGGCGGCTTCCAGGTCGCTGCCGCTGGCCAGCAGGGCGGCCAGTGCGGCGGACAGCGTGTCTCCGGCGCCGGAGAACACGGCCTCGAAGCGTTCGAACTTCTCGTTGCCCAGGATGGTCTGCGGCGTGGCCAGCACGTTGTCGACAAACTGGTCGGGCAGGGGAATGCCGGTGACCAAGGTGTACGGAACGCCTACTTCGGCGGCCGCCTTGGCCAGGTCGCGTGCGCCCGGGGGGCGGTCGCTGGTCCAGTCGGGCAGCAGCCAGCGCCACAGGGTGCTGTGGTTTCCTACCAACACGGTGGTCTGGGGCAAAAGCAGCTCGCGGAAGGCGTCCAGGTAGCCGTCGATCTGGTCCTCATTCCACCAGGACAGATTGGGCATGTAGGCCACGAGGGGGACGTCGGCGTAGTCGGCCGCGATTTCCGCAATGGCCGAAAGGACCTCCGGCGTCCCCGCAAACCCGACCTTGATGACCTGCACCGGGACGTCTTCGAGGATGGTGCGGGCCTGCTCGGCCACGGCCTCCTCGTCGAAGGGGAAATGGTCAAAAATCTCGGCTGTGTCCCGTGCGTAGGCGCCGGTGACCACGGGCAGCGCGTGGGCGCCTACCGAGGCGATGGCCGTCACGTCGCCGGCCAGCCCTCCGGCGCCGCTGGGGTCGCTTGCGTTGAAAACCATGACGCAGGCCGGATTGACGAGGTCATCGGCCTCCTCTTCAGGGGAGCCGGACGGCGGTAGCGGGGCATTGGGGTTTGTCATAGGCCTGAATCCAGCAGGGGGCGGCGGCTTGTGCGCGGCTCGGTCACAGTGCCTCGATACAATCGTTGCATTCTATGCGAAGGCCCTTTAAGCTGTGACCGAAACTAAAACTTGGATGTGTCTGATCTGCGGGTGGATTTACGATGAAGCCACTGGAGCCCCTGATCATGGACTGGCGCCCGGAACCCCCTGGGCCGATGTGCCGATGAACTGGACTTGCCCCGAATGCGGAGCCCGCAAGGAAGATTTTGAAATGGTTCAGATTTAGGGGCCGCACAGCCAAGAAAAGATGTGCGCCCCGGCGTCGTTGAAAGAATGAGGAGCAGCGCCCAGTGAGCACGAATGGATCAGGCTTCAAGGTCCTGGTGATTGACGACAGCAACACCATCCGCCGCAGCGCCGAGATTTTCCTCAAGCAGGGCGGCCACGAGGTCATGCTCGCCGAGGATGGCTTTGACGCGCTCGCCAAGGTCAACGACTACCTGCCCAATCTGATCTTCTGCGATATTCTCATGCCCCGTCTGGATGGCTACCAGACCTGCGCCATCATCAAGCGCAACGCCAAATTCGCCTCGGTGCCCGTCGTGATGCTGTCTTCCAAGGACGGTGTTTTCGACAAGGCCCGGGGTCGCATGGTCGGCTCGCAGGATTATTTGACCAAACCGTTTACCAAGGACCAGTTGCTGCAGACCGTTCAGCAATTCGGGGCCATTCAACAAGGAGTAGCTTGATGCCGATACACAAGGTATTGGTCGTGGATGATTCCAAGACCGAATTGATGTTCATGACCGACCTGTTGCAGAAGAACGGCTTTGCCGTGAAGACCGCGGAAAACGCCGAAGATGCGTTCCGTCGCCTCGGCGAGGAGAAGCCGGACCTGATCCTGATGGATGTGGTGATGCCGGGTCAGAATGGATTCCAGCTGACCCGCGCCATCACGCGCGATCCGCTGTACGCCGACGTGCCCATCATCATGTGCACCAGCAAGAATCAGGAAACCGACCGGGTCTGGGGCATGCGACAGGGCGCCCGTGACTACATCACCAAGCCGGTGGACGCCGACGAGCTGATGGCCAAGATCAAAGCCCTCAGCTGATTGACGCTCACAACGCATGGCCAACCGAGAAGCACTCCGCGAACTTCAAAGCCGCCTGGCCACCCGTCTGCAGGCGGCCCGAACCGAGGGCGTGGCCGCTTCGTGGCTGGCCGTTGAAGCCGCCGGAGCGAAGTACCTTTTCCCGCTCGCGCAATCGGGCGAAATATTCCCGTGGACCACGGCTCAGCCCGTGCCCTACACGCAGAGCTGGTTTCTTGGCGTGGCCAACCTGCGTGGAGGCCTTTTTGGCGTGGTGGATCTGGCCAGCTTTGTCAGTGGCGGCGTACCGGCAGCCCGGACGGAAATGGCCCGCTCCGAATCCCGGCTGGTGGCGTTGAACGCGCTGCTGGAACTCAACTGTGCGCTGCTGATCGACCGCCTGGCAGGTCTGCGCAACATGGATGCCTTCTCATCATCAAGCGCTCCTGCCGAAGGAGCGCCTGGCTATTTCGGCAACGGTTACACCGACGCCCAGGGTGCGTACTGGCAGGAGATCAACCTCCAGGCGCTGTCGCAACAACCCCAATTTCTGAGCATTAGCGCCTCGTAGCGCTCCAGTTTTCCCGGAAGGCTGCATCATGTCCGTCGTTGATCAACTCAAAAAACTGTTCTCCAAAAAACCCGCCGAATCCGAGGCCGATCTGAGCCTGGCCATGCCGGATGGGTCCATGGACCCGATGGCCACGGGCGCAATGAGCGCTGTTTCGATGGCGTCCGCCGACGACAAGCCCGACGATTCCGGGCAAAGCCGACTTGCTGATGAGCCGTTTGAGCCGACACCGGTGGATGACACGGAACTGGTTTCCGTGCCGTTGCTGGGGCGCCGCACCATTGTTCAGCATCAGCGCATCCTGTTCATCTTGCTGGCCCTGGCGCTCGGCGTCCTTGGTGCGGTGACGGTCGTTGCGCTGAATCAGGCGGACCGGGTCGCTCAGCAGGTGGCCGGTACCGGTCAGTCGCTGATGCAGTCGCAGCGACTGGCCAAGTCCGTGTCGCAGGCGCTGGTGGGCAGTGCCCAGGCGTTCCCCGACGTGAAGGAAAGCGCCGACGTGCTGGCCAAGACGGTTCGTGGCCTTTCGGCGGGGGATGAGCAATTGCGCCTGCAACCCGTTTCGGCGGAGTTGCAGGAGGATGTGACCAAGATCACCCCGCTGATGGAGCGGGCTGAAAAGAACGCAGCGACCGTGATGGGGCAGCAGAAGATTCTGACGCAGGTGGGCAACGCCCTTCGGACCATCAACCGCCAGTCTTCTGACCTGCTTGAAATTGCTGAAACGGTGTCGTCGCTCAAGCTGCAGCAGAATGCGCCGCCGGCCGAGATCTCTGCCGCGGGTCAGCTGGTGATGTTGACGCAGCGTATCGGTAAGTCCGCCAACGAATTCCTGACGATGGAAGGGGTGTCGCCGGAAGCGGTGTTCCTGCTGGGCAAGGACTTGAATTCGTTCAAGGAAATCGCCCAGGGTCTGCTGGATGGCAGCCCGGAGCTGCGTCTGGCGGGTTCCAAGGACGAACAGACACGCGAGCGCCTGGATGCGCTGATGAAGCTTTACGAGCAGACCCGAAGCCAGGCGGGCGCCATTCTGGGCAACCTGCAGGGTCTGGTGTCTGCGCGTGAAGCGCAGTCCGCGATCATTGCCGACAGCGAGCCTCTTCGCCGGAGCCTGGAAGATCTGCAGGGCAAGCTGTCCGCACAGACGGGTCTGGGGGCAGGCGCGCTGGCTGCATTGGCCATTTCCGCGGTATTCGCCATTCTTTGCGCGGTGGGTCTTGCCTACGTGCAGCTGCAGGACAGCCGCAAGCGTCAGGTGGTGGCTGAACAGCAGCGGCTGGAAGCCGAGGGGCAGGAGCAGGAGGCCAAGCGCGTGAATGACGCCAACCAGGCGGCCATTTTGCGATTGATGAACGAACTGCAGACCGTGGCCGAGGGCGACTTGACGCAGGAAGCCACGGTGACCGAGGACATCACGGGCGCCATCGCCGACTCGGTGAACTACACGGTGGAAGAGTTGCGCCAGCTGGTGGGCAACGTGCAGAACACGGTAACCAAGGTGGCCCAGACGACAGCCCAGGTGGAAAGCACGTCGACGGAGCTGTTGGCGGCATCCACCGAGCAGCTGCGCGAAATTCGCGAAACCGGCCAGTCGGTGCTCGACATGGCCGGCCGAATCAACCAGGTGTCCGGGCAAGCCCAGGAGTCAGCCCAGGTGGCCCGTCAATCCCTGATGGCCGCCGAGTCGGGCCTGCAGGCGGTGCAGAACGCCATCGGCGGTATGAACTCGATCCGCGACCAGATCCAGGAAACCTCCAAGCGAATCAAGCGACTGGGTGAGTCGTCGCAGGAGATTGGTGAAATTACCGAACTGATCTCGGACATTACCGAACAGACCAACGTGCTGGCATTGAATGCTGCTATTCAGGCGGCGTCGGCCGGTGAAGCCGGGCGAGGCTTCTCGGTGGTGGCAGAAGAAGTGCAGCGACTGGCTGAGCGCTCCGCTGACGCCACGCGCCAGATTTCAGCGCTGGTGAAGGCCATTCAGACCGACACGCAGGATGCGGTGGCCGCCATGGAGCGGTCCACGCAGGGTGTGGTGGAAGGGGCCAAACTGTCCGACAACGCCGGTACCGCCCTGACCGAGATTGACCAGGTGTCGCGCAAACTGGCCGACCTGATTGAGCAGATTTCCAGTTCGGCCTCCAAGGAAGCCGAATCCGCCAACGTGGTGGCTGGCAACATCCAGCACATTTTTGCGGTGACGGAGCAGACGGGAGAAGGTACCCGCTCCACGGCGCAGCAGGTGCGCGAGCTGTCCCGGATGGCCGAGGAATTGCGCCAGTCGGTATCACGATTCAAGATCGCCTGATCCCAGGTTTGAGCCAGCGTTTTCAGCCAGAGTGAGTCCATGCAATCCAACGAAACCGATGTTGACCTGGCGGTGAATGATCTGGGCCCGCTGGCCTGGGTGCTCGATGAACTGCGCAAGTCACTGGACACGGCTTCCAGTGCATTGCGCCGCTTCGTCCGGGATGCCGATCTTGCGCGTGGCTCGGACCTGGCGTCGGTGGATGGTGGCCAGCTTCGGATTGCCCGCCAGCAACTGCACCAGGCCGTCGGCGCTCTGGAAATGGTGGGCTTGGGGGCGCCGGCCCATATGCTGCGGGCCATGGAGTCGGCGGCGCAGAAGTTCGTTGAGCGCCCTGAGCTCTGCAGCGAGGCTTCGGCCGCCAAGATCGAGCGTGCGGGATTCGCGTTGACCGAGTACCTGGAAGGCGTGCTGCATGGCAAGCCAGTGGCTGCGGTCGCGCTCTTCCCGCAGTACCGCGATGTCCAGGAGCTGGCGGGGGCGGACCGCATTCATCCGGCCGATCTGTGGGCCATGGACTGGCGGTGGATCGATCCTGAAATGCATATTTCGCAGGAACCCCTGACCTATGACGCGTCGGTGCGCACGCGAATGGATCACGGCGTCCTCAAGATCGTCAAGAGCGCCGACGCCCAAGCCGCCCATGGGCTGATGAATATCTGCCTTGGTTTGGCGGCGACGCAGACCGCCCGGCAACCCAAGATTTTCTGGAAGATCTCGGCGGCCTATTTTGAAGCGGTCTCGTTGGGGCTCTTGCCGTCGGAGCTGTACGTCAAACGTGCGGCTTCCCGGATCCTGCAGCAGTACGCAGCCTTGGCCAAAGGCGAGCAGGGCGTATCCGACCGTCTGGCGCAGGACCTGCTTTTCTTCTGCTCCCAGGCCGTTCCGTTACGTACCACCGACGCGCCGTCGCTGTCGGCTGTGCGTCTGGCTTGGGGCTTGGCGCGCTTCAAGCCAGTGGACTACCTCAAGGCGCAATTCGGCCGGTTTGACCCCGTGTTGCTCGCCCAGGCCCGCAAGCGCATTGCCTCGGCCAAGGAAACCTGGTCTGCGTTGTCGGGCGGCGACGCCAACAAGCTCAAGGCGGTGGCTGACCAGTTCAACCTGGTGACGGACTCTCTCGTCAAACTGCATCCGGCCAGCAGCAGCCTGGCACAGGCCTTGACCCAGGCCATGGATACCACGGTGCGCTCGGGCAAACCGCCTTCGACCGAACTGGCCATGGAAGTGGCCACGGCGGTGCTTTATCTGGAAGCGGCTTTTGAGGACCTCGACCCCTCGGATTCCCAATTGGTGGTCCGGACGACCCGCCTCGCCGAACGCCTGGAGAATGTCCGCGCCGGTGCGCAACCGGAGGCACTCGAATCGTGGATGGAGGAGCTGTACCGCCGCGTGAGTGATCGCCAGACGATGGGCAGCGTCGTGGGCGAGCTCCGCTCCACTCTGTCGGAGCTGGAGAAGGTGCTGGACCAGTTCTTCCGCGATCCGAAGGAAAAAGGGCCCTTGCGGGATGCCCCGACGCATTTATCCCAGATGCGGGGTGTGCTGTCCGTGCTGGGGCTGGACCAGGCCGCACAGGCCGTGCTGCGGATGCGCGAGAGCGTCGAAGAAATTCTGGTGACCGAGGTCGACGAGGAAAAGGCCCGCGCGGCCGGGACCTTTGACAAACTGGGCAACAACCTCGGCGCGCTGGGTTTCCTCATTGACATGCTCAATTACCAGCCCGCGCTGGCCAAGAAGCTGTTTGTCTACGACGATGCATTGGGTGAGCTCAAGCCATTGATGGGGCGTGCCGCGCAAACGCCCTCGGATGCTGCTGCATCGGTGAGTGTCGGGGCTGATTCGCTGTCCCAAGAGGTGCAATCCGCCGTTCAGCAGGCCGGGGCCGGTGACACCGAAAACACGCTGTCGGTCCGGCTGGATTCCATTGCCACTCACGCGGTCCTTAACGAACGGCCTGCCTTGGCCCATTCGGCGCGCGAGGCGGCTGCGGCTGTGTCAGCCCATGGCGCGGGCGCCGCATTGGTCGCACTTGACCAATTGGCCGCCACGGTTGCGCCTGCGCCTGCGGTGCCGGTGGCAGCGCCCAGTGAGTCGGACATCGAGGAGGACGACTTGCGCGACATCTTCCTCGAAGAGGCTCGAGAAGTTGTCCAGAATGGCTTGCAGGCGCTTGAAGCGCTCGCCAATGACCCCGGCAACATGGCGGACCTGACCACACTGCGTCGGGCTTTCCACACACTCAAAGGCAGTTCCCGAATGGTGGGCCTGACCGAGTTCGGGGAGGCCGCCTGGTCCATGGAGCAACTGCTCAACGCCTGGCTGGCGGATCAGAAGCCTTCCAACGAGGAATTGCGGTCCTTGGCGAAGGACGCCATGAATGGCTTCAATCGTTGGGTAGAGGACATTGCCCAAGGCACGGATGCCCCCTGGAAGTCCGGCATGTTCCGCAGCAGCGCCGACGCGTTGCGCACCGAACATCGCTTGCAGCCGCTGGTGCTGCCGGATGGCTCGGAACCGGCCTCAGTCCCGGTCCCCGTGCCGGTGGAGACGTTCGCCGAGCCGGCCGAGCTTCCTGCCGAACCGTTGTCGACGGAAGTCGCCCTTGATCTGCCTCCCGAGCTGCCCGAAGTCGTGGCCGATCCTGCGCAGTCGCCGGCGGATCCTTTCGGATTTGATCTTGGATCGGTCGAACTTGAAGTGGCCGAGGCCGCGCCAGTGCCCACGGGCGAACTCGAGGCTGCGTTCGACTTCGACCTAGGTGTGGGTGCTCCGCCGGCCGTGCCAGGAGGCACCACCGGTGCCGACATGGCTGGCGAGATTGACGGCATTGACTTCGAAAGTCTTTCCGCGTTGTCAGCTCAACCGCCCGCAGAGCCTGCCGAGGCTGGCGGGTTGGAGGTTTCGTTTGAAGCTCCAGCCGAGGCATCCGCTCCGGTGACATCTGCGCTGCCTGGGGTGGAGTCGCAGGATGTGCCCGTCGAATTCGAGTTGCCGCAAATGCAGACGCCTGCGGCCCCCGAGCCGCCGCCCGTGGCCGAGGTGGAAGCCGAGGCGCCGGTCACGCCCGTGGAGGAGCAGGTCAAGGTGATCGGCTCCTTGCGGATTGGCATCCCGCTGTACAACGTCTACCTCAATGAAGCTGACGAGTGGTCGCGGCGTCTGGGGACTGAAGTCACCGAATGGGCGCTGGAACTCAATCAGCCCGTCGCCGACTCCACTGTGGGCTTGGCCCATGCCCTGGCGGGGAGTTCAGCCACCGTCGGATTCCACGCGCTTTCGGAGATGGCGCGTGCGCTTGAGAATGCCTTGATGCAGGCTCAGCCGCAGTCCCGCGGGTTGCCCGAACAGGCACGTGCTTTCGTGGCTGCAGCGGAGGATATCCGCCGCCTGCTCCATCAGTTTGCCGCCGGATTCCTCAAGGAGGCCGATGCGCAGGTCCTGGCAGGGCTTCATGCGCTCAAGAATCTGGACATCCCGGCTGCTCTGCTCGAGACCCCGGAACCTGAGCCTGCGGCGCCCGCCGCTGACGACGACGCATTTGACGTTCCCGACTTCTCGATGACCGCCGCCCTCGCTGGCGCGGCAGTGACCGACAAGCCCGAGTCCGTGCCCCCTGCGGTTCCGCCAAGGGTGGCGCCGGTCGAGACGCCCATCGTGGCGTTCACGCCTGCCCCAGCGCCCGCCACGCCCCCGGTGGCAATTCAGCCGCCGGCTGTACCGCCCACGATGCCCACCTTGGTGCAGACCCTGGCCGAGACGCCCATCGTGGCGTTTACTCCGGCCCCGGCCCCGGCTCCGGTGGCTGTGATGGCCAGTCCTGCCGAACCGCAGGCGGCTTCTGATCGCGTGACTTTGAGTGGTGAGCGTGAGCAGGAAGACGACATCGATGCGGTCGATGCCGTGGATCCGGACCTCTTCCCGATCTTCGAGGAAGAGGCGAATGAATTGATGCCGCAACTGGGGGGTGCCCTGCGCCAATGGGCCGCCAATCCGGGCAACCGGCCGGCACGCGATGATGTACTTCGTGCCTTGCACACCCTGAAGGGCAGCGCGCGTCTGGCCGGAGCACTTCGCCTGGGTGAGTTGGCTCACCGGATGGAGTCCGAGATCGAGGAATTGGGCTCCGACGCTGCAGCGCTTCAGCCTGCCCAGCTTGAACCGCTGCTCCATCGGTTCGATGGGGTGCAGGCCAATTTCGACGCCTTGTGCAGCACAGGTGGCTTGCCGCCGGCGGTCCAGCCGGAGGTCGTTTCGGGTCGACCAGAGCCCATGCCACAGGCTGCGGCCCAGAGGCCCGACTCGAAGCCTTCCGAGGAAGCCCCTTCGTTGGTGCAGACGCGGCCGGCTGTGGCGATGCCCGCGGTCTCGGCGATGGCACCTTTGCGTCCGGCGTCCAACCAGGCGGTGCGTGTGCGATCGCAGTTGCTGGATCGCCTTGTCAACCAGGCCGGCGAGGTGATGATCACCCGGTCACGCCTGGAAGCGGAGCTCAGCCAGTTGCGCGGCTCTCTTTCAGACCTCAGCGGCAATCTGGACCGCCTGCGGACTCAACTTCGAGACATTGAACTGCAGGCGGAATCGCAGATGCAGTCCCGCCTGGCCCAGGCCAAGGATTCGGCGGCCGGGTTTGACCCGCTGGAGTTCGACCGCTTCACGCGCGTACAGGAACTCACGCGCATGATGGCCGAGTCGGTGAATGACGTGGCTACCGTGCAGCGCAACCTGCAGCGCACGGTGGAAGCCACCGAAGACGACCTGATCGCCCAGGCGCGCCAGACCCGCGAGTTGCAGCGCGACCTGCTGCGCACCCGCATGGTCGAATTCGAAAGCATTTCAGATCGCCTCTACCGCGTGGTGCGACAGGCGGGCAAGGACACCGGGAAGCAGGTCAAGCTGGACCTGACGGGCGGGTCGATCGAGATGGACCGCGGGGTGCTTGACCGGATGACGCCGGCCTTCGAACACCTGCTGCGCAACTGCGTGGCCCATGGCATCGAAGTGGCGGCCGAGCGCGTTCAGGCTGGCAAGGAAGCGAGCGGGACCATCCTCATCAATCTCCACCAGGAAGGCAATGACGTTTCAGTGGAGTTCCAGGACGATGGCGCGGGTCTGAACCTGCCGCGGATCCGGGACAAGGCGCTGCAGCAGGGCCTGATCACGGCAGATCAGCAGATCAGCGACGCCGAGGCCGCCAATCTCATTTTCATGCCGGGCTTCTCGACGGCGGCGCAGGTGACCGAGCTCGCGGGGCGCGGCATTGGCATGGACGTGGTCCGCTCCGAGGTGAATGCCCTTGGCGGACGGATCGAGACATCGACGCAGACGGGCAAGGGGACGAACTTCAAGCTGGTCCTGCCGCTGACCACCGCGGTGACGCAGGTGGTCATGCTGCGCACGGGTAGCTTGTCCATTGGTGTGCCAGCCAACGTGGTGGAGCTGGTCCGTCGCGCGACGCCGGCCGAGCTTCAGCAGGCCTACGAAACCGGCACATTCGAGTTCGGGGGCGAGTCGCTGCCGTTTTTCTGGTCCGGTGCATTGCTCCAGTCGTCTCCGCGCAGCGCCGAAGTCCAGGCGCGCACATTGCCCGTGATGATTTTCCGAAGCGCTGCGCAGCGGGTGGCGGTGCACGTGGACGAAGTCCTGGGCAACCAGGAAGTGGTGGTGAAGAATCTGGGGGCTCAGCTGGCCCGTCTTCCGGGCCTTGCCGGCATGACCGTGCTGGCTTCCGGAGCCGTGGTCCTCATCTACAACCCAGTCGCGCTGAGTTCGGTGTATGGCGACCAGGCTCGCATGATCAGCGCGGCCCAGGAGCGGGCAGACAACGCGCCCAAGGATGCCGAACCCACGCCAGGCGCGGGGCCGGCAAACGTTGCGCCGGTCATGCAGGCGCCGCCGCAGATCCCCTTGGTGATGGTGGTCGACGATTCCATCACGGTGCGACGCGTGACGCAGCGTTTGCTGCAACGCGAAGGCTATCGCGTGTCTCTTGCGGCAGACGGCCTCCAGGCTCTGGAGCGCCTGGCCGAAGAATTGCCCACCGTGGTGCTTTCGGACATCGAGATGCCACGGATGGACGGCTTTGACCTGGCGCGCAATATCCGTGGAGACGAGCGACTCAAGCATCTGCCGATCATCATGATCACCTCCCGGATTGCCGAGAAGCACCGCGAGCATGCCATGGAACTGGGCGTGAACAACTACCTGGGCAAGCCCTACTCCGAAGAGGAACTGCTCAGCCTCGTGCGCCACTACTGTGGTCTGGAGGTTGCGGCCTGAAGGCCGTCTAGCCCTTGCTGGATGGAGGCTTCCTGCTATTCTTTGGATAGCAGTTTGCGTACCACTGTGTACCGCTGAAGCGTCCGCTCGCGGGCTTCCTCGTGCTGGACGACGGGCTGCGGGTAGGTATTTCCCAATTCCACCCCCGCGGACAGAAGTTCCATCGGACTGGCTTTCCAGGGCTGGTGAATTGCAGCGTCAGGCAACATGGCCAGTTGCGGCAGGTAGCGGCGGATGAATTTGCCGCTCGCGTCAAAGCGTTCGCTCTGCGTCACAGGGTTGAAGATCCTGAACCATGGCTGGGCGTCGCAGCCGCTTGAGCTCGCCCATTGCCATCCGCCGTTGTTGGCGGCGAGATCAAAATCATTGAGATGCAGGGCGAAGTAGCGCTCCCCCAGCCGCCAGTCGAGCCCGAGGTCCTTGCACAGAAAACTGGCCACCACCATGCGCAACCGGTTGTGCATGTAGCCCGTCTGGTTGAGCTGCGTCATGGCCGCGTCCACCAGTGGATAGCCGGTACGGCCCTCCCTCCATGCGCTGAACAACGCGTCGGCATGTGGGCCATGCTCCCACTTGATGGCGTCGTATTCTGGTTTGAAGGAACGGCTGGCGCCTCCTGGCGCGTTGGCCACGTGAGGGAAATGGGCAAGAATCTGGAAGTAGAAATCTCGCCAGATCAGCTCGCCCAGCCATGTTGCGGCGCCTGGACTGCCCCGCTGCAGTCGGTCGTGCGCGAGCCTTGCGAGCTCCCGCACGGACACCGTGCCGAAGCGCAGGTGCACACTCAGGTAACTGGGGCCCTTGAGCGCGGGAAAGTCCCGCGTAGTGTCGTAGCGGTCCATGCGCTTGACGAAATCGGCGAGCAGGGTGGCAGCGCCGGTGCTGCCCGCGGGAATCTTGAGGGCCGCCAGGTTGGTCGTCAGGAAGCCGATGTCGGCTAACGAGGGCACGTCAGAAGCCAGTCCCGTCGGGCGGGGCGCCAGCGCGGACTGGTATTTGTCCACCGGGTAGGCCTTGAGGTCGAACCCACCCACCTTGCGCAGCCAGGCGTTTTTATAGGGAGTGAAAACGACGTAGGGCTTTCCAGCCTGGGTGAGCAGTTCCTCGTGCTCGAAGATGACCTGATCCTTGGCAGTATGCAGGGCGATGCCGGCGTTGGCCAGGGCGCCCCTAACCCGGGCATCACGCTCAATGGCTTGCGGCTCATAGTCATGGTTGGCGAAAACGGCCTGAGCACCGATTTGTCGGGCCAGCTGTACGATCTCGGTGGACGCCAATGCGTGCCGGATGATCAGGCCGCCCGACGGATGCCCGGACTTCATGCGTAGCTGCTGATCCAGCTCAACGAGGGATTGCTGGATGAATTCGACCCGGCGATCCCGTGAGGGCAGCTGCTCAAGAATTGCGCGGTCAAAAACAAACACGCAGTGAACCTGTTTGCAGGCCTTGAGCGCGTGGTACAGCGCGGCATTGTCGGCCGCGCGCAAATCACGCCGAAACCACATCAGTCCCGTGTTGTAGGTTTTGTCCATGGGCTTGCCCGGGCGCGTGTCCTTGCCCGGCGGGCAGGGGTAAAATTCGCGCCATGTCCGCGGATTCTGCCCCCATCAACCTGACGCATCACTTCCTGATTGCGATGCCCGGGCTGGAAGATGCGGCTTTCGCCCGCAGCGTGGTCTATTTGTGCGAGCACAGTGAACGCGGAGCGCTTGGGCTGGTCATCAACAAACCCAGTGACATCAACCTCAAGGGCCTGTTTGACAAGGTGGAACTCCCGTTGCGCCGCGATGACCTGTCGGAGGCACCGGTTTTTCAGGGGGGGCCGGTCCAGACCGAGCGGGGCTTTGTGTTGCACGAGCCGATTTTCAGTGAAGGGGCTTCATCTGACGAGTCGGTCTATGCCTCCACGATGACGATACCCGGAGGGCTGGAGATGACCACCTCCAAGGATGTGCTGGAGGCTCTCTCCACTGGCGCGGGCCCTCGCAAGGTGCTGGTGTCCCTGGGGTATTCGGCCTGGGGTGAAGGTCAGCTTGAGTCCGAGCTGGCGGAGAACAGCTGGCTTACAGTGAGCGCTGACGTGACGGTCATTTTTGATACACCCGTCGAGCAGCGTTATTCACAGGCACTCAAGCTGCTCGGACTTGAGGCCTGGATGTTGTCTCCGGACGCGGGGCACGCGTGATGGACGCTGGCGCTGTGGCCGACGTCCCTCTTCAGCATCAGTCCTTCCTAGCCTTTGATTTCGGCCTCAAACGCACGGGCGTAGCCACCGGGACGCGGTTGCTCGGGACTGCGCAGCCGCGCGGCACGCTTCGCGCCGAAGGGGCGCAGCGATGGACTTTGGTGGAAAAGCTGATTCGCGAGTGGCAACCTGATGCGCTGGTGGTCGGGATACCCTTCCACCCCGACGGGGCAAGTCACGACAATACTGCGCGTGCCCGCAAGTTTGCCCGACAGTTGCGCGGGCGGTTTGGCCTTCCGGTGCACGAGGTGGATGAGCGGTACAGCACCACCGAAGCGCAGGAGGCGGGGGCCGACGACGCTGATGCCGCTGCGGCCAGCATCATTCTTGAACAATTTTTGAGGAGTCTGCGGTGAATTGCTGTGTCCCAGGTGATGCGTGGGAAGCCAGTGGAAATGCTGGAGGGCAGGCACGATGAGTACGCTGGTCCTGAACGCCGAGGCGCTCTATGCCGAACTGCTGGGGGGGGTGCGGCGCCTGAGGTCGAACGATGCGAAGTTGGTGGGCATTGCCTCGGGCGGCGCCTGGCTGGCCGCACGTCTTCATCGCGACCTCGGGCTGGCGCACGAGGCCGCCATCATCTCGTCCGCCATGCACCGGGATGATTTCGCCCAGCGCGGTCTGGCCGCCGCCGCGCAGCAGACTCAGCTGGGGTTCGATGTCAACGGCGCCCATATCATCCTGACGGACGACGTCCTCTACACCGGGCGAACGATCCGGGCCGCGCTCAACGAGCTGTTCGACTATGGCCGTCCTGCCAGCGTGCTTCTGGCGGTGCTGGTGGATCGGGGTGGGCGGGAGCTGCCGGTACAGGCGGACTTTGCCGCTGCCCGCGTTGCACTTCCCGCATCGCAGTCCCTCGAACTGGCGCGTGATGCCGATGGGCAATTCAGCTTTCGCGTGGAAGAAGGGCAGTGAACGTGCTGTACAAACGCAACCCCCAACTCAACCGCAACGGTGAACTGATTCACCTGCTTTCCATCGAGGGCCTGCCAAGAGACATCGTCACGCAGATTCTGGATACCGCGGCCAACTTCGTGAGCGTGAATGATCGCGAGGTCAAGAAGGTGCCCCTCTTGCGTGGAAAGAGTGTTTTCAACCTCTTCTTCGAGAACTCGACGCGGACCCGCACCACCTTCGAGATCGCAGCCACGCGATTGAGTGCGGACGTGATCAATCTGGACATCGCCCGCTCGTCGGCCAGCAAGGGTGAGTCATTGCTGGACACCATCGCCAATCTGAGCGCCATGGCCGCGGACCTTTTTGTGGTTCGCCATAGCGAAAGCGGTGCGCCCTATCTGATCGCGCAGCATGTGGCGCCGCATGTGCACGTGATCAATGCCGGGGATGGCCGCCACGCGCACCCCACGCAAGGGTTGCTGGACATGTACACCATCCGGCACTACAAGAAGGACTTCAGCAATCTTGCCGTGGCCATCGTTGGCGATGTGTTGCATTCACGGGTTGCCAGATCCGATATCCATGCGCTCACCACGCTGGGATGCGCCGAGGTCCGCGTGGTGGGGCCGAAAACCCTGGTGCCCGGTGACATGGCCCAGATGGGCGTTCGCGTCTGCCACACGCTGGAGGAGGGCATCAAGGACTGTGACGTGGTCATCATGCTGCGGCTGCAGAACGAACGCATGAGTGGCGCGCTTCTGCCCAGCAGCCAGGAATTTTTCAAGAGCTTTGGTCTCACGCCGGAGAAGTTGAGACTGGCCAAACCGGATGCCATCGTGATGCATCCCGGCCCCATCAATCGTGGCGTGGAGATTGACTCCGCCGTGGTGGATGGCAAGCAGAGCGTGATCCTTCCGCAAGTGACGTTTGGCATCGCCGTGCGCATGGCGGTGATGGGCGTCGTGGCGGGTAACGAGGCGTGAAGACCGAATGAAAATCCTGATCAAGAACGGCCGCGTGGTGGATCCGGCCTCCAACTTCGACAGCATTGCCAGCGTTGCCGTGGCGGCGGGCCGCATCATTGCCATTGGCCAGGTGGCCCCGGATTTCCAGGCGAACAAGACCATTGATGCGACAGGCTGCGTCGTGGCTCCGGGGCTGGTCGATCTGGCAGCCCGTTTACGGGAGCCGGGGCACGAGCACGAGGGCATGCTCGAGAGCGAAATGGCCGCTGCAGTCGCGGGAGGGGTGAGCAGTCTGGTGTGTCCCCCCGATACCGATCCAGTGCTCGACGAACCCGGCCTGGTGGAGATGCTCAAGATGCGCGCCGAAAAGCTGCATCAGTCGCGCGTGTTTCCGCTGGGGGCTCTGACCCGCAACCTGCAGGGCGAGGTGCTGACCGAGATGGCGGAGCTGACCGAAGCCGGCTGCGTGGGCTTCAGCCAGGCGGAAGTGCCCTTGTCGAATACCCAGGTGATGCAGCGCGCATTGCAGTATGCAAGCACTTATGGTTATACGGTCTGGCTGCGGCCCCAGGAGCTTCATCTCGGCCGGGGTGTGGTTGCCAGTGGCCCGCTTGCCACCCGGCTGGGCTTGAGCGGCATACCGGTAGCGGCAGAAACGATTGCCTTGCATACGCTGTTTGAGTTGATGCGGATCACCGGCGCGCGAGTTCATTTGTGCCGGATCAGCAGCGCAGCCGGCATGGCGCTGGTTCGGCAGGCCAAGGCCGAGGGGCTTCCGGTATCCTGCGACGTGAGCATCAACTCCCTGCACCTGACCGACACGGATATCGGCTACTTTGACAGCCGCCTGCGGCTCAATCCGCCACTGCGCCAACAACGGGACCGTGACGCCCTTCGGGAGGCGCTGGCGGACGGAACGGCGGATGCGCTGGTGTCGGATCACACTCCCGTGGACGAAGATGCCAAAACCCTGCCCTTTGCCGAAGCCGAACCTGGCGCCACGGGGCTTGAACTGCTCTTGAGCCTGGCGCTCAAGTGGGGGCTTGAAAGTGGTATCGGGCTGACCCGGTCGCTGGCTGTTCTGACGAGCGAGCCTGCTCGGGTGCTCGGTCCCGCCCTGGGGACTCTGCAGGCCAGTGTCGGCCAGTTGGTGGAAGGCGGCGTGGCGGATGTCTGCATCTTTGATCCCCAGGCCAGTTGGCAGGCAACACCCGAAGCCCTTCGCAGTCAGGGCAAGCACACCCCGTTTTCGGGCTACGACCTGCCCGGCCGAGTCCGCGCGACGCTGGTCGGCGGGCAAGTTGCGTTTGAGGGTTGGGACCGAAGCTGAATGAAGGCCCTGGTTGCTGGCGGCAAGCTGGTGCGGGTGGTGTTGCACGCCCTGCGCGGCTGGCTGACCATCGCACTGGTGTTTCCCCGATTGGCCCAGGACGAGAGAGATGTTCGCGTGCAGGCCTGGGCGGCCCGCATGCTGTCAGTGCTGGGGGTCGAGTTGCGGGTGGTCGGCGAGCCTCCAGTCGCAGGGCCGGTGTTGCTGGTGGCCAATCACATTTCGTGGTTGGACATTCTGGTGATGCATGCGGCACGCCATTGCCGGTTTGTTTCAAAGTCCGATGTGCGCCATTGGCCGCTCATTGGTACCTTGGCCACGGGGGCTGGCACGCTCTACATTGAGCGTGCGTCCAGGCGAGACGCCATGCGCGTTGTCCATGTCATGGCCACCAGCCTGCAGGCTGGCGATATCCTGGCGATCTTCCCCGAGGGGACGACCAGCGATGGTGTCAGCCTGTTGCCGTTCCATGCGAACCTGATTCAGGCCGCCATTTCAGCCGGCGCTCCCGCTCTGCCTGTAGGGCTCAAATTTGTGGATGGAAGTGGCCAGGCCAGCCTGGCGCCTTGCTATATCGGAGACGACACGCTGGTGGGCTCGATATGGCGGACGCTGACCACGCCCGGTATTGTTGCGGTGGTTCACTATGGGCACCCGGAGGGTGCCGCGGATCGCGACCGGCGCCAATGGGCAGCGGACTTGCGTGCCCGTGTCATCGACCTGAGATGATGGTGATGGCCAATCCGTGAAAATCCAGCAATGAAGATCCTTTCCGCAGGCTCGGTCGACGACGGGAAGAGCACCCTGCTGGGGCGTCTCGTCCACGACCTCGGTGCGATGCCTGCGGATGTGGTGGACAGGCTCCGCACCGAAAGCCGGGCAGGTGGCGGCGGCGAGCTGGATTATTCGCTCGTGTTTGATGGACTGATCGACGAAAAGGCGCAAGGCATCACCATTGACATCGCCTGGCGATACCTCTGGGTTGAAGGTGAGCCCCTGGTGCTCGCGGACTGCCCCGGCCATGTGCAGTACACTAGGAACATGGTGTCCGCGGCATCCCAGTGCGCGGCAGGCATCTTGCTGGTCGATGCGTCGCGCGGTCTCACGGAGCAAACCTGGCGGCATCTTTATCTGTGCAGTCTGTTGCGGCTTGGCCACCTGTTCATAGCGGTCAACAAGATCGACCTGATTGACCAGCCAGAAGCCGCGTTCCGGCGGATTGAGCATGAAATTCAGTCACGCATCGAAACGCTGCCCCATGGATTCGATTCCGTGACCTTCGCGCCCACATCGGGTACGCAGGGGATCAACGTGATTGCCGCTTCAACGCTCACGCCCTGGTACTCCGGCCTTTCACTCTATCAATGGATCCAGTTGCGGATGCGGAGGGTGGACGCAGATCCGGGTTCACCCGCGGCACTGATCTTTCCGATCCAGCGGGCCAACCGCCCGTCGGCGCGGTGGCGCAGTTACGATGGCACCGTGGCGGCAGGGGTGGCCAGGGCGGGCCAGGCCGTGCAGGTTTTGCCGGGTCAACGGGTGACCCGAATCGAGTCCATCCACACGATGGACGCCGAACTGCCTTCCGCCGCTGAGGGCCGTGCAGTGTCACTCGTGCTGGCGGACGAAATGGATTTGAGTCGGGGCGATGTGTTGGTGTCCGGCGGCCCGCTGGGGCTTCTTGTCGCCAGTGACTTTGTCGAGGCACTTCTCGTGTGGATCGGTGAAGAGCCTGCAGTTCTGAGTACCCGATATCTCCTGCGACTGGGCTGCGCCACGACGCCCGCCACACTGACCAAGGTGCTTGCCAACGTGGATTGGGCCTCGCTGTGCGAGGCGCCCGGGGGGGGTGTTTCGACCAATGCCGTGTCCCGCGTTGAAATTCTGATGGATCGGCCCGTGGCCTTGACCCGCTATGCAGCGCACAGGGAGTTGGGCGGTTTCATGCTGGTCGATCCGGTGTCCAACGAAACGGTCGCTGCGGGCGTGGTGACGCACCCGGAGCCGCGCAAGTTGTTCTGGCACGAAGCCACGGTGACTCCATCGTTGCGCATGGCCCGTCTGCGGCAGAGGCCGGTGACAGTCTGGCTGACTGGCTTGAGTGGCGCCGGCAAGTCCACCCTTGCCAACGCGGTCGAGGCGGCCTTACAAGCCTTGGGACATGCGACGTACTTGCTGGATGGAGACAACCTGCGGCACGGGCTTTGCCGTGACCTGGGGTTCTCCGAGGCCGATCGCGCTGAAAACGTCCGGCGCGCGGGGGAGGTCGCGCGGCTGATGACCGATGCGGGCCTGATTGTGCTGGCGTGTTTCATTTCGCCAAGTCGCCGTGAACGCCAGGCGGTGCGTGACCGCTTCAAGACGTCCGAGTTCAGGGAGGTTCACGTGAACACCCCTTTGACCGTTTGCGAGCAGCGCGATCCCAAGGGTCTGTATCGCCTCGCCCGTACGGGCGCACTGGAGAACTTCACGGGTATTTCGGCGCCATACGAGGCGCCCATCGAGGCTGACCTGGTGATCGATACGTCCAGGCAGTCGCTGGACGACAGCGTTCGCCAGGTTTTGGCGATGATTGCCGGGCTCCAATGAACCCCATCGATGCACTGGAAGCTGAAGCCATTCACGTATTGCGTGAGTCCGTCGTGCAGTTCGCCCGGCCCGTATTGGCCTACTCAATTGGCAAGGATTCGACGGCCTTGCTGCATCTGGCTCGAAAGGCGTTCTCGCCCGGGCGGCTTCCTTTTCCCGTGCTTCACATCGACACAGGCTGGAAGTTCTCGGAAATGCTGGAGTTCAGGGATCGGGAGGCAAAGCGTTTGTCGCTGGATCTACGGGTCCACACACATGCCCAAGGCCAGGCTGACGGCATTAATCCGTTTGATCACGGCAGCAAGCGATACACCCACGTCATGAAGACACTGGCACTTCGGCAGGCGCTGGAAGCGGGTGGCTTTGACGCGCTCATCGGAGGTGGTCGGCGCGATGAGGAGGCTTCGCGCTCCAAGGAAAGGGTGTTTTCCCTCCGCGATCGGCATCATGGCTGGGATCCTCGGCACCAACGCCCTGAGTTGTGGCGCCTTTTCAACGGCTGTTTGGGACCCGGCGAGACCATGCGGGTCTTCCCTTTGAGCAACTGGACCGAAATCGACGTCTGGCGTTATCTCCGGCGTGAAGCCGTGGCCGTGGTCCCTTTGTATTTTGCAAAGGAGCGCCCCGTGGTTTGGCGTGACGGTTCCTGGATCATGCGGGACGACCAACGCATGGTGCTGCGCCGAGGCGAATCAGTCCAGATGAAATCAGTCCGATTCCGCACCCTGGGTTGCTACCCGCTGACTGGGGCTGTTGAATCGCGAGCAGCCACTATCTCAGCCGTGATCGACGAATTGATGGCATCCCGGTACTCCGAGCGTCAGGGTCGGTTGATCGATGCCGACGAAGCGGGTGCCATGGAAAAGAAAAAACGTGAAGGCTATTTCTGACCCCAGCACCACGGAAGGCTCAACTCAGGATCGCTTCATAGATGGGGCCGGTAGGGTGCGCTGAGGCCGAGGCAACAGAATGCCGGGCAATCGGCACGAGCATCAAAAGATGGGAGCCGAGTTTGGGGTGGTCGAGTTGATAGCTGTCCTGCATCAACTGAGGTGTGTCGGGCCCTGAAAAAATCAGGGACAGCGGCGTCCGAAATTCGGGCGGCAGACCGCGACGGGGTCGTTCCACCGCCTCGATCAACACGAGCTGGAGTGGCCCACTGAGGGTTTGTGCCGTGAAAGAGGTCCCCACCAGCGGAGAAAAATCCTGAAATGAAAGATGCATGGTGAACGCTTCTGATTTTTGATATCTTTGACGATACTATCCAAAAGCAGGCCATCATGAATGAAGCCTGATTCAGGGAGATGTTGTGCTTCGATTGCCGCCGCCTTTTGTTTTGCGCAGCCCTGACGGCGGCGATGCCGATTTTTTGGTGGCACTGTTTTCTGACAGCCGGCCTGACCTCCATGTTCCGGGTATGGATCCCGTGGCGCTGGGCCAGTTGATACAGATGCAGTATCGAGTCCAGCAGGTGGGATTCAGCCATCATTTTCCCCAGGCGCAGTCTTTCCTCATTGGCTTGGATCAGCGATGGGTTGGGCGCGTGGTCATCGATGAAGGGGACACAGATCTCCGTTTGGTGGATCTTGCAGTATTGACGGCGGAGCGCCGCAAGGGCGTAGCGAGCGCCATTCTGAGCGCTATGCAGCAGAGCGCGAGTGAAAGGGGCAAATCCGTTAGCCTCGCGGTCAGCAAATTCAACCCTGGGGCAATCGCCCTGTACCTGTCCCACGGATTTTCGGTCTCCAGCGAAGACGAGATGTTCATGCAGATGGTCTGGGGCGAATGATGCAAGTGGTCAATCCCACCCGGTATCTCCAATTGCCCATGTCATTTGATGTTGAGAGGCTTCAGGCTGACTTGGCGTCCATTGAGCAATCGGAGTGGATCGCCCATTTCAACACCCGGGCGTATGAGAACAGCTGGAGCTGCATTCCTCTTCGATCGGTGGGCGGCCGGATCGACAACATCCTTCCTCTTGACGGGGCCGCATTTGAAGACACGGTCATACTCGAGCGTTGTCCGTATTTCAGGCAGGTTATCGATGGCTTTCAATGCGAAAAGACTTCCATACGTCTTATGTCGCTGGAGGCGGGGGGAATCATCCGGGAACACCGTGATGACGGAGCCTCACTGGAAGACGGGGTCACCCGGCTTCATGTTCCGATTGTGACGTTTCCTGAGGTGGTGTTCCGCATTGATGGCGAAGAAGTGCATTTTTCTGCGGGCGCCACCTGGTATCTCAA
This sequence comes from Ramlibacter sp., assembly GCA_019635415.1. GTDB lineage: Bacteria > Pseudomonadota > Gammaproteobacteria > Burkholderiales > Burkholderiaceae_C > JAHBZM01. The sequence goes on from JAHBZN010000001.1 coordinate 125,188, forward strand.
CGCCAGTTGCCTTCATGCCGTAGAGAACCGTGGTCCGGCCGCGAGAATCCATCTGATGATCGATTGCATCAGTAACGAGTGGCTGGAGTCGATCTTCAGGTCCGCCGGATGGGTCGCCCGCGAAGCTTCGAAATACGGAGACCCGATGATTCGTGACGACAACGTCGATGAGGTCATTGCTTCTCTGAGAATGGTCGGGAGTGTTGCCGCACATCGCATGGCGGACTCCCTGCAGGCGATGGCTGATGTGGGCGCCTACTGATCCGGTATGCGTCTGACGGCAGAGGAAAACTCCCTGATCAGGGGCCTGAAGGTCGCGCGCGAGGAGTTGCCTACGCTGGCCCACTGGTATCCCATGGTCGTCAGCGACGACCCCTTGGGCGTCTGGTGGCGACACCTCGGTTCAGCCCCGCTGACAGACGCATTTTTCAAGGACAGCTTCCTGGACCAGGCCTCAGCGGATCGCCGCGTCTGCCAGACCCCGCTGAATCAATTGGGCGATTGGCCTGACAGCGTGCCCCCAACGGCATTCATTTTTCACGTCTCACGTTGCGGGTCCACGCTCCTGACTCAAATGCTGGCAACGCTTTCGCGGTGCATTGTCCTGTCGGAACCTCCGGTGCTGGATTCCCTGTTCCGGCTGATCGATCAGGAAGCCGGCCGTCTGGATGCGTCGACGGTTCTACGCCAGGTCATTGCCGCCTTGGGGCAGCGACGCTCCGGCGACGAGCAACACTTGTTCATCAAGCTGGACAGTTGGCATGTTCCTTGGATACCGCTGCTTCGTGCCGCATTCCCCAAGGCTTTGTTCCTGTTCATGTACCGGAATCCCGAAGAAGTCATGGCATCCCATCGGCGCCAACGTGGTCCGCAAATGGTGCCGGGTCTGCTGGAGACTCCTCGGCTTCGGACGGAGGTGCCCGGGTTGATGCCGGCTGATCTGGATGGCTATTGTGCTGGTGTCCTGCAGGCCATATTCGACGCTGCGCTGAGACTGAGTGGGGCGTCAGACGCCGATGCGGCACTGGTGTTGGTCAACCACAGCCAATTACCGGAGGTGGTCTGGTCCAAGCTCCTGCCGCTGTTTGGTGTGCATTGCAATCAGGCTGAATTGCGCGCCCTTCAGGGGCGTGCCGCCTTCCACTCAAAGCATCGGCACCAGAAATACGAAGGCGACACCGATTCGGTCGAACCGGCGTCGCCGCTTTGGAAGTCCGCGCTCGAGACTTCCTTGTGGTCGTGTTACGAGCAGTTGGAAGCGTTGCGGCTCCGTCAGTTCCTGGACGGGAAGATGCCTTCCAGCGCAATGATGTAGTTCAGGCCGGTGTAGGGCTGCATGATGGACGTCAACGCCTGGGTCTGGACAGGCGCTGCAAGGGGTTGGCCCCCGCCCGTGTTGGCGCCCACGGTCACGGAGCCATTGCCGCCCAGCGTGGTGTTGATGCCGCCCAGGTCAACCGTCGTGCCTGCCTGAGCGGGCGGCACGTAGATAGCGGCGCCGGAGGGGCCTCCCGCCGTGCCGCTGAGCAGCGTGCCGGCGGCCGGCACGAGTCCGCCCGAGGTGCCCGTGGAGGCCGCGAGTGTGGTGGTGGCGGTCAGGCCCGTCGGGCTCATGCTGGCCGGATGAGTGTGTGCGGGCAGGTTCGCGCTGGTCAGGCTGATCGAGACAGCGCCGGAGCCAATGACGGTGACCTGATTGGTCCCCGCCATTTCGCCTTGCTGCACCGGAGCGATTCCGGGGCCGTTGCCCTGGCTGCCGACGATCGTACGACCCCGCAAATCCGGCAAGCCGAAGGTCTGCTGCCCATCTCCGCCGTACATGGTGCCAAGCAAAGCGAAAAGCGCCGAATTCTGTGCGATGGACAGCAGCTGTCCGTTGCAGAACGCCCAGCCACGTGGTGCGTAGTTGAAGCCGACGGCCATGATCGTCCCGAGAAATACTTGCATGAATAACCCCTGTGAATTGGTTGAGAAGTGGTGCTACATGTCCAGTGGGCGAAAGCCCATCGCCGTCCAGGCGGATCACTAGCGCCGTGGATGAGACGTGCCTAGTTTCTGGAAGGAAAGATTCCCTGCAGTGCGATGATGTAGTTCAGGCCGGTGTAAGGCTGCATCACCGACGCCTGAGCCTGGGTCTGGACAGGCGCTGCAAGGGGGGCCCCTCCGCCGGTGTTGGCGCCCACAGTCACAGAGCCGGCACCGTCCAGCGTGGTGTTGATGCCGCCCAGGTCAACCGTCGTGCCTGCCTGAGCGGGCGGCACGTAGATGGCGGCGCCGGAAGGGCCTCCCGCCGTGCCGCTGAGCAGCGTGCCGGCGGCCGGCACGAGTCCGCCCGAGGTGCCCGTGGAGGCTGCGAGTGTGGTGGTGGCGGTCAGGCCTGTCGGGCTCATGCTGGCCGGATGAGTGTGTGCGGGCAGGTTTGCGCTGGTCAGGCTGATCGAGACAGCGCCGGAGCCGATGACGGTCACGTGGTTGGTGCCGGCCATTTGTCCCATTTGAATGGGTGTGAGGCCTGGCCCGTTGGCTTGCCCTCCAACGACTGTGCGACCTCGGAGGTCCGGCAAGGCGAATGTGGTCCGGCCATCGCCGCCGTAGGTGGTTCCGAGCAGCGAAAACAGGGCGCTGTTCTGTGCAATGGCAAGCAGTTGTCCATTGCAGAACGCCCAGCCGCGTGGTGCGTAGTTGAAACCGACGGCCAAGATCGTGCCCAGGAATGCTTCCATGCTTTCGCTCCCTTTCAGTATGAAGCGGTCATGCTAGGTGGAGCCGCCATGGGCGTCAATCATCAATATGTGGGTTGCTTCGCGGATGGAAATGAAGTAGGGAAAGTCCGGTCCGCCCGGGGGCATGGAGGGCGCGCAAAGACGCGACATTCCGGGGGGGGAAGCGGTAGACTCCATGGCAAGGCGAGGTTGTCAGTTTGACTGTCGCCACTGCTCAGGGAACCGGAAAGGCGTAATGCCGACATACCATTTCATCTCGGGTCTGCCACGCGCAGGCTCCACGCTTCTTGCTGCGATTTTGCGGCAGAACCCTCGTTTTCACGCTGGCATGACGAGTCCGGTGGGGGCGCTCATGTCGGGTATGTTGCAGCAGTTCGCGGCGGGGACGGAGTACGGGTCGATCATCACTCAGGAGCAGCGCCGCCGCCTGGTGAGAGGTCTGTTTGACGCCTACTATGCAGATCAGGCGGGCAAGTCCGTCATTTTTGATACGAACCGGATGTGGTCGGCCAAGCTGCCCGCGTTGGTTGACCTATTTCCAGGCGCAAAGGTCATTGCCTGTGTACGCAACGTTGCATGGATCATGGACAGCCTGGAGCGACGTTACCGTGCCAACCCTTACGAACTGACCCGCCTCTTCAATGACGACATTGAGCGCAACACGGTCTACAGCCGCGTGGATACATTGGCGCAACGCAACCGTCTTGTGGGCTATCCGTGGGCCGCTCTCAAAGAGGCTTTTTACGGCGAACACGCAGAACGCCTTCTTGTGGTCGACTATGACCTGCTGGTGCAGGCGCCGGGCAAGGTCATACCCCTGATTTACCAGTTCGTGGGTGAGCCTGAGGCGGAGCACGATTTCAGCAACGTGCAATACGATGCCCCCGAGTTTGACGCTCCCCTGGGCGTGCATGGCCTGCACAAGGTCCGGCCGGAGGTTCGGCTGGAGCAGAGGCGCACGATCCTTCCACCTGATTTGTTCGAGCAGTATTCGGCACTGTCGTTCTGGAAAAATCACTCCGCCAGTCGAAGCAATGTCATTTCCGCGCTGCCAACCCCGCCGCGCCCCCAATCTCCCGAGTCCAAGGAAGCATCATGATGTCCAGCAGCGATTTGAGTTTGTTCACCGGCCCGATGCCAGTGGAGGCGCCGGTGAGCAAGGTGCTTTTTGTCGATGGCCGGGTGCCTGATCTGCAATCCATCGTGGCCGCTGCAGAGCCGGGCGTGAAGGTTGTTGTACTCGACCCCGATCAGAACGGGGTCCAGCAGATGGCCCGGGCGCTGGATGGCATGCACGACGTGGCTTCCATCAGCGTTGTTTCGCATGGCGACCAGGGGGTGCTGCTATTGGGCAACGGCCCACTCTTCGCCGGAAATCTTGGGGAGCATCAGGGCGATCTCGCGGCCATTGGACGGGCGCTGTCAGCGGATGGGGACATCCTGCTGTATGGATGCGATGTGGGCGCAGGTGAGCAAGGTGCGAGCTTCGTGCAGGCGTTGGCTGACATGACCGGGGCGGATGTCGCGGCCTCGGACAACAGCACGGGTGCCTCCGCCAGAGGGGGAGACTGGAACCTCGAGATATCCACGGGCAGCATTGATGGCGCTCCCGCTCTCCATGTGCAGGATTTGTCGGGTTACAGCTACACGCTGCACACGGCCAGTGTAAGTACCGTGGCGCAGCTCAAGGCGGCCATCGCCGCGGGCAACGGCGACGGCCTGGCTGACACCATTACGCTCACTGGAAACATCACGTTTGCATCGGCTGCGGATGCCATCAGCATCAACGTGACGGATGGCCAGACCATGGCGATTGTGGGGGGCGGGTTCACGCTCAGTGGCAACAACCTGACGCGGGTTCTGGATGTCGCGACTTCGGGCGCCGGGTCAGCGGTGTCCATCAGCAACCTCACCATCACCAATGGCTTTCTTACCGGCAACGGTGGCAGCATTGGAAGCGGGGCCGCCGGATCCCAGGGGGGGGATGCCCTGGGTGCGGGCATCCGCAATTCCGGTACTCTGACCATCACCAACAGCACCATCACGGCCAACAAGGCGGCGGGCGGCGGTGGTGGTGGCAGTCAGGTCGGCGGCGGCGGCGGCGGCGGTGGCGGTGGCGGTGGTTTCGGGACCACCAACGGGGGGACGGGCGGCGCCAATCCGCCTTTCATCGCGGGCCTCCCGAGTGCAGGCACCGGTGGCAATGGCGCCGGATTCTCGGCCTCGCCGACCCAGTTTCTGGGTGGCAAAGGCGGGTCTGCCTCCGGCGGCGCGGGTGGAACTTACTCCGGCTATACCAGTGGCGGCGCGGGAGCAACGGCCAGCAATGGAAGCATCAGTATCGGAGGCGGCGGCGGCGGCGCGGGTTACGACCGGGGCGGCGGGCGGGGGGGCGATGCGATAGCGGCCATCTACAACACCGGCACCATCACCATTCTCAACAGTTCGATCACCAACAACATTGCTGCAGGCGGTGGTGGAGGGGGAGGAGCCGCCGCGGCGAGTGCGAACAACGGTGCGGGCGGTACAGGCGGCGCGGGTGTGGGGGTCATGTGGAATGTGGGGGGCACGGCTCAGTTGGATGCTGCCACCACCGCAACCCTTTCCACCGGCAACGTCGGTGTGGGCGGCACGGGAGGAGCGGCGACCAAGGGGGGGGCCAGCTCTCCGGGTCCGGCAGGCGCGCCCACTTCGACCATTGTTTCCACGGGAGGCGGGACGCAGGATACGGCCTATCTCGGGGTGCTGGGGGTGAGCTCCAGCACGGCAAACGGGGCCTACAAGGCCGGGGACGTGATCAGCATCCAGGTGACCTTCACCAATACGGTGACGGTGACCGGCACGCCGCAGTTGACCCTCGAGACCGGCACCACGGATCGGACGATCAGCTACTCCGGGGTGGGTTCGGGCACCAATACGCTCACATTCACCTACACCGTGCAGGCCGGTGACACCAGCGCTGATCTCGACTACCTGAGCACCTCGGCGCTCACCCTGAATGGGGGCACCATCAAGAATGGCGCGACCGATGCGGTGTTGACGCTCCCGTCGCCGGGTGCGGCGGGCTCGCTGGGGGCCAACAAGGCATTGGTCATCGACACCACGGCGCCCACCACCACCATATCCACCATTGCGTTCTCGGCGGACACGGGCAGTTCGGGCACGGACTTCATCACCAACACCGCGGCGCAAACCATCTCGGGCACCACCAGCGCCAACATGGTGGCTGGAGAAATCGTGCAGGTGTCAGCAACGAACCTGGGCCACAGCCACCACCAGCGTGGGGGCTAAATACCTGTCGCTGGCCACTGAATCTCTTCCTCGCCGCCAGCAACACACTCCGGTCAGAGTCACCGGACACCGCAGGCAACAGCGGCACCGCGGCCAGCCAGGCCTACGTGCTGGACACCACGGCGCCCACCACCACCATATCCACCATTGCGTTCTCGGCGGACACGGGCAGTTCGGGCACGGACTTCATCACCAACACCGCGGCGCAAACCATCTCGGGCACCACCAGCGCCAACATGGTGGCTGGAGAAATCGTGCAGGTGTCGCTGGACAACGGAGCCACCTGGGCCACCGCCACCACCAGCGTGGGGGCCAACACCTGGTCGCTGGCCACCACACTGACCGCCAGCAACACACTCAGGGTCAGAGTCACCGACACCGCAGGCAACAGCGGCACCGCGGCCAGCCAGGCCTACGTGCTGGACACCACGGCGCCCACCACCACCATATCCACCATTGCGTTCTCGGCGGACACGGGCAGTTCGGGCACGGACTTCATCACCAACACCGCGGCGCAAACCATCTCGGGCACCACCAGCGCCAACATGGTGGCTGGAGAAATGTGCAGGTGTCGTTGACAACGGAGCCACCTGGGCCACCGCCACCACCAGCGTGGGGGCCAACACCTGTCGCTGGCCACCACACTGACCGCCAGCAACACACTCAGGGTCAGAGTCACCGACACCGTGGGCAACAGCGGCACCGCGGCCAGCCAGGCCTACGTGCTGGGACACCACGGCGCCCACCACCACCATATCCACCATTGCGTTCTCGGCGGACACGGGCAGTTCGGGCACGGACTTCATCAACACCGCGGCGCAAACCATCTCGGCACCACCAGCGCCAACATGGTGGCTGGAGAATCGCAGGTGTCGCTGGACAACGGAGCCACCTGGGCCACCGCCACCACCAGCGTGGGGGGGCCAACAGACCTGGTCGCTGGCCACCACACTGACCGCCAGCAACACACACTCAGGGTCAGAAAGTCACCGACACCGCGGCAACAGCGGCACCGCGGCCACAGGCCTACGTGCTGGACACCACGGCGCCCACCTCACCACCATCCACCATTGCGTTCTCGGCGACACGGGCAGTTTCCGGGCACGACTTCATCACCAACACCGCGGCGCAAAAACCATTCGGCACCACCAGCGCCAACATGGTGGCCGGGGAAATCAGCAGGTGTCGCTGGACAACGGAGCCACCTGGGCCACCGCCACCACCAGCGTGGGGGCCAACACCTGGTCGCTGGCCACCACACTGACCGCCAGCAACACACTCAGGGTCAGAGTCACCGACACCGCAGGCAACAGCGGCACCGCGGCCAGCCAGGCCTACGTGCTGGACACCACGGCGCCCACCACCACCATATCCACCATTGCGTTCTCGGCGGACACGGGCAGTTCGGGCACGGACTTCATCACCAACACCGCGGCAAACCATCTGGCACCACCAGCGCCAACATGGTGGCTGGAGCAAATGTGCAGGTGTCGCTGGACAACGGAGCCACCTGGGCCACAGCCACCACCAGCGTGGGGGCCAACACCTGGTCGCTGGCCACCACACTGACCGCCAGCAACACACTCAGGGTCAGAGTCACCGACACCGCAGGCAACAGCGGCACCGCGGCCAGCCAGGCCTACGTGCTGGACACCACGGCGCCCACCACCACCATATCCACCATTGCGTTCTCGGCGGACACGGGCAGTTCGGGCACGGACTTCATCACCAACACCGCGGCGCAAACCATCTCGGGCACCACCAGCGCCAACATGGTGGCTGGAGAAATCGTGCAGGTGTCGCTGGACAACGGAGCCACCTGGGCCACCGCCACCACCAGCGTGGGGGCCAACACCTGGTCGCTGGCCACCACACTGACCGCCAGCAACACACTCAGGGTCAGAGTCACCGACACCGCAGGCAACAGCGGCACCGCGGCCAGCCAGGCCTACGTGCTGGACGCCACGGCGCCGGCGGCGCCGAGCACCCCAGACCTGGCCACGGCCAGCGACAGCGGCAGCTCCAGCACGGACAACATCACCAACGTCACCACCCCCACCATCACGGGCACGGCCGAGGCCGGGGCGCTGGTCACCCTTTACGACACCGACGGCACCACGGTGCTGGGCACCGCCACGGCCACGGGGGGCAACTGGAGCATCGTCACCACGGCGCTGGGCCAGGGGGTGCACACCCTGACAGCCAAGGCCACGGATGCGGCCGGCAACACCAGCGTGGCCTCCAGCGGGTTGGGCATCACCATCGACACCACGGCGCCGGCGGCGCCGAGCACCCCAGACCTGGCCACGGCCAGCGACAGCGGCAGCTCCAGCACGGACAATCTCACCAACGTCACCACCCCCACCATCACGGGCACGGCCGAGGCCGGGGCGCTGGTCACCCTTTACGACACCGACGGCACCACGGTGCTGGGCACCGCCACGGCCACGGGGGGCAACTGGAGCATCGTCACCACGGCGCTGGGCCAGGGGGCGCACACCCTGACAGCCAAGGCCACGGATGCGGCCGGCAACACCAGCGTGGCCTCCAGCGGGTTGGGCATCACCATCGACACCACGGCGCCCACCACCACCATATCCACCATTGCGTTCTCGGCGGACACGGGCAGTTCGGGCACGGACTTCATCACCAACACCGCGGCGCAAACCATCTCGGGCACCACCAGCGCCAACATGGTGGCTGGAGAAATCGTGCAGGTGTCGCTGGACAACGGAGCCACCTGGGCCACAGCCACCACCAGCGTGGGGGCCAACACCTGGTCGCTGGCCACCACACTGACCGCCAGCAACACACTCAGGGTCAGAGTCGTCGACACCGCAGGCAACAGCGGCACTGCGGCCAGCCAGGGCCTACGTGCTGACACCACGGCGCCCACCACCACCATATCCACCATTGCGTTCTCGGCGGACAATGGGCGTTCGGGCACGGACTTCATCACCAACACCGGCGCAAACCATCTGGCAATCTTCACCAGCGCCAACATGGTGGCTGGAGAAATCGTGCAGGTGTCGCTGGACAACGGAGCCACCTGGGCCACCGCCACCACCAGCGTGGGGCCAACACCTGGTCGCTGGCCACCACACTGACCGCCAGCAACACACTCAGGTCAGAGTCACGACACCGCAGGCAACAGTGGCGCACCGCGGCTGCCAGGCCTACGTGTTGACACTACGGCGCCCACCACCACCATATCCACCATTGCGTTCTCGGCGGACACGGGCAGTTCGGGCACGGACTTCATCACCAACACCGCGGCGCAAACCATCTCGGGCACCACCAGCGCCAACATGGTGGCTGGAGAAATGCGCAGGTGTCGCTGGACAACGGAGCCACCTGGCCACCGCCACCACCAGCGTGGGCTCACCTGGTCGCTACGCTCACTGAATCGCCAGCAACACACTCAGGGTCAGTCACCGACACCGCAGGCAACAGCGGCACCGCGGCCAGCCAGGCCTACGTGCTGGACACCACGGCGCCCACCACCACCATATCCACCATTGCGTTCTCGGCGGACACGGGCAGTTCGGGCACGGACTTCATCACCAACACCGCGGCGCAAACCATCTCGGGCACCACCAGCGCCAACATGGTGGCTGGAGAAATCGTGCAGGTGTCGCTGGACAACGGAGCCATCAGCCACCGCCACCACCAGCGTGGGGCCAACACCTGGTCGCTGGCCACCACACTGACCGCCAGCAACACACTCAGGGTCAGAGTCACCGACACTGCGGGCACAGGCACCGCGGCCAGCCAGGCCTACGTGCTGGACACCACGGCGCCCACCACCACCATATCCACCACAAGTGCCCTCGGCACGGGCAAAGTTCGGGCACGGACTTCATCACCAATACCGCGGCGCAAACCATCTGGCACCACCAGCGCCAACATGGTGGCTAAGAACGTGCAGGTGTCGCTGGACAACGGAGCCACCTGGGCCACAGCCACCACCAGCGGGGGCCAACACCTGGTCGCTGGCCACCACACTGACCGCCAGCAACACACTCAGGGTCAGGAGTCACCGACACCGCAGGCAACAGCGGCACCGCGGCCAGTCCAGGCCTACGTGCTGGACACCACGGCGCCCACCACCACCATATCCACCATTGCGTTCTCGGCGGACACGGGCAAGCCCGCAGGCACGGACTTATCACCAACACCGCGGCGCAAAACCATCTCGGCACCACCAGCGCCAACATGGTGGCTGGAGAAATGCAGGTGTCGCTGGACAACGGAGCCACCTGGGCCACCGCCACCACCAGCGTGGGGTCCAACACCTGGTCGCTGGCCACCACACTGACCGCCAGCAACACACTCAGGGTCAGAGTCACCGACACCGCGGGCAACAGCGGCACCGCGGCCAGCCAGGCCTACGTGCTGGACACCACGGCGCCGGCGGCGCCGAGCACCCCGGACCTGGCCACGGCCAGCGACAGCGGCAGCTCCAGCACGGACAACATCACCAACGTCACCACCCCCACCATCACGGGCACGGCCGAGGCCGGGGCGCTGGTCACCCTTTACGACACCGACGGCACCACGGTGCTGGGCACCGCCACGGCCACGGGGGGCAACTGGAGCATCGTCACCACGGCGCTGGGCCAGGGGGCGCACACCCTGACAGCCAAGGCCACGGATGCGGCCGGCAACACCAGCGTGGCTCCAGCGGGTTGGGCATCACCATCGACACCTCACGGTGCCGGCAGGCGCCGAGCACCCTGACCTGGCCACAGCCATGACAGCGGCAGCTCCAGCACGGACAACATCACCAACGTCACCACCCCACCATCACGGGCACGGCCGAGGCCGGGGCGCTGGTCACCCTTTACGACACCGACGGCACCACGGTGCTGGGCACCGCCACGGCCACGGGGGCAACTGAGCATCGTCACCACGGCGCTGGGCCAGGGGCGCAATAAATTCCTGACAGCCAAGGCCACGGATGCGGCCGCAACACCAGCGTGGCCTCCAGCGTTGGGTATCACCATCGACACCACGAGGCACGGTTATGCCGAGCACCGGACCTGGCCACGGCCAGCGACAGCGGCAGCTCCAGCACGGACAACATCACCAACGTCACCACCCCCACCATCACGGGCACGGCCGAGGCCGGGGCGCTGGTCACCCTTTACGACACCGACGGCACCACGGTGCTGGGCACCGCCACGGCCACGGGGGGCAACTGGAGCATCGTCACCACGGCGCTGGGCCAGGGGGCGCACACCCTGACAGCCAAGGCCACGGATGCGGCCGGCAACACCAGCGTGGCCTCCAGCGGGTTGGGCATCACCATCGACACCACGGCGCCGGCGGCGCCGAGCACCCCGGACCTGGCCACGGCCAGCGACAGCGGCAGCTCCAATACGGACGATCTCACCAACGTCACCACCCCCACCATCACGGGCACGGCCGAGGCCGGGGCGCTGGTCACCCTTTACGACACCGACGGCACCACGGTGCTGGGCACCGCCACGGCCACGGGGGGCAACTGGAGCATCGTCACCACGGCGCTGGGCCAGGGGGCGCACACCCTGACAGCCAAGGCCACGGATGCGGCCGGCAACACCAGCGTGGCCTCCAGTGGGTTGGGCATCACCATCGACACCACGGCGCCGGTGGTGACTGCGGTCAATTCGGGCACCGCGGATGGCACCTACAAGGTGGGTGACCTGATTACTGTGAGCGTTGCCTTTAACGAAATCGTCAACGTGACCGGCACTCCGCAACTGACGCTCGAGACCGGCCCCGTTGACAGGGCCGTCAACTACGCCAGTGGCAGCGGTACCAATACGCTGAACTTCAGCTACACCGTTCAGGCGGGGGACACGAGTGCCGATCTCGACTATCTGAGCACCACGGCCCTGGCCCTCAACGGCGGCACGATCAAGGACACGGCAGGCAACGATGTGACCCTGACCCTGGCGACGCCCGGCGCGGCCAACTCGCTAGGTGCCAACAAGGCGCTGGTGGTTGACGGGGTCGGGCCCGTCCTGCTTTCGGGCGCCGTCAACGGCAATTCGCTGGTCCTGAATTACTCGGACATCAGCGCGCTGGATGCCGTGAACGCCCCGTTGGTGGGGGCCTTCGCCGTGGTGTCCGGTGGGTCCAGCAATGCCGTCACTTCCCTGGCGGTGGACGGCGTGGCCAAGACGGTCACGTTGACGCTGACCACGGCAGTCCTGGCGGGGCAAACCGTGACAGTGGCTTACACCGACCCCACGGCCGGCAACGACGTCAACGCCGTGCAGGACGTTCTGGGCAATGACGCCGCGTCCTTCAGCGCGACCAATGTGACCAACAGTACGCCGACGCCTGCACCGACTCCCAACGTACCGGGTTCGGGCCTGCTGATTTCCCTGAGCGGGCCGTCAGGGGCGGCGCCCCAGATGGGCGATACCCTGACCGCCAACACCCAGTCACTGACTGACCCGGACGGGTTGGGTCCGTTCAGCTTCCAGTGGCTGCGCGATGGCGCGGCCATCGCAGGAGCCAATACGTCCAGCTACGTCCTGGGGAGCGACGACGTCGGCGCCCACATTTCCCTGACGGTGGACTACCGCGATGGACGAGGTGCTTCCGAGCACGTGGTTTCGGGAAGCTCCGCCGCCGTGACCGACAGCGATGGCGTTCCCGGGTCTGTCGAGTCCCAGGCCCCTGCCGTGCATGCCGGCGGCTTGCTGGGGGATGGCAACGGCGACGGCCTGCTGGACGACTACCAGGTCAGTGTGACCTCTGCACCGGTTCCCGGGGCGGGGAGCGAGGCCTCCCGGTTTGTCACGCTCGTGGCCGATTCGGCCAAGGGATTCATTGACACCTCCGATGGCAACAAGGCGGTCATCTTCGGCTTCAACGTGGCTGACGTCCCGGTCAGCGCGCCGACAACTCTGGCGCTCAATGGCGCACTGAAGTTCGGTGCCCAGGTCGGCGGCCTGGGCACGGTCGAAACCTTCAGTGTGTTCGTCGACAGCAGCACCCACGCCAACGCGTACTGGCTGCAGGACACCTCCGGCAACTGGACGAATGTGGCGACCGCGGTCGAGACCGTGGGCAGCAAGATTCGCATTGACTTTGCCATCACCGATGGTGGCCAGTTCGACTCGGATGGTGTGGCCAATGGCGTGATCGTCAGCACCGGGGTGGTTGGCCATGTGCCCGTGAGCCTCGTGGGCCACCAGCCCGACCCCGTGCCGGGGGGCGGATTCTGGTTCTGATGCAATTTGAAGTCCCGTCTCGGAGGCCCGGCAGGACCGGGCGCCGACTCGCCAACCACAGTGGAAATCCAATGACCCAAGTTTTTCAGTTCTTCCGAGTCCTGATGTTCATCGCCCTGGTTGGGCTGACAGCCTGCGGGGGCGGCGGTGGCAGCGGTGGGGTGTCCCCTCCGCCTCCCGCCGCCAATGCGGAAGCGACTCAAGGGTTCTGGTCGGGGCCGGTGGATGCCCAGACCACGGCTTTGGCGGTGTACCTGGCCGAGGGCCCGGTCTGGACCATCGTGCAGACCGGCACTGCGACCACCGCGCTGGTGGTGGGAACGAGCACGGTCAGCGGCTCCGCGTTTGCCGTGGCCGGGCGCAATTTCAATCTGGCGAGTGGTGCCACCAGCAGTTTCAGCATCAGTGGCTCGGTGGTGCCCCGGGGGACGTTGAGCGTGGCGGCCGCGGGGACGGCGCCGGCGTACGCGCTGGTCTACAACAAGGCCTACGAAAGTCCGGCGCAACTTGCTGACATCAGCGGTGCATGGCGCGCCACATTCAATGGCGGCTCGGTCGTCCTGACCCTCAATATCTCGGGTGCCGGCGTGCTCACCGGCAGCACCAATACAGGATGCAGCTACACCGGCAGTGTGGCGCCCCACGCGGGCGGGGTGGCGGTATTTGACCTTGCGCTCACCGAGAGCTGCGTCGGTTCGGCGATTCAGCAATTTGCCGGCATCACGACCCTGAACGCTGCGCGGACGGTGCTGTCCGCGGCATTCGCCACCAGCAACCTCTCGGGCGCCAGCGCCTTCCAGGCCACGCGCTAGCCCGTCGAAGCCGACGTCTCCATGTCCTTTGTTCCATCCTCCGCAGGCCATGCGATGGGAGGGGGTGCACCGGCGCCCCAGGCCGGGCGGCTGCAGTCCGAGCTGGGCCAGTCGCTGGCCCGGTTTCGTTCGGCCTGGGTGACGCTGGGGGTCTTCTCGATGGTCATCAACCTGTTGGGTTTGGTGCCGTCGCTGTACATGCTGCAGATGTACGACCGGGTCCTGGTCAGCCGCAACCTGGGCACGCTTTGGGCGATCAGTGCCATCGCGGTGGCCCTGATCGCGCTGCTGGCCTCGCTCGAGTGGGTTCGCGCCAATGTTCTGGTGCGCATCGGCAATCAGCTCGATCACCAGATGGGGGGGCGCGTCTTTGACGCGAACTTCCACCAGTTGCTGCGCCAGGGGCGGGGGAATCCGGTGCAGCCGCTGGCTGACTTTGCCAATGTGCGGCAATTCCTCACCGGCCCCGCGATCGGTTATTTCGATCTGCCGTGGGTGCCGATCTACTTGCTCGCCTGTTTTCTGCTCCATCCCGTGCTGGGCCTGATTTCGCTGCTGGGCTTGCTGGTGTCGGTGACGCTGGCCGTCGTAACCTCGCGGCTGACCGAGCCGGTGCTCTCCCAGGCCCAGAAGGCCGCCATGCAGGCCAATGGCTTTGCCGGTAATCAGCTGCGCAACGTGGAAGTCATGGAGGCCATGGGCATGCTGTCGGGTATCCGTCGCCGCTGGTGGGACCGGCATGGCCAGATGCTGGCGTTGCAATCCCGGGCGTCTGATCGTGCGGCTGTGCTGGCTGCCGCCAGCAAGAACTTCAGAGTGGCCATGCAGTCGGTGATCCTGGGGGCCGGAGCCTACCTGGTGGTCGAAGGATCGGCGACGCCGGGCACCATGATCGCGGCGTCGATCCTCATGGGCAAGGCGTTGGGCCCGGTGGACCAGGTCATCGGCTCCTGGAAGCAGGTGGTGGCCGTTCGCGATGCGTGGGACCGCCTGGTGGCCTTGCTGCAGGCCCAGCCGGCACCACCCGTCACCTTGACCTTGCCCGCGCCGACGGGCCAGTTGCGTGCCGAGGGCCTGTTGGCCGCACCGCCCGGCCGCGCGGGCCTGGTGCTGCGCGGCGTGAGTTTTGCGGCCCGCCCGGGCGAAATCCTCGGTGTTGTGGGGCCCAGCGCGTCCGGCAAATCCACGCTGGCGCGTGTGCTCGTGGGCATCTGGCCGACCGCAGGCGGCACCGTCCGTCTCGATGGTGCCGATGTGTCGACCTGGAACAAGTCCGAACTTGGCCCGCACATCGGTTACCTACCTCAGGACGTGGCGTTGATGGAGGGGTCGGTCGCCGAGAACATTGCCCGTTTCGGTCCGCTGGACGATGAAAAAATCGTGCGGGCGGCGCAGGCCGCCGGAGTTCATGAAATGGTGCTCCGCTTGCCATCGGGCTACGAGACCCCGCTGGGCGCCGGTGGCGCCGGCTTGTCAGGCGGCCAGCGCCAGCGCATTGCGTTGGCGCGAGCCCTGTACGGCGACCCTGCACTGGTGGTGCTGGACGAGCCCAATGCCAGCCTGGACGATGCCGGCGAGGCGGCCCTGTTGCAGGCCATCCTGGCCCTCAAGGAAAAAGGGCGCACGATCATCATGATTGCCCACCGCCTTTCCGTGCTCAACGTGGTGGACAACCTGCTGGTGCTGAACGATGGCGTGGTGGCTGCATTCGGCCCCCGGCAGCAGGTGTTGCAGCTCAACTCCGCTCAGGCGCCGCAGAATGCCATAGGCGCTTCGGCGCCTCAGGGGGCCGCGTCATGAGCGCGCGCGACGAAGGGGCCCTGGCCCCGGGCGCCGCAGCGGGCCCGCTCCTGGCGCCGGCGCCCGTGGACGTTGCGCGCACCCTGCGGGTGGGCTGGTGGATTCTGCTGCTGGGCTTTGGCGGCTTTTTGCTGTTTGCCATTCTGGTACCGCTGGACGAAGGCGTGCCCGCGCCCGCGACCATCGTGGTCGAGAACCGCAGCACCCAGATCCAGCATCCCACGGGTGGCGTGGTCACCGAGCTCGCGGTGCACGAGGGTCAGCGCGTCACGCGGGGCGAGGTCTTGCTGCGCCTGGCCGACGTGAGCGCCCGGGCTGGCCTGGACGAAGTCAAGGGACAGTGGATTTCCCTCAAGGCTGCCGAGGCACGCCTCATGGCGGAGCAGGCCGACCGGGCGAGCGTCAAATTCCCTGCCGAGCTGCTGGCATTGCGGGACGAACCGTTCGCGCGCCAGCAGATGGCGCTGCAGGAGGAACTGTTTGCCACGCGCCGCCGTGCCCTGACCAGCGAGTTGACCGCCATCGGCCACCAGCGCAGTGCGATCGAAGCCAGCCTGGGGGGGGCCCGGCAGTCCCTTGCAGCCCGGCGCCAGCAGTACGCCCTGATCGAGCGGGAACTGGTGGGCGTGCGGCAGATGGTGGCGGATGGCTTCACTCCCCAGTCCCGCCAGAGCGAACTGGAGCGGCAGGCCGCGGACCTGCGCGCCGGGCTGGCGGACCTGCAGGGCAACGAGGCGCGCCTGCGCGAGTCGCTGGCCGAAGTGGGGTACCGCCAGCAGCAGCGCCGACAGGAATACCGCAAGGAGGCCGAGGCCATGCTGGCCGATGCACGGCGCGACGCGGGCACCCAGGCCGAACGGATGAAGACCGCCACCGAAGGCCAGGAGCGCACGGTCCTGCGCGCACCCATCGATGGCGCCGTGGTCGGGCTGGCCGGTGCCAACGTGGGCAGCGTCATCGCACCCGGGGCGCGGATCATGGAAATCGTGCCGGACGAGGCCCGCCTCGTGCTCGAGGCGCAGATTGCTCCCCAGCTCATCGACCGCATCCAGCCGGGCAGCCCGGCCGACATCCACCTGCAGGCGTTTGTGAACCTGCCTCAGCTGGTGCTCAAGGGGCGCGTGGTCACGGTATCGGCCAGCAGCCTGGTCGACCCGACCACCCACCGGGCCTACTACCTCGCGCGGGTGGAGGTCACGCCTGAAGGATTGAGCCAGCTCGCGGGGCGGTCGCTGCAACCCGGCATGCCTGCCGACGTGGTGGTCAAGACGGGCGAGCGCAGTGTGTTGAATTACCTGCTTCGCCCGCTGCTCAAGCGGTTTGCCGAGTCCCTGAAAGAAGCCTGAGCCATGAAACGTCCGTTGATCGCCCTGAGTTGCTGGCTGAGCGCTGCCGCCGGGCTCGCGGCCGATGCGCCGCCGGCGGGCCCGCCTGCCCTCTCTCCCGCGGCGGCGCTGGTTCTGGCGGCGCGTCACGAGGCCCGGTTCCAGGCGGCGCAGGCGTCTTACCGGGCCGAGACCGAGGGCCTTGCGATTGCGCGCTCACGCCTGCTGCCCGAGATTGACCTGAGCATCAGCCGCACGCACAACGATCTGGACACGCGCTTTGGCGGCCGCGCGCAGCCTTCGCTCGACTACTACTCCGGCGCTGCAGCCGTCACGCTGCGCCAGCCCCTGTACCGGCCCGAGAGCCGCGCCCGCGTGCGCCAGGCCCGTGCCGAGAACAGCCGCCAGACGGCGTTGCTGGAAGGCGAACGCGGCCGGCTCGCGGTCGATCTGGCCGCGGCCTATCTCGACGTGGTGCGGGCGCAGGCCGATCTGGCCGCCCAGCGGTCGCAACAGGATGCACAACGGGGCGCGCTGGCCGCCGCGCAGCGCGCCGTGCCTCTGGGCCTGGGCAGTGCCTCGGACCGCGAATCGCGCGAAGCCAAAGCGGCGCTCGCCGGCCTGCGCGTGCTGCAGGCCGAGGCGCGCCGCGCCGAATCGCTGCGCCTGCTCGAGCGCATGGTCGGACAGCCCGTGACCCGGGTGCTCGCGCCCGCCGAAGAGGGCTGGGCCTGGCCCGAGAGCGATCTGGGCACCCTGGCCTCCTGGCAGACGCGGGCGCGCGAGCGTTCGCCCGACGTGCAGGCAGCACAGGCTGCCGTGGCGGTGGCGCGCGAGGGCGTCGAACGCGCCCGCAAAGACGGCTGGCCCACACTGGACCTGATCATTGCCCGCAGCAAGAGCACCAGTGACAGCTACTCCTCGGTCAACAACACCTACCTCAACAGCGCCATCGGGCTCCAGCTGGCCATGCCGCTGTACGCCGGGGGGCGCTATGACGCGCAGAGCCGCCAGGCCGTGGCCCAGCTGGACCGCGCCCAGGCCCTGCTGGAAGGGGCGCAGCGGGAGGTGGACGGACTCGTCGCCAACGAGCACGAGGTTCTCACGCAGGCTGTGCAGCGCCTGCAGGCCCATGACGTGGTCGTGCGCGCCGCGGCCCAGAGCCTGCTCGCCGCGCGCCAGGGCGCGGCCCGCGGCACGCAAAGCGGGCTCGACGTCCTGGACGCGCAGGCCCAGCTCGACAGCGCCCGCGCCGAGCGGACGGCGCTGTGGCTGCAACTGCTGGTGGCCCGCCTCAAACTCAACGCCCTGGCGGGTGATGAGTCCTGGCTCAGCCTGGCGCCGCTGGACCGCTGGCTGGTGGCGCCGGTGTCCTTGGTCGCCCGGGAGACGGGTCCGACGCTGGCGCGAGATGTCCTGAGGCTCAGGGCTTCACCGCAGATGGCCGACGGCCTGGCCAGCCGCTGAATCCTGGCCTGGTCATTTCTCTGGTTTGCTATTGAATCAATAGCAATATGTGACCACGCGGCAAGGGCTACAGCCTGATTGATCTTAAAAATCGGGGGGGACGGCAGGTGCGGCTTCCCGTTCGAAGGTGACCACATGGTCGACTTCGGCGCGGATGCCGATCCACTCGCCAATGCGATGGTCGTGATGGCTGGGCACATGGGCCAGCACGGTTTCGCCGGTCTTCAGACGCAGGGTGTACAGGAACTCCGACCCGCGAAAGGCCTTGCGCAGGATCTCCGCTTTCACCGGGGCGGCGTCATCGTGCACGATATCGTCGGCGCGCAGCAGCACGTCGCATTCGCCGCCCGCGAAAGCACCGGGCAGCGGGCACTCGGCGATGTCGTGCAGGTCGCCCAGCGCAGTGTGCACGACCACCTCGTTGTCGGTCTCCCGCAGGGTGGCTTGCGTGAACACGCCGTGGCCGATGAAGTCGGCGACGAACCGCGTGGCGGGCCGGTGGTAGAGCGTGTACGCGTCATCCCACTGGTGCAGCCGGCCTTCGTGCATCACGCCAATCACGTCGCCGGTGGCGAAGGCCTCGAGCTGATCATGCGTGACGAACAGGGCCGTCGCCTGCGCGGCCTTGAGGATGGCGCGCACCTCGTGGGCCAGTCGCTCGCGCAGGTCCACGTCGAGGTTGGAGAACGGCTCATCCAGCAGCAGCAGTTGCGGCCGTGGCGCCAGGGCGCGCGCCAGCGCCACGCGCTGCTGCTGGCCACCCGAGAGTTCATGCGGAAAGTGGCGCTGGCTGCCGTCCAGCCCTACCAGCGCCAGCACCTGCGCCACGCGTGCGGCCCGTTCGCTGCGCGGCAGGTGGTCGATGCCGAACGCCACGTTGCGACCCACGTCCAGATGGGGGAACAGCGCATAGTCCTGGAACACCATGCCGATGCGCCGCCGCTCGGGCGCCAGGCTTTGCCCGGCACTGCCGACCACTTCGCCGGACAGCCGGATCTGGCCCGAGGCCACGGGTTCCAGGCCGGCCACCGCGCGCAGCAGCGTGGTCTTGCCGCAGCCTGAAGGGCCGATGAGCACGCCAATGTCTCCCGCGCGCAGGCCGAACGACACGCCGTCGACCGCCGGACGGGCGCGACCGGTATACTGAACGCGCAGTTGCGAAAGCTCCAGGTACATGCGGGGATTGTAGATACTTACAATTCTCATTTGCATCAACTGGGCTCGCCCGCCTTCCCTGCCTTCCCTGCCTTCCCTGCCATCCATGCCCGCCCATCGGCTCCAATCCCTGCTGCTGCTGGCCGTGGCCGCCGTGCTCACGCTGCCGGTGCTGGCGGTCTTTGCGTCTTGGCTGCAATGGGATGCCCAGACCCTTCAGATCCTTGGCGAGATGGGGCGCACCGTGCTGCCCGACTACACCTGGACTTCGTTGCGCCTGTGCCTGCTGGTGGCCCTGGGCGTCACGCTGGTGGGGGCCGGCACGGCCGCCGCGGTCACCCTGTTCGAGTTCCGTGGCCGGCGCACGTTCGAGTGGGCGCTGCTGCTGCCGCTGGCGATGCCGGCCTATGTGGTGGCTTTTGGCTACACCGACTTCCTGCAATTCAGCGGGCCGCTGCAGACCTGGCTGCGCGCCAGTTTCGGGCTGCAGGGCCGGCTGTTGCCCGAGATCCGCGGCGTGGGCGGCGCGGCCTGGGTGTTCACCTTTTCGCTGTACCCCTATGTGTACCTGCTGACCCGCGCGGCGCTCGGTGACCGGGCCACCCACCTGATGGAAGCGGCCCGCCTGCTCGGGGCACCCCTGTGGCGCCGCATCCGCCGCGTGGCGCTTCCCCTGGCCCGGCCCGCCGTGGCCGCCGGCGTGGCGCTGGCGCTGATGGAAACGCTGGCCGATTTCGGCGTGGCCAGCTACTTTGGCATCCAGACCTTCACCGCCGGCATCTACAAGGCCTGGCTGTCGATGGACAACCGCATCGCCGCCGCGCAGCTCGCGACGGTGTTGCTGGCCGTGGTGGCGGCGCTGCTGTGGCTGGAGCGGCGGGCCCAGCAGCGCATGCGCTTCACCACGGGCCGCGGAGCCCGTGCGGGATCCGCCGAGGGGCAGCCGGTGATCCTGAAGGGCCGGGGCCTGCTGCTGGCCTGGGGCGTGTGCGCCGTGCCGGTCCTCATGGGTTTTGTCCTGCCGGTGCTGTTCATGCTCCGCCCGCTGGTGGCGGACTGGTCCGTGCTGCCCTGGGACCGCTTCGTGCAGTGGACCTTCAACAGCCTGCGGCTGGGCGCCATCAGCGCGGTGCTGGCGGTGCTGCTGGCGCTGGCGCTGGCCTTTGGCCTGCGACGCTCTGCCGATGCGCTGACGCGCGGGGTCGTGCATCTGGCGGGCCTGGGCTATGCGGTGCCGGGCGCGGTGATCGTGGTGGGCCTGCTGCTGCCGGTGGGTTGGCTGCAGCGGGCCGCGCCCGATGCCAGCGCGGGCTACTGGGTCACGGCCACGGTGCTGGGCATCGTGTGGGCCTACCTGGTGCGTTTCAGCGCGGTGGCGCTGCAGTCGGTGCAAAGCGGCTACGCGCGCATTCCCGGCAGCTTTGACGACTCGGCCCGCCTGCTCGGGGCGTCCGGCCTGAGCCTGTTCACGCGGGTGCACTGGCCGCTGTTGCGGCGCTCCACGGCGGCGGCCGCGCTGCTGGTGTTCGTGGACGTGATGAAGGAATTGCCCGCGACCCTGGTGCTGCGGCCCTTCAACACCGATACGCTCGCGGTGGTGGCCTACCAGCTGGCGCGCGACGAAAGGCTGGGCGAAGCGGCGCTGCCTTCGCTGGCGCTGGTGCTCGTGGGCCTGGTGCCGGTGATTTTGCTGAGCCGGGCGCTGCGCGCCGGTGATCGCCAGTTGCTATCAAAAGAGTAGCTGATGATGACCATCCGGCAAGGGCTGAAACCTCTTTTGGCCTGAAAACCGGCGTCAGGAAGGTGTGGCCGTGGTACGACCCGCGGCCTGCCGCGGGTGCTGCCTGTATCCTTGACCGTCATGCCGGTCGCCCGTTTTTTCATGCGCCTCCTTGCGTGCCTGATGACCCCGCTGCTGGCGGTCATGGTGGCAGGTTGCGCCGGCGCGCAACAGGCGCCGCAGGCGGTGGGCGGCGTCCTCGATCTGCGTGGATGGGATCTGGGCCGCGATGGGCCGGTGACGCTGGACGGCCAGTGGCTGTTCTCATGGAAATCGTTCGACGCGCCGTCGGATGGCCTGGCGCCTCAACCGGCGGCAACCACCCTGGTGGCCGTGCCCGGGCCCTGGAACGACGTGCGGACGGGCGGTGCCGAGGCCGGCACCACGGGCTACGGCAGCTACCGGCTGAGGGTGGACTGCAACCCGTCCGACGGGCTGGCGCTGGCCCTGCCGCTTCAGCACAGCGCGGCCCGCTACTACGTCAATGGCCGCGAGGTGGCCCGGCAGGGCAGTCCCGGTGAATCCGTGGCGCAGGCCCGGCCGGCGCCTTACCAGCAGATCGTCTATCTGGACCAGGCCACCTGCCCGCTGCAGGTTCTGGTTCACGTCTCCAATTTCGACCTGCGCCGCGGCGGTCTCGTCCGCAGCATGGGCCTGGGCACGCGGCAGCAGATTCACGCGCTGCGCGAAAAAGGCCTGGCGCGCGACCTGCTGGTGCTGGGCTGCCTGGCGGTGATGAGCCTGCTGCCTCTGCTGTTCTTCCTGAAGCGGCGCAATGACCGCAGCCCGCTGTACTTCGGCCTGTTCTGCCTGTCGTTCGCGCTTTACACCGGCCTGTCGGGTGAGCGGGTTCTGCAGCCCTGGATGGCGCCGCTGGGCTGGTCACCGTATTTCAAGCTCGTGTTCCTGAGCCTCTACATGAACGTCACGCTGCTGGTGCTGTTCCTGCGGGCCATCTACCCCAGCCGGTTCTCCAGCGGCTGGGTGCGCGCCATCACCTTCTGGGGCGTGGGGTCCACGACCTTGCTGTTGCTGATGCCGCTGCCCCTGTTTGCGCTGTCCGTGCCGCTGTTGCAGGCCGGTGCCGCGGTGTCGGGCCTATACATGATCGTCGTGCTGGGGCGGACCGCGCTCGCTGGCGACCGCAGTGCGCTCCTGCTGCTGGGGGGGCTGCTGGCGCTGGCGGGCGCCATCGCGCACGACTCCCTGAACCTGGCCCATCTGCGAGCCCAGGGCCTGGCCCCCTGGGGCATGGTGGTGTTCGTGCTGGCCCCCGGCATTCTGCTGGCGCAGCGGTTCGCCCGGGCGCTCTCCTCGGAGGAGCTGCGTGCTATCGAGCAGCGCGAGCGTGCCGATTTGCTGGTGCGCTCCACCCGCGCAGGCCTGCTCGACTGGAACGCGGTGACCGGCACGGTGGTGTATTCGGAGCGCATGCGCGAGATGCTGGGCTATGCGACCGACGGGGAGGCGCTGCCCGCCTTCCAGAACCTGCTGCACGCGGAAGACCGCAAGCTGGTGCAGGACCTGTTCGCCGCGCAGTTGAGGGACCACGCTGTGCGCGACGCCGTGCGCTCTCACCAGCCGCTGGAGTACCGGCTGATGCGCAAGGACGGGGAGGCGGTGTGGGTCCATGCCGAGGGCATCGCACTGTGTGGTGCCGACGGCAGAACCCTGCGCTTCATCTGTTCGTTCATCGACATTTCCGAGCGCAAGCGCCAGGAGATCGACCTGTCCAACCGGGTCAAGTTCATCAACGACCTGTTCGACTCGGTGCCGATCGGGCTGGCGCTGCGCGATGCGCAGGGCCGCCACCTGCTGGTGAACCGCACCTGGGAGAACTACGTGGGGGTGGGGCGCGAGGAAGTCGTGGGCACCTCGCTGCGGGACATGGCAGGTCGCGCGGCCGAATCCACGCTCGCGCTGGACCAGCGTGCCCTGCAGCTTGGCCCGGGGCAGGTGACCGAGCCGCAGGACTACGACTTCCGGGGGCGCCGCTACATGCAGACCCGCACGGTGATGGTCGATGCCGAGGGGCGCCGCATCGGTGTGCTGGTTGCCAGCCTGGACATCACCGAGAAATACGCCACCGAACAGGCCCTGGCCACAGAGCGGGAGCGCCTGCGCCTGCTCGTGCGTTCGACCCGCGCCGGCTTCGGCGACTGGGATGCCGTGCGCGATGTCGTGACCTACTCCGATCGCTTCAAGACCATGCTGGGCCACCCTGCCGATGCCGACACCTCGGGCTGGCCCAGCATCTTCGAGATGATGCATCCCGATGACCAGGCCCAGGCGCGGGAGGAGTTCCGGGCCATGATCCGGCGCAAGAGCCAGCCGGGCGAGCAGGAGCCCGGACGGCCGATGTCCTACCGCCTGCGGCGCACCGATGGCAGCTACATCTGGATTCACGCCGAGGGCATTGCCCAGGTGGACGCGCAGGGACGCACCCGGCGCTTCATCACCTCGTACTACGACGTCACCCGGTTCCGGGAGCAGGAGGAGGCGCTCAAGGAGAACGTGCGGCTGCGCGAGGAGGTCGAGCGCATCAGCCGGCATGACCTCAAGACGCCGCTGAACAGCATCATCGCGGTGCCCCGCCTCCTGCGGGAGGAGCGCGCGCTGAACGCCGACGAGGATGCCCTGCTCGGCGTGGTGGAGCGGGCCGGCTACCGCATCCTGAGCATGGTCAACCTGTCGCTGGACCTGTACAAGATGGAGAACGGCAGCTACATCTTCCGGCCGGATGCCGTGGACCTGGTCGACCTGCTGGACAAGGTGCTCGGGGATTTGCGCAGCCATGCCGCGTCCAAGGGCGTCAGCCTGCGGGTCGAGAAACCGGCCCCCGTGCCACCGGCCTGGGCCGAGGAGCTGCTGTGTTACTCGCTGCTTGCCAACCTGGTCAAGAACGCACTCGAAGCCTCCCCCGAAGGTGCGGAGGTCCGCATCACCCTGCAGGCGCAGGACGACGGGCAGGCTGTGCTGCTGCGCATCCACAACCACGGCGCCGTGCCGGATGCCGTCCGCGACAATTTCTTCGGCAAGTACGCCACCGCGGGCAAATCCAGTGGCACGGGCCTGGGCACCTACTCGGCGCTGCTCATGGCCCGGGTGCAGGACGGCGACGTGACCATGCAGACCTCCGAGGCCGCCGGCACCACCCTGTGCGTTCGCCTGCGTGCTGCGCCGCAGGGGCAGGTGCCAGCCGCGACCCGGCACGCCGCGGAGCGGCGCAGTGCCCCGCAGCCGTTGCTCACCGATCTGCCCGCCTTGCGCGTGCTGCTGGTGGACGACGATGAGTACAACCTGTTGATCGTGCGGCGCTTCCTGCCGACACCGCCGTTCTCGGTCGAGACGGCGATCAACGGCCGCATGGCGCTGGACATGGTGCAGCGATCCTGGCCCGATGTGATCTTCATGGACCTGGACATGCCGGTCATGGGGGGGCTCGAGGCGGTCGTCCAACTGCGCGAGCACGAGCGGGTCCAGGGCCTGCCGCGCTGCCTGATCTTTGCGCTGTCCTCGCACGACGACGACGCCACGCAGCAGCGCTGCCTGGCATCAGGCTTTGACCGCTACCTGACCAAGCCGGTCTCGCGCGAGACCCTCCATGAGGCCCTGCTGCTGGCGATGGGGCAGGGGCCTGCCGACGCGGGCCTGCCGACCCCGGCGTTGGCGCAAGGTGCGACTCAGGGGCCGGGGGACGTGGTGTGGGTGGAGACGGGCCTGTGGCCATTGATGGACGAGTTTCTGGCCTCGCGCCGCGCGCTCGCCAGCGAGCTGGGGCAGGCCCTGGCGGCGGCGGACCGCCCGGCTGCGCGCGCGCTCGCCCACAAGCTGGCCGGCAGCCTGGCGCTGTACGGTTTCCAGTGGGCCGCGGGCGTCAGCCGCGAGATCGAGCTGGGCTGCGCAGACGCGGACCTCCATGCGCTGGAACAGCAGGCCGACGCGCTGCGGAACCACCTGGCGCAGGTTCGCGTGCAGGCCGAGGACGAAAGTGGCCCCACGGCCTGAGGCTTTAGGTATGCTGCCGGCATGAACCCCCGGAAAAAAATCCTCCTGGTCGACGATGACGAGGCCGTCGTGTCCTACCTCGTGGTCAAGCTGGCGCGGTACTACGAGCTCATCAGCACCACCCGGCCGCTGGAGGCGGTGGCGCTGGCGGCACGTGAGCAACCCGACCTGATCCTGTGCGACATCGACATGCCGGGCATGAGTGGCGGGGACCTTGCGGCGGCGCTGACCGAGCGGCCCGAGACCGCGTTCATCCCGGTGCTCTATCTGACGTCACTCGTGTCGCCTGAAGAGGCGCAGGACCTGGATGGCGAGGTGGGTGGCCGTCCCGGGGTTTCCAAGCGGGCACCGCTGGCTGAACTGCTGCAGCGCATCGACGAACTGACCCGGCCCGCCTGAGACCCGCCAGGCTGCACGGGCGAGGACCGCTCAGTGCGATAGCCAGAGCGTCAGGTGGTACGTGGCATAGGAGGCAGCGTAGGCCAGCGCGAACAGGTAGGCGGCCATGGCCAGAGGCCATTTCCAGGCGCCGGTTTCGCGTTTCACCGTGGCCAGAGTGGACAGGCACTGGGGGGCGAAGACATACCACGCCAGCATGGAAAGCGCCGTCGCCAGGCTCCAGCTCTGGGCGATCAGGGGCCCCAGCATCTGCGCCTCGTCGCCGGCGGGGGCCGACAGTGAGTAGACCGTGCTCAACGCGCTCACCGCGACCTCGCGGGCCGCCAGTCCCGGCACCAGCGCGATGCTGATCTGCCAATTGAAGCCGATGGGCTCGAACAACACGGACAGGGCCTGTCCGGCCATTCCGGCCAGGCTGTACTGGATGGCCGGACCGGTCGCACCCACAGGGGGCGCCGGAAAGCTGGCGAGGAACCACAGGGCCACAGTGAGCGCCAGAATGATGCCGCCCACGCGGCGAAGGAAAATCTGGGCCCGCTGCCACAGGCCCAGTCCGATGTTGCGCGGGCGCGGCCAGTGGTAGGACGGCAGCTCCATCATGAGGGAGCGCACCTGCCGGCCTGAGCGGGTGAAGCGCTTGAGCGCCCAGGCCACGGCAAGCGAGCCTGCGATGCCGGCGATGTACAGGCCGAACAGCACCAGTCCCTGAAGCTCCAGGCCCAGGCCCACTTCGCGGCGAGGGATGAAGGCGCCGATCAGCAGGGCATACACCGGCAGCCTTGCCGAGCAGGTCATGAGCGGCGCGATCATGATGGTCACCAGCCGGTCACGGGTGTTGGCAATGGTGCGGGTGGCCATGATGCCGGGAATGGCACAGGCAAAGCTGGAGAGCAGGGGGATGAAAGACCGGCCAGACAGGCCCACCCCGCCCATGATCCGGTCCAGCAGGAAAGCCGCCCGGGGCAGGTAGCCTGACTCCTCGAGCACGAGGATGAAAAAGAACAGGACAAGGATCTGGGGCAAAAAAATCAGCACACCGCCGACCCCGGCGATCAGCCCGTCCACCAGGAAGCTGCGGACCCAGCCTTCGGCCAGATTCGTTCCGATCTGGCCACCGAGCCAGCCGATGCCGGCCGAGATGGCATCCATGGGGACGGCTGACCAGGCAAAAACCGCCTGAAACATCAGGAACAGCACCAGGATCAACAGCAGGGGCCCCGCGACCGGATGCAACACCACCGCGTCGATGCGGTCCGACGCCAGGTGGGGCTCCAGCGTATCCAGACCCAGACGCACCAGCATCTGGCGGACCACCTCGTGATCGGCGGCATCCGTGGTGGTCGGGCTGGCGGGGTCTGCCGCGGCCCATGAGGTGTCCGTGGACGCGAGGAAGTCCCGAAGAGCCTGCGCCCCTTCGTCATCGATCGCCACGGTCGTGACCACGGGCAGGCCCAGTTCCCGCGATAGCGCGGGACCGTCGATGCGAAGTCCGCGCTGCCTGGCCAGGTCGGTCATGTTGAGCGCTACGACGCACGGGATGCCCAGCCGCTGCACGCCCAGCACCAGGCGCAGGCCGCGGCGCAGGTTGGTGGCATCGACCACGCACACCACCAGATCGGGCCGCTTTTCACCGGCGGCGATGCCGCGCAGCACGTTGCAGGTGACGGTCTCATCGGGCGAGCGCGGATGCAGGCTGTAGGTGCCCGGCAGGTCCAGCACCCGCAGTGATTTGCCCGTGGGCAGGGGCATGCGGCCTTCCTTGCGCTCGACCGTCACGCCGGCGTAATTGGCCACTTTCTGGCGGCTGCCCGTGAGCAGGTTGAAGAGGGCGGTCTTGCCGCAGTTGGGGTTGCCGACCAGCGCTGCGAGGCGCCCGGCCGGATGAACATGGACGACGGAGGGGCTCATGCCGCAACGGGCCTGTCCACGTGGATGCAGGCGGCTTCGGCCCGGCGCAGTGCAAAGGTGGACTGGCCGATGCGGACCACCAGAGGGTCGCCGCCCATCAGGGCCCGTCGCGCCACCACCACCTGCTCGCCGGGCACAAACCCGATGTCCTCGAGCCAGCGCTGCCATTCGGCGGGGGCATGGTGGGCCCGGACACCCGCCACGATCCAGGGGGCATGCAGCTCGACCTGGTCCAGCGTGAGGGGAGAGGGCAATGGAGGGGGATTGCGCGTCATCGGGAAAGAGCGAAAATGCAAATGAGAATAATACGCAATAATCGTCGTCCGCGAAAGCCTGAATGTCGGGGTTCGGCTCGGACGGTATGGGAAGGTGGGTCTGGCGCCCCCGACAGGAATCGAACCTGTATCTAGCGCTTAGGAGGCGCTCGTTCTATCCATTGAACTACGGCGGCAGGACGCCCATTGTAGGGCCGCCCCCGGGCTGGCTTGGGCCGCGGGCTCAGTCGTACTGCAGGGTGTAGATCAGGTCGACCGCGCTTTGGCTGCCGGTCTGTCCGCGCACGGTGAGGCGTTGGGTGAGGTCGTAGAACACATAGAAGGTACCGATGGCGCTGGCCAGGCTGCGCTCGTAGGCGACGTAGAAATTGCTGGAGAACCGCTTGCCCAGCGTGACGACACCCTGGCTGGTGCTGCCGTCGTCCTGGGACGCAGCCCCGCGGAAAGACAGTTCGTCCAGGCCCAGCGAGCCGGCCAGCCCCCCGGACAGGGCCCCACCCCGGCTGCCCAGCAGCGCCAGCGCAGCTTGCTGCAGTACAGCGGCTTCGGCACCGCCACTGGCGGACGAGCGCCCCAGCACCAGCCACGAGAGCTTCTCGGCCTCGGGCATGTCCGGCTGGGCGTACAGACGCACACGTGGCAGCAGCGCGCTGCCGGTGATCTGCACGCCGACGCGTTGCGTCATGCTGGGCCGGATGGCCAGGATATCCAGCGACGGGTTGTCGGGCGGGCCGGTGAAGCGCAGCAGGCCCTGTTCCACGTTCAGTTGCTGCCCATACGCCCGGTAGCGTCCGCCGAACGTGGTAACGGTCCCGGTCAGGCGCGGCGCCGCCAGGGAGTCACCGGTGATCTGCAAAGCTCCGCGTAGCCGTGTATCCAGCCCGTGGCCCTGAACACGCAGGTGCTCGCCCAGGTCCAGTCGGATCGCCAGCGTCACGGTGCGCTGCGGCTTGTGTTCAGTGCCGGCAGCTGCCTTGCCGGGTGCCTTGGCCCCCGATGCGGCCATGTCTTCGGTGCGGACCCGTACATCCGCGCCCAGACGTGGCGTGTCTTCGTCGGGAAGAAGGAGGCTCGCTTCATCGACGCGCAGTTCACCGGTCACCCCGATCTCGGCGGGGCTCCAGCGGCCCTGCAGGTCGCCGGACACCGTGATCTGCCGATCGGTGCGGATACTGGCGCGCAGCCTGTCCAGATGCGCAGCGAGCTCCACCCGGGGCTGGCCGCGCTGCCAGCCGGCCTCCCCCTTCGCAGTCAGAGTTCCGCCCTGCTCGCCGGTTCCGCGCAACATGAACTCGTCGATCAGCAGGCGATCCTGGTCCAGCCGCACCCGCAGTCGCCCGTCGCGAAACTCAATGCCGTCCACCACGGAGCGCAAAGCCAGATCGTTCGCCTGCAGCGTTCCGGAGAGCCCGGGAACAGCGCGCGTACCGCCCACGGTCAGGTCGGTGGACACGGAGCCGCGCAGCCGCCAGCCTGGCGGCGCCAGCAGCGACCACACGCCAATGCGCGGCAGCTGGGCCTGAACGCGGCCCTCGAGTGGCGCCGAGGCAGGCCATTGCCAACCGCTGTCGGTCCGCGTCAGCCGCGTGGACAGGTTTCCTCGAACGGTGCCGGCGCGCTCGCTGTCCCAGCGCAGCGCCAGTCGCAGCTGATCACCCTGGTTGTCCAGGGTGAGATCCGCGTCGCGCACACCGGCCGCAACGCGGGTGGCCGATCCGTCGGCGGACTCGGCGCGCACGGTGATGTCGCCACTGCGTCGCTTCAGGACGGCGTGCAAGCGCGGCGCTTCCGCCAGCAGCGCGTCCCATTCCCCATCGAATACCAGGTCCCCGGCCAGGCTGGCGCCCGCCATCTGCGCGCCACCCAGCAGTTCGAGCCACGCCATGGGCAGGCCTGTGACCCGCCCCTGGTTCGTCAGCCGGCCCGGTTGCCAGCGTGTGCCGCTCCAGGCGATCTGCGTAGGCCCGGACGACACTTTGGCTGCGGGCGCCGCGAGCGCCGCGGCGCCCGGGCCGACATCCATCGAAGTGCCTGGCATCCAGCGCAACGTGACCGGTCCCACCAGCGTCGCCGTCCATTTGCCGGGCCCGAGTGCCGGGTCTCGCGCGTCCACCGCAAGCTGCGTGATCTGGCCCTGCCATGGGGCTGGCGTCCCGGCCGCCTGGGCGGCTGCGCGGCCACCCTGGGCCGACAGTCGCAGACTGGCATGGCGTTGGCCGTTCTCGATGTGGCCGCGCAGGGTGGCCTCCATGGCGGCCAGTGAACCGCCCACCGTGGCGTGCAACCCGCTCAAGATCGCCGCAGGGGCAGCGGGAGCGGCGTGCCATGCGAGTCGGGGGATGTCCAGTTGGCCCTGGACGCGGGGGTCGCGCCACCCCCCCTGCCAGGTGGCCACCAGGGCCGCGCTCCCCTGAGCCTGCGCACCGCGCGCAGCAACCGGTGCCCAAGGCAGTTGCTGCAGCCACGGCAGCGCCAGTGACACATCGCTGGCCTGCAAATCCACGGAGCCGCGCCCGGCGCGTTCCGACAGCGCTCCCTTGGCCGTCAGGCGCAGGCCCGGGGCCGACAGCGCCACGGTGCCCGTGCCCGCTCTCGTGCCCGGTTCGATGTGGGCTGAGGCATCCAGCGTGGCCTGCCGCGCGCGCACTTGGAGCTGGGGCAGCGACAGGTACCCAGTGTCCCAGCGCCCTCGCACGCTGATGCGCTCAAGACCCAGCCCCGTGGAGCGGGAGGAAGTCTGCGGTGTCGCGCGGGTCGCGCGCAAGCGGGCATCGAAGGACACGGTGGTGCCGGTGCCCTGGAGATGCGCCTGCCCCTCGAGCGGTGCCCCCGCGAGAGCGGTATGCACAAGCGCTGGGTCGACATGGACCAAGGTGCCTTCAAGCTGCCAGGCGGGCGTTGAAAGTGTCGCACCGGTCCATTGACCCGTGGCCCGCAATTCGCCGCCGCCCAGGCGCGCCGTGAATTGCTTGACCAGCGACACGCCATTGCGCCATTCACCGTCCAGCACCATGCGGTCCAGCGGCAGCCGGCGCTGATCCCAGGGGCCCGCCGCGGCGTTGTCGATCGTCGCTCGAATCTGCCATGCGGCGGGCGCAGTGGAGTCAGGCTGCACGAGGACCTGGCCTGTCAGCTCGGTGTGGGGGGCTGCGGGCCAAAGCGCGCCCAGGTCCAGCGACCGAAAAGCCGCATCGGCTTGGACCCACGGTGGCTGGGCCCACGGGGTGATGCGCGCACTGACCGTGGCGTGGGGAGGCGCGTTGCGCGCAGAAGCGATGGTGGTGTCGGCCTGCACCATGGCCTTCAGGTGCAGATCGGCCAGCGAACCCGTCAGGCTTGCTTCGAATGACAGGGGCAGGGTGGCTGTGCCCTTGGGTCCCTGCGAGGCAACGGAGCCCGACAGGCGAGCCCGCAGCGCCATGTCGCCCCGCGCGTCCAGGCGCGCTTCGCCACGGTAGTGGCCCCCGGCCGCGTGGACTTGCCGCACCACGAGCTCATGGGAGATGCCGTTGAAGGCGTACCGGCCCGCAAGAGCACTGGCCTGGAACGAGCCGCCCCACTCGAGCCTTTCGATTTCCAGGTTGGCGAGCGTGACGCGCAGCGGCAAAGCCAGTGAAGTCGGTGGCGCAGGGGCAGCCGGCGCCGGTGTGCGCTGGTCATCGACCCGCAGGCGGCTGGCGGTGAGATGGTCCAGATGCAAGGTGCCTGACAGCAGCGCCAGCGGTTGCCAGGCCAGCGCCACGTCATCGGCTTCGGCGGTGAGGCCGCTCTCGCGCCAGGTGAGGTGGGCGATGCGTCCACCGCTTCGCAGGGAGCCGCTCGCGCCACGGATCTCCAGAGGCTGTCCCCGCTGCAGCCAATACGCCGCGGTGGCGAGGGAGCCATCGGTGCCGGCCCACCACCACAGTGCGGCCACAGCAATGCAAATCAGCGCGAGCAGCAACCCCAGCCACCGAAGAATCGTGGCCAGCCAAACCAGTGGCCGGCTACGGGGCAAGACCGGTGGCGTGTCGTGCACGTCGCTGAAGACCGGGCGGGACATCAGAAAGTGAACCCCACGTTCACGTGCAGGCGCCAACGCCGCGGCTGCACACCATAGGCCAAGTCCATCTGCAGCGGTCCGATGGGGCTGCGCCAGCGCGCGCCCACCCCCACTCCAAAGACGGCATGCAGATCCTGCACGCGGTCGGCCACGGCACCTGCATCGAGGAACAAGGTGTTCTCCCAATCGGTCCGGATGCCATTGCGCACGATGGGGCGCTGCCATTCGACGCTGCCGGAACTCATGTAGCGGCCAGGGCCGATCACCCCACCGGGCAATGTGACGCCGATGTCCCGGTACCCGTAGCCTCGCACGGTGGTGTCACCCCCGGTGCGGAAAAGCTGAGGCGACGGCACCGGGGCGTCGGTTGCGGCGGCCACCCCACCGGCTTCCGCGCGCAGGGCGAGGCGCCCGGTCCCCAGCGGGTGGATGCCCAGCCATCGGACGACGCCGCGCAGGTAGGGTTTGCGCAGCGCGCCGAGCGTGATGCCGCCTCCTGCCTCAAAGCCCAGCCCGTAGCCGCGGGAAGGAAAAGGCAGCCTGTCAAAGTACCGGCCCGTCCAGACGTAGTTGGCGCTCAGCGCCGATCCATCGCCGGTGCTGGCGCCCGTCAACGCGGGCCCTCCCTCCTGCTGGACGCGTGCCGTGTCGTACTGGACGTAGATGTTGCGGTCAATGCGTTCGCCGGCTTCCGACCGGCCGATCCGGAGCTTCTGGGCGTAAGTAATGAGTGCGCCGTCATCCACCCGGTCCGCGCGGCCCAGCACGCCCCAGCGCCAGCCATCCTCGTCAGGTATGGCGGTCCATTCGCTTTGCAATGACGGTGACTGCCGGTTGATCTGCAATTCCGTGACCGCGCGCCAACCGATGCCCGGCACCCGGTGATGGGTATGTCCGACCGAGACGCGCGGGCCTGTGTCCGTCGCCGCCCCGACGCCGAACACCACCTTTTGCAGCGGGGCTTCCCTGACCTGGACCTGGACGGGCGCCGCTGCCGGTTCGCTTTGCGGGTCCACGAAAAAGTAGACCGAATCGAAGTACCCGCTGGCGGACAGCCGTTGTTGCGCTTCCACGAGCTGCTGCTGGTCATAGACCGTGCCTTCGGGGAGCCGTGCCAGACGCGGCACCAGGCGCGGGTCGTAGCGCTCGATACCCGATATCGACATGGGGCCCAGCCGGAACAGCGGCCCTGAGTCCAGTTGCAGGCCCAGACGGACCCGATTGGCAGGGGCCTCGACATCCGCCAGGCTGTAGGTGATGCGTCCAGCCGGATACCGGCGCGCGACCAGTTGGCGCAAGGCCTGGGATTTTGCGGCGTCCCAGGCGTCCTGCGTGAAAGGCTGACCACTGGGCAGGCGCCAGTCTCTGCGGATTTCCTCCTGCTGGCGTTGCGCGTCGGCGTCGGCCGGCCCGGCGATATCTCCGGTGAAAGCCAGGTTGACGGACTCGACGCGTGTTACCGGACCGGGCGTCACGCTGACCACGATGCGTGCCCGGCCACCGGCCGACACTTCGCGGGTGATGTCGACGGTGGGGCTGAAATAGCCCAGCGTGCCGACGAGGTTGCGTACGTCCAGGCCGGCCTGCGACGTCAGCCGGGCCAGTTCCGCGTCGTCCAGATCAGTGACGGCGCGGTACCGGCGCAGTTCCATGTGTTTTTCGAGCAGCGGCCGCAACGGGGCCGGCGCCCGCACCTCGATGTCGAAGGCGGTGACTTCGGCCGGCGCGTTTGCCGGTCCCACCGCACCGCGAGGGGTTGGTGGGGGGGCGATCTGCGCTGGCGGCGGCTGCGGTGGCGGGGCTGTCTGAGTGGCGCCGGAGGCAGGGGTCACCGTGACCGTGGCGGTGGCCGCGGGCTGGGCCTGCAGTGCGGGGGCGAAGCCCCAAGCCAGTGCGCCCGCGAGGACGGAACGCAACAACCAGGAAAGAGAGATGAGCGGGGGACGGTGCGGGGTGCTTGGGTGGGACACCCGCCTACCTTACTTGGAAAGCAGGCGCATGGCTTCTTCAAGTCCCTTGATGGTCAGGGGGTACATGCGGTGGTTCATGAGTTGCTGGATCACGCTGATGCTCTGGCGGTACTGCCATACGCCTTGAGGCTCAGGGTTGATCCAGGCGAACTTGGGGAAGGCATTTGTGAGTCGCTGTAGCCATTCGGCCCCCGCTTCCTCGTTGTTGTATTCCACGCTGCCACCGGGTTGCAATATTTCGTAAGGGCTCATCGTCGCGTCACCGATGAAGATGAGCTTGTAGTCCTTGTTGTACTTGCGGATGATGTCCCAGGTGGCGAATTTCTCGCTGAAGCGGCGGCGGTTGTTCTTCCACATGAAGTCGTACACGCAGTTGTGGAAGTAGTAGAACTCCATGTGCTTGAACTCGGTCTTGGTGGCCGAGAACATTTCCTCCACCCGGTGGATATGCTCGTCCATGGTGCCGCCCACATCCATCAGCAGCAGCACCTTGACGTTGTTGTGGCGCTCGGGGCGCATCTTGATGTCGAGCCAGCCTGCGTTCGCGGCCGTGCTCCGGATCGTGTCGTCCAGATCCAGTTCATCCTCATGGCCTTCACGGGCGAACTTGCGCAGGCGACGCAGCGCAACCTTGATGTTGCGCGTGCCCAATTCCTGCTGATCGTCGTAGTCCTTGTAGGCCCGCTGGTCCCAGACCTTGACGGCGCTTCGGTTGCGGCTTTTCTCCTGGCCGATGCGAATGCCCTGCGGGTTGAAGCCGTTGGCGCCAAAGGGGCTGGTTCCCCCGGTGCCGATCATCTTGCTTCCTCCCTCGTGGCGCTCCTTCTGTTCCTCGAACCGCTTTTTCAGCGTTTCCATGAGCTCGTCCCAGCCCATCTTCTCGATCTTGGCCTTTTCCTCGGGGCTGAGTTCCAGCTCGAGGTTCTTTCTCAGCCATTCGAGCGGGATGTCCTTGGTGAAGTCGGCCACCATCTCCACACCCTTGAAGTAGGCGGCAAAGGCGCGGTCGAACTTGTCGTAGTGCTTCTCGTCCTTGACCAGCGCGGTGCGGCTCAAATAGTAGAAGTCGTCGATCTTGTAGCCATCATCGCTGTTGGGCCCCACCACGCCTTCCTTGAGCGCTTCCATGAGTGTCAGGTATTCCTTGACGGACACGGGCAGTTTCGCGCTGCGCAGGGTGTAGAAGAAATCGATCAGCATCACCGCCTCCTGGTTCAGGACCGGACCTTGTCCCGCAGGTACAGCAACTGGGCTTTGGCTTCGGGCCATTCGCCGGAACGCATGCTGTACATCACGGTGTCGCGGATGGTGCCGTCGCGGCGCAGGGCATGGCCGCGGATCACGCCATCCTTCCTGGCTCCCAGCCGCTCGATGGCGGCCTGCGAGGCAAAGTTGAAGTTGTCGGTGCGCCAGCCCACCACATGACAGCCCAACGCGTCGAATGCGTGGCCCATCATGAGGAGTTTGCAGGTGGTGTTCACATGCGTGCGCTGGCAGCGTTTGGCATACCAGGTGTAGCCAATCTCAACCCGTTTCACCGCGGGCAGGATGTCGTGGTAGCTGGTACTGCCCAGCACGGTGCCACTGGCGGCGTCGGTGACGGCAAAGGCGAAGCGGTGGCCATCGGCACGCATCTTCAATGCGTCCTCGATGTATTTGCGGGTCTGGTCGGGCTCGGGCACCGAGGTGATGCGCAAGGTCCAGAGCTCGCCGTCGGCAGCCGCTGCGCGCAGGCCTTGTTCGTGTTCGGGCCCCAGCGGGACCAGCCGGATTCCGCGATCTTCGAGCTGCACGGGTTGAACGAATCCTTCAGCCATGGTTGCGTCCGGCTCAGCGGTTGTGCCGCTGCATGAACACCAGCTTCTCAAACAGGGTCACGTCCTGCTCGTTCTTGAGCAAGGCGCCCACCAGGGGCGGCACGGCCACCTTGTCGTCCTTGCTCTGCAGGGATTCGAGCGGGATGTCTTCCGCCACCAGCAATTTGAGCCAGTCGAGCAGTTCGCTCGTGCTGGGCTTCTTTTTCAGGCCCGGCAGGTTGCGCACGTCGTAGAAGGTCTTCATCGCCGCCGTGAGCAGCTCCTTCTTGAGGCCAGGGAAATGCACGTCCACGATCTGCTGCATCGTCGCGGCGTCGGGGAACTTGATGTAGTGGAAGAAGCAGCGCCGCAGGAAAGCGTCGGGCAGTTCCTTCTCGTTGTTGGAGGTAATGAACACCAGTGGCCGGTGGGTGGCGCGGATCAGCTCGCGGGTTTCGTAGCAGTAGAACTCCATGCGGTCGATTTCGCGCAGCAGGTCATTGGGGAATTCGATGTCCGCCTTGTCGATCTCGTCGATCAGCAGGGCCACCGGCCTGTCGGCCGTGAAGGCCTGCCACAGCACGCCCTTGACGATGTAGTTGTGGATGTCCTTGACGCGCTCGTCACCCAGTTGCGAATCGCGCAGGCGGCTCACCGCGTCGTACTCGTACAGGCCCTGTTGGGCCTTGGTGGTGGACTTGATGTGCCATTGCAGCAGCGGCATGTCCAGGGCCTGGGCCACTTCCTCGGCCAGCATGGTCTTGCCCGTGCCCGGCTCGCCCTTGACCAGGAGCGGGCGCTTGAGCGTGATGGCGGCATTCACGGCAAGCATCAAATCCTGCGTGGCGACGTAGTTCTGGGAGCCTTGGAACTTCATGAGCGGGTGCGTTGGGGGGTTAGGGTTGTGCCGGATATAATCAAGGGTTGATTACAAGTGTGAACTCTCACGGGATTGTGCGCGCAAAATGAACAAGTTGTTGACCACGGTATTTGCCCTTGCTGTCGCTTGCGTGACGGTGGCCTCTCACGCCCAGGAAATCAAGGGTGACGCCAAAGCGGGCCAGAAGAAGATTGACATGTGCATCGGCTGCCACGGCATCGTGGGCTACCAAGCCAGCTTCCCCGAGGTCTACAAGGTGCCCAAGATCTCCGGCCAGGGCGCAAAGTACATTGTTGCCGCGCTCAACGCCTATAAAAAGGGCGAGCGCAAGCACCCCACCATGCGTGGCATCGCCGACTCCCTGAGCGACCAGGACATGGCGGACGTGGCGGCCTATTACAGCGTTCACGGCGTGGTCGAGGGGGCGGCCTTGCCGGCCACGGCCACCGTGCAGCCCAGCCCGGAAGTCGACGCCCTGCTCAAGAAGGCGGCCTGCGTGTCCTGCCACGGCGCCAACTTCGCCAAGCCGATCGACCCCTCCTACCCCAAGATTGCGGGTCAGAACGCGGACTACCTGTACGTCGCGCTCAAGGCCTACAAGACCGAAAACAATCCCAATGTCGGCCGCTCCAACGGCGTGATGGGCGCCATTGCCAAGCAGTTCAGCAACGCCGAACTCAAGGCGCTCGCCAAGTACGTGAGTTCGCTGGAAGGTGACCTCAAGACGGTTCCGGAGAGCAAGTTCCGCTGATCCTGCCGCCTTGCGCCACTGCCCAAGCCCCGCTCTGCGGGGCTTTGTTTTTTGTCGGGCCGGCAAGAGGGCCGGACTCAGCGTGTTGGCCGTTGGCGCCAGCGGGAGGGCGGCGCCCCGAATCGCTGACGGAACAGGCGCGCAAAGTGTGAGCTGTCCTTGAACCCCAGGCCATGTGCAATCAGGGTGATGGGGCGTGCGGGCGTCTCGCACAGCTGCTGGGCCGCCAGCGCGAGCCGACGCTCCCAGAGGTGCTGGCTCAACGTTCGGCCGGTGGGGGCAAAGACGCCATCGAGATGGCGGCGACTGACGCGCAGTTGCGATGCGAGCGTTTCGGCATTGGTGTTGGCGATGTCCAGCTCGAGCAGGGTCAAGGCGCGGGAGCGCAAGGCCTCGCGCGGGTCATGCGCGGAGCGCTGCCGCAACAGCCCAAGCAAGGCCAGCGCCGCGGTGGCGGCATGCGCAACGCCTGACTCGGCAAGTCCCTTCGATCGCAGGGCCAGCGAACGCAGGAAGTCGGCCAGAAGGGCCTCCTCGGGGCGCTCACCCTGGACGCGGGCGGTTTGCTCGTGCAGGCCGGGGTGGCGGTCCAGCACACTCTGGCGCGGCAGCGCCAGGATGAACTGGGTGCCGGGCGCGTCTGCCTGCAAACTGAAGGCCTGAGCTCCATCGAGCAAGGTGAACTGTCCGGCTTCCAGCTGAACCCCGCGGCCCCTCTGCTGCACCCGCGCCCGACCTTCGGCCTGCCACAGCAGTTTGAAGGGCCGGGCCTGGGAGGCGTCTGGCCCCGCATGCAGGTCCAACGCCCCGTGGCGGGCTGACAGCCATTGCGGCAGATGGCCTTGCAGGAGCGATGGGGGTGTCGAGGTCAGGTGGATTTCCATCAGAGTCGATTTCCTGTTCCGGCGCAGACCTGCGCGAGGGTGGGGCCGTGCCTATCGTGAGGCCTTCTCAACCAACGAAAGTGCTGGATGGAATCTGTCGTCTCCAACGAGTTGCTCTGGCTGGCCGCCACCTGCCTGTGGACGGGGCTGCTCTGGATCCCCTATGTTATCAACCGGTTCCGTGAACTGGGGCCGCCGGGCTGGGACTGGTTCCCCGCTCCCGACCCGGCACCGCGGGCGCGCTGGGCCGATCGGGCTCAGCGCGCCCACGCCAATGCCGTGGAAAACCTGGTGGTGTTCGCGCCCCTGGCGCTGGCCGTGCATGCGGGTGGGGTCTCCAGCCCATTCACAGTTCTGGCCTGCGAGGTGTACTTTGTGGCCCGCGTGGCGCACTACACCATCTGCCTGTGCGGTCTGCCCATCGTGCCGCGTACCCTCGCTTTCCTGGCGGGCGTGGGTTGCCAGCTGACGCTGGGTGTGGCCCTGCTGGGGCTCGCCTAGCGGCCTTGGGCCCCGTGAGTACCCCGGGGCCCGGCACGGGATGCCGCCGGGCCGGTCAATGGGCGGGCGCGTGGCGGCGGCGCGCGAGCAGCCGCAGCAGCGGCGGGATCGTGACCATGGCTGCGGCCCCGATCCAGAGTCCGATGGAAATCGGGCTTTCCACCAGGATGCCGAGCTCACCATTGGTGATGGAAAGGGCGCGACGCAGGTTCTGTTCCATCATGTCGCCCAGCACAAAGCCCAGGATCAGCGGGGCCATGGGCACGCCCTGTTTGCGCAGCAGAAAACCCGCTGTGCCGAACACCGCCATCAGCATCAGGTCAAAGGTGGTGGCATGAACCGAATACACCCCTACCGCGCTGATGGCCAGAATGCCTGGCACCAGCGCCCAGTTGGGCAGCCGCAGCACGCGGGTGAACACGCCCACCATGGGGATGTTGATGAACAGCAGCATCACGTTGGCCACGAACAGCGATGCAATGAGGCCCCACACCAGCGTGGGGTTCTGCGAGAACAGCGCGGGACCGGGGGTGATGTTGTACAGGGACAGCGCGCCGACCATCACGGCCGTGGTTCCCGAGCCGGGTACGCCCAGCGTCAGCATGGGCACAAACGAGCCCGCTGCGGAAGCATTGTTGGCCGCCTCAGGGGCAGACACGCCGCGAATGTCGCCCTCGCCAAAATGGCCATCATCGGCCGCGATGCGTTTCTCCATGGCGTAGGTCATGGCGCTGGCGATGGTGGCGCCGGCACCGGGCAGCACGCCCACCACAAAGCCCACGATGCTGGACCGCACGGTGCCCCACCAGGTCAATGACAACTCCTTGAGATTGAACAGCGTGCGGCCCGACACCTTGATCAGGCCGTCGCTGCTGTGGTGCTGCTCCAGCATCAGAAGGATCTCGCTGATCGAGAAAACACCAATCACGACCACAATGAACTGGATGCCATCCGACAGATGGACATCGCCACCGGTGAATCGGTAAACGCCTGAATTCGAGTCCAGCCCGACCGTGGATAGCGATAGGCCGATGATGGCTGCCAGCGCTGCCTTCATCGGGGCGTCGCCCATCAGGCCGGTGATGCAGGCGAAGGCAAAGCACATGAGCGCGAAGTATTCGGCCGGACCGAAGGCCAGGGCCCAACGGGCGAGCAGAGGGGCAAACATCACGATGCCCATGGTCGCCACCAGCGAACCGATGAAGGAGGCCCAGGCCGATATCGACAAGGCGACTCCGCCCAGTCCCTTCCTGGCCATGGGGTAGCCGTCCATCGCGGTCATGATTGCGCCGGCGTCGCCCGGGACGTTGAGCAGGATGGAGGAAATGCGGCCCCCATACTCGCAACCCATGTAGACGGCGGCGAGCAGGATCAGGGCCGTTTCCGGAGGCAGTTTGAGTGCAAAGGCCAGTGGCATCAGAATGGCCACGCCGTTGATGGGCCCCAGGCCGGGCAGCATGCCGACGACGGTGCCAATGAACGCACCCAGTGCAGCCACCGCCAGATTGGTGGGGGTGAGCGCCACGCCAAAGCCGGAGAGCAGGTATTGCAGGGTTTCCATCAGCGTCCCCCCAGCACAATGGAGAGAAGGCCGCTGGGCAGCACGACGTCCAGCACCTTGTCGAAGAGCAGGTACAGCACCAGCCCGAGACCGATACCTCCGGCCAGGGCCTGCTTCCAACTGCCCCCGAAGGCCATCCCCACAGGCAAGGCCATCAGCGCTGTGGCGAGGGGGAAGCCCAGCGCTTCAAACAATCCGGCATAGACGAACACGGCGGCAACGGCCAGCGCAAGTTGCTTGAGTTGGGGCATGCGAGCCGTCTGTCCCTGGGGGCTGGGCCGGACCACCAGCCAGACGCCCGCTGCGGCCATCAGGCCCGCCAACAACAGCGGAAAGGCCCGGGGCCCGACTGGCTCGTAGGAGATGGGGGCGGTATAGGCTTGCGCGGACCAGGCCATGCCCGCGCCCAGCACCACACACACCGCGCCAAGTAGGCGGTCACTCATGGTCTTGTCTCCGCGGACCGATGGACTATTTGGCTACGTTCAGGCCGAAGTCGGCGGCCAGCGTGCGGTAGAACGCGACGCGCTGCTTGATGTAGGCATCGAGTTCGGCGCCGGTCTTGGCGTACTGGAACAGGCCCCGTTCGGCGCGCAGCTTGTTGTAGGCCGGTGTGGCCAGCATCTTGTTGAAGGTATCCACCCAGACCTTGTAGTCCGCGTCGCTGACCTTGGGCCCCACATAAAAGCCCCGGATGATGGGCCATTCCACGTCCATGCCCTGCTCCCGCGCGGTGGGCACACTGGCCAGGCTGCCTTCCAGGCGTTTGTCGGACATCACGGCGAGCACGCGGATCTTGGCGCCGGCCTTGATCTGCTCCTCAGCCTCTGAAGCGTCCCCCGAATAGACCTGCACGTGACCGCCCTGCAGTGCTGTGAGTGCTTCACCGCCACCTTCGAAGGCCACAAAGCGCATGGACTTCGGATTCAGGCCCGCCGCGCGTGCCGTCAGCGCGGCTTTCATCCAGTCCTGGCTGCCCACGGTCCCGCCCGCGCCAAACACCACCTTGGTGGGGTCGGATTTGACCGCGGCGATCAGGTCCTTGAGCGATTTGAATGGCGAATTCTGGGCCACGATCACGGCGCCAAAATCACTGCCCACCGCCGCCAGCCAGCGCACGTCGTTTTCGTTGTACCTGCCGAATTTGCCCTGGGCCAGATTCAGCAGCGAGCCGCCGGAGTAGGCCACCAGGGTGTTGGCTTCGGCGGGCCGCTGCGCAATGATGGCGTTGTAGGCCACCGCGCCAATGCCGCCCGGCATGTACGAGATGCGCATGGGGTCGCTGATGAACTTGCCGTCCATCAGGGCTGATTGGGCCAGTTTGCAGGTGAGGTCGAAGCCGCCGCCGGGCTTGGCCGGTGCAATGCATTCTGTCTTGTCGAGCGGGCCCGCGGCCGCCGACGCGACGGCGCAGCACAGCGCCAGGGAAATGAGGGAAAGCTTGCTGTTCATCGGGGTGTCTCCTTGGAGGGTCTTCAGGCCCGCCGACCCGGGCGGGCTGGGGGGGTGGAGGCACTGTATCGAGCGACGACTTTCAGCCGCCTTTCACTGAAAATCGTCAAACCTAAGGGCAAACCCTAGGCGTTGGCGGGGGCCTTGGCCGTCGGCAGGCACAGGGATGCGCACAGGCCGCGCCCGCCGGGACCGGCCTGCAGCAACAGCCGCCCGCCATGGCGTTCAACAATCGATTTGACAATGGCCAGCCCCAGTCCTGTTCCCGGAAGCCGGGCGTTGGCTCCACGAAAAAAACGCTCTCCTGCGCGGGTGATTTCCTCGGCGGGCATGCCCGGGCCATTGTCAAGCACCGAGATCAGGCTTTGATCGTCGTGGGCGATCACCTTCACAGTGACTTCGCTGCCAGGAGGCGCGTAGCGCAGGGCGTTGTGCAGCAGGTTGGAAAGCGCCTCCCGCAACAGCGCGGGCTGGGCCAGCGCCCAGACGGCTTGCCCGGCCGGTTCGAGCCCCAGATCAATGCCCCGTTCGCGCGCGTCGCCCCACCAGTGCCGCGCCACGTCGCGCGCCAGCGGGTTCAGGTCAACGGGCTCGTGCTGGATGTCGGCGCTGTCCGCCTTGGCCAGCGCCAGCATCTGGTTGGTCTGCCGGACGGTTTCGTCAAGTTGGGATTTGATGGCGGCCAGGGCCTGACGTTGCTGCCGGGCGTCCGTTTCGCGCAAGGCAAAGCCGACCTGCGTGGCCAGCGTGGTGAGCGGTGTGCGCAACTGGTGTGAAGCGTCATCAATGAAGCGGCGGCGGGCCTCGGCCTGCTGCCGGTTGCGTTCAACGTGGTGGTTGATGGCTTCCACCAGGGGTCGCACGTCGGCGGGAATGCCGATCGATGAAATGGGCGTCATGTCCAGTGCCGAACGTGCCTGCACTTCCGCGCGAAGCCGGGTCAGCGGACGAAGCGCCCAGGCGACGGCGAGGACCAGCAGCCCGGTCGCCGCCAGCACCAGCAGCAGGTCGCGGGCCAGCGAGTCGAGCAGCAAGGTGCGGGTGAAAGCCTGGCGCGACTCCAGTGTTTCCGCCACCTGGATGACCACGCGCTGGGCCCTGCTCTGGCCTGCCACCGGTCTGTCCAGCAGACGGGCGTAGGAGCCCACGCGCACAGGCTCATCGAAATAGGTCGCATCGCGGAACTGGGGCTGCCCCGTCACCAGTGCGTGGGGCGGAAGAGGAAGGCCCGGCGTGCCGATCTCAACCAGGCCGTCCTCGGAGGCCACGCGGTAGTAGACCCGCCCGCTGGCCGTCAGCTCAAAAAACTCCAGCATGCGGTAGGGCAGCTCAACCCCCAGGCCGCCACTGTCTGTGGAAATGCGGGCATCCATGGCCTTGATGGCGCCCAGCAGCGACCGGTCATAGGCCGAATTGGCCGCGTCGACTGCGGTGCGCCAGGTCAGCGCCAGTTCCACCCCCACCAGCAGTAGGAGCCCGGGGAGCAGCACCAGCAGCAGGGTGCGCCGCAGGCTCAGCGAGTGCCAGGACTGGGCGGGCATGGCTTGCACTCCAGCAGATAGCCGAGTCCGCGCAGCGTGGTGATGTGGACGGGGCTGCTCGCCAGGCGTTTGCGCAGGCGGTGGACCAGCACCTCGATCGCTTCCGGGTTCACGTCCTGCTCGTCTGAAAAGACCCGGTCGAGGATTTCCTGCTTGGACAGGGGCTCCCCGCTGCACTGGATCAGGGCCCTCAGGGTGGCGTGCTCGCGCGGCGTCAGCGCCAGCGGTTCGTGGTCCAGCGTGAATTGCCTCACGGTGGTGTCATACACCAGGGGCCCGCAGGCAAAACGCGGGTGTTCGCTGCCGCGCGCGCGGCGGATCAGCGCGGTCAGCCGTGCCTCCAGCTCTGGCAGCTCAAAGGGCTTGGCCAGAAAATCATCGGCGCCGCTGTTCAGCGTGCTGACCCGTTCCATCAGCGAATCCCGGGCCGTGAGGATCAACACCGGAAGCCGGTGACCGGCGTCGCGCAGGTCGTCCAGCACGTCGTGGCCACCCAGTCCGGGCAGGCCCAGGTCCAAGACCAGCGCGTCATACCGGGTGCTTTTGAGGCTGCGCCGCACCATGCGCCCATCATCCACCCAGTCCACGATGAACCCGCTTTGATGCAGGGCGCGCACGAGCCAGGCGGCGAGTTCGCGTTCGTCTTCAGCCAGAAGGATGCGCATGGAACCTGCAGGCCGCAAGCCAGGTGTCAGTCCCCGGTGGCCCGGCGCTGCACGCAATCGATGTAGGCCTGGCCATCGGGCGGGCGGCCGGCGCGCTGGCTTTCCCAGAGCATCTGCCCCAGGCACTCCATGGCCTCATGGTGCGCGTCGTGCAGCGAGCCCCGGCGCGCGGCCAGCAGCTCCACAGCCTGCCGGATGCCCTGAGGCTGGTCGATGGAACACTGTTCGCTGATCGACAGGTGCATGGA
The DNA here is from genome assembly GCA_019635415.1 of Ramlibacter sp. Classification (GTDB taxonomy): domain Bacteria; phylum Pseudomonadota; class Gammaproteobacteria; order Burkholderiales; family Burkholderiaceae_C; genus JAHBZM01. Next base: position 169,651 of record JAHBZN010000001.1, read on the forward strand.
CAGGTGCAGGAACGGGTTGGTCCGGCCATCGTCACCCGCGTACTGGCGCTGCAGCGCGGTCTCGACATCGGCGAGGTCACCGTGGTATTCGGGATGCTCGGCCACCCATTGGCCGGCCAGCGTTTCCAGCGCTTCCATGGGCGCGCCGCTGCGGGTCTTGGCGTGGACGTCGCAGAAGAAGCGGCGGACGTCGGCTTGCGAGGGGCTGAACATGGGCGCACAGCGTAGCAGATCAGCGGGCCGCGCACAGGGTCTCGGGGCGGCGTCCTACGGTGCGAAACCGCGGCCGGCCGCACCATGACGGGCATACCAACAAAGGAGAATCAGCATGAACGCAGCAAGAATCACCGGCATCGTCCTGATCGTTCTGGGTCTGGCAGGCTTCTTCACCGGCGGCTTCAGCTTCACCAAGGACTCGACCAAGGCCGAGATCGGGCCGCTCAAGCTCCAGGTCCAGGAAAAGCAGGCCGTGAACGTGCCGCAGTGGCTGAGCATCGGCGCCATGGTGCTCGGCGCGGTGGTGCTGGTGGCGGGCTTTCGCAAGCCCTAGCCCGTCTTCAGGCCGGCTGCGACAGCAGGGCTGAAACCGTTCGCGCGCTGTCAAGCAGCGCAGGCAGCAATTGCTCCTGCGCTGTCTTGGCGTTGGTGCGATTGGCCTGGCCGCTGATGTTGAGCGCCGCGATCACGCGGCCCGCCCGGTTGGTGATCGGCGCGGCCAGCGAAATCAACCCCTCTTCGAGTTCCTGGTTCACGATGCACCAGCCCTGCCGGCGCACCTGCGCCACGCGGGTCAGCAGGGTGTCGATATCGGTCACCGTGTTGCGCGTGAGAGGCTGGCGGTCGGACGCTTCGAGCCGCGCCACGAGTTCCGCCTCGGGCAGGTCGGCCAGCAGCACGCGGCCCATGGAGGTGCAGTAGGCCGGCAGGCGCGAGCCCACGCCCAGGCTGATGCTCATGATCTTGTGCGTGGGCACGCGCAGCACATAGACGATGTCGGTGGCGTCCAGCACCGCTGCCGAGCAGGACTCCTTGACCCGCGCCACCAGTGACTCCATGACCGGCTCGGCGAGGTTCCAGATCGGCATGGAGGACAGGTAGGCAAACCCCAGATCCAGGATGCGCGGGGTCAGGCGGTACAGGCGCCCATCGGTCTGCACATAGCCCAGCGCCTGCAGGGTCAGCAGGATGCGCCGCGCACCGGCCCGCGTGAGGCCGCTGCGCTCGGCCACCTCGCTCAGGGTCTGCTGCGGGGCTTGCGCATTGAAGGAGCGGATGACCTCCAGCCCGCGAGCGAAGGACTGTACATAGCTGTCGCCGGGGCGCGGAGCGCCGTCGGTCCGGGGGGCTGCATTTGCCATGGTCGTGGCCTTCCTTTAAAATCCATTATACGAACATTTGTTCTTTATACGAACAAATCAATGAATCCTAAAAAGGAGACGGCATGATCAACAAGGTGGCGGCTTCGGTCGCCGATGCCCTCGCTGGCACGCCCGACGGCGCGACGGTCATGATTGGCGGCTTCGGCACCGCAGGCATTCCCAATGAGCTGATCGACGGCCTGATCGCCCAGGGTGCGAAAGACCTCACGGTGGTCAACAACAACGCCGGCAATGGCGAGGCCGGGCTGGCGGCCCTGCTGGCCGCCGGGCGGGTGCGAAAGATCATCTGCAGCTTCCCGCGCCAGGCCGACAGCCAGGTGTTTGACGGCCTGTACCGCAGCGGCCGGCTCGAACTGGAGCTGGTGCCCCAGGGCAACCTGTCGGAACGCATCCGTGCCGCAGGTGCCGGCATAGGCGCCTTCTTCACACCCACGGGCTTCGGCACGGAGCTGGCCCTGAACGCCGATGGCACGCCCAAGGAAACCCGCGTGATCAACGGCCGCCCGTATGTGCTGGAGTACCCCATTCATGGCGACCTGGCACTCATCAAGGCAGAGCGCGGCGACCGCTGGGGCAACCTGACCTATCGCAAGACGGCGCGCAACTTCGGCCCCAGCATGGCCATGGCATGCCGGCGCACGGTGGCCAGCGTGCACGAGATCGTCGAGCTGGGGGCGCTCGATCCCGAAACCATCGTCACCCCGGCGATCTTCGTGAGCCAGGTGGTGAGGGTCGAACGGCAGGCCACGCAGGCCGGCGGCTTCAGAAAGGTGGCCTGAGATGAGCTGGACCCGACGCACAAAAGACCAACTGGCCGCCCGTGTGGCCCAGGACATTCCCGAGGGCGCGACCGTCAACCTCGGCATCGGCCAGCCGACGCTGGTGGCCAACCACATTCCAGCCAGCCGCGAAGTGCTTCTGCACAGCGAAAACGGCCTGCTCGGCATGGGGCCCGCTCCCGCCGCGGGGGAGGAGGACTACGACCTCATCAATGCCGGCAAGCAGCCGGTCACGCTGCTGCCCGGGGGCTCCTACTTTCATCACACCGACAGCTTTGCCATGATGCGCGGGGGGCACCTGGACATCTGCGTGCTCGGCGCCTTCCAGGTCAGCGAGAAGGGCGACCTCGCCAACTGGCACACCGGCGAGAAGGACGCCATTCCCGCTGTCGGAGGCGCCATGGACCTGGCGGTGGGCGCAAAGCAGACCTGGGTCATGATGGACCTGCTGACCAAGCAGGGGGGAAGCAAGATCGTGCGCGAATGCAGCTACCCGCTGACCGGCCTGGCCTGCGTCAAGCGCATCTACACCGACGTGGCCACGCTCGATGTCACGCCCGGCGGGCTGCGCTGCGTGGACCGGGTGGAGGGCCTGAGCCAGGCCGCGCTGGAGCAGCTCATCGGTCTGCCCCTGCTCGGTGCGGAGGCCGCCTGATGCGCAGCTTCATCTTCAACGGCCAACCGTCGCGCGTGGTGTTCGGCGCCGGTGCCCTCCAGCACCTGGAACGCGAGATCGAGGCCCTGGGGGCGCGGCGCGCACTGGTGCTCTCAACGCCACAGCAGGCCCCCCAGGCCCAGGCCATCGCCGATCGACTGGGCCCACGGGCCGCGGGCATCTTTCCACACGCGGTGATGCATGTGCCGATGGAAACCGCCCGCCAGGCGCGCGAGGAAGCCGCCCGCCTTGGCGCGGACTGCGCCGTTGCGCTGGGCGGCGGCTCCACCACCGGACTGGGCAAAGCCATTGCCCTGGATTCGGGTTTGCCGATCCTGGCCATCCCGACCACCTATGCCGGCAGCGAGATGACGCCTATCTATGGCCTCACGGAGGGGGGTCTCAAGAAGACCGGCCGGGACCCGCGCGTGCTGCCGCGCACCGTGATCTACGACCCCGAACTCACGCTCACGCTGCCGGTGGGGCTGAGCATCACCAGCGGCATGAACGCCATCGCCCATGCGGCCGAGGGCCTGTACGCGCAGGACAGCAACCCCGTGATGGACCTGATGGCCGAAGAGGGCATTGCCGCGCTGGCCAGGGCGCTCCCGGCGATCCGTACCGATCCGGCCGACGTGCAGGCCCGCGGGGACGCGCTGTACGGCGCTTGGCTGTGCGGTGCCGTGCTGGGCAATGTGGGCATGTCCCTGCACCACAAGCTGTGCCACACCCTGGGAGGCAGCTTCAACCTGCCGCATGCCGAAGTGCACACCGTGGTCCTGCCCCAGGCCATGGCCTTCAACGCCGCCGCCGCTCCTCAGGCCATGCAGCGCGTCGCGCGGGCCCTCAAGGCGCCGACGGCGGCGGCCGGCCTGTTCGACCTGGCCCGTGACAACGGCGCCCCGGTGGCGCTGCGGGACCTGGGCATGCAACTGCAGGACCTGGACCGCGCTGCCGACATCGCCGTGAGCAACCCGTACTGGAACCCCCGGCCCATCGGCGCGGCCCAGCGCGATGACATCCGCGCGCTGCTGCAGCGTGCGTACGATGGCACCCGACCCGAATGAACCCCGAACCCAAGGAGACTTCCCCATGACCCAAGCTTTCATCTGCGACGCGATCCGCACCCCGTTCGGTCGCTACGGCGGTGCGCTCAGCAGCGTGCGCACCGACGACCTCGGCGCCATCCCGCTCAAGGCGCTGATGGCGCGCAACCCCCGGGTGGACTGGCAGGCCGTGACCGATCTGATCTACGGCTGCGCCAACCAGGCGGGCGAGGACAACCGCAATGTCGGCCACATGGCGTCGTTGCTGGCGGGGCTGCCGACCGACCTTCCCGGCGCCACCATCAACCGGCTGTGTGGATCCGGGCTCGACGCGATCGGCACCGCGGCGCGCGCTATCAAGGCCGGCGAGGCCGCGATGATGATCGCCGGTGGCGTGGAGAGCATGAGCCGCGCCCCCTTTGTCATGCCCAAGGCCGAGACGGCGTTCAGCCGTGCCAACGCGGTGTACGACACCACGATTGGCTGGCGCTTCGTCAACAAGCTCATGAAAGCACAGTACGGCGTTGACTCCATGCCCGAGACCGCCGAGAACGTGGCCACCGACTACCGCATCGAGCGCGAGGCACAGGACCGCATGGCGTTGGCCAGCCAGCTCAAGGCCGTGGCGGCGCAGAAAGCCGGCCATCTTGCCGCCGAGATCACGCCTGTGACCATCCCCCAGAAGAAGGGCGATGCCGTGGTCGTGAGCCAGGACGAACACCCGCGCGAGACCAGCCTGGAAGCGCTGGCCCGGCTGAAAGGGGTGGTCAGGCCCGAAGGCACCGTGACGGCCGGCAACGCAAGCGGCGTGAACGATGGCGCCTGCGCATTGCTGCTGGCCGACGAGGCCAGCGCCGCGAAGCATGGCCTGACCCCGCGCGCGCGGGTGGTGGGCATGGCCACGGCCGGCGTGGCGCCGCGCATCATGGGCATCGGCCCGGCGCCAGCCACGCAGAAAGTGCTGGCGCTGACCGGCCTGAAGCTCGAGCAGATGGATGTGATCGAACTCAACGAAGCCTTTGCCGCGCAGGGCCTGGCCGTGCTGCGCACGCTGGGCCTGCAGGACGACGACCCGCGCGTCAACCGCTGGGGCGGCGCCATTGCGCTGGGCCACCCGCTGGGTGCCAGCGGCGCCCGGCTGGCCACGACGGCGGTCAGCCAGCTGCACCAGGCCGGCGGCCGCTATGCGCTGTGCACCATGTGCATCGGCGTGGGCCAAGGCATCGCCCTCATTCTCGAGCGGGTGTGAGGCTTTTGCTCCTGTTTTAATAGCAAGCAGTGGCCGTCCTGAAAGGGCTACAGCCACTTTTCATTGAAAACCAGGTTTTCGACCATGCACATTCACCTGATTGGCGCCGGCAAGATGGGCTTGCCCATGGCCACGCACTTCCTCAAGGCGGGCCACCAGGTCAGCGTCTCGGACCCGAGTCCGCAGCGCCTGGCGCTGGCGCGTGCGGCCGGGCTGGCCGTGGCCGACGATCCCGCAGCCCTGGCCGGGGCGCAGGTGATCTTTTCTTCACTGCCGCATGACGCCGCATTGCGCGAGGTGGGCGCGCAGGTGGCGCGGCACGCCACGCGTGGCGCGACGTTCGTGGACACCAGCACGGTCTCGCAGGCGGTTTCAGCGGAGGTGGCCGGGGTCTGCGCGGCGGCGGGCGTGCACTACCTGCGCACCACGGTGTCGGGCAACAACAAGATGGCGGAGGCGGCCCAGCTCACCGTCATGGCCTCGGGGCCGCGCGAGGTGTACGACAGCCTGCTGCCGCTGCTGACCCTGCTCGGGCCCCACCAGTTCTGGCTGGGTGAGGGCGAGCAGGCCCGCCTCATGAAGCTGGTCGTCAACCTGCTGATCGCGCAGACCAGCGCCATGCTCGCCGAGGCGCTGACGCTGGGCCAGAAGGGCGGCCTGGCCTGGCGCGACCTGTGGGAGGTGCTGGGGGCCAGCGCCGTGGCTTCGCCCATCCTCAAGGCCAAGGCCGTGCAACTCAAGGAGCGCGACTTTGACGCCACCTTCACCGTGCCCCAGATGCTCAAGGACGTGGACCTGATCCTCGGCGAGGGCGCCCAGGCCCAGGTGCCGTTGCCCCAGGTGGCCCTCACGCGCCAGACGCTGCAGGCCGCGCAGGCGCAGGGCTTCAGCGACGAGGACTACGCCGCCATCATCAAGGTCGTGGAGGCCAGCGCCGCGCTGTAGCGCGGGCGTTCAGTCGCCCCCCGGCGGGCCGGCCAGCAGGCGCAGCCGGGCGCGCCAGCCCTGGGTGTCTCGCAGGTCGCGGCCCAGCTGCAGCCAGCCGTGCAGGCCGATGCGTAGCGGGTTGTAGCTGTACAGCGGCTGCGTCAGCCCGTAGCGGATGACCACGTCGGGGCGCTCGGCCTGGAAGGTGCCGAACAGGCGGTCAAACACGATCAGCACGCCGCCGAAGTTGCGGTCCAGGTACTCCGGGTTGCTCGCGTGGTGTACCCGGTGGTGCGAGGGCGTGTTGAGCACCCATTCGAGCGGCCCCAGCCGCGGGATCCATGGGGCGTGCAGCCAGAACTGGTAGAGCAGGTTCAGCGCCACGACGGCCAGCACCACGCCCGGCGCAAAGCCCAGCCACACCAGCGGGGCAAAGAACAGGGCCGAGCCCGTGAGCTTGCCAGTCCAGCCCAGGCGCAGGGCCGAAGCCAGCGTCAGCTCGTTGGGCGAATGGTGCACGCAGTGTGTGGCCCAGAACCAGCGCACGCGATGCGCTGTCCGGTGGTACCAGTAGTAGAGGAACTCCTGGCCGACGAACAGCAGGGCAAAACTGGCCACCGAATCCAGGGGCAGGTGAGTCAGCGGGTGGGCCGCGGCCCCGCCCAGCACCGGAGCCGCCGCGCTCAGGCCCAGCGCATCGACGGCCCGGCGGCCGATCACGTCCCCCACAGTCGCTGCGTAGGCCCTCCAGTCGTACGGCTGGCGGCGTCGCCAGGTCAGCACGCAGCCCTCGAGCGTGCTGGCCAGCAGCACGACGAGCGGCAGCGCCAGCAGCCAGGGCAGGACCTTTGGCGGCAACGGTTGAAGCAGGTCCGGGCTCATGGCAGCCGAAGGGCGTGTCAGGCGCCGCCGCACACGGGGCGCAGCTGCGCAGCGTGGGATTTCACACATTCGCGCAGGCCGGCCTGCCCCGCGCCGGCGCACAGTTGCCGGACCTGCTCGCTGCAACGGCTCAGCGTGCCCAACTGGGCCTTGCAGGCGGGTTGCAGTTCGGCTTCGTGCTGCCGCAGGCAGTCGACCACACCGCCGCTGCCGGGCTTGACCGAGGCGCAGAACGTCTGGTGGTCGGCCCGGCAGGCACTGAACAGGGCCGGCCCGCTACGGGCCTGTGCCGGGCCCGCGCCGGCGAACGCGAGGGTGGCCAGCATCAGCAGGGCCCAGGATCGTGCAATGGGTGTCATGGCGGGGCGGCCGGTCACGGTTGGCGGGTCACGGTGACGCTGCTGCTCTGGCCCTGTGGCCCGGTCACGGTGGTCTCGGAGCCGGTGTCGGTGCGTGCCGTCGTGCGGCTCAGCGTCTGGCCGTTGGGGCCGGTGCGCGAGGCCGTGGTGCCGGTGGCCGAGCGATCCACCAGGCGGGAGCGGGTCTTGCCGTTGGGGCCTGTGGTGGTGCTGCTGACGTCACCTTTCAGGCGGCTCACGTCGCGGCTCGCGGTGCGGCCCTGGCTGCCCGTGATGTCGGTGTGGCGCGTGCGTGCCTGGGCCTGGCCGGTGATCAGGAGCAGGGCGCAGGCACTGGCGGCGGCCAGCAGGGCGGCGCGCCGCGGGGCGCTGGAGGAAGATCTGGAAATGGGGGCCATGAGAGTGTCCTTTCAATGTGATGACCTCCATTGAACGCCCGGGCGCCGCCGCCACGCGTCACATCGCGCGACGAAATGCGACAGTTCTGAAACATGGCCGTCGTGGCATGGTAGGCCGCCCTACACTCGGGCCCATGAGCAAACCGCTGGTCCTGATCGTGGACGACGACGCCGAGCTGAACGCCATGGTGGCCGAGCTGCTGCTGCGCGAGGGCTGGGCCGTGCACACCGTGCTCACCGCGGGCGACGGCGAGCGGGCGCTGGAGGCCTGGCAGCCCGAGGTGGCGCTGCTGGATGTGATGCTGCCCGACGCCAACGGCTTCGACGTCTGCCGGCGCTGGCGCGGCCTGCGCCCTGCGCTGGGCATCGTGATGCTGACCGCGCGCGGCGACCCGATGGATCGCGTGCTGGGCCTGGAGATCGGGGCGGACGACTACCTGGCCAAGCCTTTCGAGCCGCGTGAACTGGTGGCCCGGGTGCGGGCGCTGCTGCGCCGGCAGGCGCCGGGCCGGGCGGACGCAAGCCAGTTGCGGTTTGACGGGCTCACCATCAACCTGCTGCAGCGCGAGGTGCTGGCCGGTGCGCAGGCCGTGGCACTCACCACCGTGGAGTACAAGCTGCTGGTCGCGCTGGCCCGTGCCCCCGGGGCCGCGCTGTCGCGCGCGCGGCTCAGCGAGGCGGTGCAGGCGGGCAGCTACAAGCCGCTGGACCGCACGGTGGACGTGCAGGTCGCGCGCCTGCGCCGCAAGCTGGCGGAAGCCGCGCCGGGCCTGGAATGGATCGACACCGTGCGGGGCGAGGGCTACGTGTTCGTGCCGCGTGGCCACTGACGCACGGCCCGCCTGCCATGTCCGCTTCCCCGCGCAGTGAGCGCCGCTTCGACAGCCTGTTCGTGCGGTTGCTGCTGAGCCAGCTGGCGCTGGTGCTCACACTGGGCCTGGTGTTTGGCGGCCTGTTCTATGTGGAGCGCAACACTTCGGTGGCCGTGCTGTACGCCGATCTGTGGGGGCCTGAACTCGCCAGCGCGGCCGGGCTGCGTCCGGCCAGCGCCGTGGCCGAGCCGCTGCGCATCCTCCGCCGTGACCAGGCACCCGAGGGCACGTACCGGCCCACGCGCTATGCCCCCCGCTTCATGGCCTTGCGCCAGGCGCTGGCGGCGCAGGGCGTGGAGGTGGACGAGGTGCGCCTCAGCCTGCGCACCGCCGAGCCCATGGTCTGGCTGCAGGTGCGGCGCGCCGGGCAGCCGGCGCTGTGGCTGGGCGTGTCCGGGCAGTTGCTGGTGCCGGAGTGGCCGCGCCGCACCTTGCTGGCCATGGCGGTGCTCACGGCGGTGCTGGTGCTGGCCAGCTGGGCGCTTGCACGCTGGCTGACGCGGCCGCTGGAGCAGCTTCGCCTGCGCATCCAGAACCAGCAACCCGGGGCGGCCAGCCTGCCCGCTTTGGCTGCGGGGCCGTCGGCGGGCTCCCCTGAAATTGGCGCCATCCACGCCGCCTATTCAGACCTGCTGGCGCGGCTGGCTCAGCATGAGCGCGAGCGTGCCGTGCTGCTGGCCGGCGTGTCGCATGACCTGCGCAGCCCGCTCGGACGCATACGCATGGCGGCCGAGCTGCTGCCCGACACCGACGCCACGCGGGCCCGCCAGGAGACCATCGTGCGCAACGTGGGGGTGGCCGACCGGCTGATCGAAAGCTTTCTGGACTATGTGCGCTCCGGCACCCTGGCGATGGACGCCACGGTGGACCTCGCGCAGGTGGCACGCACGGCGGCAGCGCGGTTGGAACACCCCCCCGAATGGCTGCACATCGAGGCGCCCCCCGCCTTGCCCTGGCCCGAGGCCAGTGAATTGCTGGTGGACCGCCTCATCACCAATCTGCTGGACAACGCCTTCAAGCATGGCCATGCACCCGTGGTGCTGCGGGTGGTCGCCACGCCGCAGGGCGCCTGCATCGAGGTGCAGGACGCGGGGCCCGGACTGGCCCCAGGCAGCGCGGCGCAGATGCAGGAGGCCTTCACGCGTGGCAGCGGCAGCCGTGGCATTCCCGGCACCGGGCTCGGTCTGGCCATCGTGCGGCAGATTGCCACGCGGCTGGACGGCGAGCTGTCCATGACGTCGGCGCCGGGCCGGCACCTGGTGCGGGTGCAACTGCGACGGCGCACGGGCCCATGACGGCACCGCGCCCCGCCCATCGGACTCTCGTGCTGGCCACGCCCTGGGACGGGGTGTATGGCACGCACACGGCCAGTGGCCGCCACTTTGGCCGGCATTCGCACGGCACCTACGGCATGGGGCTGCTCGAGGAGGGCGCTCACCGGTCGGCGAGTGGCCGTGGCATGGTGGATGCGCAGGCCGGCGACCTGCTGGCCACCAACCCTGGCGAGGTGCACGACGGGCGGCCCCTGGGGGGCGACTCGAGACGCTGGCGCATGGTGTACCTGGACCCGGCCGTGCTCCAGGCTCTGGCGGTCGAGCATGCCGACCGTGCGCAGGCCGAAGTGGTGATCCGTCACCCCGTGATGTCCGACGGCCTTTTGGCACACCACATGCGGGCGCTGCTGGACCGGGTGGAGCGGTGGAACCAGCCTGGCGGTGCCACGTCCTCCGAAGCCCTGGCCTGCGAGGAGGCACTGGTGCACGCCACCGCGCTGCTGCTGGAGCACCACGCCGGCGTGGCCCTGCGCAGGGCTGGCCTGGCGGAGGTCACCCGGGCGCGTGAGCGGCTCGCCGACGAGATGCTGGCGCCGCCCACCCTGGCCGCGTTGGCCGCCGACTCCGGACTGAGCCGGTTCCAGCTGCTTCGGCGGTTCCGCCAGGTGCACGGACTCACTCCCTACGCGTGGCTCCAGCAGCAGCGGGTCGAGCAGGCGCGCGGGCTGATCCGTGCGGGCGCCGGGCTGGCGGGGGCGGCCGCGGCTGCGGGCTTTGCCGACCAGAGCCACATGACGCGCCTGTTCATGCGGCAGTTTGGCTTCACCCCGGGGGCGTGGCAGATGGCGACGGCGCGTGCCCGGCCCGTGCAATAACGTTCAAGACGGCGGGCGGGACCGAGGACCACACTGGGCTTCCTTCATTTCCCGCGCGCCTCGCGCAGCCCGCCATGCAGTTCAGCCACGCCCCTGACATCTGGAACCTCCACGGTGCCCTCGTGCCCGGCGTGCTGGCGGTCGCGGGTCTGCATGCGCGCGCACCCGTGTCCGACGCGCTGGCGGCCTTTCACGCCACGGCCGCGCAGCGCCTGGCGGCGGCACCCGAGAGTGAGTGGCCCGAGGTCCAGGCCTGGCGCCGCGCGTACTCGCGCATGGGCTTCAAGCCCACGCAGTACCGCTGCGCATCGGAATCGTTGCTGCGGCGCCTGCGGCTCGACGGCCACCTGCCGCGGATTCACCCGTTGATCGACCTGTGCAATGCCGCGTCGGTGGCCTTTGCCATTCCGGTGGCGGTGTTTGACCTGGACTTCGTTCAGGGGGACCTGCAGGTCATCCTGGCGCGGGGCACGGAAAGCTTCGAGACCTTCTCGGGGGACATCGAGCGACCCGAACCTGGGGAGGTCATCTTTGCGGATGCCGGGGGCCGGGCTCATGCCCGGCGCTGGGTCCATCGCCAAAGTGGCACCTCCGCCGTGCGCGAGGGCACCCGCCATGCCCTGATCGTGGCGGAGGCCCAGCATGCGCAGGCGCCCGAGCATGTGCCACGGCTGGTGGAGGCGCTGGCGCGGGCCCTGCGGGCGGCCTGGGGCTCGGCGCCACGCACGGGCGTGCTCAGTGCGTCCGCGCCCCGCTTTGATGCCGGCCTGACGGACTGATGCCGGGCGCTCAGCCGCGCGCCGGCAGGGTCAGGCCTCGCGCCACGGCCGGGCGCGCCGCAAAGACGTCCACCGCGCGCGCCACCTCGGGGAAGTCGCTGAAGCCCACGATCTCCCCCGCGCCATAGAAGTCCACGAGGTTGCGTACCCAGGGCCAGGTCGCGATGTCGGCAATCGTGTAGTCGCTGCCCATCAGCCAGTCACGGCCTGCCATGCGCTGGTTCAGGACCCCGAGCAACCGCCGGGTTTCAGCCACGTAACGGTCGCGCGGGCGCTTGTCTTCGTAGTCCTTGCCGGCAAACTTGTGGAAGAAGCCGAGCTGTCCGAACATCGGCCCCACGCCCCCCATCTGGAACATCAGCCACTGGATGGTTTCGTAACGGGCGGCCGGGTCGGCAGGCAGGAACTGCCCGGTCTTTTCCGCCAGGTAGAGCAGGATGGCCCCGGACTCGAACAGGGCCAGCGGCCGGCCCGAGGGACCGTTCGGGTCGAGGATGGCCGGGATCTTGTTGTTGGGATTCAGCGAGAGGAAGGCCGGCGACATCTGGTCGTTGGTCTCGAAGCTCACCAGGTGCGGTTCATACGGCAGGCCGGTTTCCTCGAGCATGATCGAGACCTTCACCCCGTTGGGCGTGGGCAGTGAGTACAGTTGGAGCACGTCCGGGCGCTGGGCCGGCCACTTCTGGGTGATCGCAAAGGCGGAGAGATCGGTCACGGGAGGTCCTTTTCGCAGAGTACAGGCAAAGGCGCCCATTTGACACCGCCTTGCAAAACCCCTGCGCGCATCACGACCTTGCAGGGCGTGACCGGTGCGGGGCCGGTTGCCGCTGCCGCGGGGCTGGGCTACCCTGTGGCCCTGCAACCCGACACAACAAGGAGACACATGAGCCACGGCACCCTTCATTTCGACGGCCAGGATTACCTCGACGGCGTGGCCTCCGAGCCGCAGCGGCAGGGCTGGATGCAGGGCAGCCCACCGCCCGAGGACAAATGCATCCGCTTCGAGGACGACCGCTTCCTGGACTTTCCGCAGATCCGCTGGTCGCTCTCGCACATGCGCGAACTGGCGCCCACGGTCAATGTGTGGCGCGGCGAAGCCCCCGCCTCCGCGCTCGGCCAGGCCGACGCGGGCACGGAAGCCGCGATCGATGCCCTGCGCTTCATCGACCTCACCGGGCGCGAGCGCACCTGGGCCAGTTCGCTGCCCGACACCTATTGCGACGGCATGCTGGTGCTGCACAAGGGCCGGCGCATTTACGAGCGCTACCTGGGCGCGCTGCGACCCGAGCTGCCGCACGCGTGCTTTTCCATCACCAAGTCCTATGTGGCGACGCTGGCCGCCACGCTGGCGCATGAGGGCGTGCTGGATGTGCAGCAGCGCGTGCCCCACTACCTGCCCGAGATGCGGGGCACCGCCTACGCAGACGCCACGCTGCGCGATGTCCTCGACATGCAGATCGGGGTGGCGTACTCCGAGCTGTACTCCGACCCGGCGGCGCAGATCTGGGACTACGCGCGCGCCGGCGGCCTGCGGCCGCGACCGCCGGGCTACAGCGGGGCCGGCAATTTCTACGAGTTCCTGCAGACCCTGCGCAAGGAGGGCGAGCACGCCCAGGCCTTTGCCTACAAGACCATCAACACCGAGCTGCTGAGCTGGGTGATGAAGCGCGTGACCGGCGTGGCGCTGGCTGACATGCTGAGCCAGCGCCTGTGGCAGCGGCTGGGGTGCGAGCAGGACGCTTACCTCACGGTCGACCCGATTGGCGTGCCCATGGGCGGCGGCGGCATGAGCGCCACGCTGCGCGACCTCGCCCGCTTTGGCGAGCTCATGCGGCGCGAGGGCGCGGACGTGAGTGGCGCCCAGGCCATACCGGCCGCCGTGGTCGCGCAGATCGCGGCGGGCAGCTCCAACGCCAAGTTCGTCAAGGCGGGCTACACGCTGCTGCCGGATTACTCCTACCGTGACATGTGGTGGGTCACGCACAACGAGCATGGTGCCTATGAGGCCCGGGGCATCCATGGCCAGCGTCTGTACGTGGCGCCGGGCGCCGAGCTGGTGGTGGCGCGTTTCGGTTCGCACCCGATCGCGGCCAGTTCGGCCCATGATCCCATCACCATCCCGGCGCTGCTGGCGCTGGGCCGCATGCTCAGCTAGCGGGCGTTGAGCGGCGGCGCTGCAGCAGGGCCAGCGCTGCCGTGGCACACAGCGTGTAGCCCAGCATGAGCCAGCCCAGGTTGAGCGCGCCATGGTGCGGGACCAGGCCCACGCTGTAGCCGCCTGCCGCACCCAGCAGCTGCTGCATCAGGCCGGCCACGGCCGCAGCCGAGCCGGCCAGCGCGGGCACCAGGCCCACGGTGCCCGCGAGCGTGGGCGGCACCAGCAGGCCGTGGCCGATGCCCAGCAGGATCAGTGGCAGTGAGAAGGCCAGCGGGGTGTGGATGCCGGCCACGCTCAGGCCCAGCATCAGGACGATCCCGCCCAGGGTGCTGGCCTGGCCCATGAACATCATCGAGCGGTCGCCCGCGCGTTGGGCGAGCCGGCTGGTGAGCCAGTTGCCGACGATGTAGGCGAGCGGAATGCACATGATGTAGTAGCCGATGCGGTCCGGCCCCACGCCATAGCTGCCCAGCACGAGGGGCGCACCGGCCAGGAACACGTAGAACGTTCCCGTGGTCATGGCGAGGATCGCCACATACAGCAGGAAAGCCGGTTCACGCGCGAGCCGGGCATAGGACGCCAGCATGGCCGAGAGCCAGTGGGGCTGGACGCCCGTGGGCGGCCGGTGGTCGGGCAGGCCGCGCCAGGCCGCCACGCCCAGCACCACGGCCAGCACGGTGATCACCCAGAAATTGGCCTGCCAGCCCAGGCGCACGTGCAACTGGCCGCCGAGGATGGTCGCGGCGGGCGGGCACAGACCCATGGCCATGCCCACGAACGCCATGACCCGCGTGCGCTGCGGGCCCTCGAACTGGTCCTGCACCATGGCACGGCCCACCACCATGCCGGCTGCCGCACCCGCGCCCTGGAGCACGCGCGCCGCCGTGAGGAGGGCAAGGTCGGGTGCCAGGGCCGCCAGCACCGAACCGGCCCCACCCAGCGCCAGGCCTGCGAGCAGGATCTTCTTGCGGCCCAGCCGGTCCGACAGGGGGCCATACAGCAACTGAAGGCAGCCGTAGGCCATCACGTAACCGCTGAACGTGAGTTGCACGGCGGCCTGGCTGGCGCCAAAGATGGCCCCCCACTCCTGCATGGACGGCAGGCAGATGGTCATGGCCAGCAGGCCGAAAGCCAGCTGGCCGATGAGGTTGAGTGTCAGCAGGGCCGGGTTCAGGGTCGGCCCTCTTTGCGGGCCAGTTCCGCGCGCAAGCGCTCTTCCTGCTCGCGCAGTTCGGGCGTGAAGGCCTCGCCAAAATCGTCGGCCTCGAACACCTGGCGGATTTCAATCTCCGACTCGCCGAGCATCGGGTTGGGGCAACGCTTGACCCAGCCGATGGCTTCCTCCAGCGAGGCGCACTGCCACATCCAGAAGCCGGCCACCAGCTCCTTGGTCTCGGCAAACGGCCCGTCGATCACATGGCGTTCCTGGCCGGAAAAGCGCACCCGCGCGCCCCGGGAGCTGGGATGCAGCCCTTCGCCCGCCAGCATCACGCCGGCCTTGACCAGTTCTTCGTTGTAACGGCCCATGTCGGCCAGCAACTGTTCGCTGGGCATGACACCTGCCTCACTGTTGTGGTCTGCCTTGACCAGCACCATGAACTTCATTTGTGATCTCCTTGAATTGGGGTTGTGAACAGGAATGTTCCACTCCCACGACGAACCGGCGGGCGCGCTTTCGACACGCGCACGGCGCTACAGCGTCACCGATGCGCGCTCGCCCATGCGTGCCCGCCAGCGCACGAGGTTCGGATGCTGCTCGCCCGGCTTGACCTTGACCACGCGCGCGAAGTCCACCGCCACCACGGCGGTGATGTCGGCGATGCTGAACTGGTCCGCGGCGATGAAGTCGCGGCCGGCAAGCCGCGCGTCCAGCACGGCGAAGAACTGCTGCACGCGCGCCAGGCCGCGCTGTGCCAGTTCGGGGATCTGTGCGTAGTCGACGGGGCCGGGCAGGGCGCGGTTGGCCATGGCCGGCGAACTGTTGCGCAGCGCCTCGGCGATGGCGGCCAGGCCTTCGAATTCGACGCGCCATTGCCAGCTCGCGATTTCGGCTTTTTCCAGAGGCGTGGTGCCCATCAGTGGGGGCTGCGGGCAGTGGGCCTCCAGATAGGCCGCAATGGCGGCGTTGTCGGTGAGCACCCCCCCTTCCTCGGTGCGCAGCGCGGGCACGGTGCATTGCGGGTTGATCTGACGGTAGGCCTCGCCCATCTGTTCGCCGGTGCGCAGGTCGATCTGCACCGTCTCGTGGGCGATGCCTTTTTCTGCCAGCAGGATGCGGGCGCGGCGCGGGCTGGGGGCGGTGGCGCAGTCGTAGAGCGTGATCATGGGTGCATTGTCTCCTTGCTAGAGGGGCGATAAGGATCAGTCCCGACGGCTGCGTGCGGCGGGCCGCGCCACCTGGATCGATTCGACGGTCCCGGCATAGTGCGCCAGCGGGCCGAGCAGGGCTTGCGCGGCGGCTTCGCCGATCTCGAGCGTGAGCTCCCGCTCGGCCTTGCGCACGGCCCGGGCAAATGCGGCCAGCCAGACGCGCCCCGCTTCGGTGAAGAACACGGTGCGCGCACGCCCATCGGCCGGGTCGGCCTGCCTCACCACCAGGCCGATCTTCTCGCAATGGTCGATCAGCTCGGTCATGGCCGCGTTGGTCATGCTGGCGCGCCGGGCCAGCTCGGTGATGCGCGTGCCGCGCAGGTCCAGGTGCCGGGTCAGGTTGATGTGCGACAGACGCGTGCCCGTGTGGCCGGATTTCTCCATGAGCTCGAGCACCCGCGACTCGAACCGGGTGACCGCATCGCCCAGGATGCGCCCGGCGTTGCGCAGCCGCCAGCCATCGGGCGGCCGGCGGGTCCCCGGTGCGGAGCGTCTGTCCGTTACACTCATATTTTGTTAGGTTGCCTAAGTTATTGGGGGTCGCTCATGGCCGGATTATCGATCGATTCATCCCGCAACGCGGCGGACGTCGAGGTGGACGTGCTGGTGGCGGGGGCTGGCCCGTGCGGCCTGATGCTGGCCAACGAGCTCGGCCTGCGGGGCGTGCGCTGCCTCGTGGTGGACCCCAAGCCGTCCACGGCGACGAACCCGCAGGCGAATGCGACCCAGGCCCGCACCATGGAGCACTACCGCCGCATCGGCATCGCGAAGGAAGTGCGTGCGCTGGGCCTGCCCGACGACCACCCGACCGATATCGCCTACTTCACGCGGTTCGCCACGCACGAGCTGGCGCGCCTGCGGCTGCCCACGGCGGCCCAGGCCCGGGCGGTGGTGCAGGGCCTGTCGGGCTCGTGGAGCGCCGCCGAGTTGCCGCACCGCGTGTCGCAGAAGTTCGTCGAGGTGGTGCTCAGGCATCACGCCCAGCGATTGCCCGGCAATGACCTGCGGTTCGGCTGGGAGCTGCGCACGTTCGAGGACACCGGCGAAGGCGTCCGCGCGCAGATTGCCCGGGTGGGCGAGGGCGCCTTGCAGACGGTGCGGGCCCGGTTTCTGGTGGGCGCGGATGGCGCCCGCAGCCGGGTGCGCGCCCAGCTGGGCATCGAGCATGAAGGCGCTACCGGCCTGCAGCGGGGATTCATGGGCGGGAAGATGTTTGCCCTTTACCTGCGGGCCCCGGGCTTCTACGCGGCCCTGCCGCACGACCGCGCCTGGATGTACGTATCGTTCAACCACGAGCGCCGTGTGTTCATGGCCTCGGTGGATGGCCAGGGCGAATTCGCGTTTCATGCGGCCGTGCATCCGCACGAGACTCCGGAGGACTGGACGCATGACGATGCGCGGCGGATATTCCGCGAGGCCAGCGGCATGGACATTCCCTTCGAGGTGCTGTCGACCGGGCTCTGGACGGCGGGGCATTCGCTCGTGGCCTCCACCTACCAGCGCGGGCGCGTCTTCATTGCAGGGGATGCGGCGCACCTGTTCACGCCCACCGGGGGCCTGGGCTACAACACGGCGGTGGGTGACGCCGTCAACCTGGGTTGGAAGCTGGCCTCGGTGGTCAAGGGGGTCTCATCGCCGTCCCTGCTGGACAGCTACGATGCCGAGCGACGGCCCGTCGGAACCCGCAACACCGGTTACGCCCGGGTGTTTGCCGACTCCATCGGGCTGATGCAGGCCTCTCCCGTGCTGGAGCAGGACACCGAAGCCGCCCGTGCCTTGCGGCAGGAGGCCGGTGCGCGGTTGCAGGCCCATGTGAAACGGGAATTCAACATCCCCGGGGTGACTTTCGGCGAGCGCTACGACCACTCCCCCATTGTGCTGGCGGACGCCACGCCTGTGCCACCGGACACGGCCAATGACTACGTCCCCAGCAAGAAACCGGGGGGGCGCCTGCCGCACGCATGGCTGGGCCCGGGCGACTCCCTGTACGACCATTTGAATTTTGAATGGACCGTGCTGGCCGGCGCGCGGGCCGGTGCGCGCGCGAAGCGTCTGGCCGAGGCCGGGCGGCAGGCCGGACTGGACGTGGGGCTGCTGGTGCTGCCGGTGTCCTCTTCCGTGTACGACGACGATGACCTGCTGCTGGTGCGGCCGGACCAGATGGTGGCCTGGCGCGAAGGCGCCGCGGCGGCTGATCCGGTGAGCCTCTGGGCCGCCGTGGCGTGCCTGGCGACGGCCCGCTGAGTCAGCCCAGCTTGTCCTGCGTGCGGGTGTCGAAGTCGCTGGCGTCGTGGCGCTCGTGCAACTGGCTGGCCGGCTCCCCCCAGGCGCGATTGACCATGCGACCCCGCTTCACGGCCGGGCGCTGGGCAATCTCGTCAGTCCAGCGCAGCACGTGGGTGTATGTCTGGACCTGCAGGAACTCGCCGGCTTCGTAGAGCAGGCCCTTGGCCAGCGCGCCATACCAGGGCCAGACCGCCATGTCGGCAATGGTGTAGTCCGCGCCCGCCAGGTAGGGTACTTCGGCCAGCCGGCGGTCCAGCACGTCGAGTTGACGCTTGACCTCCATCGCATAGCGGTCGATCGCGTACTCGATCTTGCTGGGGGCGTAGGCATAGAAGTGGCCGAAGCCGCCGCCCAGGAATGGCGCGCTGCCCATGAGCCAGTTGACCCAGGCCAGGCACTCGGCGCGCGGTGCCCGGGCCGTGGGCAGAAAGGCGCCAAACTTCTCCGCCAGGTACTGCAGGATGGCGCCGGACTCGAACACGCGCAACGGCGTGGGCTCGCTGTGGTCCACCAGCACGGGAATTTTGGAGTTCGGGTTGGCCGCCACGAAGCCGCTGCCAAACTGCTCGCCCTCGTTGATGCGGATCAGCCAGGCGTCGTATTCGGCGCCGCTGTGGCCCAGGGCCAGAAGCTCCTCAAGCATCACCGTCACCTTCACGCCGTTGGGCGTGCCCAGCGAGTACAGCTGCAGCGGATGCTTGCCCACGGGCAGGGGCTTGTCGTGCGTGGCGCCGGCCACGGGCCGGTTGATGTTGGCAAAGCGGCCGCCGCTGTTGTGGGGCGGCTGCCAGATCCTGGGCGGGGCGTAGGGAGTGGAATCGGTCATGCGGCGCATGTTGCCCCAGATTGGCATTGTCTGCAGGCACCGCACCCTGCGCCCCGCACGGCGGTGTAGCCTCTGCCCATGGATTCGCTGATTTCCGCCTCTGCCCGCGCGCTGGCTGCCGGCGATGCACTGGGTGCGCTCAAGCGCATTGCGCTGCGCGACGATCCGCCGGCGCTGGCGCTGCGTGGCATTGCCATGGCCCAGCTGGGTGAGCATCCGCGCGCACGCGAGCTGCTCAGGCGCGCAGCCCGTGGCTTCGGGGCCCATGAGGCCAAGGCCCGCGCGCGCTGCGTGGTGGCCGAGGCCGAAGTGGCGCTGGCCATGCGCGACCTGGGCGGGTCGCCGCGCGCGCTGCTGGCCGCTGCCGCCACGCTGGAGTCCCAGGGCGACCGCGCCAATGCGCTGCAGGCGCGCCTGATCGTCGCCCGCCGGCTGCTGCTGGTGGGGCGCCTGGGCGACGCCGCGGCCGCGCTGGCCCCGCTGGACGCCCGTGGCATGCCGCCCGCCCTGGTGGCCGTGGCCGCGTTGACGCAGGCCGAGCTGTCGCTGCGTTCGCTCGCCATGGCCCCGGCGCGTGCCGCGCTGGCCGAGGCCGGGGAAGCTGCCTTGCGCGCGCGCGTGCCCGCGCTGCAGGCCGAGGTGGCCCAGGCCCGTACAGAGCTGGAGCGGCCCGCCGCACGGCGTGTGGCGGCGGGCGGCGGGCAAGCCTTGCGCCTGGACGAGGTGGCGGCCCTGCTGGCCTCCGACGCGCTGGTGGTGGATGCGTGCCGCCGCGGCCTGGGCGTGGGCGGCACCGGGCTGGGGCTGGCGCGCCGGCCCATCCTGTTCACGCTGGCACTGGCGCTGGCCGAAACCTGGCCTGGCGATGCGGATCGCGAAGCCCTGATCGCCCGTGCGTTTCGCACTCGCCACCCCGACGAGACGCACCGCGCGCGTCTGCGGGTGGAGATCGGCCGCCTGCGCGCCCTGGTCAGGCCGCTGGCCCGGATTGAAGCCACAGCGCGCGGCTTTGCCCTGCGGCCCCTCGGCGAGCGCGAGGTGGCCGTGCTGGTGCCCCCGATTGCCGGAGAGCAGGCGTCGCTGGTGGCGCTGCTGTCGGACGGCGCGGCCTGGTCGACGTCGGCGCTGGCGCTGGCCCTGGGGGCCAGCCAGCGCACCGTGCAGCGCGCGCTCGCCGAGCTGCAGGCGCAGGGGCAGGTCCGCGCCATCGGGCGGGCCCGGGCGCAGCGCTGGCTGGCGCCCCCTCTGGCCGGATTCACGACGATCTTGTTACTCCCCGCTGCGCTGCCGATTGAATAGAGTTGTCTCCATGGCGCCGATGTCCGGCGCGACAAGGAGCAACGATGAGCAGCAAGGACACCCCCCTGGCCACGGCCGGGCCTGCGGCGCGGCCCGCCGAAGTGGTGCGTGAATACGCGTTCGATGGCGTCTCCGCAGTCCACGGCGTCACCCATGACGGCCACCATGTCTGGGCCGCCGTGGGCGCGAGGATGCTGGCCTTTGACCCCACCAGCGGTGAGCCGGCCCAGGCTCTGGAGCACGCGTGCGATGCGGGCACGGCGTTCGATGGCAAGCACCTGTACCAGATTGCCGAGTCGCGCATCGACAAGATCGACCCGGCCACGGGCCAGGTGCTGGCGTCGATCCCCGCGCCCGGCGGCGGCGGTGATTCCGGCCTGACCTGGGCCGAGGGCAGCCTGTGGGTCGGCCAGTACCGCGACCGCAGGATCCATCAGATCAACCCGGAGACCGGCGCCCTGATCCGCAGCATCGAATCCAACCGTTTCGTCACCGGCGTGACCTGGGTGGAGGGTGAGCTGTGGCACGGCACCTGGGAAGCCGAGGAGAGCGAGTTGCGTCGCATCGACCCGCAAAGCGGCGCGGTGCTGGACCGGCTGGCCATGCCGCAGGGCATGGGCGTGAGCGGCCTCGAGTCCGATGGCCAGGACCTTTTTTACTGCGGCGGCGGAGGCAGCGGCAAAGTCCGCGCGGTACGCCGTCCGCGAACCCCCACCACTTCAAGGAGCAACGCATGACGACCGCCATTCCCGCCACCTCCCCGTTGGCCCACCACCCCGTGATGCCCCGCGACCAATGGCTGGCCCAGCGCCAGGCCCTGCTGGCCCGCGAGCGCGAGCTGACCCACCTGCGCGACCAGATCGCTCGCGAGCGGCGTGCGCTGCCCTGGGTGCGCCTCGAGAAGGACTATGTCTTTGACACGCCCGAGGGCCGGCGCTCGCTGGGCGATCTGTTCCAGGGCCGGCGCCAGCTGCTGGTCCAGCACTTCATGCTGGGCCCGGGCTGGGAGCAGGGCTGCCCGAGCTGCTCCTTCATGGCGGACCACAGCGACGGCATGCGCGTGCACCTGGCGCACCGGGACACCACGCTGGTCGCGATCTCCCGCGCGCCGCTGGACGAGATCGAACGCTTCCGCCGGCGCATGGGCTGGCAGTTCACGTGGGCGTCGTCGAACGGCAACGACTTCAACTACGACTTCCGCGTGTCGTTCCGGCCCGAGGAGCTGGCCACCGGCGCGGTGGACTACAACTACGGCCGCCAGTCGCGCCCGAGCGAAGAATCCCCGGGCGTCAGCGCCTTCTACAAGGACGATGCGGGCACGGTCTTTCACACCTACTCCACCTATGGCCGTGGCGTGGAAGTGATGATGGGGACCTACAGCCTGCTGGACCTGACCGCGCAGGGCCGCAACGAACGCAACGTGCCCTACAAGATGGAATGGGTGCGCCACCACGACCGCTATGAGCCCGCGCCCGCGGCGTCCTGCTGCCACGCGCAGGCCTGAAGGCCGGCGCGCCGCAAGGAGCTGGCCATGGACGTGCTCTGGCCCTGGCTGCTGATGGCGGGCGCAGGTGCGCTGCACGGCCTGAATCCGCTCAACGGCTGGGCGCTGGCGGCCGCCTGGGGCGTGCGCCCCGGTTGCCGGCCGCACCAGGCGCTGGGGCCACTGGCGCTGGGCCATGCCGCCTCGGCCCTGCTGGTGGTGGCCGCCGTGGTCGGGGGGCTGGCCATGGACCGCGGGCTGGCGCTGGGCCTGGCCGGCGGAATGGGGGTGCTGGCGGCATGCGGCCACTTCTGGCCTCGCGCGCCGCGGGCGCTGCGTGCGCCAGCCGGCCGCGCGGGGCTGGCCCTGGGGTCGTTCGTCATGGCCACCTTGCAGGGCGCGGGTCTGATGCTGGTGCCCGCTCTGGTGCCGCTGTGCCTGGGGTCGTCCGCCGCGCAGGCGCCGACAGGGCTGGGCGCGGTCGGGCTGGCGCTGGCGGCACTGGCGGTGCACATGGGGGCGATGCTGGCCGTGACCGGCCTCGTGGCGGCCGCCGCCTGCCGCGCCGCGCCTGTGGTGCTGAATAGCCATCAAAAGAGACGGTAGCCCTTGCGGGTGGGTCACTTTCAGCTACTGAATTCATAGCATCCCATGATTGGGGCCGCGGGAGTTCGGCAGGCCCTGGCGGGTGTTGCACACTGGAGGCCCTGCCTCGACGACGATCGCCATGACCCCTGCCTCGCCCCACCCCTGGCTGACCTTCAGCGCGCCCGTGGCCGCGGCGCGAGCCCGGGGCCGGCCGCTGGTGGCGCTGGAGTCCACCATCATCGCGCATGGCATGCCCTACCCGGAGAACGTGCGCACCGCCCTGGAGGTGCAGGGCCTGATCCGTGATCTGGGGGCCGAGCCGGCCACCGTCGCCGTGATGGATGGCCGCATCCGCATTGGGCTGTCCGACGACGAGCTGGAACGGCTGGGCCGCCCGGGCGAAGTGGCCAAGGTCAGCCGGCGCGACTTGCCGGCGGTGCTGGCCGGCGGCGGGCTGGGCGCCACCACCGTGGCGGGCACCATGATCTGCGCGGCGCTCGCGGGCATCGAGGTGTTCGTCACCGGCGGCATTGGCGGCGTGCACCGCGGCGCGGCGCACAGCTTCGACATTTCGGCGGACCTGCAGGAACTGGCCCGCACGTCGGTGGCCGTGGTCTGCGCCGGGGCCAAGTCGATCCTCGACATCGGCCTCACGCTCGAATACCTGGAGACGCATGGCGTGCCCGTGCTCAGTTGCGGGCAGGACAACTTTGCCGCGTTCTATACCCGTGACAGCGGCTTCCGGGCCGACTACCGCCTCGACGATGCTGCCGCGCAGGCGCGTTTCATCCGCACCAAGTGGCGCCTGGGCCTGGCGGGTGGCGTGGTCCTGAGCACGCCGGTGCCTGCCGAGGCGGCCATGCCTGAAGACGAGATCGACGCGCTGACCCGGCAGGCTTTGCGCGAGGCGGACGAGCAGGGCGTGCACGGCAAGGCGGTGACGCCGTTCCTGCTGTCGCGCATCAAGGCCCTGACCGGGGGCCGCAGTCTGGCCACCAACATCGCCCTGGTCAGGCACAACGCCGAGGTGGGCGCGCGCCTGGCGGTGGCGCTGGCTGCGACCGGTTGACTGGGGCCGCCGCGCCGCTTCGTGTCCAATCGGGGCCAGGACTCTTGCCGAAGGAACAAGCCATGAAGTTCAAGAAGATCGCTCTGGGCCTGCTGGCCGTTGTGGCCGTCGCGGCCACCGCAGGCTGGTTCAGCCTGGACAAGGAGACGCGCGGCCTGCTGGCCACGCTGCCGACCAACCGCGACCTGCTGTTCTGGACCGAGCCGCAGCGCGACGCGGCCTTCCGGGCCCTGGACCGCCTGCCCATCCTCGCGCGTTCGCGCGGGGTGCCGGCCGGCGGCGCGGCGTCGCCGCTGCCACCTGGCGAGCCGCTGGCGCTGCCGCTGGACGTGCCGGCCTACATGGCGGGCCAGCGCAGCGCGGCGCTGCTGATCGTGCAGGACGGCAAGCTGCGGCTCGAACGCTATGGGCTGGGCTTCGACCGGGACGGACGGTGGACGAGCTTTTCCGTCGCCAAGTCGGTGACGTCGCTGATGGTCGGGGCCGCCCTGCGCGAGGGCTTCATCAAGAGCATGGACGACAAGGTGAGCCAGTACATCCCAGAGATGAGAGGCTCGGCCTACGACGACGTGAGCGTGCGCCAGCTGCTGACCATGACCTCCGGTGTGCGGTGGAACGAGGACTATGCCGACCCCGCCTCCGACGTCGCGCGGTTCAACAACCACAAGCCCGAGGAGGGCGTGGATGCGCTGGTGAGCTACATGCGCCGCCTGCCGCGCGCGGCGCCGCCGGGCACGCGCTGGAACTACAGCACGGGTGAAACCAACCTCGTGGGCATCCTCATCCACCGCGCCACGGGCAAGACGCTGTCGGCCTACTTGTCCGAAAAGATCTGGGTGCCCGCGGGCATGGAGCAGCAGGCCACGTGGATCCTCAGCAAGACCGGGGAGGAGATCAGCGGCTGCTGCATCCAGGCGGCTTCGCGGGACTTTGCCCGCATCGGCCTGCTGATGCTGAACGGGGCCCGCGTCAACGGGCAGGACCTCGTGCCTGCGGGCTGGCTGGCCGAGGCCACCACGCAGCGCGCCGATATCGGCCGGCCGGGCCGGGGCTATGGCTACCTGTGGTGGACCTACGCTGACGGCAGCTACGCGGCGCGCGGCATCTTTGGCCAGGGCATCTTCATCGACCCGGCGCGCCGGCTGGTGATCGTCTCCAACGCCGACTGGGGAGGGGGCGCCCGCGACCCCCAGGCGAGCGAGGCGCGCGAGGCGTTTTACCGGGCGGTGCAGAAGGCGGTGGATGCGTCCGCCGCGAGATCTTCGACTCAATAACCTGTCAGCCCATGTTGGCTGACCACTTGATGCTATTGAAAATGTAGCAATCTAGATGCCCTGCCGTCCCGTCCATTTGCGCTCGTAGCCGTTGCGCTCGAAGGCTTCCACCATGAAGTCGATGAAGCTGCGCACCTTGGCCGACAGGTGCTTGCGGCTGGGGTAGGCAATGTTGATCTGCAGGCGCGGCAGGTCCCAGTCGTCCAGCACGGGCACCAGGCGGCCGGCCACGATGTCGTCGTAGACGATGTAGCTCGGCTGCACCAGGATGCCCATGCCACCCAGTGCGGCGGCGCGCAGGATCTGGCCGTCGTTGCTTTCCAGCAGGCCCGGGGCGGGCACGGTCTGCACCTCGCTGCCGCGGGTGAATTTCAGTTCGTTGGGGTTGTTGGCGTACACGTAGATCAGCAGCGCGTGTCGGGCCAGGTCGGCCGGCGTGCGCGGCACGCCGTGGGCCGACAGGTAGGCGGGCGAGGCCGCCAGGATGCGCCGCGTGGCCGCCAGCCGGCGGATGGTGATGTTGCTGTCGGGCTCCACCTCACGCGTGCGGATGGCCACGTCGATGTTGTTGTCGATCAGGTCCAGGTAGCGGTTGGCCGACTCCACGTGCACCCGCACGTTCGGGTAGCGGCGCGTGTACTCGGGCAGGCGCGGCGCGATGTGCTGCATGGCGAACGAAAGCGAGGCGCTGACGCGCAGCAGGCCGCTGGGGTTGAAGGCGGTGGCGTTGACCGTCGATTCGGCATCGGCCAGGTCGGCCAGCACGGTGCGCGCGCGGCTGAAGAATTCCTGGCCCTCGCTGGTCAGGTACAGGCGGCGCGTGTTGCGCTCCACCAGCCGGGCGGCCAGGCGGGCTTCCAGTGCGGCCAGGTGGCGGCTGGCCGCTGCGTTGGACAGGCCCAGCGCCAGCGCGGCACGGCTCAGGCTGCCGGTTTCAGCCACCTGGACAAAGAGTTCGAGTTCGCGCAGACGGTCCATGCGGGGCTCCGTGACGGGGTTGAGTTTTCCTAATTTTGGAATAGTTTTTTGCGTTTTCAGGTCTTTCATTCAATTTATGAAAAACCTACAGTCCGTCCCATGGTGCCTGCGCCCAGAGGCCCCAAGGAGACAAGACCATGAGAAACCTGAACCAGGACACCATCACCCAGGCGGTGATGGCCCGCTTTGCCGACACGCCCGACCCGCGGCTCAAGGACATCATCAACAGCCTGGTGCGCCACCTGCACGCCTTTGCACGCGAGGTGAAGCTGACCGAGGCCGAGTGGATGGCCGGCATCGAGTTCCTCACCCGCGTGGGCCACATCACCACCGACCAGCGCCAGGAGTTCATCCTGCTGAGCGACACGCTGGGCCTGTCGATGCTGACCGTGGCCATGAACAACGACAAGCCCGCGGGCTGCACCGAGGCCACGGTCTTCGGGCCCTTCCATGTCGAGGGCGCGCCGCACTATGAACACGGGGACGACGTGGCCAATGGCGCCGCAGGCCAGCCCTGCGAGGTGCGCGGCACGGTGCGCGGCCTGGGTGGCGAGCCGGTGGCGGACGCGGTCATCGAGGTCTGGCAGGCCGATGCCGAGGGCAAGTACGACGTGCAGCGCGAAGGCCTGCCGGCCGCCCAGGCGCGCGGTGTGCTGCGCTCGGCCGCGGACGGCCGCTACCACTTCAAGTCCATCCTGGCCGAGGCCTACCCGATTCCCGACGACGGTCCGGTGGGCGACATGCTGCGCGCGACCAACCGCCACCCCTGGCGACCCGCCCACCTGCATTTCATGATCAAGGCGCCGGGCTACGAGACGCTGATCACCCACGTGTTCCGCAACCACGACCGCTACCTGGACAGCGACGCCGTGTTCGGCGTGCGCCAGTCGCTCATTGCCGACTGGGTGCAGCAGCTTGACGGGCACTGGCTCGTCGAGTTCGATTTCGTTCTGGCCCCCCTGAAGTCAGCTTCACGGCCGCTTTAAAAAACCACTGGAGACACACCATGATCAAGCGCAAGTTCCTGCACACCACCCTGGCCGCCGCCCTGCTGACGGCGGGCCTGTCCACGGCACAGGCCGACCAAACCTTCAAGCTCACCATCGCCTCCAGCCATCCCGTGGCGCTGCCCTGGGTGGGGCTGATGAGCACCTTGTTCGTGCCCGAGGTCAACAAGCGCGTGGCCGCGCTCAACAAGGGCTACAAGATCGAGTGGCGCGAGGCCTATGGCGGGCAGCTCTACAAGATGAATGCCACGCTGACCAGCGTGGAGCAGGGCGTGACCGATATCGGCTGGGTGTTCCACAACCTGGAAGCGGCGAAGATGCCGCTGAGCCAGTTCGGCACCGTCACGCCGTTCACCACGGACGACGTGCGCATCATTCTCGACGTGGCCAATGAGATGAACGAGAAGACGCCGGCGCTGCGGAAGGAATGGGAAAAGAACAACATGGTGTTCCTCGGGGCCACGGGCGTGGACACCTACCACCTGTTCACGAAGAACCCGATTGCCACGTACGCCGACCTCAACGGCCGCAAGATCTCGGCGCCGGGATCGATCGGACTGTGGCTCAAGGGCTCGGGCGCGGTGCCGGTGGACGGCTCATTGACCAGCTACTACACCGACATCCAGACCGGCGTGAGCGAGGGCACGCTGTCCATCTCCACGGGCATCCTGCCCAACAAGATCTACGAGGTGGCGCCCTACATCACCACGGTGAACATCGGCGCCCTGTACATCGGCGGAATGGCCATGAACAAGGACAGCTACGGCAACCTGCCGCCCGAGGTGCAGAAGATCGTCAAGGACGTGGGCAAGGAGTACTCCAAAGCACTGGGCGAGACGCTGATGCAGCGCTACCAGGGTGCGCTCAAGACCATGGCCGAAGTCGGTGCCAAGCAGTCGCCGGCCGTGCGCATCACGGCCCTGAGCGACGGCGAACGCGAGAAGTGGGTCAAGACCATGCCCAACCTGGCGGCCGAGTGGGCCAAGACCAACGCCTCCAAGGGGCCGGCCAGGGAGATCGTCAAGACCTACATGGACGCCCTGCGCAAGCGCGGTGTCAAGCCGGCCCGCGACTGGGACAAAGAACTTTGAGCTACGAAGCCAACACTGACCTGGAGGCCGCGCCCGCGCCTTCGGCCCCGACCAGCCCGTTCGGCAGGCTGGTGGACGGGCTGAATGCCTTTGGGTCGGTGGTGATCGGCCTGGTCATGCTGCTCATGTGCGCCGACGTGCTGATGCGCAACCTGCTGAACCGGCCGATCGACGGCGTGGCCGAGCTGGTGGCCACCTCCATCGTGGTGATCGTGTTCCTGCAGCTGCCGGGCACGCTGCGCCACGGCCGCATGAGCCGGGCCGACCTGTTCATCGACCCGTTCATCATGCGCCGGCCCCGCGCCGGCCTGCGCCTGCGTGCGCTGTTCTCGGCGGCGGGCGTCCTGGCCTGCGCGGTGATCGCCTATGCCACCTGGCCCATGCTGGCCAAGGCCTGGGTGGGCAGCGAGTTTCTGGGGGTGGAAGGGGTGTTCACGTTCCCGGTTTGGCCCATGCGCGGGGTGGTGGTGCTGGGGGCCACGCTGGCGGCGCTGCAGTACGCGCTGCTGGCCTGGCAGGACTGGCGGGCCGCACGCACCGGTGCCCACCCGGAGGTGGCGGCATGAGTGACCTGCAGATTGGGGTGGTCGCCATCGGCCTGATGCTGGCCGGCATCTATTTCGGCATGCACATCGGCGTGGCGCTGATCGTCACCTCGTTCGTGAGTGTGTGGATGGTCAAGAGCCCCGAGGTGGCGGCGCGCTTCGTGGCGGCCTCGGCCAACGATGCCATCCGCGATTACCTGTTTGGCGTGATTCCGCTGTTCGTGCTCATGGGCATGCTGGTCAGCGTGTCGGGTGTGGGGCGCGACACGTTCGACGTATTCCAGTGGCTGCTGCGGCGCATCCGCGGCGGGCTGGGGCTGGCCACGGTGGCGGCCAACGCGGTGTTCGCGGCCATCACCGGCATCTCGATCGCGTCGGCCTCGGTGTTCACCAAGGTGGCCGTGCCCGAGATGATCCGCCACGGCTACACGCCGCGCTTTTCCGTGGGCGTGGTGGCGGGCTCGTCGGTGCTGGGCATGCTGATTCCACCCAGCCTGCTGATGATCATCTACGGCGTGCTGGCCGAGGAGTCGATCGGCCGCATGTTCATCGCGGGCATCCTCCCGGGGGCGGTCCTGGCGCTGGGCTTTGCCTTGCTGATCGTGGGCATGGCCTACCTCAGGCCGTCCATGATCGGCTCCGAGGACGCGCTGAACGGCGTGTGCGCCGACGGGGCCGAGACGCCGCTGTCGGCGGCCATCAAGTTCGTGCCCATCCTGGTGCTGATCACGCTGGTGCTGGGGGGGCTGTACGGCGGCTTCTTCACGCCCACCGAGGCGGGCGCGGTCGGCGCGGCTGGCGCCCTGGTGATTGCGCTGGTGCGCCGGCGCCTGACCTGGCGCAAGCTCTGGCAGGTGCTGGTCGAGACAGGCTACGTGTCAGTCTCGGTGCTGTTCCTCATCATTGCCGCCATGCTCTACAGCCGCATGCTCGCGCTCACCGGCATGCCCAATTCGGTCACCGAAGGCATCACGCACATGGGCCTGGGGCCCTGGGGTTTCATGGCGGCCTACGTGGGCATCGTCATTGCGCTGGGCTGCATCATCGACTCGGTGTCGATCATGCTCATCATGATCCCCATCGTGCTGCCGATCGCGCGCACCTTCGGCATGGACGTGGTGTGGTTCGGCGTGGTCACCGTGGTGGCAGTGGAGATCGGCCTGCTCACGCCGCCCTTCGGCGTGTCGGTCTACACCGTCAAGTCGGCGCTCAATGACCCGCGCATCTCGATCCGCGACATTTTTGCGGGCACATTTCCCTTTGTGCTGATGATGCTCGCCGTGCTGGCGGTCCTCATCGTGTTCCCGGGCCTGTCCACCTGGCTGGCCCGCATGTAAGGCAACCCATGATCTTCACCTTCATCCTCATCGACAAGCCCGGCACGGCCGAACTGCGCCAGCGCGTGCGCCCCGAGCACAAGGCCTACCTGGCCGCCGTGGCCGACCGCATTGCCTTTGCTGGCCCGTTCACCCACGACGACGGCACCACCATGCTGGGCAGCCTGCTGGCCATTGACTTCCCCTCGCGGGACGCGGCCCATGCCTGGCTGGCTGGCGAGCCTTTCACCCAGGCCGGCCTGTACGCCAGCACCACGGTGCAGGCCTTCGTGAACCTGTGGCCTCAGAAGGCCGGCTTTCCGTCGTGATCAAGCACATCGTCATGTGGAACCTGCGCGGCGCCACGCGGGCCGAGCGCCAATCCCATGCCGGTCAGTTGCGCGACAGCTTCGACAGCCTGAAGGGGCGCATCCCCGGCCTGCTGCATCTGGAGGTCGGTGTGGACCACAGCTGCGTGGACTACGCCTGCGACGTGGTGCTCTACAGCGAATTCGAGTCCCAGGCCGCGCTGGACGCCTATGCCACGCACCCCGAGCACCTGCGCGTCAAGCGCGAACTCGGTGACCTGCGCGTGACCCGCCACCAGGTGGACTATGCGGCGCCCGCCAGGGCCGGGGTTCCGTCTGCCACCGACCCACGGGAGCTGCTGGAATGACCCCTGACCTGCACGATGAACTGCTGATCCGCCAGATGGTGGAACGCTGGGCCGTCTGGCGTGACGCCGGCGACTGGGACCGTTTTGCCACGGTGTGGCACCCCGAGGGCGTCATGATGGCCACCTGGTTCCAGGGGCCGTTTGCCGAATTCATCCGCGTCACCCAGGAGGGCTGGGCCCGGGGTGTGAGCATCCTGCATTTCCTCGGGGGCTCGGCCATCGAGATCGCGGGCGACCGCGCCATCGCGCAGACCAAGATGACCATCTCGCAGCGCGGCATGGTCGAGGGCGAGGACGGCCCGGTGCTGTGCGACGTGGTCTGTACCGGCCGCTTCTATGACTTCGTGGTGCGCCACGAGGGCGCCTGGAAGCTGCTGCACCGCCAGCCCATCTACGAGAAGGACCGCATCGACCCGCTGGATGCCACGGCCCGCCTCACGCTCGACGCGGCGGCGCTGGCGCGGTTTCCCGAGGGGTACCGGCACCTGGCCTACATCCAGACCCGGCTGGGCTACACCGTGAAGATGGACATGCCCATGCTCAAGGGCCCGGCCGTCGAGGCGCTGTACCAGCGCGGCGCGCGCTGGCTGGCGGGCGGTGACCTCGAGCGCTAGCCGGCGCACCCCTTCATTTCCATTGCATCGACAGGAGTTTTCATGACATTCAAGGTACTCGGCCTCTGTGGCAGCCTGCGCAAGGGCTCGTTCAACGCCATGGCGCTGCGCGCGGCCCAGAAGCTCGCGCCCCAGGGCATGACCATTGACATCGCCGACATCGCCGGCATCCCGCTGTACAACGACGACGTGCGCGCGGCCGGCGAGCCTGCAGGGGTGACCGCCCTGAAGGCGCAGGTGCGCGCGGCCGATGCGGTGCTGCTGGTCACGCCCGAGTACAACTTCTCGATTCCGGGCGTGCTCAAGAACACGCTGGACTGGCTGTCGCGCCCACCCGAGCCGCCGTTTGACGGCAAGCCCGTGGCCCTCATGGGCGCCAGCCCCGGCCCCGTGGGCACGGCGCGCGTGCAGTACCACCTGCGCCAGGTGCTGGTGTTCATGAACACCTTCACGGTGAACAAGCCCGAGGTGTTCATCAGCCACGCGGCCACCAAGTTCAATGCCGAAGGCGAACTGACCGACGAGACCACGGCCAAATTCATCGGGGAGCTGCTGGCGTCGCTGCAAGCGCTGGCCGCCCGGGTCCGCTAAGCTTGCGGGCTTTGCGACCCGGGTAGCCGATCTTGACCTTCCCCCTCATCACCGACTGGCATTTCTATGCCGTGGCCATTCCGGCCGTGCTGCTGCTGGGCATCAGCAAAAGCGGCTTCGGCGCGGGCTTCGGCTCGCTGGCCGTGCCGCTGATGGCCATGGCCGTCACGGTGCCGCAGGCGGCGGCCATCCTGATGCCGGTGCTGCTGGTCATGGACCTGCTGGGGCTGCACGCCTTCCGCAAGCACTTCGACTGGAAGCTGATCCGTTTTCTCGTGCCCTTCGGCCTGCTGGGCACGGTGATCGGCACACTGCTGTTCAAGCTGCTGGACGCGCACACGGTGGCGGGCATCGTGGGGGTGTTCACGCTGCTGTTCCTCGCGCAGCGGCTGCTGTTCCCGCCGCGTCCGGACAGCCCCAGCCCGCCCCGCTGGCTGGGGGCGATCCTGACCACCACGGCCGGGTTCACCAGCTTTGTGGCCCATGCGGGGGGGCCGCCGGTGAATGCCTACGTGATTCCCATGCGGCTGCCGCCGCTGGTCTTCACGGCCACCATGGCCGTGCTGTTCTTCGTGATCAACCTCAGCAAATGGGTGCCCTATGCCTGGCTGGGCCTGCTGGACCTGCGCAACCTGGCCACCTCGCTGGTGCTGCTGCCGCTGGCCCCGGTGGGGGTGTTCATCGGGGTTCGCATCGCGCACCGGATCAATCAGGTGCTGTTCTACCGCTTCATCTACGCCGGCATGCTGCTCACGGGCTGCAAGCTGATCTGGGACGCCTGGCACTGAAGCGGCGCGCCGGCGCGGGGGCCGTCACTGGCCCTCCCAGCCCGGCGGCCGGCCACCGGCGGCCTTCAGGCGCTCGTCGCGTTCGGCGCGCTCGCGGGCCATCTGCTGCTCCAGCTGCTGGCGCCCCTGCTTGACCACGGCGATGAGCTTGGCCCGGTCCTTGTGGTGCAGGTACATCTGCTCGAACAACTCGATGTTGTGGCGCCGGAACCGCATGGCGTGCTGGCGCGCCTCGTGCGGCGGGTAGCCCAGCACCTCGAGCACCGTGCGCGCGCTGCGCAGGCTGGATTCGAACATCTCGCGTTCCACGTGCATCACGCCGCGGTCGCGCAGCTCGTTCCAGTGGGTCACGTCGCGGGCGCGGGCAATGATTTCGAGTTGCGGGAAATGCTCGCGCGCCAGGTCCACGACTTCGAGCGACTGTTCCTTGTCGTCCACCGCCACCACCAGGATCCTGGCCGTGGCGGCGCCCGCGGTGCGCAGGAGGTCCAGCCGCGTGGCGTCGCCGTAGAACACCTTGTAGCCGAACGAGTGCGCCGCCTCGATCATCTCGGCGTCATGGTCCAGCACCGTGGCGGGGATGCCCTGGGCCGTGAGCAGCCGGCCGATGATCTGCCCGAAGCGGCCAAAGCCGGCGATGATGATGGGCGCGGTCTGGGGCTCGGAGATTTCCTCCATCTGCGGCAGGTTGCAGTTGGCGAAGCGCGGCAGCACGAGGCGGTCCACGGCCACCAGCACCAGCGGGCTCAGCAGCATGGACAGGGCCACCGCCCCGATCAGCAGCGAGGCGGTTTCGGACGAGAACACGCTGGCCCCCGCCGCGGCCTGGAACACCACGAAGGCGAATTCACCGCCCTGCGCCAGCAGCAGCGTGAACACCGGCCGCTCCTGGAACGGCAGGCCCATCAGGCGCGACAGGCCGTAGATCACCGCGCCCTTGATGGCCAGGAAAGCCAGCACGATCAGCGCCATGAGGCCCGGGGAGCGGGCCAGCACACCGAAGTCGATGCTCATGCCCACGGCGATGAAGAACAGGCCCAGCAGGAGGCCCTTGAAGGGCTCGATGTCGGTCTCCAGCTCGCGCCGGTACTCGCTTTCGGCCAGCAGCACGCCGGCCAGGAAAGCGCCCAGTGCCATCGACAGGCCGACCAGCTGCATCAGCGCCGCGATGGCCACCACCAGCAGCAGCGAGGCCGCGGTGAAGATCTCGGGCGTGTTGCTCTTGGCGATCCAGCGCAGCGCGGGCCGCAGCAGCAGGCGCCCGCCGAGCACGATGCCGGCAATCACCGCTACTATTTTGATAGCTTCAAGTGCCCGGTTGACGGGGGCTACAGCCTCATTGGCCTCCGAAACCACGCCCAGAAGGGGCAGCAGCGCCAGGATCGGGATGGCCGCCACGTCCTGGAACAGCAGGATCGAAAAGCCGGCCTGCCCGCTCGAGGTGGGCAGCAGGTTGCGCTCGCCCATGACCTGCAGCGCGATGGCGGTGGACGACAGCGCCAGCCCCAGCGCCGCCACCAGGCTGATGCGCCAGGGCACGCCAGCGGCAAAGGCCCCGGCGAACAGCAGCGCGGTGCAGCCCAGCACCTGGGCACTGCCCCAGCCGAAGATGGGCCGGCGCAGGCTCCACAGTCGGCGCGGCTCGAGCTCCAGCCCGACCAGGAAGAGCATCAGCACGACGCCAAATTCGGCAAAGTGCAGGATGTCCTCGACATTGGTGACCAGGCCCAGGCCCCAGGGGCCGATGGCGATGCCCGCGGCGAGGTAGCCGATGATGGAACCCAGGCCCAGGGCCTTGGACAACGGCACGGCGAACACGGCCGCTCCCAGGTAGATGAGGCTGTTGGTCAGCCAGGTCGGTGCGTGTTCCATGGTCAGCTTTCGTCGGGGCGGTCGGTGGGCGGCACGTCGCAGGCCGGGCATTGCTCGAGTTCGTCGAGTTCGGGCCAGCGCGGGTAGCTCTGCAGGCGCTCGGCAAACACGTCCACATGGGCCTGCACCTCGCCCTCGCTGGCGCTGTGCGCCCCATGCAGGAGCAGTGGGGGCAGGAACCGCATGCCGCACAGCGCGGCGGTCTGCTCGTAGGGGGGCAAAAAGGCGTCGAAGAAATAGCGGTTGTAGCTCTGCGGGTGGTAGGAGGATTCCGGGCCGCCGGTGGTGGCCACCAGCCACAGGTCCTTGCCGCGCAGCGCCGTGCCGCCGGTGCCGTAGGCCCAGCCGTAGCTCAGGACCTCGTCGAGCCAGAGCTTGAGCAGGGCGGGCATCGAATACCACTGCACCGGGTGCACCAGCACCAGCAGCTGCGCGGCCGCCAGCCGGGCCTGCTCGGCGGGCACGTCGATGGCGTAGTCCGCGTAGGTGGCGTACAGGTCGTGGCTGTCCACCCCCGCGAGGCCGCGCGCGGCGGCCAGCAGGCGCCGGTTGACGCGGGACTCGCGCCAGTTGGGGTGGGCCGCCAGCAGGTAGACCGGTCGGGCCGGTGGGGGCGATTCGTGGGGTGCGGGATCGTTCATACCGCTAACATAGCGTAACTGCGGAAGTACATCGCAAGCCCCCTCACTTCAAAGGAGCTGCTCATGCCGGTCGTGGTCATTGCCAATCCCAAGGGCGGTGTCGGGAAATCGACGCTGGCGACCCATGTCGCCGGCTACTTTGCAAGCCAGGGCCACACGGTCATGATCGGAGACGCCGACCGCCAGCAGTCGTCCCGGCTGTGGCTGGGGCTGCGTCCCCCCGAGGCGCGGCGCATCAGCGGCTGGGACCTGACCGCCGACCACCTGGGCAAGCCGCCCAAGGGCACGACCCACGTGGTCCTCGACACCCCGGCCGGCCTGCACGGCAAGATGTTCAAGGAAGTGCTCAAGCTCGCCGATCACGTGATCGTGCCGCTGCAACCCAGCGTGTTCGACATCTTCGCCACCCGGGCTTTCCTGGATGAGCTGGCCGAACACCGCCAGGCCGCCCACCTGCAGGTGGGCATCGTGGGCATGCGCGTCGATTCGCGCACCATCGCAGCGGACAAGCTGCATGAATTCGTCGACAGCCTGGGCCTGCCCGTGCTGGGGTACCTGCGCCACACCCAGAACTACATTCACCTCGCGGCTCGTGGCCTGACGCTCTTTGACGTCGCGCCGGGGCGCGTGGAGAAAGACCTGGCCCAGTGGGAAGGCATCTGTCGCTGGCTCGACAAGTGAGCCGGGGCCGGCTTGATACATTGAGGGGATGAAAACCTTTCAGACCCTTTCGGAACTCCCGCCCCTCGTTGGGCAGGAGCTGGCAGTCAGCGAGTGGATCACCATCACGCAGGAGCAGGTCAACCTGTTCGCCGAGGCCACGGGAGACCACCAGTGGATCCACGTGGACGTGGAGAAGGCCAAGGCGGGGCCGTTCGGCGCGCCGATCGCGCACGGCTTTCTCACCCTGTCGCTGATTCCCAAATTCTTCGAGTCGTCGATGGAGATCGTCCAGTCCCGCATGGGCGTCAACTACGGTCTCAACAAGGTGCGCTTCACTTCGCCAGTGCCGGTGGGCAGCCGCCTGCGCGCGCGCATGAAGCTGCTGGCCTGCGAGCCCATCGACAACCAGGGCATGCAGATGACCTGGGGTGTGACCGTGGAGCGAGAGGGCGTGGACAAGCCCGTCTGCGTGGCCGAATCGCTGTCGCGCCGCTACCCCTGAGCGAGCGGCCGTCTTCGCGCCCCCCCAAAGCCAAACCGCCAGGCCCGCGAGGGCGTGGCGGTTTGGCCGTGAGCGCGGTGGCCGATTTACATCAGGCCGATTTCACCCTGGGGGATTTCGCCGGCGCGCAGCGCGGCAGCGGCTTCGGCGCGGACCTCGGCGCGGTCCAGACCCGACTTCACCACAGCGTGAACGCCGGTGCCGCCGTTGCTGATCATGACCGGGTTGCGGGCTTCGGCCTGCACTTCGGCGCGGCTGCGCTGACCGTCGATCTGCATGGCGTATTGCGAACCATAGAACTCGTCCGCATGGGCGCTAAAGGCGGCCAGGGTGGACAGGGAGGCGATGGCGAGAATGTGAGTGGCTTTCATGATGAAGGTCCTTTCGTGGTTGAGTGACATTTCCGGGCTTGCCGGGCTTCATCAACCCGTCAACTCCAGCCTCGGTGAGTCGCCTGGAAGGCTTTCTTTCTCATCGATGGTTCGTACTTTACGCAGCCCACCGCCATTTTTAAACTGCACAGTCATCAATTGAACATTCCGGTATCTGGAATAATAATTGATTTTGTATCAGTTTTGTTTCAAATGGATCGCTTCCTGTCGATGAAGGTGTTCCAGCGCGTGGCGGACGAAGGCGGCTTCGCGTCGGCCGCGCGTGCGCTGGACATGTCGCCCGCTGCCGTGACCCGCACGGTCGCTGCGCTGGAAGAGCAACTGGGCGCGCGGCTGATGCAGCGCACCACGCGCAAGCTGTCACTCACCGACGCTGGCGAGGCCTACCTGCTGCGGGTGCGCAACATCCTGCACGAGGTGGCCGATGCCGAGTCCGAGGCCGCAGAACACGTGCGCGAACTGCAGGGAACGCTGCATGTGCTGGCCACGCCGGTGCTGGCCTCGTATTTCCTGTCGCCGCGCATTGCCACCTGGCACGCCCGCCACCCCAAGGTGCAGCTGGAACTGGCGATCGAGCCGTTTCCGCAGTCGCGCATCGAGGAGTTCGATGTGACCTTCCTCGTGGTGGACGAGGGCTTTGATGCCGACATCGTGGCCCGGCCGCTGGCCACCACCGACTGGATTGCCTGCGCCTCACCCGATTACCTGAAGCGTGCCGGCACGCCGGCCGTGCCGCAGGACCTGCCGCGCCACACCTACCTCAAGTTCCAGTGGCCGCAGAATTCCGGCCACAGCGGGCGCCGCACCCGGCTGGTGCCGGCAGGCGGCGGGGGCGGGCCGGTGGAGGTGGACTGGATGCCGGCCCTGCAGACCACCAGCTTTGACGTCTTGCTGCGAACCGCGCTG
Organism: Ramlibacter sp.; assembly: GCA_019635415.1. Taxonomy (GTDB): domain Bacteria; phylum Pseudomonadota; class Gammaproteobacteria; order Burkholderiales; family Burkholderiaceae_C; genus JAHBZM01. Next base: position 207,060 of record JAHBZN010000001.1, read on the forward strand.
GACGGCGCGGGCATCACCTTTCTGTCGCGCCTGCTGGTGGCCAACCACCTCGCGCGTGGTTCGCTGGTGCAGGTGCTGCCCGACTGGATTTTTGGCCGCTTCACCATTTACGCGGCCTTGCCCACGCGCAAGTTCATGCCGGCGCGCACGCGGGCCTTTCTGGATTTCCTGGCGGAGTTTGCGCCGCAGGCGGCGGCGCCTGGCCTCAGATCCTCACGAGCAGCCGCGAGGGCAGCCAGCCGTCAAAGCAGGGCAGCAGGGCGTTGATGCGCCGGGCGGCTTCGGCCTGGCTGTGGTCGCGGGCGATGCATTCGTAGAGGTCGCTGCGCATCATCCAGAACTCCTTGACCGAACCGGCCGCCTGCAACCGGTAGTGCAGGCGCCGTGCGTCGGGGCTGGCGCAGTCGCGCAGGATCTGTTGCAGGCGTTCGCGGACTTCGGGAAGGGTCAGCTTGAGGGCGAACGCGGCGCGCTCCGCGGATTCGCCTTGCAGCATGGCGGGCGCCAGGCCCAGCACTTTTCTCATGGCCATGATCACGGATTTCTCCAGGTCTTGTAGACACGTTGCTTTGCGCGGACGGGTCGCCGCGCCTGAACAGGGTGGGGTGCCACCCAAGACCATGATTATTGAATAATTCAAGCCTAAAGTAAATAGACCTGAAGTATTCGCCGGCCGCGCCCTGCTGCGAAGGCCGGGGCCGTGGACCGTCAGCCGTCCGCGAAGCCGTTCTGGCGCCAGGCCTCGAACACGGTGACCGCCACGGCGTTGGACAGGTTGAGGCTGCGCTGGCCGGCGCGCATGGGCAGGACGAGGCGCTGGGCGGGGGCAAAGCTGTCGCGCAGTGCGGGCGCCAGTCCGCGCGTTTCGGAGCCGAACACCAGCCAGTCGCCGGGTCGGAAGGCGACGTCGTGCACCCGCCGTGTTCCGCGGGTGGTCAATGCGTACAGGCGTTGCGGATCGGGTTGTTGGTTCGCGATGAAGGCGGCCCAGTCGGCGTGGCGCCGGACTTCGGCGTACTCGTGGTAGTCCAGCCCGGCGCGGCGCATGTGCTTGTCATCTATCGAGAAGCCCAACGGCTCGACCAGGTGCAGCATGCAGCCGGTGTTGGCGGCAAGGCGGATGACGTTGCCGGTGTTCGGCGGGATTTCGGGTTCAACCAGGACGATATGGAACATGGCGCGGTATTGTGGCCTGCACGCCGCTCGGTCCTACTCGGTGCGCGCCAGCACCAGCGCCGTGATGTGGGCCACGCCGGCTTCGCGCAGGGCCCGGGCTGCGGCGTGCAGCGAGGCGCCACTGGTCATCACGTCGTCCACCAGCACCACGCGGCGGTCGCGCAGCCGTGGCGCGCTCAGCGGGTCCACGGCAAACGCGCCCTGCACATTGCGCTGTCGTGCCGTCCGGTCGAGCGCGCGCTGCGGCGGGGTGTCACGCACGCGCAGCAGCAGGGTGGCGTCGGTCTTGGCCGGCGCGATCTGGCGTGCCAGCAGCAGGGCCTGGTTGAAGCCGCGCTCGCGCAGCCGCTCGCGCGACAGGGGCATGGGCACGACATGGTGACTGGCCTCCAGCGCGGGGTCGGCCCAGGGCGTGCTGCGCAGCAGCGTGGCCAGCGCGCGGGCCCAGCCGGGCTGGCCATGGAACTTGAAGTCGGCGATGCAGCCAGACCAGGGGTAGGCATAGGGCACGGCGGCCAGGCAGGCGTCCAGCGGCGGCGGCGAGGCCCGGCACGGGCCGCATTGACGCAAGCCGGCGGGCAGCGCCAGCGCGCAGGTCGCGCAGCGCGGCTGCGGTGCGCCCAGCTGGGCCACGCACGGCTCGCACAGGGTCCGCGAGGGCCACGCGCGACAGATCGCGCACTGCCCGGGGATGGCGGCTTCGGCCCTGGCAATCAGCTCGCGGAACATCGGGTCAATATACTCGGCGCTCTGCTCTCCCGCCATGGCCCAGGACCGCCCCCCCACCATCGACCCCGCCGCGGCCGCGCGCTGGCAACGGGCCGCGCCCGCGGTGTCGCCGTGGCTGCACGAGGAAGTGGCGCGGCGCATGGAGGATCGCCTGCAATGGATCCGCCTGCAGCCCGCGGCCTGGGCGCACTGGGCGCCCTTGCGCGGCGGCCTGGAAGGGCATGCCCTGTTGCGTCGTCGCTACCCCCAGGCCGAGTGTTTCCTGGTCGAGGCCGATGCCTCGCGGGCGCAGGACGCCCTCAAAAAGGTCGCCCACGCATGGTGGCAGCCCGGCCGCTGGCGAAGCGGCGGGACGCGGGCGCAGGCCCCCGCGGCGGGCGGCGTGCAGATGGTCTGGGCCAACATGGCGCTGCACATGACGGCCGATCCGCTGGCGCTGATCCAGCAATGGCACGAGGCGCTGGCAGTCGATGGGTTCGTGATGTTTTCGGCCTTTGGGCCCGATACGCTGCGCGAGTTGCGCGGCCTCTACCAGATGCTGGGTTGGCCGCCGCCAGCACATGAGTTCACCGACATGCATGACTGGGGCGACATGCTGGTGCAGGCCGGCTTTGCCGAGCCGGTGATGGACATGGAGCGCATCGTGCTGAGCTGGGACAGTCCGGGCCGCCTGCTGCAGGAGTTGCGCGAGCTGGGGGCCAACCTCCACCCGGACCGGTTCGCGGGGCTGCGCGGGCGCGGCTGGCGTGCCGGCCTGGCGCGTGAGCTGGCCGCCCGGCTGGCGGGCCCGGAGCCTGGTGGCCGGCTGTCGCTGACCTTCGAGATCATCTACGGCCATGCCCTCAAGCCCCCGCCGCGCGTGCGGGTGGACGAGCACAGCGCCGTGTCGCTGCGCGACATGCGCGCCATGCTGCGTTCCGGCAAGACCGGCCGCTGAAGCCCGAGCACGGCGCTGGGTGGCGGGGCTTAGGGGTAAACCCACGCTACAATTGCGGGTTGATTTTGTAGGCGCACGCCCGTGTCGAGCCCTGTTTTTCGATTCGCGACCACCTCAGGCCAGAGCATTCACTGGTTCTTGAAGCGCAACTGCTCGGTCACTCCTGCCCAGCTGGGCTGGATGTACCTGTCGCTGTGCGTGGTGTCGCTCGGGATCGGCATGATGTTCTGGTGGCGCGGCGCGCATCTGGTGCTGCCGTTTGCCTGGGCTGAGCTGGTGGCGGTGGGCGTGGCCTTTCTGGTCTATGCCCGCCACGCCACGGACGGCGAGCGGATTTCGCTGGAAGGCGGGCAGTTGGTCGTGGAGCTGGAGAGCGCGGGCAAGCTGGAGCGGGCGGAGTTCAGCCGCGAATGGGTTCGTGTGGAGCCCACCGCCGGTGACCGTTCGCTCATCGCGCTGTCGGCCCGGGGCCGGTCAGTGAGCGTGGGGCGCTATGTGCGCCCCGAGTTGCGTCCGGCGCTGGCGCGAGAGATTCGAATGGCCTTGCGCGCTGCGTGAGGTTCCGCCGGTTCGGCTGGCGGTGCGGGATTGGTTAAATTGAGGCAATGAAGAAGTGAACACGATGAAGAGCATTTCCAGCAAATTGGCTTCACTGCTGCTGAATCTGGGTCTTGCCACCGGCGCCTGGTTCAGTACCGCGGCGTGGGCTGTCAACGACCTGCCCGGCGGCCCCGCAGTGCGCCAGCTCAACCTGCCTCCGGCGGTCACCCGCATTGCCGAGGAGCAGCACTGGCTGCACCTGTTCATGATGATCCTGTGCACGGTGATCTTCGTGGCGGTGTTCGCGGTGATGTTCTATTCCATCTGGAAGCACCGCAAGTCGGTGGGCCACAAGCCGGCCAATTTCCATGAGTCGGTCACCGTCGAAGTGATCTGGACCATCATTCCCTTCATCATCGTGATCCTGATGGCGCTGCCCGCCACCAAGGTGCTGGTGGCCTCCAAGGACACCACCAACGCCGACCTCACGGTCAAGGCCACGGGCTACCAGTGGAAGTGGGGCTACGACTACATCAAGGGCGAAGGCGAGGGCATTGGCTTCATCTCCACGCTGGACCCCACGCACCGCGAGATGTCCAACAACGGCGCCAAGGGCGACATCCCTGACGATTACCTGCTGAAGGTGGACAACCCTCTGGTGGTGCCGGTGGGTAAAAAGGTCCGTGTGATCACCACCGCCAACGACGTGATCCACGCTTTCGCCGTGCCGGCTTTCGGCATCAAGCAGGATGCGATCCCCGGTTTCGTGCGTGACACCTGGTTCCGTGCCGAGAAGGTGGGCATGTACTACGGCCAGTGCCAGGAGCTGTGCGGCAAGGAGCACGCCTACATGCCGATCAACGTCAAGGTGGTTTCGGCCGAGGACTACACCAAGTGGGTGGATGGCGAAAAGAAGAAGATGGCCGCCAAGCTCGATGACCCGAGCAAGGTCTGGACCATGGAAGACATCATGAAGCGTGGCGAGAAGGTCTACGCGGCCAACTGCGCAGCCTGCCACCAGCCGAACGGCAAGGGCGCCGGCCCGATCAAGCCGCTGGACGGTTCGCCCAAGGTGCTGGACGCTGACAAGAACGTGCAGATCCATGTGGTGCTGAACGGCCAGAACAATGGCGCCATGCCGGCCTGGAAGCAGCTGTCGGACACCGACATCGCCGCCGTGATCACTTTCACCAAGAACAACTGGTCCAACAAGACCGGTCAGCTCGTGCAGCCGGCTGAAGTGCTGGCCCAGCGCGGCAAGTAAGCCGCAGGCGCAACGGACAAATCAAGGAAATCAAGATGAGTGCAGTCCTCGACCATCACGCCCACGACGATCACCATGACCACGCGCCCACGGGCTGGCGCCGCTGGGTCTACGCTACCAACCACAAGGACATCGGCACGCTGTACCTGCTGTTCTCGTTCACCATGCTCATGGTGGGCGGTGTGCTGGCCCTGCTGATCCGCGCCGAGCTGTTCCAGCCCGGCCTGCAGGTCGTCAACCCCGAGCTGTTCAACCAGCTCACCACCATGCACGGCCTGATCATGGTGTTCGGCGCGATCATGCCGGGCTTCGTGGGCTTCGCCAACTGGATGATCCCGCTGCAGATCGGTGCGGCCGACATGGCCTTTGCCCGCATGAACAACTTCAGCTTCTGGCTGATGGTGCCGGCCGGCCTGATGCTGGTGGGCAGCTTCTTCATGCCCGGTGGCGCACCCGCCGCCGGCTGGACCCTGTATGCACCGCTGACGCTGCAGATGGGCCCGTCGATGGATGCCGGCATCTTCGCCATGCACATCCTGGGCGCTTCGTCCATCATGGGCTCGATCAACATCATCGTGACCATCCTCAACATGCGTGCCCCTGGCATGACGCTGATGAAGATGCCGATGTTCGCCTGGACCTGGCTGATCACCGCCTACCTGCTGATCGCCGTGATGCCCGTGCTGGCCGGTGCGATCACCATGACGCTGACCGACCGCCATTTCGGCACCACCTTCTTCAACCCCGCGGGCGGCGGTGATCCGGTGATGTACCAGCACATCTTCTGGTTCTTCGGCCACCCCGAGGTGTACATCATGATCTTGCCGGCCTTCGGCATCATCAGCCAGATCGTGCCGGCTTTCGCCCGCAAGAAGCTGTTCGGCTATGCCTCGATGGTGTACGCCACCAGTTCCATCGCGATCCTGTCGTTCATCGTCTGGGCGCACCACATGTTCACCACCGGCATGCCGGTGACGGGCCAGCTGTTCTTCATGTACGCGACCATGCTGATCGCGGTGCCCACGGCCGTGAAGATCTTCAACTGGATCGCCACCATGTGGCAGGGTTCGATGACGTTCGAGACCCCGATGCTGTTCGCCGTCGGCTTCATCTTCGTGTTCACGATGGGCGGTTTCACGGGCCTGATCCTGGCCATGGCGCCGATCGACATCCAGCTGCAGGACACCTACTACGTGGTGGCTCACTTCCACTACGTGCTGGTGGCCGGCTCGCTGTACGCCATGTTCGCGGGCTACTACTACTGGTCGCCCAAGTGGACGGGCGTGATGTACAGCGAAACGCGCGGCAAGATCCACTTCTGGTGGTCGCTGATCTCGTTCAACGTGACCTTCTTCCCGATGCACTTCCTGGGCCTCGCCGGCATGCCGCGCCGCTATGCCGACTACCCCATGCAGTTCGCCGACTTCAACGCCGTGGCTTCGGTCGGCGCGCTGTTCTTCGGTCTGGCGCAGGTGTATTTCTTCCTGTTCGTCGTCCTGCCCACCATGAGGGGCAAGGGCCAGCCAGCGCCGCAGAAACCCTGGGAAGCCGCTGAAGGCCTGGAGTGGGAAGTGGCCTCGCCCGCGCCCTTCCACACCTTCGAAACCCCGCCCAAGCTCGACGCCACGGCGACCAAGGTGATTGGCTGAGGTTCGCATGACGCCCGAACAGAAAAAGAGCAACCTGCGCATGGCCCTGATCCTTGCGTCCGTGGCCCTGGTGCTGTTCGTCGGGTTCATGGTCAAGATGGCCCTGCTGTCGCACTGAGTCCCTCCACCCCATGAGTCTGCGCAGCGCGAACGTCAGGATGGTGGGCAAGCTGGCCGTGGTGACGGCCGGCATGTTCGCGTTCGGATACCTGCTGGTGCCGGTCTACAAGTCGATCTGCGAAGCCACGGGCATCAACATCCTGTCGCTGTCAGAGCGCCAGGTGCCGGGCAATGGAACGGCCGGCAAGGACGTCAAGCTGCCCGCCAACACCCAGGTGGATACCAGCCGCACCATCACGGTCGAGTTCGACGCGAACTCCCTGGGCCCCTGGAAGTTCAAGCCCGAGCGCAATTCGGTGCAGGTCCATCCCGGGCAACTGGCCACGGTGATGTACGAGTTCCAGAACGTGCAGGACCGGCGCATGGCCGCTCAGGCCATTCCGAGTTACGCGCCGCGCCAGGCCGCGTCGCATTTCCACAAGCTCGAGTGCTTCTGCTTCAACCAGTACACGCTGGACCCGGGCGAGAAGAAAAAGTGGCCGGTCGTGTTCGTGATCGACCCCAAGCTGTCCAAGGACGTGACCACCATCACGCTGTCGTACACCTTCTTTGAGGTCGGCGGCAAGGTCGCCGCGCCGCCCGCGGTGGCGCTGTCGGGCCACGCTGCGCCGGCCAGGCTGGAGGTGGGCTCGTGAACGCCCCGCAGCCACCGGTGGCCGCCCCTCGGGCATCGTTCCTGCGCACGGTCAAGACCGTGGCGTGGTCCTTCATCGGGATCCGCAAGAACAGTGAATACAAACAGGACCTGGCACAGGCCAATCCCTTTCACATCATCGCGGTCGGCATCGCCGGTGCGGTGCTCTTCGTGGTTGGATTGATCGTGCTGGTCAACTGGGTCGTCAAGTGACGGCCCGCGAATGAATACAAGATCGAGAGTCAGGAGCTGATATGAGTTCAACCGCCCACGGCACCACGCCATACTATTTCGTGCCCCAGCCGTCACGCCACCCGGCGTTTGCGGCTTTCGGGCTGTTCTGGGTCATTCTGGGGGCAGCCCAGTGGATCAACGGCCACGGCTGGGGCAAGTTCTCGCTGATGTTCGGCCTGCTGTGGCTGTTCTGGGTCCTGTTCCAGTGGTTCCGCGACGCGGTGACCGAGAGCGAAGGCGGCCAGTATGGCTACAAGATCGACCTCTCGTTCCGCTGGAGCATGAGCTGGTTCATCTTCTCGGAAGTGATGTTCTTCGGCGCCTTCTTCACCGCGTTGTGGTGGATGCGCTCGCACTCCGTGCCCGCGCTCGGCAGCCTGGACAACGCGCTGCTGTGGCCCGACTTCAAGGCCGTCTGGCCCAGCCTCGCCGCCGGTGCCACGGCTTCGCCTGGTGGCATCGTCGAGCCCTTCCAGACCATGACGCCGTTCTGGCTGCCCACCATCAACACCGCGCTGCTGCTGAGCTCGGGTGTGACGCTGACCATCGCCCACCATGCGCTGCGCGAGAACCATCGCGCCCGCACCATCGCCTTCATGTGGCTGACCGTTGCGCTGGGCGTGACCTTCCTCTGCGTGCAGGGCTATGAGTACTACCACGCCTACCACGAGATGGGCCTGACGCTGGCCTCGGGCGCCTACGGTTCGACCTTCTTCATGCTTACCGGCTTCCACGGCTTCCACGTGTTTGTCGGCATGCTGATGCTGCTGTTCATCACGCTGCGCCTCATGAAGGGCCATTTCACCGCGGACCGCCACTTCGGCTTTGAAGGTGCCGCCTGGTACTGGCACTTTGTGGACGTGGTCTGGCTGGGCCTGTATGTTCTGGTGTACTGGCTGTGAGCAGCCCGCGCCCATGAAAAAAGCGCCGCAAGGCGCTTTTTTTCTTGAGGCCCCTGCCCGTCCTACTGGCCGGCCTGGATGCCGGTGGGGTGGATGTAGCCGAGTTTCCAGGCGATGAGGATGCAGATGAACAGCAGGATGGAGAACCCGACGCGGAAAGCCAGCGCGCGCACCATGTTGCTGGTTTTGGCCTTGCCATCGCGGCCGTCCTTCATCATGAAGAACAGGGCCGAACCCAGGCTGGCCAGAATGGCCACGAACGCGAGCACCACCAGATATTTCATGGAGAGCATTATCCCGTGACTGCTGCCGCCTCGCGCTGGCGCTCCCTGCGCTTCTGGATGATCACGCTGGCTGCGGTGGCCGGCATCGCACTGACCCAGGCCCTGGGCTTCTGGCAGTTGTCGCGCGCCGCCCAGAAAGAGGCGCTGCAGGCCGCCATTGAGGCCCGAAAACACCTGCCAGCCCTCGACAATCGGGCGCTTTCTGCTATCAAAGATGTAGCAGCCGAGGTGCATCGTCCGGTCGCGCTGCGCGGGCGTTGGCTGGCGCGCCACACGGTCTATCTGGACAACCGCCAGATGGGCGGTCACCCCGGTTTCTATGTGCTCACGGCTTTCCAGCCGGAAGGGCTGCCCGCCGTGGTCATGGTGCAGCGTGGCTGGGTGCCCCGCAATTTCCTGAATCGGGAGCAACTGCCGCCGGTGGAGACACCCGCCTCCGAGGTGCTGGTGCAGGGCCGGCTGGCGCCCGCACCCTCGCGCCTGTTCGAGTTCAGTTCCAGCGCCGCCCCGGGGCCGGAATCAGGGTCTTCCGTCATCCGGCAAAATCTGGACCTGGCCGCCTATGGCGCGCAGACCGGTCTGCCGGTGGCGCCCTGGACCGTGCTGCAGACCGGCGCGGCCTCCGAAGGCCTTCAACGCGACTGGCCCGAAGTGGCCAGCGGGGTCGGCAAGCACTACGGCTACGCATTTCAATGGTTCGGGCTCAGCGGCCTGATGGCAATTCTCTATGTCTGGTACCAATTCATCGCACCCCGACGCCGGCGACCGGCGGCCTCCTGAGGCATTCGACGAGCCCCTGGGCCTGACGGTGCATTCCATGCCCACGCCCCAGGAAGCGGCGGCGGGCAGTGCCGGCCGCACGTTGCGCGGCCGCTGGCAGATGATGGCGGTGCTGCTGGTCTGCGCGGCTCCGGTCGTGGCGTCCTACTTCACCTACTACGTGGTGCGGCCCGAAGGGCGCCGCAACTACGGCGAACTGATCGAACCCCAGCGGCCTCTGCCCGACCTCACCGGCACCACGCCGGCGGGGCAGCCGGTGAACCTGCGGAGCCTGAAGGGGCAGTGGCTGCTCGTCAGCGTGGCCGGAGGGGCCTGTGACGCCGCCTGCGAAAAGCATCTGTACCTGCAGCGCCAGCTCCGCGAAGGCCTGGGCAAGGACAAGGACCGCGTGGACTGGGTCTGGCTCGTGCCCGATGCCACCCCGGTGCGCGAGGCCCTGCTGCCGGCGCTACGCCAGGCCACGGTGCTGCGCGTGGACCCCACCCAGTTGGCGCAGTGGCTGACGCCCTCGGCCGGCCATCAGTTGCACGACCAGCTCTACCTCGTGGACCCGCTGGGCAACTGGATGATGCGGTTCCCGCCCGTCAACCTGGCGGCCAAGGTCGACGCCAGTTCCGCCGCGCGGATCAAGAAGGACCTGGAGCGCGTGCTGCGCGCCTCGGCCTCGTGGGACGAGGCGGGCCGCCCCGCGCAGTAAGCCATGGACGCCACCCAGCCCCTGTACGACCTGGCACCCGCGCTGCGCCTCATGCTCATGGGCGTGGTGGTGGCGCTCGGTCCGCTGGCCTGGGTCTGGGTGCGCAACCCGCAGGCCTCGCCCACACGGCGGCTGCGTGCGCTCACGCTGCTCACGCTGTTCCTGACCTTTGATCTCGTGCTGTTCGGCGCCTTCACGCGGCTGACCGACTCGGGCCTGGGGTGTCCGGACTGGCCCGGGTGCTATGGCAATGCCAGCCCGGTGGGCGCGCATGCCCAGATCAGCGCGGCGCAAAGCGCCATGCCCACCGGTCCCGTCACGCATGGCAAGGCCTGGGTCGAGATGGTGCACCGCTACCTGGCCACGGGCGTGGGCGTGCTGATCCTCACGCTGACCGTGCTCACCTGGCTGCAGCGCAAGCACAACCAGGGCGGCGTGCCGGTGAACCCGTGGTGGCCGACGCTGACCCTGTTCTGGGTCTGCCTGCAGGGCGCATTCGGCGCGCTCACGGTGACCATGAAGCTGTTCCCGGCCATTGTCACGCTGCACCTGCTGGGCGGGCTGGTGCTGCTGTGCCTGCTGTGCGCGCAGGCGGTGCGCCACACCCAGGCCTGGCGCGAGACCACGCCGGTGCCCTTGTCCAGCGCCACCCGCGGACTGCTCGTGGTGGTCTACGCGCTGGTCTGGGCGCAGGTCGCGCTGGGCGGCTGGGTCAGCACCAACTACGCCGTGCTGGCCTGCAACACCTTTCCGACCTGCCAGGGCAGCTGGTGGCCTTACATGGAGTTCCGCGCCGGCTTTGAGCTGTGGCGGGAGCTGGGCATGACGGCCGCGGGCGAGCACATCGGCTTTGGCGCGCTCACCGCCATCCATTACACGCACCGGCTGTTCGCGGGCGCGGTGTTCCTGGGGCTGGGCCTGCTGGCCTGGCGGCTCAACCGGGTGCATGCGCTGCGCGGGCAGGCGCGCTGGCTGGCCGGGCTGGCCCTGATGCAGTTCGCCACTGGCCTGTCCAACGTGGTGCTCGACTGGCCCCTGGCCGCCGCGGTGCTGCACACCGGCGGCGCCGCGGCGCTGGTCGCCGTGCTGACCTGGGCGCTGGGCGAAAGCCGCTTCGCTGGCCGCTCGGTGAGCGCCTCCAAACTCAACGCATCCAGCCTTTCCGCATGACGAGTCCCACCGCCGCCGCGTCGCCTTCGCGCCTCCAGCAGTTCCACGCGCTGACCAAGCCGCGCGTGATCCAGCTCATCGTGTTCTGCGCGCTGATCGGCATGGTGCTGGCGGTGCCCGGCCTGCCCACCTGGGCCGAGGCGGGCCAGGCGGCGCTGGCCTGCCTGGGCATCTGGCTGGTGGCGGGGGCGGCCGCCGCCTTCAACTGCATCGTCGAGAAGGGCATCGATGCCAAGATGAAGCGCACCGCCTGGCGGCCCACGGCCAAGGGCGAGCTCAGCGACCGGGAGACCCTGCTGTTTTCGGCCGTGCTGTGCGCGGCCGGCTCCTGGCTGCTCTACGTGTGGGTCAACCCGCTGACCATGTGGCTGACCTTTGCCACCTTCGTGGGCTACGCGGTGATCTACACCGTGATCCTGAAGCCGCTCACGCCGCAGAACATCGTGATCGGCGGCGCCTCGGGGGCCATGCCGCCGGTGCTGGGCTGGGCCGCCATGAAGGGCGACGTGGGCCCCGAGGCCCTGATCCTGTTCCTCATCATCTTCCTGTGGACGCCGCCGCATTTCTGGGCGCTGGCGCTGTACCGCGTGGAGGACTACCGCAAGTCGGGCCTGCCCATGCTGCCGGTCACCCACGGCAACGAGTTCACGCGGCTGCAGATCCTGCTGTACACGCTGGTGCTGTTTGCCGCCTGCCTGATGCCCTTCGCCTACGGCATGAGTTCGTGGCTCTATCTGGGGGTCGCGCTGGCCCTGAGCTGCGGCTTCACGGCCTATGCCTGGCGGCTGTGGCGCCACTACTCCGACGCGCTGGCGCGCCGCACCTTCCGCTTCTCCCTGATCCATCTCAGCCTGCTGTTTGCCGCGCTGCTGCTGGACCACTACCTGTTTTAGAGGCCTCTGTCATGAACCGTCGAAACGCTACTTATTTCATAGCGGCTGGTGCCCTGCTGGCGGGGGCTTCCGGCCTTCTGGGGGGCTGCTCCGAGCAAAAGCCGCAGTTCCACGCGATCGACATCACCGGGGCCGACTACGCCAAGGACTTCCCGCTCACGGACCACAATGGCCGGCCGCGCAGCATCGCCGATTTCAAGGGCAAGATCGTGGTGGTCTTCTTCGGCTACACGCAGTGCCCCGACGTCTGCCCGACCTCGATGGCCGAGCTGGCCGAGGTCAAGCGCTCGCTCGGCCCCGATGCCGACAAGCTGCAGGGCGTGTTCATCACGGTCGATCCGCAGCGCGACACCCCGGAGGTGCTCAAGGCCTACATGGCCAACTTCGACCCCACGTTTCTGGCGCTGCGCGGCACGCCCGAGCAGCTCGCCGCCGTGGCCAAGGACTTCAAGGTGTACTACAAGAAGGTCGATGGCAAGACGCCGACCAGCTACACCATGGACCACTCGGCCGGCAGCTACGTCTATGACACGCAAGGCCACATTCGCCTGTACACGCGCTATGGCGGCGGTGCCCAGGCGCTGGCCGACGATGTGAAGCTGCTGCTCAAGAGCCGCTGACCGTGGTGCAGCACCTGCTGGGCCGCAAGGGGGCCGCGCGCATCGCGCTGATCCCGCAGGAGGTGCTGCAGGCTCTGGGCGACGGGCTCGTGCCCACGGTCAATCTCAACGAATTCCTCGCGCTCGACCTGCCGCGCCTCGCGCGGGCCGTGGCGGGCCACATCGGACTCGACGCGCACGCCGAACGGCTCACCGACACCCTGGCGATGCTGGTGGCTTTCAAGCCCATGAAGCGCCACGAGCATGTGGCCCGCGCGCTCTACGACCTGACCGCCGCGCGCGCGGACCGCGACACGGTGGCCCATGCCCTGGCCTGCCACCCGAGCGATGTGGCGCGTGCCTGGGCCACGCAGTGGGTGATGTTCTCGGGGCTGGATCTGCCGGGCCAGCTGGCCAGCGTGCGCCGGTTTGCGGCCGACCCGCACTTTGGCGTGCGCGAGTTCGCGTGGATGGCCCTGCGCAATGACGTGGCGGCCGATCCGGCGCGTGCACTGGCGCTGTTGCAGCCCTGGGTGCGCGAGACGGACGAGAACCTGCGCCGCTTTGCCAGCGAACTCACGCGCCCGCGCGGCGTCTGGTGTGCGCCCATCGAGGCCTTCAAGGCCGAGCCCTGGCGCGCGCTGCCTCTGATCGAGCCCCTGCGCGCCGACCCCAGCCGCTATGTGCAGAACTCGGTGGCCAACTGGCTCAACGATGCGAGCAAGAGCCAGCCGCAATGGGTGGATGAGGTCTGCGCCCGCTGGCTGCGGGAGTCGCCCGCCGCGCCGACCCGGTACATTGTTCGCCGGGCCTGCCGGACGCTATCAAAAACATAGCTGAAAGTGGCCGCCCTGAAAGGGCTACCGGTCGATCTGATTAAAAAAAGCCGCTCGAAGCGGCTTTTTTTGAGAGGCGGAGCGTCATGCTCACTGGGCCTTGATGCCCCGCATCGCAATCACGCCGCCCAGCAGGTTGGTGTCGGCCTTGATGCGGTTGGCCAGGCCTTCGGCCGAGGTGCCCGCGACCTGCCAGCCCTGCTGGAACAGCTTCTGGCGCACGTCGGGGCTGCGGGCGATTTCGCTGATCAGGCCCGACAGCTTGGCCACGATGGGCTTGGGCAGGCTGGCGGGGCCGGCCGCGGCGGTCCAGATCTCGAGCTGGAAGCCGCGGATACCGCCTTCGTCCAGGCTCGGGTATTCGGGCACCAGCGGGCTGCGGTTCACCGAGGTCACGCCCACGGCCTTGAGCTTGCCCGCGCGGATCTGCGGCGCGGCCAGGCCCGGAGGCAGCAGCGCCAGCTGGATCTGTCCGCCGATCATCGCGTTGATGACCTGCGGGTTGCCCGGGTAGGGCACGTGCACCGGGGCGATGTTGGTCTTGGTCTTGAGCAGTTCCATGCCGATGTGACCCACGGTGCCGATGCCGGGCGAGGCGTAGCTCCACTTGTCACCGCCATTGCGCGCGGCCAGGAAGAACTCCTGCGCGTTGTTGAAGGGCAGGGTGGCCGGCGCGGTGAGCAGCAGCGGCGCGGTGCCGATCAGGCTGATCGGGGCCAGGTCCTTGATCGGGTCGAACGGCGTGGCCGGGTTCAGCAGCTTGGCGATCGTCATGTTGCCGTTGATCATGATGCCCAGCGTGTGGTTGTCGGTGGACTTGGCCACCACGTCCGCCGCGATGTTGCCGCCCGCGCCGGGCCGGTTCTCCACGATCACCGGCTGGCCGAGTGCCTTGGACAGGGGCTCGGCGATCGTGCGGGCCACCAGGTCGGGGGTGGACCCGCCGGGAAAGCCCACCATCAGGCGCACCGGCTTGGTGGGCCAGTCCAGCGCCGCCGCGCTCTTGGGCGCTGCGGCCTTGGCGGGCTTGGTCTGGGCCTGGGCTGCGCCGCAGGCCAGGGCTACCGCGGCCAGCAGAGCGGCCCGGCGGGAGAAGGTGTTGAACATGCTGAATGACTCCTTGATGATGTGAAGCCCGGGACGATGCCCGGAACCGGCCGCCATGCTACAGCGAGATCATCAGAAATTCATGGCACGGATCGACTTGCGCGTGTCCTTGGCCATCTCGGCCACCACGTCCTGTAACCACTTCAGGCTACTTGCCGCGTCGCGCGGGCCATCCGGCAGGATGGCGGCCGCCACATGGAACCGCAGCGTGACCCCGCCGGGCAGCGCCTCGGACTCGCGCAGGCCGCTGGCCACCACCCGGGTGGCGCAGGCCTGCGCCGCGGCTTCGGTGGTCGGGCCGTCCAGCAGCAGCGCGAACTGCTGCTCGCCCACGCGGGCCACCAGATCCACATCGGTCACCACGTGGCGCAGCAGTGACGTGGCCAGCACCAGCGCGCGGTCGCCGGCCTCGCGCCCGTGCTCCAGCACGATGCTGTCCAGGTTGGCCAGCCGGACCACCAGCAGCGCGCACGAATGCGCCTGGCTGGTGGCGCGGGCCATCGCGCCCTCGAGCCGCTGCAGCAGGGGCTGCATCGGGGTCAGCCCGGTGAGCGGGTCGGAGCGCGGCAGCGCGGCGGCGCGCACCTGGGCCTCGCGCCGCATGGTGCCGCGCAGGCTCAGCGCGTAGAACAGGATGGGCATCTCCAGCACCGCGCCGATCGACAGGCCGTAGCGCGTCAGCGCGCTGGTGGGAATCAGGTTCATGCCGCGCGCCAGCGGGAACAGCGCCATCACCACCACCGGCAGGAAGCCCAGCGCGATCAGGCGGATGGCCGGGTCGTCACCCTGGGCCCAGACCAGGCCGATCAGCACCATCACCACGGCCAGCGACATCACCGTGAACACCATCACCACGGCAAAGCTGGCGCGCGTGGTGAGCACCGTGTCCGTCGCCACGGCCGAGAGCAGTGCAGCGATCATGGACCACACGGCCAGGTCCAGGTAGCGGGAGAAGCGCGCGGGCTCGGTCACCATGCGCACGAACCACAGGCCCACGGCCGACGACACGCCGGGCAGGATGAAGGTGGCCACCTCGTTCCAGCGCAGCCACTCGTTCCAGATGTGCTGGGCGCCCACGCCCAGATAGGCCAGCTGGCCGGCACTCAGTGCGAACACATACGCTGCGTAGGCGCCGAAGTTGCGGTCGCGGAAGACCAGTGCGTTGGCCAGCGCCACCAGGATGATCAGCGCAGCCAGTCCGAAATAGGCCCCGAGCAGGAACTGCTCGCGCTCGCGCGAGGAGGCCAGGTCGCGCAGGTTGTACAGGTTCAGCGGCGTGGCGAAATTGACGCGCGCGTGCTCCACGCGCAGCCAGTAGCGCACGGTGTCGCTGCGGCCCTCGGCCAGCTCGAAGGTCGGGAAACGCCCGGGCAGCGGCCAGTCGGACACCGCCTTGCTGTCGCCCGCCTCACGCACCACCCATTGCCCGTCCGGGCCGCGGTAGAACAGCTGGGCGCGGTCCACGCCCGAGGAGGCGAGCTCGAGGAACCAGTGGCCGGCGGGTGGCGTGGCCGCGTCAAAGCGGAACCACAGCGCCTTGCCGTCGATGTTGTACTGAGGGTGCAGGCCGCGCGGCGCCCAGGACACGGGTGGCAGGCTGGCCTCGATCTGGTCGACCGTCATGACCGCTGTGGGGTCGATCCAGTAGACGCTGCGGTTGTCCAGCGACAGCGGTGCCGTGGTCGCCGTGAGGCTGATCGGGCCCGGCAACTCCTGCGCCACGGCGGCGCACAGCCCCAGCAGCCACAGCATCCCCACCCACCAGTTGCGCATGCGTTCCACGGGCCCGATTGTTGCAAAAAAGGCCCGGATGACCGGGCCTTTCGGGTTTCAAAGCGTTGCGCCGCTCAGGCGTAGGCTGCCAGCGCTTTTTTCATCTTCTTCATCGCCGCCACCTCGATCTGGCGGATGCGCTCGGCGCTCACCCCGTACTCGGCGGCCAGGTCGTGCAGCGTGAGGCCGCCCGAACCGTTGTCGTTGACCTTGAGCCAGCGCTCTTCCACGATGCGGCGGCTGCGCGCGTCCAGGCTGTCCAGCGCCGTGGCAATGCCATCGGTGGCCAACGCGTCACGCTGGCGCGACTCCATCATGGCCGTGGGTTCGTGGCTGGCGTCGGCCAGGTAGGCGATCGGGCCGAAGCCTTCCTCGCCGTCGTCATTGGGAGACGGGTCCAGCATCACGTCGCCGCCGGACATGCGCGTTTCCATCTCGATCACTTCCTCGCGCTTGACGTTCAGCTCCTTGGCCATCACGTCGATCTGCGCGTCGGTCAGCGTTTCGCGGTGGGTTTCCACATCGGCGTCGTCCTTGAAGCCCTGCTTCATCGAGCGCAGGTTGAAGAACAGCTTGCGCTGGGCCTTGGTGGTGGCCACCTTCACCATGCGCCAGTTCTTCAGGATGTATTCATGGATCTCGGCGCGGATCCAGTGCAGCGCGTAGCTCACCAGGCGCACGCCCTGGTCGGGGTCGAAGCGCTTCACGGCCTTCATCAGGCCGATGTTGCCCTCCTGGATCAGGTCGCCATGCGGCAGGCCGTAGCCCAGGTACTTGCGCGAGACCGACACGACCAGGCGCAGATGCGACAGCACCAGCTTTCCGGCGGCCTCGAGGTCGTTTTCATCCTTGAGCTTGCGTGCAAAGGTCTGCTCTTCCTCGAGCGTGAGCATGGGCAGGCGGTTGACAGCCGAAATGTAGGCGTCGAGGTTGCCCAGCGAAGGCACCACGGCCCAGGGGTTGGCAACGGTGAGCGCGGCGGCGGGAGAGGCTCCAGTGGCAGTCGTCATACCAGAACTCCTTTCATGTCAGGTTCAATGTTAGCACTCTGGTAGATCGAGTGCTAATCGGGAGGTCCTATCGGCTAGATAGCCAGCCCTAAGGGTAACCCCTCAGACTTAGCCGAATGTGAGGAAAGGAACAAATTTGTTAGTGTGCGCACACATTTTCGCGCGAGCCGCCGTCGAAGGATCGCCCGGGGCCGTTCAGGGTGCCAGTACCACCGGAGCCACTTCGTCTCCCTGCGCGAGCACCCGCCCGATGAGCGCGGCACGGTCAAAACCGGCGGCACGCAACGCCGCGAGGCAGGCGTCGGCCTGGCCGGCCGGCACGCCGGCCAGCAGCCCGCCCGCAGTCTGCGGGTCGAACAACAGCGGATAGCGGGGGTCGTCCACCAACGTTTCCTGGTTGCGAAGGGCGCGGCGCAGCCGCACGTTGGCGGGCTGCAGCGAGCTCACGATGCCGGCGGCCACGCAGTCCAGCGCGCCATCGAGCAATGGCAGCGCCGACAGCTGCAGTTCGGCGTCCACGCCGGACGGACGCGTCATCTCCACCAGATGCCCGAGCAGGCCAAAGCCCGTGACATCGGTGCAGGCGGTGGCGCCGTGGTCGCGCAGGATCTGCGCGCCCGCGCGGTTGGACACCTGCATCGACAGCAGCGCAGCGTCGATCCAGCGGCCCCTGGCCGAAGCGAGTGCGTGCGCCGCGAGCAGCGTGCCCGTGCCCAGCGGCTTGGTCAGCAGCAGCAGGTCGCCGGGGCGCAGCCCGCTCTTGCGCATCACGCCCACCATGCCGTCATCCACCAGCCCGTTGACGGCGAAACCGAGCGCCAGCTCGCGGCCCTCGCCGGTGTGGCCACCGACCAGGGCGCAGCCCGCTTCGTTGAGCACTTCCACGGCACCGGTCATCATCTGCAGCAGCAGGTCGCCGACCTTGCTTTCCAGGCCCGGCGGAACGGTGGCGATGGCCGTGGCAGATTGCGCTTCGCCGCCCATGGCGAAGATGTCTCCCAGTGCGTGGTTGGCGGCGACCCTGCCCAGCAGGTAGGGGTCGTCGATGAAGGCGCGGAAGAAATCCACCGAGTGCACCATGGCTTTGCCCGGAGGCACGCGCACGATGGCCGCGTCGTCGGGCGATTGCAGGCCCACCAGCACGTCATCGCGCTCCACCGGGTGCAGCCCGCCCAGCGCGCGCGACAGCACGCTGGCGCCCACCTTGGCGCCGCAACCTCCGCAGCGCATGGCGATGGCCGAGAGAGCCTGCCGTGACTCATCGGGCGTCAGCGAGACGGCAGGCACCGCAGCCGGGGCCGGCCGCTTGGCCATGGGCGGAAACTCGCTGAAGCGCTGCATGAAGCGGCGGTCGATCCAGTCCTTCCAGCGCCAGACCCAGTCGCCCTCGAACCCCAGCGCCCCGCGCGAGGCGACGGCATGGCGGTCGCCGGTGCTGATCAGCGCCAGCCAGCGGCGCTGCGGCCGGTAGGAGCCCAGCGGCTGGCCCCGCACACTGCGGCGCAGGTTGTCGGCCAGCGGCGGCCCCATACGCACCGCGAACACCCCCGCCTTTTCCAGGGGGTGACCTTCGATGGCGGCGATGTCGCCAGCCGCAAAGATGTGCGGGTCGGTCACGGTTTGCAGGGTGTCATTCACCTGGATGAAGCCCCCCGCGTCCAGCGCGAGACCGGTACCGCGCAGCCAGGCCGGCCCGCCCGCCTGGGTGACCCAGATGATCTCGTCGGCGTCCTGCGTGGCGCCCGTGGCGGTCTGCAACTGCCCCTCGCGGACCTGCCGCACCTGGGCACCGAGGTGCACCTTCACCCCGCGCTGCGCCAGCACCCGCGCAAACCGCCGCTGCACCCCCGGGTTGTGCGTGGGCAAGAGGGTGGCGCCCGCGGTGTACAGGTGAAACGTGAGTTCGTCGGGGTCGCGGCCCTGGGCCAGCAGCTCGCGACGCAGCCGGTGCTGCATGGCCAGCGTCAGTTCCACGCCGCCGGCTCCGCCGCCCACCACCGCCAGCGTGGTGGGGCCGGTGTGCTCGCGCACGCGTGCCAGCAGGGCCAGCCAGCGCTGGTTGAACTGGTGGATGGGCTTGACCGGCACCGCGTGTTCGGCGGCGCCGGGCACTTGCGTCACCTGCGGTGTGGAGCCGATGTTGACCGACAGCAGGTCGTAGGGCACGGGCGGCCGCTGGGCGCAAATGACCTGGTGGGCCGCGCGGTCGATGCCAATGACCGCATCGCGGTACAGGCGCGCGCCGGCGAACGCCGCCAGGCGTGCGAGATCGATATGCACCTCGTCGTAGTCGTAGTGCCCGGCGATGTAGCCCGGCAGCATGCCGGAATAGGGGGTGTGGGTGTCGGTGCAGATCACGGTGAGCCGCACCCCGGGCTCGGGCTGCATGCCAAACCGCCGCAGCACGCCGACGTGGCTGTGCCCGCCGCCAATGAGGACGATGTCGCGCAGGACGGGGCGGTCAGTCGTTTGCATGCGGTCTCATCATCGGGGTTATAACTTGGCGTCTTTCACACAGCGCATTGTGCGGAGTTTTGAACGGTGGCTGTCTTTGTGTTCCTGGTGCCATGAACCGGCGGGCCCTGTGGCGCCGTCTTGCGCTGGCCTGCGGGCTGTGGATGCCCCTGGCAGGTCGCGCGGCGTCCGAGGTGCGGCCCTGGCCGGCGGGCCGGCGGGCGCCGCCTCTGGCACTGGGGGGCCTCGACGGCCGCCCCTGGCGCCTGTCGGACCTCAAGGGCCGCGTGGTGGTGCTCAACTTCTGGGCCACCTGGTGCGAGCCCTGCCGCGCCGAAATGCCGTCGCTGCAGTTTCTGGCGCAGCGGCATGCGCAGGACGGCCGGCTGGTGGTGCTGGCCGTGAACTACCAGGAACATGAAGCGCGGGTGCGCCGCTTCCTGGAGGCCACGGGGCTGCAACTGTCCGTGGCCCTGGACCGCGACGGCGCTGCGGCCAAGGCCTGGACCCGGCGCATCTTCCCGACCACGGTGATCATTGACGCCTCGGGCCGGCCCCGCTTCACGGTGACCGGTGAGTATGATTGGGCCGCTGCGGACGCCGACAGGCTGATCGCGCCGCTCCTGAAGGCGGCCCGCCGCTGAGGCCGGGCGTTCGCCATCCCCCTTTCTTTCTCTTGCGCCACCACCAGGAAACACCCATGTCCGAATTCAACCGTCGCCAACTCCTGCAGGCCAGCGCCGCGCTGGCCCTGCCGGGCCTGTCGTCGCTCGCTGCGGCCGAGCCGCGCCAGTTCAGCCCGCAGCCGGGCCACTGGCGCACCTTTGAAATCACCACCCGCGTCGAGGTGCAGCACCCCCAGGGAACGACGCGTGTCTGGCTGCCGATCCCGTCGGTCGACAGCGACTACCAGCAGTCGCTGGACAGCCACTGGTCGGGCAATGCCCAGAGCCTGCGGCAGGCCGCGGACGCGCACTATGGCGCCCGGATGCTGGTGGCCGAATTCGCGCCGGGCGAGGCCAGGCCCCATGTGGAGCTGGTCAGCCGTTTTCGCACGCAGGACCGGGCCATCGACTGGAACAGCAAGAAGGCCGTGAGCGAAGACCCGGCTTTGCTGAAGTACTGGACCCAGCCCTCCGACCTGATGCCCACCGATGGCATCGTGAGGAAGACCGCGCTGGAAGCCACGCGCGGCGCCCGCACCGATGTGGACAAGGTCCGCAAGCTCTATGAATGGACGGTGGCCAACACCTACCGCGACCCCAAGGTGCGCGGCTGCGGCGTGGGCGACATCAAGACCATGCTGGAAACCGGCAACCTCGGGGGCAAGTGCGGCGACATCAATGCGCTGTTCGTGGGCCTGTGCCGCGCGGCGGGCGTGCCGGCGCGCGATGTCTACGGCATCCGCCTGGTGCCTTCGGCCTTTGGCTACAAGCAGCTGTCGGGCAACCCGGCCAACCTCACGGGTGCCCAGCACTGCCGCGCCGAGGTGTTCCTGGCGCAGCACGGTTGGGTGGCCATGGACCCGGCCGACGTGGGCAAGGTCATGCGCTTTGAAACCGCGGACTGGATCAAGTCCACCAGTGACCCGGTGGTGGCGCCGGTGTACAAGGCGCTGTTCGGCGGCTGGGAGGGCAACTGGCTGGCCTTCAACACGGCGCACGACGTGGCCCTGCCCGGCTCCACGGGCCCGAAGGTGGGGTTCTTCATGTACCCCAACGGCGAGAACGCCGGAGGGCGCTTCGACACGCTGGCCCCGGACGAATTCAAGTACGTCATCACGGCCCGCGAGATCAAGGCCTGAGCACCAGGCCCTGGGGGCGCTTCAGGCCAGTGACCGGTACAGCCGCGCCTCGTGCGCCAGGCATTCGCCAAAGGCCGGCCGGGCCTTGACCTGCGTCCAGTAGGCGTGCAAGCCCTCCACCCCCTGGAAGCCCACGCCCGACTGCTCGCACAGCATCAGCGCCCAGGCCAGGTAGGCGTCGGCCACGGTGAAGCGGTCGCCCGCCAGGAAGGGCTGCTCGGCCACCCGGCGCGCCACGGTGCGCAGCTTGCCGCCCAGCAGGTCCAGCGCCCAGGCCTTGACCGGCTCGGGCGCATCGCGCTGGAACACCGGGTACAGGCACTGCTTGTGGATTTCGGTCCCGATGAAGCTGAGCCACTCCAGCACCTCGTCGCTGGCCACGGTGCCGGGCTCGGGCAGATAGCCGGCGCTGCCGCGGGCCGCGGCTTCGCGCGCCAGCGCCTGCAGCACGGCGGCGTTCTCGGTCAGCAGGCGGCCATCGTCAAAGCACAGCACTGGCACCTGGCCCTTGGGGGCGATGGTGACGTAATCCGCGCCGGTGTCGAGCTGCTTGCGGGTCAGCGACACCGGGACGAGCTTGACGGGCAGGCCAGCCTCGCGGATCAGCAGGTGGCTGGCAAAAGAGCAGGCCAGCGGGGCATAGTACAGCTGCATGGCGGTCCTCAATGGGCCGCGCCCGCCGGAATGCGCGCCGCCAGCGCCTGGATGCGCTCGGGGCCCGCCGCCTCGAACTGGCGGACGATGGCCTGGGCCATGGCCGGGGCCTCGTCTGGCGTGCCGTTGCCGAACGGCGGCTCGGGGTAGTACTCGATGCCCAGCTGCAGGGTCCGCGCGACGTCTTCCCCGGCCAGAAGGCCGGCCAGGAACAGGCTGGCGTCGATGCTGGCGGACACGCCGGCGCCGGTGATGATCTTGCCGTCGCGGTGGTAGCGCCGGTGGTTGACCGTGGCCCCATAGGCGGCCACCTTGTCGCGGCAGGCCCAGTTGGTGGTGACTTCCTTGCCGCTGATCACGCCGGCCTTGCCCAGCCATTCCACGCCATTGCAGATGCCCACCGTCCAGGTGGACGTGGCATGCAGGCGCGTGATGGTGGCCATCAGTTCGGCATCGTCCAGCCCCGGCGTGACGCCCGGGCCCCCGGGCACATAGAGGATGTCGGTGGATTCGGCCTCGGCGTAGCTGCGCCAGGCGTGCAAGGCCAGGCGCCGCGTGTCGGCCCAGACCAGGCCGGCGCGGGGGGCGACGAACTCCACGTCCATGCCCGGCAGGTTGGCCAGTACCTCGTAGCCGCCCACGATATCGAGGGCCGTGAAACCGTCACGCAGCAGTATCGACAAACGCATCTTTCTTCCTTCAATTTGAAACAGGGTGGATGGATTCTTGGGTCTGGCGGCATCGACGTGAATTGGCGTTATCGACTTCTTTATGGTGAAATTCGCCAATGCCCGACAACGTCAACGAACCGGAAACCTCGGTCGCCGTGCTGGCCTATGCGGGCTGCATGGGCACTGAAATCCTCGCGCTGGCCGATGTGCTGCTGATTGCCAACCACATGGCGAAGGCCATCGAGCCGGGCAAGTATGCGGCCTTCCGCGTGCAGGTGGTCAGCGTGGCGGGAGGGTCCGTGGCCCTGGCCGGAGGCCTGAGCCTGGCCACACGCAGGCTGCGCGGCACGCCGGGCCTGCTGGTGGTCCCGGGGCTGGAGGTGAGCCGCTTCGGGCAGTGGGACGACAAGCTGCCGCCCCTGGCCGCCGAGCTGGCGCTGATCCGGCGGCAGGCGCGGCGCGGCGGCGCCCTGGCATCGGTCTGCATCGGCAGCTTTCTGCTGGCGGAGGCCGGGTTGCTCGATGGCCGCCGCGCCACGACCGCCTGGCCTTTTGCCGCGGAATTCGCGCAGCGCTACCCGGCGGTCCAGCTGGAGGCTGGTGGCGTGCTGCAGGAGGACGGCGCCTTCACCACCGCGGGCGCCGTCAGCAGTGCGTTTGACCTCGCCGTGCACCTGGTCGAGCGGCACATGAGCCCGCGTGTGGCGCGTGCCACGGCACGGTTTGCGCTGGTCGGGGCCGCACGCGCCACACAGTTGCCCTATGTGGATGCGTCACTGGTGCCCACCGACCGCCCGCCTTTCTCGGCGCAGGTCCACAAGCTGCTGCTGGCCGGGCTCGACCGGGCCTACGACCTCAAGGCGCTGTCGGCCGCGCTGAATGTCAGCTCACGCACGCTGCTGCGCCGCTATGCGGCCGAGACGGGCCAGTCCCCGCTGGCCTGGCTGCAGGCCGCGCGCATCGAGAAGGCCAAGCGGTTGCTCGAGAAGTCCAGCCTGGGCCTGGGCCAGATCGTCGAGGCGGTGGGTTACCAGGACGTGGCAACGTTCTCGCGCCTGTTCCTGCGCCAGGTCCGCGAGACGCCGGCGCAATACCGGCGGCGGCACGGACCGGCGGGTCGCGCAGGGGCTCAGGGCGCGAGGCGCAGGTCTCCGACATAACCCAGGCTGCGGCCGCCCGTGTTGTCGGCGTCGGCGCCAATGAGGAGGGCCGTGATGGGTGGCACGGTGGCGCTTTCCTGCCCGAAGGCCTGGAGAAAGTCGTCACGCAGGTTGCGCTGGTGGGCCTGCCACTGGCCCACGGGACTCGCGGGGCCGTCCAGCACATGCCAACGCACGCGGCGGCTCCAGGCGTTGGGCAGCGTGGTGCCGGCCGGCAGGGAGGTGTCCCAGACGTAGCACAGCGTGGCCGCGGGCAGCGGTTCGCCGCTGACGGCCCGAGCCATGCGCAGCAGCGTGCGCTCGCCGAAGGGCAGGGCAGACAGCGGCATGTCGAACAGGACGCAGACCTTGAGCGCGGCATCGTCGCCCTCGCGCGTTCGCAGGTCGGCGTGGGCCAGCGGCTGGTCCAGCCGCCAGCGCCAGGCCAGTGTGGCGCCCGGCGACGGCACCCAGGCCACCACGTCGTGAACCAGCGTGCCGTACGAGCCCTCGGCGGCCAGCCGGGCCACGCGCCGGCCATCCAGTTCGGCCAGGCGGATGCTGGACAGGGGCACTTTGCCCCCGGGCAGGCCGGCAGCGCGCCAGGGCGGCGGCGGCGCGGGCCCGGTCGCCTCGGAGAACGGCGTCAGCGCAGGCGCCGGGGCCTGCGCCAGGGCACTACCGGCCCACAGCGTTAAGAGACCAGTCGTAGTCCAGAGAAGTGATCGGCACATGCTGGGCCCTGATGGCATCGCGGTCGGCGGGTGGGTCGGCCAGTTGGTCGGCATAACGGGCCATCAGGTCTTCAAGCCGGTGCAAGCCCTGGTGGCCTTTTTCAAAGTCCTCACGGAACCACTTGAAGATCATGCTGACCTGCAGCTGTCCCTGGGCGTAGCGGTTGCGCGTGCGGTCGGCCATGAAGCGGCGCAGGCCGTCCTCCAGCTGGGCATCGAGGCGGCTGGCGGTGAAGGCTTCGGGTCGCAACGCGGGGCAGCCGATGCTCGCGCAATTGACGGCGGCGTGGACGCGCGGGTCCTGGAAGCGCGGGCGCAACTGCTCGTGCTCGATCCAGTCCAGCGTGCGCTCCTCGCCGAGCAGGCTGAAGAATTTCTTTTTCCACGGCGACTGGAACACCGAGCCCAGGTCCTTGATGGACTGCAGCCGCGGGTAGCGGGTCAGGACCAGCTCGATGGTGAACCCGTTGTAGGCGTTGATCAGGAAGGCCATCTGCTGCGCGCGCGGCCAGGCCGCGAACTGCGCCGCCGTCACGGCTGACCAACCGGCCAGCACCTTCTGCAGCGCTGCGTGCTCGGTGGCAAGGCCCGTGTAGTCCACGCGCGTCTGCCGGTTGTCGGCCAGCCATCGCACATGCTTCCTGAGCAAGGCATCCCAGCCGGCAAAACTGCTGTCAAAGGCACCTGCTTCCTGGCCAAAAGTGGTTGTAGCCCATGCCAGATGGACGCTTAATGCTATGAATTTGAGAGCGTCTCGGCGTCGGAGTGCCATGCCGTCAGCCCCGTTTCCAGTCGTGGAACCGGCGCACCCATTCGAGCAGCTGCTGCGGCTGGTGCGCGCGTTTCCATTCGCCGGCCGCGTACTTGTTGGCTTCCGACAGGGTCGGGTAGGTGTGGATGGTGCCCAGGATCTTGTTCAGGCCCAGTCCGTGCTTCATGGCGAGCACGTACTCGGCCAGCAGGTCGCCCGCGTGGGTGCCGACAATGGTCACGCCCAGGATCTTGTCCTTGCCCGGGGCGGTCAGGACCTTGACGAACCCCTGGGCCTCGCTGTCGGCGATCGCACGGTCCAGGTCATCGATCCCGTAGCGGGTGACTTCGAAGGCCACGCCTTTCTCGCGGGCCTCCTGCTCGTTCAGGCCGACACGCGCCACCTCGGGGTCGATGAAGGTGGCCCAGGGGATCACCGAATAGTCGGCCTTGAATTTCTTGAACTCGCCAAACAGCGCGTTCACCGCCGCGTACCAGGCCTGGTGCGACGCGGTGTGCGTGAACTGGAAGGGCCCGGCCACGTCGCCCGCCGCGTAGATGTTGGGGTACTGCGTCTGCAGGTATTCGTTGGTCTCCACCGTCCGGGCGGTGGGAATGCCCAGCTCCTCCAGCCCGTAACCCGTGAGCCGGGCCACGCGGCCCACGGCGCACAGCAGCTCGTCGAACTCGATGCGCTTTTCCGCGCCACCCTGCTCGACGACGAGCACCTTGGCATCGCCGGCCCGCTCGCAGCGCAGCGCCTTGTGACCCGTGAGCACCTGCACGCCGTCGGCTTCCAGGGCCTTGCGCGCGAGTTCGGAGACTTCCTCGTCCTCGCGGATCATGATGCGCGGCGCCATCTCGACCTGTGTGACCCCGGCGCCCAGGCGGGCAAAGCTCTGCGCCAGCTCGCAGCCGATGGGGCCACCGCCCAGCACCACCAGGCGCCGGGGAATCTCATCGAGTTGGGCAAAGGTGTCCCACAGTGTGTCGCTGGTCACGTAGCCCACGTCATCCAGGCCGGGCAGTGGCGGCACGAAGGGCCGCGCGCCCGCGGCGATCACGATGCTGCGGGTGGTCAGGACCTGCCGGCCGCCGTCGTTGAGGGCCACCTCCACGGTCCAGGGGTTGATGATCCTGGCGTAGCCCTGCAGCACGTCCACGCCCAGTCCGGTGTAGCGCTCCACGCTGTCATGCGGCTCGATCTCGGCGATGACCTGATGGATGCGCTGCATCACCGCCTTGAAGCTGAACGCGGGGGGCGTGTCGGCCAGCCCGTAGTGGCTGCCGTGACGCATCTGGTGCGCCAGCTTGGCGCTCTTGATCAGGGCCTTGCTGGGCACGCAGCCGTAGTTGAGGCAGTCGCCGCCCATCTTGTGGGCCTCCACCAGCGTGACCCGGGCCTTGACCACGGCCGCGATGTAGGCCGACACCAGCCCGCCCGCGCCCCCGCCGATCACCACGAGGTTGCGGTCAAAGCGCTTGGGTTTCACGGCGGCCCATTTCGCGTAGACCTTGCGCTTTTGCACCGCCTCGACACCCTTGCGCGCGATCAGCGGGAACAGGCCCAGCAGCACGAAGCTGCCCAGCAGGCCCGGGCTGAGCACGCCCTTGAGGGAGTCGATGCCGGCCAGTTGCGTGCCGGCGTTCACATACACCGCGGTGCCCGCCAGCATGCCCAGCTGGCTGACCCAGTAGAAGGTCAGGGCCTTCATCTTGGTCAGGCCCATCACCAGGTTGATCACGAAGAACGGCACCACCGGAATCAGCCGCAGCGTGAACAGGTAGAACGCACCGTCCTTCTCGACGCCGCGATTGATCTCGGCCAGCCGCTGGCCGAAGCGCCCCTCGATGCTGTCGCGCAGCACGAAGCGCGCGGCGAGAAAGGCCAGCGTGGCGCCCAGGCTCGACGCGAACGACACGATCAGCGTGCCCCACCCCAGGCCAAACACCGCGCCACCGGCCAGCGTGAGGATGGCGGCACCAGGAAACGACAGCGCGGTCACCGCGACATAGGCGGCAAAGTACGCCGCCACCACCGCGGCCGGATGGCTGGCGTACAGGCTCGCGAACGCCGACTGGCTCTGCTTGAGATAGTCCAGGCTCAGGTAGCGGCCGAGTCCGAGCGCGAAGTACAGCGCCACCAGCACGGCGATGGCCAGGGCTACCAGCAGCTTCTTGTAGTTCATTCAGGAATCCTCCGGGTTGAGATGGGTCGCTCCCCGGAGCCTGTTCTTACGCTGCAAGCGGCCAGCCGGTGCCCGCGACGCTACCAGCATCGCCTGGGCTGGACAAGGGCTCAGACCTCGCCGGTGTATTCGCCCCGTGCCGGGTAGTCCTTGGCCACGGCAAAGTCGATCGCACCGATCAGGTCCTGGAACTGCGGGCGGGCGAACGGCATGGTCTGCACCGCGCCGTAGTAGAGCGTGCCGTCCGGCCGCACCAGGAACACGCCGGGCTCGCTGAACAGCGCCGGCTCCTCGATGCCGATGGAGGTGGTGCCGCGCGAGGTGCTGATGTACAGGCCCCATTGGCGGGCCGTCTTCAGGCTCAGGCCGTAGCCAAACTGGATGCCGCTGGCTTTGACTTTGTCAGCCATCTGCCGCGCGCGCTCCTCGGTGTCGCTGCTCAGTGCCACCACCTGCACGCCGCGCTGCGCAAATTCGGGCGACAGGCGCTCCAGCTCCAGCAGGTATTTGGCGCAGATCGGGCAATGCAGGCCGCGGTAGAACACCAGCAGGTCAAACGGCGTGCCGGGCGACTGGCCGAGCACGAAACGGCCGCCCTGGACCAGGGGCACGTTCAGGGCGGGGACGGGGTGGCGGGGCAACAGGGCAAC
This sequence comes from Ramlibacter sp., assembly GCA_019635415.1. Taxonomy (GTDB): domain Bacteria; phylum Pseudomonadota; class Gammaproteobacteria; order Burkholderiales; family Burkholderiaceae_C; genus JAHBZM01. The sequence continues at coordinate 235,439 of JAHBZN010000001.1, forward strand.
GGGGGTCATGCAGGGCTCTCCAGAAAAAAGGTCTGGAAATCATAAGAGCCGTTATGAGACGGATTGAAGCTCAAAGTGCCATAAGAATGACTATTCGTATCATTCTGCTGGCGCCTCAGCCGACTGCCGCCGCAACCATTCGGTCGGCGCGCAACCGACCTTGCGTGCGAAGGCGCGCGTGAAGGCGCTGGCGCTGCCGTAGCCGACCTCGCCAGCCACCAGCTTCAGGGCCCGGCCTTCGCGCAGGCGGCGTTGGCCGCAGCCCACGCGCCAGCCGGCCAGGTAGTCCACCGGGGTCTGGCCCACCACGTCATGGAACCGCGCCGCGAAACGCGCGCGCGACATGCCGGCCTGGTCGGCGAGTTGCTCCAGTGTCCAGGCGCGGGCCGGATCTTCGTGCAGCGCCAGCAGCGCCTTGGCCAGCCGTGGATCGGCCAGACCGGCGAGCGTGCCTCCGCGGCTCAGCCCCTGGTCCAGGGCAAAGCGGAAAAGGCGGATCAGCAGCAGCTCGCACAGGCGGTCCAGCGCCGCCTGGCGGCCGCAGCGGCTGTCGAACGCCTCCTGCAGCAGCACGCCCATCAGCGCATCGGTGCCCGGGAGGCGCTGCAGTGGCAAGGCCAGGAACGCGGGCAGGGATTCGCCCATGGGACTGCCCTCGCCGCCAAGGTTGACGGTGGCGCACACCACTTCGGCCGACCCCGGTCGTTGCGCCACCCACTGGTGGGGTGCGGGTCGCGGCACGAAAATGACCGAGGGCTGATGCAGGTCCGTGGCCTGCCCCTGGTCATCGATCAGCCGTGCCGGGCCGCGGACCAGCAGGTGCAGGTGGCCCTGGCGGCCCGACGTGCCAAACTCGCGAATCCCTCGCAGCGGGCCGCTGTAAATCACGCTGGCCCCCAGAGAAAACTGCTGGAGGAGAAACGAAAGCCGGTCCATGAGGTTGATACGGAAAGTTGATGAAATCGCAAAATAATAGACTCCAAGTATCTCGCATGAAGGGAAACCATGGCAACCCGAAAGAAAGGCGGGCCGGCCGCGACCAAGGGCATGCGCCTGCGACATCACTGGAAAGGGACGGACTGAATGCACTCGGCGGCTGAACGGCTGACCTCGTTGCGCCTGGCACTGCGTCAGGCGCAAAGCCCCTGGGCAGACGCACCGCTGGTGCCGCTGCGCGACAAGGGGCTGGCGCACGACCACGTGCGGCTCGAAGGCACGGGCGTGCTGGCGCGCATTCCCAAGCAGAGCCAGCTTGGCTTGGGCGCGCAGGCCAATCTGGCCTACCAGCGCGCCTGCTTCGAGCGGGCTGCGGCCGGCGGCCACACACCGCTGTTGCATGCGGTGCTGCCACCTTCGCCGGTGCTGGCACGCGGCGCCCTGCTGGTGCAGGACATTGCGGGGCGCGCGGCCGCGTTGCCGGAGGACCTGGGCGCCATGGCGCGCACCCTGGCCAGCCTGCATGCGCTGCCGTTGCCCATGCCCGGCGATCGGGCCCCCTTGCTGGACGCGCCCGACCCACTGCAGGCCCTGAGCGACGAGATCGTCGCGCAGGCGGCGCACCTGCGGGCGGCGGCCGTGGCGCCGTCCGTGGAGCAGGGCATTGCGCGCGAGCTGGGCCGCCTGCACAGTTGGTGCAGCGCCGCGGAACGGCCCGAACGGCGCCTGATCGCGTTTGACGGACACCCGGGCAACTTCATCGTGGATGGCGCGGGCCGGGCGGTGCTGGTCGACCTGGAGAAATGCCGCTACAGCTACCCCGCGCTCGACCTGGCCCATGCCACGCTCTACACCTCCACCACCTGGGACCTGGACACCTGCGCCGAACTGTCACCGGAGCAGGTGCTGGCCTTCTACGGCGACTGGTCGCGCGCCGTGGGGGCGCAGGCCGCGTCGGCGCGCCGCTGGCTGGTGCCGCTGCGCCGCGCCATGTGGCTGTGGTCGGTCACCTGGTGCGCCAAGTGGCGGGCCTTGTCGCCGCAGGCCGCGCAGGCCGGTGCCGAAGGCGAGGACTGGTCGGCCGAGCACAGCGACGCGGCCCTGGTGCGCCATGTGCGCAGTCGGGTGGACCTGTACCTGAGCGCCCCGGTCCTGGAGCGTGTGCTCGGCGAATTCGACGCGCTGGACCGCGCCCTGGCCGCATGACGCTGGCCATCATCGTGCCCGTGCTGGGGGAAGGCCCGGGCCTCGGGGCCTGGCTGCAGGCCTTGCAGCCGCTGCGCGCGCGCGGTGCGCAGGTCGTGGTGGTGGACGGGGGCGACCCCGGGGCCGACACGGCGGTTCCGCCGGGCCTTGCCGACCAGGTGCTGCGGGCGCCGCGTGGCCGCGCCGCGCAGATGAACGCCGGGGCCTGGGCCTGCCCGGCCGCGCAGGCCCTGCTGTTCCTGCACGCGGACACCCGCTTGCCACCTGATGCCGACCTGCTGATCGCCCAGGCCCTGCAAACCCACGACTGGGGCCGGTTTGATGTGTGCATCCAGGGGCGGTCGCGCTGGCTGCCCGTGGTGGCCGCGATGATGAATGCGCGGTCGCGGCTGAGCGGCATCGCCACCGGTGACCAGGCCCTGTTCGTGCGGCGCCGTGCGTTTGAAGCCGTGGGCGGCTTTGCGGCCCTGCCGCTCATGGAGGACCTGGACCTGAGCCGGCGCCTCAAGGCCCGCGGCGCGCCCGCGTGCCTGGCTGCGCGCGTGGTCACTTCGGGCCGGCGCTGGGAGCGCCACGGGGTCTGGCGCACCATCGTGCTCATGTGGCGGCTGCGCGCGGCCTGGTTTCTGGGGGCCGATGCGCACGCGCTGGCGCGCCGCTACGGCTACCGGCCGCGGGCTGGTGCCGCCGTGGCCGTGCTGGCCAAGGCCCCGGTGCCGGGGCTGGCCAAGACCCGCTTGATCCCTGCGCTGGGGGCGGCCGGTGCCGCGAGGGCGCAGCGCGGCTTTGCGCTGCAGACCCTGCGCACGGCGGCGCAGGCTGCCATCGGTCCCGTGACCTTGTGGTGCGCGCCTGATGCGCAGCACCGGTTCTTCCGGGCCCTGCGGGAGCGCTGGGGCGTGGCATGCCGGCCGCAACCGGGCGGCGACATCGGGCAGCGCATGCGGGCAGCCATGGACGCCCACTGGCGCCAGGCGCCCCGCCTGCCGCTGCTGATCATTGGCACCGACTGTCCTGGGCTGGCCCCGCTGCACCTGCATCAGGCCGCCGACGTGTTGCAGACGCATGACGCCGTGCTGATCCCCGCCGAGGATGGCGGTTATGTATTGCTGGGCCTGCGCGAGCCGCTGCCCACGCTGTTTGCCGGCGTGGACTGGAGCACGCCGCAGGTGCTGGCCCAAACCCGGGCGCGCTTGCAGGCGGCCGGCGCCACATGGCGGGAACTGCCCGCCCTGTGGGATGTGGACGAACCCGCTGACTGGCAGCGGTTGCGACGGGAGACCCAACATGCCTGACACCGACGCACGCCCCGATCACCGCACCGACGACTGGTATCTCGCGCGCCTGGCTCCACCGCAGGGCCGCGTGCGCTGCGTGATCGACACCGACGCCGCCAACGAGATCGACGACCAGTTCGCCCTGGCCTGGGCGCTGCGCGAACCGGCGCGGCTGGAGGTGGCGGCGGTCTATGCCGCGCCGTTTTCGTTCGCCCACCGCCGTGCGCTGCTGCCACAAGCCCCCGCTGATGCCGCGCCCTTCAATCCGCCCGCTGAAGGCATGGCGCGCAGCCATGACGAGATCATCAAGGTGTACGAACTGCTGGAGCTGCTTCATGAGGGGCGGGTGTTTCGCGGCAGCGCAGGCTACCTGCCAGCGCAGGGGGAGCCTCTGCGCAGCGAAGCGGTGGATCACCTGATTGCCACCGCGCGCGAGCACGCGCCGGGCGGGGCGCCGCTGTATGTGGTGGCGCTGGGGTGCGTGACCAACATCGCCAGCGCGCTGCTGCTCGCGCCCGACATCGTGGAGCGCATCGTGGTGGTCTGGACCAGCGGCTACCCCAGCCATGCGCCGCACATCAACCACAGCTTCAACCTCGAGCAGGACCTGTGGGCCAGCCAGTGGCTGCTGGACAGCGGCGTGCCCCACGTCTACCTGCCGGGCTACCACGTGGGTGCGCAGCTGCGCCTGTCATTGGCCGAGATGGAGCGCTACGTCAAAGGCTGCGGCGCCATGGGCGGCTACCTGCACCACCTCTTCACCCACAACCCGCTGTGGCCCATGCTGGGCGTGGACGCGGCCACCGCCAACGCGCAACCGCACAGCTGGGTGATCTGGGACGTGATCAACATCGCCTGGCTGCTCAACCCGGGCTGGGTGCCCAGCGAGCTGGTGCGCACGCCGGCGCTGGGCGACGATCTGCGCTGGCAGGCGCGGGCCGGGCGCCACCTGATGCGCGAGGCGCACGGGGTGCAGCGGGACGCGATTTTTCAGGGCTTCTTCGCTGCATTGTCTGGGCGCACTCCATGACCGGCGACCTGTTCGGCGAACCCCTGGCCACTCCGGGCCAGCGTGAAGCGCTGGGCGCGCAGGCTTGCGTTCTGCGCGGCTTTGCAGGGGCTGACGTACCGGCGCTGTTGCAGGCGCTGGAACGGGTGTTGCAGCCAGCACCGTGGCGGCACATGACCACGCCTGGGGGCTTCACGATGTCGGCCGCGCAGACCAACTGCGGGCCCCTGGGTTGGGTGTCGGACCGGCGCGGCTACCGCTACGCGGCGTGGGACCCGCTTTCGGGCCAGCCGTGGCCCGCCATTCCTCCGGCGTTCGAGCGGCTTGCGCGCGACGCGGCCGCCGCTGCGGGGTTTCAAGGCTTCGAACCCGACGCCTGCCTGGTCAACCGCTATGTGCCGGGCGCCCGCCTGAGCCTGCACCAGGACAAGGACGAAACGGATTACGAGCACCCCATCGTCTCGGTGTCGCTAGGCATGCCGGCGGTGTTCCTCTGGGGCGGCCGCGAGCGCGCCGACAAGGCCGCCCGCGTGCCGCTGTTCCATGGCGATGTGGTGGTGTGGGGCGGCGTGGACCGTTTGCGTTTCCACGGCGTGTTGCCACTCAAGCCCGTGCCGCATCCGCTGCTGGGCGAGCAGCGGATCAACCTCACCTTGCGCCGGGCGGGTTGAGTTCGCGCATCCTTCACGGGGTGTCGTCAAAAAGATGGGAAATGGCGCGCAGGGCAGAGGTGGGCACGCGATTCTGTCCCGCTGGCGAGAAGTGGGTGACGTTGAAGGCGTAGTTGTCATGCGCGTTGTTCCAGCCTTGGTAGTACAGACCCACCTCCAGAGTGTTGTTGTAGACGTTCGATGCGTACCTGCCCGGGGCATTCATGGCCGCGGTGGCCAGGTTGTACAGCCAGGCGCCAGGCACGTTCGCGAAGTCCGTGATGATGGCCTGGCGTGTCTGGCCCGCATCCCAGAATTCGATGGAAGCCACACCCTGCGCCAGCCGGTTGGAAAAATGGCAGTGCATGTAGGTGTGCGAGTTGCAGAAATAGTTGAGCCGCTCGTCCTTGAGCAGGACGGCGGCGTCGTTGATGTTGCGTGCGCGGACGATGGCGCCGCCCACGCCGGCCGCCGCGTGGCGGCGGTTGACTCCGTGAGGATAGCGTCCATCGTCCAGAAAACCCTGCAGACGGTCGAGCACGTCCTCGACCCAACGGTTGCTGAGCGCAGCCACGGCGATGACGCCATCCGCAATGAAATCCCTCATTCGGGTGTGACGGTTGGGCGTGAGCGCCGGGAACAGCGCCAGCAGCTTCACGGCCCAATCGGCAGGCAACCGGGCCTGGTCCATCCGGGAGAGCAGCTGCCGCATACCGGTCCAGCCATTGGTGTTCGACGCAATGCTGTTGTGAAGGCGATCGGCGAACGCCTGGCCGCCCGCGGTCGTGGCCGCTGATGCGTCCAGTAGCCAGGTGGGCCGGATGGCCAGATTGTTGAAGTTACCCGCGGTGGCTGTGATCAGGTCCTCGGTCCGTGCGATGGTGAGGCTGACCCGAAGACGCATCAGCAATGTTCGTGCGTTGGCCGGCGTCAGCGCGCCACCACCGTGCAGCAGGGCGCGCGCAACGCCCCGGATTTGCGTTCCAGTGAGGGCGGGGGCTGCCGTGAGTGGATCAATGCGCAGATCATGTGTCAGCGCGTCCAGCTGGGTGGGCGTCACGGCGCTCAGATGGCCCGGGGCGGCGCGGAACAGCCGGATCACTTCCCTGAAGTGCGTGCCGCCCAGGCCGTTGCCGCCGGGGTGGCACAGGTCCGAGTAGACGCGCAGAACCAGCGCCCCGCTGGAGGGCAGGAGTTCAGTCAAGGCATCATGCAGATCGGTCGGGGATAGCTGGGCACGCAAGGCGGTGAACATCGTGCGCACCTGGGTGCCGTTGATCGACCCCCCTCCCTGGCACAACCCGGCAATCAGCGTGGCAGCCTGGCCTGGCTGGATGGCGCCCACGCCCGTCACCAGGTCCATCAGCAGCGTGCGAATCTGCGTCGCTGTCAGGGGCGCAAGGTCGCCCACCACGGCAAGCATCTGCGCCGGTGTCATGGCACCTCCGCCCGCCGCCAGTGCTGCCACCAATGTGCGGAAGTCCGCCGCCGACAACCCGGCGGCCCCCATGGGCGCCAGTGCATTGACGAGGTTGACCACCTCCGTCGCGGTGGCAAAGGGATTCAGTTCCTGGAAATTGAGCTGCCGCGCGTAGTGGGATCGGTCACCCAGCCCCACGCGGACCGTGTTCATGCCCGCCAGGCCAAATCGCATCTCGATGACGGATGTCATTGCCTCTTCCCCTGTGCGCTACGGTTGATTTGTGGCGCGATTATGGGGTGCCGTTTGTCTCACTACACTTGTTCGCATTCCCCTCCCTCAAAAATCCCCGACCCATGGAACCCTTCCTCCTCCTGATGATCCTCGTTGCCACGGCCGCCTGGTGGCACAAGGCGCAGGACCAGGGGCGCCGCATTGCGCTGCTGGCGCGCCAGCTGGGCCACTACCAGATCGAGAAGCACATGGAGACGCTGACGCAGGGCTACCTGCGCGCGCTGGGCGAGGCCGATGCGCAGCGGCGCGAGCAGGTCTGGGCCCTGCTGCAGTCCACCGAGCAGGCGCTGGACGCCGAGTTCAGCCGCTTCGCCGCCGACTTTGCGCGGCTGGACGGCGAACTGACGCGCGTGAGCCGCCTGCCGCTGTACCTGCCGCTGCTCACGCGCCTGCTGCCGCAGGCCACCTTTGACATGCGCCAGGCGCTGGCCCTCCATGCGGCGGGCATCCACCGTGCGGCCTCGGGCGCGGGCCCCGCCTCGTACCGGGACCGCGCGTTCATGCTGTCGGCGGAGCTGTTTCTCATGCAGCACAGCTGCCACTGGTTCTGCAAGTCCAAGCTGGTGGCCTCGGCCCGCCTGCTCGCGCGGCACCAGACCTCCTACGACCAGGTGCTGGCGGCGGTCTCATCGCAGACCCAGGCCGCCTACCTGGCCCTGGTTGCACGCTGAATTGACCTGTAGCCCTTGCCAGATGGTCACTTGTAGCTACAAAAAATAGAGCACCCCCGGTTCCTTGGCGGTGCCGGCCGACGCGAGGGCACACCGGCCCTATGATGGCGGGCATGTATTCCCGCCAGTCTCCCCCTTCATCCCGCCTGTGAACGGCGCGCGCTGACGCGCCGCCTCGTGCTGCCCGGCGCCTGACGCCGGCGCGGCCTGGATGAACGCATCCGCCTTCGGCGGATGCCGTGTGGAGAATTTCTGTGAACGTTTCAATGTCGTCTGCCCTGGCATGGGGCAGTGTGTTGCTGGCCGCGACCTTGTGGGGCGGTGGCGCCCTGGTGGCGCAGGCCCTGCTGGCGGCGGGCCTGTCGGCCACGTCGCTGGCGCTGGCCCGGTTCGCTCTGGGCGTGCCGCTGCTGTGGTGGTGGCTGTGGCGCCAGCCCACGGGGGAGCGCGCGTCCGGTGCCTGGCGGCGGCTGCCGCTCGCCTCGCGGGGGCTGGTGTTGGCCACCGGCGTGGCGATGGCCCTCAACGTGAGCTGCTGGTTCGCGGCCATCGGGCTCATGGGCGCCACCTTGCCGACGGTGATGGCGATCTGCTGCGCGCCGCTGTTCGTGGCGCTGGTGTCGCTGTGGCGTGGCTACGAGCGGCCATCAGGCCGGCTGGCGGTCGCCTTGCTGCTGGCGCTGGCCGGTGTGCTCCTCGTGGTCTGGCCCGACGCCGGCCTGGCCTGGCCGGCGGGCCAGCTGGCGGGCGTGGCCCTGTCGCTCGCTTCGGCCGCACTGCAGGCCGCCGTGGTCATGGCCAATGCGCGCATGCCGCGTGAGCTGTCCCCGGTGGCGGCTTCGGCCTGGAGCATGTCGGCCGCGGCGCTGACGATGGGCCTGCTGGTGTTGCCGCAGAGCGTGACCTGGCCGGCCGGCGCCTGGGCCTGGCTTGGCGTGGGCTACACCGGCGTGGTCACCACCTCGGTGGCCTATGTGCTGCTGGCCTGGGGCGCACGGCAGTTGCCGCCCACGGCGTCATCGGTGGCCATGCTGGCCGAGCCCTTGGCCGCGGCGCTGCTGGCGATGGTCCTGTTCCAGCAGTCGCTGAGTCCGCGGCAGTGGGCCGGAGCCGTGCTGCTCGGGGCGGCGATGGCCCTGCTGGCCTGGCGCGGCGCGCTCCGGCGCGCCTGAGGCCGGGCCCGCGGCTCAGGCGCTGGCGGGCGCCGCGAGCAGGGCCGCGATCTGCGCGTCCTTGTCGGACCACAGGCCGGCCAGCCAGCGATGGAAGGTGCCGCGGAATTCCGCGTCCCCTTCGTAGTCGCCGCCCATCAGTTCGGCCGGGATCGGCAACTGGCGCGCGCGCAGCACCACGCGCGGCGTGCGGCCACACAGGAAGGTCCAGAACGTGGGGGCGCCGCCGGGGTAGACGATGGTCACGTCGATCAGCGACTGGAACTGGCCGCCCATGGCGTCCAGCGCCAGCGCCAGCGCACCGGCCTTGGGCTTGAGCAGGTGCTGGTAGGGCGAGCCCTGGGCCTGGTGCTTGGCCGGGGTGAAGCGCGTGCCCTCGGCGAAGTTCATCACGCTGGTGGGCACCAGCGAGAACTTCCGGCAGGCACGGCGCGTGGTCTCGCGGTCCTGGCGGCGCAGCTCGGGGTTGCGCCGCAGTTCGGCCTTGCCGTGGCGTTTCATGAAGGGGAAGTCCAGGGCCCACCAGGCCAGGCCGATCACCGGCACGTAGATCAGCTCCTGCTTGAGGAAGAACTTGAGCAGCGGAATGCGACCGTTCAGGGCCCGCTGCAGCACGAAGATGTCCACCCACGACTGGTGGTTGCAGTTCACCAGGTACCAGCCCGCGTAGGGCAGGTCGGCCACGCCGGCCACGTCCCAGGCGGTGCGCTGGGTCAGGCGCATCCAGACGCCGTTGCAGGCGATCCAGGCGGTGGCGATGGTGTTGAGGACAGGGTCAATGCGCTTGCGCACCGCGCCCAGCGGCAACGCCAGCTTGACGAGGGACACGGTGAACAGCAGCGCGCACCAGAAGAGCGTGTTGAGAACCAGCAGGATGAAGGCGATGACGCCCCGCACGGGCGGGGGCAGGAAAGCAAGCATGTCGGATCAGGGAAGCCATGGGAGCCTGCATTGTCCTCTGCGCCGGAAAGGGCCGGCTGCGCTGGATCAAACCAGGGCCAGCAAGCCCGCGGCGTACAGCGCCCCCGCCAGCACCATGCCCCCCAGGGGAATGCGGAACCAGTAGCGGTGGGCAAGCTGCACATAGCCGGCCAGCAGCGCGCCGCCCAGCGCCAGCAGGAATGGCGAGCCGAGCAGGAAGTCGGGGTGCACCAGCGCGAGCTGTGCCCAGACCAGCCCGAACAGGATCACGCCATAGCTGTGGCTGGCATTGAAGCCGACCCAGGCCCGCCAGACCGTGGTGCTCCGGGTGAGCTGCAGTGTGTCGGCTTGCATGGCGGACCGCAGCGCCGGATCGCGCGGATGCAGCCTGGTGCCGCGGAAGGTGTAGAGCAGATGCACCAGGCCCAGCAGCAGCGCGACGAAGGCGCTGGCGGCGATGAGCAGAGCGGCGGCGGCGGGGGAGGAGGGCATGGCGGGCTTTCAGGCGCTGGCGTTCAGCGGGGTATCGGTGATGGGGGGCGCCGCGGCCTCGGCGAGGCCGGCGCGCGCCATGCGGTCGCAGTAGGCCTGCAGCCGGGCGGTGTCGCAATGCACGGCGAGTCCGTGGACGCGGCCCCAGCGCAGCACGAATTCGTGGACGCCCTGGTTGGAACCGCGGCCGCCGTCAGGCAGGCCGAACTGGTCGGTCCATGTGACGGTGGCCACGGTGTGCCAGGGCCAGCCGGTGACCGCAATGGTGCCCACGTCAAAACGCAGGTCGGGCATGAGCCGCTGCAGCCGGGCGTACCAGGCCGCGGTGGACGCCGCGGTGCGGCGCTCGCCGGCCAGGGCGTGGTGACCATACATGACGTGCCGGTGCCGTGGCGCGAACTGGGCCACGATGCCTTCATAGGCGCCTGCATTGATGGCGGCGAACGCGTTGCGCAGCTTGCGCCGGACGATGGCGTGGTACATGGCGGACTCCTTATCTTTACAAGAGAAAGATAAGGCATCATGCCGTCCAATGTTTCTCGTGTCAAGATAGCGTCATGAGCCCCCGAAAAACGACGCCCCGGCCCTACCACCACGGCAACCTGCGCGAGTCGCTGCTGGCTGCGGCGGACGAACTGCTCGGGCGCGCGGGCCTGGCCGGGCTGACCCTGCGCGAAGTCGCGCGGGCCGCCGGGGTATCGCACGCTGCGCCCTACCACCACTTCGCCAACCTTGACGAACTGCTGGCGGCCGTGGCGGCACGCTCGTTCGAGCGGCTGGGGCAGGCCATGGCGGCGGCGTCGCAGTGCCCCGACGCGCGTGAGGCACTGCTGCGCATCGGCGACGCCTATGTGGGCCATGCGCGCGCGCAACCCGCGCACTTTCGTTTGATGTTCGGCCCGATGCTGGCGCGCAAGGTCGAGTTCCCGGCGCTGGCCGAGGCGGCCCGGCAGAGCTTTGACGTGCTGCTGGCCACCGCCGAGCGCTATGCGCCGGGCCAGGGCGCTGCCGTGGCGCTGTCGGGCTGGTCGCTGGGCCACGGCTTCGCCAACCTGGCCATTGACGGTGCGTTTGAAGGCCTGCCCGTGCCCGTCAGCCCCGACGTGGCGATGGCGCGCCACCTGAATGAGTGGTTACTTCCGGTGCGCGACGGGCCTGCCGCGCCGGCGCGGGCAAAATCGGGGCAACGCCGTTGACCGCTTCCGCAGTTTCATTCCATGCTCAGTTCTCCCGTTGCCCGCACGCCCCTGCACACCCGCGCCATCACCTTCCGGGGCTATGCCCGCGAGGATGGCCTCTGGGATCTTGAGGGCGAGCTGCACGACAGCAAGCACTACGGCTACGACAGCAGCCACGGCCGCCGCGAAGCCGGCGACCCGATCCACCACATGCACCTGCGCGTCACCGTGGACGACAGCTTCTGCATCCGCGACATCAGCACCTCGATGGACAGCACCCCGTTCGGCGAATGCCAGACGGCGGACCGCACCATGAAGAAGATGATTGGCCAGACCATGGGCCCGGGCTGGCGCCAGGCCATCGACCGCGCCATTGGCGGCGTGCAGGGCTGCACCCACCTGCGCGAGCTGCTGTTCAACATGGCCACGGCCGCGTTCCAGACCATCCCGCATGCACGCGAGGTGCGCCGCGTCAAGGAAGGCGGGCCGCGTGACGAGGGCACCGACCCGCCGTTCTACATGGGCAAGTGCATGACCTGGGACTTCAACGGCCCGGTCGTTGCGCGCGTGGCGCCGAAGTTCGTGGGCTGGACCAAGCCCGCGCGCAAGCCCCCGGAAACGGCCTAACGGCCCCGGGGCCGCGTCACGCCAAACCGCGCCAGCCGCTGCGCTGCCCAGGGACTGGCGGGCTGAAGGTCCAGCAGGGTCAGGAAGTCAATCGTCTTGAACTCGCGGTCCAGCGCGGGCGGGCCGCAGACCTGGCCGCCCAGGGCCAGGTAGGCCGCCAGCAGTTTGGGAATGGCCACCGGCCCCTGCGCCGCGTTCTGCGTTGGGCAGGCCCAGTCGGCGTGAGGCAGGGTGCACAGCGCGGCGGGCGCGGCATGGCGCTGCAATTGCTGCCAGGCGGCGGCGCCGACCGCCGGATCCTGCGATGTGAGGGAGCTGCAGCCGATCAGGTAGCGCTGGCCGCGCGACTGGGCGTAGTGCGCAATCCCTTTCCACAGCGCGCTCAGCGCCGGGTAGTTGCGGTGGCCCTCCAGCAGGCAGGCCCGGCCCAGCTCCAGCAGCTCGCCACGCAGCGGCTCGAACGGGGCAAAGTTGAATTCGCGCTCGCAGTAGTAGCCGTGGTGGGCTGCGGCCCGCGTGCCGGTCTGCAGCCGGTAGGTGCCGACCAGTTGGCCGGTGTGGCAGTCTTCCACCAGCAGGTGGTCGCACACGGCGTCGAAGCGGTCCGCGTCGCTGCAGGTTTCCCAGGACTGGTCGAGGCCCTCCCGCAGCTCGAGGTTGAAGACCTGAAAGCGCAGGGCCTGCGCTGCCCGCACATCGTCAGGCCCCTGGGCCAGGCGCGTGCGGTAGGCCGCCGCCCCGCCGGCGGCCGGGGGCGCGGATAGGGAAGGCAAGCGGGTCTGGGGCATGGCTGCCATGAGGTCGCCGCGCGCGCGAAAACCTTACAGGCCCGGTGCGCCGTAAGGTTTTGCCGGGCCGGCCGACCACCCCACATCACCCCACCGCCTTGCCGGGAGAGTTGCCATGTATCGCCGTCACCTGTTCCAATTTGCCGCTGCCCTGAGCCTGGCCACCGGGCTGGCCGGGCCCGCCCTGGCCGGCGATGCCCCCATCTACACGGGCCTGTTCAGCAGCGTGGCGGTGAGCGGGCATGATCCCGTGGCCTATTTCACCGACGGCAAGCCCGTCAAGGGCGATGCCCAGTTTGAAACCACCTACAAGGGAGCCAAGTGGCGCTTCGCCTCGGCTGCCCACCGCGACCTGTTCCTGGCGGAGCCGGACAAATACGCCCCGCAATACGGCGGCTATTGCGCCTGGGCGGTGGCCGAGGGCGGCACCGCCTCCGGGGACCCGCGCTACTGGAAGATCGTTGACGGCAAGCTCTACCTGAACTATGACGCTGACGTTCAGAAGAAGTGGGAGAAAGACATCCCCGGCAACATCGGCAAGGCCAACCGCAACTGGCCGTCCGTGCTGGGCAAGTGAGCGCATCACCGGAGACCGACCATGCAAGCTGCCACCCTGACCCCTGCCACGCCTTCCCGTGCCCGTTCCGGCGTGCTCTGGGGGCTCACGCTGTACATCGCGTTCGTGTTCATCCAGTCGCTGTTCTTCAAATTCAGTGACTCGCCTGAAACGCAATACATCTTCGGCACGCTCGACGCCTGGGGCGCCAGCCTGGGTTTTCCGGGCCTGTTTGCCCACAGTGGCATCTTCAGCCAGTACGTGGTGGGCACGGCCGAGCTGGTGGCTTCGGGGCTCCTGCTGGCCGGGCTGCTGGCACGCCGGCCACTGGTGCATGCGCTGGGCGCGCTGATGGCGCTGGGGGTGATCAGTGGCGCCCTGTTCTTCCATCTGTTCACGCCTCTGGGGGTGCAGGTCCGCAATGTGGACGGCACGCTCGATGGCGGTGAGCTGTTTGCGCTGGCCTGCGGGGTCTGGGTGGCGGCTGCGGCGATCGCCTGGCTGCGCCGTGCCGATCTGCTGGGCTTCGTGGCGCGTGTGACGGGGCGCCGCACGGCATGAAGGTCGGGCGCACCGTCAGCGCGGTGGCGGTGCTGCTGGCCACGCTGGGCTGCGCGCCGCCCGGGCCGCGGCTGGCCGGCCGGGACCTCGAGCCGCTGCGCCACAGCGTGGCGGTCGGCCCGCCGGTCAACGCCACGGTGAGCTACCTGTCCAACGGCCCCGCCACGGGGGTGCGCCTGATCTTTGTGCATGGCACGCCGGGTTCGGCCGAGGGCTGGACCGACTATCTGCTGGAGCCGCCGCCCGGTGTGGAAGTGGTGGCACTGGACCGCCCCGGCTTCGGGCACAGCGGCCCTGAAGGCGCCCTGCCCAGCCTGGCGGCCCAGGCCGCGGCCGTGACCGCGCTGCTGCCGGGCGAGGGGCGCCCGGCCGTGCTGGTGGGCCACTCGCTGGGTGGGCCGATCGCGGCCTGGGTTGCGGCGCAGCATCCCCAGCGCGTGCGCAGTCTGGTGCTGCTGGCCGCGTCGCTGGACCCGGCGCTGGAAGTGATCCATCCCATGCAGTACGTGGGCCGGTGGTGGCCTGTGCGCGGCATGCTGCCGCGTGCCATCCGCAATGCCAACGAGGAACTCATGGGGCTCAAGCCCGAGCTGCAGGCGCTGCAGGCCCTGCTGCCCCGCGTGGTGGCGCCGACCCTCATCGTGCATGGCACGGCCGATCCGCTGGTGCCGGTGGCCAATGTGCCCTTCATGGAGGCGCATCTGACCGGGCCGCGCTGCCGCGAGACCCGGCTGCTGGACGGGGTCAACCACTTTCTGCCCTGGAACTCCGAGCCCGTGGTGCGCGAGGCGCTGCAATGGGCGCTGGCGCCGCCATGCTGATGTCCTGGGGTGAGCTGATGCAGACGCTCGATGCCTTGCTGCTGGGCGATTCACCGGCCTGGGTGCTGTGCCTGGCACTGGCGCTGACCACGCTGCTGCTCGAGGACGTGGCCATTGCGGCCGGCGTGGCGCTCGCGGTCAAGGGCGCGTTGTCCTGGGAACTGTCCTTCGTGGCCGTCGCGGGCGGCATTGCCGCGGGCGACGCCGGCCTCTACGCGCTGGGGCTCGGTGCCCGGCGCGTGCCCTGGCTGCACCGGCGCTACATCGCCCGTCCGCATCGCCGCAGCCAGTGGGTCCAGCGCCAGTTGCGCGACAGCCTGCCCACGGCCGTGCTGCTGGCCCGTGTCATTCCCGGGCTGCGGCTGCTCACCTACACCGCCTGCGGCTTCGTGCGCGTGCCGCTGGCGCCGTTCTGCGCCTGGGTGGTGGTGGCCGTGGCGCTGTGGACGGCCGGCCTGTACTGGTTCAGCGCGCGTGTGGGCCACCTGCTGGCTGAGGCCTGGGGGCTGCCGCCAGGGGTGGCCGTGGCGCTGCCCATCCTGCTGCTGGCCGCCAGCGTGCCGCTCGCGCGGGCCCTTCATCAACATTTCCAGAACCCGACTCCATGACCCCTGCCGCTGTTTCATCCCGCCCGCAGGCCTGGCCCCGGCCGCACGAGGGCATGCCGCCCTTCGACAACAGCGGCGCGCCGCTGAGCTTCTTCGAGTTCTGGCCGATGTGGGCCTTCTACCCGCCCGTGGCGCTGTACGCCGGCTGGCTCATGCTGCGCCACCGCGGCATCCTGCTGCCCACGGTGGCCAACCCGTCGTTTCCCGGCGGCGGCTTCTATGGCGAGTCCAAGGCCGAAATCCTGGAACTCGTGGTGCGCCATGCGGCGCCGTGGGTGGCCCCGTTCATCGCGGTGGACCGCGCGGCCGGCGCAACCGCGGATTCGGCCCAGGCCGAAACCCGCGCTGCGCTGGTCCAGCTCGCCGAGGCCGGCCTGGCGCTGCCGGTGGTGGCCAAGCCGGACCTGGGCTGCCGCGGCGCGGGCGTGAAGCTCGTGCGCGATGCCGCGCAGCTGGAGAGCTACATCCTGGGTTTCCCGGCGGGCGCGCGCTTCCTGCTTCAGCGCTACGTGCCGTACGAAGGCGAGGCCGGCATCTTCTACTGCCGTCACCCTCGCGAGCCCAAGGGGCGCATCCTGTCGATCACGCTCAAGTACTTTCCGTACGTGTACGGCGACGGCAAGCGCACGCTGCGCGAGCTGATCCTGGCCGATGCCCGGGCGGGCCAGGTGCCGCACCTGTACCTTCAGCGCAATGCCTACCGGCTCGACGACGTGCCGGCCTTCGGCGAGCCGGTGAGGCTGGCGTTTGCCGGCAGCCACAGCCGGGGCGCGATCTTTCGCAATGGCACGCACCTGGTGACGCCCGCCATGCAGGCGCGGTTCGAACAGATCGCGCAGAGCCTGCCGGAGTTCTATTTCGGGCGCTTCGACATCCGCTTCGAGGATTTCACGCGGGTGCAGGCGGGTGAGGACTTCACCATCGTCGAGGCGAATGGCGCGGGCGCTGAAAGCACCCACGTGTGGGACCGGCGCACGCCCCTGCTGCGCGCCTGGAAGGACCTCATGCTGCAGTACCGCCTGCTGTTCGAGATTGGCGCGGCCAACCGGGCGCGTGGCTTCAGGCCGCTCACGCTGGCCGAGTTCCGCCGCTGGTACCGGCGCGAAAAGGCCTTGACACCGCGGTACCCGCCAACCGACTGAGCCCCGCCGGCTTCAGTCGGGCCGGAACGCGCGCCAACCCCAGCCGATGCGCATGGCCGTGGTCACCGCGCACAAGCCGGCAAACGTGTAGGCCAGGGGTCCGAAATGCTGGGGCCAGAGTCCCATGGCGGTGAAGAAGGCCAGGGTCTCGGTGGCCTCGGTCAGGCCCCCCAGGAAGTAGAACGACTTGTCGGGCCAGGCCGTGCTGGTCATGCCGCGCTTGGCGGCCATCACGGCAAACGCCAGGAAGCTCGTGCCCGTGCCCAGGAAGGCGGCCAGCAGCACGGCGGCGGGCAGGGCGTTGTGCACGGGGTCGGCCAGCGCATGCGCGAGTGGAATGCTGGCGTAGAACAGGAAATCCAGCGCGATGTCCAGAAACCCGCCCTGGTCGGTGGGTTGGGTCCGGCGCGCCACCGCGCCATCCAGCGCATCACACAATCGTGAGAGAAAAATGGCTGCAGTCCCCGCCATATGGGCACCTGTAGCTATCAAAACTGCAGCAACAAGGCCCATCACGAAACCAGCCACGGTCAACTGGTTGGCGGTGACGCGGTGGTGCGCCAGCCGGTTCGCGAGCGCGTCCACGGCGGGCTGGATCAGGGCGGCGGCGTGGCGGTCCAGCATGGCGTCACAGGCGCGTGAGGCGGTCGGGGTCGGCCACGTCGGCCGCATCGTGCGTGACCAGCAGCGCCGGAATGCCACGCGTGCGCACGGTCGCGAACACGAACTCGCGCATGCGCGCGCGCAGGCCGGTGTCCAGGCGCGAGAACGGCTCGTCCAGCAACAGCGCCTGAGGCTGCGCCAGCAGGGCCCGCATCAGTGACACACGGGCGCGCTGTCCGCCCGACAGCGTGGCCGGGTCGGCGTCGGCCAGGTCCGGCAGCTCCAGGTCGGCCAGGGCCTGATGAACGGCCGCCTCGCGCTGCGCGCGCGGCCCCGCGGGCACCGCGAACAGCAGGTTCTCGCGCACCGTCATGTGGGCGAACAGCAGGTCGTCCTGGAACAGGATGCCCACGCGGCGCTGCTCGGTCGGCAGCGCCTGCAGCGCGCGCCCCTGCAGCGTGACCTGGCCCTCGAACGTGAAGGCCGGCGCCAGCGTGCCGCACACCGCGGCCAGCAGGCTGGACTTGCCCGAGCCGCTGGCGCCCATCAGCGTATGGACTACGCCCGGCGGAATTTCCAGCCGCAGCGCCTGCACCAGCGGGCGGGGGCCCAGGGCCAGGGTCTTCACGTCGATCTGCAGCGTCATGGGCCGATCTTCGCAAAACGGCGCGGCCGGCCGGCCCAGGCGGCCAGCGCGAACGCCAGCGCGGGCAGCAGCCACTGCAGCCAGGCGTAGGCCGCGGTCAGCGAGCGTTGCCCCCCTTGCGCCAGCGTCACGGCCTCGGTGGTGACGGTGTTGAAACGGCCAGCGCCCACGAACAGCGTGGGCAGGTACTGCGCCACGCTCACCGCAAACCCCACGGCCAGGGCCGCAAGCAGCGGCGCCTTGAGCAGCGGCCACTTGATGCGCCAGAGAAAGCCCGCCTGCCCATGGCCCAGCGAGGCGGCCACCTGCCGGTAGCGTGCATCGAAGCCCAGGTAGCCCGGACTCAGCGCAATCAGCACATAGGGCAGGGCCGCCAGGCTGTGGGCCAGCCACAGGCCGGGCCAGCGGGCGTCGATGTCCCAGGCCAGCACCAGTCGGTGCAGGCCCACCACCCAGAGGACCGAGGGCAGCAGCAGCGGCAGGTAGACCAGGCGGCGCAGCCGCGCGTCCCAGGCCGCCGGTGCGCATTCGAGCCAGGCCACGGCCCAGGCCAGCGCGGCCAGGCTGCTGGCCAGGCCGAGTACCAGGGTGGTGTGCAGGGTGGCTGCGCTCTGGCCCACCGACTGCCAGGCCCGCAGGCTCAGCGCCTCGGGCCACAGCGACGGAAAGGGCCATACCCCGGCCACGCTGCCCACGGCCAGCGTGGCCAGCACTGCGGCATAACCGGCGGCCAGCGCACTCAGCGGAGGCCACGGGGGGCGGCGCACCGGCGCTGGCCGGCCCCGCTGCCCGGAGGTCCAGCGGGTCCGCCGGTGCAGCGGGTGGCGCAGCACCCAGAGCCCGGCGGCCAGCAGGCCCACGCAGGCGGCCAGCAGCCAGGCCGCTGCGGCGCCCTGGGCATTCAGCCGCGCATCGGCGTCCAGCAACCACTGCCAGGCCAGCACGGCGAGTGTGGGGGGCGAGGTCGGGCCGATCACCAGGGCCATGTCGACCACAGTGAGGCTGTAGGCCAGCACCGCCACCAGCGGCCCCCATAGGCGGGGCCACAGCTGGGGCCACAGCACGCGCCACCAGGCCGTGGCCGGTGCGTACCCCATGCTGCGGGCCTGCGCCAGCTCCTGCGGCCACCGCACCGCGACGTCAGGGCGCTGAAGTTGCGTGGCGGCGGCCCACAGCAGGAAGGGCACCTCCTTGGCCACCAGCACCGCGATCAGGCCCAGGCCCCAGGGATCCTGCGTGGTGGGCCAGGGCGGCGGGGCCTGCAGGCCGGTGGCCCAGGGCGAGAGCGCGCGCAGCAGCCAGCCGCTGGGCGCCACCAGAAATGCCAGGCCAATCGCAAACGCCGCATGGGGCACCGCCAGCATGGGCGGCAGCAGCCTGATGCTGCCCTGCCAGAACGGCCCGGGGAAACTGCGCGACAGCAGCCCCGCGGCCAGCGCCACGGACAGGCCAGTCGCCGCCAGGCCGGTCCACAGGGTCATGGCGAGCGCGCGGGCCCACTGCGGGTCGGCGGCCAGTGCCTGCCAGGCTGCCGGGTCCAGGCCGGCGCGCAGCACGTTCACGGCAATCCACAGCAACGGCAGGGCCACCAGTGCCGCCAGGGCCAGCGCGATCATCAGGGGGGCGGGGGGACCCGCGCGCGCGGCCATGCGCTCAGGCGGCGAGGGCGGCAGCCCGCATGGGCCCTACTGCCCGTAGCGCCGAATCCACTCGCGTTCGAGCGGATCGACCCAACTGCCGTGCGGCTCCAGGATCACGGGCACGGTCTGCGCGAGCTGGCCGGGCAGCGGCTGGCTGCCGAAACGGGCGCGCTCGACGGCCGGCAGGCGGTCGACGGCCAGCACGCTCGGGTCGCCCCAGACCGCGATGTCCGCCTTGCGGGCCTGGGCCTCGGGTGACAGCATGAAGTTGATCATCACCTGCGCGCCTTCGCGGGCATTGGCATTGAAGGGGATAGCCAGGAAATGGGTGTTGCCGATGGCGCCGCCCGCCATCTGCCAGCTGTAGACGGTGTCGGCCTGGCGTTTGGCCACGATCTCGTTGGCCGCCTCGTTGGGGTTGAAGGTCAGGGCCACCAGCAGCTCGCCGTCGGCCATCATCTGGCGGATGGCGGCGGGCGAGGCCGGGAACTGTTTGCCCGCGCGCCACAGCTGCGGATGCAGCGCGTCGAGGTAGGTCCACAGCGGCGCGGCTGCTTGCGCCAGTGCCGCCGGCGTGACGGGCTGGTACAGGGCGCTGCGGTCGCTGTTGAGCTCCACCAGCGCCTGCTTGAGGAACGTGGTGCCGAGGAAAGCGGGAGGCCGCGGGTAGGTCACCCGGCCAGGGTGGGCCTTGGCGAAGGCCAGCAGCTCGTTCATGCTGCGCGGCGGCGTGGGCACGCGCTGGCGGTCGGCATAGAACGTGAACTGGGCCATGCCCCACGGCGCTTCCAGGCCCTGCACCGGTTCGGAGAAGTCCACACGCGTGGTGGGCTTGCCCGCCACGTCCACGTACTGGAAATTGGGCAGGCTCTCGGCGAACGGACCGAACAGCAGGCCCTCGCGTTTCATGGTGAGGAAGTTCTCGCCGTTGATCCAGATGGCATCCACCGTGCCGCCGCTGAGCTTGCCGGCGGCTTTCTCGCTGCGCACCCGCTTCACGGCTTCGGCGGTGTCGGTGAGCTTGACCTGTTCGACCTGCACGCCATGGCGGCGGCTCACTTCGGCCGCGACCCACTGCAGGTAGGCGTTGGTGCGGTCGCTGCCACCCCACGCGTTGAGAAATACCTTCTGGCCGCGCGCGCGCGTCTCGATGAGGCTCCAGGCCGCGGGGGCCTGGGCCCACAGGGCGGGGCTGGCGCCAGCCGCCAGCAGCGTGAGCGCCTGGCGGCGCGAGAGGGAAGGGCGCAGGGTCATGGGCGGGGGCTTTACGGAAGTCATGCTATGGGTCGGTGCTGGCCTCGCGTTCTTACGCTGCGGGTTCAGGCCAGCAGGGCCTGGGCGAATTCACGCGCGTTGAAGGTTTCGAGGTCTTCCAGCTTCTCGCCCACGCCGATGAAATACACCGGCACGGGCCGTTCCTGCGAAATCGCGGCGAGCACGCCTCCCTTGGCCGTGCCGTCGAGCTTGGTCACGATCAGGCCGGTGAGCTGCAGCGCGTCGTCGAAGGCCTTGACCTGGCTCAGCGCGTTCTGGCCGGTGTTGCCGTCGATCACCAGCAGGACTTCATGGGGCGCGGTGGCCTCGGCCTTGGTGATCACGCGGCGGATCTTCTTGAGCTCCTCCATCAGGTGCAGCTGCGTGGGCAGCCGCCCGGCGGTGTCCACCAGCACCACGTCCTTGCCGCGCGCCTTGCCCGCGCTGACCGCGTCAAAGCTCACGGCGGCCGGGTCGCCGCCTTCCTGGCTCACGATCTCCACCGTGTTGCGGTCGGCCCAGACGCCGAGCTGCTCGCGCGCCGCGGCACGGAAGGTGTCGGCCGCGGCCAGCAGCACCGATGCGCCTTCGCCCGCGAGGTGCCGGGTGAGCTTGCCGATCGACGTGGTCTTGCCCGCGCCGTTCACGCCGGCCACCATGATCACGGTGGGCTGTTGCTGGCCGATCACGAGGGCCTTTTCCAGCGGCTTGAGCATGCGCGTCAGGGCCTCGACGAGCAGGTTGCGCACCTGCACCGGGTGCGTGGCGCCGGTGTCCTTGACGCGGCGCCTCACCTCGTCCAGCAGCTGCTGCGTGGCCTTCACGCCGGTGTCGGCCATCAGCAGTGCCGACTCCAGGTCTTCGTACAGCGCTTCGTCGATGCGCGCGCCGCTGAACACCGAAGTCAGGCTCGAGCCGGTCTTGCGCAGGCCGGCCGTCAGCCGGTCCACCCAGCGCGCGCGCTCGGGCGGCGTGGCAGACGGCGCGGGCACCTCGATGGGCGCGGTGAGGGCACTGCCGATCAGGCTGGGGCCTTCCGCCATTGCCGGGGCGGCCGCCGGCGCCTGCGCGGGCGCGGCAGGGACGGCAGGGACGGCAGGGGCCGCTGCGGGGGGCGGGACTTTTTTCCGGAAGAAACTGAACATTGAAGGGCTTTTTAGAATCACACGATTCTATGAAACACCCCCTGCGGCCACGGCTCGCCCTCATTTCCCTCGCGCTGGCCCTGATGGGGCCCGCTTTTGCGGCCCGGGCCGCCGACCCCGCAGAGGCGGCCAAGGTGAGCCGGTTCACGCTGGCCAACGGGCTCACGGTCATCGTCAAGCCCGACCACCGGGCGCCGACCGCGGTGCAGATGCTCTGGGTGCGCGTCGGTGCCGTGGACGAGGTGGACGGCACCAGTGGCGTGGCCCATGTGCTGGAGCACATGATGTTCAAGGGCACGCCCGAGGTACCGGCCGGCGAGTTTTCGCGACGGGTCGCGGCGCTCGGTGGGCGCGAGAACGCCTTCACCGGCCGTGACTTCACCGGCTACTACCAGCAGATCCCGGCGGCCCGCCTAGAGGACGTGATGAAGCTCGAATCCGACCGCTTCGCCCACAACCAGTGGCCGGACGAGGAATTCCGCAAGGAGATCGAGGTGGTCAAGGAGGAGCGCCGCATGCGCACCGAGGACCAGCCCCGCGCCCTGCTGCATGAGCAGCTCAACGCCACGGCCTTCGTGGCCTCGCCCTACCACCGCCCCGTGGTGGGCTGGATGAGCGACCTCGATGCCATGACGCCGGTCGACGCGCGTGCCTTTTTCCATCAGTGGTACACCCCGGCGAACGCGGCCCTGGTGGTGGCCGGCGATGTGCGGGCCGACGAGGTGCAGCGCCTGGCGCAGCGTTACTACGGCGCCATTCCCTCGCGCGTGCTGCCCGCGCGCAAGCCACGCGAGGAGCCGCCGCAGGCGGGCCTGAGACGCATCGAGTTCAAGGCGCCGGCCGAGCAGGCCTACCTTGCGCTGGCCTTCAAGGTGCCGCAGCTCACCTCGTTCGAACCGTCGCCCGTGCTGGATGACGTGCTGGCCCTGACGGTGCTCGCGGCCGTGCTCGACGGCTATCCGGGCGCCCGCCTGGAGCGGGCCCTGACCCAGGGCCCTGACCGGCTGGCTGACAGCGCTGGCGCGTCCAATGGCCTGTGGGGCCGGGGCCCGCAACTTTTCATGCTGGATGCGGTGCCGGCGCCGGGCAAGACCAGCGCGCAGGTGGAAGCCGCGCTGCGTGCCGAAGTGGCCCGTGTCGCGCGTGACGGCGTGAACGAGGCGGAACTCAATCGCGTCAAGACGCAATGGGTGGCCGGCGAGGTCTACAAGCTCGACTCGCTCATGAGCCAGGCCCGCGAGCTGGGCAGCGTCTGGGCACTGGGCCTGCCGCTGGACGCCGGGGATCAGTTGATCCAGCGCCTGCGTGCCGTGACCGCCGCGCAGGTGCAGGCGGTGGCAGCCCGCTACTTTGGCGATGACCAGCTGACCGTCGCCACCCTGGTGCCGCAGCCCCTGGACAAGAACCGCAAACCCCGCACACCCCCCGCGGGTTCGCGCCACTGAACCCCGGGAGCTGATCGATGCTTCAGATTGCTATCAAAAATGTAGCTGCACGTGGCCTGTTGGCATGGGCTACAGCCTTCTTCATGGCCCAACCGGCGGCGGCCGCACTGGCGCTGGACCACTGGACACTGCCCAGCGGCGCCCGGGTCTGGCTGGCGCAGAGTCCAGCCATTCCGATGCTGGACGTGCAGATCGACTTTGACGCCGGCAGCCGCCGCGATCCCCCGGCGCAGGCTGGCCTGGCCAGCGTGATGGCGTCGATGACCGCGCGCGGCATCCGTGCCGCGGACCCGGCCGGGGCCCCGAGCGACTACCCCGGCGCGCTGGACGAGAACCAGCTCAGCGAGGCCTGGGCCGACCTGGGCGCGTCGTTCGACGCCAGCACCGACAGTGACCGCCTGAGCTTCAGCCTGCGCTCGCTGACCTACCCGGACCTGCTGGCGCGGGCCGTGCAACTGGCCTCGCGCCAGCTGGCGGCTCCGGCGTTCCCGGCCGACATCTGGCAGCGTGACCGCGAACGCTTGGTGGCCTCGATCAAGGAGGCGGACACCCGCCCCGGCACCGTCGCGGGCAAGGCATTCGCCAGGGCCGTCTACGGCGACCATCCCTATGGGCAGCAGGCGACGCAGGCCACCCTGTCACGCATCAGCGTGGCCGACATGCGGGCCCTCTACCAGCGCCATGTGGTGGCCTGCCGGGCCAATGTCATCCTGGTGGGCGCGGTCACCCGCGCGCAGGCCGAGACCCTGGTCAACACGTTGCTGGCGCGCCTGCCGGCCAGCACCCCCGGGCGCTGTGCGCCATTGCCCCCGGTCGCCGAGGTGGTCGCACTGGCCGCGCCGGTCGAGCAGCGCATTCCGTTCGATTCGGCACAGGCCCATGTGTTCATTGGCCAGCCCGGCATCCAGCGGACCGACCCCGGTTACTTTCCGCTCATCGTCGGCAACTACATCCTGGGCGGTGGCGGCTTTGTGTCGCGCCTGACCAGCGAAGTGCGCGAAAAGCGCGGGCTGAGCTACAGCGTCTACAGCTACTTCGCGCCGGCGCGTCACGCAGGCGCCTTCACGCTGGGCCTGCAGACCCGGCCCGATCAGGCCGACCAGGCCGTGCAGGTGGCGCGCGACGTGCTGAGCCGCTTCGTGGCGGACGGCCCGAGCGAAGCCGAACTCCAGGCCGCCAAGGACAACCTCGTGGGCGGCTTCGCGCTGCGCATCGACAGCAACCGCAAGCTGCTGGGCAACATCGCCGGCATGGCCTGGAACGATCTGCCTCTGGACTACCTGGACACCTGGACGCAGCACGTCAACGAGGTCACCGTGGATCAGATCAAGGCGGCCTTTGCGCGCGTGCTGCAACCGCAGCGCATGGCCACGGTGATCGTCGGAGCCAGGCCCTGAACACGCGGCATCCGTGACGCACTGGACAATGGGCGCTTCAGAGTGTGAAAAGGTGTAACGACTGCGACGTTTTTCTTGCCGAAGTCATGGGTTGGGCGTAAATAAAGGGCAGGAACCTCACATGTCGCTACTCAAATCACTTTTTGCAGGCAAGGAAGGCGGGTCCCGACCCCCGTCGGGCCCCGAGACGGCCCCTGTAAAAATGAACCTCGAGGAGCGCATGGCGTTTCGCCGCGAGATGCTGTACGAGGCGATCAAGGTCACCATGCAGGCCCACGGGGTGTTGTCCGCAAGCTACAAGTTCCGCGTGGTGCGCAATGACAAGCGGGGCCACCAGTATTCGGTGATGGTGGACCTCAACACCGACTTCCTGCACAACCGCGAGGGCCAGCCCGAGCACCTCGTGGCCGTGGGCGCGGCCATCACGAAGAACGCGATGACCCGCTACGGCGTGGTGGTGGCCGGCGTGTACTGGCGCGTCAACGACGAGATGCAGGGCTTTGACCACCATCGCGCTGAACATCACAGCGTGCCCGCGTCCGTGCCGCCCGAGCTCTCCCCACGCCAGAAGTACGAGCGCGCCACGGCCGAGGAGCTCGCGGCATTCGAAGCCGCCTGGCAGAAGGGCCAGGAGCTGCACGTGGGCGACCGCGTGTACTCGTCGGACCTGGCACCCCTCACGGGCGACTCGGGGTCGGACAGCCGCTGAGCGCACGCCCCACGTGCGCCGGTTAAGCTCGGCGCATGAGCAAGGCCGTTCCCCCCCGCACGCAGGGCAGCACCCGCCATGAAGTCCGCATCATCGGCGGCCAGTGGCGGCGCACCCGCCTGAGCGTGGCGGACAAGCCGGGACTGCGGCCCACGCCGGACCGCGTGCGCGAGACCCTGTTCAACTGGCTGGGCCAGGACCTGTCGGGCTGGCGCTGCGTGGACGCCTTTGCCGGGACCGGGGCGCTGGGCTTCGAGGCGGCATCGCGCGGCGCGGCTCAGGTGCTCCTCTTCGAGCAGGACGCGGCCCTGGTGGCCCAGTTGCACCAGGTGCGGGAGCGGCTGGCGGCGCAGGCTGTCACGGTACGGCGTGGCGACGGTGTGGCCGCACTGCGCGCTCTGCCCGAGGCCTCGGTGGACCTGGTGATGCTCGACCCGCCATTCGACAGCGACTTGTTCCTGCCTGCGCTGCAGCCGGCGGTGGCCGCACTCGCGCCCGATGGGCGCCTGTATCTGGAGGCGCCGCAGGCCTGGGATGACGCCGTCCTGCAGCCGCTGGGACTGGCTGTGCGGCGGCACCTCAAGGCCGGGGCGGTCCACGCGCATCTGTTACATCGCATTGCATAATGCATTGCAGCAAATGCATGAATCTGCAGTCCGCCGCACCCGGCACAGGAGAGCCTGATGGTCCATAACGTGATAGCCGTCTACCCCGGCACCTTCGACCCGATCACTTTGGGGCACGAGGATGTGGTGCGGCGTGCCACGCAGCTGTTCGACCGCGTGATCGTGGCCGTCGCGGCCGGGCACCACAAGAAGGCCATGTTCACGCTGCAGGAGCGCATCGAGATGGCGCGCGAGGCGGTCAAGCCTTTTCCCAAGGTGGAGGTCGAGAGCTTCTCGGGCCTGCTGCGCGACTTCGTGGTGGCGCGGGGCGGCAAGGCCATGATCCGCGGCCTTCGCGCGGTCACCGACTTTGACTATGAATTCCAGCTTGCCGGCATGAACCGCAGCCTGATGCCGGACGTGGAGACCGTCTTCCTCACGCCGAGTGACAAGTTCCAGTTCATCAGCAGCACGTTTGTGCGCGAGATCGCGGTGCTCGGTGGCGAGGTGGACAAGTTCGTCTCGCCGCTGGTGCAGGACCGGCTGGCCGAGAAGGTGCGCAGCCTCGGGCGCGAATAGGTTCGCCGGCCGGTCTCAGGCCAGCCGGCCCAGCCAGGACCGCAGGGCCGCGTTGACGGCCTCCGGCTGCTCCATCGTCAGCATGTGGCCGCAGCGGGGCACCTCGACCCGGGTGGCCTCGGGAACGAGCGCGGCAATTTCATGGGAGCATTCGGGGGGCGTCAGCTGGTCGGCATCGCCCCACATCACCAGCACCGGACAGCGCAGTCGCGGCAGGTGCAGCCGCGCGTCGGGACGGGCCATCACGGCGCGGTTCTGGCGGATCAGGCGCTCGGTGCCCGCGGCCAGGACGAAGTCGAGGTAGGCCTGCACCAGTGCGGGGTTGGCTGCCTGCGCCGGGTGGAAAGCCAGCGCCACATTCGGCTCGATGACCTCGCGCACCTGGCCTTGCTCAAACAGCCGGATGGCCGCCTCGCGCAGGTCATGCATCTCGGGCGTTTCGGGGCGTGCGTTGGTGCCCAGCAGCGCCAGGGCCTCGATGCGCTGCGGCGCCTGGCGCGCCATTTCCATCGCGATCATGCCGCCCATCGAGGCGCCGCAAAGCACCAGGGGGCCGGTGTGTGCCTTGAGCAGGGCGGCCGCCATGTCTTCGATGCGGGCCTCGTTCTGGTGGGCTTCGGCCACGTGGGGCTTCCAGGGATCGGCCAGCGCATGGAGCTGGGATTGCCACATCACGGCGTCGGCCGCGAGGCCGGGGATCAGGAGGAGTTCAGCCATGCGGGGCATTGTGCCACCGGCATTGCATTGCTATGAATTACATAGCATCTTGTGCAATATTCACGCGGGCTACAAGCCATTTTTACGGGAATTCATTGGGAGAATGCCATGCTCTGCGGGATAATCGGGCATGACCGAACTGATCCTGATCCGCCATGGTGAGACCGACTGGAACCGTGAACTGCGCTTCCAGGGCCAGGTGGACGTGCCGCTCAACGCCATGGGGCATGAACAGGCGCGGCGGCTCGCCCAGCGCCTGGCAGGCAGCCCGGTGCACCGGCTCTACCAGAGCGACCTGCGGCGCACGCGTGAGACGGCTTCCCCGGTGGCGCAGCAGCTGGGCCTGCGCGGTCTCGACGAAGCGGCGCTGCGCGAGCAGCATTTCGGGCGCGTGGACGGCATGCGCGTGGACGACATCAAGCAGCAGTACCCCGAGGACTGGGCGGGCTGGCTGGCCTTCGACGAGCACTTTGCCATTCCCGGGGGTGAGACCACGCGGCAGTTTCACTCGCGCGTGATGGGGGCCGTGCGTCGCATTGTCTCGGCGCATCCGGGCGAGACCGTGCTGGTGGTCACCCACGGGGGCGTGCTCGACATGATCTACCGCACGGCGCGCGCGCTCGGGCTCAGCGGTCCACGGCAGAGCGAGATTCCGAACGCGGGGCTCAATCGCGTGCGCTTCCATGGCGAGGCCATCGACATCCTCGACTGGGCCGACACGCGCCACCTCGCGGACCTGCCACCCCAGCCGGTGTATGAGCAGGCCAGGCTTGCGCGCGAGGCGGCTCAGGCCAGTACCGAGCTCAACCCCAGCGCCGCATAGACGCTGGCGGCCTGCGCTCGCAGCCGCAGCGATTCCGGTTGACCCCGCAGCTGGGGCTGCAGCACCTGCTGGGCAGCGGCGAGCTGCCCGCTGCGGACCAGGGCATTCAGATGGATCTGGGCGAACAGGTCGCGCTGTGCATGGCTGCCACCCACTTCCGCCATGCGCGGCAGGGCCTGGCCCAGCGCGTCCACGGCCTGCGGCCAGTCGCCTCGGGCATGGGCCAGCAGGCCGCGGCTGGCTGGCACGGCCACGCGCTGCCACGCGGCCTGGGCATGCACAGGGACCTGCTGCGCATGGTGTTCGATCTGGCGCAGCAGCGCGTCGGCTTCGGGGCGGCCGGCACGCGCCAGCCCGTAGAGGTACTGCAGGTCCAGAAAAGGCAGTACCTGGTCGTTCACGCGGGAAGCCAGGTAGTGACCCAGGTCCTGCCAGCGGTCGCCCACATCCACCCCGGCAAGTTCGAGCCGCGCCAGCAGGGACACGGCATTGATCTGGTCCTGCGAATATGCCTTGACCACGCCCCATACCTGGCGGTCATACAGCGCCAGCACCTCGTCGTGCGCCTGCAGCTCCAGCGCAAAGAGCGCCTGGTGCCACCAGTTGTGCGTGACCATGAAGGAGTTCAATCCGGTCCAGGTGTCGCTCACACTGCCGAGGAAGTCGTGGCCCTCCTGAATGCGGCCTTGCGTGAGCATCACGTGGGCCAGCGCATGGTGGGCCCAGGGCTCCTTGCGGCACAGGCGGATGGCGTGGTGCGCGGCGGCTTCGGCCTGCTCGAGCAGATGGCATTGCTCCCACGCAAAGGCCAGCATGCCGTGAAGGTAGGCCACGTCGGCGGCCGCGGGCCGGGCCGCCAGCGCCATGCGCAGCATGCCGGGCGAGTCGCCCAGGTTGAACAGGTGGTAGTGCCCCAGCTTGAGAGAAGCCAGGTCGCGCGGGAACTCGCGTGCCTGCTCCTCGTGCAATGCAACGGCGCGTGGCAGATCCCCCTCCACCCAGGCCTGCACGGCGGCCACGAAGCGTCGCTCCCGCGGTGTGGCCCGCAGCGGCGAAGCCAGGGCGCGCTCGATGAAGGGCCGCGCATGGCCGGTGGCATCGGCGGACTCGGCAAACATGTGGAGCGCCGCGCCGCAGGCCTGCACGAGGGGGCTGTGGTCGGTCTGGGCGGCTTCGAGCAGGTTGACCGCGCGGGCTTCGCTGGCGATGAATCCCTCGACGAAGTCGTTGACCGCCGCCAGGCTGTCCGCCGACTGCAGCGTGACCGGATTGCCGAGACTGTCAGTCAGCATGGTCCAGCGCGGCCGATGGCGGCTCCGGCCACGGGCGCTGGGGGTCGCGGATCAGCTCAAAGGCCCGTGACACCTGCAGCACCCCCAGGTCGTCAAAGCGAGCGC
Organism: Ramlibacter sp.; assembly: GCA_019635415.1. Classification (GTDB taxonomy): domain Bacteria; phylum Pseudomonadota; class Gammaproteobacteria; order Burkholderiales; family Burkholderiaceae_C; genus JAHBZM01. The sequence goes on from JAHBZN010000001.1 coordinate 264,728, forward strand.
CGGTGATCTGCAGCCCGATGGGCAGGCCGGCGGCGGTGTAGCCGCAATTGATCGAGGCCGAGGGCTGCTCCGACATGTTGAACGGCACGGTGAAGCCGATGTGCTCCAGCGGCCGCAGCGGGTCGTTGGTGGGCGAGGGCAGCTCGGCCGGGAACGCCGGGACCGGGGAGGTGGGCGAGATCACGTAGTCGAACGCGCTGCAGGCTTTGACCGCGGCCAGTCGTGTCAGATGGAACTGGTTGAAGGCCCTGAACACGTCTTCGCCACTCATGCCCGCAGCACTGTCGCCCCATTGCTGGATGTAGGGCAGCACGCCGGCCTTGCGCTCAGGCGGCAGGGCCTGCATGTCGAGGAAGGACCGCATGCGCCAGAAGTGGTCCATGCCGTCGAGCATGGTTTGCGTCATGAAGGGCGGCATGGGCGTCACGATGGCGCCGGCACGCTCGAACAGGCGTGCCGCATGCTCCACGGCGGCGCGGACATCGGGCTCGACGGCAAGTCCGCAGCCCGCCTCCAGCATCAGGCCGATGCGCAGGCCGCGCAGCTTGTCCGAGCCTTGGTCGAAGGTGTGCCAGGCAATGTCCTGCCAGGGCAGGCTCATGGTGTCGCGCGTGTCGGGCTGCGAGAGTACCGGCATGAGGGCCGCCGAGTCGGCCACGGTGCGCGTCATGGGGCCCGCCGCGCGGCCCATGTAGGGCGGGTCGATGGGAATCCGGCCCAGGCTGGGCTTGAGGCTGAAGATGCCGCACCAGCCCGCGGGCAGGCGCAGCGAGCCGCCAATGTCGGTCCCCAGGTGCAGCGGACCGTACCCCGCGGCTGCCGCCGCACCCGCCCCGGCGCTGGAGCCACCGGGCGTCTTGCCGAGGTCCCAGGGGTTGCGCGCCAGCTTGTGGAAGCTCGACAGGCCCGACGACAGCATGCCGTAGTCGGGCATGGTGGTCTTGGTCACCATGACGGCGCCTGCCTCACGCAACCGCGCCGCGGGCGGTGCGTCGGCGGGCATCGGGTCCAGGCCCGTGGCCGTGGTGCCCAGGGGCATCGGGTCGCCGGCGGTGGCGATGTTGTCCTTGAGCGTGACGGGGACGCCGTCCAGAGGCCCCAGCGGCGCGCCCTTGAGCCATCGCGCCTCGGAAGCGCGGGCTTGCGCCAGCGCCAGCTCGGGCCGCAGCAGCCAGGCCGCGCAAAGGTGCGGTTCCCAGCGCGCGATGTGGCCCAGCACTGACTGGGTCACCTCCACAGGCGAGCAGTCGCCGCGCCGGTAGGCTTCAGCGAGCTCGGCGGCGGACAGTTCGTGCAGCGCGGTCAAGACGCGGTCGTCCCGGCGCTCAAGACCAGCTCAGCGATGACAGGTCGTTCACGAACAGGGGCATGTCTTTCCACAGGCCCTTGATGTTCTTGTTGGCCACGGTCACCCACTGCGGCTGATACAGGAACGCGTGGACGCAGTCGTCGGCGACGAGCTTCTGGATCTCACCGATCAGCTTCTTGCGATCGGCTTCCCGCGGCGAGGTCTTGTACTTGTTGTACAGGTCGTTGAACTTGGGAGACTCGTAGTTCCAGTAGTAGGGCTTGGCGAAATTGCCCAGATCGAACGGCTCGACGTGCGAAATGATGGTCAGGTCGTAGTTCTTGGCACCGTAGGTGCCGCTGAGCCACTGGGCCCATTCGACGTTCTGCAGCTTGGCCACGATGCCGACCTTGGCCAGCATCGCCGCGATCACCTCGCCGCCCTGGCGCGCATACGGCGGCGGCGGCAGGGTGATGGTCAGTTCCAGCGGGGTGGTGATGCCGGCTTCCTTGAGCAGCGCCTTGGCCTTCTCCGGGTTGTAGGGATTCACGCCCGTGGTGTCGATGTAGCCGAATGCGCCGGGCACGTAGTGGCTGCCGATGGGGGCGCCATAGCCGTCGCCGGCGCCTTCGATCACGGCCTTGCGGTCGATGGCAGCCGCGATCGCGCGTCGCACCCGCACGTCATCCAGCGGCTTCTTCTTGTTGTTGATGGCCAGGATGGTCTTGGCGCGCGATCCGCTCACCACCACCTGGAACTTGGGGTTGTTCTTGAACTGCGGCACGCTGCGCGGCGTGACACGGGGGAAGGCGTCCACGTCGCCCGCCAGCAGGGCGGCGACCTGGGCGGCCGGATCGGCGATGAAGCGGAACGTGGCGCGCTTGAGCTTGATGGCCGCGGCATTGCGGTAGCCGTCCCATTTGGTCAGCGTGGCCGACGAGCCCTTGACCCAGTTCTCGAGCTTGTAGGGGCCGGTGCCCACGGGCTTGGTGGCATTGGTGTCGGCGCTCTTGGGCTCGACGATGATGGCCGTGGCCTGGCCCATGAGGAACAGGAAGTCGGGGTCCAGCTCCTTGTTGATGACCACCACCGTGTGCTCGTCGATGGCGGCGACGCTTTCCATGCTGGCGAAGGTGCGCTTGTCCTTGTTGGTGCTTTTTTCGGCACCGGCCCTCTGGAACGAGAACTTGACAGCCTGTGCGTTGAACGGCTCGCCGTTCTGGAACTTCACTCCCTTGCGCAGCCGGAAGGTGTAGGTGCGCAGGTCGGGCGAAATCTCCCAGCTTTCCGCGAGCAGTGGCGACACGGTGCCGTCGGAATTGACCTTGGTCAGTGTTTCGTAGATGTTGTAGAGCGTGACCTCGGCGATGGATGATGCGGCGGCGGCCGTCGGGTCCATGCCAACAGGCTCCAGCGCCATGGCCAGCACAATCGCGTCCTTGCGACCCTGAGCAAGGGCAAATTCGGGCAGGGCCAAAGGCACGGAGGCCAGGGCGGCGGTGGACAGCACGGTACGTCGGTTCAGCATGGTTTCACTCCAGGAAAGTTTCCACAACGAAAAGGATGGATCACAGGGCGTAAGTTACCGCATCATCCGCGAGATGGCGCGGACTGCGCAAGAGGGGCGCCGGTCGCATGGTGGGTGATGGGGCGTCGGCGTCGAAGCCCTGGTTGCGCCTGAGGGACCGCCGCGAGCAGGGCCCGGGTGTAGGGGTGTTCCGCGGCCTGGAACAGGCGTTCGGGCGGTCCCTGCTCGACAATCCGGCCCTGCCAGATCACCGCCACTTCCTGGCACAGGTGCTGGACCACCGCCAGATCGTGGCTGATCAGCATGTAGGTCACGCCAAACTCGTTTTGCAGGTCCTGCATCAGGTTGAGCACCTGGGCCTGCACCGAGACGTCCAGTGCGCTCACCGGCTCGTCGGCCACGATCAGGCGGGGTCTTGTGATCAGTGCACGCGCGATGGCGATCCGCTGGCGCTGGCCGCCGGAGAACTCATGCGGGTATTTGTCCAGATCGCTGGACCGCAGGCCGACCGAGGACAGCACGTCGGCGGCCCGTTGGCGCTGTTCGGCGCGCGAGGCCTCCCCCTGAGCCGCGAGCGGCTCCGCCACGATGCGTGCGACCGTCTGGCGCGGGTCCAGCGAACCGTACGGGTCCTGGAACACCATCTGCACGTCTCGCCGCGCCTCCCGCAGGCGGCCCGCAGGGAGTGCATGGAGGTCCTGACCCAGCAGCCGGACGCTGCCCGAGGTGGGCCGGTCCAGGGCCATCACCAGCCGCGCCAGCGTGGACTTGCCCGAACCCGATTCGCCCACGATGCCCAGGCTGCGGCCCGCCTGGATCTCGAAGCTCACGCCATTGAGCGCCTGCACGCGGCGCGGTGGGCTGAACAGGGACTCGCGCGGCAGCGTGTACTCGCGCACCAGTTGGTCGACCTGAAGCAGCGGAACGTGGCTCATGGGGCTGTGCTCCCATCCATGGCCGCAATGGCCTCCAGCCGGCTGCACAGCACCCGGTGGCCGGCCTCGGTCTCGATGGCGGGCGGCCGTTCGGCGTGGCAGCTTTCGGCGGTGTAGGGGCAGCGGCCCGCGAAGGTACAGCCCGCCGGCAGGTCCACCAGTTCGGGCACGGTGCCGGCAATGGTGGCCAGGCGCTGGCCCCTGGCCGAGTGCAGGCTGGGGCGCGCGCCGAACAGGCCGCGCGTGTAAGGGTGGGTCATGTGCGCGAACACGGCGTCGGTGGGGCCACTTTCCACCACGCTGCCGCCATACATGACCAGCATGCGCTCGACATTCTGGGCAATCACGCCCAGGTCGTGCGAGATCAGCATCATCGCCATGCCGCGCTCGGCCACGAGTTCGTCGATGAGGTCGAGGATTTGCTGCTGGATGGTCACGTCGAGCGCCGTGGTGGGCTCATCGGCAATCAGGAGGTCCGGCCCGCAGGCCAGGGCCATCGCGATGGTGATGCGCTGGCGCTGGCCGCCGGAGAACTGGTGCGGGTAGGCATCCACCCGCTTCGCCGCGTCCGGGATGCCCACGCGATCCAGCAGCGCAATCACTTCTTGACGGGCTGCAGCGCCCGTGAGGCCGCGGTGCAGCCGCAGGGGTTCGGCCACCTGGCGGCCGATGCTGTGCACGGGGTTCAGCGCCGTCATGGGCTCCTGGAAGATCATGCCGATGCGGTTGCCGCGCAGGCGGCACAGGTCGCTGTCCTTGCGTCCGACAAGTTCCTCGCCGTCAAAGCGGATGCTGCCGCTGACCTGGGCGCCCTCGGGTAGCAGCCCCATCAGCGACATCACGGTGATCGACTTGCCGCAGCCGGATTCGCCGATCAGTCCCAGCGTCTGGCCGCGTTCGAGCGAGAAGCTGACTCCGCGCACGGCGTCGGCCGGCCCGCGCTGGGTCTGCAGGCGCACGCGGAGGTCTTGGACTTCGAGCAATGGCATGGCGGACCTATCGCTTGCGCGTCAGACGGGGGTCGAGCAGGTCCCGCAGGCCGTCGCCGAGCAGGTTCAGCCCCATGACGGCCAGGGCGATGGCGACGCCCGGAAAGACGGCGAGCAGTGGCGCCTGGAACATCAGCGTCTGGGCTTCACTGAGCATGCGACCCCACGAAGGCTGCGGCGGTTGCGTGCCCAATCCCAGGTAGGACAGCGCGGCTTCCGCGAGGATCGCGATGGCAAAGCGGATGGTGGCCTGCACGATGAGCACGGAGGCGATGTTGGGCAGCACGTGTTCCACCGTGATGCTGAAACTGCCCTTGCCGCAGGCCCGCGCGGCGAGCACGAATTCGCGGGACCAGAGGGTGTTGGCCGAGGCCCGCGTGATGCGGGCGAAAGTCGGGATGTTGTACAGACCGATGGCGATGATGGCGTTGACGATGCCGGCGCCAAACACGGCGGTCATCATGATGGCGGACAGGATGGCCGGGAACGCGAAACTGAAATCCGACAGCCGCATGATGAGCTCCTCGACCCATCCGCGCCGTGCCGCCGCCAGCAGGCCCAGTGCCGTGCCCGCGACCAGGCCGATGCCCACGGCGATCACCCCCACCAGGATGGAGGCGCGCGCGCCGACCAGCAGCAGCGAGGCCACGTCGCGCCCGTAGGGGTCGGTGCCCAGCCAGTGCTGGCCATTGGGAGTCTGCAGCTTCCCGGCCATGTCGATCTCGTAGGGCGAGAAGGGCGTCCAGACCAGTGACAGGGCGGCGGCTGCCAGCAGCAGCAGGGTCAGCACCGCGCCGATCACGAAGGCACGGTGGCCTCTTGCGCGTCGCCAGAAGCCGGGCGCGGCCTGGCTTGCCGCGAGGGGGGGCAAAACGGCGCTCATATGTCGCTGGCCTTCACGCGCGGGTCAATGACCGCGTACATCACGTCGACGATGAAGTTCACGATGACGACCATGGCGGCCAGCAGCATCACGCAGTTGCGCACCACGATCAGGTCGCGGTTGGAGATCGACTGGAAGATGAGCCGGCCCAGGCCGGGCAGGTAGAACACGTTCTCCACCACGATGGTGCCCGCCAGCAACTCGGCGAACTGCAGCCCCATCACGGTGACCACCGGGATCAGCGAATTGCGCAGGACGTGACCCCACAGCGTGGCGCGCCGCGACAGGCCCTTGGCCCGCGCCGTACGGACGAAATCCTCGCGCAGGACCTCGAGCACCGCCGAGCGGGTGATCCGCGCCAGGATGGCGGCCTGCACCACCGCCAGCGAGACGGCGGGCAGCAGCAGCGCCTGCAGGCCCGGGCCAATCCCGTCGTCCCAGCCCGGAAAACCTCCGGCCGCGAACCATTTGAGATGCACCGAGAACAGCAGGATCAGCAGGATGGCAAACCAGAAATTCGGGATCGCGATGCCCACCTGGCTCAGCCCCATCATGCCGATGTCGCCCAGCTTGTTGTGGCGCGCTGCCGCGTAGAGGCCCGCTGCCAGCGCCAGCACGGTGGTGATGGCCATGGCCATGAAGGCCAGCGGCACCGTGACGGCCAGGCGCTCCAGAACCAGCTCCGACACGGGGCTGCTGTAGGCGTAGCTGAGGCCCAGGTCTCCCGTCACCAGGCCGCTGATCCAGGTCCAGTAACGCTCAAGCGGGGGGTGGTCCAGCCCCAGCTTGGCGGCCAGGGCCAGCACGGCGTCGGGGGAGGCGTCGGGGCCCATGAGAATCTGCGCCGCATTGCCGGGCAGGATTTCCAGCACCAGGAACACCACGACCGAGGCGCCCACCAGTGTCGCGACCAGGGTGATCAAGCGCTTGAACAGGAAAAGACTCATGAAGCGCCGGATAATGCCAGAACTTCCCGCTGGAGAACTTTCGCATGGCACTCATGATCACGGACGACTGCATCAATTGCGATGTGTGCGAGCCGGAGTGCCCGAACGAGGCCATCTACCTCGGTGAACTCATCTATGAGATCGACCCGGGCAAGTGCACGGAATGCGTGGGTCACTTCGACGAACCGCAGTGCGTGCAGGTTTGCCCCGTGGCCTGCATTCCGGTCAACCCGCAGCACCGGGAAAGCCGGGAAACGCTGATGGAGAAATACCTGCGCCTGACTGCGGCGCAGGTGCGGCCTGGCGACGCCGCGGCGACCTAGGACGCGGCTTTTTTCGCCTTCTTTTTCTTGGCGACGGCCTTGGCACCCGGTTTGGCGGGCGCAACGGCCGTGAAGTAGGCGGGCTTCTTGGGCTTGGTCATCACAGGCTGGGCAGGCGGCGGGTCGGCCGGTGCACGCGTCGGCGGAATGTAGGCCGGAGCCGCCTGCGCCTCCTGGCGCAGCCGGTCCTTTTCCATCGCGGCGGCGGTCTTCGCATCACGCTGTGCGGCGCTGTGGGTGTCCGCACGCTGCTGCGCGGTGCGCTCGTCCTGCGTGTCCACCACCTGGCCTCCTGCGCAGGGCGCCTGGCTGTAGGTGTTGCCGCATTTGTAGGCATTCTGGGCGATAGCCCCCGCCTGCAGGGCACATGCTGCTATGAAAATTGAAGCAATCCGGACGTGGCTCATGGTTTCCTCCCTGGGTTGATCATGCGGACTCTGGCCGCGGCGGCTTGGGCCGGGGCGGCTTGTGGGTGTGGACGATCAGTGTCGCCTTGTCCATTTCGCCCGCCAGCATCGCGGGCACGGCCTTGAGGGTGCGCGCGATGCCGTCATGAATCGCGTCGCGCTGGTCGGGTGCCGGCTTCTTCAGCACCCAGTGGATCACCTCGGACTTGACGCCGGGATGGCCGATGCCCAGCCGAAGGCGCCAGTAGTCGGCGGTACCCAACTGGGCGTGGATGTCGCGCAGTCCGTTGTGGCCGGCGTGGCTACCTCCGAACTTGAGCTTGGCCTGGCCCGGCACCACGTCGAGTTCGTCATGGACGATGAGGATTTCCTCGGGCTGGATCTTGAAGAACCGGGCGAGGGCCGCCACGGACTTGCCCGACAGGTTCATGAAGGTCTGCGGCTCCAGCAGCCACAGCGTCTGTCCATGGACCGTGGTGCGTGCCACCAGGCCGTGATAGCTGCGCTCAGGCGTGAGGGTGGCCTTGAGTTCGCGGGCCAGCGCATCAATCCACCAGAAGCCCGCGTTGTGCCGCGTGGCCTCGTACTCGGGGCCCGGATTGCCCAGGCCAACAAACAATCTGATCATGGAGCCGTATTAAAGACGAAAAAAAGGCCCGCGCGTGCGGGCCTTTTCGGGTGCCACGGGCCGCAAGGCCCGGGAACGTGCTTACTTCTTGGCCGGTGCCTTGGCGTCGGCCTTGGCAGCGGGGGCCTTCGCATCTGCCGCGGGGGCTGCTGCGGCGGCGGGGTCGGCCGGCTCTTCGCCACCGACCGAGACCACGGACACCAGCACGGGGTTGGCCTTGCCATGGGTGACCGCGGTCACGCCCTTGGGCAGCGTGATGTCGTTCAGGTGCAGGGACACGCCCTTCTTCAGGCCCGACAGGTCCACCTCGATGAACTCGGGCAGGTCAGCGGGCAGGCAGGCCACGTTGAGTTCGGCCATCACGTGGTTGACCACGCAGTGATCGAACTTCACGGCCTGGGATTCCTCGGCCTTCACGTAGTGCAGCGGCACCTTCATGTGCAGCTTGGTCTTGGCGTCCACGCGCTGGAAGTCAATGTGCTGCACCAGCTGCTTGTAGGGGTGGTAGCTCACATCACGCAGCAGGACCTTGGTGGTCTTGCCACCCAGTTCCATTTCCAGCACGGTGGAGTGGAAGGTTTCCTTCTTGAGGGCATGCCATAGCGCGTTGTGATCGAGTTCGATCAGTTGCGGCTGGCCTTCGCCCCCGTAAACGATGCCGGGCGTCTTGCCGGTGTTGCGCAGACGGCGGCTCGCACCCGTACCCTGCTTTGTGCGCTCAAAAGCGACGAATTTCATAACAACTCCTCAAGGAGTCCACCGCGACCAGTGTGACTCCGGTTTCAAAAAAACCGCCGTTTCCGGCGGCGCTGGCTGACTTGCGGCGTCAGCGGGCCGGTGTACCCGGAGCCAACCTCAGAAGAGGTTTTCCTGGTCCGAGAACAGACTCATGACCGACTCACCCTTGGCGATGCGCTGGATCGTTTCGGCGATCAGCGGCGCCACGGTGAGCTGGCGAACCTTGGTGCAGGCCTCGGCGGCGTCGCTCAGCGGGATGGTGTTGGTCACCACCACTTCGTCGAGCGCCGAACCCTGGGCGATGCGCTCCATGGCGGGCCCCGAGAAAATCGGGTGCGTGCAGTAGGCGTAGACCTTCTTGGCGCCGCGCTCCTTCAGGACCTCGGCGGCCTTCACCAGCGTGCCCGCGGTGTCGATCATGTCGTCCATGATCACGCAGTTGCGGCCTTCGATTTCGCCGATGACATGCATGACCTCGCTCACGTTGGCACGCGGGCGGCGCTTGTCGATGATGGCCATGTCGCAGCCCAGCTGCTTGGCCAGCGCGCGGGCGCGCACCACCCCTCCGACGTCGGGCGAGACCACGATCAGGTCGTCGTAGTTCTTGCTGCGCACGTCGCCCAGCAGCACCGGGGAAGCGTAGATGTTGTCCACCGGGATGTCGAAGAAGCCCTGGATCTGGTCGGCATGCAGGTCCATGGTCAGGACACGGGCCACGCCCACGGTCTGCAGCAGGTTGGCGACGACCTTGGCCGAGATGGGCACGCGGGCCGAGCGCGGACGTCGGTCCTGGCGGGCGTAGCCGAAGTACGGGATGACGGCGCTGATGCGTTCGGCCGAGGCGCGCTTGAGCGCGTCGACCATGATCAGCAGTTCCATCAGGTTTTCGTTGGTCGGGGCGCAGGTCGACTGGACCACGAACACGTCGCGGGCGCGCACGTTCTGGTTGATTTCGACGGTGACTTCACCGTCCGAGAACCGGCCCACATGGGCATTGCCCAGCGAGATGCCCAAGTGTTCGGCGATCTCGGCAGCCATGCCGGGATTGGCATTGCCGGTGAAGACCATGAAATCGGAATGTGGTTGAGCGGCCTGCATGGAGCTTCCCGGCGATGAAATGGTTGGTTCCTGTACGTCGCGCGCACCAGTAGTTGTGCATTTGGCAGGGGAGGAAGGATTCGAACCTTCGCATGCTGGAATCAAAATCCAGTGCCTTAACCAGCTTGGCGACTCCCCTACACAGGTCAGCAGCCCAAGGCTGCCAACCGATCAACTGTCGCTGGACGCCCAACCCACCAGGGGGTGAACCTCCAAATTGCCGCACGTCCTGACTTGCCATTCTGCCGGAGCAGCCCGCAAGGCCATGTCTTGCCGCATTTGCGCAAACACCGCACTGCCGGAGCCCGTCATCCGGGCCTCAAGACCCTGCGACCCGAGCCACTCCAGGGCCTGGGTCACGCCAGGACAAAGCCGCTGGGCAACCGGCTGCAGGTCGTTATGGCCAAACCCGAAGGGATTTCTCGCGAAGTCGCATTCCGGATTTGCTTCAAGCTCGCCATTCGGGTTTGCAGCAAAGCCTGAAATTATAGCAGTTCTGGAATCACGTTTCAGCCCCCCGTCTGCAAAAATCAATCGGGTGTCCAGTCCCTGAGGTGGTTTTGCCACGGCAAACCGCGCCGCGGGCAGGGCAAGAGGACTGATTTGCTCGCCGATGCCCTCCACCAGGGCATTGTGGCCGTGAAGGAAAAACGGCACGTCGGCCCCCAGCGCGAGGCCGATGGCCGCGAGTCTCTGCAACGGCAGGTTCAGTTGCCAGAGGCGGTTCAGCGCCAGCAGGCAGGTGGCGGCGTCGGATGAGCCGCCGCCCATGCCGGCTTGGGAGGGGATCCGCTTTTCCACACCGATGTGGGCCCCCAGCGACACACCGGTGGCTGCCTGCAGGGCCCGGGCAGCCCGCAGGATGAGGTCGTCCTCGGGGAGGGGGAGGCCAAGGTCTTCGCGGCTCAGGCGCGCGTCGCCTCGAAGCTCGAAATGCAGGCTGTCACACCAATCGACCAGCATGAAGACCGACTGCAGCAGGTGGTAGCCGTCGGCGCGCCGGCCCGTCACATGCAGGAACAGATTGAGCTTGGCCGGAGCCGGGACGTCGTAAAGCGCGCGCATGGGCCGATTATCGGCAGGCGTCGGCGCTCACCGATCCAGCAGCACCCGCATTTCCGCGGCCGGCAGCGGTTGCTCGCGCCGGGCTTCGAGCCGGCCCTCTGACAAGCGCGACAGGTCGGCCTGCCAGCCAGCCGCGGGTGTCGGCGTGCCCGCCAGCCAGTCAAACAGGGCCGAGACCGGAATGGACGCTCCCGTGGCCTGGGTGACCAGGGCGTCCAGCGAGTCGAACTCGCGCACTTCGCTGCCCGATGTCAGGGTCGCCTTGCCGGGGCTCCAGGCCAGTCGGGCCACGGTGCCGCCCAGGGGGTTGAACAAGGACAGCTGTCCGGCGCTGGCCTGCCCACGCAACTCGAAGCCGGCGGAAAAGGACTGGGGAGGCTGGGCCTGCACCTTCAGCGCGAGGCGTCCGCTCCAGGGGCCGGTTTGGGCATCTTTCGGGCCGGTAGCCCTCGGCGGCTGGGCACATCCTGCTACAAAAAATGAAGCAACCAGCAGCGCGGTGCCGAGCGCGCGAGCCGCCCACTCGAGCGGCTTCACAGCTTGATGCCCAGGCGCTTGACGGTGGCCAGCAAGGACTCGTTCTCGGCGTTCAGCAGCAGTCCCTCCTTGAGGACCGCCACTGCCCGGTCCTGCAGGCCCAGCGTCCAGAGCACTTCCGCGAGGTGCGCGGCGATCTCGGGATCCGGCCGTGACTTGTAGGCGCCCTCGAGGATGCGCAGGGCATCGCTCCAGTGCCCCATGCGGAACTCGACCCAGCCCAGGCTGTCCGTGATGAACGGGTCCCCGGGGGCGAGCTTGAGGGCTTGGCGGATCAGGTCCCGGGCTTCAGGCAGTCGCACGTTGCGGTCCGCCAGGGAGTAGCCCAGCGCGTTGTAGGCGTGCTGGGCCTCGGGCTTGATGGCGATGACCTGGCGCAACAGGCGTTCCATGTCGTCCAGCTTGCCCAGCTTCTCGGCCAGCATCGCCTGGTCGTACATCAGGTCGGTGTCCTTGGGCTCCCTGGCCACGGCGCTGGCCAGCAGGTCGTAGGCCGGCTGGTATTTCTGGTTCTCGCGCAACAGCTGCACTTCGGCCATGAGCTTGATGCGGGCGTCGCCAGGGTTGCGTTCCGGCAGGCTGCGCAGCAGCTTGCGCGCCTCGTCGAGCTTGCCCTGGCGTGCGAGGATCGAGGCTCGCCGGTTTTGCGCGCTGATCATGTCCTGCGCGTTCTCGATGCGGCCGAGCCAGGCTTCGGCGCCCGGATAGTCCTTGCGTTTCTCGGCGATCTGCGCCAGCGACAGGTAGGCCTGGGCCAGGCCCCGGCTGCGCTCGGGGCTGGCGGGCTGGGCCGTCATCAGTTCGACATAGCGTTTGAGCGACACCTCGGCCGCAGCCTGCTGGTTGTCCTGGACCTGCAGCGTGCCCTGGATCAGCCAGGCCTCGGCGAATTCAGGACGCTGGGCCGTCACGGCTTCCAGTTGGCGGGCTGCCTCGGCATAGCGCTGCGCATCGAGCAGCACGCGCGCGTAACCCATGCGGATTTCGGGGGCAGCGCGGCCGTTCAGGTAGCTGGTCAGCAAAGGCTCGGCTTGCGGCACGCCCGCCGCCATGAGCTCGAGTGCGAGCAGCGCCGCTCCATCGGCGGCTGGGTCGACCTTCTGGGCGCGCATGACCGCATCCAGCGCCCCTTGTGAGTCACCCGCGGCCTGGCGCATCCGGCCGACCGTGGTCCAGGCCGCGGCGCCCGTGCCCGCCTGCATCAGGTAGTCGCCGAGCGCCTGTTCCACCACGGCGGCGGCTTGCTTCTTGTCGGCGGCCCGTGCAAAGAACCGGGGCAGGAAGTTGATGGCCGCGCTGCGGTTGGCCGCCGGCACCAGCGTGAGGTCGTCGCGCAGGGGCTCCACGGTGTCCGCGAGCCGGTTCAGCGCGATCAGGATCTGCAGCACGTAGCGGTTGGCCTCTCGGGAGTCGGGTTGAGCCTGTTTCCAGGCGCGGGCGGCTTGAAGCGCCGAGTCGCCGGAACGGGCCTGGAAGGCGATGTCCACCGCGCGCTGGTACAGCCTCGGGTCGTTCGTCTTGCGCGCCGCGTCGAGAATCAGCGCGTAGGCGGCACCAGGCTCATTGCCTTGCGCATTCAGTTCCCCCAGCAGCAGCTGATAGAACAGCTCACCGTCCAGCGCAGAACTGGCGGGCAGGTCGGGTTTGGGCGCCTCCTCGGCGGCGGACTGGGCGGCTGCGCACTGCGCCCCGCCTGCAAGAAGAAGGGCCAGGGCGAGAGGAGTGAATCGCGGCATCGGCTCATAATAATCCAAGCCCGTTAACCCCTAGCGCAGATGCCTGAACTACCTGAGGTCGAAGTCACGCGGCGGAGTTTTGCCGATCGCATAGCGGGGGCCCGCATCGACCGGGTGCGCCTGGGCAAGGCGCTGCGCTGGCCGCTGGGCTGCGAGTCCCAGGCCCTGGTCGGGCGGGTGGTCACCGGTGTGCGCCGCCGGGGCAAGTACCTGCTGATGGACCTTGACCAGGGGCTGCTGTTGTTGCACCTGGGCATGTCGGGAAGCCTCAGCTTTGCACCGCTTTGGACCGAGGCGGGACCGCACGACCATTTCGACCTGCTTACCAGCCGCGGCTTGCTGCGGCTCAATGATCCGAGACGCTTTGGCGCGGTGGTTCATGCCCAGGGTGAAGCGGACCCGGTGGCGGTCAAGCTGCTCGGCCGGCTGGGCCTCGAACCGCTGACCGACCAGTTCAGCGCGGAGGCGTTCCATGCGGGGCTGAAGCGCCGTCATGCGCCGATCAAGCAGGTGCTGCTGGCCGGCGATGTGGTGGTGGGCGTGGGTAACATCTATGCGTCGGAGGCGTTGTTCCTGGCCGGAATTCGGCCGACGGTGAAGGCCTCGCGCCTCAGTGGGCCCCGCGCGGCGCGCCTGCATGCGGCAGTGCGCGACGTGCTGGCCCGAGCGGTCGAGAAAGGCGGCAGCACGCTGCGGGACTTCTCCAACGCGCAGGGCGAGGCAGGCTACTTCCAGCTCGAGGCGATGGTGTATGACCGTGCAGGCCAGCCCTGCCGCCGCTGCGGCACGCCCATCCGGCTGCTGCGCCAGGGACAGCGGTCTACCTATTTCTGCGCGAATTGCCAGAAGCCCTGAGCGTGTCGGGGTGGGCTCGGTGTATATTCATAGGTCAGCCGGAGTCTAAGTGGGCACTTCCTTCAACGAGCAATTCGATCAGCATGGTGCTTGGCGGCGCGAGTTTGCGCTGCGCCTGAAGCTTCTGTCGGAGTGGATGAAGGACCATGAGCTCCTTGACGCTTCCGTGGAGGAGCGTCTGCGCCGCCTCGAACAGCAGATGCGGTCTGACAAGGTCATGGTGGCCTTCGTCGCCGAATTTTCGCGCGGCAAGTCCGAGCTGATCAACGCCATCTTCTTCGCGGGCTACAAGCGTCGCATCATGCCCGCCAGTGCAGGGCGGACCACCATGTGTCCGACCGAGCTGGGCTATGACGCGGATGTGCCGCCCTGCCTGCGGCTGCTGCCGATCGAGACGCGCCTGCAACCCCAGGCGCTCATGGAGTGGCGCATGGTTCCCGAGAAGTGGACGCGCATCGATCTGGATGTCAACGATCCCACCCAACTGGCCCAGGCCCTCGAGAAGGTGGCCGAGGTCCGGCATGTGACCAAGGACGAAGCCAAGGCGCTGGGCTTCTGGCATGACGAAGTACCGGAAGACAACCCCATGGTGGGCGCTGATGGACTGGTGGAAGTGCCGCGCTGGCGCCACGCCCTGATCAACATTGCGCATCCGCTGCTCAAGCAGGGGCTGGTGATCCTGGACACACCGGGGCTCAATGCGATTGGCGCCGAACCCGAACTCACGGTCAACCTGATCCCGCAGGCCCATGCCGTGGTTTTCATCCTCGCGGCGGACACGGGCGTGACCAAGTCTGATCTGGCGATCTGGCGTGAACACCTGATCACCGAGGCGGACAACAACGAGTCCCGCCTGGTCGTGCTCAACAAGATCGACACGATGTGGGACACGCTGAGCACGCCGTTCCAGGTGCAGGCGCAGATCGACCGCCAGCGGGCCACATCGGCGGAGATCCTGGGCCTGCGGCGGGAGCAGGTGATTCCTGTATCGGCCCAGAAGGGCCTGGTGGCCAAGGTCAATGACGATGCAAAGCTGCTGCAGGCCAGCCAGTTGCCGATGCTGGAGCAGGCCCTGGGCCAGGGCGTCATGGGCCAGCGCCAGAAAATCCTGCAGGCTGCGGTGGGCGGCGGCATCTCGGAGTTGCGTGTCGAGGCGGGCCGCGCCATCCACGTGCGCCGACGCGACCTGGCCGAGCAGATGTTGGAGCTCAAGGGCCTGCGCGGCAAGAACACCTCGGTGATCAAGCACATGCGCTCGCGCATCGAGCAGGAACAGGGCGAATTCGACATCAGCGGGGCCCGGATCCATGCGGTCCGCTCGGTCCACCTGAAGCTGTTGCGGGAAGTCTTCGAGATGCTGGGCACGGGGGCTCTCAAGGCCGAGATGGCGCAGCTCACGACCGCCATGCGTCAGCCGGGCATCAAGCTGGGGGTGAAAAAGGCCTACATGCAGACTTTCGAGCGCCTGCGCGCCGGACTGCGCAAAGCCCAGGCCACCAGCGCAGAAATCCAGAACATGCTGGGGGGCACTTTCCGCCAGCTCAACGCGGAGTACGGGTTCTCGTTGCAGGCGCCCAAGGAACCGGATCTCGAGCGCTATGTGCGCGACCTGGATCTCGTGGAGCGCAGCCACACACAGTACCTGGGCGTGGGCAACGTGCTCAGGCTGGCGCAGCCTGAGTTTGCCGACCGTCTGGTGCGGGCCCTGGCGACGCGCCTGCGTGTCGTCTATGAATCGGCGCTGGGCGAAGTGGAGCTCTGGAACAAGTCCGCAGCCGCCCAGCTCGATGCGCAGCTGCGCGAGCGTCGCCGCAATTTCGGGCGTCGCATGGAAGCCATTGAGCGCATCCAGCAGGCCGCCACCGGCCTGGACGACCGCATCGCCGAGATCGGGTCGCAGGAGCGCGCGCTGGACGAACTCGATGCCAAGCTGACGGAGCTCACGGACCACCTCATGAGCACACCCGCTGGCGGCAGCGCCAACGACGAAGCCCAACGCAAGTCTGCATGACGGATTTCGCGGACCGCGTGGTTCGCTGGCAGCAGACCCATGGACGCCAGGGCCTGCCCTGGCAGGGCACGCGTGACCCCTACCGAGTCTGGCTGTCGGAGATCATGCTGCAGCAGACGCAGGTGGCGACCGTGCTGGACTATTTCCCGCGTTTTCTGGCGCGTTTCCCCGACGTCCAGTCGCTGGCCGCGGCGCCGCTGGACGCCGTGCTGGGACTGTGGAGCGGCCTGGGCTATTACAGCCGTGCGCGGAATCTGCATCGCTGCGCGCAGGGGGTGGTCTCGCTGCATGGCGGCCACTTTCCGCGAACGGCGCAAGTGCTGGAAACACTGCCCGGCATCGGCCGGTCCACGGCTGCGGCCATCGCAGCTTTCTGCTTCGGTGAGCGTGTCGCCATTCTGGACGGCAACGTCAAGCGTGTGCTGACGCGTGTGCTGGGCTTTGAGGCAGACCTCGCGCGAGCGGCCAACGAACGTGCGCTGTGGGACGAAGCGACACGGTTGTTGCCGCAGACGGATCTGTCCCAGGCCATGCCGCGCTACACCCAGGGCCTGATGGATCTCGGGGCGACGGTATGCGTCGCACGCCATCCTTTGTGCGGGTCGTGCCCGTTGCAATCGGACTGCGTTGCGTGGCGTGAGCGCGCGCCCCAGCGCTATCCGGTCCGGACTCGCAAGCTGAGGCGCAGCGCACAGTCCCTGTGGCTGCTTCAGCTTCACACGGCGCAGGGCGAGGTACTGCTGTGCAAGCGGCCTACGCCGGGAGTCTGGGCCGGTCTGTACTGTCCCCCTCTGTTTGCGGACAGGGCCTCGCTGGAAGCCGCGCTCGCGCCGCGCTGGCGCACGCAGCTGCGGGATGGGCCGGCGTTCACCCATGTTCTCACGCACAAGGATTTGCACCTTCATCCGGTCTGGTTGAGCGTGGACACCGGGGTGGAGCTGGCGCTGGACGGCTGCTGGTTCACGGCCGCTGAATGGCCCGCTCTGGGCCTGCCGGCTCCGATCCGCAGCTTGCTGACACTTCCACAGCGCCCTTAACGGGCGTCGAGTTCGCGGTGGCGCCTGAGCGTGACCCAGTGGCCGCTGAACACCGCGGCCAACTGTTCCACCAGATAGACGGATCGGTGCTGGCCGCCCGTGCAGCCGATGGCCACGGTCACATAGCTGCGGTGATCGCGTGCGAGCAGGTCCAGCCAGTGGCGCAGAAACTGCTCGATGTGATCGAACATCTGGTTGACGTCAGCGCTCTGGCGCAGAAATGCGGCCACGGCCTCGTCTCTGCCGGTCAGGGGGCGCAGGGCAGGTTCGTAGTGGGGGTTGGGCAGCATTCGCACGTCGAACACATAGTCGGCGTCAACGGGAATGCCTCGCTTGAACGCGAATGATTCGAACACCAGCGTGAGCTGGCTGGCCGCCACCGATATCAAGGACTTGACGTAACCCTGCAACTGCGAGGCCCGGATCAGGCTGGTGTCAATGACGTGGGCCTGCTCGCGCAGGTCGGCCAGGAGCTCGCGCTCCAGTTCAATGGCATCCATCAGCACATGCTGGTGCTCGGTGGCGTCGCCGGCTGCCTCCTTCCGGGACAACGGGTGGCGGCGGCGGGTCTCTGAAAACCGGTGAACCAGGGTGGATGTCCCGGCATCGAGGAACAGGGGGCGGACGTTGATGCCCTGCGCGCGCAGGCTGGCGAGCTGCCTGGGAACCAGCGGAAGCGAGGCGGCGCTTCGGACATCCATCGCAATCGCCACCTGAGTGGCGCGGTGTTCCTGCTCCAGGGCCACGAACGGCAGCAACAACTCGGGAGGCAGGTTGTCGACGCAGTAGTAGCCGGCGTCCTCGAGGGCGTTGAGCGCCACGGACTTGCCGGAGCCCGACATCCCGGTGATCAGCACCACTTCCAGCGCGGACGCACCATCGGCGGGTGTCATGCCCCGCTCTCCTGCGTGCCGGCGCCAAGCATTTCCTTGGCGTGCGCGAGGGTGGTGCCTGACAACCGCTCGCCCCCGAGCATGCGGGCGATTTCGGCGACACGGTGCTCACCTTCCACTGCGGCGACCGTGCTGGTGGTGGCCTTGCCGTCACTCTGTTTGGCGACCACCAGATGGTGATCGGCACAGGCCGCCACCTGCGGGAGATGGGTCACGGCGAGCACCTGCCGATCTCGCCCGAGCTGTTTCATGAGCCGCCCCACGGTTTCGGCGACCGCACCGCCGACGCCCGAGTCCACTTCGTCAAATATCAGCGTCTGGGCTGCGCCAAGCTGGCTCGTCGTCACGGCGATGGCCAGGGCAATGCGTGACAACTCGCCGCCGGAGGCCACCTTGCTCACGGCGCGTGGCGTGCTGCCGGCATGACCGGCCACGAGAAAGCGGGTGTCTTCCAGTCCGTTGGATGTCGGTTGCTCGGTGGGCTCGAGCGCCACCTCGAAGCGGCCGCCCTGCATGCCCAGGCCCTGCATGGCCTGGGTGATGGCCTTGGCGAGCTGAGGAGCGGCCTTGGCCCTGAGTTTGGAAAGACGGCGGGCCTCGGTCTGGTACTCGCTGGCGGCGTGCTGGACAGCTGCTTCAAGCGTGGCGAGGTCGGCGGCGGCGTCGAGTCGGCTCAACTCGTCTTTCCATGTGGCCAGCAGTCCGGGCAACTCGGCCGGGGAGCGTTTGTAGCGGCGTGCCAGGGCCACCCAGCTGGACAGGCGGTCGTCGAGTTCTGCCAGTCGCTGGGGGTCCAGGTCGGTTCGGCGCAACCAGGCGTGCAGTGAATGCGCAGCGTCCTCGGCCTGAGCCAGGCTTGAAGCCAAAACATCCGCCAGCCCTTTGAATTCGGGCGCAAGATGCTCTTGATTTTGTAGCAAATCACGCGCCTGGGCGAGGTGGCGCAGGGCGCCGCTGTCATCGCCTTCGAGCAGCTCGGCGGCTCCCTGTGTGGCGTCGATCAGCGCTTGCGCGTTGGCCAGCCGCGCGTGGTCCGTGTTGAGCTGCTCCCACTCGTCGGTTCCCGGTCCCAGTTTGGCAACTTCACCAATCTGCCAGGACAGGCGCTCACGCTCGCTCTGCAATGAATCCTGCGCGGCGCGCGCGTCAGCCAGGGCTTTCAGCTGCTCGCGCCATCGCTGCCACAACGGCGTCAGTCCCGCCGTGCTGATGTCGGCGTAGGCGTCAAGCAGTCCTCGCACCGAATCCGGCCGGGTCAGGCTTTGCCAGGCGTGTTGCCCATGAATGTCGACCAGCCAGTCGCCCACCTCGCGCAGCTGGGCCGCCGTGGCGGGGCTGCCGTTGATCCAGCCACGGCTCTTGCCCTGGTGGTCGACGGTGCGCCGCAGCAGCAGGCTGTCGGCGCTGTCGAAGCCGGCCTCGTCCAGCCAGGCGGCGAGCGACGGAGTGATGTCGAATTCCACGCTGATGTCTGCGCGGCTGGCGCCCTCACGGATCACACCGGCCTCGGCGCGGGCGCCCAGGGCCAGCTGCAATGCGTCGATCAGGATCGATTTGCCGGCGCCGGTTTCTCCCGTCAGGACGCTGAAGCCCTCGGACAGCTCGAGTTCAAGTTCGCGCACGATCACGAAATCGCGCAAGGTAATGCGTTTGAGGCTCATGGTGGCGTGGAATCAGGCAACACCCTCGTTCCAGTGGAGCTTCTTGCGCAAGGTATCGAAGTAGCTCCACCCCTTGGGGTGCAGGAAGCGGACGTGGTGTTGCGAACGCCGCACGGTGATCCGGTCGCCGTGAAGCAGCGAGGCCAGGGACTGCATGTCGAAATTGGCGCTGGCATCCCGGCCCGCGACGATCTCGATGGCGATCTCGACCGGGTCGGCCAGGACGATGGGCCGGTTGGACAGGGTGTGGGGTGCGATGGGGACGAGCACCCAGCCCGGAATCGACGGGTGCAGCAACGGGCCGCCGGCCGACAGCGCGTATGCGGTCGATCCGGTGGGCGTGGCAATGATCAGGCCATCGGCGCGCTGGTTGGCGACGAAATGGCCGTCCACCTCGACGCGCAACTCCACCATGCCGGACGTGGCGCCCCGGTTGACCACCACGTCGTTCATGGCCAGCGCGTCAAACACGCAGTGGCCGTCGCGCCAGACCTTGGCGTGCATCAGGCTGCGGTGGTCTTCCTCGTACTCGCCCTGCAGCATGGGCGTGAGCGTGGCACGGAAGTTGTCGAGCGGAATGTCGGTGATGAAGCCGAGGCGACCCTGGTTGATGCCGATCAGGGGCACGCCGTGGCTGGCCAGAAGGCGCCCTATGCCCAGCATCGTGCCATCGCCTCCCACCACCAGACCCAGATCGCACTGGGTGCCGATGGTGGCCACGTCCAGTGCCGGGTAATGCGCGATGCCGCTGGACTGCGCCGTGTCCTTTTCCAGCGCCACTTCGCAGCCGCGGTCGGACAGGAAGTGCGCGATGTCTTCCAGCGCGGCTTTGGACGAACCCGCACCGGCACCCTGGTATTTGCCAATGAGCGCAACGTGTCGGAAACGGGATTTCATGCGCAAATTACCAGTTTCGAATGGTCCGCAGTAGTGCGGCAAATCCCTCGTTTTTGTGCGCGTCTTGCTCGATCTCGATGAGCGTTAGCTCTCGTTCAAGTTCGTCGAAGTTGATTCCCTTCACGGTTGCCAGTGCCAGTGCTTGGGGCCGCGTAGGAACGCGTCGGCGTGCTTTCCAGTCGCTCACTCGTGGTTGTTGCACACCGTTTGCTGCAAGTGCCCGGATGTCGTTGGCGGACAGGTTTTCAAGAATTTCGAAAAACATATTGGCGCTCCTTTTACCAATCTGGTATAAACCAAAAAGGTTTACCAAAACGGTAAGACAACTTGGTAAACCAATCTTACCAACTAGGAGCCGCTATGCCCAATCTCGTTCTACCTTCTCGCTTGTTCGATGTCTCAGATTTCCGTGCGGAGTACGGGTATCTGGAGGCCGCTGATGACTGCATGGATGCGCCGCATTACCTGCCGTTTGGCGGCGCTCGCACCATGCCTTTCGTCACTCGTTCCGATCGACATTACGAGTTTCACCACACCACGAATCGCCGGATGGACCCGGCCCCTTTTTGCAGTCCCCCGCCTGAAAACGGCAAAGCTCGATCTGTAGCGGCTCCGGCTGCGCCCGGGGCGGGGGCCTGCGCCTTATCGGCCCTTCGTGAATACCGTGGGGGCCTTGGGCTCGGGGTCACCGGCTGCCTTGACCGTGCGCTCCCAGTTGTTCGCGAGTCGGGATTCGTTGATGCCGTCACGGATCGCGTATTTGATCACGATGTACAGCGCCCACATGCTGAACGCGAACCCGATCGCGTACAGGACCAAGCCGCTGATAACCATTCGGGTCATCTCGGTTTCAAAGGCATGCATGTTCATGCTTCTTCCTCCGCTGGTAGTTGTGTCTCCAATCCTACCGCCGCTCGCCTGTCAAACCTCGATCTCCGCGGAAAGCTCGTGAAGCGCGGCCATGTCGTCTCGTGGCACGGCTTCCGGTACCGCGTCACCAAAGTTCGCCTTGGTTCTCTCTGGGGTCGCCTGCAGTCCGTTGGCGGGGGTGATGTGGCAATCCCTCTCGGAAGCTACCTTCCGGATGAGGTTATGCCCTGCGAGTCTGTGCAGGTGGTGGCATGAACCTCCACCCTTTCATTCGTGAAGTCTTGATGGCCTCTGCTGCTGCCGCGTTGCTCGGTTTTGCAGGTTTCGGCCTGACTGTGTTTGTGGTCTTGGTGTGGTTCCCTCCTCTAGTTCCTTATCAGGTCGCTGATGCCGCTTCGGTCATGAGCTACCCAGCTATGGCTGGCGTCGTGTTGGCGTATTCGCTGCTGGCAAGCGTCCTTTTTCATTGGGTCCTTTGCCCGTTTCAGGACGCTGTAGTTCGGTATTTCGACGCTGAGGATGAAAGCGCGTGAACCTCGCTGCACACCTTGCGTGCAGGGTGTACCGCGGTGCTCCTGCCGCTTCCATTGAAGGAAAAACCATGCAATCTTTGATTCAGATTTTTAAGCTCGATGAGGTCAAAAAAGGCACCTCGAAAAAGACCGGCAACCCGTATGAGATTCACACGGCACAGGCCGCGCTGATCGATGCGGCGGGCAACGTCGATACGGTCGGCGTTCTCGATATTCCTCGCGATCTGGTCGGCAAGGTCGCGCCTGGTCGTTTCTCTGGCACGTTCGCCATGAAAACCAATTTTCAGAACGGGCGTATCGAGTCTGTTCTGGTTGGGCTCACGCCTGTCCCGGTCAAGGGTGAACGCGGCTCCTCTGGTACTTCTAGCGCCGCCTGACCATGCCCGTTTGCCTCGGCTCCTACGCTGCCGGTACTGACATTGGTTCCGGTGGCCCCGGCTCGGCAATTCTCTCCGTCCCCGTTCCACGTATCACGTCTTTGACGGGTCCATGCGTGGCCGGGGAAGTCTCTCTCTACACCTCGCAAGAGGTGGATTCCAACAGTGGCAGTCCCTTCCGTCTGAGCGTCGCGGATGGGGTTGAACTGTCGGGCGCAATCATCTCCGTCTGGGTTGCTGCTGCGATCTGGCGGTGGCTTGCGTCCGTCCTTCGTCAAGACGCTGATTCTTCCAACTGAAAGGTATCCCATGAACAAAATGTTCCGCATCGTTCCTCGCGCCGCTCGTACCGGCATGGTGGTTCTCGCCTCGATGGCTGCTGCTGTATCGCACGCTGCCGTTGACGCCTCTGTCACCACGGCGCTCTCTGACGGCAAGACCGACGTCGGCACCATCGGTGCCGCTGTGTTCGCAATCATTCTGGTGGTCGCGCTGTACAAGTGGTTCAAGCGCGCCCTGTGATCGCCTGAGCGGCTTTTCTGGTGCATCCCTTGGGGTGCACTGGAAAGACTGTTCGGGGGTGCGTATGGCTGATTACATGGGTGTTTGGGTCGTCGTGGCCTTGCTGGGCGGTACCATGATTTTGTTTGGCCGCTGGTAATGGCCATCCTTCGCAGTCTCGCGCTGCTTGCGCTGTTCGCGCTCGGTCACCTCAGACACCAGCAGCCATGCTGACAAGCCTCCAGCCGCGGATCGAGGGCCTTCCTTTCACTGCGCCGAGGTATGACGAACTGACTGCCCCGGTTCGTGTGCCTGTGGTGGTCGGCTGCTGGATGAGTGAAACCGATGGCTGGTGCTTCACTCAACAGGGCACCCGCTTAAAGCTGCCCCGTGCGTTTATGGCCAGCTTCATTGCCAATGGCCAGTTTCTGGATTTCGACGCTGGCCCGCCGGTCGGCCATGACGATTCCAAGGGCGCCAAGAGCCGTGCTTCTGAACGACGACAGGGGCCCCAAAGTGCCGAATAGGCACGCGCCGAAAGGCTTGGGGTCGGGGTATGGGGGCGATGCCCCCATGTCAATGGGTGGGCGCAAGTGGCCGTAACTATTTTCTGGTGCGGTGTCGCGCCGCTGCGGCGCATGCGTAGCAGCGCGAAGCGGCGCGAAGCGCCGCTAGATTTATCTCTACAACACTTTGGTACATGAGCCAAAGCGGCCACTGAAAAAGGTGAACCCGGCGACAGCGGTAACTGTCCCGGGTTCGTGAATGTCTGGAAGAGGAGTCCAAACAATGGAACGAATTAGAAGCGGGATGCTCCAGCAAAGCAAGTCCCTTGGCGTCGATCTGGTGGCCCATGACCTCGGCCATGGTCATCTAGAACTGGTCGGCTATCCGGCCATTGAATGGCAAGATGTTGCCCCCCTCACGGCTGAGGCCTATAGAGCCTATCTGGACGCCTGCGAGCGTCACCACGCGGAGACATGGGAGGAGCGCAAGGCCAAAAGCCTCAGGAACGCGTCAAAACGGGCCTGTACCCGCGTTCGGCGGCTCTGCAAGGCCATGGGTGCCGATACCCTGCTCACGCTCACCTACAGGGCCAATGTCTTGGACCTCGATCAAGCCAAAGCTGATCTCAAGGCTTTTAATCGGATTTTGCTGCGCCATTTACCCGGTTTTCAGTTCGTGGCTGGGTTCGAGCGTCAGGCGCGTGGCTGCTGGCATATGCACTTGGCTACGGCTGGTCTACCTACCTTTTTCACCGTGCGTTCTGCTGATGGCCGCAGCAAATACCGCGTGAAGTCCTTCGATCTGTTCCGCTCCGTCTGGCGATCAGTGACAAAGGACAGGGGCGGCAATGTGGACGTGTCTAGGCGCAAGCGTCACAGTCGAAGCTCTCCAGCTCGCATCGCTGCGTACATCTCCAAGTACATCACCAAAGCCTTTGCGGAGGGCGACAAGTGGACTAACAGGTGGACCAGCTACGGCGAAACCCGGGTGCCGTCTCCTGTGGCCCTGGGGCGGTATGCCTCCATGCTCGATCTGCTCCAGTCGGCGTATTCGCTTCTTGCCACGAATGACACCGTGATTCGTACCGGCCTCTCCCGCTGGAATGAAGTCTTCTTCCTCGCAGCGGAGCGGGTCGATGCGCGAATTAAACCCCCTCAGGATCCTGATTAAGCTATAAATTCGATAGCAAATAAAAACAGGGATGGTATGGAGTACGGTTACGGCCGCGTGTCCACAGTTGCGCAGGACACAGCGTTGCAGGAGGACGCATTCAAGCGTGCGGGTGTCTGTAGGGTCATCACGGAAAAATGGAGTAGCGTAGGCCAGCGTCCGCAGTTGATGGCCTTGCTCCTGCGGCTGAAGCCCGGCGATACGGTGACCGTGTACAAGCTGGACAGGCTAGGGCGAAGCCTTCAGGACCTGCTTACTATCCTTGAGCGCATCGGTGCTGCTGGTGCCTCTTTCCGGTCCCTCACTGAGCCGATCGACACCACTACACCAGCGGGCAAGCTGATGTATTCCATCCTCGGTGCTGTTGCTGAGTTCGAAAAGTCTTTGATCGGTGAGCGAGTCCGGGCCGGACAGGTCGCTGCCTATAGGCGTGGCGTGCGATTCGGTCGCCGGAGGTCTACTACTGCGGTTGAGGACGCCTGTATCTGGCAGCGCTGTTTGATGGGGGAAAGGCCTGTGGACGTAGCTCGGTCGTTGGGCGTTTCGACAAGCGTTGTCTATCGCGTCATAAACTCTGAACTAGGGATTACCTACCGCGAGTCTCTGCCTGTGCTTGGCCCCATGCTTCGAAAATAACATCATTAAAATGCTTCCATGCTCGATGATCGTGCCAAGTTGTTGCTCAAAGCGCTGGTCGAGCGCTACATCGCCGACGGGCAGCCCGTGGGGTCGCGAACCCTCTCGCGGGCATCGGGCCTGGAGCTGTCGCCAGCCACGATCCGGAACGTCATGTCCGACCTCGAGGAACTGGGGCTGATCGCAAGCCCGCACACGTCGGCAGGTCGCATTCCCACGGCGCGTGGCTACCGGCTTTTCGTGGACACCATGCTGACGGCCCAGCGCGAGCAACTGCCCACGCCCAGCCTGGCCGCGGACCAGCCGCAAAAAGTCATTGCCCATGCGGCGCAGTTGCTCTCCAACCTCTCGCAGTTCGTGGGGGTGGTCATGGCGCCGCGGCGGACCTCGGTGTTCCACCACATCGAGTTCCTGCGGCTGTCCGAGCGGCGACTGCTGGTCATCATTGTCTCGCCTGACGGGGATGTGCAGAACCGCGTGATCTTCACCGAGGCCGACTACACCCAGCCGCAACTGGTGGAGGCGGCGAATTTCCTCAATGCGCACTATTCGGGCCTGGCCATGGAGCAGGTCCGGGAACGCCTGCAGCATGAGGTGGAGAAGCTTCGGGGCGAGATTGCAACGCTGATGCAGGCCGCGGTGCAGGCCAGCTCCGAAGCCATGACCCAGGCCCAGGAAGACGTGGTGATCTCGGGCGAGCGCAACCTGCTCGCGGTGAGCGACTTCTCGGGCGACATGAGCCATCTGCGCCGCGCGTTCGACCTGTTCGAGCAGAAGACGCAGCTCATGCGCCTGCTGGACATCTCCAGCCGTGCCGAGGGGGTGCGCATCTACATTGGCGGGGAAAGCCAGGTGGTGCCGTTCGAGGAACTCTCGATAGTCAGTGCTCCCTATGAAGTGGACGGGCAGATTGTCGGCACCCTGGGGGTCATCGGACCGACGCGCATGCCCTATGACCGCATGATCCAGATCGTTGACATCACGTCGCGGCTGGTGACCAACGCGCTGAGCCACAACAAGTAGCGCTCTACAATCGCGGGTCCGGTGGGGGCGTTAGCTCAGTTGGTTAGAGCAGAGGACTCATAATCCTTTGGTCGTTGGTTCAAGTCCAACACGCCCTACCAATCCTGGCGCCCGGCCGCGAAAAATCTGCCCGAATCAAAGGGGGATGGATGCCTCTCGCCGAAGTGCTATAATTGCAGGCTTAGCGGCTGTAGCTCAGCTGGATAGAGTACTTGGCTACGAACCAAGGGGTCGTGGGTTCGATTCCTGCCAGCCGCACCAACATTGAAGAGGGTTAGCCGAAAGGCTAGCCCTCTTTCTTTTTCCGGTCCGCGACCCAGCCTCCTGCGGCGGCCGAGAGGGCGCCCGCGGCAGTGCCCCAGGCCACGTCGAGCAGCGAGAGCCCCACGGGCCAATCCCTCAATATCGCCAGGTTGGTCAAATCGTAGGTCGAGTAGGCGAAAAAGCCGAACAGGGCGCCCCGTACCGCCGCCGTCTGCGTGTGGCGCCCCTGGCCCGGCCTGACGGCAAAGATCACCAGTCCCACCGGATAAATCAGGTAAAAGCCCAGCGCGGGTGCCATCCGGGGCTGGGACGCCATCAGGTGCCCGAGGCCCTGCTGGTACCAGGCGCTGGCGATGCCCAGCAACCACACCATGTCCGCCAGGAACAGGGTGGAGGCAACGGCGAGGTAGATCAGTGGCCATCGACGGGGCATTGTGCGGCTCCTTGCCGCGCCATGTTAACCCCCGCATCGCGCCTTCCCCTATGCTTGGTGCCATGAGCAAGGCTTTCACCCGCGAGACGGATGCGGACGATGACGATGACGTGGCTTTGCCGGCGCTGCCGGCAGGTGGCAGGAACTACATGACCCCGCAGGGCTACGCGAGGCTGCGGGCTGAGCTGATGGACCTGATTGACAACGAGCGGCCGAAAGTGGTCGAAGTCGTGCACTGGGCCGCCAGCAATGGAGACCGGTCCGAGAACGGCGACTACCTGTATGGCAAGAAGCGCCTGAGGGAGATCGATCGCCGGATCCGCTTCCTCACCAAGCGGCTTGAAATTGCTGAAGTGACTGACCCCACCGTTCACCATGGTCACGACCAGATTTTCTTTGGCGCCACCGTCACCTACGAAGACGACCTGGGGGCCGTGCGTACGGTGACCATCATGGGGATTGACGAAGCCGACAGCGCGCAGGGGCAGGTGAGCTGGATCGCTCCCGTCGCCCGCGCCCTGCTGAAGGCGCGTGAGGGCGATGTGGTCAAGCTGGTTACTCCCGCAGGCACGCGCGAGCTGGAGGTGCTGGAGGTGCGCTACCCCTCGCCCGGGGGAGGCTGAGATCAGCTCGCTGAATTGGCGGGACGGGTGCGCCGCGCCCGCAGCACGGAAGGCGTGCGCTTGAGGTTGCGCAGCACCGCGCTCAGGTGGGTGCGGTCTCGCACGGCGATCACGAAGCGCAGGTCGGTGGCGTCCTGTGCCGCGTCTTCACCCATGTCCACGTGGGTGATGTCCGCCTCGGCCGCGGCCAGGGCTGCAGCCACCCGGGCCAGCACGCCCTTGCCATTGGCCACCGTGACGACCACGCTGGTGGCAAAGGCCCGCACAGGGTCGTCGGACCATTCCACGGCAATGAAGCGTTCGCTGTCCTTGTGCTGCAGGCGTTTGGCAACGGCACAGTCGGTGGCGTGCACCACCAGTCCTTCACCGCGCCCCAGGTAGCCCACGATCTCGTCTCCGGGAATTGGCCGGCAGCATGGCGCGTACTGCACGGACGCGTTTTCGCTGCCATCGAGCGACACCACCCCCTGGGACACTGTTTCGTGGGCGGAATAGCGCTCGCGCGTGATCAGCAGCGCGTCCGGCCTCTCACCGCTTTCGGCCAGCAGGGTCATGAGCCGCTTGGCCACGATACTGGCAATGCGCTTGCCCAGGCCCAGGTCGGTCAACAGTTCGGCCTGGGTGCGGTTGCCGGTAAAGCGCAGGAGCTTTTCCCAGAGCGCATGGTGGGCTTCATCGTCGTCAGGCAGTTTTTCCATGCCTTCCGCCCGCAGCGCCTGCGTCAGAAGCTTGTGTCCCAGTTCCTGGGACTCGGCATGCGCCAGGGTCTTGAGGTGGTGGCGGATCTTGGACCGCGCGCGCCCGGTCCGCACGAATCCGAGCCAGGCCGGGTTGGGTGTGGAAACCGGTGCCGTGACCACCTCGACGATGTCGCCATTCTTGAGCTCGGTGCGCAGAGGCACCTGTTCGCCGTTGATGCGCCCGGCGATGGTGTGGTCGCCCACGTCACTATGGATGGCGTAGGCAAAGTCCACCAGGGTGGCCCCGCGCGGCAAGGCCATGATCTGGCTTTTCGGCGTGAACACATAGACCGCGTCCGGAAACAAGTCGATCTTGACGTGATCCCAGAACTCGGCCGCATCCCGTGTTTCATGCTGGATGTCCAGCAGCGACTGGAGCCATTGGGTCCCCATGCCATTGCCGCCCGCGCCGCTTGGATCGCGGGCCTTGTACAGCCAATGGGCGGCTACGCCGGACTCGGCCACCACGTGCATGGCCTCGGTCCGCATCTGGAATTCCACATTCACCCCCGAAGGGCCCACCAGCGTGGTGTGCAGCGACTGGTAGCCATTGAGCTTGGGGATGGCGATGTGGTCCTTGAACCGGCCGGGCACGGGCTTGTACATCTGGTGCAGGATGCCCAGCGCGGTGTAGCAGGCCGTGATGTCGGGCACGATCACGCGAAAGCCGTAGATGTCGGTGACCTGCGCAAAGCTCAGGTGCTTCTCGTCCATCTTGCGGTAGATGGAATACAGCGTCTTCTCGCGCCCCGCGATGCGCACCTCCATGCCGGCGGCTCCAAAGGCGGCCTCCACTTCCCGCTGCACCTTCTGGATCAGGTCGCGCCGACGGCTGCGGGCCTTGGTCACGGCCTTGGTCAGCGTCTGGTAGCGCCACGGGCGCAGATGCCGGAAGGCCAGTTCCTGCAGCTCGCGGTAGGTCTGGTTCAGCCCCAGACGGTGCGCGATGGGGGCGTAGATTTCGAGCGTTTCGGACGAGATGCGCGCCCACTTTTCGCGCGCCACGTCATCCAGCGTGCGCATGTTGTGGGTGCGGTCCGCGAGCTTGATCAGGATCACGCGCACATCCCGCGCCATGGCCAGCAGCATCTTGCGGAACGATTCGGCCTGGCTTTCTTCGCGGGTATTGAATTGCAGCTTGTCGAGTTTGGTCAACCCGTCCACAAGCTCTGCCACCGGGGCGCCGAAGCGCTCGATCAGCTCAGGCTTGGTGACCCCGCAATCCTCGATCGCGTCGTGCAGCAGTGCCGCCATCAGGGCCTGCGCGTCAAGTTTCCATTCGGCGCACTGCGCCGCCACCGCGATCGGATGCGTGATGTAAGGTTCGCCGCTGTTGCGGATCTGGCCGAGATGGGCCTCGTCGGCGAAACGGTAGGCCTTGCGTACCTGCTCCACGTCGGCGGCTTCGAGGTAGTCCAGCCCGGCGGTGAGCGTGGCGAAGCTGGCCGCCGCCGCGTTGGCTGCTGCCGGGCTGGGCAAGGCCGCAGGCTTGCGCTTGCCGGGTGAGGGTTGGAGCACTGCGCTCATGCCTCAAATGGTAACGTGCACAAGCTCGAAGCGGGCCAACCAACAAAAAAGCACCGCCTGGCGGTGCTTTTTTTCGGGATCTGCGGTTCGGCAGGGATCAGCCGGGTACTTTCTTCAGCATCTCGAGGCCGATCTTGCCTTCGGCGATCTCACGCAAGGCGGTCACGCCCGGCTTGTTCTTGCTCTCGATCTTGGCGGCGTGGCCCTGGCTCAGCATGCGGGCGCGGTAGGTGGCCGCCAGCACCAGCTGGAAGCGGTTGGGAATCTGCACGAGGCAATCTTCAACGGTGATGCGGGCCATGAATTACTCCGGTGTCTGTCAGTCAGGCGATGTCGAGGGCTTTGAAGGTGTCGGCCCGGGCCCGGCGTTGCGCCGCATATTTGAGCCTCTGGGCATGAACTATCGCTTTCAGGTCAAACAAAGCGCGTTCAAATAACTCATTGATTATAACGAAGTCGAATTCCCTGGCTTGGGCCAGTTCCAGTGCGGCATTGCTCAGGCGCAGTTCGATCACGTCGGCTGCGTCTTCGCCGCGGCGCTCGAGGCGGGAGCGCAGTTCCTCCCAACTGGGCGGGAGGATGAAGATCAGCACGGCGTTGGCAAACACCTTCTTGATCTGCAAGGCGCCCTGGAAATCGATCTCCAGGATCACATCGGCGCCTTGCGCGATCCGGTCTTCGATGGATTTTTTCGAGGTGCCGTAGCGCTGGCCATGCACATGCGCCCACTCGACGAAGGCCTCGCCCAGCACCATGGCGTCGAATTCCTGCTGCGATACAAAAAAGTACTCGCGTCCATGCTTTTCCTGGCCCCGGGGAGGGCGCGTGGTGTGCGACACCGAGGGCAGCACGCGCGCGTCCAGCTCCATCAGCGCCTTCACCAGGCTCGACTTGCCGGCCCCGCTCGGGGCGGCGACGACAAACAAGTTACCGGGGTAGTCCACTCAAATTCCTTGTCACGGGGGCACTCATTCGATGTTCTGCACCTGCTCACGCATCTGCTCGATCAGGACCTTCATGTCCACGGAAATGCGCGTGAGTTCCAGTGCGGCTGATTTGGAGCCTAAAGTATTCGCTTCTCGGTGCAGCTCCTGGATCAGGAAGTCCAGTCGCTTGCCGACCTCGCCTCCCTTGCCGACCAGCCGCTCGATTTCGTCGAGGTGAGAGCCCAGGCGCGTGAGCTCTTCGGCCACGTCGATGCGGATGGCAAACGCCGTGGCTTCGGTCAGCGCGCGGTCCTGTGCGGCCTCGGGCAGCGGCGCGCCGCCACCCTGGCCCAGGGTCATGGCTTCGCGCCAGCGCTCGAGAAACCGATTGCGCTGCTGTTCCACCAGCTGGGGCACGAGTGGCCCGGCCTGGCTGGCCAGCGCCCGCAGCTGGCCGAGGTGCCCCTTGAGCATGGCCGCCAGCCGCGCTCCTTCGCGCTCCCGGGAGGCTAGCAGGTCCTTGAGCGCAGCCTGCGCCAGGGCCGGCAACTCGCTGCCCAAGTCGCTGTCGGCGGCCTGATCCCCCGCAGACAGGCGGATCACGTCGGCCACACTCAGGCCCCTCGCCTCGGGCAGCCAGCTGCGGACCTGATCCTGCAGGGCGTTCAGTCGCTGCAGCAATTTCGGCGAAGGCTCCGCAACGCTGGCCGCCGCCGTGTTGTCGATCGACGCCCGGACCTCCACCTTGCCGCGCTTGAGCTTCGCGGTGAGCAGTTCGCGCAGCGCGGGCTCATGCATCCGCAGCTCTTCGGGCAGCCGGAAGGTCAGGTCCAGAAAGCGGCTGTTGACCGAACGGATTTCCAGCCCGAGCCGGGTCGCGGCCGACGCCTTGGCGTCCGGGCCGGCGCTGGTTTGCGCGGCGCCGCGCTGAGCGCTCGCATAGCCGGTCATGCTGTAAACTGGCATCGGATATATCCAGAGAGTCGGTGGGAAGCTGCGGAGAATAACCGGGTTCCCTTCGAGACAAGGGCCCCTCATTCGAAATTATGTCAAAGGTCAAACCCGCACCGTTGCCGCCTGACACCGTGATAGGGGGCTATCGCGTGGTGAGAAAGCTGTCTTCGGGTGGCTTCGGGGTTGTGTACCTGGCGGTCGACAATGAAGGCCAGCAAGTGGCCGTCAAGGAGTATCTGCCTTCTTCGCTGGCCTCGCGCGCGCCAGGTGAGCTGCTGCCGCAGGTGCAGCCAGAAAAACTCTCGTTGTACCGCCTCGGTCTCAAGAGCTTCTTTGAAGAAGGCCGCTCGCTCGCACAGATTTCGCACGCCTCGGTGGTGAGCGTGCTGAACTTCTTCCGCGAAAACGAAACCGTCTACATGGTGATGAACTACCTGGAGGGCGCCACCCTGCAGGACTTCATCATCACCGCGCGCGAGCTGAAAAAGCAGAAGGTGTTCCGCGAGTCCACCATCCGCAGCCTGTTCGACGAAATCCTGCGCGGTCTGCGCATCGTGCACCAGCACAAGATGCTGCACCTGGACATCAAGCCGGCCAACATCTTCATCACCGACGACAACAAGGCCGTGATGATCGACTTCGGGGCTGCGCGCGAAGTGCTGTCCAAGGAAGGCAACTTCATCCGCCCCATGTACACGCCCGGCTTCGCCGCGCCCGAGATGTACCGGCGCGACTCATCCATGGGCCCGTGGACCGACATCTATGCCATTGGCGCCTGCATCTACGCCTGCATGCAGGGCTATCCACCCAACGACGCGCCCCAGCGCCTCGAGAAAGACCGCCTGGCGCTGGCGCTTTCGCGGTTGCGCGGCGTCTACTCCGACAACCTGATCGAGGTCGTCGAGTGGTGCATGTCGCTGGATCCGCTGTCGCGGCCGCAATCGGTGTTTGCGCTGCAAAAGGAACTCAGCCGTGAAGGCGAGAGACGGTACACCAAGCTGTCGGTCGGCGAGAAAATGCGCCTTCAGTTCGACAACATGGTGACCGACACCAAGAAGAACGTGAAACGTGCCACGGGCTTTGGAGCCAAACTCAAGTGAGGCCCCTATGAAATTTTCGGTTTTCCAGATCAGCCGCAAGGGCGGACGTGAAAAAAACGAAGACCGCATGGGCTATTGCTACACGCGGGAATCGGGCTTGTTCGTGCTGGCCGACGGCATGGGCGGACACCCTGAGGGCGAGGTCGCTGCCCAGCTGGCTCTGCAGACCATCTCGGCGCTGTACCAGAAGGAGGCCCGGCCCATCGTCAAGGACGTGACGGAGTTCCTCTCGTCGGCGCTCATGGCCGCCCATCACCAGATCATCCGCTATGCCAGCGAGAAAGGCATGCTCGACACGCCGCGCACCACCCTGGTGGCGGCAATCGTGCAGGGCACCAGCGCGATCTGGGTCCATTGCGGCGATTCGCGCCTGTATGTCGTGCGCGACGGCGAGCTGCTGACGCGTACCCGGGACCACTCCTACCTTGAGCAGCAAAGTGCTGGCGTGATCCGGCTGGACCGCATCAACCGCAACATCCTGTTCACCTGCCTGGGCTCGCCGACCAAGCCGGTGTTTGATGTCACCGGACCGGTCACGCTGCAGCAGGGTGACAAGATCCTGTTGTGCTCCGATGGCCTGTGGGGCACGCTGAACGATTCCGACATCGTGCGCCACCTGTCCACACAGTCGGTGTCCGATGCGGTTCCGGAGCTGGTGGAGATGGCCCTGCGCAACGGGGGCGAGCACTCCGACAACGTGACCGTGATCGCGCTCGAGTGGGAAACCCCCGACGCCTTCGAATCGACCCGCGGCATTTCCACCGACAGCATCAGCGACGGCGTGTTCGCCTCCACCATCCAGGCCGGTGTACTGGAAACCATGGTGGACGACCTGGATGACGCCGCCATCGAGCGCTCGATCGCCGAGATCAACGAAGCCATACGGCGCTCTGCCGCCCGAAAGACCTGACCATGAGTGAGTTTCAACGCAGCGGCGCGCGCGCCGCTGACCAGTTGCGCCCTGTGCGCATCACCCGGGGCTTCACCATCCACGCCGAAGGGTCGGTCCTGATCGAGTTCGGCCAGACCCGCGTGCTGTGCACCGCTTCCGTCGAGGAAAAGGTGCCCGGCCACAAGAAGGGCAGTGGCGAGGGCTGGGTCACCGCCGAATACGGCATGCTGCCGCGCGCCACGCACACGCGGGGCGACCGCGAGGCCGCCCGCGGCAAGCAAAGCGGCCGCACCCAGGAGATCCAGCGCCTGATCGGCCGCTCCATGCGCGCGGTGTTCGACCTGAAGAAGCTCGGCGAGCGCACCATCCACCTCGATTGCGACGTGCTGCAGGCCGATGGCGGCACGCGCACCGCGGCCATCACAGGGGCCTTCGTGGCGGCTCAGGATGCGGTGAGCCGGCTGCTGGCCGACGGCCGCCTCGCGGCCTCGCCCATCCTCGGGCCGGTGGCTGCGATTTCGGTTGGCATCGTGCAGGGCACGCCGTTGCTGGATCTGGAGTACACCGAGGACTCGGCCTGCGATACCGACATGAATGTGGTCATGACCGGGGCCGGGCATTTTGTGGAAGTCCAGGGCACGGCCGAGGGCGCGGCCTTCACGCGGACCGAAATGGACGCGCTGCTCGGGCTGGCCGACAAGGGCATCCGCGAACTGGTGCTGCTGCAGCAGAAATCGCTGCAAAATTGATAGCGTAAAGTGGCCGCCCGAAAAGGGCTACAGCCTGATTTGATGAAAATTGTTCTCGCCTCACACAACGCCGGCAAGCTGGCGGAGCTGCAAGCCATGCTGGCGCCGCTCTCGGTCACGCTGGTGCGGCAGGGCGACCTGGGCATCGCCGAGGCGGACGAACCCTTTCGCACCTTTGTCGAGAATGCGTTGGCCAAGGCGCGCCACGCCTCGCGCCTGAGCGGGCTGCCCGCGCTGGCCGACGACGCGGGTTTGTGCGTGGACGCGTTTGGCGGCCTGCCGGGCGTGGACACGGCTTTTTATGCCACCCAGTTCGGCTATGAAAAAAGCGATGCCAACAACGTCCGTGCGCTGCTCGAGCAGTTGCAGGGGCACGCGCAGCGCCGCGCGGCGCTGGTCAGCACGCTGGTGGCCGTGCGTTCGGCCGAAGACCCGGAGCCCCTGATCGCGTCGGGCCGCGTGGTGGGCGAGATTGCCCTGGCGCCCGTGGGCGAGAAGGGCTTCGGCTTTGACCCGGTGATGTACATCCCGGAATTTGGCAAGACCTTTGCCCAGTTGCCGGTCGAGACCAAGAACGCCCACAGCCACCGCGGCGCCGCCGCGAAGCAGATGCTGGCGCTGATGCGCGCCCAATGGCTCTGACGCCGCCGTGAAGGACGTCCAGCACTACATGCGGCCCGGCACGCTGCAATTGCCCTCGCTGCCGCCGCTCTCGCTCTACGTGCATCTGCCCTGGTGCCTGAAGAAGTGCCCCTACTGTGACTTCAACTCGCACGAGCTGCGTCCCGCAGGAACGGAGGCCGGCAGCTCCTTGCCGGAGCAGCGCTACCTGGATGCGCTGATCGCGGACCTGGACGCCGCGCTGCCGCTGGTCTGGGGCCGCACCATCCACAGCATCTTCATCGGCGGCGGCACGCCCAGCCTGTTTTCACCGCAGTCCATCGACCGGCTGCTCGGCGACATCCGCGCGCGGCTGCGGCTGGAGCCCGATTGCGAGATCACGCTCGAAGCCAATCCCGGCACGTTCGAGAAGGACCGTTTCAAGGCCTTCCGCACCGCCGGGGTCACGCGCCTGTCAGTGGGGGTGCAGAGCTTCAACGACACCCACCTCAGGGCGCTGGGCCGGGTGCACGACCGCGGGCAGGCGATCGCGGCGGTGCAGGAGGCGGCCACGGCCTTCGACACGTTCAACCTGGACCTCATGTACGCGCTGCCGGGGCAGACGCTGGACGACCTCGAGGCCGACCTGGCACAGGCGCTGGCGCTGCAACCGCCGCACCTGTCGATCTACCACCTGACCATCGAACCCAACACGTACTTCGCCAAGTTCCCGCCCCAGGTTCCCTCGGACGACCTGGCCTATGCCATGCTCGACCGCATCACGGCGGCGGCCGGCACGGCCGGCCTGGTGCGCTATGAGGTGTCAGCCTACGCTCGGCCCGGCCACCGTTGCTGGCACAACCTCAATTACTGGGAGTTCGGCGACTACCTGGGCATCGGCGCGGGAGCGCACAGCAAGCTGAGCTTTGCAGACCGCGTGGTGCGACAGGTACGCTTTCGGGAGCCCAGGCTCTACATGGACAACGCGTTGGCGGGTCAGGCGCTGGCGCAGGACGACGAGGTGGCCCGCGCCGACCTGCCTTTCGAGTTCATGCTCAACGCGCTGCGCCTGAAGGACGGCTTTGCGCTGCAGCAGTTCTGCGAGCGCACCGGCCTGGCGCTGACGGCGATTCAGTCCGGACTCGAGGAGGCGGTTCGCAAGGGCTTGGTCGAACGCGACCTGTCCCGGGTGCGGCCCACCGAAAGGGGCTTTGACTTCCTGAGCGACCTGCAGGGCCTGTTCCTGGCCGGCTGACGGTTCGTGGGGGGATGGCGGAGAGTGTGAGATTCGAACTCACGGATGTCTTTCAACATCGCCGGTTTTCAAGACCGGTGCATTCAACCGCTCTGCCAACTCTCCGCAGCCCGGGATTTTAACCGGCTGCTTCAGGCTCAGAGGTTCCAGATCCAGTTCTTGGGCACATAGAAGCCCGCGGCCTTGAGCTCGGCCGCATAGGTGCGGAATTCGGCCAGGGTTTCGATGGTGCAGACCGCATGCTTGAAATAGCCGCCCACCAGGCGCTTGGGATGAAAGGCCGTGAGCGGAAAGCCGTCGCCGTACTTGTCGCCATCCTTCTTGGTGTTCATGTCGATTTCGGTGATGCCGCCCCACTTGCGGTTGCGGTGCGATTCGGCGTTGTGGTGCACCCGGCGCAGGGCCGACTGGTCGCCGGTGGCGCCCATGGCGCTGTTCAGCTCGTTGATGCAGCGCAGGATGCGCGGCGTCAGGTTGCCCATGTCCTGGTGCTCGCGGTCCTTCGAGTTGTCAAAAATCAGGTTCAGCGAGTCGGACGAAAAGCCGCTGCCCTGGCGGTAGTAGGCCTGCCGGTCATGAAAGTCGCTCAGGTTGGGCCGCCGCGTGAGCTGCTTGCCGGTGCGCGGGTCGAAGCTCGGGCCCTGGCCGCGCGGCGCCAGCGGCAGCGCCGCGTTCGCCGTGGCCCGGCCCATGGTGTGAAGGCGCGTGTCCAGTACGTTGTCCATGCCCACGCCCACGTCAAAGGACAGGTCGTTGTGCACCTGGTCGTTGTCCAGGTGGATGCCCGCCTTGCGGATCACGCGCGAGGTCTTGCTGCCGTACTGGCCCCAGGTGGGACAGACCGCCATCAGGTCATAGTCCCCCGTGAGCGGGCGGTTGTGGGCGCCCACCTCGCGCGAGGTCATGACCAGGAAAGGCGCGAAGTCCGTGGCCGGCTTCTCGGCCACCAGAAACGGGTTCTGCACCGGTCGCTCGACGGGCCAGACCTTGATTTCGTAGCGGCCGGTCGATTCGTCATGGCAGGCCCGAAAGCAGATGCGGGTGCTGCCCGCCCCGCTGCGGGTGGCCACCAGCAGCAGGTCGCGGGATTGCGCAAGGGGGCGCACCTCGTCAATCGCGTTCTTGCCGCCCTCGGGATCGGTGCGCTGGGTGTCGATCTGCAGCCTCGACAGCGTGAGCGGCGTGGTGCCCGCAAAGTTGGAGTGCAGGCCGTCGCGGTTCGCTGCGGTGCCCTTGGCGGCCTTCACGGGATCGGCGCCGACCTTGCTGTAGGTGCCGTCGAACGGCACAAGCCCGGCGTGGGGCCCCCAGTCCGAGCTCTTGCCCTTGACGTGAAAGTTCTTGGTCGGGTGTCCCCAGTCGATCCAGCGCTTGCACCACGGCCCACTGGACCGGAAGATGATGACCTCATCGAGCTTGTCGGCCACCTGAGCCGAAGCCGTGATGTCGCCCATGGTCATGCCATTGGCATCGTGCGCGAACGACGCGCCATCGCCCCAGACAATCATGTTCTGCCCCAACGGTGTTGCTGGCGCAGAACGTACCCGCTGGCACGCGCAAAGTCAATCCATGGACAGTGGCGTCAGCAGCTCACGTTGGAGTCCTTCCAGTTGGCGATTTGGACCACGGTGACGCGCTGGTCCTGGTTGCGCAGCAGGTAGGGTTTGAGGTCCAGGTCCAGTGGGCCGCGTGACAGGCTTGCGCTGCCCACCAGGACGCAGACCTGCCAGGCCTGCTCACGGTTGCCGGCGAAATTGACCCCGGTGACCAGGCGTGGCCCCGAGACGAAGCGCACGCGCGAAAAATCGGATTCAACCGCGGTCCGCCGCAGTTCGTTCACCACGGCTTGCTGGGCCGCCGCCGCGGCGGGCTGCGGGCCCGCGGGCGTGGAGGATGGCTCCACCGGGACGGCCCCTGCGGCGAGGCTGGTGGACAGGATCAGGCTCGGAAGCCAAACAGACGGGCGGTTCATGGTGTGGCACCTCCATGACACCTAGATTAGGCGCGCGCGCGGCGCCGGGCTGTAGGTGTGCGCCGCGTCGCGGTATCGGAGAAACGGGCGGGTCAGCCGGCCTTGAGCAGGCCTTTTTGCTCGATGAAGGCCGCGACCTCGGCCACGCCCGTGAGCGTCTTGAGGTTGGTCATCACGTAGGGCTTGTCCCGGCGCATGCGCCGGGTGTCGGCCTCCATCACGCCCAGATCGGCGCCCACGTGGGGCGCCAGGTCGGTCTTGTTGATGACGAACAGGTCGCTCTTGGTGATGCCGGGCCCGCCCTTGCGCGGGATCTTCTCGCCGGCGGCCACGTCAATCACGTAGATGGTGAGGTCGGACAGCTCGGGGCTGAAGGTGGCGGCCAGGTTGTCGCCGCCCGATTCGACGAACACCACATCGGCATCGGGGAAGTCGACCAGCATGCGGTCGATGGCCTCGAGGTTGATGGACGCGTCCTCCCGGATGGCCGTGTGCGGGCAGCCGCCGGTCTCCACGCCCATGATGCGCTCCGCTGGGAGCGCGCCACTCACGGTGAGCAGGCGCTGGTCCTCCTTGGTGTAGATGTCGTTGGTGATGGCCACGAGGTCGTACTGGTCGCGCATGGTCTTGCACAGCATTTCCAGCAGCGTGGTCTTGCCGGAGCCGACGGGCCCGCCGATGCCCACCCGCAGCGGCGGCAGTGTCTTGGTGCGATGGGCGATGTGGTGAAGCGTCATGATCTGAACAGTCTGGAATACTGGGTTTCGTGCTGGGCCGACAGGATGGCCAGCATCGGGGAAAAGGCCTGGCGCTGGCGGTCATCCAGCGCCATCGCGTGGTCCACGGCCGCGGGAATGGCGCGCGCCAGCCGGGCCAGGATACGCTGGCCGGCGCTCTGGCCAAGCGGCACGGACTTGAGCGCGGCCTGCACCATGTTTTCGGCCCAGCCAAAGGCCATGGCCAGCAAACCGTCGCGCACCGTCGCATCGGTGGCCGACACGGCCAGCGCGAACATCAGCGGGTAGGTCGGGGGCATCTGGGCGGCGGTGTCCAGCAACGGCGGCGCTACGGTGTCGTGGTTGCGCAGCCAGTCCAAAAGCGACCGGCCCATCTGCTCGGTCTGCAGGCGCTGCTCGGCCGTTTCGCGGGTGTGCAGGACCCAGTCGTTGAGCTCGCGCACCCGGTCTGCATCATGGTCGCGCCAGGCCGGGATGGCTTGTGCGGCCACGGCCAGGTCACCGCGTGCCAGGCTCAGCGGCAACTGCTCCAGCAGCCAGTCGCATGCCATGGACTCCGTCGCGACACCGGCCCGGTCCACCCCGGCTTCCAGTCCTTCGGAGTAGGAAAAGCCGCCAATCGGAAGGGCCGGCGAGGCCAGCCAGATCAGTTGCAGCAGGCTGGCGGCGCCCAGGGTTTCACTCATGCGCCGGCGCCCAGGGGCGGAACCCGCTGTCGGCAGGGGCTGGGGCGTGCACGTGGCCGTGGTCCTGGTCGTGACCATGACCATGACCCGCGCCGTGGTGTCCATAGGCCCCGCCCTCGGGTTCGAAGGCCATGTCGGCCGGCTTCACGATCAGATGCATGGCGCGCAGCATGTCGGCCAGCACGTGGTCGGGTTCGATCTTGAGGTGGTCGGGCTGGAGTTCGATCGGCACATGCCGATTGCCCAGGTGGTAGGCCGCGCGCGTCAGGTCAAAGGGCGACCCATGCTCGCGGCAATGGGTGATGACGAGCACCGGCTGCGGCGCGGCGATCACCCGGATCAGCGAGCCGTCTTCTGCCACGAGCACATCCCCACCGCGCACGGCCGTCCCCCGGGGCAGGAACACGCCGATATGGCGGCCCTGGGAGTCGGTGGCGTCGAA
Organism: Ramlibacter sp.; assembly: GCA_019635415.1. Taxonomy (GTDB): domain Bacteria; phylum Pseudomonadota; class Gammaproteobacteria; order Burkholderiales; family Burkholderiaceae_C; genus JAHBZM01. The sequence continues at coordinate 304,701 of JAHBZN010000001.1, forward strand.
CCGGCTTTTCTGCCGCACGTCCCAGTCGAGTTGGACCTGGGCCGCGCGCTTGAGGAGCACGGGCGCCAGTCCCTGCCCACCGGCGAGCAGTTTGGAGACCTGCAGCATCAGAACAGGAAATAGCGCTGCGCCATGGGCAGCAGGGTGGCCGGTTCGCAGGTCAGCAACTGGCCGTCGGCGCGCACGGCGTAGGTCTGCGCATCGATTTCCATCTTCGGCGTGTAGCCGTTGTGGATCAGATGCTGCTTGCGCACCTGGCGGATGTTCTTCACCGCGCTCACAGTCTTGGCCAGGCCGTAGCGTTCCTTCACGCCCGCGGCCAGACCGGCCTGTGACAGGAAGGTCAGGGAGCCACGCGCCAGTGCACCCCCAAAGCTGCCGAACATCGGTCGGTAGTGCACGGGCTGCGGGGTGGGAATGGAGGCATTGGGATCCCCCATGGCCGCCATGGCGATGAAGCCCCCCTTGAGGATGGTCGAGGGCTTGACCCCGAAGAAGGCCGGCCGCCATACCACCAGGTCGGCCCACTTGCCCACCTCGATCGAGCCGATCTCGTGGGCCATGCCGTGGGCAATGGCGGGGTTGATCGTGTATTTGGCGACGTAGCGCCTGGCGCGGAAGTTGTCGTTGCGTTCGCTGTCCTCGGGCAGCTTGCCGCGCTGGACCTTCATCTTGTGCGCGGTCTGCCAGGTGCGCAGGATCACCTCGCCCACGCGGCCCATGGCCTGGCTGTCGCTGCTCATCATGCTGATCGCGCCCAGGTCGTGCAGGATGTCCTCGGCCGCAATGGTTTCCTTGCGGATGCGGCTCTCGGCGAAGGCCAGGTCCTCGGCAATGCCCGCGTCGAGGTGGTGGCAGACCATGAGCATGTCCACATGCTCGTCCAGCGTGTTCACCGTGTAGGGCATCGTGGGGTTGGTCGAGCTGGGCAGGAAATTGGCCTCGCCCACCACGCGCAGGATGTCCGGCGCATGGCCGCCGCCCGCGCCTTCGGTGTGGAAGGCGCACAGCGCGCGGCCCTTGGTGGCGGCAATGGTGTTCTCGACGAACCCCGATTCGTTGAGGGTGTCGGAGTGGATCGCCACCTGCGTGTCGGTTTCGTCGGCCACGTCCAGGCAGGTGCTGATGGCCGCGGGCGTCGTGCCCCAGTCTTCATGCAGCTTGAGGCCCACGGCACCGGCGTTCACCTGCTCTTTCAGGGCCCCCGGCAGGCTGGCGTTGCCCTTGCCCAGGAACCCGAGGTTCATCGGGAAGGCGTCCACCGCCTGCAGCATGCGCTCGATGTTCCAGGCACCGGGCGTGCAGGTCGTGGCAAAGGTGCCGGTGGCCGGGCCGGTGCCGCCACCGAGCATGGTGGTGATGCCCGAGGCCAGGGCTTCCTCGATCTGCTGCGGGCAGATGAAGTGGATGTGGCTGTCAAACCCGCCCGCCGTGACGATGTGGCCTTCGCAGCTGATGATTTCGGTGCCCGGTCCGATGACCATGTCGATTCCGGGCTGGGTGTCGGGGTTGCCGGCTTTGCCGATGGCCGCAATGCGTCCGTCGCGCAGGCCGATGTCGGCCTTGACGATGCCCCAGTGGTCGAGGATGAGGGCGTTGGTCAGCACCGTGTCCATGGTGCCGCCGGCCTGCGGCCCGCTGCCGCGGCCGTCACGCGTGCGCTGGCTCTGGGCCATGCCGTCGCGGATGGTCTTGCCGCCGCCGAACTTGACTTCCTCGCCGTAGCCGCCGGCGCGCAAGGTGTAGTCCTCCTCGACCTCGATGACGAGGTCCGTGTCGGCCAGGCGCACCCGGTCACCGGTGGTGGGGCCGAACATTTCCGCGTAGGCGCGGCGTCCAATCGTTGCCATCAGAGCTTTCCTTGAACCAGGCCGCGAAAGCCGTAGACCTCGCGTGCGCCGCTGAAATCGACCAGCTCCACGGTGCGCTGCTGGCCGGGCTCGAAGCGCACGGCGGTGCCGGACGCGATGTTCAGCCGCATTCCGCGCGCCGCGTCGCGATCGAAGCCCAGCGCCCCATTGGTCTCGGCAAAGTGGTAGTGCGAGCCCACCTGGATGGGGCGGTCAGCCGTGTTCTGCACCACCAGGGTCAGGGTGCGCCGGCCCGGGTTGAGCGTGTGCTCGCCGTCGTCGGTGATCAGTTCGCCGGGGATCATGGGGCCTCCGTGGGGCAGCTTTACTTGCCGCGGCCGCCGAACCAGGCGGCCAGGGCCACTGCGGCGCCCGCGGCCAGGAAGCCCCAGACATCGGTGGAATGCCAGTGGGCACCGCTCAAGCCATGCCCTTCATGGGCAAAAGTGCTGGTAGTCCATGCCAGAAGGGCACATGCAGCTATGAATTTAGGAGCGGAAGTGAATGCCATGGAGAGGTCTTTCTGGGCGTTCAGACAATGGGTTGATGCACGGTGACCAGTTTCGTGCCGTCGGGAAAGGTGGCCTCGACCTGGATGTCGGGAATCATGTCTGCGATGCCGTCCATCACGTCGGCGCGGGTCAGCACGGTCCGGCCGTCACTCATGAGCTGGGCGACGCTCTTGCCATCCCGCGCGCCTTCCATGACGGCGGCCGAGATCATGGCGATGGCTTCGGGGTAGTTGAGCTTCAGCCCACGCGCCAGCCGCCGTTCGGCGAGCAAGGCGGCGGTGAAGATCAGCAGCTTGTCTTTTTCGCGGGGGGTCAGTTCCATGGCCGGGCTGTCAGAGTCTGCGAATCATTATCTTGCAAAGCCCGTGCCGCGCCATACGCCACACGGCCCATGGACAGGGGGCAATGGCACGGAAACTGCACTTTGCCCCTGTGAGCCAGACCATTCCCATCGTGCCGGTGTCCGATGCCCCGTTGCCGGGGGCCGACCATGACGCGCCCCAGCGGGTGATGAAGGTGCGGCGCGACTACAACAGCTGGGTGGCCAGCGAGACGCTCGAGGACTACGCACTGCGCTACACGCCCCAGCGCTTTCGCAAGTGGTCGGAGTGGCGGGTGGCCAACACGGCCTTTGGCGCTGCGTCGTTTCTGATCCTGGAGGCCGTGGGGGCGACGCTGCTGGTGCAGTACGGCTTCATGAACGCCTTCTGGGCCATTCTCACCACGGGGCTCATCATCTTCCTGGCCGGCCTGCCCATCAGCGTCTATGCCGCGCGCTACGGGGTGGACATGGACCTGTTGACCCGCGGCGCGGGCTTTGGCTACATCGGCTCGACCATCACGTCCCTGATCTACGCCTCGTTCACCTTCATCTTCTTCGCGCTGGAGGCCGCGGTGATGGCCTATGCGCTGGATCTGGCGCTGGGCATCCCGCCGAGCTGGGGCTACCTGATCTGCGCGCTGGTAGTGATTCCGCTGGTGACGCATGGGGTGTCGGTCATCAGCCGCCTGCAGGTCTGGACCCAGCCGTTGTGGCTGGTGATGCTGGTCGTGCCATTCGTGTATGTGCTGATGCGCGATCCTGGTGCGTTCACCGGGGTGACGCACTATCGAGGTGAGAAGGGAATCGCCTCAGGGTTTGATTTGCACCTTTTTGGGGCTGCCCTGACGGTGGGAATCGCGCTCATTACCCAAATGGGGGAGCAGGCCGACTACCTTCGTTTCATGCCCGAGCGCACGCCGCAGCGCCGACGCCGCTGGTGGCTGGGCGTGCTTGCGGGGGGGCCGGGCTGGGTGATCCTCGGGGTGGTGAAGATGCTGGGCGGTGCGTTGCTGGCCTACCTGGCCATCACCCACATGGTGCCGCTGGACCGCGCGGTGGACCCGAACCAGATGTACCTGGCCGCCTACGAATACGTGTTTCCGCGTTACGGCTGGGCCGTGGCGGCCACGGCGCTGTTCGTGGTGATTTCCCAGCTCAAGATCAACGTGACCAACGCCTATGCCGGATCACTGGCCTGGAGCAACTTCTTCTCGCGCGTGACGCACAGCCACCCGGGCCGCGTGGTCTGGGTGGTGTTCAACACCCTGATCGCGTTCATGCTCATGGAAATGAACGTGTTCCAGGCCCTGGGCGACGTGCTGGGCCTGTACTCCAACATTGCCATCGCCTGGATCATGGCGGTGGTGGCCGACCTCGTCATCAACAAGCCGCTCGGACTCTCCCCCCGGGGCATCGAGTTCAAGCGCGCCCATCTCTACGACATCAACCCCGTCGGTGTGGGCGCGATGGCACTGGCGTCGGCCCTGTCGGTCACCGCGCACCTGGGGTTCTTCGGTCCGCTGGCGCAGGCGTTCTCGGCGGTCATTGCCATGGCCACGGCCTTCGTGGCCGCGCCCCTGATTGCGTGGATCACCCGGGGCCGGTACTACATCGCACGCGAACCGCAGGCCCCCGGCACCGGCGAGGACGAAGGCCCTTACCAGCGGCTGAAGCTGCGCCGCTGCGTGATCTGTGAGCGGGAATACGAAGGCCCGGACATGGCGCACTGCCCGGCCTACCAGGGGCCGATCTGTTCGCTGTGCTGCACCCTGGACGCGCGCTGCGGCGATCTGTGCAAGCCGCACGCGAGCCTCTCGGCGCAATGGTCCTCGGCGCTGCGCTGGGTGATGCCGCGGCGCATCTGGCCTTACCTCGATACCGGCCTGGGACATTTCCTGCTGCTGATGCTCCTCATCGTGCCCCTGCTGGCCACGCTGTTCGGGCTGCTCTACCACCAGGAGCTGCGCACCCTGGTGTCGTTGCCTGGCGGTGTCCTGCTGACGGACGGCACCTTGCGCTCCGGTTTTCTCAAGGCCTACATGGCGCTGCTGGTGATCGCGGGCATCGTGGCTTGGTGGCTCGTGCTGGCCCACAAGAGCCGACAGGTCGCGCAGGAGGAATCCAACCGCCAGACCCACCTGCTGATGCGCGAGATCGAGTCACACAAGCAGACCGATGAAGCCCTGCAGAACGCGCGCCTGCTCGCCGAGGGCGCCAAGCGCGCGGCCGAGCAGGCCAACCAGGCCAAGAGCCGCTACATCAGCGCCATCAGTCACGAACTGCGCACGCCGCTCAACAGCATCCTGGGTTATGCCCAGCTCATGGGGGAGGACGCCAGTGTGCCCGCGCACCGGCAGCAGGCGGTCAGCGTGATCAAGCGGGGCGGGGAGCACCTGTTGTCGCTCATCGAGGGAACGCTGGACATCGCGCGCATCGAAAGCGGCAAGCTCACGCTGCAGGTCAAGCCCATGCTGTTCGCCGACTGCGTGCACGAGATGGCCAGCATGTTCGAGCTGCAGGCGACCGACAAGGGGCTCGCATTCCATTTCGAGGCCGAGGGCGCGCTGCCCGAGTGGGTACGCGCCGACGAGAAGCGGGTGCGGCAGATCCTCATCAACCTGCTGGGCAACGCCATCAAGTTCACCGCCGCGGGCAAGGTGACCTTCAGGCTGCGCTACGCGCGTGAGATGGCCACCATCGAGATCGAAGACACCGGCCCGGGCCTGAGTGCGCAGGAGCTGGCCCAGATCTTCGAGCCCTTCGCGCGCGGCGAAGCGCCATCCAGTCATGCCGCGCCGGGTGCGGGCCTGGGCCTGACCATTGCCAAGATGCTCACCGACCTCATGGGGGGCGAACTGAGCGCCACGGGCCGGCCGGGCCAGGGGTCGGTGTTCCGCGTCAAGCTGTTCCTGCCGGAAGTCCACAACCCGGCCCTGGGGGGCACCACGGAGCGCGCCGCGCCACTGCCGCGCCGGGGCTACGAGGGCGTGCGGCGCAAGGTACTGGTGGTCGACAACGAGGAAGCCGACCGCACGCTGCTGGTTCATCTGCTGGGACCGCTGGGCTTTGAACTGCGTACCGCCGCCAGCGGGCATGACGCGCTGGACCTGTTGGCCGCCGGCTACCGGCCCGACGCCATCCTGATGGACCTGGCCATGCCGGGCATTGATGGCTGGGAAACCATCCGGCGGGTGCGGCGCCTGGAGTCGGCGTTGCCTGTGGCCGCCGGGTACCCTGCAGCCCGCGTTGCCATCGTGTCGGCCAACGCCTTTGACAAGGGGCTCGACAACGACGTGGGGGTCCGGCCCGAGGACTTCATTCTCAAACCCGTGCGGCACAGCGAACTGCTGGACTGGCTGGAGCGCCAGCTCGGGCTGGTCTGGCTGGAGCAGCCGGCGGCCGCCGCGCCGGTGGCCGTGCCGCTGCCGGTGGGGGCGGCCCTGGTCTGGCCCGCGCGGGCGCAGGTGGCGGCGCTGCAGGAGGTGGTGCAGCTGGGGTACTACCGGGGCATCATGAACCTGCTGGAGCAGATCGAGACCGATCAACCCGAGTGCGCAGGCGTGGTGGCACAACTGCGCACGCTGGCCCGACAATTCCAGTTCGAAGCCATGGGCCGCCTGCTGGCGCCCGTGCTGGAATCCTCCGCAGCGACGCCACCATGAATACCAATCCCCTCGACCACACGCTGGACCGCGCCAACAGTGACGTGGTGCTGATCGTCGACGACGTGCCCGACAACCTCTCGGTGCTGCACGACGCGCTCGACGAGTCAGGCTACACGGTACTGGTGGCCACGGGTGGCGAGGCGGCCCTGCAGCGCGCGCAGCAGGCGCTACCCGACATCGTCCTGCTTGACGCCATGATGCCCGGCATGGACGGCTTCGAGGTGGCCAAGCGCCTCAAGGCCACGCCCCAGACGGCGCACATCCCCATCATCTTCATGACTGGCCTGACGGAGACCGAGCACCTCGTGGCGGCGCTGGACGCCGGCGGGGTGGACTATGTCACCAAGCCCATCAAGCCCAAGGAGGTGCTGGCGCGCATGAACGTGCACATGCAGGGCGCACGCCAGGCGCGGCAGACCCGCAACGCGCTCGATGCCTTCGGCTATGCCAGCATCACCGTGCGCGCCAGCGACGGCAAGCTCATGTGGCAGACCCCCCTGGCGCGCGACTTGTTGCAGGTCTATTTCGGCACGGCCGCGCCGCAGGCCCCGCAGCCGGTGGTCGACTGGCTGCGCAGGCACCTGAAGGAGGCCGAGCAGCAGATCGAGCCGCCCCGCCTCATGGCCGAGCAGGGCGCGCGCCGGCTGACCTTCCGGCTCCACCAGCAGACGGGTGACGACGACTGGCTGATCGTCATGCGGGAGGTGTCCGACACCGCCGTGATCGAGGCCATGAGCCTGTCCTTCAAGCTCACGGCGCGCGAGGCCGAGGTGCTTTACTGGGTGGTCAAGGGCAAGATCAACCGCGATATCGGCGACATCCTGGGCGCCAGCCCGGCCACCGTGAAAAAGCACCTGGAGCGCGTGTTTGCCAAACTGGGCGTGGAGACGCGTACCTCGGCCGCCGCCATGGCGATGAACCGCATCCGCCAGCTGCATCCACAGTTCGAGTCCTAGGCATCTGGGTCAGGCAAGCCGCAGGATCCGCTTCAGACGCTGGGGCCAGGATCGCTGCGGCTCGTCCACCAGCCGCCGCAGCGCGCTGGCGTAGTCGAGCAGGAAACCCGGCGTCCAGCTCATGGCCGTGGCGCGGCTGCGAATCGCCGAAGCGGCCCACATGTCCGGTTCGAGCAGCAGCGCCATCAGGCGCCGCCACGGCCTGGGCGAGGCCAGGGCACCCTCGAGGGCGGCGTCCAGGGCGGCCACGACCAGCGTGGAGCAATTGCGGTTCGACAGGTTGTAGGTGCTGTCCTGGCGGTACCCGGCCCAGAATGCGCGCAAGCGGCGCTCGCTGTACGTGTGTAGCGAGATCTGAACCTCCGACGGGCACCAGTCGGCCACTTCCTCGGGGTAGGACGGGAGGAAGCGACCCTCCATGTCGTTCTCGCGGCCTGAGTTCAACAGGGACAACAGGTTGTCGCCCGGCTGCCCCAGATCGCGCCCCGGGTAGTGGCTGATGTAAAGATCGGGTAGCAGTTCCAGCGACACGTGGCCCGTGGACACCGTGCCGTTGCGGGCAAATGCGACGACATAGCGGTTGATGACGGGCAGGCGTTCCACGGGTGCGCCGGCCGCGCCTTCCGGCGTCCAGATATAGAGGGTCATCGGCTTCTCGTGGCGCTGTGGCGCCGAGCCGGTGTCATTCACCAGGATGGGGGCGTGGTCATACCAGCCTCGTCGCGAGAACACGGGCAGCAGCAGGATCGCGGCCTCTTCCTCCAGCGTGCGCAGCATCAGCCCGACCCGCAGCAGGATCCATCCGGACACCGCCAGGACCAGGCCGACGCCAACGGGCGCCATGCGTGCGGCAGACAGGGGCCAGCTGGCCAGGATCATGGCCGCCAGGGCCAGCTCCGCTGCGCCATACAGCGCCGACAATCTCCAGGCGCCCACCTTGAAGACAAAGGCCGCCGCAAAACGGTTCAGACCAACCAGCCCCATCGCCAGGCCGACCAGGATCGCGGTCGCCACCATCCAGCCGTCGATCAGGACGGAGATCAGGATCAGGGTACCGACGGCCACGCAGGTCACCCCGTTGACGATGGTGAAGCCCCGGCGGGAGTCCGTCGGCACGCGCAGCTCTCCCAGCGCGAGTACGAGGCCCACGCCCAGCAGGCTGATCCCGATCGCGAGATAGACGCTCACGGTGAGGATCGGGGAGACCCCCGCAATCAGTGCCGCAGCCACCGCCATCAGCAACGCCCCGGCGATCGCCAGTACATGCCATTGCGAGCGGAAGGCGGCAGGCCCGATCAGCAGGAAAGCGATCTTCAGCACGCGGGGTTTGTGGGCCGATGGAGCCCCTGCAACCAGGCTGTCTCCACGGCGCTCCCTTCAGCCTTGCACCTGGAGAATGGTGTCGAACCCGCTGATGGTGAGCACTTCCAGGATGGCGGGTTTCGGGGCCCGCAAAACCACGCTACCGCCGCGCGCCTTGGCCGCCTTGGCGACGATCAACAAGGTGCGCAGCCCCATGCTGCTGACATAGTCGAGCTGGGAAAGATCCATCACCAGGGATTGCACGCCACCATCGATGAGTGCCAGTAGCGCCTCCTGATGTCCGGCCGAGGTGACGCCGTCGAGGCGCCCCTGGAGCTGGTAGCTGGTGTTGGTATCCACGAGAGCGGTCGTATCGGTAAGCGGGTACGGGAGTCTGAGGGCATTGTAGGGGAGCCGTCTCGCTGGCGTTGTTGAGCCGGGAGTTCAGGGAACTCCCGGTTTCCCGCCGCCGCGTCACGGTCACGGATTGACCGGCTGGTACTCGAAACTGGGGCCGGTGAGCACCGCGGGGTCGGGAATGCCCGCCATCATGGCGCGGGCCTGCCCCTTGAGCGACATCATGAGCCCGATGGCGACGTCCATCTGGTCCTGTGTCGCTTGCCCGCTGAACAGCGCGTTCAATGCGAGCAGCAGGCTGGTGTAGGTGTAGTTGAAGTTGTTGTTGGCGAAGGCCTGGGCCGAGCCGAGGGGATAGCCGGCGGCTGACGGGTTGGTGGGGACGGCGTAGACGCCGCCCGCGTCGAAGGGGATGGCTGCGCCGGTGTAGGCGTACTGCGGCGCGGGGGGCACGGCGTGAGGCAGCCGGACGAGCCGATGCCCTTTCTGGATCTGCATGAACCGGTAGTAGTGCGCATAGCCCTTGCCGACGACCTCCTCAGGCGAGGTGGTGGTGCCCTCGCCCTGCTCGATGATGGTGTTGATGGCCTGTTGGGCCGTGGTCACGTCCACCACCACCACCGACTCCGGCATCAGGGCCGGCCCCACCTGATTGCGAGGCGGATTCACAAAGGCGCCGTTGCCCAGTACGGCAATCGCATCGGAGATCGCGGTGTAGAACTGGCCGATGGTGATGGGGGCACCCGGCGCTGCGGCGAGGCTCTTGAACTCGATCGGGTCCTCGGGCTGCTCGATGTCCAGGAAGGTCTGCAGCTGGGCCATCGAGAACGGCGCCAGGTTGACGACCAGCCCGCTTTCCACGCCGCCCGGTAGCGGTCCGGGGTAGGTGGGCATGAAGCGGGGGGTGCCCACCATCGAGGTGCCGCCCAGTGCGTTGAGCACGTTGGACGCCAGGGTCATGTGGAGCATTTCCTCGACCACCACCGACTGGAGGATGGCAGCGATCTCGGCGTTGCGCGTCGTGTCGAGCGAATACAGCGCGTAGAGGTATACCGGGATGGTGGCGTGCTCGAGTTCGACGGCCTGCTGCAGCGCCGCGATGACGGCGGCCACGGCAGGTTGCGGGCCTTGCAGGCCCTCGATCATTGAACGTTGGAGGCGGATCATGGCGAAGTCTCCCCGGGGCTATTGCAGGATCAGGCGACGGGCCGCGGCGGCGGCCTTGCCCCCGCGCGCAGAAGGCGCGGCGGGTGTGGCGGGCGCTCTCGCGGCGTTCCCGGGAGCGGTCGCGGCCGGAGCCGAGCGCGCGAGGGGAGGACTGCCCGGCAAGGGGTTCTTGAGCCACGACAGGATGGCGGCCCGCTTGGCGGGCGACAGGTCGCGCGTCACCGGCATCGCATTCGGGTTGGCGGGATCGAGACCGAACGCGAGCAGCAGCAGGCCGGCATGGCTCACCACCGAGGTGTAGTCACCCAGGTTCAGGAACCGGTTCATCACGGGATACAGGTTGGCGTACTGCTGGAAGATGGGTTGCAGGTCGTTCCAGGTCACCGGATGCGCGGGCTTGAAGCCACTCCACAGCAGGATGCTGACGAAATTCCACTGGTTGACCGGCCCACTGAGGGCGGGATCGGCAAAAGCCGGGCGCACGCCGTAGACCTGTCCATCGATGCCGTAGTCCTGGCCATTGTTGAACCAGCGCGGCGTGCCCGGGTCGCTGGCGTCCAGCGTCAGGACCGCGCGCCCGTCGCTGCCTGTCTCGGCGGTGGCATTGAAGGCGAGTGCCTCGGCCGGCGTGGCCACGGGGGGACTGGGGCACACGTAGGGGAAGCCACTGCCGGGCTGGAGCTGTGACGCATCGGCCGTGAAGCCCACGCTGACCCCCGCCAGTGGTTGACCCCATTGCATCGCCAGCACCGGAACCTGCACCGAATCGCCCGGGCTCAAGCGGTAGACGAAGGTGTCGGCGCGCACGAACGCACCGCTGTCCCACTCGCTGATCGAGATGGAAGGTGGGCCCGCGAGGACCAGTGGCGCGCGAGCCACCGCCTGCAGCTGCGCGGGGCTGAGCGGCAGGGCGACGATACCCGCCGTCTGGCCGTACCACGCGGCGTTGCTCGCGTACCCGTGGCTGCCCCGGGAGGGGATGGTGCCCAGGGGCACCACGCTGCCGGCGGGCCGGCCGGGCGTGGCCGTGGGGGCGTACACGCCCAGGGTCAGGTCACCGAGGTCGTTGAGTGTGCCGCCGGGTGAGGAGGTGGACAGTGCATTGCCCAGGTCGAGGTAGATGCAGCCGGCGGTGTCGTCGACGACGCCGGCGCAGAAATTGAGCCCACCCACTGGCGTGAAGAAATTGCCCCCGGCCGCGGCGCTGGCCATGAACTGGCGACCCATGACCAGATGCCGGGGCTCCGTGGGCGTGGCGGGGCCGATGGTGCCCACGATGCGGCCGCACATGAAGCTGGGTGAAGTGAAGTCCATGTTCAGGCCATCGACGTTGAACTTGATGGACAGCAGACCGTCCGCCGCGGCGGCTTTCAGCGCCGTGAGGAACGGCGAGGCCGAGACATCCGCCCATTGCAGGCGGGTTAGCACCGACTGGTACATCGCGCCAGCACCGATATCACCTCCCGCGCCCGAGCCGGTGGCACGGTCCCAGATGTCGGCAAAGGCGGCGGGCTCGAAGTCGCCGCGCATCAGGGTGTTGCCGTTGTCGTCGGCGATGCGCACCTCGAGGCCCCAGATTTCCGAGACGAGTTGCTGCTCGCTGTCCAGGTCCACGAGTTTGGCGGGCACCTGCCCGTCGGAGTCGGCGACGATGTATTGAAGCACCGGGTCGCTGGCCGTCACGGCGCCCGACGGCATCCAGGCTGCCGTGACGGTGCACCCGAGGAATCGCCAGGCGGCGTCACCCTGCGGGTTGAACCAGCCATTGGGGGGCACCATCTGGGCACCCTGCATCTTCTGGTAGCTGGGTTTGAACGAGGCGTTGTCAAAGTGCCCGGGGTCGTTGTTGACGGTGGATACGTTGGCCTGGAACTGGCCGGCGAAATGAAGGCGCAGGGCGTTGAGGTAGCTCATGTCGGTGTCTCGCTCGAGTCGGGGGTGGAGTGATGCGGCAGGCGGCCCACCACCCATCGGTGGAGGAGCCAGGTCAGTGCGGGAAGCGCCATCGTGGCCAGCAAGGTGACGGCCATGCCCGGTTCGTTGGTGCCGAACCAGGCGCTGGCCGCGTACAGCGCCGCCACGCCGCAGGACGACAGGGCCGCCATCAGCATCGCCGGCAGCACCGGCACCCGCCAGACACCGGCCAGCAGGGCGCTCATTTCCGCCAGCACCGGCAGGGCGCGCGCCGCCACAATCCACCACAGCGCCCGGTGGCGTGCGCGCTCGCGTACGCGGTCCCAGAGTGCGGCGCCCACCCAGCGGCGCAGCTGGGGCTCCGGCACCAGGCGGCCCAGGGCGTAACCGAAGGCGAACGACAGGGTCAGGCCGAGTGCCAGCGCGCCACCGCCCCAGGCCGGTCCGAGCGTCCAGCACAAGGCCATGCCCACCACGCTGCTTGGCACGGGCAGCAGCACGTCGGCCACCAGCAGGGCCACGCCCAGTGTCGCGATCCAGACCGCATGGTCGGCGTAGCCGATCCAGTGCGGGGCGGCGCGGTCCATGGCCTCGCCCCACAAAGCGAAGGGGATCAGGATGCACAGCAGGACGGCCAGCAGGGCGGCCGTCATCCGCAGCCACGGCCCGAGGCGGCGCGGGGAAGCGGGCCAGGTCGGTTCCGGTGTCATCACAGGCTCCAGTTCAGGGCCAGGTGCAGGCGTCGCGCCGGCTGTGGCGTGCCAATGCTTTCTGCGCCGCGGCTGCCGGCCAGGTTGTCGATGGCCAGGGTCGCCATGGCCGCGCCCCAGGGCATGCGCGCCACGACGTCCAGGGTGTTCATGGCCGGCAACTCCTGATCGCCAGTCGGGATGGACGAGTCCAGGCGGCGCCCGATGTGCCGGGCCATCAATGTGAACTCGCGGCGGCTCCCCCAGGGCAGGCTGAACCGCGCGCTCCACTGGCTGCGGGGGCGCTGGCGCAGTGCAGCGCCCCCTGACGGATCGCGCACCTTCATCCAGGCGCCGTCCAGTTGCAGCCGCCATCCCGCGGCCGACGCGTGGCGGGTACGCCACTCGATGCCGTCGGCATGGATGCGGGCGCGGTTGACCAGTTGAGGAGGCGGGCCCGCGTCGAAGTCGATCAGGTCCCGGTAGCGGGCGCTGAACAGGGTCACGCGCAGGGGCCAGGGCGAGGCCGCCGAACTGGCGTAGTAAAGCTCGCGGTGCGTGGCGCGCTCGGTCCGCAGTTGCGGATTGCCGACCAGGGGATGGCCCAGCGCATAGAAACTGGGCGGCTTGGTGGCTCGCGAGATCGAGGCGCCCCACTGGCCCCCGCCTTCGAGCGAACGCTGGACCGACAGCATCGGATGGGTGGCTGGGTCGCCGTCGTCCGGGTGGTCGTGGCGCAGACCGGCTTGCAGCGTCCAGGCGCCCCACGGGTAACGGGCTTCGGCCAGCAGGCTGGTGGTGCGCCGCGTCCGGCTGAAGGCCGCCGGCAAGGCAAGGGCGCCGAAGTGGATGCGGCTGTCCAGGGTGCCGCTCTCGCGCTGGTGCTCAACCCCCAGGGTGAGCAGCAGGTCGCGGTCCACCGGCGGCATCCACAGGGCCTGGAGGTCATGGTGGCGGTAGTCGGTGTGCGTGTCCATGGCCGGCAGGCCCGCAGGGTCGCGCAGGCCTGGCGCGACGCCGGGGTTGGCTTCCGTGCCGTCGCGTGACAGCGTCGTGGCCTGCAACTCGATGCGGCCCGCGCCGGCGGTGTTGAGGGCAGCGCGCGCCGAGAGCTGACGGCTGTCGGCGCGGCGTGACTCCAGCGTGCGACGCACCGCCCGTTGGGTCCCACCGCTGTCATCGGGGAACGCCAGGTTGAGGCTGCTCGACAGCCGGGCGGAGAGGCTCACCGCACCTTGCCGGTCCAGCCCTTGCTCCCACGCGCCATTGACGCTCTGGGTGCGATTGAATCCCCGGTCAGGGTCCCCCTCCTCACGATGGCTGATGCTGGCGCGCAGGTGTTCGCGTGCCAGGCCGGCCTGCGCCGCACGCAGCCCGGTGCCGCCAGTGGCCACCCCCCCGTAGCCCGTGCCGGGCGCCCGCCGCGTGAAGATGTGGATCACCCCCGCCAAGGCCTGTGCGTGCACCACGCTCACGTTGCCGCGCACGATCTCGATGCGCTCCACGTCGCCGGTGGACAGCGTGTTCAGGTCGACGGCGCTGCCGCGTGAAGAAAGAGGGTCGTTCTGCCGGACATGGTCGACCAGCACGACGACGTGGCTCGGGTCGGCACCGCGCAGGTAGAGCGAGCCATAGCCACCGCTGCGCGGGCTGCGGTCCACCACCACGCCGGCCTGCAGGGCCAGGGCCTGGGCCACGCTCAGGTCGCCCAGGGCCGCAAGGTCGTCACGGGTCAGCACCGTCACATGCTGGCTGGCCGCTGCGGCCGTGATCGGCAACGCGCTGGCGCTGATGCGCACTTCGGGCAACGCCTTGGCGGTCTGGGCGCCCGCCGCGGGCAGGCCCGCAAGGATCAACCACGCCGGGCTGCGGGCCCAAGGCCCTGCCAGCCACGGCGTGTGACCACGATGAGGGGCCCTCCAGCCCCCTTCCCCCTTTGGTGTCTGCTTCAACGGCAGCTCCAGTTACCTTGTGTGACGTCTTGGATTGTCTGGAGCGCCTCGGGGCGCATCAACCTGTCAAAGCTGACAGGCGAGGGCCGGGGTTGCGCCGGGTGGCCGTGCCGAATCGTGACCGGGCAAGGTCGAAAAATCCCTGCCGAATCAAGGACTTGAGTACGGGAAAGGGTGGTGATCCGGGGCTGCGCGAATTACCAGCCGGGGGCCTCGTCGGTGGGGCCTAGTCGCAAAAAAATCACACAAAAGTACCGGGCCTTCCCGCCGGCCCGGGTGGGCCCCGGGGCGTCGCAGCGTACGCCATGCGGCGTATTTCCCGGGCTTGGGGTTCTCCCTAGGATCAAACCGTCCGCATCAGAGGCGTTCCGCAAGGGGCGGGGATGGGGCGATTTCAGGTTTGTCTCAGGTTTTGTCTCACTGGAGAAGCACACATGCAACGTCGTTTTACTCTCAAGGCGCTCACTGCCGCCGTCGCCCTGGCTGGCCTCACGGTCGTGCCAGCCCATGCTGCCGACACCATCAAGGTGGGCGTGCTGCACAGCCTGTCGGGCACCATGGCCATCTCCGAAACCGTGTTGAAAGACACGGTGCTGATGGCGATTGACGAAATCAACGCCAAGGGTGGCGTGATGGGCAAGAAGCTCGAGCCCGTCGTGGTCGACCCGGCCTCCAACTGGCCGCTGTTTGCCGAAAAGACCAAGCAGCTGCTGACGCAGGACAAGGTCGCCGTGATCTTCGGCTGCTGGACGTCGGTGTCGCGCAAGTCGGTGCTGCCGGTCGTGGAAGAACTCAACGGCCTGCTGTTCTACCCCGTGCAGTACGAGGGTGAAGAGCTGTCCAAGAACGTGTTCTACACGGGTGCGGCCCCCAACCAGCAGGCCATTCCCGCCGTGGACTACCTGATGAGCAAGGACGGCGGCGCCGCCAAGCGCTGGGTCCTGCTGGGCACCGACTACGTGTACCCCCGCACCACCAACAAGATCCTGCGCGCCTACCTCAAGAGCAAGGGCGTGAAGGAAAGTGACATCGACGAGAAGTACACCCCGTTCGGCCACTCCGACTACCAGACCATCGTGGCTGACATCAAGAAGTTCAGCGCCGGTGGCAAGACGGCCGTGGTGTCGACCATCAACGGCGACTCCAACGTGCCTTTCTACAAGGAACTGGGCAATGCCGGCCTGAAGGCCAAGGACGTGCCGGTGGTTGCCTTCTCGGTGGGCGAAGAGGAACTGCGTGGCGTGGACACCAAGCCGCTGGTAGGCCACCTGGCCGCCTGGAACTATTTCATGTCGATCAAGAACCCGACCAACGACGAGTTCATCAAGAAGTGGTCGGCCTATGCCAAGGCCAAGAAGCTGCCCGGCTCCGACAAGCCCCTGACCAACGATCCGATGGAAGCCACCTGGATCGGCATCCACATGTGGAAGCAGGCCGTCGAGAAGGCCAAGTCCACCGACGTGGACAAGGTCATCGCCGCCATGGCCGGCCAGACCTTCAAGGCTCCCTCGGGCATCGTGAGCAAGATGGACGAGAAGAACCACCACCTGCACAAGTCGGTGTTCATCGGCGAAGTCAAGGCCGACGGCCAGTTCAACGTGGTCTGGAAGACCCCGGGTCCGGTCAAGGCCAAGCCGTGGTCTCCGTACATCGAAGGCAACGACAAGAAGCCCGACGAGCCGGCGAAGAAGTAATCGTCTGAAGCGGTCTCCGGCCGCTTCTCCCCTCGGGGAGGAGCGGTCCAGGGGCCTGCAGGGTGGGCAACGTGTTGGTCACCCTACAGGTTCTTTCATGATCATTCGCTACTTTCTCATTGTCCTGGCCCTGTGCGCGGGCCATGCCGCACACGCGTTGACGGCCGCCGAAGCCAAAGCCATCGTGACCGGCGACACCGACGCCCGGATCGAGGCGCTGAACAAGGCCGTGGCTTCGGCAGACGACCGCACCGCAGCTTTCATCCAGGCGCTGGTGGACGATGCGGTGAAGGTGGCCGGCGAGCAGGTCCTCATCGTGGTCGACGACAAGGCCACCGACCCGGTGACCGGCGCCAGCGTGGCCTTGCCCGACAGCGCCGAAGACGTGATCAACAACAACCGCATGCGTGGCGAGCTCGACACGGCCATGGCGTCGCTGCGGCTGTTTTCCAGGGACGAGAAGCTGCGCCGCGCGGCGGTGCAGACGCTGCAAAGCGAGGCCGATGAGGCGCGCCTGCCGCTCATCGAAAAAGCCTACGCGGCGGAGACCAACGCCGAGATCAAGGCCCAGCTCGGCCTGGTTCGCGCGGCGGCCCTGCTGGGCAGCGCCGACCGGTCGCGGCGGCTGTCGGCCGCGAAGCTGCTGGCCTCCAGCGGCGACCCGAGCACCAAGACCGTGCTGCTGGAGCGCATCCGCAGCGAGTCGGACCCCGAGGTCAAGGGGGCGCTGCAGGCCTCGCTGCGCGCCGTGGAGGCCACGCTGGCCTGGGGCGACCGGCTGGGGGCGGCGTTCTCGGGCATCAGCCTGGGCTCCATCCTGCTGCTGGTCGCGCTGGGCCTGGCCATCACCTACGGCCTGATGGGCGTGATCAACATGGCCCATGGCGAGCTCATGATGATTGGCGCCTACGCCACCTATGTGGTGCAGGGCCTGTTCCAGAAATACCTGCCGGGGGCATTCGACTGGTACCTCGTGGCGGCCGTGCCGGCGGCGTTCATGGCCTCGGCCCTCATGGGGGCCGTGCTGGAGCGCAGTGTGATCCGTTTCCTCTATGGCCGGCCCCTTGAAACGCTGCTGGCCACCTGGGGCATCAGCCTGATGCTGCAGCAACTGGTGCGCTCGATCTTCGGCGCGCAGAACGTGGGGGTCGAAAATCCGGTCTGGATGAGTGGGGGCGTGGCGGTGATGGGCAACCTGCAACTGCCCTGGAACCGCATCATCATCATCGGCTTCGCCTTCGCCGTTCTGCTGGGCATGGCCTTCCTGATCGGCCGGACGCGCCTGGGCCTGTTCGTGCGCGGCGTCACGCAGAACCGGCCCATTGCCTCCTGCATGGGCGTGAACACGGCGCGCATCGACACCTACGCGTTCGCGCTGGGCTCGGGCATCGCCGGGCTGGCGGGCTGTGCGCTCAGCCAGGTCGGCAACGTGGGGCCGGACCTGGGGCAGGGCTACATCGTGGACTCGTTCATGGTCGTGGTGCTGGGTGGCGTGGGCCAGCTCGCGGGCACCGTGTATGCGGCCCTAGGGCTGGGCGTGCTCAACAAGTTCCTCGAAGGCTGGGCGGGTGCCGTTCTGGCCAAGATCGCGGTACTGGTCTTCATCATCATCTTCATCCAGAAGCGTCCGCAAGGCATTTTTGCCATGAAGGGCCGCAGCGCCGAGGCATGAGCATCGTGGTCACACTTCCTTCCCGTCCTGCCGTGCTGTCGCGCGCCGGCTGGAGCGCCTTCGTCGTGGCGCTGATCCTGGTGTGCGCGGTGGCGCCGCTGCTCAATCTCGTGGTGCCGCAGGGCAGCGTCTTCCACATGAGCGACTATGCCGTGGCGCTGGTCGGCAAGATCATGTGCTACGCCATCTGCGCCCTGGCCATGGACCTGATCTGGGGTTACACGGGCATTCTGAGCCTGGGCCACGGCCTGTTCTTTGCGCTGGGCGGCTACGTCATGGGCATGTACCTGATGCGCCAGATCGGGCGCGACGGCAACTACAAGAGCGACCTGCCCGACTTCATGGTGTTCCTGGACTGGAAGGAAATGCCCTGGCACTGGGCGCTGTCCGACAGCTTCATCGCCACCCTGATCCTGATCGTGGCCGTGCCGGGGCTGGTGGCTTTCGTGTTCGGGTACTTCGCGTTCCGCTCGCGCATCAAGGGCGTGTACTTCTCCATCATCACCCAGGCCATGACGTTCGCCGCCATGCTGCTGTTCTTCCGCAACGAAACCGGCTTTGGCGGCAACAACGGCTTCACCGACTTCAAGCGCATCCTGGGCATTGCCATCGCCACGCCGTCCATGCGCATGGTGCTGTTCGTCCTGACCGGGCTGACGCTGCTGGGCTTCTTCCTGTTCGCGCGCTGGCTCGTGGCCAGCAAGTTCGGCCGCGTGCTGCAGGCCATCCGCGACGCCGAGAGCCGTGTCATGTTCAGCGGCTACAACCCCATTGGCTACAAGCTCACCATCTGGGTCATCTCCGCGATCATGTGCGGTGTGGCGGGAGCGCTGTATGTGCCGCAGGTGGGCATCATCAACCCCAGCGAGATGAGCCCCGCCAACTCGATCGAGATCGCCATCTGGGCGGCCGTGGGCGGGCGGGCCTCGCTGGTGGGGCCCGTGGTGGGGGCCTTCATCGTCAATGGCGCCAAGAGCTGGCTCACGGTGACGGCGCCCGAGTACTGGCTGTATTTCCTGGGCGCGCTGTTCATTGGCGTGACGCTGTTCCTGCCCCAGGGCGTGGTGGGGCTGGTGAAGAAGTTGCGCAAGGGAGATGCGGCATGACGCCCGACCTGCTGGACGACGGCGCGCGCCGTGTCGAGGCCCACGCCCAACGTGGCGAGGCCGGCAAGACCGAATCCGGCGGCCGCGCGGCCGGCTTCTCGCGTCTGGCCACGCCGGGCGAAGTGGACACCACGCACGGCCGCATCCTGTACCTGGAAGACGTCAGCGTGAGCTTTGATGGCTTCAAGGCCATCAACAAGCTGAGCCTGGACATTGCTCCCGGCGAGCTGCGCTGCATCATCGGCCCCAACGGGGCCGGCAAGACCACGATGATGGACATCATCACCGGCAAGACCCGGCCCGACGAGGGCACGGTGTTCTTCGGCTCCACCATCGATCTGCTGCGCTACAAGGAAGCCGAGATCGCCCAGATGGGCATTGGCCGCAAGTTCCAGAAGCCCACGGTGTTCGAGCAGCTCACCGTGTTCGAGAATCTGGAGCTCGCGCTGAAGACCAACAAGGGCGTGAAGTCTTCCATGTTCTTCCGTCTGGACAGCGGTCAGAGCGACCGGCTGGCCGAGATCCTGCACACCATTCACCTGGCCGACAGCGTGACGCGGCTCGCGGGCAACCTGAGCCACGGCCAGAAGCAGTGGCTGGAGATCGGGATGCTGCTGATGCAGGACCCCAAGCTGCTGCTGCTGGACGAGCCGGTGGCCGGCATGACCGACGAGGAGACCGCGCGCACCGCCGAACTCTTCCTGACCCTCAAGGGGCGGCACAGCCTGATGGTGGTGGAGCACGACATGAGCTTCATCAAGACCATCTCCGAGATCGTCACCGTGCTGTGCGATGGTTCAGTGCTGGCGCAGGGCACGCTGGATCAGGTGCAAAGCGATGAGCGCGTCATCGAGGTGTACTTGGGGAGATGAGCATGCTGACCGTCAAGAACGTCAACCAGTATTACGGCGGCTCGCACATCCTGCGCGACGTGAGCCTGCAGGCCCACCTGGGCAAGGTCACGGTGCTGCTGGGCCGCAACGGCGTGGGCAAGACCACGCTGCTCAAGAGCCTCATGGGGCTGGTGCCCATCAAGACCGGCTCGATCGAATTCGACGGCA
Organism: Ramlibacter sp.; assembly: GCA_019635415.1. Classification (GTDB taxonomy): domain Bacteria; phylum Pseudomonadota; class Gammaproteobacteria; order Burkholderiales; family Burkholderiaceae_C; genus JAHBZM01. The sequence goes on from JAHBZN010000001.1 coordinate 324,920, forward strand.
AGGCTATCCACGCCGCCACACCGTATGAGCGGGCCCGTGCGGGCATCGGCTTCGTGCCGCAGGGGCGCGAGATCTTCGCACGCCTGACCGTGGAAGAAAACCTGCGCATGGGCCTGGCCTACAAGAGTGCCAGCACGCCCATTCCGGCCGAGCTCTACGAGCTGTTCCCGGTGCTCAAGCAGATGCTGGGCCGCCGCGGTGGCGACCTGTCGGGCGGCCAGCAGCAGCAACTGGCCATTGCGCGTGCGCTGGCGGCCAAGCCCAAGCTGCTGATCCTGGACGAACCGACCGAGGGCATCCAGCCCAGCATCATCAAGGACATCGGCCGCGTGATCCGCATGCTGGCCGACCGGGGCGACATGGCGATCCTGCTGGTCGAGCAGTACTACGACTTTGCCGAAGAGCTTGCCGATGACTACCTCGTGATGGAGCGCGGCGAGTTCATTGCGCGCGGCGAAGGCAAGGACATGGAAGCCAACGGCGTGCGCGGGCTCGTGGCGATCTGACGGGACGCGGCGGTAGGCGCGTGCCTACCCTGGCAGGCGACGCTGTCGCGCAATCCGCGGCGGGTGGGGGGCTTAAGGTGGAGTCATCCATTCACCACCTACCGGAGATTCACATGCCCATCATTGCCTGGCTTCTTGGCGTTCCCCTCAGCGTTGTCCTGCTCCTCATGCTGCTGGGGGTGTTCTGACGCTGGATTTCAATCAAATTGGCCTGTAGCCCATGCCGGACGGCCACAGTGTGCTCCTGAAAAGATAGCAATCCGGATGACGCCCATGCCCGGCTGTCCGGGGCGCCGATAATCAGGCGCGCTACCAGGAGTGCCCATGCTGTTGACCCACGCCGGCGGTTCGCCGCAGATCGATCCCACGGCCTTCGTGGCGCCCAACGCCATGGTCTGCGGCGATGTCCGCATCGGCCCGGGCAGCCGCATCATGTATGGGGCCCAGGTCATTGCCGAAAGCGGCACCATCGAAATCGGTCGCAATGTGATCGTCATGGAGAACGCGGTGCTGCGCAGTTCGCTGACCCACCCGTTGTCGATCGGCGATCACTGCCTCATCGGACCGCAGGCCCATGTCGTGGGCTGCACGGTGGAAGACGAGGTGTTCATCGCCACCGGCGCTGCCGTGTTTCACGGGGCCCGCCTCGGTCGCGGCAGCGAGGTGCGGATCCACGCAGTGGTGCATATCCGCAGCGTGGTGGCGCCGGGGGAGTTCGTGCCGATCGGCTGGGTGGCGGTGGGGAGTCCGGCCGCCATCCTGCCGCCGCAGGCCCACGACCAGATCTGGGCCCAGCAGGAGTCACTGAACTTTCCGCTCACCGTCTACGGGCTGGACCGCGGCGAAGCCAGCATGCCCGCCATCACGCAGCGCCTGTCCAGGCAACTGGGCTCGCACCAGCCGCCGCCCGACAGCACGCCGCCCTGAAGTCCCGAGCTCAGCAGCCCAGGCGGTCCGCCAGGGCCGTCAGGCTGGCGGCATGCAGGTCGTTGCCGGGCTGCGGTGACACGTCCTTGGGCTGGGCGGCGCCGAACTCCAGCGGCCGCTCGATGTAGGCCGTGCGCAGGCCACAGGCGCGGGCGCCGGCCAAGTCGTCGTGATGGGCCGCCACCAGCATCACCTGTTCAGGCGGCAGGTCGAACACCCGGGCCACGCCCAGGTAGGTGGCCGGGTCGGGTTTGTAGGCACGGAACACCTCGGCGCTCAGCACGCAGTCCCAGGGCAGGCCGGCGCGCTTGGCCATGCGCGTCAGCAGCCCGATGTTGCCGTTGGACAGCGAGCAGATGGTGAACTTCTTCTTCAGCCGCATCAGGCCCTCCACGCTGTCGGGCCAGGGGTCCAGCCGGTGCCAGGCGCGGTTGAGTTCGCGGCGCTGTGCTTCGTCCAGTGACTGGAGCCCGAAGTCCGGGAGGATCTGGTCGAGGATCATGCGGTGCAGGTCGTCGATCAGGGTCCAGCCCAACTCCCCGCGCATCACGCGCGCCATGGCGGGCTTGTAGCCAGCGCGCCAGGCCAGCGCAAAGGCGTTGCCGTCCACGCCGGGAAAGCGCGTTTCGACTTCGCGCCGGATGCTGCCGTGCCAGTCGACCACGGTGCCAAAGATGTCGAAGGCCAGCACCTGGACGGTGCCGGGGAGGTTGTCGGGTGAGGGGTGTGTCATGCTGCCATCGTAGGGGATCACGGCCACGCGGCCAAAAAAAGAGGCCGGCACCTGTGACAGTGCCGGCCAAGGCCGGGAGGGATGAACCCGGCGTACTCAGACTTCCACTAGCTCACTCTTCCACAAACGCCACTTCACGACCTTTCTTGACGGCGGGCAGCAACACCACCAGCAACAGCAGCACCGCGGCCGCCAGCAGGCCGGCCGACAGCGGGCGCGTGACGAACACGCTCCAGTCGCCGCGTGACAGCAGCATGGCGCGCCGCAGGTTCTCTTCCATCATCGGGCCGAGGATGAAGCCCAGCAGCAGCGGCGCGGGTTCGCAGCCGAGCTTGACGAAGAGGTAGCCGATGAACCCGAACAGGCCGACCATCCAGACGTCGAACGTGTTGTTGTTGGTGGTGTAGACCCCCACCGCGCAGAACAGCACGATGGCCGGGAACAGCCAGCGGTAGGGCACGGTAAGCAGCTTGATCCAGATGCCGATCAGCGGCAGGTTCAGGATCACCAGCATGAGGTTGCCGATCCACATGGACGCGATCAGGCCCCAGAACAGCTCGGGGTTGCTGGTCATGACCTGCGGGCCGGGCTGGATGTTGTGGATGGTCATGGCACCGACCATCAGCGCCATGACGGCATTGGGCGGAATGCCCAGCGTGAGCAGCGGAATGAACGAGGTCTGCGAGCCCGCGTTGTTGGCCGATTCGGGCGAGGCCACGCCACGGATGTTGCCGCGGCCGAACGGGATTTCCCCGGGCTTGCTCTTGACCTTCTTTTCGACCGTGTAGGCCGCGAACGAGGCCAGCAGCGCCCCGCCGCCGGGCAGGATGCCCAGCACCGAGCCCAGCGCGGTGCCGCGCAGGATGGCCGGGGTCATGTCCTTGAAGTCCTGCCGCGTGGGCCACAGGCCCTGCACCTTGGCCGTGAAGACTTCGCGCTCGTCCTCGGGCTGCGACAGGTTGCTGATGATCTCGCCGTAGCCGAACACACCCATGGCGATCACCACGAAGCCGATGCCGTCGGTCAGTTCGGGGATGTCAAAAGCATAGCGCGCCACGCCGGAGTTGACGTCGGTGCCCACCAGCCCCAGCAGCAGGCCCAGCACGATCATCGAGATTGCCTTGATCAGCGAGCCCGAGGCCAGCACCACCGCGCCGATCAGGCCCAGGATCATCAGCGAGAAGTACTCGGCGGGGCCGAACTTGAACGCCACCTCGGTCAGCGGCGCGGCAAAGGCCGCCAGGATCAGCGTGCCCACGCAGCCGGCAAAGAACGAACCCAGGCCCGCTGCCGCCAGCGCCGGGCCGGCGCGGCCCTGGCGCGCCATCTGGTAGCCATCGATGCAGGTCACGACCGAGGACGACTCGCCCGGCAGGTTGACCAGAATGGCCGTGGTGGAACCGCCGTACTGCGCGCCGTAGTAGATGCCCGCCAGCATGATCAGGGCCGACACGGGCGGCAGCGCGTAAGTGGCCGGCAACAGCATGGCGATGGTGGCCACCGGGCCGATGCCCGGCAGCACGCCGATGAGTGTGCCCAGCAGGCAGCCGATGAAGGCATAGAGCAGGTTGATCGGCGTGAAGGCGACACCGAAGCCGGTGGCGAGATTGGCAATGAGGTCCATGGTGCTGCTCTCTTCAGCCGCTGATGAAGGTGGGCCAGACGGGGATCTGGAGCTTGAGCAACAGGACGAAAGCCACATAGCTGCCGGCGGCCAGGACGGCCGCCAGGATCAGGACCTCCTTGAGGTTGAAACTGTCGCCCGCCAGGCTGGACAGCAGCGTGAGGCCGAAGATCGCGATCACCAGCCCCATGGCCGGCAGTCCCAGGCTGGGCAGGCCGCCGATCAGCACGCCGAAGGCAAGGTTGGCGGCAATGACGTATGCCAGGGGCTTCCAGGCCCAGGCGCCGATGGGGTCGCCATCCTCGGTTTCGACCACCAGGGCGCGGAACATGATGGCCCCCCCCAGCAGCGCCAGCACCACGCCCAGCAGCAGCGGGAAATAGCCGGGGCCCATGCGGGCTCCTTCGCCCACGGTGTAGGTGGTGGCGCCGCCGGCAAAGGCGGCGCCGATGGCGCTGAACATGACGCCCGAGAAGAAATCCTTCTGGCTCTTGATTTTCATGATGGGTTGCGGGTGGACGGAAGCCCCGTTTATCGGCCTCGCGCGCTGACCGCTGGCTGACCCACGATCTACGCAGAAACGCCAATCGGGTTGCTCCGTACGTGGTTCCCGGCGGGCCTGGCGGGGCGCTTGCCGCAGAATCACGCCCATGCGAATCCTTCTGGTGGAAGACGACCGGGTGCTGCGTGACGTGATGGTCCGCAGCCTGAGCGATGCCGGCCACCGCGTGGACGTGGCCGAAACCGTGGAACAGGCGGAGCATTTCTGGCGGGTGCAACCGTTTGACGCCGTGCTGCTGGACCTGAACCTGCCGGTGTCGTCGGCGCCGCACAGCGGGCTGGGCAGCGGCCTGCGCGCGCTGCGCACCGCGCGCGCGCGCGGAGACCGCACGCCGGTGCTGGTCCTGACTGCGCGCAACCGCACCGAGGAGCGCATTGCCGGGCTGGACGCCGGCGCCGATGACTACCTGGGCAAGCCCTTTGATCTGGACGAGGTGGAGGCCCGCCTGCGTGCGCTGGAGCGCCGCGCCCAGGGGACGGACGACCAGACCCTCATGGGTGAACTCCGGCTGGATCGCAAGGCACGCCGCTTCCACATGCTGGGGCAGCCGATGGACCTGCCCGCGCGCGAGTTCGAGGTGTTGTGGGAACTCATGACCCCACCGGGGCGGGTTGTCAGCAAGCGCACGCTCTCGCAAAAGCTGTCGGAGTTCGACGACGCGCTGGGCGACAACGCGCTCGAGGCCTTCATCTCCCGCCTGCGCAAGAAGCTGGCCGGTTCGGGCGCGCGCATTCGCACACTGCGAGGGCTGGGCTACGTGCTGGAGGCCGGGCCCGATGCCACCGCCTGAGGCGCCCGCCGCCGCCGCACTCCCGCCGGCCAAACCCACGCTGCGCGCCCACCTGCTGCGGCACGTGATGCTGCCGCTGGCGTTGACCTGGGCGGCGGGCACGGTGGTGGCCCTGGCCGTGGCCAGCTACTTCACGCAGCAGGCCTTTGATCGCTCGCTGCTGGACGACGCTTACCTCATGGCGTCCAACGTCCGGTTCGAGGGCGATGGCGTGGCGCTGGCCCTGACCCCCCATGAGGTCCGCACCGTGCTGTTCGACCAGACCGAGGCGGTCTTCTTCTCACTGCACGATGCCGATGGCCATCTGATCGCCGGCAGCGACGGGCTGCACGCGCCGCCTCCCGTGGGGGCCAGCTCCTACCGTTTTTCGTACGTGAGTTTCAAGGGGCGCAACCTGCGCGCGGTCACCCTGCGCCGCGATCAGCCCGCGCCGTTCACCGTGGTCATGGCCCAGACCACGCTCACGCGGCGTGGCCTGCTGCAGCGGCTGCTGGTCTATTCGGTGGCGCCGCAGGTGCTGTTGCTTGTGCTGCTGGCGGCGTGGCTGCGGCGTGCCATTGCGCGTGACATGCAGCCGCTGGTGGCGCTGCAGCAGGCCGTGCAGCAACGGGACGCGCGCGACCTGATGCCGCTGCCCATGGATGCCAGCACCAGCGACATTGAAAACCTGGGCAACGCGCTCAACCAGCTGCTGGGCCGTCTGGCGCAAAGCGTGCGCGCGCAGCGCGAGTTTGCGGGCAACGTGGCCCACGAGCTGCGCACGCCGCTGGCGGGCATCCGTGCGCTGGCGGCCTATGGATTGACCCGCGGCGAGGCCGAGGTCTGGCGCCAGCAGCTGGAGCGGATTGCCAGCAGCGAGGCCCGAGCCAGCCGGCTGGTGGATCAACTGCTGCTGCTGGCGTTTGCCGATGAAGCGCGCACGGGTGTGCAGCTTCAGGATGTGGCACTGGACGAAGTGGTGCGCGATGCCGTGCTGGCCTTTTTGCCGTCCGCAGACGCGCTGGGGGTGGACCTGGGCGCGCAGGGGGCCGAGGAGACTGTCACCGTCTGGGGCAACCGCACCTTGCTGGAAGGCTGTGTCAACAACCTGCTGGACAACGCACTGCGCTATGGCAAGCCGTCCGACCCGGCGGTGGCGCCGCGCGTCACCGTGGGCATCGAATGCGAAGCCTCGGGTGTCCGCCTCGTGGTCAGCGACAACGGCCCGGGCCTCCCGGCCGGCATGGCCAGCCAGCTGTTGCACCGCTGGACCCAGGGCGAGCAGGGCCACACGCTGGGCCAGGGCGCCGGCCTCGGGCTGGCCATCATTGCGCAATACGCGGGCCTGCTGAACGCCCGGCTGGATGTGAGCCAGGGCCCACCCGAGCGCGGGTTGAGCGTCAGCCTCACGCTGGCGCGGGCCGCGCAGGGCCGGCCCGCGACCAACCAGACGCCGCCGGCTTAGCGCGCGGGCTGGATCACCAGCACCGGGTCATCGGTCTGGGGTTCGATGGTCACGCTGGTGGCTCGCGCCGGCACGGCCACCGTCTCGATCTGGCGGATCACGCCACCACCGGCCACGCTTCCGTCGGTGCTGCCGTACCCCACGACGCGGGCCTGGCAGGCGATCTTGTCTTCGCCCATCAGCACCTCGCAGCGCTGCACGGCGTTGGCGGCGTAGTTTTCACCGGGGTTGTCCAGCACGCCGCGCTTCTTGTCGGCGGCAGCGTTGTTGGCTTCCTTGAGGCAGGTGGCGGTGTCCTGCTGCGTCAGGCCGCTGAGGCATTTGGACTTTTCAACCTGCGTGTTGCCGGAGGCGTCGATGCCCGTCGTGCCGGTGGCCACCTGGGCTGTGGCGGCGGTGGCCGTCAGCAGCACCGCGGCGGAGAAGGAAAGAAAGCCCGTTCGGGCGGCCATGGAAGAGGCGCGTTTCATGGTTGACTCCTGGAATGGATGGGATGAATCCAGTCTAGGTGCCGGGCCGCGGCAGCGATGACCGACAGCGCGCCCGGCGCGCGCGGGCCGAGGCTGACCCCTGCGTAGGAGAACGCCGCCTGCGCCTACAGCGCCCAGATGCGCGGCAGCGTGCCGGGCAGGTTCCACAAGCCCTGCCGCCATGCGCCGCGAATGGCGCGCAGCAACCCCATGGCCGGCTCCACCACCGGTGCCAGCACCCGGACCATGACGGTGCGGTCGTTTGGCGCGGTGGCGCCCGCGGTGCTTTCCAGTGCGTGCCCGGTGGTGACCTCGCGGGCCAGGTCCAGGAGTTGTTCACGCTGCGGGCGCGGCATTTCGCTGCCCGTCACGAAGAACAGGCTGGCCAGGCAGCGGTGGCCGGCCAGGCCGAGGCGACCGTTCATCAGCAGCGCATCGGCCGCGTCCACGCGCCCGCGCTCCAGCCAGTGACCGGGCACCTCGATGTGCTGTTGCAGGCTGCCCGCAACAAACGGCTGGTCGGCCAGCGGCAACCCGAAGGCGGCCACGTCCCAGCCGATCAGCTGCGCGCCGGGCTGCAGGTCCATGGTGAGGTGGTTGTGTGCCTGGCAGCCGCTGTAGCACAGGGCCTCCAGCGGCAGCCATTCAAGCCGTGCGTCACGGGCCAGCAGAATCCGCGTGCGTTGCAGGGCGGGCTCGCCATCTGAGCGGTAGAAGCGGCTGGCGCCGGGCGTGGTGATCAGGCCATGCGCGCCGGCATCGGCCTTGACCGTGATGTCCAGCGTGTCGCCACCCACCAGCCCGCCCGGGGGGTGAACCAGCACGTTGTGGCAGATGCCGGTGCCCTCGGGGTAGAGGCTCTGCAGGATGCGCAGCGGCCCCTCGTGGCTGAAGTGGGCGTTGGTGCGGTCGGCCTGCAGCCGGTAGTCAAGGTTCAGTCGGGCGTGCCAGGGCATGCGCTGAGTTTACGGGGCCGCAAGGGCTCAGTGCCCCTGCGAACCCCGGTGTGCCCAGGCGGTGGTGTGCTTCTCGATGGCGCTGAACAGCTCGTACATGGCCATCGCCATGGCGCCGATGATCACCAGCCCCGCGAAGGCCAGCGGCAGGCGCTGCTGGGAGCCCGCGGTCTGCATCAGGTAGCCGATGCCGGAGTCGCCCGCCGTCATCTCGGCCAGCACGGTCCCCACGAACGCCAGCGTGATGGCGACCTTGAGCGAGCCATAGAAATACGGCATGGACCGCGGCAGCCCCACCTTCATCAACACGTCCCAGCGTTTGGCGCCCAGCACCCGCAGCACGTCCTCCAGTTCGGGCTCCAGCGTGGCCAGCCCGGTGGCGATGTTGACCGTGATCGGGAAGAACGAGATCAGGAACGCGGTGAGGATGCCTGGCCCCAGGCCAATGCCGAACCAGACCACCAGAATGGGGGTGATCGCGGCCTTGGGCACGGCATTGAAGGCCGTCATGAGCGGGTAGAACGCCGCGTAGGCCAGCCGCGAGGAGCCCACCAGAAAGCCTAGCAGCACGCCCACCACGATGGAAATGCCAAAGCCCAGCAGGGTGACCCAGAAGGTCTTCCACGCGGCTTCCAGCAGCGGGCCCTTGAACTCGGCGAACTGCTTGGCGATTTCCCAGGGGCTGGGGAAGATGAACTCCGGCACGCTGAACGCCATGACCCCGATCTGCCAGATCAGCAGCGTGACGACCAGCACAATGACCGGCGCCCAGCGCTCCAGGTTGCGGTTGCGGGTCATTGCACGGCTCCCGCGGCTTCATGGCCCTGTTTGCGCATGGCGCCGATGTGCCCGCGCAGCTCGTGAACGATGTCGCTGAACTCCTTGGTGTAGGTCAGCTCCAGATCGCGCGGGCGCGGCAGCTCGATCTCGCGCCGGACCACGAAGCGGCCCGGGCTCTTGCTCATCACGTACACGGTGTCAGCCAGGAACACACTTTCCCGCAGGTCGTGCGTGACCAGGATGACGTTGAACTTCTGCTCGGTCCAAAGGTCGCGCAGGATGCACCACAGTTCCTCGCGCGTGAACGCGTCGAGCGCACCGAACGGTTCGTCCAGCAGCAGCATCTTGGGCTCGTGGATCAGTGCGCGGCAGATGCTGGCCCGCTGCTGCATGCCGCCGGACAGCTGCCAAGGAAACTTGTCTTCGTAGCCGCCCAGGCCCACCTTCTGCAACAGCTTGCGGGCACGTTCTTCATATTCCTTGCGCCTGGCCTTGAAGCTGGAGCGGTAGGGCTCCACGATCTCCAGCGGCAGCAGCACGTTGTCCACCGTGGTACGCCAGGGCAGCAGGCTGGGCGCCTGGAAGGCCATGCCGCTGATCTTCAGCGGCCCGGTCACGGGCTGGCCGTCGATGAGGATCCGGCCCATCGACGGCATTTTCAGCCCGGTGGTGAGCTTCATGAAGGTGGACTTGCCGCAGCCCGAGGGGCCGACGATGGCGATGAACTCGCCCTGTCGCACCTTGAGGTCAATGGCTTCGACCGCAAAGTGGTTCTGGGCCAGCAACTCGTCGTTGTAGGCCAGCCAGACGTCGCGGAAATCGACGAAATGGCTGCCCGGGTCTGCGTCTGCCACGGCGGCCATTACTTCTTGGCTGCCGGCAGGACGTTGAGCTCGGCCTTGGCGGGCAGGAAGGCCGGGTTCCATACGGTGTCCGGGTTCACGCGCGTCTTGGTGTTGAAGGCGTCCGACACCTGCGAGGCCATCAGCGACAGGCGGCCCGGCACGACCTGGCCAAAGCCTTCGGCGCGGGCGTCGGGGCTGTTGATGACCGTGTCGATCGCCAGCTTGAGGCGGCGCGTTTCGAGCGCGGTGTTGATGATGCCGTCACGCGCCTTGACGGTCTCGATGGCGGCCTCGGGCTTGGCGATCACGTCCTTGATGCCCTTGGCAAAGGCCGAGAGGAAGGCCTTGACGGCGGCCGGGTTCTCCTTGATCAGCTTGGGCGAGGCAATGATCACGTTGCCATAGAGCTTCACGCCGTAGTCGGGGTAGGGCAGCACCACCACGTCCTCGGCCTTGACGCCGCGCGCCTCCAGGTTCAGCAGCGAGGTGAAGGTGAAGCCGGTGATGGCGTCCACGTCGCCGCGGACCAGCATGGTTTCGCGCAGCGGCGGGTCCATGGCCGTCCATTGCACGCCGCTGATGCTGTTGGCCTTGGCAAAGATCGGGAAAGCGCGGCGGCCGGCGTCGAACACCGGAGCGCCGAGCTTCTTGCCGTTCAGGTCGGCTGGGGTCTTGATGCCCGACTTCTTGAGCGCCATGACCGAAGCCGGCGTGTTGTTGTAGACCATCATCACCGCCACGGGCTTGTTGGGCGCGTCGGGGTTGTTGGCGTGGAATTCCATCAGCGCGGCCAGGTCGGCAAAGCCCATGTCGTAGGTGCCCGAAGCCACCCGTGTGACCGTGCCGCCCGAGCCGTTGCCCGCGTCAATCGACACGTCGAGCTTGGCGTCCTTGAAATAGCCCTTGGCGGCGGGCACCAGGAACAGCGAGGCCGGCCCCTCAAACCGCCAGTCGAGCTGGAACTTGATCGGCGTGGTCTGGGCGCTGGCCGTGCCAACAAAAGCGGCAGCAGCGGCCAGCGCGGCCGTGGTCTTGAGGAAAACGCGTTTTTTCATGGGAAAGCTCCAGACAGAACAGGGAAATACAACCAAGAGGCTCAAAGCAAATTTGGTGCCTGTGGCGTCACTAATCACAGCACAGGTAGGTGGACATGGCGCGGAGATGAGACAAGGCGCGTAATTCAAATTGACTAGTTGCGCTTATGTCGCTAAATTGCGCCGGCTACTAACAGGGTGGGGCTATGTTTGCCATTTTCGGACGTTTTCTAAGACGCGGTTTCGCGTGCACAGGGCTAGTATTGCTTTGTATCGCCATGATGCCGGGCCATGCTGAGGCCACGACGATTAAAAGTTACCCCAATACCAGCCTTACGGCATGTCCGAGCGGCGAGACCCTCAAGTATTTCTTTAACAGTTGGTCTGGCATTGGCGACACCCCTGTGGTACGGGGAGCTTCGTGGTGTGCGGCGGCTGCGACCGCAGTTGCCTATGCCAATACCATTGATACCGTGCAGTGGCACAAGCCCTATTTGCTGGAGAGTTGCACGGCGGGGGTATCTTGGTCGTATTCCCATGCCAATCAGGACGGATCTCGTTTCTATAGTCCAGCGTATAGGGACATCACGTTGGTGTGCGAGATTCAGCCCTATAACATTTCACTGTCTGGCCCAACGCAAGCCAAGCCGCTCGATGCGAACGGGAGTGTTCTGGAGTTGGTCGCCACGGTGACGCAAAACGGCTCTGCTGCTCCGGGTGTCGCTGTCGGGGTCACCTTTCAAGCGGGCGCGGGAGGGCATGTTGCTGCGTTGTCGGGTGCCACTGACGCGAATGGTCGAGTGGTGCTGAACTACAGCCCCCCGCAAACACTCATGGGTGAATCCAAGGTCGATCTGGTTCGCGCTGATTGCGGTGGTTGCGCGGCGTCGGCGAACTTGGCGATTCAAGTACAGGGAACCCCGCTTTCTCCGGCCACTCCACAGACCTGTCCCGCCAGCCCTGGTCTGGCAACTGGGCACCCCATCCTGCCGGCCACAGGGACCAAAATCCTGGCCGAGCGCGACTGGCAAGACCTGGGGGCGCATCCATTGACCCTGGTCCGGCATTACGCGAGTCGCTGGAGCGTTCAACCCGAAGCAGGCCTGGGTTTGACCTGGAGTCACAACCACGCCCATCGAGTCCTTGGCGTCGGGAGTCCGGCCCGCCCCAGCCGTACGGTCATTTTCGGCGACGGTAGCGTGAGTCAGTTTGTCAATACCGCACCCGTTGCCTATGTCGATCCCAATGCGGGCGGTGTGTGGCAATGTGCGCCCAACACTTGGTGTACTCCCGCCCAACCCGTTGTTGATCCCAATCTGTATCCCCCGGCTTGGACGGCTTCTGGCAGCCTCGACTCCATGAGCGATACGGCGGAGGGCATTGTGTTGCATCGAGCCAGCGACGACAGCACCTGGCTTTTCGACAAAACGACCGGACAGGCCCTGCGCGCGCAGCAGCGCAATGGTTGGTCGCTCCAGTACGCGTACGCAGGGGGCAGATTGAGCCAGGTGACCAACGCCTTCGGCCGCAGCCTGCAATTCGCGTACAACGCCCAAGGCCAACTGATCAGCGTCACCACGCCCGACGGGCAGGTCATCAGCTACCAATTTGATAGCGCATCGCGGTTGATTGGCGCGGGCTATCCGGACAATTCATCCAAAACCTACGTTTACGAAAACGCTGGCTGGCCTCAGTACGTGACGGGCATTGTGGACGAGCAGGGCGGTCGTTATTCCACCTACAACTACGACTCCCAAGGTCGTGCCGTGTTGAGCGAGCTGGCAGGTGGCGCAGACCGCACAGCCGTCGCATACGGCGCAGGCGCCTCCGCCGTGACCGACGCGCTGGGCATGACGCGTAGCTATGAGTATCAGGCCATGAGCGGAAGCGCCAGTGGCATGGATACCCGACAAGCCAGTGCGATGGGTGCAGACGGAAACAGCATAGCTGCCCAAGTGTTTGATCCCAACAGCTTGCTCCAGAGCCAAACCGACTTCCTAGGCATCACCACCCTGTTCACCTGGGACACTGCGCGGCGCCTGAAGACCAGTGAAACCCGAGCCGCCAGCCGCCCCGAAGCCCAGACCGTGCAGACCCAGTGGTACCCCGTGTTCCGCCTGCCCGTGCTGGTGACCGAGGCCGGGCGCAGCACCGCCTACACCTATGACGCGCTGGGCAACAAACTCAGCGAAACCGTCACTGACCTGTCGAGCGGGCAGGCCCGCAGCTGGGCCTGGACCTACACTCCTCAGGGCCTGGTGGCCAGCCACACCGACCCGCGCGGCGCCGTGTGGAGCTACACCTACGACGCCCAGGGCAACCGCCTGAGCCAGACCAACCCCCTGGGCCACGTCACCGCCTGGCAATACGACGGCGCCGGCCGCCCCACCCAGCAGACCGAGCCCAACGGCCTCGTCACCACCTACAGCTACGACCTGCGCGGACGCCTCACCAGCGCCAGCCGCGGTGATGAAACCAGCACCTACACCTGGACCCCCACCGGCCTGCTGGCCAGCGCCAGCCTGCCCAGCGGCCAGGCCACCAGCTACCAGTACGACGCCGCCCAGCGCCTCATTGGCGCCACCGACAACCGCGGCAACAGCGTGGCCTACACCCTGGATGCCATGGGCAACCGCATCCGCGAGGAAGTGCGCGACGCCGGCGGCGCCATCGCCCAGGCCACCAGCCGCGCCATCAACAGCCTGAACCGCGTCAGCGCCATCAGCGGCGCCGTCGGCCAGACCACCCAGCTGGGCTATGACGCCAACGGCGAAGCCATCAGCCAGACCGACCCGCTGAACCAGACCACCCGCCAGAGCCTGGACGCGCTGCGCCGTCCCGTGGCCACCACCTTGCCGGACAACGCCGCCGCCACCCAGGCCTGGAACGCGCTGGACCAGCTCACCCAGGTCACCGACCCCAAGGGCGTGGCCACCCAGTACAGCCGCAACGCCTTTGGCGAAGTGGTGAGCGAAACCAGCCCCGACATCGGCACCCAGAGCTACCAGCGCGACGCCGCCGGTGACATCGCGGCCATCACCGACGCCCGGGGCATCACCACCCAGATCACCCGCGACACCTTGGGCCGGCCCGTGCAGGTCACCCGCGGGGCCCAGCACCAGACCGTCTACACCTGGGACCAGGGCCAGACCGGCTACCTGAGCCAGATCGAAGACCCGTCGGGCGTCACCAGCTACACCCGCGATGCGCTGGGCCGCATCCTCAGCAAAGCCCAGACCGTCAACGACAACCCCGCCAACCCGGCCAGCTTCACCACCCGCTACAGCTACCAGGGCGGCGAACTGGCCAGCATCGAGTACCCCAGCGGGCTCAAGCTGTTCTACCAGCGCAGCGCCGCCGGCCAGATCACCGGCCTGGCCACCCAGCTGCCCGGCGGCACCGTCAAGAAGCCCAAGCCCGTCGTGCCCTTCGTCAGCAACCTCACCCACACCGCCCTGGGCCAGCCCAAGGCCTGGAGCTGGGCCAATGGCGACAGCGCCAGCCGCAGCTTTGACAGCGACGGGCGCATGACGGCCAATGAATTTGCCAGCTATGGCTACGACGCCGCCAGCCGCATCACCAGCCTGACCCAGAACCTGTGGGCCAGCGCCGCCACAACGGGCACGGGCACGGGCACAGCCACCGGCACCGTCACCCTCTACACCACCCCTTTGAGCTGGACCATCGGCTACGACAGCCGCAACCGCCTCACCAGCTTCAACCGCAACGGCAGCGAGGCCAGCTACACCTACGACGCCAACAGCAACCGCCTCACCGCCATCGACAAAACCACCAGCGACACCGACCTGGACGGTGACTTTGACGACAGCGACTTCTCCAAATCCACCGCCCAGGCCCTGAACGTGGACCCCGCCAGCAACAAGCTGCTGGGCTTCACCCAGACCCTCACCAAGGTCAGGGGCACCAAGACCGTCAGCACCGTGAGCAGCAACGTCGCCTACAGCCTGGACGCGGCCGCCAACCTCACCAGCGACGGCCTGCGCGGCTTTGACTACGACAACGCCAACCGCCTGAGCCAGGTCAGCATCGTCAAAGACGGCGAAGCCGCCCAAGTGCGCTACCTGCACAACGCGCTGGGCCAAAGAACCTTCAAGAGCGAACCGGAGGCCCAGCAAACCCTGCCCAGCGAAACCGAGCTGGGCCAGGACTTCATCAGCTGGCTCAAGAGCAACTTCAAGTGGCTGTTTGCCCAGGCCCAGGCCAACACCAGCATCGGCACCGGCTACACCTTTGCCGACGGCCACCTGCCCGAATGGGCCGTGCTGGGTGAATACGACAACGGCTCAGCCGCCGGCAAGGGAAGAAGCGAGTACCTGTGGCTACCCACCGACGACGGCCAAGCCATCCCGGTCGGGATGTTCCGCAACGGCAAATTCTTCGCCATCCACACCGATCACCTGGGCACGCCCCGGCTGATGACCAACGAGGCTAACCAACCCGTGTGGCAGTGGCCGTACAGCGCCTTTGGCAACAACAAGCCCACGGGCATCCTGAAAGCCACGCCCAACCCCAAGGCAGCGATCACCAACCAGCCGGTGCTACTGAAAGCGACCGCACCCACCGAGATGAACCTGCGGTTCCCGGGGCAATATGCGGACGATGAGGCGGGCAGTTTCTACAACTACCAGCGCAGCTACCTTGCCAGTCAGGGGAGGTACACGCAGAATGATCCGATTGGGTTGGCGGGGGGCATTAATACCTATGGATATGTGGGCGGGAATCCGCTGATGTACACGGATCCCACTGGGGAGTTCATCTTCGTACCCGGTGCAATTGTCGGGGGCATTGTTGGCGGGGTTACTGCCGCTGCAACGGGGCAGTCGATATTGGGAGGTGCAATCAGCGGCGCTATCGGAGGAGCATTTCCCGGCGGCGGTATTCTCATCAATGCTGCTATCGGTGCCGCAGCAGGCGTCGCTGGATACCTGGCTGATCCAGGGTGCCCAGATGGGATGGCACCAACCTTCGGCGCGATGCTCCAAAACGCAGCGCTTGGTGGACTAGGCGGCGCAGTTGGAAGGGGTATTGGTTTTGGCAATGGCCTGCAAGCAGTCAGACGAGGCGCAGGCGGCGCGAGTGCCGTCAGCCGCAGCTACTATGCTCAAGCGAGCGGCGGTGCAATTTATGGTGCATCTTTGACTTACGCGGTACCGTCGCCAAACTGTACGTGCCGTTGAGACTATGCGCGACTGGTTGTTAACTTTGGTGATTGGATCGGGTGCGCTTGGCCTGCTTTTGACAGCCGTATTACGAAGCTTCCCGAAAAGTTTTGCAAATAAACCGGGGCAGTCAGTTAATCGCAGAGGTATTTATCCTGACATTGACCATGGGTATTTAAGCCGAACTGGTCGATTAATTAGTTACGTTAGATACCTAGCCTTTTTTGTGTTTGTGCTTGGTCTGATCTTTGGCGCCGTTCTGGAGTGAATCAATTTTAGTTTTGGAGTTTTAGAGTTTGCAGCTGACGCTGTTCTAGCGTCTCTTATAGAAAAGAAAGCCATCTACAACCCCTGCCAGCCGCTAAAGCTGTGGGGTTCCGGGTGGCTTCTCTTTTAGCCGCTGGGGTTGCGCACTACGTCCTCGGGGGAATTGAGGGGGGAATTGAGGGGGGAATTGAGGGTCGGATTCGAATTTTTGAGTTCGATCTTCTTTAAATGCTACAACTTTAATAGCTTAAAGCGACCATCCGGAAAGGGCTACAGCCCAATTCACTCCCTACCCCTCGCGGCCAATACACCCCTTCACCGTCACCAGGCGAGTACACAGCGGAGACTGCAACACGGGGTCTACGCAGTTGAATAGGCATCGACTCAGGTCTTCTGGCGAGTCCTGCGCTTTCTAAGACCGGCAGGCCCCAGTATTCAGCCAGCGGATTTTGCTACCAAGTTTGTAGCGCAAAGTGACCGCTCCTCCTGGGCTCCAGCCACTTTTCATTCAAAACCACCCTCAAAATCACGGCACGATGGTCGTGAACAGGTACACCGCAAAAATCACCAGGTGCACCACGCCCTGCAGCACGGTGGTGCGGCCGGTGCCCAGTGACAGGGTGGCCACCATGAGCGAGAGCACCAGCAGCACCAGGGACTTGCTGTCGATGCCCAGCGCCAGTGTCCAGCCCGTGGCCAGCGAGACGACCGCCACCGTGGGGATGGTGAGGCCGATGCTGGCCAGCGCCGAGCCCAGCGCCAGGTTCAGGCTGGTCTGCAGCCGGTTGGCGCGCGCGGCGCGCACGGCGGCCAGGCCTTCGGGCATGAGCACCACGGCGGCAATGATGATGCCCACCAGCGCCGCCGGCGCACCCAGGGCCGCCACCACGCGCTCGATGAGCGGCGCCAGCGCCTTGCCCAGCAGCACCACGGCCACCAGCGAGGCCAGCAGCAGCGCGCCGCTGGCCAGCGCCGCGCGGGTGCTGGGCGGCGCGGCGTGGGTTTCCTTGCGCACGTCGGCATCGGCGGGCAGAAAGTAGCCACGGTGGCGCACGGTTTGCACGAGGATGAAGGTGCCATACAGCACCAGCGAGACCACCGCAATGAAGGCCAGCTGGCTGGCGCTGTAGACCGGGCCTGGCGCGCTGGACGTGAAGTTGGGCAGCACCAGTGTGAGCGTGACGATGGCGGCCAGCGTGGCCAGCGACGCGCTCACGCCCGACTGGGTGAAAGTCTGCTCGCCATGCCGGTGCGCCCCCACCAGCAGGCACAGGCCCATCATGCCGTTGAGGATGATCATCACGGCGGCAAACACGGTGTCGCGCGCCAGCGCGGCCGTGGCCTCGCCGCCGCTGAGCATCAGCGAAACGATCAGCGCCACCTCGATCACGGTGACCGACACCGCCAGCACCAGCGTGCCGTAGGGCTCGCCCACGCGATGCGCAACCACCTCGGCGTGATGCACCGCGGCCTGCACGCAGCCCAGCAGCCCGGCAGCCATCAGCAGGGCGTACCAGCCGCCCAGGCCCAGCAGCGTGCCACCCAGCAGCAGCCAGCCGGCAGCGGGCGCGGCGAGGGTCCAGAGCGGTTGGGAGGAAGCGGCTTTCATGATGGATGGATATTAGTGGCTACGCGTGCCAGTTTCAGGTCCAAAGCACCTGCCTTACGGCTTCTGCATCAAGCTCAGCGTGCTGTGCAACACGGTGTCAGCCTGAAAACGGCTGCCGGCGACCGACAAGTGATTGTCATCGGCGTACAGAAGGTTGCCGTTGGCGTCGAAGGCACGGCAGGTTCCATGGGGACAAAAGCTGTCCAACGAATGAATGACCTTGACGTTCTTGAGCTGGGTAAGAAGGGTCAGGTAGCTCTTCTGCCGGGTCATGACGTCGGACAGGCTGACATCGCAGGTTTTCTTCTCCCACCGCATGGGCCTGGGCATGCACGATCGCGGTGAATCCAGCAACTCTGGGTTCTCGGCAACGTACGCCACCGACTTGCCGGCCCGCTGGAGCAGATCAACTGTGTTCTGCAGAGAGGATTCGAACACTGAGGGCGGAATCAACGGCTCGCCATCCCCGCCCGTCTTGCTGTTGATGCCGGGAGACCTCTGGCTCGTCACATAGGCCGCCCCACGCGAGAAAATGAGGACATCCCGAATGTCTTTCTTGTCGCTGACCTTGCGAAGAATCTGCTCTATTTGCCGCCTGCAATTGTTTCGCTCGTGTTCCGAGGCGCCATACTCAGCACCGACAAACGGGGGGCAACCGCTGTTGGCGAACAGGACGGTGTTGACCCCCGCTTCCGCCAGTGTCCGTGCGATGCCCTCGTACGCCGTGTGGGCGTGGCTGTCCCCGATCACAGCGACTGTCTTTTGGCCTCCAGCATCGGTGTACCGGCAGTAGGGGAAAACGGGTCTCTCACTGCCCGCATAGACAAGGCATGCCTCGTCGATTTCAGCGGTTCGCAGAAGCTGGCTTTGGTTCTGCCGGAATGACTTGACGGCAGGTCGGGACCCGACCCCTTCTGCGTGATAGACGGCGTAGCCCGAAAGCCCCGCAATGACCATCAAACTGCATAAGATCTTGACAGCGTGTGGCGCGCCTCCTCTGGACCGGATTGGTCGCTCAATCAATAAATAGGTTAACTGGGCAAGAAGCAGGGCTGCCGCGATGGCCAGGCCTCTGACCGGCAGGCTGGGGGTATCGCTGTCAATGATCCGCAGAAACGAAAGAATGGGCCAGTGCCAGAGATACAGTGGGAAGCTGATCAGGCCAACCCACACCATTGGCTTGCTGGCGAGGATCTTCCGGTTCAACCAGGTGCGCTCATCTGCAGAGAGGAGCAGCACGGTTCCGAGCACCGGCAACAGTGCAATGAAGCCCGGAAACGGCGAGCGCTTCGAAACAGCGAGAAACCCCGCTATCAAGAAAAAAGCACCGAGAAAAGAGCGAAAAGAATCAGCAGAAAACGGTCCGATCCTGCCGAGGGTGGACGGGCTGAAACTGGAGGCCTGGCCCGGAGTGGTCAGGGTGACCGTATCGGAGTTCGTGCCTTGCGTCATATGGAAATGAGCGAGCATGGCCCCACAAAGCAACTCCCATATCCTCGTTTGGGGTGAGTAGAACGTCGCGACGGAATCAATGCGAAACGTGGCGATGTTCAGGAGAAAGGAGGACGATGCAATTAGCAATGAAATCGCCAGAAGGCTCAGGCGCTGCCGCCATGCCAGCCACAGAAAAAGCGGCCAGCACAGGTAGAACTGCTCCTCGACACCCAGGCTCCACAAGTGCAGCAGCGGTTTGGTTTCTGCGGTGTTGTCAAAGTACCCGCTTTCGTTCCAAAGCAGAAAGTTTGAAATGAAAGTGGCTCCGCCCAGGACATGCTTGCCCAATTGCTTGTACTCGTCGGCCAGGAGCGCGAACCAGCCAAACGCGAGGCAACTGATCATGACGATCAACAACGCCGGGAAAATCCGGCGTACCCGGCGTGCATAGAACTCCAGAATCCGGAAGGACGCCTGATTGAGCTGACCATAGATGATTCTGGAGATGAGGTAACCAGAGATGACGAAGAAGATGTCAACGCCGATAAAACCACCCTTGAGCCACGACGGAAAGGCGTGAAATCCGACCACGGCCAGAACTGCCAGAGCGCGCAACCCGTCGATGTCGGCTCGGTAGTTCTGATGCTCTGCTGATGCGGTCTTGTTGACTTCTGAGAAGGGAGCGCTCATCTGGAAAAGGGGGGCGGGGATCGTCAGGATTGAGGGTCCTTCCTTGAGAGCAGTCTACTTGAGGCGGGACGGCGTTCAGCTTGCCCCCTGAATTCCAGTGACATATCTCCATGGCGCCCCGCCCCTGCCCGCCGAATAATCAAAGCCGGTTTTCACAAGGAGGCAACATGGCAGGCAAGAACAAATCCCCAGCGGCTGCACAGTGCGACATCGCCATCGTGGGGGGCGGTGTGTCGGGCGTCTACAGCGCCTGGCGGCTCAAGGCCCGGTACCCGCGCAAGAAGATCGTGCTGATCGAGGGTTCGGACCACATCGGCGGGCGGCTGCTGTCGGTGGTGCCGCCGGGCATTCCCAACATGGTGGCCGAGCTGGGCGGCATGCGCATCCTGCCCAAGACCCAGCCACTGATCGTGGCCCTGCTCAAGGAGCTGAACAAAGCGCTGCCCAAGAGCCAGGCCATCGAGACCTACCCGTTCCCGGTGGACCAGCCGCAAAACATTGCGTTTTTGCGCGGCACGCATCTGCGCCTGTCGGATTTCACGCAAGACCCCGACAAGGTGCCTTACCGGCTCTCGTTTCTGGAGCGGGGCAGCAGCTCGGGCGTGATCATGGTCAACGCGATCGAGCAGATCGTGCCCGGCATCACGGCCAAGGGCCTGACCAACGAACAGCGCCACAGGATGGCGCGCGAGGCCAGCTTCGATGGCCAGCCGCTGTACCAGCTCGGCTTCTGGAACCTGCTGTTGCGCGTGATCACGGGCGAGGCCTACCAGCTGGGGCTGGACGCTGGCGGTTATGAGAGCGTGGTGTCCAACTGGAACGCGGCCGACGCGATTCCCTGGTTCCTGTCGGACTTTGGCATCGACCCCGAGTATTTCGGGTTCAAGAAGGGCTTTCAGCAGGTGCCGCTGTCGCTGGCCGAGCTGTTCAGGAAGCAGGGCGGCGAGATCCGGCTCGAGACGCGGTTGCAGGGCTTCGAGCACAACGGCGGCCGATTCACGCTGACGCTGGGCGGCGGTGCCCGGCTGGTGGCCGACACGCTGATCCTGGCCATGCCGCGCCGCTCGCTCGATCTGGTGGCCCCCAGCGCCCCCTTGTTGCGGCAAGCCCCCGTGGCCAGGCTGATTGCCAGCGTCACGCCGCAGCCGTTGTTCAAGCTGTTCACTACCTATGCCAACCCGTGGTGGCGCGCCGCGGGTTACTACAACAACGCGAAGAAAGAGTTCGTGCCTGTGGAAAGCGGCCGCACCGTCACCAGCCTGCCGGTGCGCCAGACCTACTACTGGCCCACCTCGGAGGGCAAGCCCGCCCAAAGCGGTCCAGCCATGCTGATGGCCAGCTATGACGACGGCTCCAACATCGGCTTCTGGGACGGCCTGCGCCCGCAGCGGCGGCAGGCCTGGCGCCAGGGGCTGGAAGTGCCCGTCCCGCGCCATCCGTTCGAGCCCACGGCCACGCCGACCCTTCTCAAGAGCGGCAAGAAGAGTGGCGCTGCGGGGGCCCCCAGCACCTGGAGCCGGTATCAGGCGAGTGACGAGATGGTGGACGAAGTGGCGCGCCAGCTGGGCAGCATCCACGGCCTGAGCTACTCGCCCACCGTGGAGCAGGCCGCTTTCCGGGACTGGGGCGACGACCCGTTTGGCGGCGGCTGGAACAGCTGGAACATCGGCGTCAAGAGCTGGGAGGTCAAGGACCAGATCACCCAGCCGCTGGCCAGCGTGCCGCTGTTCATCTGCGGCGAGGCCTACTCCAGCGCCCAGGGCTGGGTCGAGGGCGCGCTCGAGACGGCCGACATCATGCTCAAGAAGCTCCTCAGGTAGCCTGCTTCGCCTTGGCCACCGCCAGCGCCGTCATGTTGACCACGCGGCGCACGGTGGCCGAGGTGGTCAGCACATGGGCCGAGGCGGCCGCGCCCAGCAGCATGGGCCCCACCGTCACGCCGTGTCCGCTGGTCATCTTGAGCACGTTGAACAGGATGTTGGCCGAGTCCAGGTTGGGGCAGATCAGCAGGTTGGCCTCGCCGCTGAGCGTGGTTTCGGGCAGTGATGCGCGGCGGATCTCGTCTGACAGGGCGGCGTCGCCGTGCATCTCGCCGTCACATTCGACGTCAGGCGCCATCTGCACGAACAGGTCGCGTGCCAGCCGCATCTTGCGCGCCGAGGCCCGGCCCGACGAACCGTAGTGGGAGTGGGAGAGGAACGCCACCTTGGGCGGCAGGCCAAAGCGGCGCACTTCCTCGGCGGCCATCACCGCGATGCTGGCGAGCAGCTCGGCGCTCGGGTCTTCGTTGACAAAGGTGTCCGCGATGAACAGGGTGCGGTTGTCCAGCATGAGCGCGTTGAGCGTGGCCAGGCCAGGGGCGCCCCGCTGCACGCCCAGCACTTCCTGCAAATGGTTCAGATGGGCATCGAACCGGCCCACCAGCCCGCACAGCATGGCGTCGGCGTCACCCAGGTGCACCATCAGCGCCGCGATCGTGGTGTTGGAGCGGCGCACCGCGGCCTTGGCCGCTTCGGGCGTGAAGCCGCGCCGGCCCATCAGCCGGTGGTAGGCCTCCCAGTAGGTGCGAAAGCGCGGGTCGTCCTCAGGGTTGACGTTCTGCACCTCCTGGCCCAGGCGGATGCGCAAGCCGGCCTTGCGGATGCGCATCTCGATCACGTCGGGCCGCCCGATCAGGATGGGCTGGGCCAGGCCTTCGTCCACCGCCAGCTGGGCGGCGCGCAGCACGCGCTCATCCTCGCCCTCGGCATAGGCCACGCGCTTGGCGCTGGCCGCCTTGGCCGAGGCAAAGACGGGCCGCATGAACATGCCGGTCTGGTAGACAAAGCGTGACAGGCTCTGGCGGTACAACTCGAGGTCCTTGATGGGGCGTGTGGCCACGCCAGACTCCTCCGCCGCGCGCGCCACGGCAGGCGCAATGCGCAGGATCAGGCGCGAGTCAAACGGCTTGGGGATGATGTAGTCGGCGCCAAAGGCCAGCTCCTGTCCGGCGTAGGCGGTGGCCACTTCCTCGCTGATGTCGGCCTTGGTCAGCTCGGCGATCTCACGCACGCAGGCGAGCTTCATGGCCTCGGTGATCTTCGTGGCGCCGCAGTCCAGCGCGCCACGGAAGATGTACGGAAAGCACAGCACGTTGTTGACCTGGTTCGGGTAGTCCGACCGGCCGGTGGCCACGATGCAGTCCGGCCGAACGGCCTTCGCCAGCTCGGGGCGGATCTCGGGTTCGGGGTTGGCCAGGGCCAGGATGATGGGGCGGGGTGCCATGGTCTGCACCATGTCCTGCGTGAGCACGCCGGGCGCCGAGCAGCCCAGGAACACGTCGGCATCCTTCACCACGTCGGCCAGGGTGCGGGCCTCGGTGGTTTGGGCGTAGCGCTGCTTGGACTCGTCGAACCCGCCGGGGCGGCCGTGGTAGATCACCCCCTTGGAATCCACGGCATAGATGTTCCCTGGCCGCGCGCCCAGGCCCACCATCACATCCAGGCAGGCAATGGCCGCTGCGCCGGCGCCGGACACGGCGATCTTCACGTCACCAATCTGCTTGCCCACCAGCTCCAGCCCGTTGAGCAGCGCTGCCGAAGAAATGATGGCCGTGCCGTGCTGGTCGTCATGAAAGACCGGAATGTTCATGCGCTCGCGCAGCTTCTTCTCGACATAGAAGCATTCGGGGGCCTTGATGTCTTCCAGGTTGATGCCGCCCAGCGTGGGCTCCATGGCGGCAATGATCTCGACCAGGCGGTCCGGGTCCTTCTCTGCCAGCTCGATGTCGAACACGTCGATGCCGGCAAACTTCTTGAACAGGCAACCTTTGCCTTCCATCACCGGCTTGCTGGCGAGGGGGCCGATGTCGCCCAGGCCCAGCACGGCCGTGCCATTGGTGATCACGCCCACCAGGTTGCCGCGAGAGGTGTAGTCCGCTGCCAGGGCCGGGTCGGCCTCGATGTCCAGGCACGGGTAGGCCACGCCGGGTGAATAGGCGAGCGAGAGGTCGCGCTGGTTGATCAGCGTCTTGGTCGGGGTGACGGAAATCTTGCCGCGGGTGGGTTCGCGGTGGTACTCGCGCGCGGCTTCGCGCAGGGCCTGCTCGGCCGGCGAGAGGGTCTTGTCCATGGGGGTCTCCTGCATTTCTGGGTTCGCTCAAGCGTACTGCAAGCAGGAATAGGGAAGGCCCCTTGAAACACAATCCTGTTTTGCCTTGCGGGGCTGCAATGGTCCCGCAAGGACGGGGCTGTTCCCATGCCGTTACGGCATGACCTGATGCGCGGCCAGTGCTTCCACGGCCGTCACCAGGGCCGAGTGATCGGCCTGCCCGTGGCCGAGCGCCGCGCAAGCCTGCATGAGCTGGGCCACACCCGCCGTCTGCGGCAGGGCCATGCCCAGACGGCGCGCGCCCTGCAGCGCCAGGTTCAGGTCCTTCTGGTGCAAAGCCATGCGAAATCCGGGCTCGAAGTTGCGCCGGATCATGCGTTCGCCATGCACGTCCAGCACGCGGCTGGACGCGAAGCCGCCCATCAGCGCGCTGCGCACGCGTGCCGGGTCGGCGCCCGCCTTGCTGGCGAACACCAGGGCCTCGCTCACGGCCGCAATGTTCAGTGCCACGATGATCTGGTTGGCCACCTTGCAGACCTGCCCCGCACCCGTGTCACCCACCCGGGTGATGTTTTTGCCCATCAGCTCAAGCAAGGGCTTCACGCGCTCGAACACGGCGGTGTCTCCGCCGACCATGATGGTCAGGCTCGCGGCCTTGGCGCCCACCTCTCCGCCGGACACCGGTGCGTCCAGGTAGTCGGCGCCGGCCTGCTGGATGCGCCTTGCGAACTCGCGTGTGGCGAGCGGGTCGATCGAGCTCATGTCCACCACCACCTTGCCGCTGGACCCCTTGAGTCCGGCGGCCACGCCATTGGCGCCGAACAGCACCTGGTCCACGTCGGGTGTGTCGGGCAGCATGAGGAAGAGGATGTCTGCGCGCTGGGCCACGCCTTGCGCGGTCGTGCACAGCGTGGCGCCGCCATCGGCCAGGGCCTGGGGGACCTGGCTGCGGGTGTTGACGAACAGGGTATGGCCCGCGTGCATCAGGTGCTGGGCCATGGGGCTGCCCATAAGGCCCAGGCCAATGAAGCCGAGCTGAAGTCCGGATTGGGTCATGATTTGGGTTTGAGGTTCAGGTTGGCGGGCTCAGGAGAGCGCGGTGCGCCAGCCCAGGCCGTCGGTGGTGTGGCCGCGGGGCTTGTACTCGCAGCCAATGTGGCCGCGCCAGCCCAGCGCGTCGATGTGCCGGAACAGCCAGCGGTAGTTGATCTCGCCCGTGCCGGGCTCATGGCGTCCGGGGTTGTCGGCCAGCTGGATATGGCCGATGCGCGCCAGGTGCCGCTGCAAGGTGGCGCCCAGCTCACCCTCCATGCGCTGGGCATGGTAGATGTCGTACTGCACAAACAGGTTGTCGCTGCCCACTTCGTCGATCAGCGCGAGCGCCTGCGCGGTGTGCGTCAGAAAGAAGCCGGGGATGTCGAAGTGGTTGACCGGTTCGATCAGCAGGCGGATGCCCGCGGCCTGCAACGCCGCCGCGGCGTAGCGCAGGTTGCCCACCAGTGTGATGTGCGCGTGCTCCCGTGCCACACCCGCAGGCAGCCGGCCGGCCAGGCAGTTGAGCTGCGGACACTGCAGCGCGGTGGCGTAGTCCAGGGCCTGCGCCACCCCGGCGCGGAACTCCGCCACGCGGTCGGGGTGGCAGGCAATGCCGCGCTCGCCGGCATCCCAGTCGCCCGCGGGCAGGTTGTGCAGCACCTGGCGCAGGCCGTTGGCCTGCAGTGCGGCGGCCAGTTCGTCACGGGGCCATGCATAGGGGAACAGGTACTCCACGGCATCAAAGCCCGCAGAGCGGGCGGCGGCGAAGCGCTGCATGAAAGGCAGCTCGGTGAAGAGCATGCTGAGGTTGGCGGCGAATTGGGGCATGCGGAACCTCCTCAGTCCAGCAGGGCGGCCAGGGCCGTAGGGGCGTCTTCCGGGCATTCGGCCAGCGGCTCGAACTCCTGGATGGCGTTGATCTCGGTGCCCATGGCGATGTTGGTCACACGCTCCAGGATCACCTCGATCACCACCGGCACCTGGAACTCCTTCATCCAGGCCTCGGCCTGGGCGATGGCGGGGCGCAGCTCCTCCTGCCGATGCGCGCGCAGCGCCTTGCAGCCCAGGCCTTCCACCACCTTGAGGTGGTCCACGCCGTAGCCGCGCACGGCCACGTCCTCCTCGGGCGTATTGATGTTGTCGAAACCGAGCTGGACGCAATAGTCCATCTCAAAGCCGCGCTGCGCCTGGCGGATCAGCCCCAGGTAGCTGTTGTTGACCACGATGTGCAGGTAAGGCAGCTTGAACTGCGCGCCCACGGCCAGTTCCTCGATCATGAACTGGAAGTCGTAGTCGCCTGAAAGGGCCACGATCCGGCGCGCCGGGTCAGCGGCGCGCACGCCCAGCGCCGCGGGGATGGTCCAGCCCAAGGGGCCGGCCTGGCCGCAGTTGATCCAGTGGCGCGGCTTGTGCACATGCAGGAACTGGGCCGCCGCGATCTGGCTCAAGCCGATGGTGCTCACATAGCAGGTGTTCTGGTCGAACGCGCGGTTCATGCACTGGTACACCCTCTGCGGTTTCATGGGCACGTTGTCGAAATGCGTCTTGCGCAGCATCGTGGCCTTGCGTTCACGGCACTGGCCGGCCCAGCGGCTGCGGTCCTTGAGGCGGCCCTGGGCCTTGAGTTCCGTGGCCACCTGGACAAACAACTCGAGTGCGGCTTTGGCATCGGACACGATGCCGTAGTCGGGCGCGAACACGCGGCCGATCTGCGTGGGCTCGATGTCCACATGCACAAAGCGGCGCCCTTCGGTGTACACCTCCACCGACCCGGTGTGACGGTTGGCCCAGCGGTTGCCGATGCCAAGCACGAAGTCGGAGGCCAGCAGGGTCGCATTGCCATAGCGGTGGCTGGTCTGAAGGCCACACATGCCGGCCATCAATGGGTGATCGTCGGGGAGGCTGCCCCAGCCCATCAGGGTGGGGATCACCGGGACCCCGGTGAGCTCGGCGAACTGCACCAGCAAGCCTGCCGCGTCGGCGTTGATGATGCCGCCGCCGGCCACGATCAGTGGCCGCTGCGCCTCGTCCAGCAGGGCCAGGGCCTTCTCGATCTGGGCGCGCGTCGCTGCTGGCTTGTAGACCGGCAAGGGGGCGTAGGTGTCGGGGTCGAATTCGATCTCGGCCATCTGCACGTCGAACGGCAGGTCGATCAGCACGGGTCCGGGCCGGCCCGAGCGCATCAGGTGGAAGGCCTGCTGGAAGGCGCGTGGCACCTGTGCGGGTTCACGCACGGTGACGCTCCATTTGGTCACTGGCCGGGCGATGCTTTCGATGTCCACCGCCTGGAAATCCTCCTTGTGCAGGCGCGCGCGCGGGGCCTGTCCGGTGATGCAGAGGATGGGCACCGAATCGGCCTGCGCCGAGTACAGCCCGGTGATCATGTCGGTGCCCGCGGGGCCACTGGTGCCGATGCACACGCCGATGTTGCCGGCCACGGCGCGGGTGTAGCCCTCGGCCATGTGGCTGGCGCCCTCCACGTGGCGCGCCAGGATGTGGCTGATGCTGCCCCGCTTGCGCAGCGCCGCGTACAACGGGTTGATGGCCGCGCCCGGGATGCCGAAGGCCTGCGTCACGCCTTCCTTCTCCAGCACGTGGACGGCGGCTTCGATGGCTTTCATTCTTGCCATGACTGACTCCTTGTGTTCGAGTCATGACTGTAGGAATCAACGCGTCATTGAAGAAGAGGGCAGCGGACCATAACATTCATTCCACAGTGGAATAGGTGGATCGCAATGGACCGTTTGCAGGCCATGGAGATGTTTGTGCGCGTGGTGGAAACCGGCAGCTTTTCCAGGGCGGCCCGGGAGTTCGCCACCACGCAGCCCACGGTGACCAAGCAGGTTGCCGCCACGGAGGCGCGCCTCAAGGTGCGCCTGCTGAACCGCAACACCCGCGGCGTGAGCCTGACCGAGCCCGGCGCGCTGTACTACGAGAAGTGCAAGCTCATCGTTCGTGAGGCCGAGGAGGCCGACACCGTGGTCCGTCTGCGCCAGAGTCAGGCGCAGGGGCTGCTGCGCATTGGCACCTCGGTGGCTTTTGGCCGGCGCGTGCTGGTGCCCCTGGCCCTGGACTTCATGGCGCTGCATCCGCAGGTGCAGGTGGACCTGAGCTTCGAGGACCGCTACACCGACCTGGTGGCACAGGGCATGGACGTGGCGGTGCGCATGGGCAAGCTCGCCGACTCGGCGCTGGGCGCCCGCTTTCTGGGCTTGAACCCGTGGGTGCTGGTGGCGGCGCCCAAGTACCTGCGTAAGCTCGGAACGCCGCGGCGGCCGCAGGACCTGGGCGAACACAACGCACTGGTCTACAGCAGTGTTCAGGGCGACGATGTGTGGCGCCTGCTCGGCCCGCGCGGCGAACCGGTGACCGTGCCCGTCACGGGGCGGCTGCGCTCCAACAACCTGTCGGCGGTGCTGGCCGCCGCGCGCGCGGGGCTGGGTGTCGCGGCATTGCCGCGCTATGTGGCCGCTGATTCGCTGGCGTCAGGCCATGTGACGGAGGTGCTCAAGGACCACGCCCTGCCCGAACAGGAAATCCACGCCGTGTTTCCCTCTCCCAAGCTCGTGCCAGGCAAGGTCCAGGCATTCATTGCTTTCCTGCAGGGGCGATTCGGCGCGCGCTGGTGGGAGACCCTGCCTCGCGCCTGACCGGTGGCCCCTCAGTGGGCATCGGCCTCCCGTGCGGCGGCGACAGCGGCGGCCCGGTCGCCGTGGGCGCCGTTGAAATACAGATTGAGCAGCACGGCGCTGAGGGAGGCCAGCAGGATGCCGGATTCGATCAGCGGATGCAGTCCGTGCGGGAGCCATTGCTTGAACTGGGGCGCCACCAGCGGGACCATGCCCACGCCAATGGAAATCGCCACGATGAAGAGGTTGTTGCGGTTGGACTTGAAGTCCACGTTGGCCAGGATGCGGATGCCGGTGGCCGCCACCATGCCGAACATCACGATGCCGGCGCCGCCGAGCACAAAGGTCGGAAGGGATTCCACCAGCGCCGCCATTTTGGGCAGCAAGCCCAGCACCATCAGGATCACCCCGCCGGCCACGCAGACGAAGCGGCTCTTGACACCCGTGACACCGACGAGGCCGACGTTCTGCGAGAAGCTGGTGTAAGGGAAGGTGTTGAAGATGCCACCGATCAGGGTGCCCAGGCCATCAGTGCGCAGGCCGCGGGCAAGGTCGGGCTGCTCTACCTTGCGGCCCGTCATCTCGCCCAGCGCGAGGAACATCCCGGTGGATTCGATCATCACGACAATCATGACCAGGGTCATGGTGAGGATCAGGATGGGGTCGAACACCGGCGTGGCGATCTCGAACGGCAGCACCACGTCGAACCAGCTGGCACGCGCCACCTTGTCGAAGCTCATCAGCCCGGCTCCGGCCGCGATCACGCCACCGATGACAATGCCCAGCAACACCGAAATGTTCGCAACGAAGCCCCTGGCGTACTTGGCGATCAGCAGGATGGAAGCCAGTACCACCGCCGCGATGCCCACATGCGCCAGCGGGGCGTACCGGGGATTGGGCACGGTGCCGACCAGCGCCAGGCCGGGCGGTACCGGGGGAACGGATCCGCTGGCAGCCAGGCCGTTCATGCTGGCGAGCCACTGCGCATGCTCGGGGCTGACCATGCTGGGCGCAGTGGGGCCAAAAGGGTTGCCGAAGATCCAGTTGATGCCGATGCGCATCAGGCTGATCCCGATCACCGCAATGATGGTGCCCGTGACCACGGGTGGGAAGTACCTCAGCATGCGGCTGACCAGTGGCGCGATCAGGATCGAGAGCATCCCGGCACCAATGATGGCGCCGAAGATCAGGCCGGCGCCGGCCACGCCAGGGTGACTGTTGGCCATGGCCACCATCGGCGCCACGGAGGCAAAAGTGACGCCCATCATCACCGGCAGCTTGATGCCGAACCACTGCGTGGCCCCCAATGACTGGATGAGGGTGACCAGGCCGCAGCAGAAGAGGTCGGCCGAGATGAGCATGGCCACCTGCTCGGGGCTGAGCTTCAGTGCCCGGCCCACGATGAGCGGCACCGCCACGGCGCCCGCGTACATCACCAGCACGTGTTGCAGCCCCAGGGCCGTGAGCCTGCCCGCGGGCAGCTTTTCATCAACGGGGTGGAGGGTAGAAGTCATGGCGGCTCCGGTTGTGGACTTTGCTGTTTACCAAACTGTATACACATTAGTGACAAAGCTGAATAGAAGCGAACCCGCATCCTTGTGGCGAATGGCGGGTGGCTCAGTTTTGACCTGTGTGCGGGTAATGCGCGGCGTGTCGCACAGGGGTACCATGGCGCGGCATGAGCCTGGTTGATGAGCCTTCGACACCGGTCTGCACGGTCGCCGTGCGGGCGCTGTGCGAGTTCGTGGCCCGCCAGGGGGACCTGGACCTGCGGTTCACGCCGGCACCCACGGCGCTGCAGGGCCAGGAGGGGCATGCGCTGGTGGCCCGTCGGCGCGGGCCGGGGCATGAGGCCGAGGTCAGCCTGTCCGGCGACTTCCGGGGCCTGCGCGTTCGGGGTCGGGCGGATGGCTATGACGCGGGCCGCAATGAGCTCGAGGAAGTCAA
The DNA here is from genome assembly GCA_019635415.1 of Ramlibacter sp. Classification (GTDB taxonomy): domain Bacteria; phylum Pseudomonadota; class Gammaproteobacteria; order Burkholderiales; family Burkholderiaceae_C; genus JAHBZM01. The sequence continues at coordinate 355,471 of JAHBZN010000001.1, forward strand.
GACTTTTCGTGGCCGCGTCGAGGCCATTGCCTGGAACCATCAGGCCCTGCACTGGGCCCAGGTCAAGGTCTACGGGTGGCTGATGTGCCAGGCGCGGGGGCTTACGTCGATCACGCTGACACTGGTGTACTTCGATGTCATGGCGCAGACCGAGCACCCTTTCAGCGAGTCCTTTGATGCGCTGACGCTCCAGTCGTTCTTCGAGTCCCTGTGCGGCCGCTACCTCCATTGGGCGCAGGGCGAGGCGCGACACCGCCACCAGCGCGATGCGGCGCTGGAATCCCTGGACTTTCCGCAGAAGCCCTTCAGGCCTGGACAACGCGACATGGCGGCGGGCGTCTACCGCGCCTGTGTGCAGTCGCGGCCGCTGCTGGTGCAGGCGCCCACAGGCATCGGAAAGACACTGGGCACTGTGTACCCGGCGCTGCGGGCCATGCCCGTGCGCGGCACCGACAAGCTCTTCTTCCTGACCGCCAAGACACCCGGCCGGCGGGTGGCGCTGGAGGCGCTGCAGCGAGTGCGCGCGACGCGCCATGGGTTCCCGTTGCGTGTGCTCGAGCTGGTGGCCCGCGACAAGGCCTGCGAGCACAAGGACAAGGCCTGCCACGGACAGTCCTGTCCCCTGGCCCAGGGCTTTTATGACCGGCTGCCGGCCGCGCGTGAAGCTGCCGCTCAGGCGCAGTGGCTGGACCAGGCCGCGCTGAGGGATATTGCGCGCGCCCACCAGGTCTGTCCGTACTACCTCGGCCACGATATGGCGCGCTGGGCTGACGTGGTGGTGGGCGACTACAACTATTACTTCGACCGGTCGGCGATGCTGTATGCGCTGACCGCCGAGTCCGCCTGGCGGGTCAGCGTGCTGGTGGATGAGGCCCACAACCTCTACAGCCGCGCCTGCGCCATGTACAGCGCGGACCTGAGCCAGGCGGAGGCGCTGGAGACCCGTTCGCTGGTTCCCGCGTCGATCCGCCCGCGGGTGGACGAGCTTCTGAATCAGTGGCAACTGTTGCTGGAGGCCCGGAGGCGCGCAGCGCCGGACAGTGCCTGGCAGGTCCTCGATGAGCTGCCGGAGGCTTGGATCCGGACGCTGCAAAGGTTCAACAGCGCGGTGGGCGAGTACCTGAACGATCACCCGACCGATGCCCATGGCGCGCTGCTGCCGCTGTACTTCCGAACGCTGTCGTTTGCGGGGCTGGCCGCCGAACTGGGTGACCATTCGCTGTGCGAGCTGGACATCTCCACATCCCGGCCCGCACTGGCAGCGGCTGCGCCGTCGCCGCAGCTGGCCTTGGGCGATCCCCTGTTCGACCCCGCGAGCACCGGCCCCGGCATGCTCACGCTGCGCAACATCGTGCCTGCGCCGTTCCTGGCGCCGCGCCTCAAGGCGGCAGACGCCATGATCCTGTTCTCGGCCACGCTGAACCCGAGCGACTACTACATTGACCTGCTGGGCCTGCCGGACGGCACGCAGCGGCTGGACATTCCTTCGGTGTTCCGGGCGGAGCAGCTGGAGGTGCGCGTCGTTCCCTTGTCCACACGGCGCGACGACCGTGCCGCTTCGCTGGACACCCTGGTGCAGGCGCTGGGCGAGCAGGCCCGGCGCGCGCCCGGCAACTACATGGCGTTTTTCAGCAGCTTTGACTACATGGAGATGGTGTTGCGGGCCGTACAGGCCCGCTGGCCGGAACTGCCGGTGTGGTCGCAGGCCCGCCAGATGGACGAGGAGAGCCGGCAGCGGTGGCTGCAACGCTTCGACACCGATGGCCACGGCGTCGGATTTGCGGTGCTCGGAGGGGTGTTCAGCGAGGGGGTCGACCTGCCCGGCCGGCGCCTTGTCGGTGCCTTCATCGCCACGTTGGGGTTGCCCCAGTTTGATGACATCAACCGGACCATCAGTGAGCGCATGCAGGCGCGCTTCGGCCGCGGCCATGACTACACCTATGTGTTCCCCGGACTGCAGAAGGTGGTTCAGGCGGCCGGCCGGGTGATCCGTACCGAGACCGACACGGGCACCGTGCTGCTGATGGACGAGCGCTACCTGGAGCGGCGCTACCGCGTCCTGCTGCCCGACTGGTGGCGCGTCAGGCCAGCAGGTCCGCCAGGGTCCGCGCAATGACCTTGGTGGCGCGCCGCAGATCCTGCAAGTCCAGCCGCTCGTCCGCGCGCTTGGCGTGGCTCTCCAGCACGGTCCGCGGGCCGGCGCCGTAGATCACGCCGGGGATGCCTGCCTCAGCGTACAGCCGGACATCGGTGTACAGCGGCGTGCCCATCGCCGGAATGGCCTCGCCGAAGATCTGCTGGCCGTGCTTCTGGAGGGCCTCGACCAGCGGTTGGTTGCCCGCCAGCGGCTTCATGGCGTGGGCCAGCAGCAGGCGCCTGATGTCCACGCGGATGCCAGGGCAGGCCGCGGCCGCTTCGGCGATCACCTGTCGGATGCTGGCTTCCACCTCGGCGGGGTTCTCCTCAGGGATCATGCGCCGGTCCAGCTTGAACACCACGGTGCCCGGCACCACGTTCGTGTTGGTGCCGCCCTCGATGCGCCCCACATTCAGGTACGGGTGGTTGATGCCCTTGACCTGCGAACTGATCCGTTTGTAGAGCGCGTTCTGTGCATACAGGGCATTGAGGATCTGCACCGCCCCCTGCAGCGCGTCCACGCCGGTGTCGGGCACGGCGGCGTGGGCCATCTTGCCGTGAACGGTCACTTCCATTTGCAGGCAGCCGTTGTGCGCGGTGACCACCTCGTAGCTGAATCCGGCTGCAATCATCAGGTCGGGGCGCGTCAGCCCCTTGTCGAGCAGCCAGCCGGGTCCCATCTCGCCACCAAATTCTTCGTCGTAGGTGAAGTGCAGCTCCACGGTGCCCTTGCGCGGGGCATCGAGCGCTTCCAGCGCGCGCACCGCGAAGGTGAAGGTGGCAAAGTCGGACTTGCTCACGGCCGTGGCACGGCCGTACATCCTGCCATCCACGATGTCGGCGCCATACGGGTCATGCGTCCAGCCCTCGCCGGGCGGGACGACATCGCCATGCGCGTTGAGCGCAATGGTGGGGCCGTCGCCGTAGCGCCGGCGCACGATCAGGTTGGTGATGGACTGCAGGCCATAGGCCCGCACCTCGGCTTCGGGCACTGCATGTCGCTCGGCCTCAAATCCGAAGGGCTTGAGCAGTTCGGCGGTGCGCTCGGCATGGGGCGCGTTGTTGCCGGGCGGGGTGGGCGTGGGCACGCGCACCAGCTCCTGTAGAAAGCGCACCTCTTCGTCAAAGTGGGCGTCGACCCAGGCGTCGAGTTGTTCGTAGTGGTTCATGAAGGTCAGCGCGGTCCGGTGGTCAGGTTGTCGAGCAGGTGCTGGAAGGCGTCCACCGCAAGCTGCATGTCGTCGCAGGTGGTGCTTTCCAGAGGGTTGTGGCTGATGCCGGCGTTCAGGCCGCGCACGAACAGCATGGCCTGCGGCATGACTTCGTGCAGCTTCATGGCGTCGTGGCCGGCGCCGCTGGGCATGCGAAACAGTGGCACGCCCAGGGCCTGCACGGCGTGTTCCCAGCGCTGCTGCCAGGCGGGGGCGCTCGGGGCCGCTGCGGCACGCATGGTTTCCTCCACGCTGTGGCTCAGGCCGCGGCGCTCGCAGATGGCCGTCAGCTCGGCCAGCACATCGGCGGTGAGTGCATCGCGCTGTGCGTCGGTGGGGGCGCGCAGGTCCAGCGTGAACTGGCAGCGGCCAGGCACCACGTTGGTGGAGCCCCCGGGCACGTTCCAGATGCCGATGGTGCCCACCGAGTCGCCATCGGCGGCCGCGCGCTTCTCAATGAAGAGGGCCAGTTCGGCCACAGCGCTGGCGGCGTCGCGCCGGCGGTTCATCGGGGTGGTGCCGGCGTGGCTGGCCATGCCCACGACTTCACACAGGAAACGCAGGCCACCGTTGATCGAGGTCACGATGCCCAGTGGCAGGTCCAGCTCGTTGAGCACCGGGCCCTGTTCGATGTGAACCTCCACAAAGCCAAGGTAGTCGGCCGGGTTGCGCTGCAAGGCGCCGATGGCTTCCACCGTGGCGGGCAGGCCCGCTTGCTGCATGGCTTCGCGCATGCTGATACCGTCGGCATCCTTCTGCTCCAGCCAGGCCGGATTGAACTGCCCGATGAGGGCGCCCGAGCCCAGGAAGGTGGCCTTGTAGCGCTGGCCTTCCTCCTCCGCGAAGCCCACCACTTCGAAGTCGAAGGGCAGGCGCCGACCGGCGCTGGCCAGTTGCTTCACGCACGCCATGGGCGTGAAGATGCCGAGCCGGCCATCGTACTTGCCGCCGTTGCGCACGGTGTCGTAGTGGCTGCCCGTCATCAGGGTGGGGGCGCCGGGGTGGGCGGCCTTGTAGCGGCCCACCACGTTGCCCACGGCGTCGAGCGTCACTTCGTCAAATCCGCATTCGCGCATGGTGCTGGCGATGAAGGCGGCGCAGGCCCGGTGGGCGTCGGTGAGGTAGGTGACCGTGAGCTGCCCCTTCTCGGCAAAGCCGGGGTCACTGTGCTGGGCCAACTGCTCCTGCCAGTCCCAGACCTGCTGCCCCAGCAGGGGCGATACGCCGAACTTGTCGTTGAGGCGGATTTCGGCGATGCGGTGGATGTTGCGCAGGGCTTCGGCCCGCTCGAAGTCCGGATGGTTGGCCAGCCTCCGGGCGAAGGTGTCGATGATTTCCTGCCGCGGCAGCCCGGTCCCCCGGGGGCCACGCACGGCCAGAATGAACGGGAAGCCGAAGCGGGCGTTGTACTCCGCGTTGAGCTGCTGGATGCGCGCAAATTCCGCGGGCGTGCAATCGGTGAGGCCGGCCTTGCCCTGCTCGTGGGTGGACTCGGCGGTCAGGGTCTTGCTCACCATGGCCTTGCCGGCCAGTTCAGGGTGGGCGCGGATCAGCGCGAGCTGCCGCTGCGGCGCAGCCTCGGCCACGATGCGGGCCATGGCGTGTTTGAGGTGGGCGAGCGACTGGAAGGGCCGCTGGCCCAGCGCCGCTTCCACGATCCAGGGTGAGTGCTCGTACAGGCCGTCGAGCGCCAGCGAGGCGTCGGCCGCGGCGGCGGTGTTGAAGGCTTCAAGCGTGAGTGTCATGCCGGTTCCTGAAAGGGATGGACCTGTTTCCAGTGGCGCGCGATATCGATGCGGCGGCACACCCAGACGCGGTCGTGCTGCGCGATGTGGTCCAGGAAGCGCTGCAACGCCACGATGCGCCCGGGCCTTCCGAGCAGGCGGCAGTGCATGCCGATGCTCAGCATCCTGGGGGTGTCGGCGCCCTCGGCGTAGAGCGCGTCGAAGCTGTCTCGCAGGTAGATGAAGAAATCCTCGGCCTGGGCAAACCCCTGGGGCAGGGAGAACCGCATGTCGTTGGTGTCCAGCGTGTAGGGCACGACCAGATGTGGCACGACGGTGCCGTCGGTCTTCTGGACCTTCATCCAGAAGGGCAGGTCGTCGCCGTAGTAGTCGCTGTCGTACTCGAAGCCGCCGTCATCCACCACCAACCGGCGCGTGCGCGGACTGTCGCGCCCGGTGTACCAGCCCAGCGGACGCTGCCCGGTGAGCTGCTCGATGGCCTGCAGGCCCAGGCGCATGTGCTCGCGCTCGGTGGCTTCGTCGGTGGTCTGGTAATGGATCCAGCGCCAGCCGTGGCAGGCGATTTCATGGCCCAGTTCCGTGAAAGCCCGGGTCAGTTCGGGGTGACGCTGCAGCGCCATGCCCACGCCGAACACCGTCAGCGGCAGGTCGCGCTTCTCGAATTCGCGCAGGATGCGCCAGACCCCGGCGCGCGAGCCGTATTCGTAGATGCCTTCCATGCTCAGGTGGCGGTCGGGGTAGCTCGCCGGATTGAACATCTCGGACAGGAACTGTTCGGACCCGGCGTCACCGTGCAGCACCGCGTTCTCGCCCCCTTCCTCGTAGTTCAGCACGAACTGCACGGCAATGCGGGCGTTGCCGGGCCATCGGGCCTGGGGCGGGTTGCGGCCGTAGCCCACGAGGTCGCGGGGATAGGGCAGGGTGGTGTCGTAGGTCATGGCGGGGCAGCGCTCAGGCAAGCGCCATCGAGATGTCATTGGTGGGGACCTGGCGGTCAAAGGTCAGCGCGGCTTCGACGTGCTGCAGGTGTTCGTCCATCAGGCGCACGGCGCGCGCTTCGTCGCGCGCGGCCAGGGCCTTGACGATTTCCGCATGCTCGTCGTTCGAGTGCTCGGCGGCGCTGGCGGTCTGGTACATCAGCGTGATCAGGGCGCAGCGCGAGATCAGCTCGCCCAGCATCTGGGCCAGCACTTCATTGCCCATGAGTTCGGCCATGCGCACGTGGAAGTCGCCCAGCAGCTCAGTGCGGCCGGGCACGTCGTCCTTTTCCACCGCGGCCTTCTCCTGGGCCACATGCTCCTTGAGCGCGCGGATCTTGGCGGGCGTCACCTCGCGCACGAAAGCGCGTGTCATCTCTGCCTCCAGCATGCGCCGCACGGCGAACACCTGGCGTGCCTCGCTGGCCGAGGGCGCGGCCACAAACGCGCCGCGCGCGGGCTCGAGCCGGATCAGGCGGTTCTGCGCGAGCTGGAACAGCGCCTGGCGCACCAGCGTGCGCGACACGCCAAAGTGGTCGGCCAGCTTCTGTTCGGCCAGCTTGGTGCCCGGCTGCAGGCGGTGGTCAACAATGGCGCGGGTCAGCGACTCGACGATGAAACTCGTGGTGGAGGATTCCATGCGGGGCATGATAGCCTGAAATCCAAAAAGTGTATACACTTCTGTCGACCAACAGGAGCGACTGGCTGTCCCGTGCCGTTGTCACGGGCGGGCCGACGCACACTCCTCCGACTGCACGAGCCATAGCCAAGGAACCAAGATGGGATTGAGCACACATGTCCTGGACACCGCCCACGGCTGCCCCGCCGCCGGCATGGCGGTGGCGCTGTACACCGTTGAAGGCGACCAGGCCACACTGGTGCGGCGGTTCACGCTGAACGCCGATGGCCGCAATCCCGACGGCCCGCTGTACGACAACGCCAGCCTCCGAACCGGTACCTACCGCCTGGTGTTCGAGGTGGCGGCGTATTTCCGCGGGCGCGGCGTGGTCCTGCCCGAGCCGCCATTTCTGGACCGCGTGAGCCTTGACTTTGGCGTGGCCCATGCCGACCAGCACTACCACGTGCCGCTGGTCTGCACGCCCTGGACCTACAGCACCTACCGCGGCTCCTGACGCCGATTGCTGTCGTGAGCCACCGACACCTGCACCAGTTGCTCCGGGTCCTGAGGAACGGGCCTGCGGTGCTGGTCACGGTGCACGCGGTTCAGGGGTCGGGCCCGCGCGAGGTGGGCGCGTGGATGGCGCTCACACCGGGCGAGTTCATCAACACCATCGGCGGAGGCCACCTGGAATTCCAGGCGATCGACGAGGCGCGGCGCAAGCCGCCGGGCACCGGCGCCGACCTGCGACGCTACCCGCTCGGCCCGAGCCTGGGCCAGTGTTGCGGCGGCGTGGTGCATCTGCAATTCGAGTGGGTCACGCTCGACGACGCGGCCGCACTGCAGGCACGGCTGTGCGCCAGCCTGACGCCTGTGGCGCTGTTTGGCGGCGGCCACGTGGGTCAGGCCCTGGTGCATCTGCTGGGCACGCTGCCGCTTGCCGTGCGCTGGATCGACAGCCGCGACGGGATCTTTCCCAATGACGTGCCGCTGAATGTCCATTGCGAGCACTCGGACCCGGTCCAGGCGGCCGTGGCGGACCTGGCCCCGGGTTCGCATGTGCTCATCATGAGCTTCAGCCACGCCGAAGACCTCGACGTGGTGGCGGCCTGCCTGACGCGCCGGCGCACGGCGGGCGACCTGCCCTACATCGGCCTGATCGGCAGCAAGAGCAAGTGGGCCACCTTCCGCCATCGGCTCGAGGCCCGGGGCTTTTCAGAGGCCGAACTGGCGGGCGTCACCAGCCCGATCGGCCTGGCGGGCATCACCGGCAAGCAGCCCGAGGTGATCGCTGTCAGCGTCGCGGCACAGTTGTTGCTCACCTTGCCCACCCCCGTCACGGGAAAACCCTGAATCTCGAGGCTGGCATGACGTCATCAAAGTGTATACACTTCAGTGGACAGGTCGCAGCGGAGCCGGGCAACATCAATGTTCCCTTGTTCGCGGCCCAATTTCTGCTCAGAGCGCCCGCAGTGGTGAGCAGGCTTGAAGGTTGAGACATGGAAAGCTACCTCCTCGACTGGGCCAACCTGCTGCTGCGCTGGGTCCACGTCATCACCGCCATCGCCTGGGTCGGTTCCTCGTTCTATTTTGTCTTTCTGGACAGCAGCCTCACGCCGCCGGTCGATGACGACCTGAAGAAGCAGGGCGTGAGCGGCGAGCTGTGGGCCGTGCACGGCGGCGGCTTCTACCACCCGGTCAAGTTCAATGTGTCGCCTCCCCGGCTGCCCGAGCACCTGCACTGGTTCTTCTGGGAGAGCTACAGCACCTGGCTCAGTGGCTTTGCCCTGTTCACGGTGTCCTACCTCTGGAGCGCCAGCACCTACCTGATCGACAAATCGCTCATGAACTGGTCGCCCGGCGCGGCCATCAGCGTTGCGGTGGCCTTTCTGGTGGTGTTCTGGATGCTGTACGACGCCATCTGCCAGCTCTTCGGCCAGAAGAAAAACGGTGATGCCATCGTGGGCGGCCTGGTGCTGGTGCTGGTGTGCGTGGCGGCTTGGCTGGCCTGCCACTGGTTTGCCGGGCGCGCGGCGTTCTTGCTGATGGGCGCGATGATCGCCACCAGCATGAGCGCCAACGTGTTCTTCTGGATCATCCCGGGGCAGAAGAAGGTCATCGCCGCCATCAAGGCCGGCCAGCCGGTGGACCCGGTCCATGGCCAGCGCGGCAAGCAGCGCAGCGTGCACAACACCTACTTCACGCTGCCGGTGCTGTTTGCCATGCTCAGCAACCACTACAGCTTCACCTACAGCCACCCGCAGAACTGGCTGGTGCTGATCCTGATGATGTTTGCCGGCGCGGCCATCCGCCAGTTCTTCGTGATGCGCCATGGCTGGAAGCTGGGGCGCAACAAGCACCCGCTGCCCTACGCGCTGGTGGGCGTGGCGGTGATCGTGGGCGTGATCGTGTGGCTGCAGCCCGCGCCCGTGGCGCCGCGCGTCGCAATACCGAATGCTACAAATTCTGTAGCGAATGGTGACCATCCGGCGGGGGCTACAGGCCCATCGAGCTACGAATCCGTGCGAAAAGTGCTGGCCCAGCGCTGCTACATGTGCCACGGCGAGCAGGTGCAGATGAAGAACGTGCGGCTGGACTCGCCCGAGGCCCTCAAGCTGCACGCCCAGGCGGTCTACCAGCAGGCCGTGGTCACCAAGGTCATGCCCATGAACAACGCCACCGGTATCACGGACGAAGAGCGGGCCCTGATCGGGCAGTGGTTTCAGGACGGCGCCAAGGTGGAGTGAGTGCGGGCGCGCTAAAGTGGCGTTCCCCCAAGGAACGCGCCCATGACCGCCACCCCCCAATCGAAAGCCCTGCGCCTGCAGGCCCTGCACCAATCCGGCAACGCCTTCATCCTCCCCAACGCTTGGGACGCCGGTTCGGCCCGGCTGCTGGCCGGGCTGGGCTTTGAGGCGCTGGCCACCTCCAGCGGTGCGGCGGCCATGGCGCTGGGCCGGCGCGACGGGCAGATCACGCGGGCCGAGGCACTGGCCCATGCGCGCGCCGTGGCTGATTCCACCGATCTGCCGGTGTCCGCCGACCTGGAGAACGGCTTTGGCCACACGCCCGAAGCCGCCGCCGAAACCATTCGCCTCGCAGGGGAAGCGGGCCTGGCCGGCGGCTCGATCGAGGACGCCACCGGCCGCCCGGATCAGCCGCTGTACAGCCTGAGCGAGGCGGCCGAGCGCGTGGCCGCGGCCGCGGAGGCCGCTCGGGCCCTGCCTTTTGCTTTCCAGCTCACGGCCCGCGCTGAAAACTTCCTGCACGGCAAGGCCGACCTCGATGACACCGTGGCACGGCTGCAGGCGTTCGAGAAGGCCGGTGCCGATGTCCTGTTCGCGCCGGGCCTGCCCAGCCTCGACGCGGTGCGCACGGTCTGCAGCGCGGTCCGCAGGCCCGTCAATTTCATGGTGGCCATTCCGGGCAAATCGTTCAGCGTGGCCGAACTGCAGGCCGCGGGGGTTCGGCGCATCAGCCTGGCCACCTCGCTGTACCGCGCGGCCATGGCGGGCCTGCTGGATGCCGCGCATGAGGTCCAGCAGCAGGGCACGTTCGCCTACCTGGCCCGCGCCACGCCCACGGGCGAACTGGTCAAGCTCATGGCGGTGGGGCGCTGAGTGGCCCCGGCTGCGACGCTGGCGGGCATCCGCAACCCGAGCAATTTCCGTGACCTGGGCGGCCACCGGGCGGCGGGTGGCCGCCCCCTGCGGGCCGGGCGGCTCTACCGCTCGGACCATCTGGGAGCGCTCACCCCGGACGAGGCGGCGGCCGTATCGGCGCTGGGCATCGACCGTGTGCTGGACCTGCGCGGCGCCACCGAGCGCTGCGCGGCGCCCTGCGTGCTGACCGGGGTGACCGTGCATTCACTCGCGATCGAGCCCACCATCGTGCAGGTGCTGACCGAACTCATCGCGGCCGGCCAGACCCTCACCACGGCCGACGTCGTGGCGCACATGCAGGACACCTACCGCGGTTTCGTGCGTCACAACACCCCCCGTTTTGCCGAGCTGTTCCGCCACCTCCTGGAAGCCGATGCGCCGCTGGTGTTCCACTGCACGGCGGGCAAGGACCGCACCGGCTTTGCCGCGGCGCTGATCCTGCACGCGCTGGGCGTGGGGGCGGACGACGTGATGCGCGACTACCTGCTCACCAACGAACGGCTGAGGCCGCCCGAGGGCGACCGGCATGGCCTCGCGCCCGAGGTGGCCCGGGTGCTGTGGCGCGTGCAACCCGAATTCCTGAATGCGGCGTTCGACGCCGTGCAGCAAGACCATGGCGGGCTGGAGAACTACCTGCAGGACGCCCTGGGCCTGGGCCTGCGGGAGCGCGAACGGCTGGCCCGCCAGTATCTCGGATAGCTCACTTTTTGATAGCGGGTGGTGGCCGTTCCATAAGGGCTGCAGACCGATTTGGCTGAGGTTCTGGCAGTTTTGACCGGGCGTGCCGGTTACCAGCCGGTTACCACGTCACAATGCACGCCGGAGACTTTCGATGACCGCCATGCCCCCCCCCAACCCCGCCGACTCACCGCGCGAATTCCTCGAGTACCTGTACCAGACCGCCGTGCGCCGGGCGTTGCCGCTGCACACCACGGCCGCCTGCCTGCCCCCGCCGCCTGCGCCGGGCAGCGGGGGCCGCACGCTGGTGCTGGGGGCCGGCAAGGCCGGGGGATCGATGGCCCAGGCGGTTGAGGCCCTGTGGCCCGCCGACGCGCCGCTCAGCGGGCTCGTGGTCACGCGCTACGACCACATTCCGCCCCGGCCCGAGGGCCTGCCCCAGCGCATCGAGATCGTCGAGGCCTCGCACCCCGTGCCCGACGCGGCCGGGCTGGAAGCCGCCGAACGCATCCTCGCGCTCACCGAGGGTCTGACCGCCAACGACCTTGTTTTGTGCCTGATCTCGGGCGGAGGCTCGGCCTTGCTCACGCTGCCGGCCGAGGGCCTGACGCTGGCCGACAAGCAGCGCATCAACAAGGAGCTGCTGAACAGCGGCGCCAACATCAGCGAGATGAATTGCGTGCGCAAGCACCTTTCGCGCATCAAGGGCGGCCGGCTGGCCGCGGCCTGCGCGCCGGCCCGTGTGGTCACGCTCACCATCAGCGACGTGCCCGGCGATGACCCGTCCATCATCGCCAGCGGCCCCACAGTGCCCGACGCCACCACCTGCGCCGATGCGCTGGCCATCCTCAAGCGCTATGGCATCGAGGTGCCCGCCCCGGTGGCGGCCGCGCTGAACAGCGGCGCGCTGGAAACGCCCAAGCCCGGTGACGCGGTCTTTGCCGGCCACGAGGTGCACCTGATGGCCACGCCCCAGCAGTCGCTCGAAGCCGCGACCGAGGCCGCACGCGCCGCGGGACTGACGGCGTACATCCTCAGCGACGAGATCGAGGGCGAGTCCCGTGAGGTAGGCAGGGTGCACGCCGCAATGGCCCGCGCCGCCGCGCGGGGCACGGGGGCATTTCAAAAGCCCTGCGTGATCCTCAGTGGCGGCGAGACCACGGTGACCATCCGCAAGCAGCCTGAAGGCACGCCGCGCGGGCGCGGCGGCCGGGCGGGGGAGTTCTGCCTGGGCCTGGCGCAGGCGCTGCAGGGCCAGGCCGGTGTGTGGGCACTGGCCGCCGACACTGACGGCATTGACGGGGTGGAGGACAACGCCGGTGCCTTCGTGGCGCCCGACACGCTGCAGCGCGCCCGGTCGCTGGGCATGAAGGTCGACGCCTTCATGGACCGCAACGACGCCTATGGCTACTTTGAACCGTTGGGTGGCCTGGTCGTGACCGGCCCGACCCACACCAACGTGAACGACTTTCGCGCCTTACTTGTTTTGTGAGGCGGCGGCCGCGGGCGCGGGTGCGGGTGCGGTGGTCCCCGCCGCGATGCGCTCGAACTTGCGGCGCTGCAGGGCGGCGCCGGGTTCGGCCTCGTCCTGGCCGGCCGGCGCGGCGGCCGCGAACAGGTCATCGCCGATCTGATAGAAATTGGCGCAGTTGCCGCGGTCGTCGGCCGGGGCCTTGGGCATGTGGGTGCAGAACAGGCCGCCCTTGCCCACGGTCCATGAACCTTTGACAGGAGACATCCACTCGGGCGTCCAGGCGTTGCCGGCCAACCCGCCGCCCGGGGCGAGATCGAACGCAAACGTGAACGACTTGTTGTTGGGCTGGTAGGCCACGCCGGTGAGGGTGGCGCCGGAGGCCATTTTCTTGATCTGGTCGGTGCTCAGCTTCTTGCCCCCCTTGTCGAGGAGCTCCTTGACCGAGGTCTGGGCCTGCGAGCCGAGTGCGGTCAATCCGAGAAACAGGAATACGGCAACTGCTTTTCTAGACATGATGGCTGTATGGGCGTGAGAAAGAAAAAAAGTTCCCGGCGCGGCCCCTGGCCCGCCGGACGACAACCCCCAAGTGTCTCACGGCCGCCCTGTCCCCGGGCCTACTGGCACATCTCGCGCAGGGCCTGTGGGATGGGCACGGCCCGGATTGCCGTGGCCTCGCCCTCGCGCCGGGCCGCGAAGATGCGCACCTCATCGCACTCCATGATGAGATCGGCCGGGCCATCGGCGCGTGCGCGCTCGATCCGGTAGCGCTGGACAAAGCTCTTGCTGCGCCACTCGGCAATGTGGACGTGAATCTGCAGCACGTCGCCATAGCTGGCGGTCTGCACGAAGCGCGCGTGCGTGTCCACCAGCGGCGTGCCGATGATGCCCAGCGTGGCTTCGGTCTCGTGCCAGGGCGGCAGCCCGCAGCCCACGAAGAAGTGGCGCGAGGCGGCATCGATCCAGCGGAAGAAGTTGGGAAACCACACGATGCGCGCAGGGTCGCAGTCGCCAAACTCCACGTTGACGGTGTGGACCACGGTGCGGGGAGCGGAGGGAGAAACAGCGTCGGTCATGCCCCCGATAATCGCACCAAATGACCGTCTCCCTGCCCGAACTCCAGCTCGCCGTCATCGATGTCCAGCCCGGCGCCGCCATGGAAAGCCAGTCGGGCCTGCAACTGCTGCGCCCGCGCATCTACGGCGCCTGGCGTGCTGCGGCCGGCGCGCAGAAGGTGGCCGCCATCGTCATGCACCCCACCAGCAACTTCATGGGGCACTACCTGATCGCGCCGTTGGCCGCACGCGGCGTGGCCTGCATGGGTCTGAACTCGCGCTACGCCGGCAACGACACGCTGCTGCTCATGGAGCGCGTGATCCAGGACCTGGGCGCGGGCGTCCAGTTCCTGCGCGCGCAGGGCTATGACAAGGTGGTGTTGATCGGCAACTCGGGCGGGGCCTCGCTTGCGGCGCTGTACCAGGCACAGGCCGAGCAGCTCACGATTGAACGCATGCTCGATGGCGACCCGGCCGGCCTGTCACCCGCCGACCTGCCGCCCGTGGACGGCCTGGCCCTGTGCGCTGCGCACGAGGGCCGCGCGACGCTGATGCGGCGCTGGATCGACCCGTCGGTCACCGATGAACACGACCCGCTCGGCGTGGACCCGGCGCTGGACATGTACGACCCGGCCAACCAGCCGTTCACGGCTGATTTTCTGCAGTGCTTCAAGGCGGCCCAGCAGGCCCGGCTGCAGCGCATCGAGGACTGGGTGGCGCAACGCCTGGCGCTGCTTCGCTCGCAGACGGCGGCGGGCAGTCCGCGCGACCAGGTGTTCGTGATCCACCGCACGCATGCTGATCCGCGCTGCGTGGACCTGAGCCTGGATGCCAATGACCGCGAGCCGGGCAGCGTCTGGGGCCAGGGCGCGGCCGGCGCACGCGCCGTCAACTACGCGGCCAGCCAGATGGGGCGCATCACCTCGCTCACGGCCTTCCTGTCGCAATGGTCGTCGCAAAGCCGCGCCGACGGTCCGTCCAACCTCGCGCGCACCCAGGTGCCGGCGTTGCTGTGCACGCATACCGCCGACCAGAGCACCTTCCCCAGCACGCGCGAAGCCTGGCTGAGGGCCGGGGGCACGCGCATCCGCAATGTCGACATCGTGGGCGGCAACCACTACCTTGCGGGCCAGCCAGCGCTGGTGGAGCAGCTGGCTGACGAAATGGCGGCGTGGATGCACGCGCTCTAGCCGGCAGCCGCCGGCCCGAGCCGCTCGAGCGCTTCTTCCCGCCAGTACGCCACAGCCGCATACCAGCCTTCCCAGACGCAGCCATTGCAGCCGCGGCCGCAACAGGTGGTGGGTTCGGGTGGCGCGGCCCGCAGCGCCACGCCATGCGACCGGGCCAGCGCCTGGCCGTGGGCGAGCAGGGCGCGGGCCGACGCCAGGTCCGTCACGGGGTCGCAGGGCCAGCTGTCGGCGCTCGGGGGAGTCAAAAGGTCAGGCCCCGCCCGCCTGGGGGCGTGCGCAGGCGACCTTGTGCAGCAACTCGATCAGGAGGGTCCGCTCGCCCAGGCTCAGATGAGCCAGTGCCTGCTTTTCCGCCGCCAGGATCTGCCCCGTCGCGCGGCGGGCCAACTCGGCGCCGCGCGGCGTGGTGTGCAGCACCTGAGAGCGGCGGTCGTTCTCGCTTTGGCTGCGTTCAACCCAGCCCCGCGCTTCCAGCCGGTCCACCACGGCCGTGATGTTGGGCGCCGTCACCGCCAGCGCGCGCGCCAGCCGCACCAGCGAACCGCCGGGGTTCTCGTCGATCAGCGTCAGCACCGTGTACTCCACGGGCCGCATGCCGAAAGGCTCGCCCGCATGCTCCTGGTAGACCTGCTGGGTGACGATGGTGGCCTGGGCCAGCTGGTAGCCCAGCACATGGTGCAGGCAGGCCTCGCTGAGTTTGCCGGCGGGGGTGACATCGCTGCGGGGGGGAGGGCGTTTGGCGGGCATGGCCGTTATTGTGCCAAGCCGCCTGATGCCGGCTAATTGATAAGTAACTAAATTAAATAAACTGAATAAATAGGGGAATCACGGAGAATTTTTCGTTATAAAAGTTAAGTTAATGAACAATACTGCGAGCCTTCAACAACGAGGAGACACGCATGACAAGCATTCCCGGATATTTCAGGTGGGCCCTGCCCGCGGGTGTGGCGGCGGCTGCGCTGGTGGCTTGCGGCGGAGGTGGTGGCAACAGTGCCGCTGCCCTGCCGCAGCTGGCACCCGCCTCACCGGCCGCGCTGGCCTTCACCTGCGCCGAACTGCCGGGCAAGCTCACGGGGCTGGCCAACACCACCATCACCTCATCCACCCTCGTCGCGGCCGGCACGCTCAGTGTCGGCGGCGAGCCGGTGCCGGAGCACTGCCTTGTCACCGGCAGCATGTTCAACCGCACCAGCACCGTGGATGGCAACGCCTATGCCATCGGCTTTGAAATGCGTCTGCCGGTGGTGTGGAACGGACGCTTCTTCCACCAGGGCAATGGCGGCATTGACGGCAGCGTGGTCACGGCCACCGGCCAGTTCGGCGGTGGCCCGCTCACCGGTGCCCTCAAGCAGGGTTTTGCCGTGCTGAGTTCGGATGCGGGCCATGCCGGCGCGCTGGGCCCGACCTTCGGCATCGACCCGCAGGCGCGGCTGGACTATGGCTACCAGGCCGTGGGCAAGCTGACTCCGATGGCCAAGAGCCTGATCAAGACGGCCTACGCCAAGGGACCGGACCGCTCCTACTTTGGCGGCTGCTCCAACGGCGGGCGCCACGCGATGATCGCCGCCACGCGCTACGCCGCCGACTATGACGGCGTGCTGGCCGGCGCCCCGGGCTACAACCTGCCCAGGGCCGCCATTGCCAGCATCGCCGGCGGCCAGCTCTATGCCAGCGTGGCCACCAACCCGGCCGACCTGTCCACCGGCTTCACCACCGCCGAGCGCACCCTGGTGGCCAACGCGGTGCTGGCCAAGTGCGATGCCCTGGACGGCGCGACCGACGGCCTGGTGCAGGACGTGGCGGCCTGCCAGGCGGCGTTCGACCTGCAGCGCGACGTGCCCTCGTGCACCGGCGCGCGCGACGGCACCTGCCTGAGCGATGCGCAGAAGACGGCCATCGGCAAGATCTACAGCGGCCCCAGGACCAGCAGCGGCGCGCTGGTGTATGCGAGCTTCCCGTATGACGCGGGAGTGTCGGGGTCGGGCATTCCGTTCTGGGAGTTCACGGCGCCGCTGGCGCTGGATTCCGGAGCGGTCGGCATGATCTTCAAGGTGCCGCCGGTGGCCGCCGCGGGCTTCAATGGCCCGGCGTTCACCCTGGGTGCCAACATCGACGATCTCGTGGCGCAGGTCAATGCGACCAACGCCACCTACGTCGAGTCGGGCATGAGCCTGATGACGCCGCCCACCCCGTCCAACATGAGCACCCTGAAGAACCGCGGCGGCAAGATCATCGTCTACCACGGCGTGAGCGATCCGATCTTCTCGGTCAATGACTCGCAGGCGTGGTACCAGGGCCTGCAGGCCGCCAACAATGGCGACGCGTCGGACTTTGCGCGCTTCTACCGCATCCCCGGCATGGGCCACTGCTCGGGCGGCCCGGCCACCGACCAGTTCGACGCGCTCTCGGCGCTGGTCAGCTGGGTTGAAAAGGGCGACGCTCCGGGCGCGCTGGTCGCTTCGGCGCGTGGCGCGGGCAATGCGGGCGGCGTCAACGCTGACGTTCCGGCCAGTTGGTCAGCCACGCGCACCCGGCCGCTGTGTCCCTACCCGCAGGTGGCGCGTTACAACGGCACCGGCAGCCTGGAGGCGGCCAGCAGCTTCAGCTGCAAATAGCCCCAGCCTGCTCTGATTTTGATAGCTGCCAGTGGCCACGGGGCGTGGACTGGCGGCTTTTTCTATGGAAATTTGACGAGTTCGAGCACGGCCTCGGCAAACACCTGGGGCGCTTCCTGCGGCAGGTTGTGTCCCACGCCCGGCACGATGCGGTGGCTGCGCGGGCCGCTGAACCGGTGGGCGTGCGCGCGTGCATCGGCCGGCGGCCGCACGCCGTCATCGGCCCCGTCAAAGGTGATGCAGGGCACGCTGATCACGGGCTGCGCTGCCAGCCGGGCCTCGATGCCGGCCAGCGCCGGGTCGCCTGGCACCAGGCCAAAGCGGTGGCGGTAGGACTGGATCACCACGTCGACAAAATCAGGGTTGTCAAACGCCGGCGCCGAGCGTTCGAAGGTCGCGTCGTCAAAGGCCCAGGTGGGCGACCACAGGCGCCACAGCAGCTTGACCAGGCTGCGCCGGTCCCGCGCCAGACCCGCGCGGCCGCGCTCGGAGTGGAAGTAGTACTGGTACCAGAGGCTGTGCTCGTTGGCGGGCGTGTCGGGCTCCATCGCGCGCGCGATGTCCTGGATGTTGTAGCTGTTGAGCGAGACCAGGCCCGCGCAGCGCTCGGGCCACAGTGCGGCCACCACGCAGGCTGCGCGCCCGCCCCAGTCGTAGCCGGCCAGCACCGCGCGTGGGAGGGCCAGCGCGTCCATCAGCGCCAGCAGGTCGGCGCCCAGCGCGGCCTGCTCGCCCGAACGCGGTGTGGCCTCAGACAGGAAGCGCGTGGGCCCGAAGCCGCGCAGGTAGGGCACGATGACGCGGCAGCCCGCAGCAGCCAGCCGCGGCATGACCTCTTCATAGGTGTGGATGTCGTACGGAAAGCCGTGCATCAGGAACACGGGGGGACCGTTGACCAGGCCGGACTCGGCGTAGGCGATGGACAGCGGGCCGGCGGTGATATGGTGAAGGGGCTGCATGCGGTGGAATGCTAACAAGCTGGCATCATTCACGGATGCATGGAAGTCAGGATAGGCAGCAGGGGAGAAGCTCTTTGTCACACTCGGCGCGTGTCAGGCGCATGTCGGTTCGTCCCTCGTGGCGGGCCGCGGGCCCGGGGGGCTGCGATGGCGCATAGGGTGATACCACCGCCCCCGAACACCCAGGGGAGGTTGCGTCCCCAGACCGTGACGCGTGATTTGATCATGTCCACGCATGGCACGCCCCGATCGTATGGACCCTGCCCGTACACGAACCCGCAGAACAAGAGCGTCTGCACAGGGGGATCGTCCATGCAGGCGCTGCTCGGGCCTGACCTTGGCAACGGTCAACCGATCGGGTCCAAGACCACGCAGAACAGCCTTCAGCCCCTGATGGGGTTGCTGCATCAACACAGTCAGAAGACCTGGAAGGCCGGTCATCTCCTGAATGCCGACTTTGGCGGCAGTGGCATTTGGGACAGCAATCTGACGCCGTTGACCAGCGGTGCCAACAAGGCGCACTCCACATTCGAAGACCACATACGGCGCATGCTGCTGCTGTGCTACCAGATCGACCGCCAGTATCCGGCTTACGCCGAATGGTATGGGGTGCTGTATGACGTGACCGTCTCAGCGCAGAAGTATGCCCAGACCCCGTCGGCCAATGACATGCACAGCTACGCGTATTCCCACATCACACTCAACTACGGCTTCGTGAAAGTGCCCAAGTTTCCGCTGTTGGCGCCGCCGCATACGGCACCGCCCCCGCCGAACACCTCCAGCCCTGTCGTCGTCGCCGGAATGAATGCGGATGCGCACCTGAACCACCTGCGCGCGGTCCAGCAGCCGATGTTCGCTCCCAGCGTCAACATTGCGAACTGGGTGGGCGGCGTGAACGCCATCCAGTTCAGCGTCGAGATTCACAACGAGCCCTGAGGCTGCCGCGCCACCAGGGCGCAGGCCTTGAGCACGTTCTCGCCGGTCGCCGGGGCCTGCAGTGGGACGGGTGACGGGCTGGAGCCCACCGCCCCCACGGCCTCCCGCAGCGCCTCCCACACGCTGATGGCCAGCATGAACGGCGGCTCGCCCACGGCCTTGCTGCCACCCACGTTGTCTTCGCGGTTGGCTTCGGGCCAGAGCTCGACCCGGAAGTGCTCGGGGATGTCGCCGGTGGCGGGGATCTTGTAGGTGCTGGGCGCGTGGGTGGCCAGATGGCCCTTGTCGTTCCACACCAGCTGCTCGGTGGTGAGCCAGCCCATGCCCTGGACGAAGCCTCCCTCGATCTGGCCGATGTCGATGGCCGGGTTCAGGCTGGTGCCCACGTCGTGCAGGATGTCGACCTTGAGCACGCGGCTTTCGCCCGTGAGCGTGTCGATGGCCACCTCGGAGCAGGCCGCCCCGTAGGCAAAGTAGTAGAAGGGCCGCCCGGTGAGCGTGGTCTTGTCGTAGTGGATCTTGGGTGTGCGGTAGAACCCGTCGCTCCACAGCTGGATCCGGTTGGCATAGGCCTGCTTCACCACCTCGTCGAAGGAGCGCACCGTGGTCGGCGTGATGATCTGGCCGCCGCCAAAGCTCACGGCACCGGCGCCGCAGCCGTCCAGCCCGCTCACGAAGGCCGCCAGGTTGTTGCGCACGTTGCGCGCGGCGTATTGCGCGGCGCGGCCGTTCAGGTCGGTGCCGCTGCTCGCGGCGGTGGCACTGGCGTTGGGCACCTTGCTGGTGTCGGCCGCGGTGCAGCGCACGCGCTCGAACGGCACACCCAGTTCGTCGGCCACGATCTGCGCCACCTTGGTGTTCAGGCCCTGGCCCATTTCGGTGCCGCCGTGGTTCACCTGGACGCTGCCATCGGTGTACACATGCACCAGCGCGCCGGCCTGGTTGAAGAAGGTGGCGGTGAAGCTGATGCCGAACTTGACCGGCGTGATGGCGATGCCGCGCTTGATGACTGGGCTGCTCTGGTTCCAGACCGAAATGGCCTGCCGTCGGCGCCGGTAGGCCGCTGTTTGCTCCAGTTTTGATAGCAAAGGGTGCAGGATGTTGTCTTCCACCTTCATGCCGTAGTGGGTGGTGTGGCGCTCCTCCACGCCATACAGGTTGCGCAGGCGCACGTCCAGCGGGTCCAGGCCCAGGGTGCGCGCGATGTTGCCCAGAATGGCCTCGATCACGATCACGCCCTGGGGCCCACCAAAACCGCGGAAGGCGGTGTGGCTCTGGGTGTGGGTCTTGCAGCGATAGGACACGATTTCCACGTCGCTCAAGAAGTAGGCGTTGTCGGCATGGAAGATCGCGCGGTCGGCTACCGGGCCGCTCAGGTCGGCGCTGAAGCCGCAGTCGGCCAGCATGGTGAGCTTGAGCGCGGTGACCAGGCCCGTGTCGTCAAAGCCGACTTCCCAGTCGTAGGCGAAGGGATGGCGCTTGCCGGTGACCATGAAGTCGTCGTCGCGGTCCAGCCGCAGCTTCACGGGCCGGCCGGTCTTGCGCGCGGCCAGGGTGGCCCACACGGCCAGGTGGCCGGCCTGGGTTTCCTTGCCGCCAAAGCCGCCCCCCATGCGCCGGCACTCCACGGTCACCGCGTTGTTTTCGATGCCCAGCGCGTGCGCTACCCAGTGCTGGATTTCTCCGGGGTGCTGGGTGCTGCTGTAGATCCACCACTGGCCCTGCTCCAGCGGCAGGGCGTAGGCCACCTGGCCCTCGAGGTAGAAGTGCTCCTGCCCGCCCACGGCGAGCTGGCCGGTCTGGCGATGGGCGGACCGCTGCAGCGCGGTCTCGGGCTCGCCGCGGCGCACGGTCACGGGGGGCAGCACGTAGCTTTGCGCGGCGTGCGCCTCGCGTGGGGTCAGCACGGCGGGCAGGGGTTCGATGTCCAGCTTCACATGGCGGGCGGCGCGGCGCGCCTGCATCACGGTGTCGGCCACCACCAGCGCCACCACCTGGCCAGCGTGCTCTACCTTGTCGCGCGCCAGGATGGGCTCGTCGTGCACGTGGGTGGCCAGCACCGGGTCGCCGGGAATGTCGCTGGACAGCACGACGGCGCGCACGCCGGGCAGCGCCAGCGCGGCGGCCGTGTCCACGCCCCGCAACCGGCCATGGGCCACGGGCGACAGGACGGGAGCGGCGTGCAGGGTGCCGCGCACCTCGGGGATGTCGTCCACATACAGGGCGCTGCCCGCCACCTGGGCGTGGGCGCTCTCGTGCGGGCGCGAGGCGCCCATGGCTGGCACCACGGTGTCGATCTGGTCGTCGCGCGCGTTCATGCCGTTTCTCCTTCGAGCCGAAACGAGGCCAGGTCGATCTGCCGCAGGCCCTGGCTCTCAAGCCAGAAGCGCTGCATCAGGTTGCCCAGCACTTCACTGCGGTAGCCGGCGCTGGCCCGCATGTCGCTGATGGGCCGGAACTCGGCGCGCAACGCGGCTGTCGCGGCCTGCGCCGTGGCCAGGGCCCAGGGTTGGCCGCGCAACGCGGCCTCGGTCTGCACCGCGCGCACCGGGGTGGCGGCCACGCCGCCGGCCCCGATGGAGACGTCCTGCACCGTGTCACCGGCCAGGGTCAGGCGGATGACCAGGCACACCGCCGAGATGTCGTCGTCGTAGCGCTTGGAAATCTTGTAGGCGCTGAGTCTTTCGCCGGCGGTGGGCAGCGGCACCTTGATCCAGGCCAGCACTTCGTCCGGGGCCATCACGTTCTGGCGGTAGCCGGTGTACAGGCGTTCCAGCGGCAGCTCGCGGTGGCCCCGCACGCTCATCAACACCACGTGGGCACCCAGCGCGATCAGCAGCGGCATGCTGTCGCCAATCGGCGAGCCATTGGCCACATTGCCGCCCAGCGTGCCCGAATTGCGCACCGGCAGCCCGGCAAAGCGGTGGGCAAAGGTCCTGAGTTGCGGGCGATCGGCCACCAGCGCGGCGAAGGCGTCGGTCAGTGTCACGGCAGCGCCGATGGCAAGGTGGTGCGGATAGCGTTCCACGCGGCGCAGTTCTGCCACCTTCGTCACGTCCAGCACCTGTGCGAACTGCCGGTGCTGCTTGGTCACCCACAGGCCCACATCGGTGCAGCCCGCCACCAGCTGGGCGTCAGGGTGCGCTGCGCGCTGGGCCAGCAGCTCGGCCAGGCTGGACGGTGACTTGTAGGCCGAATCGGCTCCCAGCCCTTGCCCCATGGACGCCATCTGCTTCAGTTTTTGTAGCAGATCGGTTTCGTTCACCGGCACCGGGGGCAGGCTGGCCATCTGTTGCGCAGCGTCCAGGATGGGCCGGTAGCCGGTGCACCGGCACAGGTTGCCCGAGAGCTCCTCCTGGGCCAGCGCGCGCGTGACGGGCTCGCCGCGGGCCACGTGGTTCTGGTAGGTGCCGAACAGGCTCATCACGAAGCCGGGGGTGCAGAAGCCGCATTGGCTGCCGTGGCATTGCACCATCGCCTGCTGCGCCGGATGCAGGGTGCCGTCGGGCGCGGCGATGTCTTCCACGGTCCACAGGGCCATGCCGTCGATCGAATGGGCCAGCCGGATGCAGCTGTTGATGGCCTTGTAGCGGATGCCGCCCCCGGAAGGGCCGGCGGCCACGGGGTCGAGCTCGCCCAGCACCACGGTGCAGGCGCCGCAGTCCCCCTCGCCGCAACCCTCCTTGGTGCCGGTGCAGTGCAGGTCCTCGCGCAGCACTTCCAGCAGCGTGCGGTCGGGTGGTACATTGGTCAGGCACACTTGCTCGCCGCGCCGGATGAATCGAATCGTCTTGGTGTCCATGAAGCTCAGTATGGTTGATTTGCCATTGCTCGTGAGGGTAGAACGCAGCCCCCGGTGACGACATAAGCATTGCCATATGACAGGAATGCAGGCCCCGGTATGAGAGACCAAGCGCTTTTCGACAAGATAGACCTCCACTTGATAAGGGTCTTGCACACCGTGTTAACCGAACGCAGCGTCTCGCGCGCCGCCATCCGTCTGGGCATGCACCAACCCGCTGTTTCCGCCGCGCTCAAGCGCCTGCGGGACCTGGCGGGAGACCCGCTTTTGGTGCGTTCGGGCGCCGGCATGGTGCCCACCGACGCCGGATTGCGCATGCTGGAGCCCAGTGCAAGCATCCTGCGTGCCGCCGAAGTGCTGTTCACCGACGTGCGCGGCTTCGACCCCCAGACCTCCACCGGCACCTTCCGCGTGGCGGCCAGCGACTACCTCGACCCGTTGTTCCTGCCGCAACTGGTCGCGCAGATCAAGGCCCAGGCGCCGCTGTGCCACATCGAGATCCACCCGCTGTCGGCCGACTCCGATTACCACGCGCATCTGGCACAGGGCCAGGTGGACGTGGTGATCGGCAACTGGCTCAAGCCGCCCGAGGACCTGCACTTGGGCAAGCTGTTCGCGGACGAGGTGGTCTGCCTGGTGTCCAGCGACCACCCGGCCGTCCGTCGCGGCTGGACGGCGCAGAGCTGGCTGGCGGCCGAGCACATCGCGCCGACGCCGACCCACCCCGGGGCGCGCGGCGTGATCGACGAACACCTGGCCGAACTGGGCCTGGCGCGCAACATCACCGCGCGCTGCCCGCATTTCGGGCTGATCCCGGGCATGGTGGCATCGAGCTTGCTGGTGCTGACCACCGGCCGGCAGTACTGCGAGCGTTATCTCGAGCGGTTGCCGGTCAAGGTGCTCGAATGCCCGATCGACTTTCCCCAACTCATGTACTACCAGCTCTGGCACGAGCGGGCCCATGCGTCCGACTCGGCCCGCTGGCTGCGCGAGCGCGTGAAAGCCGTGGCGGCGGCGCTGAGGCGTTTGCCCGCACCGGGGCTGGCGCCTGCGTTGCCGCACTGACCCGCCACAGAATACCTAGAAGCAAAGAGAGACAAACCCCGTGATTCCAAGACTCCAACTTGCGCACATCACCAAGCGCTACCCGGCGGTCGTGGCCAACAGCGATGTGTCGCTGACGGTCCAGCCCGGCGAGACGCATGCGGTGCTGGGCGAAAACGGCGCCGGCAAGTCGACGCTGATGAAGATCATCTACGGCAGCGTCAAGCCCGATGAAGGCAGCGTGATGTTCAACGGCCAGCCCGTGCACATCCGCAACCCGCAGGAGGCGCGGGCGCTGGGCATCAGCATGGTGTTCCAGCATTTCAGCCTGTTCGACACGCTGACCGTGGCCGAGAACGTCTGGCTGGGCCTGGACAAGCGCCTGACGCTCAACGAAGTGACGCACAGCATCACCACCAAGGCGGCGGAATACGGCCTGGACATCGACCCGGCGCGCCCCGTGCACACGCTGAGCGTGGGTGAAATGCAGCGCGTGGAAATCATCCGCGCGCTGCTGACCAATCCGCAATTGCTGATCCTGGACGAACCGACCTCGGTGCTGACACCGCAGGCGGTCGAAAAGCTCTTCGTGGTGCTCAAGAAGCTGGCCTCTGAGGGCTGCAGCATCCTGTACATCAGCCACAAGCTGCACGAGATCCGTGAACTGTGCAATGCCTGCACGGTGCTGCGTGGCGGCCAGGTGACCGGGGTGTGCAACCCCCAGGTGGAAAGCAATGCCTCGTTGTCGCGCCTGATGATCGGCGCCGAGCCGCCGGCGCTGGAGCACCATGCGCGCCAGGCGGGCGACACGGTGCTGCGCGTGCAGGGCCTGACGCTGGCGCGCGAGGACCAGTTCGGCGTGGACCTGGACGGTGTCTCCCTGGAGGTGCGGGCCGGCGAAGTGGTGGGCATTGCCGGTGTCTCGGGCAATGGCCAGCAGGAGCTTCTGTACGCGCTCTCGGGGGAAGACACCCGGGCCGAGCCCGCCATGATCCAGGTGTTCGGCCAGGATGCGGCGCGCATGGGCCCGGGCCCGCGGCGTGCGCTGGGCGTGCATTTCGTGCCCGAGGAGCGGCTGGGCCGAGGCGCCGTGCCCACGCTGGGGCTGGCGCACAACCTCATGCTCACGCGCACCAATGCCATTGCCCGGGGCGGCTGGATCAACGTCAGGGCGCTCGAGTCGCAGGCCGCGGACATCATCCGGCGCTTCAATGTCAAGGCGGGGGGGCCGCATGCGGCGGCCAAGTCCCTGTCGGGCGGCAATCTGCAGAAATTCATCGTCGGCCGCGAGATCGACGCCAACCCCCGGCTGCTCATCGTTTCGCAACCGACCTGGGGGGTGGACGTCGGCGCGGCCGCGCAGATCCGCGGCGAAATCCTGGCGCTGCGCGATGCCGGCTGCGCGGTGCTGGTCGTCAGCGAGGAGCTGGACGAATTGTTCGAGATCAGCGACCGCCTGCATGTCATCGCCAAGGGCCGGCTGTCGCCGTCGATCGACCGAGCCAAGGCCACCGTGACCCAGATCGGTGAATGGATGAGCGGCCTGTGGATGGTCACGCCAGTGCGCGGCGCGGCGGCCGTCCGGCCCGGCACGGTGGAGGAGAAGAACCATGCTCAAGCTTGAACCGCGCCCGCAGGCGTCGCGCTGGTGGAGCCTGGGCTCGCCGCTGCTGGCGCTGGCCATCACCGTGGTGATTGGCGTGCTGCTGTTTGCCGCGCTGGGCAAGGACCCGGTCAAGGGCCTGCAGGTGTTTTTCTGGGAGCCGGTCAAGTCCGCCTACGCCCTGGGCGAACTGATGGTCAAGGCCACGCCGCTGCTCATCATCGCGCTGGGCCTGTCGGTGTGCTTTCGCTCCAACGTGTGGAACATCGGCGCCGAAGGGCAGTTCGTGATCGGCGCCGTGTTCGCGGGCGGCGTGGCGCTGCTGGCCGACAAGTCCACGGGGGGCTGGATCGTCGTCGCCATCCTGCTGGCGGGCATTCTGGGCGGCATGGTCTGGGCGGGCATCACGGCGCTGCTGCGCGACAGGTTCAGTGCCAATGAGATTCTGGTGAGCCTGATGCTGGTCTACGTGGCCGACATGGTGCTGAGCTACCTCGTCTATGGCCCCTGGAAGGACCCCGCGGGCTACAACTTCCCGCAATCCAAGACCTTCGAGGCCGTCACGCAGATTCCCCGGCTCATGGCCGGTTCGCGCGTGAGCATCGGCCTGCTGCTGGCACTGGGCGGCGCGGCCGCGTTGTGGGTCTTCCTGTTCCGCACGCGGGCCGGCTTTGCCCAGCAGGTGGGCGGCCTGGCCCCGGCGGCGGCGCGCTACGCGGGTTTTTCGTCGCGCAAGGCGCTGTGGATCGCGCTGCTCACTTCCGGCGGGGCGGCTGGCCTGGCCGGCGCGCTGGAGGTGGCCGGGCCGATTGGCCAGCTCACACCGTGTGTGCCGGCGGGCTACGGCTTCGCGGCCATCATCGTGGCTTTCGTGGGGCGGCTGCATCCGGTGGGCATGGTGTTCTCGGCGATTCTGATGAGCATGTTCTACATCGGTGGCGAACTCGCGCAGTCGCGGCTGGGCCTGCCCAAATCGCTCACCGGTGTGTTCCAGGGCCTGCTGCTGTTCACCCTGCTGGCCTGCGACACCCTGATCGTCTACCGGCTGCGTTTCACGGCCTCCCTCTCCGCGAAAGGCGCACAGTAATGGAATCCTATGCACTGCTTCTGGCGGCCACGCTCAATGCGGGCACGGTGCTCGCCATTGCCGCCCTGGGCCTGCTGATCAATGAGAAAGCCGGCATCGTGAATCTGGGCGCCGAAGGCATGATGCTGTGCGCCGCGGTCGCGGGCTTTGCCACCGTGGTCCACACCGGCAACGACTGGCTGGGCTTTGCCGCCGGCATGGGCGCGGGGGCCCTGCTGGCCGCGGCCTTCGGCCTGCTGGTCATCTGGCTCAACACCAACCAGTACGCAACCGGGCTGGCGCTGAGCCTCTTTGGCGCGGGCTTCTCGGCCTTTGCCGGCATCCGCTATGTGCAGGAGAAGCTGCCCGAGCGCCCGCATTTCTCGATCCCGCTGCTGGGCGACATCCCGTTGCTGGGCCCGGCGCTGTTTCGCCAGCATCCCATGGTCTACCTCGCCATGGCGCTGGTGGCCGGATTGATCTGGTTCCTGTACCGCTCGCGCACCGGCCTGGTCCTGCGCTCTGTGGGGGAGTCGCCCGAGTCGGCCCATGCCCTGGGCTATCCGGTGCGCCGCATCCGGCTCGCCGCCGTGGTGGCGGGGGGCGCGTTGTGCGGGCTGGCCGGGGCCTACATCTCGGTGATCTACACCCCGCTGTGGGTGGAAGGCATGGTGGCGGGCAAGGGCTGGATCGCGCTGGCGCTGACCACCTTTGCCACCTGGCGACCGGCACGGGTGTTGCTGGGGGCCTACCTGTTTGGCGGCGTGACCATGCTGCAGTTCCACTTGCAGGGCATTGGCGTGCAGGTGCCGAGCCAGTTTTTAACCATGTTGCCTTACATCGCCACCATCGTGGTGCTGGCGCTGATCTCGCGCAACCCTGCGTGGATCCGCATCAATATGCCGGCATCGCTTGGAAAGCCGTTCTACCCCGGTTCATAATCTTTTTTTTAACCAACCTGTCGCAACCCCCTCAAAGAAGGACCTGACATGACTGATCTGACGAAACGTTCCCTGCTCCAAGTGGCGGCCCTGTCCGCGGTGGCGGCGGCAGCCCTCGTGGGTTGCGGGAAGAAGGAAGAACCCGCGCCCGCGCCGGCCCCCGCGGCGGCGGCGCCTGCACCCGCTCCCAAGCCCGAGCCGCTGAAGGTGGCCTGGGCCTACGTGGGCCCGGTGGGTGATGGCGGCTGGACCTTCGCGCACGACAACGGCCGCAAGGCGGTCGAGAAGGAGTTCGGCGACAAGGTGGTCACCAGCTTCGTCGAGAAGGTGCCCGAGTCGGCGGACGCCGAGCGCGTGATCCGCGACATGGCGGCCCAGGGCAACAAGCTGATCTTCGGCACCACCTTCGGTTACATGGAGCCCATGCTCAAGGTGGCCGCCGACAACAAGGAAGTGAAGTTCGAGCATGCCACCGGCTACAAGACGGCCGAGAACATGCGCACCTACGACAGCCGCACCTACGAAGGCGCGTACATGGCGGGTGTGATCGCCGGCAAGATGACCAAGTCCAACACGCTGGGCGTGGTGGCGTCCATTCCAATTCCTGAAGTGGTGCGCAACATCAACAGCTTCACGCTGGGCGCGCAGTCGGTCAACCCCAAGGTCAAGACCAAGGTGGTCTGGGTCAACGAGTGGTTCAACCCGCCCAAGGAAACCGAGGCCGCCACGGCGCTGATCAACGGGGGTGCCGACGTGCTGATGCAGAACACCGACTCGTCGGCCGTGCTGCAGACCGCCGAAAAGATGAACAAGCGCGCCTTCGGTTGGGACAGCGACATGACCGCCTACGGCCCCAAGGCCCACCTGGGCTCGGCCGTGATCAACTGGGGGCCGTATTACATCAAGGCCGTGCGTGACGCGCTCGAAGGCAAGTGGACCACGGGCCAGAGCTGGTGGGGCGTGAAGGAAGGCGCGATCGACATGGTGTCCATCGCGGCCGACGTGCCCGAGGAAACCAAGAAGAAGATCGACGAGGTCAAGGCTGGCCTGAAGGACGGCAGCTTCTCGATCTGGAAGGGCCCGATCACCGACAACACCGGCAAGGTGGTGGTGGCCAAGGACACCGTGGCCGACGACAAGTTCCTCGGCGGCATCAACTTCTACGTCAAGGGCGTGGAAGGCAAGGTACCGGGCGACAAGAAGTAAGCGAGTTCGTGCCTGGAGGGGTCGCCCGTGGGCGGCCCCTTTTCATTTGAGCCCATGATCGAGGAAACCTTCTGGCATCCCGTGGTCCGCGCCACCGAGGTCGTCGGCGCGCCGGTGGCCGTGCGCCTGCTGGGTCGTGACCTCGTGCTGTGGCGCGACAGCTCGGGGGTGCCGCACGCCTGGCTGGACCAGTGCCCGCACCGCGGCGCTCGCCTGTCGCTGGGCCAGGTGCACGGCGACCGGATCGAGTGCCCCTACCACGGCTGGCAATTCGGCGCGTCAGGCCAGTGCACCCATGTGCCGGCACTGCCCGGCTTTGTGCCACCGGCGTCCCACTGCGCGCACCGGTACGAGGCGCGCGAGGCGCATGGCCTGGTCTGGGTGCAGGTCGCGCAGGCGCCGATGGCTCTGCCGGCCTTCGCCGCCGAGGCCGACGACCGTCTGCGCAAGCTGCTGTGCGGCCCCTATGACGTGGCCACGAGCGCACCGCGCATCGTCGAGAACTTTCTGGACATGGCGCACTTCGGCTTCGTGCACGAAGGCTGGCTCGGCGCCCGTTCAGCCACGGCCATTGACGACTACCGCGTCGAGGCCACGCCTGACGGTCTGCGGGCCACGCAATGCAAGGCCTGGCAACCGCAATCCAGCCCCAACGCCACCGGCCCCGCCCAGGTGGAGTACACCTACGAGGTCACGGCACCCTACAGTGCGGTGCTGACCAAGGTGCCGGACCCGGCGGCGGTGGCGTTGGCCGGCTACAGCGAATCGATCGCGCTGTTCATCTGTCCGCTCGCACCCGAGGCCAGCCGCGTCTGGTTCCGCCTGGCGCTGGCCGACTTTGACTCGCCCGACGACAAGCTGCTGAGCTTCCAGCACACCATCTTCATGCAGGACCAGCCGGTGCTGGAGTCGCAGACGCCCAGGCGGCTGCCGCTGGACCTGCGTGCCGAACTGCACACGGCGGCGGACAAGGCTTCGTCAGCCTACCGGCGCCATCTCAAGCATCTTGGCATTACCTTTGGAGTCTGTTGATGATTGCCATCCCCCCGATCGCCGCTGACCGCCTGCCCGCCTTGCTGCGCGCCATGCCCAAGGCCGAACTGCACATGCACATCGAGGGCTCGCTCGAGCCCGAGCTGATTTTTGCGCTGGCGCAGCGCAATGGCGTGGCGCTGCCGTACGCGAGCGTGGACGCCCTGCGCCAGGCCTATGCATTCACCAACCTGCAGAGCTTCCTGGACATCTACTACGCCGGCGCCAGCGTGCTGCTCAAGGAGCAGGACTTCTATGACATGGCCTGGGCCTACCTGCTGCGCGCCCAGGCGGACCATGTGCTGCACACCGAGATGTTCTTCGACCCCCAGACCCACACGGCGCGCGGGGTCAGCATGGCCACCGTGGTCAATGGCTTGCATCGCGCCTGCATGGACGCGCGGACCCAGCTGGGCGTGAGCGCTTCACTGATCCTGTGTTTCCTGCGCCACCTGAGCGAGGAAGAAGCCTTTGAAACGCTGGAGCAGGCGCTGCCGCATCGTGATCAGTTCATCGGGGTGGGGCTGGATTCCAGCGAGGTGGGGCACCCCCCGGAAAAGTTTGCGCGCGTGTTCGCGCGGTGCCGGGAGCTGGGCTTTCACCTCGTGGCCCATGCCGGCGAGGAGGGGCCGCCGGCCTATGTGTGGACTGCGCTGGACCTGCTGAAGGTCGAGCGCATCGACCATGGCGTGCAGTCCACCAGGGACCCCGCGCTCATGCGGCGGCTGGCGCAGGACCGCATTCCGCTCACGGTGTGCCCGCTGTCCAACCTCAAGCTGTGCGTGTTTCCTTCGCTGTCCGAGCACAATCTTGGCGCCTTGCTGGACGCCGGCCTGGCCGCCACGGTCAACTCCGACGACCCGGCCTATTTCGGTGGCTACCTCAACGAGAACTTCACGCAGACCTTTGCCGCCACGGGACTGGGGGCGCAGCACGCCTACCAGCTGGCACGCAACAGCTTCGAGGCGGCCTTCGTGGACGCCGGCGCGCGGCGCGCCTGGCTGGATCAGGTGGACGCCTGCTTCGCGGCGGCGGCTTGACGCGGGGCCGGGGGTTACCCCGCGTGGGTGACGCGCCCGAGCATGTCGTGGCCGACCGCGCGCACCGCTTCATGCGGTGAGTCCAGCAGCAGGCGTCCGGCTTCGGCCATGAAGCCGGGGGTGGCGGTCTCGGGCACCTTGTGCAGCCATTGCAGCGCCTGCTCGACCTGCCCCTGCGCTGCCAAAAGCCCGGCGTAGCAGAACATGCCGCGAAAGTCCCCGCCCTGCGCTGCCTGCTGGTAGCAGAAGAAAGCCGCGTCGGCGTCCTGCTCCAGCACAAGGCCGTCCTCGTAGTAGCGCCCGATCTTGGTCATGGACTTGGCATGGCCCTGGTCGGCGGCGTCGCGGTACAGTGCAACCGCCGCGGCATGGTCCAGCGCCACGCCCTTGCCGGACTGCAGCAGGTTGGCGTAGTTGTACATGGCGGCGTCCAGCCCGGTGCGCGCGGCCTGACGGTACCAGTTGGCGGCCGCGAAGAAGTCCACCGGCGTGCCCCAGCCATTTTCGTGGCACCGCCCCACCATGTTCATGCCCATGGCGTGCTGCTGCGCCGCCGCCTTGAGGAACCAACGAAAGGCCTGCTCCTGATCCGGCGCGCCATCACGCCCATCCAGCAGCCATTGGCCGAGCAATGCCTGGGCCTCCGGGTCACCTTGCAGCGCTGCGTCGCGCAGTCGCCGGGCCATCTGTTGGGGGGGAGCGGTCATGTCAACGCAGGCCTGGGAGAAGATGAGAAAGCATCGGTCGCAAGGCGTCGCCCGTCAAGACGCCCAAGAGTCCGGCCAGCGCCACGCAAACCATGGCCGTGGCGAGCTTGCGAATGAGCAGGTGCTGCCGGGTACGCAGCACGAAAGACAGACTGAAGGCCAGGCTCGTGAACGAAGCGATGACGGCCCCAGTGCCTGCCACCGAGGGCGAGAGACTGCCATCCGCGGCCAGATTGGCGGCGGCCGCGACCGCACTGGCGCTGGACATCAGACCTCCCACGACGCTCACGACGTAGAAGCCCGCGTCGCCAAATTCGCGTTGAGTCAGACTGCCGGCCACATGCAGGAGCAGGAACAGCACGCCATAGCGAAGGGCCACCGATAGCGAGAACGGCAACTCGAGCTTGATTTCGGCAGGGGGCGGCTCCCCTGCGGCGGTGCGCCGCCGGTAGCTCAGCAAGGCCAGGGCCGAATTGGCCACGAGCATCAACGCGAAGGCTGGCAGTGCCCCGAGTAGCGCCAGCGGGGCCAAAATCAACAGCAGCGTGGCGTTGCGCAGCACCATGGCCGTGGTGGCCAACAGGATACCTCGGTAGGCCGTGTCGATGAACCCGGTCGCGCCCTCGCGCACGCGCGATGACAGCTCGATGACGGTGAAATTGCTGTTGACCAGGCCACCGAGAAAGCCCGACAGTTCTGTGCCACGGCTGCCATAGAGCTTCCAGAGGATGTAATTCACAAAACCGATGCCTGCGATCAGGATCACGGTGATCCATGCCGCCCGCGGTTCGATCAGCCCCCAGGGGCCGATGGCGCCACGTGGCAGTGCCGGATAGATCACGATCGCCAGGATGGCCAGCAGCAGCGCTGAGCGCAGTTCGCTTTCGCTCAATCCCATGGAGAAGCCGGCCAGTCGTTCCTTCCAGGCCAGCAGGGCGGTAGCGATGACCATCACGGCAGCGGGCGAGATGGTGTGGCCCTGTCCGCACAGGATGCCGGCCATGCAAGTCACCACCATCGCCGCCGAGGTTGTGAGTTCTGAACCCTGGTTGGCTCGCAGCGTCTGTACATTGAGCAGCAGGACCAGCACGCCGACCAAAGCCAGGGCCATGAGCGCGAAATGCTCACCCAACGCGCCGCCGAGGGCTCCCAGCATCGAGATGAAGCCGAAGGTCCGCAGGCCCGCTTCCTTGCCCCTGCGCTCGCGCTCCAGGCCGATCAGCAGACCCAACGCCAGACTGAGGCCGAGTCGCAGCAGGATCGCGGAGTAGAGCCACTCCACGGTGGGAAGGTCATTGACGGGGCTTAGCACTCAGCCGCTTCCCCTCGGAGCTCGGTCTTCGGATTCATGAAATCAGTGTACACCTGCCCCCACTAGAATAGGGGTCGACGCCAACACCCCTGCGGCGCCGCTTACTCATTCATCGGGGTCATGTAGAGGAACACCATGTACAAAAACCTCGCCGCGTCGCTGCGTTCAGCCTTGGCCTGCACGCTCGCCGCCGCCAGTTTGATCTCACCCGCCATTTCCCAGACTGCGCAGACCGCTGCGTCGCCCGACAAGGTGACCGAGCCGCTGAAAATCGGCTTCGTCTATGTCGCGCCGCTGACGGCCGCCGGCTGGGTGCGCCAGCACGAGGAGGGGCGCAAGGCCGTGCAGGCGGCGCTGGGCGACCGGGTCCAGACCACCTACGTCGAGAATGTGCCCGAGGGCGCCGACGCCGAACGCGTCATCCGCGATCTGGCGCAGCAGGGCAACCGGCTGATCTTCACCCCCAGCTTTGGCTACATGGAGCCCACGCTCAAGGTGGCGCGTGACTTTCCGGGCGTGAAGTTCGAGTCGATCACCGGCTACAAGACCGCGCCCAATGTGGCCGCGGCCAATGCGCGCTACTACGAGGGGCGCTACCTCGCCGGTGTGGCGGCCGGCCGCATGACCCGGACCCATGTGGCGGGCTACGTGGCGGGCTTTCCCATCCCCGAAGTGCTGCAGGGCATCAATGCGTTCACGCTGGGCATGCGTTCGGTCGACCCCCAGGCCGTGGTCAAGGTGGTCTGGCTCAACGCCTGGTTCGACCCGCCGCGCGAGCGCGACGCCGCCATGAGCCTGTTCAACCAGAACGTGGACGTGATCGCCTTCCACACCGGCTCCACCGCCGTGATGGCCGCGGCCCAGGAGCGCGGCCGCATGGCCGTGGCCTACCACTCGGACATGCGGCAGGTCGCGCCGGACGCCCAGATCGTCGCGGTCACCCACGAATGGGGGGGCTACTACACGCAGCGGGCCCGCGCCGTGCTGGACGGCACCTGGAAGCCCGGCGTGGTCTGGGGGGGCGTGAAGGAGGGCATGATCCGCGTCGGCCACTTTGGCGCCAGGGTGCCCAAGGCGGTGCAGGACGAGGTGCTGGCCCGGCAGAAGGACATTGCCGCCGGCCGCCTGCAGCCGTTTCACGCCGTGGCGGCCATCAGGGACAACGAGGGCAAGGTCCAGGTGCCTGCCGGCCAGTCGCTGGACGACGGGCAGATCCTCAACATGAACTGGCTGGTCGAGGGCGTGCAGGGCAAGATCGGGGGCTGACCGGCCGCGCCCCTGGTGGCCCGGCATATAGCCCTTATCCGGCACGGCATATGCGTGGGGTCCGTGCCCCCGGTTAAGCTCCCGCCCCATGAAAGCCTACCGCGCCGCCATTCTCCGTTTTGCCGATGACCACCGTGCCCAGTACGAGGCCGACGGGCTGCTGGTCGTCGGCCCGGACGCCGCCGGCCGACCGGTGGTGCGGGCCGTGGGCGCCTATGACGCGCTCGCGCCCAACTACCCTGGCGTGGCCATCGAGCACCTGCCGGGCCGCCTCATCGCGCCGGGCTTTGTGGACCTGCACATCCACTTTCCCCAGACCGATGTGATCGGCTCGCCAGCCGAGGGCCTGCTGCCCTGGCTCGAGAACTACACCTTTCCCCATGAATCCCGGTTTGCCGACGCGGCCTACGCGGCCGAGGTGGCCACGGTGTTCCTGGACGAGCTGCTGCGCCATGGCGTGACCACGGCGCTGACGTTCTGCACTTCGCACCCCGCCTCGGTGGACGCGCTCATGGCGGCGTCGCAGGCGCGCGGCATGCGCCTGATCGCGGGCAAGGTGCTGCAGGACCGCCACTCACCCGACGGTGTGCGCGACCAGACCGAGCAGTCCCTGGCCGACACCGAAGCGCTGATTGGCCGCTGGCACGGGCAGGGGCGGCTGGGCTATGCCATCACGCCGCGCTTTGCGCCGAGCTGCTCCGAGGCGCAGCTGCGCGGCGCGGGCGCGCTGGCGGCGAAGTACCCCGACGTCTGGATTCAATCGCACGTGGCCGAGAACAAGGACGAAATCCGCTGGGCACGCGAGCTGTTCCCGCAGTCGCGCAGCTACCTGTCCATCTACGACGACTTCGGGCTGATGCGGGAGCGGGCCGTGTACGCGCACTGCATCCACTTTGATGACGATGACCGGGCGCTGATGCGCTCCACCGGCGCGGCCGCGGCCGTGAGCCCGACCAGCAACCTGTTCCTGGGCAGCGGCTTCTTCGACTATGAAGGCGCGGACCGCATCGGCTTCAAGTACGGGCTCGCGAGCGATGTGGGCGGCGGCACCAGCTTCAGCCCGTTTCACACCATGCTCGCGGCCTACCACGTGGGCCGCGAGGGCCAGACCAAACCGGGCCTCAGCCTGAGCCCGCAGGCCCTGTGGTGGCAGCACACCGCCGGCGCCGCGCAGGCGCTGGGGCTGGACGGCGTGGTGGGCAACCTGCAGCCCGGCTGCGAGGCCGACTTCGTGGTGCTCGACCCGCAGGCCACGCCGCTATTGGCGCGCAAGACCGCACAGGCGGGCAACCTGGACGAACTGCTGTTCGCCCTGATCGTGCTGGGTGACGACCGGGTGGTCGAAAAAACCGTGATTTCCTGATCAAAAATGGCTGTAGCCCTTGCCGGGCGGCCATCATGTGCTATCAAAAGTGAAGTAATTGGCGGGTGTGCACGCACCGGATCATTGCGCTCTCAGGCCGAGACGCCGACCTGCAGCGTGGCCACATAGCCGGCCGCGTTGCTTCCGGTGATCGTGGGCAACTGCAGCGTCGCGCCGTCGCTGAACACGTTGTCGCTGGCCAGGCTGATCCGCGAAAAGTTCGCGCTGCTGCCGGTGTAGCGTGCGTCGGCGTAGACCGCGCCCGCAGCCGCGGCGGGCATCGCCAGCTGCGAGGTCTTGATGTCGTTGCTGCCGCTGGTGGCGCGCGCCAGGCTGGCGTACACCTCGAAATGGATGTGCGGCCAGCGGCCGTCGTAGCAGCCCGGAAAGATGGTGCTGAACGTGAGTTCGCCCGCACTGTCGCTCACCTGCACCCCGCGCAGGTAGTTCTCGGCGGTCACGCCCTGGGAGTACATCGAGTAGCGGCCCAGCGCATCGCAATGCCACAGGTACACCGCAAAGCCCGCCAGCGAGGCGCAGCTGCTGGCGGTGTTGACCAGCTGCAGCTTCACGGTCAGGGGCACGCCGACGGCCGTGCCGGTGGCGCCGCCAAAGCTGCTCGTGATGTCGTTGCGCACCACGCCGGACAGCGTCAGCGCATTGGCAACGCCGCCACTGCCGCCGTTGTTGGTGCCGTCACCCGGGTAGGGGCCGGCGGTCTCCTCGGGGATGGTGGCGCAGCTCGCCGACGTGCTGCCGGTTGTGCTGCCGGTCGAGCCGGTGCCCGTACCGGTCCCGGTGGTGGTGCCTGTGGTGCTGGTGGCCGTGGTGGCGCTGGCGGCATCGCCGCCCCCGCCGCAACCGGCCAGGGCCGCAGCCGCGCCGGCGCCCAGCCAGCGCAGGGTGTCGCGGCGGCCTTGCCGAAGGCGCAGCAGGGTATCGAGGTCATGGGCCAGGCTGGGATGGGGGTGGGAATGGTGGTGCATGTCCCGAAGCATGGCGGCCAATCTGGGAGAAATCTCGCAGACGGGCGCCAAGTTCAGCGCGGCTCGAAGCTGAAACCCACGCCGTACACCGAGCGGATCCATTCATGATGGGGCTCGTGCGCGGCCAGCTTGCGGCGCAGGTTCTTGACGTGGCTGTCCAGCGACCGTTCGCTGGCCTCCAGCGCGTCGGGGTAGACCAGGTCCATTAGTTGCGCGCGCGAGTAGATGCGTCCGGGCCGTGCCGCCAGCACCCGCAGGATGCTGAACTCCTTGCGGGTCAGTTCGAGCCTGCGCCCGTCGAGCGTTGTGGTGCCCTGGGTCTCGTCCAGGCGCAGACCCGTCGGGGCCGCCAGGCCGTCCGGGTCGGGCGCGGCCGGGGGGGCCAACACGGCAGGTTGGCTGCGGCGCAGCACGGCCTTGACGCGCGCCACCACCTCGCGCGGTGAGAAGGGTTTGCAGATGTAGTCGTCCGCGCCGGCCTCCAGGCCCAGCAGGCGGTCAACCTCCTCCACGCGCGCCGTCAGCATCACCACGGGCAGCGGGCCGCGCTCGCGCACGGCGCGCAGCACCTGAAGCCCGTCCAGCCCGGGCAGCATCAGGTCCAGCAACAGCAGGGCGGGAGGCTCGGCCAGCGCGGCCTGCAGGGCGACCGCACCATCGGTGAAATGCCGAGGAGTGAACCCCGCAGCGCGCAGGTAGTCGACCAGCACCGAGGCGATGTCGGGCTCGTCCTCGATGACGAACAGCGTGGTCATGGCGCCGCCGGTAGCGAGAGGCTGATGCGCAGGCCGCCCAGGGGCGAGGGCGATGCGCTGATGTGTCCGCCATGGGCCTGCACGATGGACTGGCAGATGGCCAGGCCCAGGCCCGCCCCGCCCGTGGCGCGGTCGCGCGAGGCCTCGCCGCGGAAGAAGCGCTCGAACAGCCGGGCGTAGTCGTGTGGCTGGGGCGCGGGGGCCGAATCATCGATCACGAGGCTGAACCCGCCGTCCGGACCATGCCCCGCCTGCAAGCGGATCACGCCACCGGCGTGGGTGTAGCGCAGGCTGTTTTCCAGCAGGTTGACGAACACCTGGGCCAGCCGGGTGGGATCGGCCAGCACCGCAGGCGTCTCAGGTGCGGCGGGTCCCTCCAGGCGGAGTCCGTGTTGCTGCAGGCGGGGGCGCATGGAGTCGAGCACCTCGGCCAGCACGTCCACAGGACGCGTGGGGACGAGGGCGAGCGCGCCGGGTGCGTTGGCGTCCTGCGTGACCAGCCTCAGGTCCTCCACCAGGCGGCCCAGCCGCATGACCTGGCCATGCAGCCGCTGGGCGGTGGCGGGGTCGAACTGGCGCACGCCGTCCTGCACCGCCTCAATTTCGGCGCGCAGAGCGGCCACCGGGGTGCGCAGTTCATGGGCCACATCGGCCAGCCATTGCTGGCGCGACTGTTCGGTGCGGGCCAGGCGCTGCGCCATGTCATTGAAGGTTCGGGTCAGGTCCGCGAATTCGTCGCTGCCCTGAACAGGCACGGCCACGTCGTGCCGTCCCTCGGCCACGGATTGCGCGGCCCCCACCAGCCGCTCCACCGGACGGACCCAGCGGCGTGCCATCCACGCCGACAGGCCCAGCGCGAGCAGCAGTCCAGCCAGGCCGACATAGACCACGAAGGCCGATTGCTGCGCCACAAAAGCGCGATCAGCGCTCGAGCCCAGGCCCTGCAGGGGAGCCAGTCCGAGATAGGCCACGGTGCGGCCGTTCACCTGGACGGGCTTGCGCAGCAGGCCGTCAACCGGGGCCGCCAGACCGGCCAGCACCTGCCGGCCGTCGGCATCCCAGAGCGACAGCCGGCGGTACAGCGAGTCGGGCGAGGCGCGCGGGTCCTCCGGCCGGTCGGGAGGGGGCGGGGGCGCCAGGCGCTGCGGCAGCAGGTCAAGCTGGGGCTCGCCGGGCCCGTCACCGTGGTGCGGGGGCGGCTCGCGCCGGGGCGCGGGAGGGCGCTCAGCCGTGCGTGGAAAGCCAGTGCCGCCATCGGGCATCTGCAGCCGGTGCCAGGCCCCGGGGTCGCTGCGAAGGAAGTCCCAGCTGCCTTCGCGGGCATAGGCCTGCTGCAGATGGCCCACCAGCCAGTCGAGCCGCGAGAGTTCGATCTCGGCCACGTAGGGGCCAATGCCCCGCTGCAGGCCCAGCCGCGACAGGCCCACGAACAGGGCCAGCTGCAGCGCGAGCAGCAGGGCCAGCGCGAGAAAGAACTTTCGCTGCAGCGTGAGACGGGGCATGGCGGCATTGTGCAGGAGGCCCCCGCGCGGGCGGGTTCCGGCGGCCTCCTACAAACTGGGGATGCCAAGCCTCCCGCCGCCTCCTACGATGCGTGCGAGCCTGGGCACGGGCCCGGCCGGAACCCCCACAGGAAGGACCTCCCGATGACTGCTGTCTTGCCCCTGCGCGCCGCCGCGCCGCGCCTCAACATCACCTCGCCGCTGGGCCTGCTGGCCGATCTTGAAGGCACCTGGGCCGGCGCGGGCTTCAACCTGATCGCGGTGCCCAACTTCCAGAACCACGGCGACTTCCGCCTCATGCTGAACGCCACGAACGAGGTGATCCAGTTCAATTCGATTGGCGGCGTGGTGCCCAATCGCGGCTCGGTGCAGGACGACATCGGCATCTTCGGCCTGACCTATCTGCAGCGCGTCAACGACGCGGTCACGCACGAGGGCATCCACATCGAGCCGGGCATCTGGCTCAATGTGCCGGCCACCTCCGATCCGGCGGCCGGGCCCAGCATCGTGCGCCAGTCCACGATTCCGCATGGGGATTCGCTGCTGGCGCAGGGCACGGCCTTCAGCGTGCCGGGAGGGCCACAGATCGCACCCGTCAGTGCCAAGCCCACCGGGCCGGGACTGAGTAGCAAGTTGCCCGGCTACCTGGACCCGTACGGCCACTCCAACCTGCCCCCCGGCATGAAGCAGACCTATGTGGCCAACATGAACCAGGCACTGGTTGACGCCATCCAGGGGCAGACCATCATCAACACGGTGGTGCTCGAGGTGGCGTCGATTCCGGTGGGCGGCATTGTCAACATTCCCTTTGTCACGGCAAACGCCAATGCCACGCGCATGGACGCGATTTTCTGGATCGAGACGGTGCAGCGCGCCGACGGTTCGACGTTCCTGCAACTGCAGTACACGCAGACCGTGATCCTGAATTTCCTGGACATCGACTGGCCGCACATCTCGGTGGCCACCATGATCCGTACCTGACGGCACCGCCCGCGCGGTACGTCACGGCCCAGGGGCATGCAGGAAGCCCTGGGCCACGAAGTTGCCCAGCCACATGCGCGCCAGCGCCGGCTCGGGCGCGGGGCGCAAGCCCAATGCCGCCACCCGGGGCAGCGCCGCAGCGAGCGGGGTGGCCCCGTCGAGGCTGCGCAGCAACTGCCACTGCACCGGGGCAAGTTCGCGCGTGTGCAGCCGGTAGTGGATGCGGGTGAGTGCCAGCCACGCGGGGCGCGGTTCGGGCAGCGGGGGCGCTTCGGCCGGAGGAGCTTCGTTGCCCGGACCACGCAGCGACTGGAGGTATTCGTGCACCGGGTAGGCCAGGGCCAGCAGGCGCAGGCACGGCGCCGGGCGTGGCTGCCAGGCCAGCAAGGCGGCATCGTCCAACTGGCGGACCGCGCCAGCGTCGGCCGGCGGCACGTCCTCAAGGCCGGGCGCCTCGCTGACCTGCAACAGGGCGGACTCCATGCGGGCCAGGTCCACAAGCAGGTCAGCCCAGTCGGGCGCATCGGCTTCGCGCGGGGGCCGGGTCTGGGCGAGGTGGGCCGCAAAGCCGTCGGCCACCCGGTTCACGGAGTGCGAGTGGGGTGGGTGCTGGGTGAGGAAATCCACCGCGAATGCGTCCAGCATGGCCGGCCCCGCTGCCCGCAGCAGCCCCGGAAAAATGGCGCGAAACGACTGCAGCAGCCGGGCGCTGTACGAGCGCTGGTAGATCGCCAGCCGTGCCTGGGCACTGAGCCCGATGGATGACTGCAGGTGTTGGGGCGCCTGGACCTGCAGCGCGGCCTGGCCGGGTTCGCGGATGGCCTGCTGGAACCAGGCCTGCAGATCGGCGAGTGGCGCGGCGCCATCACTGCCGGTATCTTGCCGGCCCGCTGGAAGGTTCATGCGCCGAATTCCGCTCCCGCGAGTTGGGGGTAGCCGTGGGCTGCCTGGCTTGCGGGGGGGCCGGCCGGACGGTGGGGTGGGCTGTGCGTCGTGCTGGCAGATCCGGCGGGCTCGGCCGGTGCCAGCCAGGCGCGCGCCTTCAGGGCCTCGGCGTGCAACTCGTCGAGCGCGGGAATGTGGTCATCCCATTCGAGCAGCGTGGAGACCGGCCCGGTGCGGCCGACCGCATGCCGGTACAGGCGCCACACGGCGGGACTGACGGGGGCGTCGTGCGTATCGAGGATGTAGCCCTCGCAGGGACGATGCCCGGCCAGATGCATCTGCACCACCCGCTGCGCCGGCAGGGCGTCGATGTAGGCCTGCGCGTCGAAACCGTGGTTGACGCTGGAGACGTAGACGTTGTTCACGTCCAGCAGCAGGCCGCAGCCGGCTCGCCCGGCCATGCGGGCGATGAACTCCCACTCGGGCAGGGTGTCGGCCTGGAAACGTGCGTAGCTGCTCGGGTTCTCGATGACCAGGGGCTGTTGCAGGACATCCTGCACCTGCTGGATGCGCGCCACGACGTGGCTCAGGGTCCGCTCGGTGAGTGGCAGCGGCAGCAGGTCATGCGTGGTCTGGCCAGCCACGCCGGTCCAGCACAGGTGGTCGGACACCCAGCGTGCCCCGATGTCCTTGGCCAGTTGCCTGAGGGACGCCAGGTAGGCCCGGTCCAGCGGATCGGCGCTGCCAATGGACAGGGACACGCCATGCAGCACCACGGGGTAGTGCTCGGCCACCTGCCGCAGCGCGTGCCGCTGCCAGCCGTGGTTGTCGAGGTAGTTCTCGGTGATGACCTCGAACCAGTCGATCGCGGGTCGCTCGCGCAGCACCTGATTCACATGCTGGCTGCGCAGGCCCAGCCCCACGCCCAGATCGGGCAGCCCCAGGCGCGGCCCGCAGGTGAGGCTCACTTGGAAGTCGGAGCCACGGCGGCGCGGCGGTTGGTGCCGTTGAACTGCTTGCTGCTTTGGGGTGTGGGCAGCGACGTGATCTTGTTGCGTGTGGCAAACAGGGTGCGCGCCTGATCCCAGACCGGCTTGCCGATCATCTGGATCAGCGCTGCCTTGGCCTCGGGCGTCCAGCCCTCGCCTGTCTGGGCATTGATGCTGGCTGCGGCCGTGCGGTCAAACACCTGCTTCGGACCGATGGGGGTCTGGCAGCCACCCGTGGCCTTGCCGACGTTCTCGCCGGGAATCCACTGATCGGCCGGGCCGAGCACGCCGGTGCCCGGCAGGCTGGACAGGAAGCCGCAGCCACCTTGCGCGCTGCAATCGTTGTTGCCGCCGCAGGTGTGCAGGTCGGCGGTGGCGCAGGCGCCATCACCCTTTTGCGTGGCAATGCCGCCCCAGCCGCGGCCGCTGCACTCGTTCAAGCCCTGGCAGGCGTTGAGGGCCACGCCCCCCTTGGCCCATTTGGCACGCAGTTTGGCGGTGGTTTCGTCCCAGTGGAACAGCGACAGGGGGTCGGCGGTGTCCATCGCCTTCTGGGCGTCGGCCCCGGTGGCGCCGGCCGAGTACTGGTACCCGATCACCTTGCCCCATTGCCACAGCATGGGGGTGATGTACTTGAAGGCCAGCATCGCGTCATTGAAGCCGGGGCTGGTGGCGGTCTGCCCGCTGCCGGTTTCCAGCGTGCCCTTGGCAAAGCCTTTCTGCATCGTGTCGGTCAGAAAGCTCCAGATGGTGGAGGCGGACTTCTGCAGCGCCGTGGCACTGGGCGCCCAGCTGGGAAGGTCCGCGGACTTGACATTGTTGGCGGCGTAGAACATCGGCTGGCCGCTGGGCAGTGTTGGAACGGGGGCGGACTTCGCGGTGCCGCTGTGGCCCTGGTACTTGGCCACGACGGCCTGCACATCGACGAAGCGCGTGTAGTGAGACAGCGCGCCCCAGCGCGCGAACCGGCTGCCCGCCACCGGCTGGAACTGCGGCAGCACGTCGCCAGAGGGCGCGGACCGGAACAGGCCGCCAGCCGACTGGGCCACCAGGCCACCCTCGCCCTGATCGGTGATGGCGTTGGCCGCGGTGTTGACATCGGCCCGCGTGGCGATGGTGGGAATCATCGGATAGGTGCTCTTGAACGTCGCGTAGTTCACCTGCCGGTTGTTGGGCCGGAAGTGCGGATCGTCTTCGGGGGCTACTCCGCCGTAGGCGCGCATGTAGCGGTTCAGCAGCACCAGTGTGGCGTGGTACAGGTCGGCGATGGACTGGTAGATCACTTCCTTGTTGGGGGGCGGGAAGCTGCCGCCTGCGGGCTTCTCGATGGCGATCAACGCGGCCATCACGTCCGGCAAATTG
This sequence comes from Ramlibacter sp., assembly GCA_019635415.1. Lineage (GTDB taxonomy): Bacteria > Pseudomonadota > Gammaproteobacteria > Burkholderiales > Burkholderiaceae_C > JAHBZM01. The sequence goes on from JAHBZN010000001.1 coordinate 398,567, forward strand.
CCGATGGTGGTGGTGAAAGGCTTGCCGGGTGTGGGCTCCAGGTGGGGCACCACGATCACCTGGCCGGGCTTCACGTTGATCTGGGGGATCTGCGGCGTGACACCGAATGCATTGCAGATGTTGCTGGCCAGTTGCAGATGCAGCATTTCCTGCACGGCCACGGACAGTACTTCCTGCTGCGCGTCGTACAGCGGCGTGGTCTTGCCCTGGTCGGGGCTGTAGGCCAGGGCGGCTTCGGTGAAGGAGTAGACCGCCGTCAGGTACAACGGAATGGTCATGAACTCCACCTTCACGATGGCCTGCAGGTGGGCCTTGAGCAGCTTGGCGTCGTTGGTGGAGAAGAGCTGGGCGGCGGTGCGCAATGCGGCGGTGGAAGTCATGGGATTCCTTCTGCCGGCCGGAGGGGCCGATGTCGAAGGCCGCATGATAGGGAGCGCGCCTGCTCGCCGCCTCCCCCATTTGTAGGAGGTTGCGTCCGCCGGCTTCAGCGGTTCAGCTTCTTTTCCCGGATGTAGCGCGCCAGGCCGCAGTAGCCTTCCTTGAAGAGCAGTTCATTCTCGAGTTTGGCGGGCAACAGCTTTTCCTTGAGCTCGGCCGCCGCCTGTGTGCCCTGGTTCTGGCGTATGAACCCGATGGCCTGCTCGAACTTCGAGACCTCGGCACGGCAGGGGTCCTGGGCCTGCTGGCTTGGGTCCACGGTGGTCTGGGCCGCACCGTGGTTCAGTGCCAGCGCCAGAGGCAGGCCGATGAGGGCGGAAACGATGAAGGGGGTGGAAGGCATGAGGAACTCCCGGTGGATACCGGTTGCCAAGCATGAACCGTTCCCGTGGCAGTTTCATGATCGAACGCGTATGGAGGCCATCTGGCGAGTCATATGCACCGGGCTGGGGCGCGGGCGCCTGCCTACAATGGCGCAGCAGGAGCGTGAGCAATGACGATTAAAAGCGACAAGTGGATCCGCCGCATGGCGGAGCAGACCGGGATGATCGAACCCTTCGAGCCGGGGCAGATCCGCGAGCGGGACGGGCACAAGATCATCAGCTATGGCACCAGCAGCTACGGCTACGACATCCGCTGCGCACCCGAATTCAAGGTCTTCACCAATATCCACAGCACCGTGGTGGACCCGAAGAATTTTGACGAGAAGAGCTTCGTGGATTTCCACGGGGACAGCTGCATCATTCCACCCAACAGCTTTGCGCTCGCGCGCACGGTGGAGTACTTCCGCATTCCGCGCAATGTGCTGACCATCTGCCTGGGCAAGAGCACCTACGCGCGCTGCGGCATCATCGTCAACGTGACGCCGTTCGAGCCCGAATGGGAAGGCTACGTCACGCTGGAATTCAGCAACACCACGCCGCTACCGGCCAGGATCTACGCTGGAGAGGGCTGCGCCCAGGTGCTGTTCTTCGAGAGCGACGAAGTCTGCGAGACCAGCTACAAGGACCGCGGCGGCAAGTACCAGGGGCAGCGCGGGGTGACGTTGCCGAAGGCGTGACATAACGCCTGCTCAGTCGCTGGTGATCTCTTCGCCGGTCCATCCGTCCCTGTATCCCCAGTCCTGGATACCCATCGGGGCATGCAATTTCTTGCGCAGCGCAGCTGCATTGGGCGGCTCAGTCTTGGTGAGCGTCCGGGAGAAGAACCCGCTGCGGTTTGTTGTGGGTGGGAGGTGGGCAATGACCAGAACCTTGCCGTCAAGCTTGCGCACCAGTTCGACGCGGCAGCGGGGCTTGCCTCCAACGTAGCAGAGATTGGTCCGCACGCAGTGAAACTCTTCAAAACGATAGCGGTGCGTTTTGCTGCGGAATCTCCAATCCGTTGTGGTTGATTCGATGACGCCCGCAGCATTCTGGAAGCTGATTTTTCTCATGCAGAGCAGTTGGTTTACAGCAAGGTAAGCCTACACGGGGACCAGACAGATCGCCATAGCGGCAGCGGTCCAACGCGAATGAAGGGACACGCGCCCCAGCCACGTTGCCGTAGCCAGCATCGTCACCCAGGTGAGATGGCCTGCCTTGGGCTCACTCAGGGTGAGTTTGGGTTTGTTCCGCTCAGCCATCACCCGCCACCGCTACCCGCGCCGCCGCCAGGTCCCACCCCGCCCAGCCGCAGCTCTTGAACAGCACCGGCCCCTCTCCCGCAGCGGCGGAACCACGCACCACTTCGCCCAGCGACGCAAACGCTGTCACATCCAGCCCGGCCTGAAGCAGGTCGCCGGCCTCGTGCGTCGCGTCGGGGGTGTCCACGACCACACGGCCCAGCTCGGCAAAGTGTCGGCAGAGCCGGGGGGCGAGTTCCACCATGGAGGGCGTGAATGCGCCCACGGCGGCGATGAAGCCGTCCTCGCGCGGCAGCGCGCGCAGCACCACTTCGCGGGCCGGTGTGCAGGTCACGGCCAGCGGGCAATCGGCCAGCGCGGCGTTGGCATCGGCGGTGGCGCGGGCTCGCAGGCCCAGTGCGCGCGCCTTTTGGACCAGCGACTCGGCGCTGGCCTGGCTGCGCGACGCCACCACCACCTCGGTGACGTTCAGCCCCTCGGCAAAGGCCTCCAGGTGCGCCAGCCCCTGGACGCCAGCGCCCACGATGAGCAGGGGGCCGCGAGGATTCGGTGCCAGCCGCTGCGCCGCCAGCAGGGATACCGCGGCGGTACGCCTGGCCGTGACCGTGGGGCCATCCAGCACCAGGCGCCGCTCGCCCGTGGCCACGTCAAACACCACCACGTCGCCCTGGATGATGGCGCGCTGGGTGCCGGCATTGGCGGGGGTGAACGTGATCAGCTTGGTGATGGCCATGCGGGCGTCCAGCGCGGGCATCACAAACAGGCTGCCGCCGCCGGGCAGGGCCTGCACCAACCGCGGAGGGACCTGGACGCTGGCGTCGCGCAGCACACCCGCCACAGCCTCGGCCAGCGGGAGGTACGGGAGGCGCTGCGCGGTGCGGTGGGGGTCGAGCAGGGGCGTCATCCGTCAGGATGGTAGCGGGTGGCGATGCGCTCTTGTCCTACGCCGTCACAAGCTGCCCGCTGTGGGGCGGGGGACGCGTGGCTTCCTACGATGAAGCCATCTACCGAGGAGATCTCCCATGCTGTCCACGCTGATTGAAAAAATTGAGGATGCCCCGCGCGAAAGCCTGTTCCTGGCCGTCGTTCTGGTGGTGATAGGGGGCTTGCTGTCCGCCATGTACATGGTGTGCGACGCACAGACGCGCCAGGCGCATCAGCGTCAGGCTTTGCTGGAGACCCAACGCCTGGCGGTGCTCGACTGCCTGAGCAGCGACCCGCACACGAGCTACGCGGCCTGCCGCCTGGAAGTGGCACAGCGCTTTGCGCCGCAGGGCGAAGACGCCATGTCGGCCGAGGCGTCGACGGGGCAGACCTCGGCCCATCAGGTGACGATGCTGGTGCCCGTGGCGTATTACGCCTTGCGTTGAGACCTCAAGGGCTCAGAGTTCAGCGCCTTCGACGAGGAAGCGCACGCGCCGCACGCCTTTCCACTCGTCGGCATCCAGCCGGAAGGCCAGTTTCACGCGAGCGGGTAGCGGGTCGGTATGGCCGAACCAGATGCCATCCACCGGCTGTCCGCGGTGCCTGAGCTTGAGTGCCAGATGCTTCTCGCCCACCAGGCGCTGGGACACCACCTCCATCTCCTCGCTGAACACGGGCGGCGCAAAGCCTTGGCCCCAGACCTCGGCATGCAGTGTGTCCACGAGATCCGTGCGCAGGTACTCGGGGGCCAACGGCCCGTCGGTTTCGATGCGCCGCGTCAGCGTGGCTGCGTCGAGCCACTCCTGGGCAACCTGTTGCAGAGCCTCGGCGAAGACCTTGAATTGGTCCTTGTCCAGCGTGCAACCCGCGGCCATGGCGTGACCGCCGAAACGCAGCAGCACACCGGGATGCCGCTTGGCGACCAGGTCCAGCGCATCGCGCAGGTGGAACCCCGCGATGGACCGCCCCGACCCCTTGAGCTCGTGTTCCTGGCCCGGCGCCTGGCTCGCGGCGAACACAAAGGTGGGCCGATGCAGCTTGTCCTTGATGCGCGAGGCCACGATGCCCACCACCCCTTCGTGGAATTCCGGGTCGAACACGCAGATGGCGGGCGGCGGCGCGTCAGCCCCGGCAAAAAGCGACTCGGCCATCACCAGGGCCTGGTCGCGCATGTCGCTTTCGATGGAGCGGCGTTCGCGGTTCATGCCGTCGAGCAGGCGGGCCAGTTCATCGGCGCGCACGGGGTCGTCCGTCGCGAGCAATTCGATGCCCAGCGTCATGTCGGCCAGCCGCCCCGCGGCATTGATGCGCGGGCCGAGCGCAAAGCCGAAATCAAAGGTGGTGGCCACGCGGGCGTCGCGTCCGGCGGCCTTGAACAGTGCCGCCAGCCCCACGGGCATGGCTCCCGCGCGAATGCGCCTGAGGCCCTGGGCCACCAGTCGGCGATTGTTCGGGTCCAGCCGGACCACGTCGGCCACGGTGCCTAGCGCGACCAGCGGCAGCAGGGCGTCGAGCCGTGGCTGGCTGGCGGCCGTGAATGCACCGCGCTCGCGCAGCTCCGCGCGCAGCGCCAGCAGCACGTAGAACATCACGCCCACGCCCGCCAGCGATTTGCTCTCGAACGCGCAGCCCGGCTGGTTGGGGTTGACGATGACGGCGGCCGCGGGCAGCGTGGCGGCCGGCAGATGGTGGTCGGTCACCAGCACGGGCAGGCCCAGTGCATTGGCGGCATCTACCCCTTCCACGCTGGCAATGCCGTTGTCCACGGTGATGAGCAGGTCGGCACCGCGCTCCTTGACCCGCTGCGCGATCGGTGCCGTGAGGCCATACCCGTCCACCACGCGGTCGGGAACGAGATAGCTCACGTGGGTGGCGCCCAGAAGCCGCAGGCCGCGCAGCGCCAGCGCGCAGGCGGTGGCGCCATCGCAGTCATAGTCGGCCACGATGCACAGCCGTTGCTGGCGTTCGAGGGCATCGGCCAGCAGCCGGGCGGCTTCGTGGGCGCCCTTGAGCGCGGCCAGGGGCAGCAGGCGGGCGAGTCCGTCATCGAGCTCGTCGTGGCCGGCCACGCCCCGGGCGGCGTAGAGGCGCGCGAGCAAGGGGTGAACGCCGGCCTGTTCCAGAGCCCATGCGGCCCGCGGCGGAACATCTCTCGCTACTATTTTCATAGCGGATCGAGAAGGCTGTACGCGGGCTGGCGGGCGATTTTGCTTGAAATCTGGCGAAACAGGCTGCGCGGCAGGGTCTCAAAAGTCTGGGCGCTTCGCTCACCGCACAAGGTGAGCGTCACGCGCTGGCCCGCATCGAGTGCGTCCAGCAGGCGTGCGCACTCGCCGGTATCCAGCTGGCGCCAGGCGTCAGCCCAGGCGGTCCAGTCGTCGCGCAAGGCGGCATCGCGCAGGTAGTGGATGACGCGCAGGCTGGGCGTGGGGGCTCGGCTGTCCACCGGCAGCGCACCGGCGCCGCTGATCCAGAAGGAGTTCACTGGCAGCAGGCCGCCGCGCTCGCGGGCCTCGTTCACCGGATGGGTGTACAGCAGCATCTGCATTTCGCTTTGCAGACGGCGCAGGGCCCGGGCCGGGTCGCCGTGGGGCAGCCAGGGGCCAATGGCGCGGCCGATCACCCGGTCCAGCGATGCGGTGGGGAGCCCCTCGAACACCGCGCCGCGCGCCAGCCAGAGGGTGGGCGCGTCATAGACCAGCGCGATGCCGTCCTGCGAGAAAAAGGGCTGCATCGCGTCCATCAGGGCCTGGGCGTCGGCGGCATCCAATTGCAGCGCTTGCGGGTGCAGCATGGTGATGTGGTCGGTGCCCAGCTGCCAGTGGCACGGGGTGATCCAGGCCCAGGGTCCGGCTTCGTCGCCGTCGCGCGACTGGCGCGCCTGCAGCGCAGCCCAGGGAATCAGTCCGTCCTGCGGCACGAGGCCGTAGGCCCGGGCCAGCGCCCGTTCGTGCGGGGGCGACAGGCTGTGGTCGTCCCCTGCGTCGGTCTCGGTGGCCGTGAGGCGCGACAGGAGCTTCTCCAGGTGGGGCAGAGGCAACGCGCGCAGGGCTTCGCGGCTGGCGCTGGAACTGCAGGCGGCAAAGGGAATCAACAAGTGGGTGCTGTCCGACATGGCTCTATTGTCCGGGATGCCACAATCACGGCCAACAAACAAACCCCAGATGCAGATTCCCTACGAACTCGCGGTGGGCTGGCGCTACACCCGGGCCGGCCGGGCCACCCGGCGCAACGGCTTCATTTCCTTCATCTCCGGCGTTTCCATGCTGGGCATTGCGCTGGGGGTGGCGGCGCTGATCATCGTGCTGTCGGTGATGAACGGCTTCCAGAAGGAAGTGCGCGACCGCATGCTGGGCGTGGTGGCTCACGTTGAGATATTCGCCCCGGGGGGCGGCGCTCTGCCGGATGTGAGCCGCACCATGGCCCAGGCCCGGCAAAACCCGCAAGTGACCGGCGCGGCGCCTTTCATCGCCACCCAGGCCCTGCTGGCACGTGGCGAGGACATGAAAGGCGCGATCGTGCGCGGCATCGACCCGGTGGCCGAACCCGCGGTGACGGACGTGACCGCCGCCCTGAAGCCGCAGGTGCTGGCGAAGCTGGTGCCCGGCGGATTTGGCATTGTGCTGGGCGGCGAACTCGCGCGCTCCCTCGGGGTGCGCGAAGGCGACCCGCTGACGCTGGTGGCCCCCAGTGGCCAGGTCACGCCGGCCGGAGTGGTGCCACGCCTCAAGCAGATGACGGTGGTGGGCACTTTCGACTCGGGTCACTACGAGTACGACTCATCGCTGGCCATGATCCACATCGATGACGCGGCGCGCATTTTCCGGCTGGAGGGCCCGACCGGCGTGCGTCTTCGCCTGCGCAGCCTGGATCAGGCCCGCGAGGTGGCGGGTGAGTTGGCCGGCACACTGACCGGACCGGTTCTGGTGCGCGACTGGACCCGCCAGAACCGAACCTGGTTCGCCGCCGTACAGCTCGAGAAACGCATGATGTTCATCATCCTCACGCTGATCGTGGCCGTGGCGGCGTTCAATCTGGTCAGCACCCTGGTCATGACCGTGACCGACAAGCGGGCCGACATTGCCATCCTGCGCACGCTGGGCGCGAGTCCCCGCAGCATCATGGGCGTGTTCGTGGTACAGGGGGCGATGGTGGGGGTGATCGGTACGCTGGCCGGGTTGCTGCTGGGCCTGGGCGTGGCCTTCAACATCGACGTCATCGTGCCGGCTCTGGAGCGCCTGTTCCATGCGAGCTTCCTGCCCAAGGACATCTATCTCATCAGCCGCATGCCCAGCGATCCCCAGCGCGGCGACATCGTGCCCATTGCCGTGATCTCGCTGCTGCTGGCCTTTGTGGCCACCGTCTATCCCAGCTGGCGGGCCAGCCAGGTGAATCCGGCGGAGGCGTTGCGCTATGAGTGAGCTTGCGGTTCTGAGCGCCCGTGGACTGACCAAGCGCTTTCACGAAGGCCGGATCGACGTGACCGTGCTGCAGGGCGTGGACCTGGACGTGCATGCGGGGGACACGCTGGCCATCGTCGGCGCCTCGGGCTCGGGTAAAAGCACGCTGTTACACCTGCTGGGCGGACTGGATGCCCCCACCAGCGGCGCAGTCCATCTGCAGGGCCAGGCGCTGGCCTCGCTGGACGCGGCAGCGCAGGGTCGGCTGCGTAACGCGCACCTGGGCTTTGTCTATCAGTTCCACCACCTGCTGCCCGAATTCAGCGCGCTGGACAACGTGGCCATGCCGTTGTGGATCCGGCGAACGCCGCGCGACCAGGCTGTGCAGGCCGCCGCCGCGATGCTGGCCAGCGTTGGCCTGGAAGGCCGGGCGCACCACCGGCCCGCCGAACTGTCGGGCGGCGAGCGCCAGCGCGTGGCCATCGCCCGTGCCTTGGTGACGCGGCCGGCCTGCGTGCTGGCCGACGAGCCCACGGGCAATCTGGACCGTGGCACCGCCGACAGCGTGTTCGGACTGATGCTCCAGCTGGCCCGTGAGCACGGTACGGCCTTCGTGATGGTCACGCACGACGAGTCGCTCGCGGCGCGTTGCGCGCGGTCCCTGCGGCTGACTTCGGGCCACCTGTCTGGCGTGCAGGGCCCCTGACCCGGCCCGCGGTGGTCAGCTGATCTGGGAGCTGTCTGAGTCCATCTCGCTCTCAACGGCCTCCGTGTACCCGGGAATGGGCCAGCTCAGCACCAGCGTGCATCCTCCCTCGGGATTGTTTTTCAGCAGCACCGAGCCGCGAATCGCCTTGGCCCGCGCCTTCATGGAGCGTATGCCCAGCCCCGGGGAGCCCGCCTCAAATTTGGCAATGGCAAATCCGATGCCGTTGTCCTCGATGGCGATCTCGTAGCAGCGGCCTTCCTCCCGCAAGGTGATCTGCAGCGCCGTGGCCTTGCCACCGTTGATGGCGTTGGAGGTGGCTTCCTGGACGATCCGGTAGACGTGGTTGCCCACCGTGGGGGTCACGAGATCGATCGTGTCGTCCACCTCCACGTCGAACTTGGCCCGGATGCCATTGACCAGGTCGAGGTCGTGGACAAACTGCTCCAGCGCCCTGACCAGCGCACCCGCATGGGTGCCCACGGGCATGATGCCGCGTGCCATGGCCCGGGTCATTCCAGCGGCCTCCTGGACCTGGTCCTGGGCCCGCTGCAACAGTGACGTACGGGTGGCTTCGGCCTGCGCGTTCTGCGCGCTGCGCAAAAGCAGGGAGATGCCGGTGAGGATCGAACCCAGCGAATCGTGCAACTCCCGGGCAATGGTGGCCTGCTGGGCCTCCAGCTCGGACATCATCGCGCGCTCGAAGCGGTCTTCGGCCGATTGCAGGTGGGCTTCCAGGTCGGCGTGCTCCGACAGTGGCGAGACCGTCGAGATGAAATGAGGGGACCCATGCCAGTCCACGCAGGACAGGTTCATCACCACCTTGATGCGCTGCTGGGTGCGGGTCATGAGCCGAACCACGCGTGCCTGGACCACGCCACCCGCGGCCGCCTTTTCCCGGTAGATGACGTCTGCCGCGCGATCCGAGGCCGGCATGAGCCGCACCAGGGCCTCGTGGCTGAGGTCTTCCTCGTGATCGTATTCGAGCAGCCGCGCCAGGCTTCGGTTGGCATACACCACCTTGTCGAAGTCGGACATCATCACCCCGAGGTCCACCCCCTCGATCATGGCCTGCAGGAAATCCTTTTCCCGGCGCTGGACTTCGCGCGCCGCCACCTGGGCCGTGATGTTCATGACGGCGCCCGCGTACTGGAGTGCCTTGCCCGTGTGGTCCCGCGCCGTGCCGCGGCCCCGGCTGCGGACCCAGACCCAGCTCCCGTCGGCGTGGAGCATCCGGAATTCCGACTCGTAGTAGTTGGACTTGTTCTTGAGATGGTTCTCCAGCAGCCGCACGCGCCGTTGGCGGTCTTCAGGGTGGGTCAGCTGGAGCCAGCCCTCGAAGGTGCGGGGCATGGAGTGCCTGCCCAGCAAGGTGTCCCAGCGCTTGTAGTGCAGGATGTTTCCGGTCTCCGGCTCGTAGGCCCAGAGCGCCACGTCGGCGCTGTTCAGCGCAAGTTCGAGCTCGCCGGCCATCTGCTGCGCCTGGCTCCAGGCGGAGCGCAGCGATTGCTCGGCGAGCTTGTGCGAGTGCACATCGGTCAGCGTGCCCAGCAGCCGTTTCGATTCGTTGTGCTCGTTGCGAAGCGCCGTGGCCCGCACACGGAACCAGCGGTAGTTCTTGTCGCGGCACCGCAGCCGGAGATCGATTTCCATGCGTTCCGTCAGTCCGGTGAGGTGCTCGCGCAGCCGGCGGAAGGCCAGCTCCTTGTCTTCCGGATGAAGCTGCTCCCGGACCCGGTAGCCGCCAAAGTCGCTGCGGCCGCCATAACCCAGCATCTCCGGGACCCGGGGCGTCCAGTACACCTGTTTGGACTGGATGTGCCAGTCCCACAAGCCCTCGTGGGCGCTCAGGGTGGCGAGCTCGAGGCGTTCGCGCGCGCGTTGCGCCGAAGCCTCGGCGCTGACCCGCTGGTTCACGATCTTGCGTGTCAGGAGGATGCCGGAGCCCATCAGCACAAAGGTGATCAGGAAATTCAGCACGAACACGGAGCCGGCCAGCTTTCTGGCGGTTTCACCGACCTGGATGCCGAAGGCGGTTTCCAGCTTGTCAAAGCGTTCGGTGATCACTGCGAGCCGTGACTGCAGGTCTTCGATTGCCGTGGTCGAAGGCGAGGCCCGGCTGCGCAACGCCAGCGCTTCAGCGCCCAAACCGATCAGGGCGTCGATTTCGCGATCGGACTGCAGCCAGATGTCCAGCGTGCGCATGGCACCGGCATCGAGGTAGGCGTGCTGCAGCAGCCAGATCATCGGCGCGACGTCGTCCGGGTGGGCGCCACCGGCGACAAAGGCCGTCCGGCCGGCGTCATTGTCAGGGGGGGAGGCGGTCAGGGCCTCGCGCGCCCGGCGCAGGGACAGCGGCGCTTCGAGGTAGCCGCGGAAGGAGGCGTAGTCCCGGCGATCACCGGTGTCGATGAAGTGTTGCAGGGCATCTGACGCGCGATGCCTCGACTTGGACCAGTGACTCTCCGCAGAGACCGTAGCCCGCGCGCCCATGGATAGCCAGGTGCTGAGCGCATTGACGCCGAACAGGGCGGTCAGCGAGATGATCAGTGGCCATATGGCCACCATCAGCGGCGACGCGACCCTTTGCCGAGCCCAGGGTGCGGCTGAAAGACTGTCCTGAAAGCTGACCGGAAAATGCTGCCCCATGCGTCCCACCCTACCCCGTAGTTGGTCTTCTGCTTGCCGGATTTGCCTGCTTCAGCCTTGCGGATCAGCGCGAGCGTGATGGGCGGCAATCCGCGGCAACGGACTCCTTATTAAATGGGATTGAATCACATAAGCGCGTCAACGCAAGGGAAAAAGTCATGGTTTGGCGGATCGACTGCAAGGGGCGAGGCTCTAGGTAAAGATACTTAGGCTGATTTGGGCGGTGGGACGGTCGCTGCCGGGGATCAGGGCTATGCTTGATGCATAGGACAGGGATGCCATTGCACCACTCGCAGGAGTCACGTGAATTCCGTTTTGATCATCGATGATCACGATATCGTGAGGTTTGGTTTCGAGACTTTGATCTCGGAATGTCCCCAACTCTCGTTGGTGGGGTCGGCCCCCACGCTGGCCAAGGGCCTGGACCTGATTGCCGAACGCAAGCCGGCGCTCGTCATCAGCGACATGTCCATGGACGATTCCAAGGGGCTGGACACGGTGAAGGCGGTGGTGGCCGCCCAGAAGCCCCGGTGCACGCTGATCGTGTCCATGCACGACGAGATGCTGTACGGCGAGCAGGTGCTGTCGCTAGGTGCGCAGGGCTACATCATGAAGGAGAGCGCGCATGCCACGGTGGTGGATGCGGCATTGACCGTGCTGCGCGGCGAAACCTGGGTCAGCCAGCGCCTGAACAGCAAACTCCTGGACCGGCTGCTTCAGCGCAACCGCAGTGATCGCACCGGAAACCCGGCCGACGCCGCACGGACTCTCACCTTGCGCGAACTGGAGGTCCTCGAAAACCTGCGTACCGGCAAGACGACCAAGGAAATTGCATTCGATCTTGGCCTGAGTACTCGGACCGTCGACATTCACCGGGCCAACATCAAGAAGAAGCTGGGCCTGCGCAGCGGCACGGAACTGATCGCCTTTGCGCTGGCCAAGACCTGAGGGCGCGGCAGCGCCGCGCGGAGGGCGGCCCCAGGCCTGTGCCGCCCCCGTGGAGACCGACCATCAGACGATCAGGTCCTTTTCCACATCCTGCACCTTCCGGCGTGCCATCGCCAGGTTGGACTTGGCCTTGTCCAGCACCAGGTAGATGAACAGGCCTTCCTTGCGGGCCATGGGCCGGATGATGTGATAGTGCTTTCCGAGCGTGATCAGGATGTCCTCGATCACGTCGTTCAGCCCGAGGGCGCGCATGGTCTTCAGCTTGGCGCGCACCACCTCCGTGTTGCCCGCCGCGGCGATTTCCAGGTCCACGCCCGAGCCTCCCTGCCCGAGAATCATGCCGCTCGACGAGTCCACCAGTGCTACGCACATGGCGCCGTCTGCCGTCAGAAGGATGTCGATCGATTCCTTGATAGTGGCCATTGCTATGCTCCTTTTTTTTCTGTCGCCGGGTTTTGACAGCTTGCGTCGCGGCGCCAGGAACGGCGCAGGCTGTGTATGCGGATCAGGTCATGGAAGACGTGCTCGGTTGCTCCAGCCTCAGGGCTTTCTTCAGCCTCACCACGTGCACTCCCCATTCGTGCCAGGAGACGTCGGCTTTCTGCGCGATGCAGATCAGCACCAGGGGGGGCTTTTCCCCGCAGGGGAAGAGGGCCACGATGCGCTGTGAGAACGCGTAGGCCGCGGATTGCAAGGGACCCATCGAACTGAAGTTGGCCGACAGGCGTTGCTGGACGCGCCAGAACTCGATGGACGCTTCGGCGATGCGGTCGATGTCCGGAAACGTACCCGCGTAGTACCAGACCATGCCGCTTTCCGCTTCCACCAGTGCGCAGCCGTCCATGCCCGGAAAACCGGCCAGCTCCTGCACGATGTCTTCGACCTGGCGGTGGGTCATGCGGCCTCCAGCGCGCGCGAGGCTTGCCGCGAAAAATACAGGATCTGCCCGACGATGGCGTCGCGGCCCGCCACCACGCTCAGGACCAGGGAGATGTCGCTGCGCCGGATCTGGCGCATGACGATATGGCCCTGGGCCGCGGCGATCACGACGTTGTCGCAGGTGCCGATGTGGCTTTCCTCACCGGCGATCGCGCCCAACGCGGCCATGGAGCTGGCCATGGCGGAGAGCCGGGTGACTTCGGCGGTGTTCTCGACCCGGGCACTGATCTCGAAGCCGTCTTCCGTGGCGATGACCACCGCCTTGGCGCCCTTGACCTCGCGCATGATCAACTCGATGGCGTGGTCGCTCGTGGCCTTGACTTTGGGTGAGACGTTCATGGGTTGGAGACTCCGGTTTTGGATTCGAGCTGCAGCAGCAGCAGCTCGAGCAGTTGAATGACCTGGGTTGCGTCCCGCACGTCCGCGCCGATGACGGGGCACAGCACATTGCGCTTTTCCAGGTGCAGGCTGTAGACGTCCAGCCCGGGGTTGGGGTGCGTGTCCAGGCGCCCCACCGCGATCACGCAGGCGCCCTCGCTGATCAGGTTCGCGAAACCATCCAGATAGGCGTCCAGATCCTCCAGCGGCCGGGGCTGGCTGTTGTCGATCAGGATCACCAGGCCGAGCGCGCCGCGGCCCAGCACCTTCCACATGAAATCAAAGCGCTGTTGCCCCGGCGTGCCGTACAGGCGCAGCTTCTCGTTTTGGCCCAGCGTCAGCTCTCCGTAGTCCAGACCGGTGGTGGTCATGGCCTTCAGAACCTCCGGGTCCGTGTTGCGCACGTCGGTGTTCAGCGGCGTGATCTCGCTGACCGCCGCAATGGCTGTCGTCTTCCCTGCGCCCGTGGTGCCGGTGAAGATGATCTTGTGCTCGATCATCCCGCCGTCCTCAGGCCAAGCCCGAGCCGGGAGCGGATCCGGGAGAGCAGCCCGGCCTGAATCGCCGCCGCGTGGTTGGCGCTGACCTGCCGTGGTGCAAGGCCTGACGACTCGCGGACCAGCATGCCGGAATTGGCCAGCACCGTGACGAATTCAAAGCAAGAGTCTTCTTCCACGCCCGAGCGCTCGTGTATGTCCCGCAGGGTCAGGGGGCGGCCGGTCATGAGCGTGGCCAGCCGGATCCGGTCGCGCGAGTTCAGCAGCTCGGGCGTGGGCCAGCGCGACAGATGAACCAGATCCTGGCGGCTCCAGGCCGGCGTGGAGCGTGGTGCGGCCGGCGCGTGCAGCGCGATCAGGTCACCCAGCAGGTTCAGCTCGCGCTCCAGCGCATCGGCGTGGATGGGGTAGCTGATGGCATGGGGCGTCGTAGGGGTGCCCGAGCACAGCACGAGCACGGGCCTGTCCTTGGCGGGGGGCAGGCTGGCGGCCCCTTCGCGAACGACCCGCAACTGCGCATCGGTCTGATTGCAGGTCCACCGCTGGTGTGTGAGATGGTCCAGCAAACGGACGAATGACTTGAAAAGAGTCATTTCCCGTTCGGACAATCCATGGAGCGAGTAAGTCAGCTCCGGGCGGGTCTTGTCAGCGTGCAGATGCGAGTCCATCAGATACCTCCATTGCCGCGGGCAGGGCCTCTATTCAGTCCGGCAATGGTTTGCGCTGTGCATGGCGCAATCCTGGATCACATCGGTACTGAATTTGTGCGGCCTGTCCGCTGAAGGTCATCGTGCGCCTGCCAGGCCCGCGTGGGCTCGGCATGATGCGAGGATCAGCCTAGGTACTTTTGCATAGTTGTTTTAACGAGGTCGTCCAGGGGGCCCAGGCGTGCCGGGTCGGTCAGGCGCCCGCAGCGATGCCCGCAGGGCTCAGAGAATCCGGTTGAACCAGAGCACAGAAAGGCCCGCGGAGACGAGGGCCAGTGCCGCCGCGAGCAGGGAGAGAAGGCCGGAGATCTCGGTCTCCTTCTTCTCCACCGCCAACCGAGAACTCAGGGTCTGGTAGACCTTCTTGAGGTCTTCCGACGTGCCCGCGTAGTAGTACTCCGCCTGGGTCTTGTTGGCGATGGACTTGAGCGTGTCCTCGTCCAGGCGCACGCGCATGGACCAGCCCTCGAAGCCGATGGTCTCTCCGTCCACCGTGCCGATGCCCACGGTGTACACGCGCACACCCCGGTCGGCCGCCATCTTGGCGGCTTCGAGTGGGTCAACACCCGTGGTGCGCTGGCCGTCCGTCAGCATGATGATGGCGGCCGAGCTGTAGGAGCCCGGCGCCACGGGCGTGAATGCCTTCTTTTCCTTCGCGGGTTCGTCCAGCGAACGGCCCACCGGCCCGAAGCGTGAACCCCCCATTTGCTGCAGGTCGATGCCGGCGTCCGGGAACAGCGTGGCCAGGGAGATCACGATGGCGTTGCCCGTGGCCGTGGCGCGCTGCAACTGGAAACGGTCGATGGCGGTGACGAGGTCCTCCCGGTTGATGGTGGGCAGTTGCGCGACCTGGGCGGAGCCTGCAAAGGCCACGATGCCCACCTTGACGTGCCGGGGCAGTTCGGTGAGGAACTTCTTGGCCGCTTCCTGCGCGGCCACGAGCCGGCTCGGCTGGACGTCGGTGGCGCGCATGCTGCCCGACACGTCCATGGCCAGGATGATGGTCTGCTGGGTCGAAGGCAGCGTGACCACGGCAACCGGCCGGGCCGCAGCCAGCAGCATCGCGGCGAAAGCCAGCAGGAACAGCACAGGAGGCAGGTGGCGACGCCAGCCGATGCCGCGGCCCATGGCTTCGCGCACGATGGACAGCGAGGCGTAGCGGACCGCCGTCTTCTTCTTGCGGCGCAGCAGCCACAGGTACAGGCCCACCACGAGGGGCAGGGCCGTCAGAAGCCAGAGAAACTGGGGCCAGAGGAAGTGCATGTCAGTCTCCGCAGCCCGGACTCAACAGGTGGGTCATTCAGGCCGCCTTTTTCAGGTGGGCGGGCAGGCCTCCGGACGCCAGCTGTCCCCGGCGCTTGCGCAGGTCGGTGAAGCGCAGCAGGGCATCCATCAGGTCGTCGTCGGTCGACAGCTCCAGGCTGTCGACGCCCGCACGGGCCAGGGATTCGCGCAGTTCCGCTTCGCGCTGCGCGGCGATGCGCGCGAACCGGTGGCGAAATCCGGCGTCATGCGTATCCACGAGCAATTGCTCGCCGGTTTCCGCATCGCGCAGGGTCACCAGGCCCAGGTCAGGCAACTCCAGCTCCAGCGGATCGAGCAGGCGAACCGCCACGACCTCATGGCGCTGCGCCAGCAGCGCCAGCGGCCGCTCCCAGCCGGGCTCGCTGATGAAGTCCGACACCACGAACACGGTGGAGCGCCGCCGGATGGTGTGGGCGGCCGCGACGAGCAGCTGGTCCAGCCGCGTTGTGCCGGCTTCCGTGGCGTCAGGCCGCGTCTGCAGGCTGTGCAGCAGATGCAGCACATGGCGGCGGCCGCTGCGCGCCGGAATCAGTGTGTCTGCGCCGGCGCCATGCAGCAGCGCGCCCACGCGATTGCCGTGACGGGTCAACAGGCGCGCCAGCACGGCCACGAATTCGGCCGAGACATTGCGCTTGCGCTGCTCGCCCGAGCCGAAGTCGATCGACGCGCTCAGGTCCAGCAGGAACCACGCCGCCATCTCGCGGTCTTCGGTGTAGACACGCACGTGCGGCTGTTGCAGCCGCGCCGTGACGTTCCAGTCGATGTGGCGCACGTCGTCCTGGTGCTGGTACTCGCGCAGGTCTGCCAGATCCAGGCCAGTGCCCCTCATCAGGGTCCGGTAGTCGCCCTGCAGCAGGCCGTCGAGCCGGCGCAACGTGGTCCATTCGAGCCGGCGCAGCACGTGTTCGGCGCTTTCGGTCGCCCGCACCGGTGTCGGCGACGGCGGGGCCGGCTGCGGACGGGGGGACTTCCTGCCGAACATGTCAGGCCGCCAGTTTCTCGTGTTCGAGGGGCTTCGCAGGCACCGGGACCTTGGCCATGATCCTGTCCACGATGGCGTCGGCGCCCAGGCCTTCTGACAGCGCCTCGTAGGACAGCACCAGCCGGTGGCGCAGCACGTCGGGGACGAGGTCCGTCATGTCCTCGGGCAGCGCGTAGGTGCGGCCGCGGAGCATGGCCAGTGCGCGCGCGCCTTCGGTGAGGTTGATGGTGGCGCGCGGACTGGCGCCGAACGTGAGGTAGGGCTCGATGTCCTTGAGACCGTGTTTGGCGGGTGTGCGGGTGGCGGACACGAGTTTCACGGCGTATTGCACCAGCGAAGGGTCCACGTACACCCGCCGGCACTCGGCCTGCAGTGCGGCCAGCTGCGCGGTGCTGGCCACGGGCGACACGTCCACCGCGGGGCCGGTCACGCGGCTGACGATGACGAATTCCTCCTCGTCGGTCGGGTAGTCGACCAGCACCTTCATCATGAAGCGGTCGACCTGCGCCTCGGGCAACGGGTAGGTGCCTTCGGTCTCGATCGGGTTCTGCGTGGCCATGACCAGGAAAGGACTGGGCACACGGTGTGTCTCACCGGCGATGGTGACCTGGCGCTCCTGCATCACTTCCAGCAGCGCGCTCTGTACCTTGGCCGGCGCGCGGTTGATTTCGTCGGCCAGCAGCAGGTTGGTGAACACCGGGCCCAGCGAGGTGCTGAAGTCTCCGGTCTTCTGGTTGTAGATGCGCGTGCCCACCAGGTCGGCCGGCACCAGGTCGGGGGTGAACTGGATGCGCTTGAACTGGCCGCGCACGGCGCTGGCCAGCGTCTTGACGGTGAGGGTCTTGGCCAGGCCGGGCACCCCTTCGACCAGCAGGTGGCCCTGGGCAAGGATGGCGACCATGACCCGCTCGAGAAAGCGGTCCTGGCCCACCACCACGCGCTTGACCTCGTAAAGGATCTGTTCCATGAGCTGGGCGGTGGCGGCGTCCTGGGTCGATGCGGTGTCCATGCGGGGCTTTCGGAGGGGTTCGGGGGTCAGAAGGGGGGCAGGCCGGCGGCCGAGGCAGCGTTCTCGATGGGTACAGCAAATCCAATGCCAATGAAGGTGCGGGCCGACGTGGGATTGAGGATCGCGGTCACGATGCCCACCACTTCACCGTCCATGGTGACCAGGGGACCACCGGAGTTGCCCGGGTTGGCGGCGGCATCGAACTGGATCAGGTTGCTCATTTCCTGCTTGCCCTCGGGCGAGCGGAAGGCGCGCTTGAGACCGGACACCACGCCCGCCGACACCGATGGCCCGATGCCGAACGGGAACCCGACCGCCACCACCTGCTCGCCGGGAGCCAGCCGCGCGGTGGAGCGCAGCGTGGCCGCGGTGAGGTCATCGGGGATCTGGTGGGCCTGCAGCACCGCCATGTCGTTTTCGGCCTGCATGCCGGTGATGGAGGCCGTGGCTTCGAGGCCGTCGGCAAAGGTCACCACGATGCGGTCGGCGCCGCGGACCACGTGCAGGTTGGTCAGGATGGTGCCCTTGTCCACGATCACGACGCCGGTGCCCACCCCCTGTTCGACTTCGTCGTCGGCGGGCTGGGCGACTTTGCCTGGAACCGGGGCCGCGGGCGGTGTGGTGGGCCGCGGGGTCGGGCCAGGTTTGCTGTCCTTCAGCCGGCTTTTCTTCACGAAACTGACCACGCGCACCACCGACGGGCGAATGGTGTCGGCCGCACGTGCCTGGGCTGACGGCAGCACCGTGTTTTCCAGCGTCTTGAGGACGGCGGCGTTGATATCGTTCTGAGTGATCCGGCGCTGGCCGGGCCGCAGCGCCAGCCCCAGACTGAGGCACAGCAGCAGGGCGAGGACCGCGATGGCGGTCCACAGGGTGCGGGGAGCAGGGGCTGACCAGCGGCGGACGGCAAGCGGCGGGGCGGGCGGCACGGCCGCCGCCGCGCGGTGGCTGTCGGACGCATCGCCCTGCGGATCCCGCAAGGGACGGGCGGAGCGGCTGTAGAGGGCGGGCCTGCGCATCGGTACACCTGTAACACTGCATGGAGAAACGGGGACGCGAAAGCGCACGGTATCACGGTTTGCGCTGCCATGCACGTGCTTCGGGCATCATCGCGACATGCCTGTCTGGATCGATACACACTGCCATCTGGACGCCGCTGAATTCGCCGCCGACGTGGCCGCCGTGCGGGCGCGCGCGGCGGCCCGCGGCGTGACGCGTTGCGTGCTGCCGGCGGTGTCGGTGGCGAACCTTGACGCGGTGAGGACCCTGGCCCATCAGCACGGCGACGCGTATGCGTTGGGCATCCATCCGCTGTGCACGCCGTCGGCCACCGAGGCCGACCTGGCGGTGCTGGACGCGCACCTGGCCCGCCACCGCGACGACCCGAACCTGGTGGCGGTGGGGGAGATCGGGCTGGACCATTTCGTGCCGGGGCTGGACCGCGAGCGCCAAGTCTTTTTCTACCGCGAACAGCTGAAGCTCGCGCGCCGCCATGGCCTGCCGGTGATCCTGCATGTGCGCCGCTCGGCCGATGGGCTGCTCAAGCACCTGCGCGAGCAGCAGGTCCTTGGCGGCATCGCGCATGCGTTCAATGGCAGCACGCAGCAGGCCGAGGCCTTCATCGGGCTGGGGTTTGTGCTGGGTTTTGGCGGCGCCGTGACCTTCGAGCGCGCGCTGCAGTTGCGCCGCCTGGCGGCCAGCCTGCCGCTACACGCCCTGGTGCTGGAGACCGATGCGCCCGACATCCCGCCGCACTGGCTCTATGCCACGGCCGAACAGCGTGCGCAGGGCCTGCCGCAGGGCCGCAACGAGCCCGGTGAGCTGCCGCGCATCGGCGAAGTGGTGGCCGGGCTGCGTGGCCTGCCGGTGGCAGAATTGGCGAGTGCCACCGTTCTCAACGCCTGCCGCGCCTTGCCCCGGCTGGCCCGTCCTCCGTCCACCCCATGCTGAGCCCCATGGCTGACCCCGAGGTGCCTGGGCGCCTGCAAGGGCTGCCACCGCTGTGCGGCGACGCCACCGCGCTGCTGGTCCTGGGCAGCTTTCCGGGGGGGGTATCGCTGGCCCGGCGGCAGTACTACGCCCACCCGCAAAACCAGTTCTGGCGCATTCTTCAGGCCATTTGGCCCTCCAGCCCTTGCCCCATGGGACCTGATAGCTATGAAAATCGTAGCAAATGGTTGCTGGGCCACGGCCTGGGGCTGTGGGACGTCTATGCCAGCTGTGAGCGTGAGGGCAGCCTCGATACCGCCATTCGCCACGCCGAACCGAACGACTTTGTCGCGCTGGCGCGCCGCCTGCCGCGGCTGCAGGCCGTGGCGCACAACGGCGGCGAGAGCGCACGGCACGCCCGCCACACCAGCGTGCTCGGCCTGCCGGTGCACAAGCTGCCTTCCACCAGCCCGGCCAACGCGAGCTGGTCGTTCGAGCGCAAGCTCGCGGCCTGGCGCGCGGTGTTCGAGCAGCACGGCCTTGCATGACCAAAAGAAAATCCGCCCCGCCGCCCGCCCTGCCCGAGGTCAACTTTTCCGACTACGGCGACACCCGCTACCTGCATCTGGGCACGGAATGGGTTCAGGGGTCGATGAAGCTGGACGCGCCGTTCGACATCGACCTGGAATACGTGCAGCGCATGATGGCCTGGCTGCTGTTTGTGCCTGCGCCCTCGGTGGCCAGGCGCCATGCCATGCAACTGGGCCTGGGTTCGGCCGCGCTGACCAAGTTCTGCCACCGCAAGCTGCGCATGAAGACCACGGCCATCGAGCTCAATCCGCAGGTGGTGGCGGCCTGCCGGCTGTGGTTCAAGTTGCCGGCCGACGATGCACGCCTGTCGGTGGTGCTGGGGGACGCCGCCGAGGTGGTGGCGCATGCGCACTGGCGCGGCCAGATCGATGCCCTGCAGGTTGACCTGTACGACCACGAGGCCGCGGCCCCCGTGCTGGACAGCGAGGCCTTCTACGCCGACTGCCGCCAGCTTCTGACCGAAGACGGCTGCATGACGGTGAACCTGTTCGGCCGCTCGTCGAGCTACGAGCAGAGCCTTCAGAAAATCGCCGCCGCCTTCGGTGAAACGGCGGTCTGGGCCTTCAAGCCCACGCGTGAGGGCAACACCGTGGTGCTGGCGCAGCGCGTACCGCTGCGGCCCAACCGCACCGTGCTTGCGCAACAGGCTGAAACCATCCAAACTCGGTGGGGCCTGCCCGCGCCCAAGTGGCTTCGGGTGTTCAAGCCCCTGACCTCATGAGCGCCATCCTGAAAACCCCGTCCCTGGCCAAAACCCCGCACCGCGGTCCGATCGACTGGCGCAGCATGGTGGAGTGGCTTGCCGCCGATGGCGTGATCTCTGCCGAGGAGGCCCGGCGGACCATTGCCCGTTGTGCCCAGGCGGAAAGCGCCCAGCACCCGCTGGTCCGCCTGTCCAGCGTGTCCATGATTCGCCAGAGCGATGGCAAGCCGCTGGACGTGGAGATGCTCGCGCAGTGGCTGGCCGGCCGCGCCGGGCTCGATTACCTCCGCATCGACCCGCTCAAGGTCGACGTGGGCAAGGTTGCCGACACGATGAGCGCGGCCTATGCCGAGCGCCACCGCGTGCTGCCGGTGCAGGTGACCTCCAAGGAGGTGGTGGTCGCCACCGCGGAGCCTTTCCTCGTCGACTGGGTGGACGAGGTCGAGCGCCAGTCCCGGCGCACCGTGCGGCGCGTGGTGGCGAACCCGCAGGACATCCACCGCTACACGGCCGAGTTCTTTGCGCTGGCCAAGTCGGTGCGCGCCGCGCAGAAGGCGGGCGGCAACAACGGCGCCGCCAGCTTCGAGCAGCTGGTGGAGCTGGGCAAGAGCAACAAGCAGCTCGACGCCAACGACCAGGGCGTGGTCCAGGTGGTGGACTGGCTCTGGCAGTACGCCTTCGACCAGCGCGCCTCCGACATCCATCTGGAGCCACGGCGCGAGCAGGGCGTGATCCGTTTCCGCATCGACGGCCTGCTGCACTCGGTCTACCAGATGCCGATCGGGGTGCTCAATGCCATGACGGCGCGCATCAAGCTGCTGGGCCGCATGGACGTGGTCGAGAAGCGGCGTCCTCAGGACGGCCGCATCAAGACCCGCAACCCGCGCGGCGACGAGATCGAAATGCGGCTGTCGACGCTGCCCACGGCCTTTGGCGAGAAGATGGTGATGCGGATCTTCGATCCCGACACCGCCGTCAAGGACCTCGATGCCCTTGGCTTTTCCGAGCATGACGCCAAGCGCTGGGAAGCGCTGGTGCAGCGGCCCTACGGCATCATCCTGGTGACCGGGCCCACGGGCTCGGGCAAGACCACCACGCTGTATTCCACGCTGAAGCGGGTGGCGACCGAGGAGGTCAACGTCAGCACCGTGGAGGACCCGATCGAAATGATCGAGCCGTCCTTCAATCAGACTCAGGTGCAGCCGCAGCTCGATTTCAATTTCGCCGAAGGCCTTCGGGCGCTCATGCGGCAGGACCCGGACATCATCATGGTCGGCGAAATCCGCGACATCGAAACCGCCGAGATGGCGGTGCAGGCGGCGCTGACCGGCCACCTGGTGTTCTCCACGCTGCACACCAACGACGCGCCTTCGGCCATCACGCGGCTGATGGAGCTGGGCGTGCCCTCGTACCTGATCAATGCGACCATGCTGGGCGTGCTCGCGCAGCGGCTGGTGCGCACCCTGTGCCGCCAGTGCAAGGTACCCGACGAGGACGCCTCGCGCGAGGCGCTGGATGCCGTGGTCAAGCCCTGGAAGATCAGTGGCGGCTACCGGCCCTACAAGCCGGTGGGCTGCGTGGACTGCCGCATGACCGGCTTCATGGGACGCATGGGCCTGTACGAGCTGCTGACCGTGAGCGAGGGCTTCAAGGACAAGGTGACGCAGTCGCCCAGCATGGACGTGCTGCGCCGCCAGGCGGTGGCCGACGGCATGCGCCCGCTGCGCCTGGCGGGGGCCCTGCGGGTGGCCGAGGGAGTCACCACCATCGAGGAAGTCCTCACGGCCACGCCGCCGCTGGACTGAGGCGCCGGGCGGATCGGTTTCACGGACTGCGCATTTTTTCGTACGTCCAAGTCAGCGGGCCGTCAGTGCCTCCGGGATAAGTGAAACCCACATCCGGTGGGGGGGCCTCAGCGCCGAAAATGTCCGCAGCAGCTTGCTGGAGACACACACCATGAAAATCAAGAGCCAGAAGGATTTCTTCTCGGGCGTCATGTTCAGCGCCGTCGGCGTCGCCTTTGCGGGAGGCGCCTTCAACTACACCATTGGTGAAGGGGCCCGCATGGGCCCCGGCTATTTCCCGCTGATGCTGGGCGTGATCCTCGCGCTGCTGGGACTGGCCATCGCCTTCAAGGCCATGGTCGTCGAGACCGAGGATGGCGACAAGGTGGGCAAATGGGCCTGGAAGCCGCTGTGCTACGTGCTGGCGGCCAATTTGCTGTTTGGCGTGCTGCTGGGCGGCCTGCCCAGCATCGGGCTGCCGGCCATGGGCATGATCGCCGCCATCTACGGCCTGACCCTGGTGTCCAGCCTGGCGGGCGACAGTTTCAAGCTCAAGGAAGTGCTGATCCTGGCCACGGTGCTGGCCGCTGGCAGCTACCTGGCTTTCGTGGTGCTGCTCAAGCTGCAGTTCCCGGTGTGGCCCACCTTCATCACCGGTTAAGGAGCGGCAACCATGGACCTGTTCAACAACCTCGCGCTGGGCTTTGGCGTTGCCTTCACATTCCAGAATCTCGTCTACGCCTTCGTCGGCTGCCTGCTGGGCACGCTGATCGGCGTGCTGCCGGGCATCGGCCCGGTGGCCACCATCGCCATGCTGCTGCCGGCCACCTATGCGCTGCCACCGGTGGCCGCCCTGATCATGCTGGCCGGCATCTACTACGGGGCACAGTACGGCGGCTCCACCACGGCCATCCTGGTCAACCTGCCGGGCGAGTCTTCCTCGGTCGTGACCGTGATCGATGGCTACCAGATGGCGCGCCAGGGCCGCGCCGGCCCGGCGCTGGCGGCAGCGGGCCTGGGTTCGTTCTTTGCCGGCTGCGTGGGCACGCTGATCCTGGCGGCCTTTGCCGCGCCGCTGACCGAGGTGGCGTTCAAGTTCGGTCCCGCCGAGTACTTCTCGCTGATGATCCTGGGCCTGATCGGCGCCGTGGTGCTGGCCTCGGGTTCGCTGCTCAAGGCCGTGGCCATGATCATCCTGGGCCTGCTGCTGGGGCTGGTGGGCACCGACGTCAACTCCGGCGTGGCGCGCTATGCCTTCGACATCCCCGAACTGACCGACGGCATCGGCTTCATCGTGATCGCCATGGGTGTGTTCGGCTACGGCGAGATCATCAGCAACCTGTCACAGCCCGAGGACGAACGTGAAGTGTTCACCGGCAAGGTACAGGGCCTGATGCCCACCCGGGACGACTTCAAGAACATGGTGCCCGCCGTGCTGCGTGGCACGGCGCTGGGCTGCGCCCTTGGCATCCTGCCCGGCGGCGGGGCCCTGCTGTCGGCGTTTGCGGCCTACACCATCGAGAAGAAAACCCGGCTGCGCCCGGGCGAGGTGCCCTTCGGCCAGGGCAATATCCGCGGTGTCGCGGCCCCCGAGTCGGCCAACAACGCGGGCTCGCAGACCTCGTTCATTCCGCTGCTCACGCTGGGCATTCCGCCCAATGCCGTGATGGCGCTGATGGTCGGTGCCATGACCATCCACAACATCCAGCCCGGCCCGCAGGTCATGACCAGTAACCCCGAGCTGTTCTGGGGCCTGATCGCGTCCATGTGGATCGGCAACCTCATGCTGGTGGTCCTGAACCTGCCGCTGATCGGCATCTGGATCAAGCTGCTCACCGTGCCCTACCGCTGGCTGTTCCCGGCCATCGTGCTGTTCTGCGCGATTGGCGTGTACTCGACCAACAACAACACCTGGGACATCTGGATGGTGGCGATCTTCGGCTTCATCGGCTACGTGTTCATCAAGCTCGGCTGCGAACCCGCGCCGCTGCTGCTGGGTCTGATCCTGGGCCCGATGATGGAAGAGAACCTGCGGCGCGCCATGCTGCTGTCGCGCGGCGACTGGAGCGTGTTCGTCACGCGGCCGCTGTCGGCTGGCTTGCTAGCGGCTGCGGCGCTGCTGCTGGTGATCGTGCTGCTGCCGGCGATCCAGAGCAAGCGCGAGGAGGCCTTCGTCGAAGACTAGGGCGGGCCTCCCCCTTGGTGATGCCCCACGGCGCCCTCGGGCGCCGTTTTTCATGGGGCCTGCGTCACAATAGCTGTCCGAGGGAAGCATGTCACCGAAAACACAGATCCGGCCCCATCCCCAGCGGATGGCCCTGCACAACGAAATCCACGCCCGGCCCCCCGAGGCGCTGAACGCACCGCTGGCCATCTCTCACGTGGTGATGGTCTGCGACGCGGCCGAGCGCGAGGCCAGCCGGGCCCATGTGGTGGCGCTGCTGCGCGACCACCACCTGCCCCAGCCCGATGGCGAATCCACCCACATCCGCATGGACCTGGGGGCGTTCCGCATCCGCTGGGAACTGCACACCGAGTTCGTGACCTGGACGTTCACCCGGCCGATCAGCGCCGACGGCTTTGGCGAGCGCCCGCCGCCCACGGCCATCGAGGCCGTGCCCCAGGACTGGCTTGGCGGCCTGCCCGGTCAGTGCCTGGCCAGCGTCAACCTGTGGCTGCTGCCGACGCAGACCCTGGGCAGCAGTTCGCTGGTCAAGCATGTGCTGAACGAGGACACTCTGGTGGCCTCGACGGTGGCCGACGGCCATGGCGAGGTCTACACCGACTTTGCCGTGCATGCCGATGGCTTCTCGCGCATGGTGCTGCTGGTCGGCTCGATGACACCGCGCCGTGTGGGCCGTCTGGTGCAGCAACTGCTGGAAATCGACACCTACCGCATGGCCGCGCTCCTGGGGTTGCCGGCCGCGCGCGAGGCCTCGGCCGCGCTGGCCTACGCGGAACGCGAGCTGGCGTCGCTGGCCACCGCCATCCGCACGGTCAACAGGGACGGCGAACCCGACCTGCTGGACCGGCTCACGCGGCTGGCGGGGCAGGTCGAAAGCCAGTACGCCGCCACCCATTCGCGCTTCTCGGCCAGCGCCGCCTATTTCGAGCTGGTGGACAAGCGCATCGCCGACATTGCCGAATCGCGCCTGGCCGGCATGCAGACGATTGGCGAGTTCATGGACCGGCGCCTGACGCCGGCGCGCAGCACCTGCGAGTGGGCCAAGCGGCGGCAGGACGCGCTGTCCGAGCGCGTCTCGCGCATGAGCAACCTGCTGCGCACCCGGGTCGAGATCGAGCAGCAGCAAAGCAGCCAGGCGCTGCTGGGCGCCATGAACACGCGCCAGGGCCTGCAGCTCAAGCTGCAATCCACAGTGGAGGGCCTGTCGGTGGCGGCCATCACCTACTACATCGTGGGGTTGGTGAGCTACCTGGCCAAGGGCGCCCACGGCGTGGGCTGGCCCTGGACCCCCGAAAGCACCGCGGCCTGCGCCATTCCCGTGGCGGCGGCGCTGGTGTGGTGGTCGCTGCGGCGCCTGCACCACAAGGTGTTTGAAGTGTGAGCGCGCCTCCCCCTTCCCCCGGCCCGGTGCCAGCCTCGGGGTCAAATCAGGCTGAAGCCCAGGTAGATCGGCCGCAGGACGCTAGCAAAAATGTAGCAACCGGGCTGTTCATGGCGATCATTGGCGCCATCTCCTTCAGTGGCAAGGCGATCATCGTCAAGCTCGCGTACCGCTACGGCGTGGACGCCGTCACGCTGCTGATGCTGCGCATGCTGTTCGCGCTGCCCTTCTTCGTGGGCATGGCCTGGTGGGCCAGCCGTGGCAAGGCCGCATTGACGCGGCGCGACTGGCTCGGCGTGCTGGGGCTGGGCGTCACGGGCTATTACCTCGCGAGCTTTCTGGACTTCGCGGGCCTGCAGTTTGTCAGCGCCTCCCTGGAGCGGCTGATCCTGTACCTCAACCCCACGCTGGTGCTGCTGCTGGGCTGGTTCATGTATGGCCGCCGCTTCAACGCGCGGCAGGTGGCGGGCATGGCGGTGAGCTATGGCGGCGTGATCCTGGTGTTTGGCCACGAGATCGAGCTGCAGGGCGGCAGCGCCGCGCTCGGCGCAACTCTGGTGTTCCTCAGCGCGGCGGCCTACGCCGTGTACCTGGTCTACAGCGGCGAGCTGGTCAAGCGCATCGGCTCGCTACGGCTGGTGGGCCTGGCCACCACCGTGGCCTGTGTCTGCTGCATCCTGCAGTTCGTGCTGCTGCGGCCGCTGGACTCGGTGGCCGCGGTGGCGCCGCAGGTGCTGTGGCTGTCGGTGCTCAATGCCACGCTGTGCACGGCCGTGCCCGTGCTGCTGGTGATGATGGCGATCGAGCGCGTGGGGCCTGCCATCACGGCGCAGACCGGCATGATCGGGCCGATGTCCACCATCCTGATGGGGGTGGTGATCCTGGGCGAGCCGTTCACGATTTGGGTGGCCGCGGGCTCGGTGCTGGTGATTGCGGGGATTTTTGTGTTCACGCGGTCGGCGCGGTAGCTCGTTCGTCTGCATCTGTTCCGCGCCTGCGCCCAAGCGCATGCCCAGGCCACGCGGCCCAAGCCGCAGCCCCCTTCGGGGGGGAGCCGCTGCAGTACTCAAAACTGCTGCATCGATCAGTCCGGGTTTGATGTGGCTGGCGCGGCGATGCGCCACGGCAGTTTTTCCGTGCTTCGCGCCTGCGGCTTTGATCGGGCCGCGTGGCCTGGGCATGCGCTTGGTCGCGAGTACAAAAGGTGGAGCGCTCACAAGGAAGCCCGGGAAGTCCGCAGAGCAGGGTATGAGGTTCTGGAAAATCGCACGCCCAAAGCCTGTGGGTGGGGCGCGGCCCTTGCGCCACCGATCAAGAGTCCCGGGCGCGAAGCACGGAAAAACTGCCGTGCGTCGTTGACGGGTTACAGGGTCAAGCCCGGACTGGTCGACTCAGCAGTTTTGAGTACTGCAGCGGCTCCGCCGAAGGGGCCGGGGCTCTGGTGGCGCAAGGGCCGCGCCCCACCCGCAGGCGTGCAACGTGGCAACTTGCGCTGCGGCACAAGACTCAGGGCGTCCCGACCCGCTGAGCCAAAGACACTGAGGGCTTGCCTGCAAAAGCATCAAGCCGTGACCCCATGGCCGCCTCCACCTGGTCCAGCCGTTGCTGCGCGGGCGGATGGGTGCTGAGCGACAGGGCAAACAGCGGGTCGTCGGCGGCGGCCGCTCGAAGCTGTTGCAACACGGCCACGAGGCCATAGGGGTCGAAGCCGGCGCGCGCGGCCAGTGCGATGCCGTTGCGGTCGGCCTCGAATTCATCGCCCTGGTCCAGGCCGCTCGAATACAGGTCGCGTCCGAGCGCCAGCAACTGGGCCGACACCATCCCACCCAGGTTGTTGTTGAGCTGCGAGCTGATCACCTGCGTCAGCGCACCGGCGCGTGCCTTGGCGCCGATCGCCTTGAGGTGGTGCTTGCCCGTGACGTGGCTGATCTCGTGCGCCAGGATGCCGGCCAGCTCGGCTTCGTTGCCCACGCGGTCGATCAGGCCCTTGGTCACGAACACATAGCCCCCGGGCGCGGCAAAGGCGTTGAAGCCCGGGTCGTCGAGCACGGCAAAACTCCAGGGCAGCTGGGGCCGCGACGATTGCAGGCTGATCCAGCGGCCCAACTGGTTCACATAGCGCTGCAGCTTCATGTCGGGATGCAAGGGCTTGCTGCCCAGCAGCACGGCGGCCAGCTGGCGGCCGATCTCGATCTCCTTGGGCTCGTCGATCTGCTCCACCGACTTGGCCAGCAGCTGCACCAGGTCACCGGCCGCGGCCGCGTTGCTGGCGGAGGACGGCGCGCTCCCGCCCAGCATCTGGGTCAGGGGATTGCCGGCCGCGGGGGCCGCCGGATTGCCCTGGGGGCGGACCAGCGAATTGAGGAAATTCAGCGCCTTGGCGGCGTCGCCGCTCTGGGCCTGGGCCAGCGGAGCCAACGGGGCCAGCACCAGCAGGGCGCCCAGTGCGCCCGTGGTCAGCCGGGCGCGGACGGCGCGATGGGGTAGCCGACGCGGGCTCATTGCTGCACCTCGTTGCCCGGCGTGCCGGTGGCCGCCGCGGGCCTGGCCGGCTCGGGCAGCGGCGGCACCTCGACCGGTGAGAGCGTGGCCGCGCTGGCAAAGTGGCGGGCCTGCGACTCGCTCTGGCGCAGGGCTTCCATGCGGCCGACGGCTTCAAGGTTGGGCTGCGCATGAGCCAGGTCTTCGGCGCCCAGGCCGCGGATGCCCACCGTGGGGGTGGCGGAGGTGTTGCCCGCACTGCTGCGCTTGTTGAAGAAGCTGGTGAGGCTGCGCAGCGCACCCGTGGCCGCGTTGCCGCTGCCGGACTGGACTGCGGTGCCCGGGGCGCCCATGTCGAACAGGTGGACCCAGCCCGTCACGCCGGCTTCGGTGCGCACCTGCACCCAGGGGCCTTCACGGCCGCCCAGGCGAGTGACCGGGGTTTGGGCCGGGAGCGCAGCCAGGCTGCGCGAGGTGGCGCCGGGCGCTTCCCGCAGCTCGGCCGTACGGCGGATCACCGCCGCTTCGGTCTGGGCCTGGGCGTGCAGCGCGGCCAGGCTCAGCCAGACCGCCATCACGCAATAACCTGCCCATCTCGTGGTGTTGAACCCTGCCCGTATCATGTTTTTGTCATTTCGAACACAAAACGGAGATTGTTATGGATTTGGGTATCGCGGGCAAATGGGCGCTGGTGTGCGGCGCAAGCAAGGGGCTGGGCTTCGGCTGTGCCCAGGCGCTGGCGCACGAGGGCGTGCACGTGCTGCTGGTGGCGCGCGGCGCCGACGCGCTCAATGCGGCGGTGGACAGCCTGCGGGCCGACCCGCTGCGACCCGCGGCGGTCCAGGTCGAGTCGGTGGCGGCGGACATCACCACCGAGGCCGGCCGCGCCGCGGTGTTCGCGCAGCGCCGTGATTTCGACATCATCGTCACCAATGCGGGCGGCCCCCCGCCGGGGGATTTCCGCGACTGGGACCGCGAGGCGTGGATCAAGGCCGTGGACGCCAACATGCTCACCCCCATCGAGCTGATCAAGGCGTCCGTCGACGGCATGGCGGCGCGGGGTTTTGGCCGGATCGTCAACATCACGTCCAGCTCGGTCAAGGCGCCGATCGACATCCTGGGCCTGTCCAACGGCGCGCGCAGCGGCCTCACGGGCTTCGTGGCCGGGGTGGCGCGCACCGCCCGCCTGGCGTCGGCCAATGTCACCATCAACAACCTGCTGCCGGGCAAATTCGACACCGATCGCATCGCGGTGACCTTCGAGGCCGCGGCCAAGCGCACCGGCAAGACCGTGGAAGAGGTGCGCAAGACGCAGGCCGGCATGATCCCGGCGCAGCGCCTGGGCACGCGCGAGGAGTTTGGCGCGGCCTGCGCTTTCCTGTGCAGCCAGCAGGCCAGCTACATCACCGGACAGAACCTGCTGACCGATGGTGGGGCCTACCCCGGCACCTACTGACGCGGCGGTTCCGGCTCGGGTGCACCGTCGGGCTGGCGCGCCATTTCCTCCATCTGCTTCACCACGTCGGCCTCGGACTGCGGCGTTGCGGCGGGCGCCGCCGGCGGAGCGGGCCGGTCGAGCCAATGCGCCGTGGCCGGCAGGCAGAACACGGTGACGAGCACCGCCACCTGGGCCAGCGCATACGGCAGCATGGCTCGAAGCAGGGCCGCGGTGCGGACCCGCGCAAAGCCTCCTCGCGATTGCACCACCAGCACCGCATAGCCCATGGGCGGCAGCAGGAAGCCCAACTGCAGGACGAGCAGCAGGAGCACGGCGGATTGCTGGGCATCGCCCAGCCGTGCGATCAGTGAGGGCGCCAGGATGGGAATGATCACGAAGATCATTTCAAACGCATCCAGCACCCAGGCGCAGGCCGCCACGAACAGCAGCACCGCCGCCGCCGTGGCGTACGGCCCGAGCGGCGACGTGAGCACGAGGTCGGACAGCCATCGGTCGGTGCCCCAGCCGCGAAACACCAGACTGAAGGTGGTGGCCCCCACCAGCAGCGCGAACAGGGCCCCGCTGAGCTGCAGCGTCTCGTCCAGCAGGCGCCGCCAGTCGGTGGCACTCATGGCACGGCGCAGCACGGCCGTCAGCACCAGCAGGCAGCCTCCCGTGGCGGCGGCCTCCACGGCAAGCAGCGCGCCGCTGAACACGCTGGCCAGCAGGGCGATGATGGTGCCGATGCCCACCAGGGCCAGCACGGTGTCACGGCGGGCCAGGGGCGCCGCGGGCGCGTCCTGGGTGCCGCGACCGCGCCACCATGCCACCCCGGCCCACAGCACCACCAGGGCCAGGGCCGGGATCAGGGCGGCACGCAGCACGTCCTGGGTGTTGATGATGCGCAGCCCCGCCAGCGGAAAGCCGGGCAGGTTGCTGGCCTCGGTGTGGGCGCGCAGCATGGTGTCACCCAGCAGCAGCAGCACCAGCGAGGGCGGCACGACCACGCCGATCGTGGCCGCCACGCTGAGCATGGCGATGCCGCGTTGGGGCGGCAGGCTTTGCAGGCGGGGGCCGACCAGGCGCGACAGAAGGCTGGCGCTGGAGGCCACCGAGCCGTTCATTGGCGCGACCAGCACGCCCACGCCCAGGGCTGCCAGGGGCGTGCTGCTGCCCAGGGGGCGCAGCAGGCGGGCCAGCAAGGCGAAGATCGCATGGGCCAGTGTCAGCCGCTGCAGCAGCAGGCCGATGAAGACATACAGCGGCAGGGCCTGCAGCAGGTCATGCTCCAGCAGGCCCACCAGGCGTGCAGGCACGGCGCCCAGCAGGCGCGCGTCGATCTGGCCCGTCACGAGGCCGAGTCCCGCAAACAGCGTGGAGGTGCCCAGCAGCAGGGCCCAGACGGGCAGGCCGGTGCCGATGACCAGGCCGCCCAGCATCAGCAGCATCCACAGGCCGGCGCTGTTCATGGCGTCTCCCGATGCGGCCGCAGGGCGTCCACCAGGGCCAGCAGGGCCAGCAGCCAGACCGAAAGCTTGATCAGGAAGTAGCCCGGATTGGCGGTTTCCGGAAAATGCTCGAGCTGCATGAGCGATGCCCCCACCTCATGCGCCGAAGCGAACAGCACAAACGCGGCCCAGGGCGCCACGCACAGCACCAGCAGCCAGTGCCGCCAGCGCGCGGGCCGCAACCGCCCCTGGCTGCCGTGCGCGGCCAGGTGCGCACCGTGGCGTGAGGCGGCGGTGACCGCCACGGCCGCGTACAGCGCGAACAGGATCTGCGCGAGGTCGTTGGCTTCACGGGAGCCGGCATGGAGTCCATCGCGCAGCGGCCACTGGGCAAACAGCAGCAGCGCCAGGGGCAGCACGAGGAAAGCTGCCCAGCCCAACAATTTGTTCATGGAATGCGCCCGCCGGCGCAAAGGGTGCCGGAGGCGGGCGCGATGCTACCGGAGGCAACCTGACTGCCACCAGATGCCGGGCGGCTTCAGCGTCGCGAGGACACCACAATCCCGCCCACGATGAGTACAAAGGCCAGCGCGTGGTACAGCCGCGGCGCCTCGCCCAGCAGCGCCGTCGAGAACACGGCGGCGAACAGCGGCGTGAGGTTGGAGAAAAACCCCGCCACGCTCGGCCCCACCCGCTGCACGCCCAGGCCCCAGCAGCGGTAGGCCAGCACCGCCGGGCCCACCGCCACGTAGGCCAGGGCTGCCACGACCGGCCAGCTCCACACGATCCGGGCGTCGGTCAGCGACCATTCGGCCCCCGCGAACAGGCCCGACCAGCCCAGGCCGTAGACCACCTGCGCCATCAGGAAAGCCGCCCAGTCCTGTCGGATCCCGGGGGCATCCCCGGGGCGGGTGAGCAGCCAGCTGTAAAAAGCCCAGGCCGCCGTGGCCAGCAGGACGTACAGGTCGCCGGGCACCAGCCGCAGTTGCGCCAGAACGGCGGCATCGCCCCGGCTGAGCACCAGCAGCACGCCGGCGATCGACAGCACCGCGCCCAGCCATTGGCGCGGCGAGACGCGCTGACCAAAGAAAGCACGGCCGATGCCGAGCATGAAGACCGGGGTGCTCGCGGCCACCAGGGTCACGTTGAGCGGGGTCGAGGTCTTGAGCGCGAGGTACTGCAGCGCGTTGTAGCAGCCCACCCCCAGCAGGCCGAGCAGCGCGTAGCGGCGCCAGTGGCTCCACAGCCCGCTGTCCCGGCGCAGCACCCAGGCCGCCAGCGGCAGCAACAGCACGAAGGCGCCGATCCAGCGCAGGAAATTGAGTGTGATCGGTGGCACCAGCCCGTTCATCAGGCGGCCCGTCACGGCATTGCCGGCCCACAGCAGGGGCGGGACGACCAGCAGCGCGGCGGTCGTGGGCGTGAGGCGTTGGTTCATGGCAGGCGACACTGTAAGGGGTTTGGCATGGGCCTGCCCCGGCAGGGGCGCGCAAATCGTGGCAGCATGCAGGCCCATACCCCATCACGACACAGGAGAAACAGATGACCCTCGCCGTTCGCATCGACCAGCACGGTGGCCCCGAACAACTCAACGTGGTGGACGTGACCGTGGGAGATCCCGGCCCCGGTGAAATCCGCATCCGCCATCACGCCATCGGCCTGAACTTCATCGACGTCTACCAGCGCACCGGTCTGTACCAGCTGCCCATGCCCGCCACACTGGGCATGGAAGGCGCGGGCATTGTCGAGGCCGTGGGCGAGGGGGTCACCCACCTCCAGGCCGGCGACCGCGCGGCCTACGCGAGCAATCCCCCCGGCAGCTACAGCGAGGTGCGTGTGATGCCGGCCCGTCAGGTCTGCAAGCTGCCCGATGCGATCAGCTTTGACACCGGTGCCGCCATGATGCTCAAGGGCCTGACCGCCCAGTACCTGCTCAAGAAAACCCTGCCGGTGCAGGGCCTGCAGGCCGGTGATTTCGTGCTGTTCCACGCCGCCGCCGGCGGGGTGGGCCTGATCGCCTGCCAGTGGGCCCGGGCGCTGGGCCTGCAGCTCATCGGCACCGCAGGGTCTGACGCCAAGTGCGCGCTGGCCAAAGAAAACGGCGCCGCCCACGTCATCAACTACAGCACCGAGGATTTCGCGGCCCGGGTCAAGGACATCACCGGCGGCAAGGGCGTGAAGGTGGTGTATGACTCGGTGGGCAAGGACACCTGGGACAAGTCCCTGGACTGCCTGCAGCCCTTTGGACTGATGGCCAGCTTTGGCAACGCATCGGGGCCAGTGGCGCCGTTCGCGCCGGGCATCCTGGGCCCCAAGGGGTCGATCTATGTCACGCGCCAGACCCTGTTCACGCACATCGCCACGCGCGAAAGCACCCAGGCCATGGCGGATGACCTGTTTGCCGTGGTCCAGAGCGGTCAGGTCCAGCTGCGCATCGACCAGCGCTACCCGCTGGCCGAAGTGCAGCAGGCGCACCGCGACCTCGAAGCGCGCAAGACCACCGGCTCCACGCTCATCACGCTGTGAGCGCGCTGGCGCCCGATCCGCAGTGGCTCGCGGCGCAACAGGCGCGCGCCAGTCTGCCTCCGCGCGCGCCGCGCATGCCGCTGCTGGCCGGGACCGACCCGATCGGCTCGGTGGAACCCGGGTTTCTGGAGAAAATCAGCCTGAAGCCCTCGCCAGATGGGCACTATGCGCTACAAAAACATGAGCATGAGGGGCAGCCAGGCTGGCGGATCACGGGCGATCTGTCGGCCGGCCTGGCCGCAGTGGCCCTGGGCCTGCGCGAGGCGGGCCTTGCCGGTGCCTGGCGCAACGAACTGCTGGCAGTGACCGACGCGCAGGGCCGGGTGCTCGGTGCGGTGGAGCGGGCGGCGGTGCGTCCGCTGGGTATTCCCACCCGGGCCGTGCACCTGGTGGGACGCAGCCCGGACGGCGGGCATTGGGTGCAGCGCCGCGCGCTGGACAAGGCCAATGACCCGGGCCTGTGGGACACCCTCATGGGCGGCATGGTGGCGGCCGCCGACACCCTGCACGGAGCCCTGGAACGCGAAACCTTCGAGGAGGCCGGCCTGGCCCTGCCGAGTCTGCAGCACCTGCGCCATGGCGGGGTGGTGCGCATGACCGCGCCCGCGCGCGACGGCCTGGGCGCGGGGTATGTGGTGGAGCATCTGGACTGGTTCGAATGCACGGTCCCGGCGGGGCTGGTGCCTGCCAATCAGGATGGCGAGGTCGAGGAGTTCCGCTGCCTCACGCCGGCGGACGTGCGCGAGCGGCTGCACCGCGGCGAGTTCACGCTCGAGGCCGGCCTGATCCTTTGCGCCGCCGGCCTGTAGGCGGGGCGTCGAGCCGCCGCCGTGCCACGGCGCGTGGCCGTCTTCCTACAGGGGCTTGGGTCGGTTGCTTGCACCCGGGGGCTTCCCGCGGACTTAAAGTGGTCTCCAACGTTGCATGCAGCCCGCTGGCGCCCCCGGGGCGCCGGGGTTCCGGGGCTGAAGGAGAACACCATGAAATTCAGGGCTTACATTGTTGAAGACAGCCCCACCATCCGCGAGAACCTCATCGAAACCCTGCAGGAACTGGCGCTGGTGGACCCGGTGGGCACCGCCGAAACCGAGCAGGAGGGCCGCGAGTGGCTGGCGCGCAACGACGCGCAGTGGGATCTCGCCATCGTGGACCTGTTCCTGCGCGAGGGCAGCGGGCTGAACATCCTCGAAGCCTGCCGCTGGCGCAAGCCGGGGCAGAAGATGATCGTGCTGAGCAACCACGCCACGCGCGATGTGCGCTGGCGCTGCACCCAGCTGGGCGCGGACGCCGTGTTCGACAAGTCCACCGAAATCGACGCGCTGCTCGAATACTGCATCCACGAGCGCGACGCGCGCCAGCGCGTGTCGGCCTGAGGCGGCGGGCCGCGCTCAGCGCGTGTCGGCATCCAGCAGCACGTTCTTGCGCAGGCGGTTGGGCGCCAGCGCGCCGGCGGAGTCCAGGATGGGGTAGGCGATCGAGCAGATGTGCGAATTGATGCGCTTGAGGTCGCTGATCAGGTCGATGTGCAGCGAGCTGGTCTCGATGCTCTGCATGGTGTTGTCCGACAGCCGGCCGAGGTGGGTGGTGGCGTACTCGCGCTCCAGGTCGCGAAAGCGCGCCTTTTCCTCGAGTAGCTTCTGCGCGTCGCGCACCGTGCCGTTGAGGAACACGCTCATGCCCAGCCGCAGGTTCGACACCAGCCGCGCATGCAGTTCGCAGATCTCGGCCATCCCGGCCACGGAGAAGCTGCGGCCCTTGCGGATCTTCTTGTCCTCGATGTCCAGCAGCACCCGCTCGATGATGTCGCCGATCTGCTCCATGTTGATGGTGAAGCTGATGATGTCGGTCCAGCGCCGGCTCTCTTCCTCGCCCAGCGCCTCGCGCGAGATCTTGGTCATGTAGTACTTGATGGCCGAGTACAGCTCGTCGACCGTGTCGTCCAGCTTGCGCAGGTCCTCGGCGAGCTTGAGGTCGTTGTCCTTGATCACCTTGAGCACGCCCAGCATCATGGTCTCGACAATGTCGGCCTGGTGCAGGGCCTCGCGCGCCGCGCAGGAGATCGCCAGGGAAGGCGTGGACAGCGCCGACGGGTCCAGGTGGTGCGGCCGTCCCGCCAGCGTGCTCTTGTCGGGCTTGGGCAGCCAGCGCGTGACCCAGCGCGCCACCAGCGGGGTCACGCCGATGAACAGCCCACCCACCAGCAGGTTGAATGCCAGGTGGAACAGCACCACGAAGGTCGCGGTTTCGTTGATGTAGGGGCGGGCGTAGGCCAGCCACAGGCCGGTGAAGGGTGCGGCGATCAGCACGCCCAGCGCCTTGAACACGAGGTTGCCCATGGGCACCTGGCGCACCTCGATGGCCGAACGGGCGGTGGTCAGCACCGCCAGCAGCCCGCTGCCCAGGTTGGCGCCCAGCACCAGGCCCAGCGCCACGTCCAGTGGCACCACCCCCGAGGCCGCGAGGGCAGCCGTCAGCAGCACGATGGCCAGGCTGGAATACGACACCACGGCCAGCACCGCGCCCATGGTGATCTCCAGCAGCCGGTCGCTGGCCAGCGACGCCAGCAGGGCCTTGACCGCGGGGGCCTGGGTCAGCACGGCGGTGGATTCGGTGACCAGGCGCAGCGCCAGCAGCATCAGGCCCAGGCCGATCAGCACGCGGCCGAAGCGCCCGACGCTGGACGACTGGCGCGAGATGAACAGCACCACACCGACGAAGATGAACAGCGGCGACAGCCAGGACAGGTCGAACGAGAACACCACGGCCATCAGGCTGGTGCCCACGTCGGCCCCCAGCATCACGGCCAGTGCCAGCGGCAGCGCGACCAGGCCCTGGCCGACAAAGGAGGACACGATCAGCGCGGTGGCGGTGCTGGACTGGACCAGCGCGGTGACCCCGATGCCGGAGAGGGCCGCCGTGTAGCGGTTGCTGATGCTGCGCGCGAGGACTTGGCGCAGATTGGCTCCAAACACACGCAGGATCCCCGTTCGGACGAGATGGGTACCCCAGACAAGCAGCGCGATCGCCGCCAGAAGATTCAACAGGTGCTTCATTACTTGAGGCGTCAACTATACGCCTGCTGCAATGCCGCAAAAAACAGGCCTAGCGGGCCCGGCGCACCCGCAGCAATTCGTCCAGGATCAGGCAGGCCGCGCCGATGGTGATGGCGCTGTCGGCGAGGTTGAAGGCCGGAAAGTGCCAGCCACGCAGGTGGAAGTCCAGAAAGTCGACCACGTAGCCGTGCAGCAGGCGGTCCACCACGTTGCCCACCGCACCCCCGAGCACGCAGGCCAGCGCAAAAGAGAACAGTTTCTGGCCCGGGTGCGAGCGCAGCATCCAGACGATGAACAGCGCCGCGGCCACGCCGATGCCCGTGAACAGCCAGCGCTGCCAGCCCGAGGCGGCGGCCAGGAAGGAGAAG
This sequence comes from Ramlibacter sp., assembly GCA_019635415.1. GTDB lineage: Bacteria > Pseudomonadota > Gammaproteobacteria > Burkholderiales > Burkholderiaceae_C > JAHBZM01. The sequence continues at coordinate 435,960 of JAHBZN010000001.1, forward strand.
GCCGCCCCGGTGTTGTGCACCCGCACGACGTTGAAGAAGCTGGTCACCCAGGTGCTGTCCCCGACCTGGTAGTAGCCCAGGATCAGGACCTTGGTGAACTGGTCGGCGATCACGATGATCAGGGCCAGCGCCAGCCAGGGCATCACGCTGCCGGAAGTGTTTCTGAACATCAGGCGACCTTCCTGTCTTCGCCGGCACCGAACAGGTTGCTGGTGCAACGCCCGCACAGCGAGGGGTGGGCCGGGTCATGCCCCACGTCCGGACGGTAGTGCCAGCAGCGCTCGCACTTGGGGTCGGCGGAGGCGCTGACCCTCGCAGCCGTGGCCTCGGCTGCCGAGAGCTGGATGGCCGAGGTGATGAAGATGAATTTCAGGTCGCCGCCGAGGCTGGCGAGCAGCGTCAGGTCGTCGGGCGCGGCGTCCAGCGCCACGACGGCCTGCAGCGACGAGCCGACCTGGCCGTCCGCGCGCAGCGCCTCGATGTCCTTGTTCACGCCGTCGCGGATCTCGCGGATACGCGCCCACTTGGCCAGCAGGGTGTCGTCGGCTTCGGGCAGCTGGGCATAGGTTTCCAGAAAGATCGAGTCCGAGCTGCCAAAGATCTTCCAGGCTTCCTCGGCCGTGAAGCTGAGGAACGGCGCCATCCAGCGCAGCATCGCATGGGTGATGTGCCAGAGGGCTGTCTGGGCACTGCGCCGCGCCAGGGATTGGGGCGCCGTGGTGTAGAGCCGGTCCTTCAGCACGTCCAGGTAGAAGCCGCCCAGGTCCTCGCTGCAGTACAACTGCAACTTGGCCACCACGGGGTGGAACTCATAGGCTTCGAAATGGGCCAGCACCCCGGCCTGGAACTGCGCCGCGCGGGCCAGCGCGTAGCGGTCGATCTCCAGCATCTGGTCCAGCGGCACGGCGTCGGTGGCCGCATCGAAGTCGCTCACGTTGGCCAGCAGGAAGCGCAGGGTGTTGCGGATGCGCCGGTAGGCGTCGACCACGCGCGCCAGGATCTTGTCGTCGCCCGCGATGTCGCCGGAATAGTCCGAAGCGGCAACCCACAGGCGGATGATCTCGGCGCCGAGCTTCTTGCTGGTTTCCTGGGGGTCCACCCCGTTGCCCAGTGATTTGCTCATCTTGCGGCCCTGGCTGTCCACGGTGAAGCCATGGGTCAGCAGGCCCTTGTAGGGAGCACGGCCGTACATCGCGCAGGCGGTCAGCAGCGAGCTGTGGAACCAGCCGCGATGCTGGTCGTGCCCTTCGAGGTAGAGGTCGGCCTCGGGGCCGGTGTCATGCGCGGCGCCCGCATGGGACTTGCGCAGTACCGTGGTGTGCGTGGTGCCCGAGTCGAACCAGACTTCCAGGATGTCGGTGCTCTTGGTGTATTGCGGCGCGTCGGCGCCGGCGCCCACCTGGCCCAGGATGTCCTCGGCCGTCGCCTTGCTCCAGGCTTCGATGCCGCCCCGCTCGACCACGTCGGCCGCGAGGTCCAGGATGTCCATGGTGCGCGGATGCAGTTCCCCCGTGTCCTTGTGCAGGAAGAAGGGCAAGGGAACGCCCCAGCTGCGCTGGCGCGAGATGCACCAGTCGGGCCGCCCGGCGATCATGTCGCGCAGCCGCGCCTTGCCGTTCTCCGGGTAGAAGCCGGTCTCCTCGATCGCGGCCAGTGCCATCTGACGCAGCGTGGCGGGGGCCTTGTCCTTGGTGAACACCCCTTCGCCTTCGTCCATGCGGATGAACCATTGCGCGGCGGCGCGGTAGATCACCGGCGTTTTGTGGCGCCAGCAGTGCGGATAGCTGTGGCTGATGGTTTCCGTGGCGAACAGGCGGTCCGCATTCTTCAGGGTCTCGATGATCTGGGGCACGGCCTTCCAGATGTTCAGGCCACCGAACAGCGGGAAGTCGGGCGCATAGGCGCCGTTGCCCTGGACCGGGTTGAGGATGTCGTCGTAGGCCAGGCCGTGCGCGACGCAGGAATTGAAGTCGTCCAGGCCATAGGCCGGCGAGGAATGCACGATGCCGGTGCCATCTTCGGCTGTGGCGTAGTCGGCCAGGTACACCGGCGAAAGGCGCCGGTAGCCGGCATCCACCTCGTACAGGGGGTGGCGGAAGTTCAGCCCGCCGAGCCGCTCGCCCTTGACCGTGGCGAGCACGGTGCCGGTCAGGCCAAAACGCTGCATGCACTTTTCCACCAGCACCGAGGCCAGGACCAGCAGGCCACGCTCGGTGTCGACCAGCGAGTAGTCAAGCTCGGGGTTGAGGTTCAGTGCCTGGTTGGCCGGGATGGTCCAGGCGGTGGTGGTCCAGATGACGACGTAGGCCGTCTTGTCCAGCGAGGGCAGTCCGAAGGCGGCTGCCAACTTCGCCGGATCGTCGCTCTGGAAGCCCACGTCGATGGTCTGGGACTTCTTATCCGCGTATTCGATCTCGAATTCGGCGAGCGAGGAACCGCAGTCGAAGCACCAGTACACAGGCTTGAGGCCACGGTAGACAAAGCCGCGCTCCACCACGCGCTTGAAGGCGCGGATTTCCTCGGCTTCATTGACGAAGTCCATGGTGCGGTAGGGGTGGTCCCAGTCGCCCAGCACGCCCAGGCGCTTGAAGTCGGCCATCTGGATGGCGATCTGCTCCGTGGCAAAGGCGCGGCTCTTGGCCTGCATCTCGTCGCGCGGCAGGTTGCGCCCGTACTTCTTCTCGATGGCGTTCTCGATCGGCAGGCCGTGGCAGTCCCAGCCCGGGATGTAGGCGGCATCCAGGCCCTTGAGCTGGCGCGCCTTGACGATCATGTCCTTGAGGATCTTGTTGACCGCGTGGCCCATGTGGATCTGGCCGTTGGCATACGGGGGGCCGTCATGCAGCACGAATTTGGGCGCGTTGCAGCGTGCGTCGCGCAGCTTCTTGTACAGGCCCTGGTCCTCCCACTCCTTGACCCAGCCGGGTTCGCGCTTGGGCAGGTCGCCGCGCATCGGGAAAGGGGTGTCGGGCAGGTTCAGGGTGGCGCGGTAGTCAACTTTGTCGGTCATGGCCAGGCTTCAAACAGGTTCGTGGGTGGCAGCCCGTGGCACAGGGCACGGGGCTGCTAAGCAGTGGCGGGAGCGGGGCAGGTGCGGACGGGGCCCGCTGCCCCTTCAAATTCGCGCAGCGAACCAGGCGCGCGCGTCGTCGCAGTCTCTCGCGATGCCCGACTTGAGGGCATCGAGACCGTCGTACTTGAGCTCGTCGTGCAGTTTGTGCAGCAGTTCCACGCGGATGATTTTACCGTACGCCCCCTCGGGCCCCAGGCTGCGGGGCCAGTCGAGGCAATGGGTCTCCAGCAGGACGCGGCCGCCATTGACGTCGTTCGCATCCAGCGAAGGCCGGATGCCCAGGTTGGCCACGCCCTGCAGGGGCGCCCCCAGGCCGTGGACCCGGACCGCAAAAATGCCACTCGCGGCCGGCTTCCAGTGCGAGAAGCGCAGATTGAGGGTCTTGAAGCCCAGGCTGCGCCCGAGCTTGCGCCCATGCACGACGTGGCCGCTGATGCTGTAGGGCCGCCCCAGCAGCGCGGCGGTGCGGTCCATGTCGCCGAGGGCCAGGGCCTCGCGCACCGCCGAGCTGGAGACCCGCTGTCCACGGACTTCGTAGCTGTTCATGCGGGCCACGTCGAATCCGGCCGCTGCGCCGGCCGCGTCCAGCATGGCGTAGTCGCCTGCCCGTCGGGCACCGAAGCGGAAATCGTCACCCACCAGCACGTAGCGAACGCCCAGGCCCGCCTGCAGTACCTCGCTGATGAACGCCTGCGGCGAGCGGGAGGACAGGCGTGCGTCGAAGGGCAGCACCACGCACTGGTCGACTCCGCATTCGGCGAGCTCGGACAATTTGTCGCGCAAGGTGGCAATGCGCGCGGGCGCCATTTCTGGCTTGCGGGCCTGCCGCGCGAAGTAGTCGCGCGGGTGGGGCTCGAAGGTCATGACGCAGCTGGGCACGTCGCGATGGCGTGCTTCGTTGCGCAGCAACGCCAGCATGGCCTGGTGGCCGCGGTGGACACCGTCGAAATTGCCGATGGTCAAGGCACAGGCCGGCGCGATGTCCGGATGGTGGAAGCCTCTGAAGATGCGCATGGCCTATGGGAATTTGATATCTTTTTGATAGCAGCTCGTGGCCGCCGGTCATGCGCTGGCGGCAGCTGCGACATGGTGTTGTCGCTGAAACAGGGTATATTGTGCTGCACCCGTGACAAACGCGTTTGCTGGTCCGTTCAACGGTTTCTCATCTCTGATGGAGGCGTGTCTTGAAGGTCTTGAAGTTGTCCGCCCAGGGGTTGCCCCAGTCCTGGATTTCACTGGAGCAGGCCGTCTTGCACTATGCCGCGCAGGAGGTGCGCTGGGAGGTGGGCGCCGAAGTCGCGGTGTTTCGTGGCGGGCACAACGCGGTGACCGGCGAGCAGTCGGTCATCACGGTCAGCAGCATCATCGGCACCAAGGGCGTGCCCAACATCAATCCCTTCGACCTCAAGCCCGGCCTGACCAACAGCAAGCTGTTTGCGCGCGACCGCAATGTCTGCGCCTACTGCGGCAACCACTTCCACGAGGAAGACCTGACGCGCGAGCACATCACCCCGTTCGCGCAGAATGGCCGCGACCACTGGATGAACGTGGTCACCGCCTGCCGGGCCTGCAACCACCGCAAGGCCAACCGCACGCCCGAGCAGGCGCACATGCCGTTGCTCTACACGCCCTATGTGCCCAGCCTCTGGGAAGACTTCATCCTGAGGAACCGCCGGATCCTGGCGGACCAGATGGAGTTCCTGATGGCGCACCTGCCCAAGACCTCCAGGCTGCACGCCTAGCCTGCGGCTCCCCCGCCAGGATGGCGGCCGACGCGAGGGCGAGGGGCGTCACCCCGGTCACTCCCATCATGGCATCGACGCCGGCTGACGCGAGCAGCGGGGTCAGGCCCCCCCCTGCATCGGGCGTGAGTTGACCCGTGGCCGTGATGGTGCAGGGCACGCTGAATGTGGCGGTGGTGTTCGGCGGGAAGGTGGGGGTGAGGAAAATGCCCGTGCCCTGCAGGTCCGAGATGGTGGGCACCGTGGGCGTGATGGTGACCGAGCCGAGCGGCGTGGAGGTGAAGGTGGGTGTGGAGCAGCTGAGGCCGAGCGCATAGCTGTCAGTCAGGCGCGTGCCGGGCGCGCTGCTGGGGCCGGAGTTCACCACGGTGATCACATAAATGGTCGTGCCCCCGGAGGTCACGGTGCTGGTGTTGTTGGTCTTGGTGATGGTCAGCAGGGCCTGGCGCGAGATCAGGGTGTTCTCGAAGGCGCAGCCGGCGTTGGTGGTGCCGCCACTGGCATAGCCCGACGCGCCACCACCGTCCCAGCCTTCATTGGACGCGTTGCAGGACGACAGCGGCCCCGTGGTGGTGATGGCGGCCTTGTTGGGATCGCCGCCACCGGCCACCTTGGCCACGTTGTCCACCGATGTGGCGGTGACATCGGGACTCACCGACACGGTCAGCGTCAACACCGTGCTGGCTCCGTTGCCCGCGAGCACCGTGGTGCCGCGGTTGCAGTCGACCGTGTCACTGGCGAAAGTGGTCGTGGATATTGTGCAGCTCCACCCGCCACCGGGCGACTGCGGCGAGATGAAGCTCAGGCCCTGAGGCAACTGGTCCTGGACCAGGATCGGGCTGGCCGCCAGCGTTTGCGTGCCGCCCTGGTTGGTGATGGTCAGCGTGTAGGTGCCGGTGTTGCCGGCCACGAACGTGGGTGTGGTGTCGACCTTGACCATGGACAGATCCCGGCGCGGCACGCAGTAGGAGAAATTCTGGAACCCGACCACCTGCCCGACGGAGGGGTTGATGCCCGGATTGCCGGCGATGAAGTCGATCTGCACGGTGTCGACCGGATTGGCGAAGGTGACCGTCACGTTGCACGCCGCGCTGGTTCCGGCGCAGTTGCCCGCCGCCGCCAGCGCAGTGACCTCGGTGGTGCCTGCCGAGGGGCTGTTGGTCGCAATCGCGAAATTGGCCGGCGTGCCCACCGTCATGCCCGGGGCGATCACGGTGTTGCCGTTCAAGGAACCCGTGACCCGCAGCACGTCCTGCCAGTTGTTGGCGGAATAGTCGACGTCCCCCATGATCAGCCGCAGCTTGTCCATGGGGCGCGAGAAATTCAGGGTCAGGTGGGTGCCGAAGCCGGCCGTGGTCCCCGTCATGGCCAGCGCCAGGGAGTTGGTGAAGCCGCCGTAGGCGGCCAGCCGGGGGGCATTGGGTGCGGTGCCACCGGGCGCGGACCAACTGGAGGCGCCGTCGATCGACGCCTGGAAGGTCACCGTGTTGGCGGTGATCGCCCCGGTCGAGGTGCCCACACCGAAAGAAAAAGGTCCGAGTGCCGCGGACGTCCAGGTGCCGGTGCCCCCCGTGGCGCTGGTGGAGCGGGTGGTGCCAAACACGAAGGTGACGAGGCTTTCATTGGCGTCGCAGGCGCTGGCCTGGGCCCATGCCCCCTGGCACGCGCACAGGGCCCATAGAAAGCCCAGAAACATTCGCACAAATGAACCTGTCACGCGTACCTCTTGAATTTCCAACGTGGCAGAAATTCTGCGACAGGACGGGGGTGGCCGATCATGGGGGCTGCAAATTCAGTCGGTCGTGGCGCTTCGGCGCCACAGAAACCGGCATTAGTTTCCAGCGCCGTGCGCGGGCGGCTAAGGCAGGCCGGTGGCGGTCACCCCGCAGGTCAAAACGAAGGTCGCGGTGCTGCCGGCGGGGAAGGTCGGAATGGCGATGCCCGTGGCGGATTGCAGTGCGCTCACGAACAGCTGGATGGGCAGCGGACAGACGGCTCCCCCGGAGGCCGAACAGTTGATGGAGGTGCAGTTCAGGCCGGTGGCGGCCGGGTCCTTCAGTGCCGCGCCATCGGCGTCGGCCGGTCCCAGATTGGCCACCGTGATGGTGTAGTTGTTGGTTTGCCCCGGCACCAGCGTGGTGACGCCGTCGTCCTTGACCACGGTCAGATGGGCGGCGGGCTTGATGGTCAGCACCACCGTCGAGGAGTTGTCCGTCGTGTTGGTGTCCAGCGCGCCGGTCACGGTATAGATACCCACGGTGTTGGTAGCGGTGGAAACCACCGAAGTCACGCTGACCCGCGCCACGACCGTGATGTCGCAGCCCTCGTCAATGGCCGCGCTCGAGACGGTGCCCCGGACCACGGTGCGCCCGCCGACCACGGCGGTGCTGGTTGCGCAGCCGGCGGATCCCACGGGCGTCGCCGACACCGATAGCACGGGTGTGATGAGGGCCGGCAGGGTGTCCGTGAAGGTTCGCGTGCCCTCGACCCCACCTCCGTTGCGTATGTTGATCACGTAGGAGATCGTGGCACCTGAGGGCACGTCGATGTTGCTGGTGGTGGTCGCCCCCGTCGCGCCGGTGCGCTGGCTTTTCTCGACCGAGAAGTCCGAGGCCCGTAGATAGAAGCTCGCCGTGGCGGCATCGGCGTTGGAGCCCGATACGGTGGTCAGGCTGCCCGCTGGAATGGTGTTGAGGCTGAAGGCGGCCACGGTGCCCGTGACCCGCACCACGAAGCTGCAACTGCCGCCCGTGGTGCCGCCCGGTATGGCGCTTCCGTTCAGGATCGTGATGCGGGTGGTCGCGGTGGTCGCACTGGTGGAGGCGGGCTTGGTCACCGGCGAGCCATCGGAGAAGCAATTGATGGACAGCAGGGACGGTCGGGTGATGCGCAGGTTGGTGGGCAGCGTGTCCGTGAGCGAGGACGTGAGTGTGTTGGTGCTGGTGTTGGGGTTGGTGATGACGATGGTCAACGTGGTGGTGCCAACCGCCGAGGACGAGGTCACGGGGTTGAACGACTTGGTGATGATCGGCAGGTTCGGCAGCGACAGGTTCTGGACCTGGAACGACGCCGAGGCGGCCACGGTGTTGGTGCCGGCGGAGGTGGTGAGGCTGCCCGCCGGGATGGTGTTGTTGTAGAGATTGGCCAGCGTGGCGGACACCCGCACGCTGAACGAGCAACTGCCACCGCTGCTGGAGCCCCCGGGGATCAGCGAGCCCGAGGCAATGACCGCGCTGCCCGCGCCAGCGGTTCCCGTGATGGTGGTGCTGGCCGGCAAGGAAGCCAGTGGAGTGCCGTCAGAGTAGCAGGTGCCCGTGAGTGATGGCGTGGGGTGGACCACCATGCCGGTGGCGAAGGTGTCGGTCACGGGCAGGGTGACGAAGATGGGCACCTTGTTCGGATTGCTGATGGTGATGTTCAGGGTCGACGTGCCTGGCGTGGTGGCGCTGGTTGGATTGAACGATTTGGTGATGGTGGGGGGATCGGGGGGCGCCACGCAGTTGCCGGCGTCGTTCACGGGCGTCGTGTTGTCCACCAGCGTGGCCGAAATGCTCGGCGACGCCGTGTGGTCGTCGAGTTCGTAAGTGATGTTGCTGGTGCCCGCGCCGCCGATGTAGACCTTGCCGGTCTTGGGGTGGACCGCCACCGAGGCGATCTGGAACGCCGTGACCGCGACGGTGGCGGTCTGGACCACCTGGGCGCTGGTGATGGTGTAGCCCGAGTAGGTGAGTGCCAGCTTGAGCACGCGAATGGGGTTGGTGTTGGTCACCAGCCAGATATCGCCGGTCTGCTGGTCGGCGAAGATGTCACCGCTGCTGTTGAGCAGCGGGTAGGTCACGCTGCTGCCCACCACCGACGAATAGACCGTGGTCCAGCTCGTGGAGGTCGGATTTTCCGGATCGAGCAGGCCGATGGCCACCAGTTGGGTGCTGGTGCTGCCATCGTCCACATAGACATTGTTGACCGCCGTGTTGACCGAGCCCAGCAGGAACATGCGCCGGCTGCTGGTGTCGCGGTCCAGCGTGGCGCCCACGAGGTAGTTGATGGATTGCGTGCCCGTGGTGAGGTTGCTCCGGGTGTAGGTGAACGAGGCCGGCACCGAGATGTTGGCTCCCCCTCCCGTGGTGGCGAACGTGATGCTGCCCGTGGCGTTGCTGAACGTGGCCTTGTACATGGGCATCGGAACCGTCACGCCAGCCGAGAAGTACAAGGCACCGTCGCCTTCATACCCCGACAGCGAATTGCCGCCCACGGGCGTGGCCGCCACAGTGACCCATTGGCTCGTGGCGGAATTGAAATACACCAGGTTATTGCCGGAATTGGCCCACAGCGCGGTGCAGGCGGACGGCACGGCCCAAGCCACCCCGCCGGCCGCCAGCATCAGGCTTGCCAGAAGGAACCAACGCAACAACTGACGCAGACCAAAGAACATCGTCGCTAGGGTGCACCGCAAGAAGGGACGGTGGCTGCGGGGAAACCGCGCCTTCGCTTTTTGCGCGATTGTATGTCAGAAAGTGCGTTTTTAGAAACACAAAGTTGCACTTTGGCCCGATTTTTGACCGAGGGGTCCCCGGACGGCTCGCACCCACGCGCGATGGCCCGTTTCGGAAAAGCCGAAACCCTTGCGGTGCCATCGCACCGCAAGGGCCATGCTTTCAGGATGAAAAGTGCCTGAAGTCCCCGGAGGGCGGGCACTTTTCGCTATCTATTCGATAGCGACGGGAGTCCGTCTCAGGCGAACACGCCGGCGGTGTCCTGCATGCGCGCGGAGACCTCGCCCAGGTGGTGCATGCTGTCGCCGAAGGTCATTTCGAGCTGGGTGAGCTTCTTGAAGTAGTGGCTCACGATGTACTCGTCGGTCACGGCAATGCCGCCGTGCATCTGCACCGACTGCTGGCCGATGTAGCGCATCGAGCAGCCGAGCTGGTACTTGGCGCGCGCCATGGCAGCACGGCGCTCGGCCGCCGGCGCGTTGAGCTTGAGGCTGGCGTAGTAGCTCATGGAGCGGGCCAGTTCGAGCTGCATCTTCATGTCGGCTACGCGATGGCGCAGGGCCTGAAAGCTCGCGATCGGCACGCCGAACTGCTTGCGCGTGTTCATGTACTCGACCGTGATGGCCACGGTCTTGTCCATCACCCCGACGGCTTCGGCGCAGGTGGCGGCAATGCCGATGTCCACCGCATGTTCCAGGGCCGTGAGCCCGTCGGTGGTCACCAGCGACGCGGGCGCGTTCTTGAACGTCACTTCCGCAGCGCGGCCGCCATCCTGCGTGCCATAGCCGTTGGTGGTCACCCCGTCGGCGCCGCGCTCGACCAGGAACAGGGCGATCTTGCCCTGCACCGTGGCGGGCACCAGAAAGGCGTCGGCCTGATCGCCCACGGGCACGACGCTCTTGGTGCCGGTCACCGACCAGGCAGCGCCGGCCTGGCTGGCTTGCGCGTCGCAACGATCCAGGCGGTAGCGCGCCTTGCGTTCCTGGTGGGCGAGCACGACGAGCGCTTCACCCGAAGCGATCCGGCCCAGCCAGGCTTCCTTGATCGCGGCGGGGGCGTAACCTGCCAGCACGCCACCGGCGATCAGGGTCTGCGCGAAGGGTTCGAGCACGATGCCGCGCCCCAGTTCCTCCATGACGACCATGCCTTCGGTCGGGCCCATGCCCAGGCCGCCATCGTCCTCGCTGATGTACAGGCCGCACAGGCCCAGCTCGGCCAGCTCACCATAGGCCGCGCGTTCAAAGCCGCCGGCCTTGGCGGCCTTGGTGCGGCGCTCGAAGCCGTAACCCTTGTCGACCCATTTGCGGACCGCGTCGCGCAGTTGTTCCTGGTCGTCAGAAAAATCGAAATCCATGTTCTTGTCTCCTTAGCCGAGGACCGTCTGGGCCACGATGTTGCGCTGCACTTCGTTCGAGCCGCCGTAGATGGTGGTTTTGCGCATGTTGAAGAAGGTGGCCGCCAGCGGCGCGTTGCCCGTGGCACCGCCCGGGAAGTCCCCCTGCCAGCCGGCTTCCATGGCTTCCTTGATGAAGGGCAGGCTGTAGGGGCCGGCGGCCAGCATCATGAGTTCGCTGTAACGCTGCTGGATTTCGCTGCCGCGGATCTTGAGCAGGCCGGCGATGTCCAGCGAGTTCTTGCCCGATTTCTCGGCGCTGAGCACGCGCAGCACCAGCATCTCGAGCGCGACGACCTCCACTTCGAGCTTGGCGATCTCGTCGCGAAAGCGCGGGTCGTCGTACACGCCCTCGGCCTTGGCGATGCGCTTGAGGCGCTCCAGTTCGCGCTTGGCGCGGTTCACGTCGGCGATGTTGGTGCGCTCGTGGCTGAGCAGGTGCTTGGCATAGGTCCAGCCCTTGTTCTCCTCGCCGATCAGGTTCTCGGCCGGCACCTCGACGTTGTCGAACCAGACCTCGTTCACCTCGTGGCCGCCGTCCAGCATGATGATGGGGCGCACGGTCACGCCCGGGCTCTTCATGTCGATCAGCAGGAAGCTGATACCGGTCTGCGGCTTGCCCTCGGTGCTGGTGCGCACCAGGCAGAAGATCCACTCGCCGTACTGGCCCAGCGTGGTCCAGGTCTTCTGGCCGTTGACGATGTACTTGTCGCCCTTGCGCTCGGCGCGGGTCTTGAGCGAGGCCAGGTCCGAGCCCGAGCCGGGTTCGCTGTAGCCCTGGCTCCACCAGACTTCACCGCTGGCAATGCCGGGCAGGAAGCGCTTTTGCTGCTCGGGGCTGCCAAAGGCCATGATCACCGGCGCCACCATGACGGGGCCGAACGGGATGACGCGCGGGGCGCCTGCCAGCGCGCATTCTTCCTCGAACAGGTGCTTCTGCACTGCGGTCCAGCCTGGGCCGCCGAATTCCTTGGGCCAGCCGTGGCCGAGCCAGCCCTTCTTGCCCAGAATCTTGGCCCAGCGCTGCATGTCGTCGCGCGTGAGGTGCAGGGCGTTGTGCACCTTGTGGGAAATGTCCTTGGGCAGGTTGTCCTGCACCCAGGCGCGAATCACTTCGCGGAATTTCTGTTCTTCGGGGGTAAATGCCAAATCCATGACGATATCTCCTGTGCGATCCGAGTTTACGTACGGTCGTTCTATTTTGGGTGTCCGGGTTGCGACATCCCGAGCTGTTCGAGGACATTTTGCAGTGCAGAACGCAGCGTGCCGACCTCGTCCTCGAGCGCGCGGAGGCGGGCCTCGAGCCGGCGGGTGTCGTCCAGCGGAACGCCGGCATGCTCGACCGGCGCGGTGCTTGCGCTCAGGTCCACCGCACCGCACAGCAGATGGGCCCAGCGCTGCTCGCGGGCGCCTGGCGCGCGCGGCAGCTTGACCACCAGCGGGCCACCCTTGTCCTCGCTGCGCTCCTGCAGTTCTTCCAAAAACGCGTCGACCGAGGAGATGTCGGCAAAGCGGTACCAGCGCTCGCTGTTGATGCGCAGTTCGCCCGCGGTCTGCGGGCCGCGCAGCATCAGCAGGCCGAGCAATACAGCCGACTGCTCGGGCACGCCCACGACGCGCTGGAAGTTGTGCTCGTAGCGCGGCACGCGGCTGCCGCTGGTCTCGAACACCAGGCTCAGCAGACGCAGCGAGTCCAGGGCGTCCTGCGCTTCGGCCTCGACCAGGTTCATCAACGGATCGCGGCTGGTTTTCTGGTTGCAGCCGGTAAGCAGCGTGTTCAGCGTGAGCGGATAGCTGTCGGGCACGGTGCGGGCCTTTTCCATCAGCGTGCCGAGCACGCGCGCCTCGTTCGGGGTCAGGGGTCTCAGGGACATGGCAGGGATAATTGCGGGTGAATGAAAAACATCGTGATTCTGATCTCTGGCAGTGGCTCCAACATGGCGGCCATTGTCCGCGCGGCCCAGCGCGACCACTGGCGCAAGACCCTGGGCGCGCAGGTGGCGGCGGTCATCAGCAACCGTCCGCAGGCCGAGGGCCTGGCCCTGGCGCGCGAGCACCTGATCGCCACGGATGTGGTGGACCATACCCGCTTCGCCACCCGCGAGGCCTTCGATGCCGAACTGGCCACGGTGATTGACCGGCGCCAGCCCACGCTGGTGGTGCTGGCCGGGTTCATGCGCATCCTCACGCCGGCCTTTGTCACCCGCTACGAGGGCCGGCTGCTCAACATCCATCCGTCGCTGCTGCCCGCCTTCACGGGCCTGAAGACGCACCAGCGGGCCATCGACGCGGGCTGCCAGGTGGCCGGGGCCACCGTGCATCGCGTGACGGCGGACCTGGACCATGGCCCGATCCTGGCGCAGGCCGCCGTTCCGGTGCTGCCGGGCGACACGGGCGAGACACTGGCGGCGCGCGTGCTCACCCAGGAGCACCTGATCTATCCCCAGGCGATCGCTGATTTGCTGCGGAATTTGTAGCAGACGGCGGCCGCCGCGCAAGGGCTACAGCCCTGTTTCATCGTCCACGCGGGCGAAACGCGGTTGCTGCACGCCGTCCACCATCACCTCTTCGTTGAACATGGCGGCGGGCCGCACCCACAGGCCGTGGGCGCCGTACAGGGCCCGGTACAGGGTCATGGGCTCCAGCGTTTCGCTGTGGCGCACGGTGCCCACCACCTCGTAGGGCAGGCCCTTGTAATGGCGATAGCGGCCGGGAGGGGTTTCGATCAGTGGAGGCAGGTCGGCGTCGGACATGGCGGCGTTCGTTCGGGGGGCAGATGGGACAATAGCGGCATGCATCCTAAAGCCCTGCTCGACGCGTGTGCCGAGCTCGTCAAACTCACCCTCCAGTTCGATCACCCGGCCGACGCCGTGGTGTCGCGTTACTTCCGTGATCACCGGTCCCTGGGACCGCGCGAACGCGCGACCCTGGCCGAAACGGTTTACGCGGTACTGCGCCGCAAGCTGCTGTTCGACCACATGGCCCCCTCGGGCAGCGGTCCGCGCGAGCGCCGCCTGGCCATCCTGGGGTTCCACGGGCCGCGCGACTTCCTCAAGAGCGCACTGACCGACCAGGAAAAAACGTGGCTGGACCAGTGCGACGCCATCCGGCCTGCCGACCTCCTGGAGCGGCACCGCCACAACCTGCCCGAATGGCTGGTCCAGCCGCTCAAGGACCAGCTCGGCGATGGCTTCTGGCCGCTGGTGGATGCGCTCAGCCAAAGTGCACCGCTGGACCTGCGCGTCAACGCGCTGGCCGACAAGCGGCCTGACGTGCAAAAGGAGCTGGCGCAGGCGGGGTTGGCCGCGGCGCCCACGCCGTATTCACCCTGGGGCCTGCGCATCGAGGGCAAGCCGGCGCTGGGCAAACTCGATGCCTTCACCCGGGGAGCGATCGAAGTCCAGGACGAAGGCTCGCAGTTGCTGGCGCTGCTGCTCGACGCCAAGCGCGGCGAGATGGTGGTGGACTTCTGCGCCGGCGCGGGGGGCAAGACCCTGGCCATCGGCGCCTGCATGCGCAACACCGGCCGCCTGTACGCGTTCGACACCTCGGCCCACCGCCTCGACGCGCTCAAGCCGCGGCTGGCGCGCAGCGGCCTGTCGAACGTGCACCCGGCGGCGATCGCGCACGAGCGCGACGACCGCATCAAACGCCTGGCCGGCAAGATCGACCGCGTGCTGGTCGATGCGCCCTGTTCGGGCCTGGGCACGCTGCGTCGCAATCCCGACCTGAAATGGCGCCAGTCGCCCCAGGCGGTGGAGGAACTGGTCGCCAAGCAGACGGCCATCCTGCAAAGCGCGGCGCGCCTGCTCAAGCCGGGCGGCCGGCTGGTCTACGCCACCTGCAGCGTGCTGCCGCAGGAAAACGAGGCCATTGCCCAGGCGTTCAGCGCCGCCAATAGGGAGTTCAGCCCACTCGCGGTGGGTGAAATCCTGTCCAATCTGAAGGTCGAGGCGGCTGCCAGCCTCTGCAGTGGCGGGACATCGGGGGCCGATTACCTGCGGCTTTGGCCTCACCAGCATGCCACTGACGGATTTTTCGCGGCAGTTTGGGTGAAAACTTGATGAATATCACGGCATCGGGCTCATGATGCCTTTCAATTCACAGGTTATTCACAGGTTATACAAGGGGGAGGCCTTAAAATGGCTGGAAAAACAGAACAACAGCCTCCACCTGACGTCGTTCCCCTGAGAGAGACCCCTGACTATGTTGCTTCCTGACTGGGCCGTGCTGAACGCGGCGATCGATTGGCTCGGCCATGGCCTTTGGCATCTGGCCTGGTGGCAGATCGTGCTGTACACGCTCGCCACCACGCACCTGACCATCATGGGCGTGACCATCTTCCTGCACCGGGCCCAGTCGCACCGCGCGCTGGAGCTGGGGCCGATCCCTTCGCATTTCTTCCGCTTCTGGCTCTGGCTGGGCACCGGCATGGTGACCAAGGAGTTCGTGGCCATTCACCGCAAGCACCACGCCAAGGTGGACACCGAGGAAGATCCGCACAGCCCGCAGACGCGGGGCCTCAAGAAGTTGATGCTCGAGGGCGCCGAACTGTACCGCGCCGAGTCGAAGAACCTCGAGACCCTGGCCAAGTATGGCTACGGCACGCCCGACGACTGGCTGGAGCGCAATCTCTACACCCGCTACTCCTGGCAGGGCGTGGGCTTGATGCTGATCCTGGACCTGGCGCTGTTTGGCGCCGTCGGGGCGATTGTCTGGGCCGTTCAGATGGCGTGGATTCCGTTCTGGGCCACCGGCGTCATCAACGGCATTGGCCACTACTGGGGCTACCGCAACTTCGAGTCGCCCGATGCCAGCACCAACGTGAGCATCTGGGGCATCATCATCGGTGGCGAGGAGCTGCACAACAACCATCACACGTACCCCACTTCGGCGCGGTTCTCGGTCAAGCCCTATGAATTCGACATCGGCTGGATGTACATCAGCCTGATGGAGAAGATCGGCTGGGCCACCGTCAAGAAGGTGCCCCCGAAGCTGCAGCTGGGGGCCGTCAAGCCGGTGGCTGACGAGAAGACGCTGGAAGCGCTGATCGCCAATCGCTATGAAGTCATGGCGGGCTACGCGCGCGAATTGCGCCGGGTCTGCAAGGCTGAAATTGCCGCCCTCAAGGCGCGCCAGGGCGACCTGTCCCAGCTCACCGCGGCCAAGCGCTGGCTGCACCGTGATGACGACAAGGTGCCGGCCAGTGCCCGGCAGCGCCTGGCCCAGGCCCGCGCGGCGCACCCCGTGCTCGACAAGATGGTGACCATGCGTGAAGAGCTGCGCCAGATGTGGCTCAGCACGGGCCATTCGCGCGAGCAGCTGGCGGCCGACCTGCAGGCCTGGTGCCGTCGCGCCGAGGAAAGCGGCATCGTCGCGCTGCAGCAGTTCTCGATGAAGCTGCGCGCCGCGCACGCATAAGCAGGCCGGGGCGGGCAGGCCAGCGTGAAGCGGGCCCCCTGCTCCAGGGCCTTCACCTTCACCCACATCGCCTGATCCGTGCGCCAGCCCTGGCCCGCGCACAGCCGCAGCCCTGCCGGAACCCACTCCCGTGCCACGCCGGCAGCCGCCGGCGTGAGCCAGAGCATGCCGGCGGCGCAGAACAGCTCGGTCCCCGCCGCCACGGCCAAGCCCATGTCCTCGCCTTGCAGAAGCCGGTGCTCAGAGGTCATTGGCGGCCTCGATGCCCACGGTCATCTCGACTTCCACCGTCGCGTTCTTGGGCAACTGCATCACGCCGACGGACGTGCGGGTGTGGGCGCCCCTGTCGCCCAGCACCTTCCGCAGGACACCCGATGCGGCATCTGCGACCTCGCTGTGCTGGCTGAAGTGAGGGGCCGACTGCACGAACACGCCCACCCGCAGCACCCGCCTGATGTTCTCCAGCCCGCCCAGTGACTGGCGCAGCAGCAGCAGGGCCCGGACGGTGCAGATCATGGCGGCCTGTTGCGCCTGCTGGAGGCTGACGGTGGACCCCGCAGGGCCCGTCACCACGACCTCGGTGCCTACTCGCGGGACCTGACCGCTGACGAAGGCCGTGCGGCCGTCGACCACGACGGGCACGTAGTCGCCGCCGATCCTGATTTCGCCGCTGAAGTCATAGCCGAGCCCGGCGATGACTTCGTTCAGTGCGGCCTGCCTTGAAGAGTCCATGGGTGCTGCCTTTGGAGAATGGAAGAGAAGCCAAGCGTAGCCCCGCGTGGTCCCGCGCTGCAGGTACAGCCGGGCGCCATGGCGGCCGATCAGCGTTTGAGGTGGCGCTCTGTTATGGTTTCCGGGCGTCGCCGGTGTATCTGTTGCGAAACAGCGGCGACGGCCAAGATGGATCCCGCGCCGCATGAATTCCGACACCCAACCGCTCTACCAGCAACTGGCCTCGCACTACCGCGAAGCCATCGGACGTGGTGCCCTGCGCGCCGACGCCCGCATGCCCTCGGTGCGGGACCTGATGCAGCGGCACCAGGTCAGCCTGTCCACGGCGCTGCAGGCCCTGCGGTCGCTGGAAGACCAGGGATGGCTGGAGGCGAGGCCGCGGGTCGGCTACTTCGTGCGCGGACGCCGGCCCAAGGGGCTGGGGGAGCTCGCCGACCCTGACCTGCGCAAGCCCTTTGCGGCAGACCCCACACGTTTCGCCGGCATCAACGAGCGCATCTCCCTGCTGCTGGAGAGCGGACGCCGGGCCAGCCTGCGCGTGGACCTTGGTGGGGCCACGCCAGGGCCTGAACTGTTCGACGCGGCCATGATGAACCGCGGCGCGGCCACCCTGCTGCGCGAGCAGCCGGGCATCCTGGCGCACGGGCGCGCCCTGGCCGGCGCGCAGCCCGAGTTCCAGGCCGCGATGGCCCGGCGTGCGCTGGATGCCGGCATGGCGCTGAATCCCCGGGATGTGCTGGCCACCAGCGGTAACACCGAGGCGGTTCATCTGGCGCTCAGTGCCGTGGCGCAGCCAGGTGATGTCGTGGCCGTGGAATCGCCGACCTACTATGGGTTGCTGCAGGTGATTGAGTCGCAGGGGCTGGAGATCCTGGAAATTCCCTGCAGCCGCCACACCGGCATTTCGCTGGAGGCGCTGGAACTGGCTGTGCGCACGGAGCCGCGACTGCGGGCCGTGGTCGCCATGCCGCATCTGCAGATGCCGCTGGGCATGGTCATGCCTGATGGCCAGAAGAAAGCCCTGGCCGTGTTCTGCAGCGAGCACGACCTCGCACTCATCGAGGACGATTCCTACCGTCTGCTGGTCGAGGGCAGTGCGGTGCAGCGACCCGTCAAGGCCTGGGACCGCTCGGGCCACGTGATTTACTGCGAGTCGTTCAACAAGACCCTGGCACCGGGGTTGCGACAAGGCTGGATGAATGCGGGGCGCTGGCACGAGCGGGTGCACATGCTCAAGTTTGCGCAGAGCCGCAGCACGCCGGCCTGGGGGCAGTTGCTGGCCGCGCGCTGGGCCACGTCACCGGCATTTGCCCGGCATCTGCAGCGGTTGCGTGTTCAGTTGCGCCGCCAGCGCGAGCGCACAGCGCAGGCCATTGCGCGGCACTTTCCCCCGGTCACGCGTCTGGCCCTGCCGCCCGGCGGCCTGTGCCTGTGGGGGGAACTGCCGGCGGGCGTGTCGTCCTCGGTGTTGTACGAGGATGCGCTGCGCGAGGGCATCCGCATCGCCCCGGGCGCCATGTTTTCCAATACCGGTCGTTACGACGGGTTCGTGCGGTTTGGCTGCGCCATGGCGATGTCCCCGGAAATCGAGGAGGCCTATCAGGTGCTGGGCCGGCTGGTGCACGAACAGATGCGCTGATTCAAGGGCCCACAAAAAAGCCCCGCTGAGCGGGGCTTTTTGCAGGATGCGGCTGAATCACTTCAGCTTCATTTCCTTGTACTCGACGTGCTTGCGAGCCTTGGGATCAAACTTCATGATCGCCATTTTCTCGGGCATGGTCTTCTTGTTCTTGCTGGTGGTGTAGAAGTGACCGGTACCGGCCGTGGACTCCAGCTTGATCTTTTCGCGTCCGCCTTTGCTTGCCATGGTGCTTCTCCTTAGGCCTGGCCACGTGCGCGCAGGTCTGCGAGCACAGAGTCGATACCGTTCTTGTCGATCAGGCGCAGCCCGGCGTTGCTGATGCGCAGGCGCACCCAGCGGTTTTCGCTCTCGACCCAGAAACGGCGGTATTGCAGGTTCGGCATGAACCGGCGCTTGGTTTTGTTGTTGGCATGGGAAACATTGTTTCCGACCATCGGGCCCTTGCCCGTTACGTCGCAGACGCGTGCCATAAGCACTCCAATTTCTACTCAACGGCTGTCACTGCCGGCCGGAACTGCGGTTCCTGCCTCGCGTCAGCCTCACCTCGCCAGAAGGGTGGCGGTAACCCATCGCTGACCCTGAACCTCCCGGCCGAAATCAGCAAAGCCTTGAATTATAACGAAATTCCGGGGCCAGGCCTCAGGCTTGGTTCTGCTCCAGGAAACGCTGGGCATCCAGGGCCGCCATGCAACCTGTGCCGGCACTGGTGATGGCCTGGCGATAGACGTGATCCTGCACGTCGCCGGCCGCAAACACGCCGGGCACGCTGGTCATCGTGGCAAAACCCTTGAGGCCGCTCTGGGTCACGATGTAGCCGTTTTCCATGGTCAGCTGGCCCTGGAAGATGTCGGTATTGGGGGCATGGCCGATGGCGATGAAGCAGCCCTTGAGCAGGAGGTCTTCGGTGGCGCCGGTCTGCGAGTTCTTCAGGCGCACGCCGGTCACGCCGGTTTCGTCGCCCAGAACCTCCTGGAGCGTGTTGAAGAGCTTCAGCTCGATCTTGCCGGCCTTGACCTTTTCCATGACCTTGTCCACCAGGATCGGCTCGGCCTTGAACTTGTCACGCCGGTGCACGAGGTACACCTTGCTCGCGATGTTCGACAGGTACAGCGCTTCTTCGACGGCCGTATTGCCGCCACCAATGACGCAGCAGACCTGGTCGCGGTAGAAAAATCCGTCGCAGGTGGCGCAGCCGCTCACGCCCTTGCCCATGAAGGCGGTTTCAGAGGGCAGGCCCAGGTACTGGGCCGACGCTCCCGTGGCAATGATCAGGGAGTCGCAGGTGTACTCGCCGCTGTCGCCCTTGAGCGTGAACGGGCGCTTGCTGAAGTCGACCGCGTTGATGTGGTCGAACACCACTTCGGTCTTGAATCGCTCGGCGTGCTCTAGAAAGCGCTGCATCAGCTCGGGTCCCTGCACGCCGTGCACGTCGGCCGGCCAGTTGTCCACCTCGGTGGTGGTCATCAGCTGGCCGCCCTGGGCGATCCCGGTGATCAGCACCGGATTCAGGTTGGCGCGGGCGGCATAGACCGCGGCGGTGTAGCCGGCCGGGCCGGAGCCGAGGATCAGGACTTTGGCGTGCTTGCTGGATTGGGACATGGTAAATACCTGTGTGGAAAACACCACAGCTCGGTGTACAGTTTGGGGACAGGCCGCCGAGTATCAAGCTTGTGGCCCGTGTGGACGATGTGCAATTTCAATCTGTGCGATTGTAAGAACCCCTGCAAAGGGGCATGCCTGAAGGGATTTGAGAATGTCGATGCTGTCCAATCTGGAACTGATACGCCGTGTGCCGCTGTTCGCCTTGCTGACAGCGGTTCAGGCGGAAGCGGTGGCAGATGCCGTGACCAAGCGCCGTTTCAAGCGGGGTGAAGTGGTCGTGGAGCAGGGCGAGAAGTCCAATACCCTGTTCATCATCCTGACCGGGCGGGTGCGCGTCGTCACGTCGGACAAGCGCGGCCGCGAGGTCATCCTGGCCACGCTGCAGCCCGGTGACTACATCGGCGAAATGAGCCTGATCGACAACGAGCCCCATTCGGCCACCTGCCGCGCCGAGGTCCAGACCGACATGCTGGTGCTGGGCCGCGCCGAGTTTGCGCGCTGCCTGCCCGAGAACAGCTCCATGGCCTACGCCATCATGAAGGGCCTGGTGCAACGCCTGCGCCAGGCGGACCGCAAGATCGAGTCCTTGGCGTTGATGGATGTTTACGGTCGTGTGGCCCGCTCCCTGCTCGAATTCGCCAAGCCCGACCGCGACGGCGAGCTCACCATCCGCGACAAGATTTCCCGCCAGGACATTGCCAAGATGGTGGGGGCCTCGCGCGAGATGGTCAGCCGTGTGATGAAGGACCTGGAGGACCGCGGCTTCATCGAAACCCGCGAAGACGGTTCGATGGTGATCAAGGACCGTCTGACCACGCTCGGCTGACACGGGGCGCCTCCCCTGGCCGCTGCTGCGGCCTGCGGTAAGCTTGAGTGCTGCTCATGACTTACTCCCTGAATACCTTGAACGCTTCCGCCGCTGACGGCCCGGTGCCGCGAACCGGTGTGGGGCGGTTTGCCCATGAGATCGCCCTGGTGCTCGGACTGGCCGCGCTGGTGTTCTGGCTACTGGCGTTGTGGAGCCACTCCGCGCTGGACGCGGCCTGGTCCACGTCGGGCGCTGGTGGGCCTGTGCACAACTGGGGCGGACGGGTGGGGGCCTGGCTGGCCGATCTGAGTTACTACAGCCTCGGTTTTTCCGTCTGGTGGTGTGTTGCGGCGGGCGTGCGCGCCTGGCTGGCCACGCTGGCGCGCTGGATGCGGGGCGGTTCGTTGCCGCGCGAAGCCGCGCCGCGCTTCAGCCGGTCGCGCACGGCCTTCTGGATCGGGCTGGCGGTGCTGCTGTGCGCCAGTACCGCGCTCGAATGGTCCCGGCTGTACCGGTTTGAGCCGCGACTGCCCGGCCACGGCGGCGGTGTGCTGGGGTACCTGACCGGCCCGCCCGGGGTCCAGTGGCTGGGCTTCACCGGTTCGGGGCTGGTGTTCATCGCCCTCACGGTGCTGGGCGCGGCCCTGGTGTTCCGCTTCTCTTGGGCGCAGGTGGCCGAGCGCATCGGCGCCAGGGTCGATACCCTGATCGAGTCACGCCGCGAGAAGCGTGAGATGGCCGAAGACCTGGCGCTGGGCCAGCGCGCTGCCCGCGAGCGCGAGGAGGTGCTCATCGAGGAGCGCATCGAGATCGAGGAGCACCATCCCGCGCCCGTGCTGATCGAGCCGGTGCTGGTGGAGCCACCGCGCAGCGAGCGCGTGGCGAAGGAGCGCCAGAAGCCGCTGTTCACCGAATTGCCCGACAGCAAGCTGCCCCAGGTGGACCTGCTCGACAGTCCCGGGGGGCGCCAGGAGACCGTCTCGCCCGAAACGCTGGAGATGACCAGCCGGTTGATCGAGAAGAAGCTCAAGGACTTCGGCGTGGAAGTGCGCGTGGTGCTGGCCCAGCCCGGTCCCGTGATCACGCGCTACGAAATCGAGCCTGCCACCGGCGTCAAGGGCTCGCAGGTGCTCAATCTCGCCAAGGACCTCGCGCGGTCCCTGAGCCTGATCTCGATCCGCGTGATCGAGACCATTCCCGGCAAGAACTACATGGCGCTGGAGCTGCCCAACGCCAAGCGCCAGTCCATCCGCCTGAGCGAGATTCTGGGCTCGCAGATCTACAACGAAGCCAAGTCGATGCTCACCATGGGCCTGGGCAAGGACATCATCGGCAACCCGGTGGTGGCCGACCTGGCCAAGATGCCCCATGTGCTGGTGGCCGGCACGACCGGCTCCGGCAAGTCCGTGGGCATCAACGCCATGGTGCTGAGCCTGCTCTACAAGGCCGAGGCGCGCGACGTGCGCCTGCTCATGATCGACCCCAAGATGCTGGAGATGTCGGTGTACGAGGGGATTCCGCACCTGCTGGCGCCCGTGGTGACCGACATGCGGCAGGCCGCGCACGGCCTGAACTGGTGCGTCATGGAAATGGAGCGCCGCTACAAGCTCATGAGCAAGCTCGGCGTGCGCAACCTGGGCGGCTACAACAACAAGATCGACGAGGCCAAGGCGCGCGGCGACTTCATCTACAACCCGTTCAGCCTGACCCCCGACAGTCCGGAACCGCTGGATCGCCTGCCCCACATCGTGGTGGTCATCGACGAGCTGGCCGATCTCATGATGGTGGTGGGCAAGAAGATCGAGGAACTGATTGCCCGGCTCGCGCAAAAAGCGCGCGCCGCCGGCATCCACCTCATCCTGGCCACGCAGCGGCCCAGCGTGGACGTCATCACGGGCCTGATCAAGGCCAACATTCCCACGCGCATCGCCTTCCAGGTCAGCAGCAAGATCGACAGCCGGACCATCCTGGACCAGATGGGCGCCGAGGCGCTGCTGGGCATGGGCGACATGCTGTACATGGCCAGTGGCACCGGGCTGCCGGTCCGTGTGCACGGCGCCTTCGTCAGTGACGACGAAGTGCACCGGGTGGTGGCCTACCTCAAGCAGCAGGGGGAGCCCAACTACATCGACGGTGTGCTCGAAGGCGGCACGGTCGACGGGGAGGATGGTGACCTGCTGGGCGGCGCAGAAGGCGGCGGCGAAAAGGACCCGATGTACGACCAGGCCGTGGAAGTGGTCCTGAAGAACCGCAAGGCCAGCATCTCGCTGGTGCAGCGCCATCTCAAGATTGGTTACAACCGCGCCGCGCGGCTGGTGGAAGATATGGAAAAAGCGGGACTGGTCAGCGCCATGAGTGGCAGCGGCCAGCGCGAAATCCTGGTGCCTGCGCGCGCCGAATGAGTTGGGTCGTCCGGATGAACAAACTGTTTGCTACATTTCTCATAGCATCATGTGCCCTATCTGCAAGGGCTGGCGGCATGGAAAGCCTCGAATCCTTCGTCAGGACGGTGAAAAGCGGGCGTGCCGAGTTCACCCAGGTCGTGACCTCGCCCGCGCGTGAGGGCCAGGCGCCTAAGGTCAAGACGTCCTCCGGCACCTTTGAATTCCAGCGGCCCAACCGTTTCCGGTTCAACTACCTGAAACCCTTTGTACAGACCATCGTGGCCGATGGCCAGACGCTGTGGCTGCATGACGTGGACCTGAACCAGGTGACGGCGCGCAAGCAGTCGGCGGTGCTCGGGTCCACGCCGGCGGCGCTGATCGCCTCGGCCCCGGACTTGTCCGCGCTGCAAAAGGATTTCAAGCTCGAGGCTGCGCCCGATCGGGACGGCCTGCAATGGGTGCAGGCGCAACCCAGGACCAAGGAAGGCCAGTTGCAGAACGTGCGAGTGGGCTTCCGGGGTGAGCAGCTCGCGGTGCTGGAGATCCAGGACAGCTTTGGCCAGCGCTCCGTGATCACTTTCACCCATCTGCAGACACCGGCCACACTGGCTGCCGACGCCTTCCAGTTCAAGCCGCCGGCGGGTGCCGACGTGCTGCGCCAGTAAGCGCCCGCCGGTGGCAAGGCCGGGCCGCTCAGCCCAGCTCGAAGGTGGTGATGCCAAATATCCGTGGCAGCGGCAGTGGCGTCGCAGTGCCCGTGTACATGCGGGCCGTTTCAAAAACCGGCGTCATGCCGTGCCGTCGTGCCAGGGCCGTGGCGCCCGGATTGGGGCCGGGCACGTCGAGATAGACCGCATCGCCCTCGGGGACCCTGGCCTGCAGTGCCACGAAAAGCCGTTCGGCGACCGACTCGTTGTCGGCAAATAGGGGCCCGATCTTGAAGCCCTGCCGGCACGGGCGCAGCACGCCATAGCCTTTCAGCTCGCCGTTGTCGACCATGCCCAGCGCCGTGCAGCCCGGCTGGGCAATCCAGGCCTGCAGGAAGGAGGGCCGTGGCGCGCCAAACAGTGGCTGGTCGTAGGCGGCCACCTGTTCAAAGGGCAGGGAGGAAAGGGGCACCAGGCCGGGATCGCCCGGCGCCGCTTGCCCGCCCGTGCCCTGGTAACGTGCGTTGCGCCAGGCCATCGCAAAGCCGGACCGACGGTAGTTGTCCTGCTGGGCGACCACGCCATCCAGGCCCACGGCGCATCCATGCAGCCGGTCCAGGCCGGCGTTCCAGAGCTCCAGCCCCAGGCCCCGGCCACGGTGATCGGGACGGACGATGTACAGGCCGAGAAAGCCGTGCGCCTTGCCATAGCGCACGACCGAAATAGTTGCCACCGGCTGGTCGTGCAGCAGCCCCACAAGAAAGCCGCCGGCGTCGGCCGCGTGGAAGCACGGAGCGTCGTTCAGGCCCGGGTTCCAGCCCTCGGCTGCGGCCCAGTCCATGGCCAGGGTCACCTCATGGGGCGCCATCGGGCGGATGACCATGCCGGAGGTCATGAGGCACCCCGGTCCTGGGGCTGGATTTCCCGAGCGATCTGGTCCAGGGCCTTGCGCTCCAGGTACTCGTCCATGCGCGACAGCAAGCGCCACCATTCGCTGCCGTCTTCACGGTAGACGCGGATGGCGCCAGCCCTCACCAGGATCTTGCGCAGCTCGTCGTCCGCGAAGCCGCCCAGGTTCTTCTGCAGTGTCTCGAACGACCGGTCGGTGAAGCTCTTGTGGCTGAGGAAGTGGCGCGCGGTCTCCTCGGCCATGAACTCGGTCTTGTGCTGTTCGCGCAGCATTCGCAGCTGGTGGGCCAGCTGCTGGCGGTTCAGCAGCCAGCTGATGCCGCCGCCCACGAGGGCGCCGAGCAGTGCGGACAGGGTCGACCAGAGAGCGGCTTCCATATGGGGCCGGACTATAAACTCTCGGACTGGCCCTGCCCCAGTTCCGTGAGTACCACCCCTTCCTCTTCTTCGCCCCTGGCCGAGCGCCTGCGGCCCCGCACGCTGGCCGATGTCATCGGCCAGCAGCACCTGCTGGGCGAGGGCATGCCCCTGCGCATTGCCTTCGAGTCGGGGCAGCCGCACAGCTGCATCCTCTGGGGGCCACCCGGGGTGGGCAAGACGACCATCGCACGGCTCATGGCCGACGCTTTTGACGCGCAGTTCATCACCATCAGCGCCGTGCTCGGGGGCGTGAAGGACATCCGTGACGCCGTGGAGCAGGCGCAGATTGCGCAGGGCACCGCGCTGGAGGCTGCCAGTGGCGGGGGGCGCCGCACCCTGGTCTTTGTGGACGAGGTGCACCGCTTCAACAAGAGCCAGCAGGACGCCTTCCTGCCCCACGTGGAGAGCGGCCTGTTCACCTTCATCGGAGCCACGACGGAAAACCCGTCATTCGAGGTGAACTCGGCCTTGCTCTCGCGCGCCGCCGTCTACGTGCTGCAACCTCTGTCTGCCGGGGATCTGGAGCAGATTGTGGCCAGAGCCCAGGCGGAGCGGTCACTTCCTGCTATTGAAAAGGTAGCAATGGAGCGCCTGATTGCCTATGCCGACGGCGATGCCAGGCGCCTGCTGAATACGCTGGAGACGCTGGCGGTGGCCGCGCAGCGTGAAAAGGTGGACCCCCTCACCGATGCCTGGCTGCTCAAGGTGCTGGGCGAGCGCATGCGCCGCTACGACAAGGGCGGTGAGCAGTTCTACGACACCATCAGCGCGCTGCACAAAAGCGTTCGTGGCTCCGACCCCGATGCGTCCCTGTACTGGTTCGTGCGCATGCTCGACGGCGGGGCCGACCCGCGCTACATGGCGCGCCGCCTGGTCCGCATGGCCAGCGAGGACATCGGCCTGGCCGATCCCCGCGCACTGCGTCTGGCGCTCGATGCCGCCGAGACCTACGAGCGGCTGGGCTCCCCCGAGGGCGAGCTCGCGCTGGCCCAGTGTGTGGTCTACCTCGCGGTGGCCCCCAAGTCCAATGCCGTGTACAAGGCCTACAACGAAGCCCGGGCCCTGGTGAAGAAGGACGGCACGCGTCCCGTGCCCCTGCACCTGCGCAACGCGCCCACGCAGCTCATGAAGGACCTGGACTATGGCAAGAACTACCGCTACGCCCATGACGAGGAGGGCGGTTTCGCGGCGGGAGAGCGTTACTGGCCCGACGGCATGGCCGGGGTGGAGTTCTACCGGCCTGTGGACCGCGGACTGGAAATCCGCATCGCAGATAAGCTGATGGAGTTGAAGAAGTTAAATCATCAGAAAAACTAATTTAAGAAAAAAGCCCCTGATAAGGCCCGCCGTCGAGGGTAAACCCCGGGCAAAACACGGTTTTTCGAGCCGTCACCGATAGCTACAATCTCGTACACGAACCCGCCAAGGGACCTGCTTGGCGGGTTTTTTGCTAGATGGCTGGTTGTGCCCACAAGGCGCGCCGGTCTATCAACAGACCTGGTCACAAAAATCCTGGCTCAACCTGGCTATCGGCCGGTTACAAAAACGGAGAATTTCTATGGACATCTTGCTGCAACAGATCATCAATGGTCTGGTTCTCGGCAGCATGTACGCCTTGATAGCCTTGGGCTACACCATGGTGTACGGCATCATCCAGCTGATCAATTTCGCGCACGGTGAAGTGCTCATGGTGGGGGCGCTGACCAGCTGGGCGCTGATCACCGTGCTGCAGCCGGCCATGCCCGGCGCACCAGGCTGGGTCATTCTGCTGCTGGCGACCGTGGTGGCCTGTGGCGTGGCCGCGGCGCTGAACTACACGATCGAGAAAGTGGCCTACCGGCCGCTGCGCAACAGCCCCCGGCTGGCACCGCTGATCACCGCGCTGGGCATGTCCATTCTGCTGCAGACGCTGGCCATGATCGTGTTCAAGGCCAATTACAAACCCTACCCCACGCTGCTGCCGCCGCAGCCCTTCGAGATCGGCGGCGCCGTGATCACGCCGACCCAGATCATGATCCTGGGCGTGACCGTGGTCGCGCTGCTGTTCCTGGTCTGGCTGGTGAACTACACGAGCCTGGGCCGCGCCATGCGGGCCACGGCCGAGAACCCGCGCGTGGCGGGCCTGATGGGCGTCAAGCCTGACACGGTGATTTCGGCCACCTTCATCATCGGGGCCGTCCTGGCCACCATCGCGGGCGTGATGTACGCCTCCAACTATGGCACCGTGCAACACACCATGGGCTTCCTGCCGGGACTCAAGGCCTTCACGGCGGCGGTGTTTGGCGGCATCGGCAACCTTGCCGGCGCCGTGATCGGCGCCGTGCTGCTGGGTCTGATCGAGGCCATCGGGTCGGGCTACATCGGTACCCTGACCGGCGGCGTGCTGGGCAGCAACTACGCGGACATCTTCGCGTTCATCGTGCTCATCATCATCCTGACCCTGCGGCCTTCCGGCCTCATGGGTGAGCGCGTGGCGGACCGGGCCTGAGGGGAACACCATGAATCAGAAAAAACTCCTGACGTACCTGCTGGGCGGCGTTGCCCTGGTGATCCTGCCTTTCATCCTCCAGAGCTTTGGCCACGCCTGGGTGCGCATTGCTGACGTGGCCCTGCTCTATGTGATGCTGGCCCTGGGGCTCAACATCGTGGTGGGCTATGCCGGTCTGCTGGACCTGGGCTATGTGGCGTTCTACGCCGTCGGTGCCTACATGTTTGCGCTGATGGCGTCGCCCCATCTCACCGAGACCTTCGCCAGCTTCGCGGCCATGTTCCCCCATGGACTGCACACACCGCTGTGGATCGTCATCCCGCTGGGGGCGGGGCTGGCTGCCCTGTTCGGGGTGCTGCTGGGAGCCCCCACGCTCAAGTTGCGCGGTGACTACCTGGCCATCGTGACGCTGGGCTTCGGGGAGATCATCCGCATCTTCCTGAACAACCTGGACCATCCGGTCAACGTCACCAATGGCCCCAAGGGCATCAACCAGATCGAGTCCATCAAGTTCTTCGGGCTGGACCTCGGTGACCCGCTGATGATCGGCAACTACGAGGTGGCCTCGGTCACGCTCTACTACTTCCTGTTCCTGGTGCTGGTGATTTTCAGCGTGCTGGTCTGCTACCGCCTCGAGCTGTCGCGCATCGGCCGCGCCTGGATGGCCATCCGCGAGGACGAGATCGCCGCCAAGGCCATGGGCATCAACACCCGCAACATGAAGCTGCTGGCTTTCGGCATGGGGGCCACGTTTGGTGGCGTGTCCGGCTCGATGTTCGGCGCGTTCCAGGGCTTCGTGTCGCCCGAGTCCTTCAGTCTCATGGAGTCGGTGATGATCGTGGCCATGGTGGTGCTGGGGGGCATCGGCCACCTGCCAGGCGTGATCCTGGGGGCGGTGCTGCTGTCGGCCTTGCCCGAAGTGCTGCGCTATGTGGCCGGACCGCTGCAGGCCATGACGGGGGGGCGGCTGGATTCGGCCATCCTGCGCCAGTTGCTGATCGCGCTGGCGATGATTGTGATCATGTTGATGCGGCCGCGCGGCCTGTGGCCCGCGCCCGAGCATGGCAAGTCGCTGCAACAAGGCAACTGAGGACATCGCCATGACAGACACCGTATTGAAAGTAGCCGGCATTTCCAAGCGTTTTGGCGGCCTGCAGGCCCTCTCGGACGTGGGCATCACCATCGAACGTGGACAGGTCTATGGCCTGATCGGACCCAACGGCGCCGGCAAAACCACCTTCTTCAACGTGATCACCGGGCTGTACACGCCCGACAGCGGCACCTTTGAACTCGCGGGCAAGCCCTACAAGCCCACGGCTGTGCACGAGGTGGCCAAGGCCGGCATCGCGCGCACCTTCCAGAACATCCGCCTGTTCGCCGAAATGACGGCAATCGAGAACGTGATGGTGGGGCGGCACATGCGCACCCACTCGGGGTTGCTGGGCGCGATTTTTCGTACCGGAAGCTTCAAGGCCGAAGAGGCCGCCATCGCCAAGCGGGCGCAGGAGCTGCTCGACTACGTGGGCATCGGCAAGTACACCGACTACAAGGCGCGAACGCTGTCCTATGGCGACCAGCGGCGCCTGGAAATTGCTCGTGCGCTGGCCACCGACCCCCAGCTCATTGCCCTGGACGAACCAGCCGCCGGCATGAACGCCACCGAGAAGGTGCAGCTGCGTGAACTGATTGACCAGATCCGCAAGGACAACCGTACCATTCTGCTCATCGAGCACGACGTGAAACTGGTGATGGGCCTGTGCGACCGGGTCACGGTGCTGGACTACGGTAAGCAGATCGCCGAAGGCGAACCCGCCGACGTGCAGAAAAACGAAAAAGTGATTGAAGCCTATCTGGGCACGGGGGGACACTGACATGGCGCAGACGCTACTCAAGGTCAAGGGTCTGAAGGTCGCCTACGGCGGCATCCAGGCGGTCAAGGGCGTGGATTTCGAGGTTCATGAAGGCGAGCTGGTCTCGCTGATCGGCTCCAACGGAGCCGGCAAGACCACCACCATGAAGGCCATCACGGGCACGTTGGCCATCAGTGCCGGCGACATCGAATACCTGGGCAAGAGCATCAGGGGCCAGGGCCCCTGGGACCTGGTGAAGCAGGGCCTGGCCATGGTGCCGGAGGGCCGGGGTGTTTTCACCCGCATGACCATCACCGAAAACCTCCAGATGGGGGCCTACATCCGGCGCGACAAGCCCGAGATCGCCACCGACATGGAGAAGGTGTTCACCATCTTCCCTCGCCTGCGCGAGCGCAAGGACCAGCTCGCCGGCACCATGTCGGGGGGCGAACAGCAGATGCTGGCCATGGGCCGCGCGCTGATGAGCCGGCCCAAGGTGCTGCTGATGGACGAGCCGTCCATGGGCCTGTCCCCCATCATGGTCGACAAGATCTTCGAGGTGGTGCGCGACGTGTATGCGCAGGGCGTGACGGTGTTGCTGGTGGAGCAGAACGCCAGCCGAGCGCTCGCCCTTGCCAACCGCGCCTACGTCATGGAGTCCGGCGAGATCACCATGAGCGGCGACGCCAAGGAAATGCTGACCGACCCGAAGGTGCGGGCAGCTTACCTCGGCGAGTAGCCTCAGTACCGGTACTGCAGGCCCACGCTGGTCATGCGCACCGGTTCGCGGTGGCCGCCCGCGAAGTGGAAGTCGTGGCTGTCCCACCCCAGGGTGGCGGACACCTTGGGCGTGAACGCATAACTCACTCCCGCGCCGTACGAGAGACCAAAGCCGCTGTCGGAACCGGGCGTCACGCCCGAGCCGGCGGCCGCTGAGGTCTCTGTGCGGCCGTAGGTGGTGCCGACTTTTCCGTACAAGTCCACGGCCTGGCTCAGGGGCAGCTTGCCGACGAGGCTCAGGTTGAGGCCATGCGC
The DNA here is from genome assembly GCA_019635415.1 of Ramlibacter sp. Lineage (GTDB taxonomy): Bacteria > Pseudomonadota > Gammaproteobacteria > Burkholderiales > Burkholderiaceae_C > JAHBZM01. Next base: position 466,599 of record JAHBZN010000001.1, read on the forward strand.
GCGGGTGGTTCCACCGCCGCGGTCGATCCGCCCCATGTTGAGATAGCCGAGTTCCACGCCCCAGCGGTCTGAGACCATGTTGCCGCCGTAGAGATGGCCGGCAGTGGCGGAATCGCCGCAGACGAAGGCGCCGGAGCCGCAGGAGGTGTCGTAGTTCGAACGGCCCAGGTTGAATCCGAAGTAGCCGCGGCTGGCGGCGTGGGCGCTGTAGCCCGGGCTTTGCGCGGCTGCGGGGAGGGCAAGCATCGACACTGTGGCCATGACGGCGGCGGACAGCAGGATGCGGTTGGATTTTTGCATGGGGTCACTCCAGATCATTCAGATGAAACCCGCGCCGTGAAACGGATGGCGCGGGCGTTCTGACAATCTAGGGAGGTCCCCGATGGCGGACTGTGGGACGATCAGGCCGCCCTCTGTAGGACGGCTCGGACGTTTCAGTCCACGCGGGCGCCGGAGGCTTTCACGATCTTCTCGTACTTGGCGAGTTCGCTCTTCATGAAGACGCCGAACTGCTCGGGGGTGGACGGGACCGGCTCGGCCATCAACGCGGCGAAGCGCGTCTTGGTCTCGGGCGCATTCAGCGCTTCGACAAAGGCGCGACTGAGCTTGGCCAGCACGTCCTTGGGTGTCCCGGCCGGAGCCACCAGGCCCCACCAGGTGTCGATCGAGAAGCCCTTGAGCGTGTCGGCCACGGGCGGCACGTCCGGCAGGGCGGGCGAGCGGGTGAGGGTGGTGACCGCCAGGGCCTTGAGCTTGCCCGCGCGGATGTTGGGCGCCGCGGTGGCGAGGTTGTCGAAGTTGAAGTCGACCTGGCCGGACAGCAACGCCAACTGGGCCGGGTTGCCGCCGTTGTAGGGGATGTGCACTGCAAAGATGCCCGCGTCGCGCTTGAACATTTCTCCGGCGAGGTGGCCCGCGCTGCCGTTGCCGCCGCTGCCGTAGTTCAGTTTGGCCGGGTTGGCCTTGACGTAGGCGATCAGGTCCTTCACCGTGTTGATGTTCAGGCGCTTGGCGGTCTCGGCGTTCATGACCAGCACATTGGGCACGCGCAGCATCTGGGTGATGGGGGCGAAGTCCTTGGCGGCGTCAAACGGCATCTTGCTGAACAGCCACGGGTTGATGGCGTTGGTGGCGACAGCGGCAATGCCGATCGTCATGCCGTCTGGTGGCGCCTTGGCCACGAGGTTGGCACCGATGTTGCCCCCCCCACCGGGCTTGTTGTCGATGATGACCGTGCCCAGCGAATCCTTGACGCGTTCGGCCAGCAGGCGGGCCGTGACGTCAATCGGTCCGCCGGCGCCATAGGGCACCACCAGGCGGATGGGTTGGCCCTGGGCCAGCACTCCGGTGGCTGGCAGCGCCAGGGCGGTGGCGAGGGTGGACAGAACGAGTAGTCGGCGTTGCACGGTCATGCGGTCTCCTTGTGTTTGTCGGCTTCAGTGGTGAATGAGTCTGCGTAGAACTCGTCGGTCGGCAGGCCCGCCTGGGCGCTGTACTCGGCCCGCGCCGAGTCCACTACGATGGGCGCGCCGCAGGCATAGACCTGGTGGCCCGAGAGGTCAGGAAAGTCTTCCAGCACCGCGCGGTGGACAAAGCCGGTACGGCCGGTCCAGTTGTCCTCGGGCAAGGCGTTGGAGATGACGGGCACGTATTTGAGTTGCGGCATGGCGGCCAGTTGGGCCTGCACCCAGTCATCCAGGTACAGGTCGCCAGGACGACGGCCTCCCCAGTACAGCGTCGCAGGCCGGGTGATGCCCTTGTGGCGCATGTGTTCGATCAGTGCCTTGATCGGGGCAAAACCGGTTCCCGACGCCAGCAGCACCATGGGCTTGTCGGAATCCTCGCGCAGGAAGAAGCTGCCGTAGGGGCCCTCGACCCGCAGGATTTCCTTCTCCTTCATGGCGTTGAACACATGGTCGGTGAACTTGCCGCCGGGCATGTGACGGATGTGCAGCTCGATGCCCGGTGGCGTCGCCGGCGAGGCACCCGGTTCGCTCACCAGGGTGTGGGGCGCGTTGGCCATGGAGTAGCTGCGGCGTGCACCATCGCGCAGAATGAACTCCACGTACTGGCCCGCGTGGTAACGCATGGTGTCGTTGGCGGGCAGTTGCAGGCGCACCAGCATGACGTCGTGGGACTTCTTTTCCAGCGCCAGCACACGCGAGGGCATTTTCTTGATGGGGAAGGCGCTTTCGTCGGTGACCTGACGCGACTCCAGCAGCACGTCGGTCTGCGGCACGGCGCAGCAGGTCAGGATGTACCCCGCCGCTTCTTCCTCGTGGCTCAGGGCCTTGGTCTGGTGGGTGCCGTGGACGACCGTGCCCTCGAGCTTCTTGCACTTGCAGGAGCCGCAGGCGCCGTCCTTGCAGCCATAGGGCAGGCCAATGCCCTGGCGGATGGCTGCGGGCAGGATGGCTTCGTCGGGGTTGGCGGAGAACGTGCGGCCGCTGGGCTGCACCGTGATCTGGAAGCTCATTCTTTGGGTATCCTCGGGGCCTGTTTTCACTGGTAACCCCTGATTTTGCCTTCAAACCAAAACCCCCTCGGCGCATTGCCCGCGCGCTTTCGCCGGGAGCGGCTTCTGGTGGTGGGCTGTGGTGACGTGGGGTTGCGTGTGGTGGGAGCGCTGGGGGGGCGGCTGCGGGTGCTGGCGCTGACCTCGTCGCCCTCCCGGGTGCCCGCTTTGCGGGCCCGGGGCGTCCAGCCCGTGGTGGGCGATCTTGATGCGCCCGCCAGCTTGCGCCGCCTGGCCGGGGTAGCGACGCGGGTCCTGCACCTGGCTCCGCCGCCGTCGGACGGCCAGCCCCAATGGTGGCGTGATCCAAGAACCCAGGCGTTGCTGCGCGCCTTGCGTCTGCGGTCGACTCCGGCCGCCGTGGTCTATGGCTCGACCAGCGGGGTGTACGGCGACTGCCAGGGAGAGGTTGCTATGGAAACAAGAGCGCCGAATGCCCACACACCAAGGGCTCAACGGCGATTGGACGCTGAAACGCTGGTGCGCCACTACGGCCGGACCGCAGGTGCGGGCGGGGCGGTGCGGGCCTGCATTCTGCGCATTCCGGGCATCTACGCGCCCGACCGTGAGGGGGGCACTCCGCAGGCCCGCCTGCTCAAGGGCACACCGGTGCTGGCGGCGCAGGACGATGTGTTCACCAACCACATCCATGCCGATGACCTGGCCCGCGCCTGCCTGGCCGCCCTGTGGCGGGGCCGGCCGCAGCGCGTGTACAACGTCAATGACGACACCCAGCTCAAGATGGGCGACTACTTTGACCTAGCTGCCGACTTGTTTGGCCTGCCACGCCCGCCGCGCGTGCCGCGCAGCACCGCGCAAGACGCGTTGCCGCTGAGTTTGCTGAGCTTCATGAGCGAATCGCGGCGGATGGACAATTCGCGGCTGAAGCGGGAACTGGGGGTGAAACTGAAATACGCGTCAGCTGAAATAGGGTTACAAATTTCCAAATAGTTTCAGTAGTTGGGCCCGGATTGCGAAGTGCCAAATGGAGAAGCAATTCAGCAATGGGCATGACTCACGGATGGGGTTGCGCACGCCCATACCTGTCTTCGAAACGAACGATGTCATCCTCGCCCAAGTAGCTGCCGACCTGCACCTCGATCAACTCCAGCGGAATCTTCCCTGGGTTCTCAAGTGCATGAATGGTGCCGACCGGTAAGTAAATGGACTGGTTCTCAGTCAGCAAATGCTCTTGCCCATCCAGTGTCACCCGGGCGGCACCAGAGACGACAACCCAATGCTCTGCACGATGGTGGTGTAGCTGCACAGAGAGTTTGGCACCAGGGTTGACTGTGATGCGCTTGACCTGATAGCGTGGGCCAACATCCACTGCATCGTAGTGCCCCCAAGGCCGAAACACTTGGCGGTGAAGTCGGTGTTCAGTCCGGCCACTCTGGAGTTGCTCGACGATCTGCTTTACCTCTTGTGCACGATCTCGGGGTGCGACGAGAACGACATCCTTTGTTTGCACCACCACCGTGTCATTGAGTCCTACCGTAGCCACCAGCATGCTTTCTGCCATGACCAGATTATGGTGGCTGTCGTGGGTTAGCACATCGCCGCGATGAACATTGCCGTCAGCGTCCTTAGGAAGAACCTCCCACAGGGCGGCGAATGCACCAACGTCGTTCCAGCCGGCGTCCAAGGAGACCACCGTCGCGGCGTCGGTTCTTTCCATCACGGCACAGTCGATGGAGTCTCTGGGACAGGCACTGAACGCTTTGGCGTCAACCCGCACAAAGTCAAGATCCGCTTGTGCATTGGCGATTGCCTCGCGGCATGCAGCGAGGATTTTCGGGTGATGCTTGCCGAGCTCCGAAAGATAGCGACTGGCCCGGAAGAGAAACATTCCGCTGTTCCAAAAATATTCTCCACTGTTCAGATATTGCTCGGCGACTCTGAGGTCCGGTTTCTCAACAAATGCTGCCACCCGCCATGCGCCATTAGTCACCGCCTCGCCACGTCGAATGTAGCCATAGCCAGTCTCCGGAGAGTGGGGCACTATGCCGAAAGTCACAAGATTGCCCATCTCAGCCAGCGGGATTGCGGCGAGAATCGCAGCATGGAAGGCGGCTGTGTCGCGTATGACATGATCTGCCGCAAGAATCAGGAGCAATGGGTCGGCGTTGTTTTGCATGGCATGCAATGCGCCTAGCGCCACAGCGGGCGCTGTATTGCGCGCGACAGGCTCCAATAAAATGTTGTGGCCCAGCACCTTCGATTGACGCATTTGCTCGGCGACCAGAAAGCGGTGGCTCTCATTGCAGACCACCAAAGGTGTGGCAATAGGCAATCCGCTCAGGCGCGCCACCGTGGTCTGCAGCATTGATTTGGTTCCTTCCAACGGGAGGAACTGTTTGGGATGGAGTTCCCGCGAAAGCGGCCAAAGTCGTGTCCCCGCCCCCCCAGCCATGAGGATGGGGACAAGTTGGTTCTTTTTCATCTGAACTGACCTACTTTGCTGAGGTTCTTCCAGACCAGCGCGCCAAAGCCGCCGAGAGCGCCGATACGAGTGCGACGAAGTGCCTTCCAGTCTTCCTGACTCTTTTTCAGTACGGCCTGGAGCGACCGGTTACTCACACCACCCAAGCGCATCTTGACGAGTACTTCTGGCAAATACTCCGTTTTAAATCCGGCTTGGGAGAACAACTGAAGAACGCTCAGGTAGTCTGCGGCTACCCGAAATTGCGTGTCGAACCCTCCTATACGTTCGTACCACTCCCGCCTGACATACAACGTCGGATGGGGTGGCATCCAGCCCCAGGCCAAGCGTTTGGGCGTGAACTGAGTGCTTTCCCAGCGCCGCACGACGTGCGAGAGGTCGTCTTTGAGTACGTAGTGCAGATCCCCGTAAACGGCGGATACCTCCGGATTTTTGTCGAACTCCCGAGCGACCTTCCCCAGCACATCCGCCCCGGCGAAAACATCGTCCGCATGCAGAAAACCCACCACATCACCGCTTGACCTCTGGATGCCTTTGTTGAGTGCATCGTAGATCCCGCGATCCGGTTCGCTCAAGAACACATCCAGTTGGTCCCGGCGCGACCGCAGGAACTCGACGGTTCCATCGCCGCTTGCGCCATCGATGACAATATGTTCAATGTCGCCGAAAGTCTGGTCATTGACTGAATTCAAGCAATCTGAAATCGTAGAAATACAGTTCCAGGTCGCTGTGATGACTGAGATCTTCACGAGGATGTCATCCCTTAGCCTGTAAATCCGCGGACATACTTTACGTTGCTGACATACCATGCGTAAGCGTCACGCAGCCCTTCCTCCAATCCGATTTGGGCCGTCCATCCAAGAGCCTTGATCCGACTGACGTCCAGGAGCTTTCTAGGGGCGCCATCTGGTTTGCTGGAGTCGAAAGTAAGCCTGCCTTGAAACCCCGTTACCCGGGCAACGGTTTGAGCCAGATCACGGATCGTGCAATCTATCCCTGTCCCTACGTTGATGTGGCTGGTCAGGGGCTGCGTATGAGCCTGATACACATCCTGCGGCAATTCCATGACGTGAACACTGGCCGCGGCCATATCGTCCACGTGCAGGAACTCGCGCATGGGTGCCCCACTCCCCCATATTGACACTTCGGGATCCCTGCGTAAGGCGGCCTCGTGAAATCGCCGCAGAAGAGCTGGAATCACATGGCTATTTTCGGGGTGAAAGTTGTCATGGGGTCCGTAAAGATTTGTGGGCATCACGCTACGGAAGTCACGACCGTACTGGCGGTTGTGGCTCTCGCACAGCTTGATGCCCGCAATCTTGGCGATGGCATAGGGCTCGTTTGTCGGCTCCAAGGCGCCCGTGAGCAACATGTCTTCGCGCATGGGCTGCTCCGCGAACTTTGGGTAGATGCAGCTTGAGCCCAGGAAGAGCAGCTGTTGAACGTTGTTGGCGTGCGCCCCGTGAATCACATTCGCCTCGATCATCAGGTTCTCGTAGATGAACTCAGCCGGGTAGATGCTATTGGCGTGGATGCCCCCCACTTTTGCGGCGGCCAGGTAAACCTGATCGAATTTCCTGGCGCGAAAAAAAGCAAGAACTTCAGCTTGGTCGAGCAGATTGAGCTCGCCACGATCCGCAGTGATGATGTTCCGATACCCCAACATCTGCAAACGGCGCACAATCGCCGAGCCTGCCATGCCTTGATGGCCCGCTACGAAAACGGTCTTTTCTGATCTCATTCAGGCCTCAGGTGTCTTTCGTCACTGAAATCTCATGCCCATGTGCTCTCAGCAGCGCGTGCCGCTGAGCGACCTTCAGATCTTCTGCGACCATCTCTGCGCACATTTGTTGCACTCCAATTTCTGATATCCAGCCCAGTTTGTTCCTAGCTTTGGTCGGATCGCCCAGAAGAGTATCGACCTCGGCGGGCCTGAAGTAACGGGGGTCGACCCGGACAACAACATCACCAACCTTTAGCGCAGGCGCCTTCATGCCCATCACAGCTTCGACCCGGGCGATCTCATCGACACCTTTACCCTCGAAGCGAAGGGCGAGGCCGAGTTCTGAGGCTGACCACCGTATGAAGTCGCGTACCGTGTACTGGACTCCAGTTGCGATTACAAAGTCTTCTGGCTTGTCCTGTTGCAACATCATCCATTGCATTCGCACATAGTCCTGGGCGTGACCCCAATCCCGCAGTGCGTCTATGTTCCCCAGGTAGAGACACTTATCGAGACCCAAGGCAATGTTGGTCAGCCCTCGAGTGATCTTCCGTGTAACAAATGTTTCGCCCCGGCGTGGACTCTCGTGGTTGAAGAGAATCCCATTGCAAGCATACATGCCGTATGCCTCGCGGTAGTTGACCGTGATCCAGTAAGCGTAAAGCTTGGCGACGGCGTAAGGGCTGCGTGGGTAGAAGGGCGTGGTCTCATTCTGCGGAGATTCCTGGACCAATCCGTAGAGCTCACTGGTGCTCGCCTGGTAGAACCGGGTCTTCTTCTCCAGGCCAAGAAGACGGATGGCCTCGAGCAGTCGCAGGGTGCCGATGGCATCAACATCTGCTGTGTATTCCGGGCTTTCAAAGCTCACGGCAACGTGACTCTGCGCCCCCAAGTTGTAGACTTCATCGGGTTGCACCTGCTGGATGATGCGAGTCAGATTCAAGGAGTCACTCAAGTCGCCATAGTGCAAGGCGAACTGGCGGTCCGTCAGATGCGGGTCTTCGTAGATGTGGTCTATGCGTTGAGTGTTGAATGAAGAAGATCGACGCTTGATGCCGTGGACCTCGTACCCTTTCTCAAGCAGCAATTCGGCAAGATACGAACCGTCCTGGCCGGTGACACCGGTTATCAATGCACGCTTTTGCATTCTGAACTCCTGCTAGATGACCGACTTTCGAGAAGTGCTTTTTCACAACTAATGCCACCACGTTGCCGAAGCGGGAAGTTGAGGCGCCAATTCAGTTTTTGGAAAAATTCTTGCATCATTGGAGACGGAATATCTATTACCTGCAAAGACCTGCAAAGACCGTCAAGAAGATAGGGCTCAGAGGCAACTGATCACGATTCAACAGTTGAGCTGAGAAAATTTTGAATTGGCGAGTTAGTGCGGGCGTTTATTTGTCTATTTTTCAAGTTCTTGCAATTTTTGCATCATCAGCGGTCATGTACTGCGTGGATGTCGACCCGTGGCACCGAGAGAGAGGGCGCGAAAATGCCAACAAAAAAATAACGATGAGACCTCCACCACTCAGCAATGAGGTGGAGAGTGGAGCGTTTAGAAGTGCCATCCAGAAACCAGTGAGCCAGAGGGCGATCAATCGAGATGGAAACGGCCGTGAAACGGCGTTGATGGTGTGCATTACCGCTGCAACGGCCAGGGTTGCGGGAACTATTCCCACTAATCCCATGGCCGCAAGGCCATCAGTTGCCCAGAAATTGGCATTGAAGTTAGCCATCTCAGTGCCGGAATACGTGAGCCCGATCATTTGCCCGAGTGAAAGGCTGCCGTATGGATAGGCACCCGTTAAAAAATTGACGATACCGACGTGTGTGTAATACGTGTAGCTATTGGCGGAAAAAAAATCGTGGTACGTGGTCAGATTCCACCCACCGGTTGCTAGCGTTCGGACTAGGAGGATAGATTTGAAAATTTCTGATCCGGGAGGTTCGAAGATCGCAAAGAAAGTTAAGGCTGCGCAAATTGCTAGTGTAAGGCGCAACATAAAGTCCTTACCTTTTACAAACAGCCATCCGCAGACGAGGACAACAAATGGCAACATGAGCGTGCTCTTTGCGCCGTTTGTCATATACACAACGATAGATAATGCAATTGAAAAAAATAGCGGCAGTTTTCTTTTTCCAATAACTCCAAGTGCGGCATAGTATGGTATGAAGCATATGGACAGCCACAGCGTAATGTATCCAAAGATTCCGCCTAGAGCCCTATCCTGCGCATCAAATCGCAGGTCGTATACGTCTTCAAAGCCTACTAATCTCATGTGACCCCAGTTAAGGAAGATCACGATGAATGCCCCAACAAGGGTAGAGCCCAGCATCAGAAGCCGTGCTGTGGGGTTGAGGACAATATCTTCATATGGGATCTGAAGGGGACTCGTTGACACCGAAATATTGTGGGAATTTTCGATTCGGGTATGACGAGAGAAGAAAAATATAACTAACATGCTTCCCGCAAGTAAAAGCATGACAGATGCTAATTCCACCCCTGATCCTGTCCACATGAAAAGCATGGTGAGCTGAGCAGGTGCGTAGCACAGAACATACAGCAATGTGGCGCCATAGTTTGCGGGTGCCAGATCATCTGAGTATGCGAGTAGGGGTATAAGCGCTACTAGGTATGCGAAAACATACCAAATAGGAAGACGATCAATGTAGTTGTAGTGTGCATACTCGAACGCAGGATTTACGTAAATGAGATACATCCAGTGATATAGACCGAGATATAGGAATGCTATAAAAGTCCTGATAATCGATCCGAATTTCATGCTGCTAATATCTTGGACAGATAGTTCAATGTACTCATGATTCAAAAATCACAGTCGATTTTATTGTTGTCATCGACAAATTTGTTCTTGAGGTGTGTTGGTCTTTGACATAGAGTCTTGTTCAACTGCACGGTATACCACTAAAAAATAGATGAGGTAGGCCATTGCTAGAAGCCATGACAAGTAGGCCATCGCATCCATGAATGGAACGGCATGTTGCGTGCATATCTCAATTAGCAGCGGAACGCCAACGACGCGGACCAAATCAGACCACACCTTGAGTTGAGGCTTGTTAACCACAGCCAGCAGCCTTGAAATGGGGCTGGCAACGAAGGCCACGATCATGAAGGGCGTCATGGCCTGCGCAATGTGGGCTGCAAGGTCCCACGAGTTTCCCAAGACGAACGGAAATACCAAAGGTGCGAGGATGAGGACCGGCAGATAGATGGCACACCCCGCCGCGAGCAGTGCCAGGGCCACTTTTCTTGTGAAACGCGGTAGCTCTGATGGGGCATTGAGTCGAAGCGCTGCACCCCGGGTGTGAATCACGTCGGCAACGGCGGTGCCAATCAGGGCTGATGGCGCCACCAGGATCATGGCAACGAGGAAGTATTCTCCTGCTTCCTTGGCTCCGTACCGCGCGGCGAACAGAGGAGCGATCATCAATGAGGCAGCGGCATCAATCAGGGCAAGTGGCAGCATGGCCGCGGTGTACCTGCGCTCACGCCGGGCGATTGCCCACCAGGCGCTGACCCAGTTCGCTTTCATGCGCAGGACGGCAAGCTTTGGCAGCAAGGGCCGTATCAGGCCTCCGACCCCAATTCCGCGCCCTGTGAGTTCGCCCAGTGCCAGGCCGCCCCATCCGGGCGCGACGGCCGACCACAGGATGGGCGCAATCGCCCGGCCCAGGCTTTGCTTCAGCGAAGCGCGTGCAATGTGCTCAAAATGGTTGTCGCGAAGCGTCCGGTACCGGCTGGCCAGATAAAGCCCGTTTGACAGCACCATGATGCTGACCAGGGGAACGCTCCAGAAAGAAAGCTGACCAAAGCCTATCCAATGGTTGAGGATCATGACCCCCATGATCAACCCGCTCATAGCAGACACCGCTGCGGCGCTGATCACGGCTGCGACGAACAATTCGTCAGCAGCCTGGTCACTGGAGCTCCCGACGATGGCAATGTCGAGGCAGAGGCACGCGCCAACGGTGGCCACTCCGACAAATCCGGTCAGCAGGCCGAAAAGACCGAAGGCCGCTGGGTCGTAGAGACGGGTCAGCAGTGGCAGTGAGGCCAGAATGGCCAGCTGCCCCAGCCCGGTGGCGCCTGCCAGCACACCGACCGCCCGCAGTGCGGGCCGGTGCATCAGCCGGGTCAGAACTGACATACCGTCACCAGGGCTGGAAACCCGCACGGCGGATCAGGTTCTTGATCCCCACGGGGATCACGCGTTGAATCATGCGGCGCGCCAGTACGGCCGCTGCCGGCCGGATCCCGCCATTGAAGCCAGGCTCAATGGCCCTTATGGTGTTCAGCACCGATTCCAGCGCCACCTCATAGCGGCGGTAGACACTGGCAGGTGGGGGAGCGTCTGCCGAATAAACCGCGGAGACGTGGTCGTAGCGCATGCCCGTGAGCAGCTGGAACTGGTGGAAGTGATAAAAGAGCAGGGGGGCCTCGTCAACAAAGATGGCTCCGCCGGCTTCCCGAAACTGGTGGTTGGGATAGTTCCACGGCGCGACACCAGCTCCCTTGTGCTGCAGTACATGAACCGATGGGTAGTCCTGCGGCCAGGAGTCGAGGTACTTTTGATCACCGAGCTTGCCATCTTCCAGCCTGGCAAAGCACCATTCGATGCACTGATCCCGCCAGCGCTGCAGGCAATGCAGTCCGTCGGCGTCGCGGCGGAAGCTGACCCATTCGACGTTGTAGAGCCCGTAGGCTTCCAGATGCCGCAGCCGCGGTGTAAACCGGTGTTCGATGATGGCGATTGACTTCCCGCCAATTTCGTCGAACAACGGCTCCACCGGCGAAAAGAACATGAGGTCGGCATCCAGATAGGTCAGCATCTCGACACCTGGCCGATTGCGCATCAGGTACCAGCACAGCGAGGCTGAGAGCGTCCAGCAATACTCGGCAATGGAGCGCCCGGGTTTCACGCGCAGAAGATCCTCGTCTTCCATGGTCTGAAGACTGAGCGTCGTGACGCCCGGCAATGCGAGGGTCTGCAGCAGGCGCTGGGTCTGGCTGTCCATGCACAGGACTTCAACCTCCGCCGTCGGGCACCACTGGCGCAAGGTCTGCAGCATGACAACGCCTTTGAGCAGGTAGTTGCAGTCAAACAGGGTGCAGAAATGGTGAACCGGTTTCATTGCGTCACCTTTTCGCAAAGGTAGGTCTTGGTGGCAACGGCGTCGCCGTCTTGCCAGCTTGCATCCAGCGTCACGACGGCGCTGACAGCCAACCCATGGCGGCGCATGAGATGGATCAGTTCTTCTTCATTGAAATGAATTTCCAGGGTCTTGACGCCATATGCCATCTTGGTAAAGCGCCGTGTCTTGCTCTGGTGCAAGACGGGGGTGCGGTGAAAAACGACATGGTGGCGCGCAACACGCGCAGCTTCGGCAATGGCTTTTTCGTAATCTGCAACGTGAAGAATGCAGCAACCGGAAAGCACGATGTCGATGCTGCCATCCGGTTCTGGCAGGGCGCAAGCATCGGCCACCAGAAAGGCGAAATCGGGGTGAAGCCGCCGCGCCAGGTCAATAAAAGCGGGGGAAAAATCGCAACCCCGATATTCCACGGGCAGTGACTTGATGGCAAAAGCCTCGCCGTGGTAACCGCTTGAGCACCCAACCTCAAGCAAGGTGGCCAGCCCGGCCTGCGGGAGGATGGGGCGCAAGAGGTCCACCAGCACATCAAAATTGCGGACTTCTTGCCCGCTTCGGTAAGCCGCCAGTGCCGCGTCGACGCCTTTGCGCTGCGCTTCGGGAATGGAGGGGGCTTGCCACGCGTTTGCCAACTCGGTTGACACAGCTTCGGCTTCGCCGGGGGGCAACGGCCTGTATTGCCCGGACACGCTGCGACGAAATGGTGACGCCAGCGTCCGGAGAACGGACTTGAGCTGTGGGTGCCGGTTGGCAAAGCTCCGGATGAGGGATGTGATGGGCATCGGTCTAGTCCCCGAGGCCCGGGAATTGCCGGATAGTCTCGCAGACCGATTGCACGTCCTGTTCACTGGTGGCAAAGGAAATGGGCAGACTCAGAATGCTGGAATGAATCTGCTCGGCGATGGGGTAGTCGCCCGACAGAATGCCCTTCATGGCCTCTTGTCGGTGCGGTGGGATCGGGTAGTGCACCTCTGTTTTGACGCCCTGGTCTAGCAACCAGCCACGCAGTGCGTCGCGTCTGGCGTGGCGCACGGCAAATATATGAAAGACGTCGAGCTCATCGACCTGGCGCGCGGGAAGCACCAGCTCCCTCGGCAGAAGGTTGAAATACATGGTGGCGAGTCGACGCTTGTGCGTGGTGATGGCTTCCAGATGCGCAAGCTTGACGCGCAGGATGGCGGCCTGCATTTCGTCCAGGCGGGAGTTGTAGCCAGCATAGGTGTTGACGTATTTGACCTTGGAGCCATAGTTCCGCCAGTGGCGCAGGCGGTCGGCAAAAGATTTGTCGTTGGTCACAATGGTGCCGGCATCACCCAGCGCACCAAGATTCTTGGTGGGGTAGAAACTGAAGCAGCCCGCAATGCCAAAGGTTCCGGTGGCCTTGTCCTTCAGACGGGCACCATGCGACTGGGCGCAGTCTTCCACAACATGCAAGCCATGTTCGGTGGCGAAAGCACAAATGAGGTCCATGCGGCAAGGCTTGCCATACAGGTGGGTGACACAGATGGCGGCCGTGCGGCGGGTCAATACCGGCCGCAGTTGCCGGGGGTCCATGTTGTAGGTGGCCAGGTCCGGTTCGACCAATACGGGCGTCAGGCCGGCATGAACAATCGCCAGGATGGTGGCAATGTAGGTGTTGGAGGCCACCAGGACTTCAGCGCCCGCAGGCAATTCGAGTGCCTTGAAGGACAGCGTCAACGCGTCGAGTCCGTTTGCCACGCCGATGCAATGCCCGACCTGCAAGGCATGGGCAAATTCCTGTTCGAAAGCCTGGACTTCCTGGCCCAGGATGTACCAGCCTGATTCAATGACGCGCTTGACCGCCGCGAGCAACTCGCCAGACAGCCCCTGATTTGCGGCCTTCAGGTTCTCGTACTCAATCATCTCGCGTAAGGTTCATCTATGTATTCGGAGCGGTCATAGGGGGTTGAGGCCATGACCAGAAGAATGCTGGAGGGGCCAAACAGCATGGTGTGCCAGTCCTCCGGCTCAACGAGCAGGCATTGGTCGGGGCGGTCGAGAACAATATCGCTACGTTTGGTGCCGTCGTCCATATGGATGGTGACGCTCCCTGAGACGGCCACCAGCGCCTGGCGGGTTGTGTGGTGACGATGCCCACCGCGCAGCTGGCCATCTGCCCGGCTGATCCAGAAAACGCGGCGAATGGCAAATGGCAGTTCGTCCTGCAATATGGCAAGGTGGCCTCGCTCGTCCGTGGAGGATCGCAGCGGGATGAGACGGAAGTCACTCATGGTGGCTCGGCTTGGGGAAATAGGGTTGATTGTCCATGGCGCTGTGGAACAGGGCCAATCGGCGCCTGGCATACTGTTCGGCGCCAAAACGTTGCATGCCCAGACTGGCGGCAATCGTTGAAATGCGGCCTCGTTCGACCGGATCAGCAAGTTCGGCAATTCGGTCGGCCAGCGACGCCGCGTCGTTGGTTCGATACAGCGAGGCAAACTCGCGCAGGTGCGACGAATCTTTCACGGTGTCGCTCAACACAAGTGGCAATCCGCAACTGGCTCCGTCCAGGAAAGAGATCGATTCGTTCATCCACACGCCTATGTCCGCGGCACGGTAGTACGCCCCCAGCGCCTTGACGGGCATGAAAGGCACCACAACCGCCTCCGGATGTCCGCGCAGCAGGCTTGCCTGCTCGCCCTCCCCAACGAACAGGGCGCGCACTTTCAAGCCGCGCGCGATCAGGATCCTTGCAGCTTCCAGAAGGACCACCGCATTTTTCTCTGCCGTGAGTTTGCCGGTGTAAATACAAACCAGATCTTCAGGTGCAAAGCCGAGTTCTCCGCGAACTCTCTCCCGCTCCGCAAGGTCACGCAATGGGTGAAAGTAGTCCGAGTCCACCGGCAGGTTCATGATCTCGATCTTGCTTCGGGGGATGCCGAAGAAGCGCACGGCAACGTCCGCGCAATCCAGCGTGGGGACGACGCAATGATGGGAGCGCCAACTGATGAACCACCCCGGCATCTTTCGGAGAAGAAAGCTGCGCAGGCGTTGTGCGGGAGGAACAGAAGCGGTCGCTGCAGCCATGGGGAAGGCGGTCTTTCCCATATGGCTGCCGATGATCAACTGAAATCCTGTTTTGCGGCTCTGTAGCGCACACAGCAGTGGAATCCAGCCAGCGGCCTGGAATATGCAGACGATTTGCGGCTTCAGTTCACGCAGCCGATCCTCCAGGCCTTCGGGCCGTGGGTAACCGTACTGTTTTCGCGCCTTCAGGGTGTGCAGGGTGTAGCTATCAATGGCCTGGCGGCTGCCTGGCTCGTTGCGATTGCTGGCCGCAAACGCATCGCCAAAAATCTGGCTGGCGGAGCCCAGTTGGAAATAGGGCGCCAGCTCGGTGGTGATGACGTGCACGTCGACGCCAAGGCGCGCCAGGTACTTTGGAAGTGTGTTGTTGATATACCCCATGTCGCGGGCGAAAGTTTCAACAACAATGACCACACGCAAGCGGTCTGGCGAAACCAAAGTTTCCCCTGCTTGCGGATTTCGGGGGGGCGGCCCTGAAGCCGACTGGTTGGCCTCGCCCGGAACCAGGCACCTAGCCAGCGTGTCGACCACCCGGCGTTGATCGCCAGGGGTGAGATCGGCGCTCATCGGAAGGCTCATGACCTCGCGCGCGGCCTTCTCGCTGACCGGAAAGGTGCCCGACGCGAATGGTGCGTAGGCGGGTTGCAGATGCAGGGGAATCGGGTAGTGCACGGCACTCGGAATTCCCTCGGCTCTCAATGCCGCAACCACTTCGTCCCGCTGCGTCGTCCTGATGGTGTACTGGGCCCATGCGCAATCCCGGTCTGGCCTGATGTCAGGCAGCCCAAGCATCTCGCCGCAGCTAATGCTGAGCAGCCGGTTGTAGCCGTCGGCCAGGCGCTTCCTCTGTTCAATCTCCCATTGGAACCGCTCCAGCTTCGCAAGAATAATGGCACATTGCAAGGTATCCATCCTGCCGCCTATGCCGACGCGGGTGTGGTGGTATCGGGCGCTTTGGCCGTGGATGCGAATCTCCCGGCAAGCCGTCGCCAATGCGTCATCGTTGGTAAATATCGCGCCACCATCCCCATAACAGCCAAGCGGCTTGCTGGGGAAGAAGCTGGTGCACCCCAGTGTGGAAAGATTGCAGCTTTGCCGTCCCTTATATGTTGACCCGAAGCTCTGGGCAGCATCTTCAATGACAGGCAATCCGCCATGCTGCAGCGCGATGGCATTGATGGCATCCATGTCAGCCGGTTGCCCGTACAGGCTGACCGGCATGATGGCGCGCGTGCGTGGCGTGATGGCTGCCTCGATCTGACGGGCGTTCATGTTGCACGTGCCGGCCTCAATGTCCACAAAGACAGGGCAGCCGCCCAGAAGGACGATGACTTCCGCAGTCGCGGCGAATGAAAATGGGGTGGTGATGACTTCGTCGCCGGGCTTAAGACCAATCGCCATCAACGCGATGAGCAGGGCGTCAGTGCCGCTGGCAACTGTGATGCAGTGCTTGGCGCCGGTGTGCTCCGAAAGGCGCTGTTCAAGTTCCGCGACTTCAGGGCCCATGATGTACTGGCCGTGATCAAGAACGCCCTGTATGCGCTCGTTGATGGCGGTGCGCAGTGTGGCGTACTGCGTCTTGAGATCGATGAATTCCATGGTGTTCGTTTACCTGCGGCCTCTCCCGAGGCTTCTGAGAAATTGCATGTGGGGCATCGCAAAGTAGCCCGTCACTTTCTCGCCAGGGGCCACGTCCCGCACAACGACGGAGCCGATGGTGAGGAACGCCTTGTGCCCGATGGACAGGCGGTTGGAGATCGAGACTGATGGTCCAACCCAGACATCGTCACCCAACGCGACGTGTCCCGCGATCATGGCATTTGCCGCGATGAAGCATCGTTCGCCAGATTGAACGCCGTGCGCATAGTGGACCAAGGCATCCAGCTTGGTGTCGTTACCGATGAGCGTGGGTCTGTAGCTGAAGCCCTTTGCCACTGCATTGTTGGGTCCGACCTCGGCGTTGCGACCTATCTCGAGAACACCGTCATGCTGCACACTCAAAAGCCCTCTGGAGGTCCGCTTGTGCTCAAACCCCTCAACACCCACCACGGCGCCAGCCCGTATCACTGCGCCGGACCTGATGGTGACATCGGAGAGAACCACAACGCCTGGTTCGATGACGACGCCGTCCTCCACGACCACACCCTCCCCTGCGATCGATGCGGTCGGATGGATGCGTGCACTTTCTGCGATGGCGGTTGGCGCGCGCACCTTTTGCTTGGCCAACATATCCACTAGCTTGAAGAATGACCACTTTGGGTCGTCAACTATGACGGGAGTGATGTCTTCTCTCAGGCTTGATGCGTCGGAATCCCGAACAAAGGCGGCCTGGACACTCGGATTGGCATTCAGGCGTGCGGCCGA
This sequence comes from Ramlibacter sp., assembly GCA_019635415.1. Lineage (GTDB taxonomy): Bacteria > Pseudomonadota > Gammaproteobacteria > Burkholderiales > Burkholderiaceae_C > JAHBZM01. The sequence goes on from JAHBZN010000001.1 coordinate 483,861, forward strand.
GTTGCCGCTCTCCAGAAAAGACAGAAAGGAGGACGCTGCGGCAGTATCAATCAGCCCCAGGCCATCGATTGGCAATTCCGGGGCGTCAGGCCCCATCATTTCTCGCAATAACCTGGAGACAGGATTCATTGTCATTTAGCAGCTTCGATGATGAATTCGAAAACTCAGATATTGCGAAGGAAAGGGTGGCCCTCGTCCGCAGCAGCCTTTTGAACGGGCGCCAATCGAATGGCATGAACCGTTTCAATGCATGGGCGAACGTCAGCCAGGCCATAGCCCCGCCCCGCCATGACTTCCACATAGCTTTTGGTATGAAGATCGGTAAACCCTTCACTGAACTCCAGTTGGTCACTGTTGATGTCGATGCTGCGAAATGTTGATTTCACACCTCGTACTCCTTCAGGAAGGTCGTTTGCATCGATGGACAGAAACCACTGGACACGGGCCCGCTGGTATTCGAGAAAACCGGCAGCTTTGTCCTCGGCACTATGGTGAACGACGCTCCGCTGCAGTTCGCCAAATACGAAATTCAACATGTCATAGAAATGAACGCCAATGTTGGTGGCGACGCCGAACGATTTGCGGGGGTCACCCTTCCAGCTTTCGTTGTACCACTTGCCGCGAGAGGTAACGTATGTCAGTTCGACGTCGAATTTGGTGTGTGCGGCGGCTGCCGCCACTTTCTCCCGAAGGGCCAGAATGGCATCGTGATGGCGTAGCTGAAGGATGTTGTAAACCCTGTTGCCCGTTTCGATTTCAATCTTTCGCAATTCGTCCAGAAGTTCAGGTGTTGGCACCAGGGGCTTCTCGCAAACCACGTCGCAGCCCAAGCGCAGTCCAGCCGCGATGTGAGCGTGATGCAGGTAGTTGGGTGAACACACTGAAACATAGTCGAGCGCCTTGTCCGGGTCGCGCTTCAATTGGTGCGAAAACTCCAGGAATCTTTCGAATTCGGTGAAGAATTCGCTTTGCGGCGAGATGCTGTCGATGATGCCGACTGAATCATTGATGTCATAGGCCACCGCCAAATGATTCCCGGTTTCCTTGATGGCTCGCATGTGACGTGGTGCGATATAGCCTGCGGCTCCGATCAGGGCAAAATTTTTCATGAAGATTTTGAGGTTATTGTCAAAGTCGGAAAACGGTGAAGCCGGCCTCCGCGGCCTGATGGCGGTCAAAGAGGCTTTTCACATCGGCCAAGACAGGCATGGGGCCCCTACAAAACGACCGCAGCGCCATAGGGGTCGATTGGCGATACTCGCGGTGCCCAACGGCGACCACGAGCGCGTCGACTTGATGGTCGGCGTCAATGGCGCCGAGTTGTATCCCATACTCGGCACGCACTTCGCCGGCATTGGCCCAAGGATCGTTCACGATAACCTGAGTGCCCCATGCTTCCAGCTCCCGTACGAGGTCGCACACTTTGCTGTTGCGGATGTCTGGGCAATTCTCCTTGAAAGTGATTCCAAGGACTCCCACGCGGCAACGCGGCACATCCATCCCGTTTCGTAGCATGAGTTTGACGGTGTTGTGTGCCACGTGACGGGCCATGTTGTCGTTGATTCTGCGACCCGCCAGAATGACCTGCGGGTGATAGTCCAACTCTTCCGCTTTGTGGGTTAAGTAGTACGGATCTACCCCGATGCAATGGCCGCCGACGAGACCAGGTCGAAACGGCAGGAAATTCCACTTGCTGCCCGCTGCTTCCAGCACTTCCAGGGTGTCGATGCCGAGTCTTTGAAAGATGACCGAGAGTTCATTGACCAATGCGATGTTGAGGTCCCGCTGGGTGTTCTCGATGACCTTGGCGGCTTCCGCCACCTTCAGGCTGCTCGCCCGGTGCGTTCCTGCTGTGATGACGCTGGCATACAGAGCGTCTACGGCATCGGCGATGGTGGGGGTGCTGCCGCTGGTTATTTTCTTGATGGTGGTCAGTGTGTTGACCTTGTCGCCGGGGTTGATGCGTTCAGGGCTGTAGCCGCAGAAAAAATCGCGATTGAAGGACAGTCCACTGAATTTTTCAAGAATTGGGACACAGACTTCTTCCGTTGCTCCTGGGTATACCGTTGACTCATAAATAACCACGTCACCGACCTTCAACGCCCAACCGACGGTCTCGCTGGCCCTGACAAGCGGAGTCATGTTGGGCCGGTTGACGTGATCGACCGGCGTGGGCACGGTCACGATGTAAACACTCGCTTGCCTGAGATCTTCGGGTTTCGAGCTGTATCGCAGATGCTTGGCCGCGGCCAGATCGTCTGGGCTGCATTCCAGTGTTCGGTCCTCGCCAGACTGTAGTTCGCGTACTCGCGTTTCATTGATGTCAAAGCCAATGACGGACTGATGTTTTCCAAATTCCACAGCCAGTGGCAGGCCGACGTAGCCCAGTCCGACAATGGCAAGGGTGGCTCGAGTGAGATCCATATTGTTTTGGTCTGCCTTTTTCATTTCTTGACACCGGGAGCTTGTGTCGTGAGGTCGGCTTCGCATTGCAATGCTTCAATTTCCGATCTCAGGGCGTCGTACTCTTCCATCTTCCTTTTGAGAAACCGATTCGTTAGAGTTGCCTTCTCAGCGATGCCACTGGGGGTCAGCATATAAACATAGCCAAACTTGTTTTTGCTGTGGCTGAAGTTTTGTATCTTCACCCACCCTTTCTGCACGAGAGCTTTCAGGCAATAGTTAAGTCCGCCGACGCTCACGCCCAACTGGTCTGCGAGTTCGCGTTGCGTGATGTCGGGGTTGTACTGCAGGATTCTCATGACGCGAAAATACGTGTCTTCCTGCAGCTTGCTTTGGCGGCTGCGCATCGGTACAAGTCTGTTCGAAGTTGAGCAGTCTAGCCAGAATCACGCGTATTGAAAAGCAGGCAGGCGAAGGGGCCCCTTGTTTGCAAGGGGCCCATCGCTGCCCCGCAATGCGTATCGATTAACATCGTGCAATGGTCTGGGATTTTTTGCAGCTAAACAATGGAAATGGGTCGCTGGGCATGAAGACACCAAAGAGCACGGCGGTTTTGCGGTTTTTCGGCTTTCTCGCCTTCAGCGTGGGGCTCACGATGGGCTCAACGGGGGTCTTGGCACAGTCGTCGTCTGGCGGGGCTGCATCGGCTCCCTTGAGTCTGACGCCCTCGTTCGCATTGGGTTCTGGCGGCTTATTGGCCCCGGAGCGGCTCAATCAGCCCGGCACGCAGGAGGTGGGTGGGGAGGGGCGCCTTGGAAGCAAACGAGAAACCGTTTCATTGCCCAGGGAACGCGACGCCAGCCCCCCTCCTCTGGGCACCACCGAATACCAGCGGTTTGTGCAGGCAACCACTGGGCGCAGTCTTCCCTTGTTCGGCTACAACCTGTTCGCGACAGGTGCTTTTCCTGCATTGCAGAATGTTCCGGTTCCAAGTGACTATGTCCTGGGGCCTGGAGACGAGGTTGATCTGAAGCTCTGGGGCGCGGTCGACGCTGATCTGCGTTTGGCTGTGGATCGTAATGGCCAGATCAGCATTCCCCGGGTGGGCACAGTCAATGTGGCGGGCGTCAAGGCCTCGCAACTCGAGCAAGCCTTGCGCGGTCAGATCAGCCGTGTCTACAACAACTTCCAGCTTAGCGCCACACTGGGGCAATTGCGTTCCATCCAAGTGTTCGTGGTGGGGCAGGCCCGCAGGCCGGGCGCTTACACCGTGTCCAGTCTCTCGACGCTCATCAGCGCGCTGTTCGAGAGCGGCGGCCCGTCAGCCACGGGCAGCATGCGCCACGTCCAGCTCAAGCGTGACGGCAAGACTGTCACGACGCTTGACCTCTACAAGTTCATCAACGAAGGCGACAAGTCTGCCGATGCCCGCCTGTTACCGGGTGATGTGATCGTATTGCCGCCGGCCGGCTCGCGCGTGGCGGTGACCGGCGCGTTGGACCAGCCCGCCATTTTTGAGTTGGCAACCGCAGAAGAGGCTCTTGGCAAGCTGTTGTCTTATGGGGGGCGCACGCAAGCCCTCACCACTCCGCACAAGGTTCTGGTGGAACGCATTGATGCGGGGCGTGCCAAGGCGCCGCGCAGCGTGGAAGAACGTGCCCTGGACGCCAAGGGTTTGCAGAGCACCGTACGCGATGGTGACGTGGTCACCCTGTTCCAGATCAGTCCCGAGTTTTCGAATGCAGTGACATTGCGGGGCAATGTAGCCGCGCCGTTGCGCTATGCCTATCAACCCGGCATGCGCGTGTCCGACCTCATCCCGGAGCGCGATGCACTGATCGTGCCGGACTACTACACCCGACGCAATCTGACGGTCCAGTATGAATCCGGACGACGCGTGAGCGATGGCCGTGTGGCGGACGAAATCAAGAACTTGCTTGAGGAAATCAACTGGGATTACGCCGTGGTCGAGCGACTGGATCCTAAGGAAATCCGCTCGCAGCTCATCCCGTTCAATCTGGGCAAGGCTGTCCGTGACAAGGACCCCACGGCGAACATCATCCTGCAGCCTGGTGACATCGTCACGGTCTTCGGCATAAACGACCTGCCCGTTCCCGTAAGCAAGCGCACACAGTATGTGCGCATCGGTGGCGAAGTGCAGGTGCCGGGCGTCTATCAGCTGTCGCCTGGAGAAACGCTTGACCAACTGATCCGGCGCGTGGGCGGCTTCACGGCCAATGCATACGCCTATGGCACGGTATTTACCCGTGAAACCACACGCATCCAGCAACAGAAGAACCTGGATCAGGCCATACGCCGCATGGAGGCCGATATCAACGCCCAGGCCATCGCGTCTGTCCAGAGTGCCCGGCAAGGAGAAAAGGCAGACACTTTGCAAGCCAATCTAGCGGCACAGCGCAACATTGTGAGTCGTTTGCAGGGCTTGCGTGCCAGCGGCCGGATCGCGCTGGAGCTGGATCCGCGCAGCCAGAGCCTTCCCCATGTGGTGCTGGAGGACGGGGACGAGATCACCGTACCCACGACACCGAGCTTTGTCGGGATTTTTGGCGCGGTCACCGCAGAAACATCGTTCCTGCACCGCTTCAACTTCACCGCCCGGGATTACCTTGGCCGTGCTGGGCCCACGCGCGACGCGGACGACGATAATGTTGCCGTCATTCGCGCGGACGGCACAGTGGAGAGCAACTACCAGTTGACGGGAAGCGGCTTCATGGGGTTTCGTGAAAACGTGCTCGACAAGCGCCTGAATCCGGGCGACACGATTTTCGTGCCCGAGAAGTTCGACAAGCGCACGGCCTATACCCGCTTCATTGATGGTGCCAAGGACCTGACCACGATCTTCTATCAGTTTGGCCTCGGGGCGGCTGGCCTCAAGGTGCTGAAGAACTGAGGGCGCGAGATGAACGAGTTTGATGAACAAGCAGCGTCCGCTGAATCTGAGTTCGGCCTGATCGACGTCGTAACCGCTTTTGGGGAAGACAAGGCCCTGGTCGCTGGCTTGGCCGTGCTGGCCACGGTCGTAGGGCTGGCGGTCAGTCTCATGCTGACTCCCGTCTTTACTGCCAGAACCACGTTATTGCCGCCTCAGCAGGGGCAAGGAGGAGCGTCTGCCGCCCTTGCTTCGCTTGGCGCGCTGGCAGCCACCACGGGTCTGGGGGCAGCTTTCAAGAACTCGGAGGAGCTGTATGTTGGGTTGCTGAAGACTGACTCAGTGGCCAATGCTGTCATCAAGCGTTTCAAGTTGCAGGACCGCTACGAACAGAAAACCTTGGTGAATACGCGCAAGGAATTGGCCGACAATGTTCGGGTTTCCGCAGATCGAAAATCCACGTTGATCTCAATTGAGGCCGATGACAAGGACCCTGACTTTGCTGCCCAGCTGGCCAATGCCTATGCTGAAGAGCTGCGCACATTGATGGGCCGTATTGCCGTCACCGAGGCGCAGCAGCGGCGCACCTTTTTTGAAGGGCAGATGGGCAAGGCCAAGGACGAGTTCATCAAGGCGGAGCTGGCAGTCAAACAGGCGCAGGAAGCCGGCGGGCTGTTCAGTGTGGACGCTCAAACGCAGACCATGATTGGAGCCGCCGCCCAGATCAGGGCTCAGATCGTTGCGCGGGAGGTTCAGTTGCAAGCGATGCGGGCGTATGCCGGACCCGAGAACGCAGAGCTTCGCCGCTTGCTGGCCGAACTCGCCAGCTTGCGGACTCAGTTGACGAAAATGGAAGGCGGCCCGGTTGACGGCGCAGTCAAGTCGGTTGATAGCCGCGATGCATTGGGCAATGTGCGCCTTTACCGCGAGCTGAAGTACCAAGAGGCCATTTACACGGCTATGCTGCAGCAGTTCCAGTTGGCCAAGGCTGATGAGGCGCGCGACGCGCCGCTGGTGCAGCAGATCGACGTGGCAATACCTCCTGATCGCAAGAGCAAGCCATCGCGCACCTTGATTGTTCTGGGCGCTGCTTTGTTTGGACTTTCGTTGGGGTTGGCCCTGGCCTTTGTCCGGCGTGTGGCGCGCAAGGCTGCGAATGACCCGGCCACGGCCGATCAGTGGCGCGCATTGCGTGCTGCCTGGTCCGTGAGACGGCGGTAGGTACACCATGCAGTCGTTGTCCATGGCATTGATGGCTGGCGGTGCAACCAGCTTCCTGGTCAGCCTTGCCCTGGTGGTCACCAAATCAGCCCATGGTCATTTCAGTTTGGACAGCCCGATCGGAGTGCAAAAAGTGCATGGTGCACCCACCCCGCGTATCGGCGGAGTCGCCATTGCGCTGGGCCTCATGATTTGCGTGGCACTTGCGGCGCCGGGATCTCCACTCTTGATGTTGATGTTGCTGGCCAGCGCGCCGGCCTTTGCCATGGGCCTGTGGGAGGACGTGACCAAGCGAGTGCCCGTTTATGTGCGCTTGCTGGCGACCATGGCGTCTGGTATTTTTGGCTGGTGGCTGACGGATACCAGCCTGAGCCGGGTTGATGTGCCGGGACTCGATTGGCTGCTGAAGTTCGGTCCTGTGTCTGTCATGTTTACGGCCTTTGCCGTTAGCGGAGCCGCCAATGCCATCAATATCATCGATGGTTTCAATGGCTTGGCCGGTGGAGCGGTGCTGGTGGCGCTGGCGGCGCTGGGACTGATAGCCGCGCATGCCGGGGATACGGAACTGGTCCATATCTGCCTGATACTCGGTGTGGTCATTGTCGGCTTTCTGGTCGTCAATTTCCCGCTTGGCAAGATTTTTCTGGGCGACGGTGGTGCCTATTTGCTGGGCTTTTTGATGGGCTGGATCGCGGTTCTGCTGCCCATGCGCAATCCGACTATTTCAGTCTGGGCGACCTTGCTGGCCTGTGCCTACCCCATTCTGGAAACCGTTTTCAGCATGGTGCGCCGCCGCCGCCACCGCCGAAGTCCAGGTGCAGCGGACAGGCTGCATTTGCACAGCTTGATCAATCGCCGCTTGGTTCGTCGTTGGCTGCCCGGGGTGCGTGGCTTGTGGACCAATTCACTGACGGGGGCTTTGATGTGGGGAAGCGCGTTGATGCCCGCCGTGCTCTCGGTACTCTGGCCAGAAGACAGTTTGAAGCTCGCGCTTTCGTTTGCGGTATGCGGGTTGGCTTACTCGGCCAGCTACGCTCGCCTCACCCAGTTTCGATGGTGCATCAGTCCTGCGACTCTCGCTGTTGCCGAGCTGGTATGACGTGATGGACTTGGTGATGGCTGTCAGATTTCGACCTGCACTCCTAATTTTCGCGATAGTTGCCGTGGGAGGTGTTTCGCCCTGCGTAGCGGAGCCGATGGGCATCTCGACCCAGGGAGTGACGGGCGGATTGATTGTGCCTTCGGCGTATGTTTTGCCGGAAGGTGATGTGGCGCTCACGCGTGGCAATTACGCTGAACCGCAACTGGGCGCCTTCAGTCAGCGGCGCAATTACAGCCTGGGTATTGGCCTGCTGCCCAACGTCGAACTGTTTGGCCGGTTTGCAGACTTTCAAAATCCGCTGCCCGGTTCGACGATTAATGGGCCGAGGGATCTTTCCGCCAACATCAAGCTCAAACTCCCCTCATTTTGGCGCGGGCAGCCACACGTGGCACTGGGTTTGAATGATATCAGTGGCGGGGCGTCCTTCTTCAAGTCGAAATACGCTGTAGTCAGCGATGAGATCGGTCCTGTTCGCTGGTCTGCGGGCTACGCACTGGGTTCACATATTGTCGGTAATAGCGCCAACGGCTATGCATTCAACGGCGCGTTCGGCGGGGTGGAATGGTCGCTGGGGCAAAGTGGCGTTTCCCTGCTGGCTGAATACGATGGGCAGCAGAAGCACGCGGGGATCCGGTACTCGTCGCCCGAGCTGGCTTTTCTGGGGCACGCCCGGCTGGTGGCGACGCTGCAGCGCTCCTCGGGGGCCACTAACAACGCCGGGCTCCCTGCCAGCCGCACCAGCGCAGCGCTGAGTCTGGTGATGCCATTGGAGGCCAATGCCAGGCGGCCTGCCAGCTTCAAACCCGATTTGGCCTTGGCGCCGATGGAGGTTGGGCCTGGCACTGCGCCGGGCATGATCCCCACGTCAGAAGACCGGCAAGAGTCCTTGCTGCGGGCTCTGGTGTCTGCCGGTTTTGAACGGGTCAGGGTTGGGGTGTGGGGCAACAGCTTGTTGGTGGAGTACGAAAACCATCGCTACGAACAGACCGAGGCTGATGCGATTGGCTTGGTGCTGGGGCTGGCTGCCGAGAACGCGCCATCCGGAGTGCGCCGGATTTCCGCTGTCACCTTCAAGAGCGGACTTCGGCAGTACGAAACGTCGGTTGATGTGTCAGTTTATCGCGCTTTCCTGCGCGACGGCGACGCCAGCCAGGCGCGCACCAGCCTAGCAACAGACCGCTTTCCGGACTACCCCGAAGCGGAAGTCCACTGGCTTAGCCCGCAACCCACGCGGCGTACGCCTGTGCGCGTGGAGATCAAGCCGGATATCAATTACACCGTGGGAACCGAGGTGGGGGCTTTTGACTATTCGCTGGCTGCCAATGTGCAGGGTATCTTGCCCTTGTGGCGTGGGGCTGAACTGTACACGAGCTACATCCGTCGAGTATCGAATTCCGACAACTACGAGCCAGGATTTGCATTTTCCGGTTCTCGTCAGCGTAACGGCCTCAAGGTAGCCGCTGTCCAGCAGTCCTTCTGGCTGGGGTCACAGGTGTTTGCCAATGTGGGGGTGGGCCGCTACAACTACGACGCCTATGGAGTTCAGGGCGAAGCGTCGCTCTTTGTGCCTGGAGGTGATGATGTGATTCGCCTCAGAGCCGGCGCCTACCAGCGCCAACCGGGGCAAACCAATGCCCAGCGGTTGCAGGCTTCGGGCAGCTACCGCTGGGCCTACTCGCCAAGCACGTGGTTGGAAGCCGGTTTGCAACAATACAGCGATGGAACGCGGGGCCCTTCCTTTGTGCTGACCCGCTGGTTTGGTGACGTGGGAGCGCATTTGTTCTTCCGCAAGGGGGGCAATCGGCAGTTTGCTGGGCTGGAGATTTCGATCCCGCTGACGCCGCGAAAAGGAATGGAGCCGGGTTTCATTCAGTTCACGGGTACACCGCAGTTCCAGCGTGGCATCAGGACACGGATCACGGGTGGCAGCACCGCCACCAATAATGTGGAACCAAACGCCGTGCGAGACATGCAACTGGACTACAACGCCGAGTTGCGCCAACTGAACGCCGGCCGAACCAGTCAACGGTACTTCATCAGCCAACTGCATCGCATGCGAGAGGCGTTTTATCTGTACGGTCGTGATTTGTTGCCGCGTTGATACAAAACAACACCGGCGGTTTTGCGGAGTTTGCGTGCAGAATGAAAAGGGTATTTACGAGCCGCCGCCTTTCTTGTAACCTTTGGACACTGCGGGCTGGCGGGTGTTTTTTTGAATGCTGCGGCGTCCTGAATCGATGAAAGGGTTAATCATGAAAAGCGTTAAATTTATTTGGGCTTCGGTTTTGAGTTCTGTGGTGTTGGTGGCGGGCCTCGCGGCCTGCGGCGGGAGCAGCGATCCGGTGCTGGTTGCGAGTTCCGATGTCACGGCGTCGCTTACAGCGAGCAATGGGGGCGCGCTTGTGGACACGACGCTGAGCTTCCCCAATGGCGTGGCCGATTTCGGCACCACGAGCACCACGACGCTGTCGATCGGTGGTTCCGCGACGAGCTCCACCCAAACGGCCACAATCTCCTCGGGCGGCAAAACGGCGACCGGTGACATGGGTTATGGCTCTTGCGTGTTCATCATCAAGACTTCTGACTTCGCGCCGGATTCCGCCTTGGGCACCGGCAAGAAGGTGACCGTGACCCCTTGCGAAGTGACCGTGACCACGAAGGGCATTGTGGCTAACGGTGGTCAGGCGCTGACCAAGGTGAATATGACCTTGGGCAGCACTGAGGGGACTGGTCAGGTTCGTGTGAACATCACGGCTGATGGTGCTGTCAAAGTGGGTTCGAGTTCGTTTGCCAACATTATTCTGATTCCCACCACGGGCGGTGGCTCCTGATCTAGGCTTGTGCCACACTCAAAACCCCGCTGATTCCAGCGGGGTTTTTTATTGATGGGAGTGTGTGTTGACTATTCTTTTGACTGGCGGGGCAGGTTACATCGGCACGCATGCGGCAGTGGTGCTGCTGGCATCCGGATGCGACGTGGTGCTGCTGGACAACCTGTGCAACAGCCATAAGAGCGTTCTGACAAGGTTGCAGCAGATATCGGGGCGAGCAATTCCGCTGGTCGAGGCTGACGTCCGTGACACCGAACAGGTGGCCCAAGTGCTGCGCGAATACGCGTGTACGGCCGTTGTCCATTTTGCAGGGTTGAAGGCGGTTGGGGAGTCGGTTCAGAAGCCTGTGGACTATTACGCCAACAACGTCCAAGGCACCGTGAGTTTGCTCCAGGCGATGGGCCAGACGGGTGTGCGGAAACTGGTTTTCAGTTCGAGTGCCACGGTCTACGGTTCACCGCAGAGCCTGCCGCTGGACGAAAAACATCCCACGTCAGCGACCAACCCCTATGGCCGCAGCAAGCTGCATATCGAGGAGATCCTGGCGGATGTCTGTGTTTCCGATCCGGCTTGGCGCGTCGCCTGCTTGCGCTATTTCAACCCGGTGGGGGCGCACGCATCGGGCTTGATTGGCGAAGACCCGCAAGGTATTCCCAACAACCTCATGCCTTATGTGGCCAAGGTGGCGTCGGGCGAGCTGCCGCGCCTTGGGGTCTTTGGCAACGACTATGACACCCCGGACGGCACGGGTGTGCGCGACTATATCCATGTGATGGACCTCGCGGAAGGGCACCTGGCGGCATTGCGTTTTCTCCAACGCCATACCGGTTGGCATGCCTTCAACCTCGGAACGGGGCAGGGCTACAGTGTGCTGGACATGGTGCAAGCCTATGAGAGGGCCAGTGGGCAGCCCGTGCCTTACGACATCAAGCCACGCCGGGCAGGCGATGTGGCCAGCTGTTATGCCAACCCGGCCAAAGCTGCCGAGTTGTTGGGCTGGCGCGCAACGCGCGGGTTGGAAGAAATGTGCGAGAGTACTTACCGCTGGCAGTCGTTGGGTCGCGGTTGAAGCATGTCTCGACCATACTCGTCGCTGATCCGTATGATGTCGTCCTCACCCAGATAATCGCCCGACTGCACCTCGATGATTTCCAATGGTTCCGATCCTGGATTGCTGAGCCTGTGGGCTTCGCCGGGTGGAATGTAGGATGACTGATTTGCTGTCAATGTAGTGGTCTGGGTACCGCGGGTAATTTCTGCACATCCCTTCACGACGATCCAATGCTCGGCCCGGTGCTTGTGTTTCTGCAGGCTAAGGCTGGCGCCAGGCCGGACCCAAATCCGCTTGACCTTGAATTGAGGGCCTGTGTCCAAGACGTCATACCAGCCCCAGGGGCGATGCGTCTTGCGATGGGAAATGACTTCCGCACGACGCTGAATCTCCAACCCGGTTACCACGGCCTTGATGCTTTCGCTTGAAGCACGGTGCGTCACCATGACGGCGTCTGGCGTTTCAACCACGATCAGATCCTGAACGCCGGCGGTACACACCAGTCTGCTTGAAGCGTGGACCAAGGTGTCTTTGGTGTCGCTCATCAGCACATCGCCTCGACTGGCGTTACCTTGCGAATCCTGAGACAGGTTGCTCCAAACCGCATCCCAAGATCCGAGGTCGCACCAACCGGCATCAAGCGGCACCATTTTCAAACTGAATTTGCTACCAGCACACCGCTCCATGACTGAGATGTCGATGGACTCAGCAGGGACAATCGCAAACTCCTCGTGGCCGGGTCGCGTGAACTCGGCAACACCAACGCGATCGGTGCTGCGATTTGCCCATGCCGTGCGAGTGGCTCGGGCGATGTCAGGTCGGAAGTGTTCCAGTGCGGCAAGCCAAACCGATGCCTTCAGCATGAACATGCCTGCATTCCAGAAATGGCCGCCTTCGACGAGATAGCGCTCCGCCACTGCCTTGGTCGGCTTCTCATGGAAGGCGATCACATCGAGTGCCCGCCGACTGAGCGAGGTGGCTTCGCCGGCTTTGATGTATCCGAAACCGGTTTCAGGCCGGTCAGGCGGGACACCAAGGACGACAATGCCTCCCGAATTCGCTTCCCTGATCGCCCATTCTGTCGCCGAAAGGAATTGGTGCAACTCGGTGACCTGGTGATCAGCTGGTGTGACCACCAAAAGAGGGTCAGCGCCGGTCGCCTGAGCCGCAAGAGCTGCCAGGGTCAGGGCCGGTGCTGTGTTGCGTCCCGTCGGCTCCAGCAGTACGGGGCCACACTCGATGCGGGTTTCTCTAAGTTGCTCGCTCACCAGGAAACGGTGTTCCTCATTGGTGACGATGCAGGGCGGCGAAATCAGAAAGCTTTCACTGCGCAGTGCCATGACCCTTTGGACCGTATTCTGGAACAGGCTCTGATTGCCCGTAAGGCAAAGAAACTGCTTTGGGAACCCCGCGCGGGACAGTGGCCACAACCGGGTGCCAAAGCCCCCACAAAGAATCACGGGAAGAATCGAAACCATGCGCTTAGGTTCCTTGACTTTGGCGCTGCGCGGGCCAAATACGGCGTGCAATTGTTGTTCGCGAAACGCTGGTGCCCGGGGCCGGAATCGAACCGGCACGGATTTCTCCGGGGGATTTTGAGTCCCCTGCGTCTACCAATTTCACCACCCGGGCTGGGAAGGAAGCGAGCCAGAAATTATGGCACAGTGAGGGCCATGAATTACCCGACCATTGAAGACGCCATTGGAAAAACACCCTTGGTGGCGTTGCAGCGGATTGGCGCTGCGGACAACGCAAAACGTGGCAATGTGATCCTGGGCAAGCTGGAGGGCAACAATCCTGCCGGTTCGGTCAAGGACCGGCCCGCGTTGTCAATGATCAAGCGTGCCGAGGAGCGCGGTGACATCAAGCCCGGGGACACGCTCATCGAGGCCACCTCCGGAAACACCGGCATTGCACTGGCCATGGCCGCCGCCATCAAGGGCTATCGCATGGTGCTGATCATGCCCGAAGACCTGTCGGTGGAGCGCGCGCAGACCATGAAAGCGTTTGGCGCCGAACTGATGCTCACGCCCAAGAGTGGTGGCATGGAGTACGCGCGCGATCTGGCCGAGAACATGCAGCGCGAAGGCAAGGGGCGGGTGCTGGACCAGTTCGCCAACGCCGACAATCCCCGCATTCACTATGAAACCACGGGCCCGGAAATCTGGGCCGACACGAAGGGCAGGATCACGCATTTCGTGAGTGCCATGGGCACTACTGGGACCATCACCGGTGTTTCGCGCTACCTCAAGGAAAAGAACCCGGCCATCAGGATCATTGGTGCTCAGCCGAGCGAGGGGTCGCGCATCCCCGGCATTCGCAAGTGGCCCCAGGAATACCTGCCCAAGATCTATGACTCGCAGTACGTCGACGAAATGGTCTACGTGAGCCAGGACGAGGCCGAGGAGATGTGCCGGCGCCTGGCACGAGAGGAAGGCATCTTTGCGGGCATTTCTGCGGCTGGCGCCTGCTGGGTAGCGCAGCAGATCGCCAGCCAGGTCGAAAAGGCCACTGTGGTGTTCGTGGTCTGCGATCGCGGCGACCGGTACCTGTCCACCGGCGTGTTTCCGGCATGAGCACCCCGTACCAGTTCTGTCCCAGTTGCGCCACGCCGTTGCAACTGCTGGCCCAGATGGAGGATGGCGGGGAGAAGCAGCGTCTGCGTTGCCCGGCCTGCGGCTGGACGCACTGGAACAACCCCACGCCCGTGCTGGCGGCCGTGGTGCAGTACCGGGACCAGATTCTGCTGGCGCGCAATGCAGCCTGGCCCGGGCGCATGTTCGCGCTGATCACGGGCTTCATGGAAGCGGGAGAAACACCTCAGGAAGGCATTGCGCGCGAAATCAAGGAGGAAACCAACCTTGATGCCAGCGAGCTCAACCTCATCGGTGTCTATGACTTCCAGCGTATGAACCAGGTCATCATTGCCTACCATGCGGTGGCCGACGGAGAGGTGAGTCTGTCTCCGGAGCTGGCGGAATACAAGCTCTACGACTACGACGCCGTGAAATGCTGGCCTGCGGGCACCGGCTATGCGCTGGCTGACTGGCTTCGCTCGCGCGGGTATTCGCCCGAGTTCGTCGAACTGCCCAGGCGCGGCTGATTAAAATCGGGCACCCTCAAGGATTTCTGATGAACATCGACAAAGAACTCGATACCCGCGGGCTGAACTGCCCGCTGCCGATCCTCAAGGCCAAAAAGGCCCTGACCGACATGACGACCGGTCAGCTCCTTCGGGTGGTCGCCACGGATGCGGGCTCGGTTCGCGATTTTCAGGCCTTTGCCAAACAGACCGGCAACGAATTGGTGGAGCAGCAGAACGCGGGAACCGACTTCATTCACGTGTTGCGCCGTCGCTGAGCCCCGGCGATCACGTCAGTCCGGAATCGGCAGGCCCCTCAGATAAGTCCTGAAGTGTTCGCCCACCTCCGGGTGTTTCAGGGCGAATTCCACTGTGGCTTCCAGGAAGCCTTCCTTGCTGCCACAGTCAAACCGCTTGCCTTCGTAGAGCAGCGCATGAACGCCCTCCGTGGCGATGAGCCCTGCAATGCCATCGGTGAGCTGAATTTCGCCACCCGCGCCGCGGGGCTGGTTGCGGATCAGATCGAACACGCCGGGCGTGAGAATGTACCGCCCCGCCACACCCATGCGCGAGGGTGCGTTTTCGGGCGAGGGCTTCTCCACCATCTGGCGAACCTTGATGAGATGGGGCGTCACACTGTCCCCTGCCACGATGCCGTAGCGGCGCACCTGGTCCTGGGGGACCTCTTGCACGGCTAACAAAGATGTCCCGAGCTGCGCGAAGGCTGTGACCATTTGTGTCAGAACCCCGGGGCCTTCCGCCGTGCCTGTCATGAGGTCATCCGCCAGCAGGACGGCAAAGGGGCTCTGGCCCACCAGATGTTCGGCGCACAGCACGGCATGGCCCAGACCCAGTGAACGGGGCTGCCGTACATAGGAACACACCATGTCCTCGGGGGAGAGCGTCTGGACCAGGCTCAGCAGTTCGTGCTTGTGGCTGGCCTCGAGTTCGGTTTCCAGCTCGTACGCGGTGTCGAAATGGTCCTCAATGGCACGCTTATTGCGGCCAGTCACGAAAATCATGTGGCGGATGCCGGCGGCATAAGCCTCCTCCACCGCATACTGAATCAGCGGGCGATCTACGATTGGTAACATTTCTTTCGGCTGGGCTTTGGTGGCAGGCAGAAAGCGGGTTCCAAGCCCTGCGACAGGGAAGACGGCCTTGCTGATTCTTGTGACTTTATTCATGGACGGGGTTGGGGATTCTCGCTAAAGTGTGGCCCCATTGAAACAATCAGTAAGCAAACACTTCAGCTTCTGACGAGACACCGAGGGCCGAGTTGGAAAAAGGGACCAAACAGGGTGGACATCTTACTTCTTGAGCGACTGGTACCGGAAGCGTTGGCGTGGCTCGAGTCCCGTCACGCGGTCGAATACCGTCCCGAGTTGGCCACCGATCCGTCCGCGCTGCGCAAAATGGCCTACCGCGCCGAGGCGCTGGTGTTGCCGCGCAAAGTCGTGGTCACCAAGGAATTCCTTGATTTTGCTCCCCGCCTGCGCGCCATTGCGCGCATGCACGTGAGCACCGACAACACCGATCTCGAAGCCTGCCGCGACCGCGGTGTCAAGGTGATCCAGGCCACCACCGCCAATGTGCGCTCCAATGCGGAATACCTGCTGGCCAGCCTGTTGCTGTTGTACCGGCGCGGCATCGGTTCCGCGCTCATCGGCGATCGCCACGCCGATATCCGGTTGGGCCGCGAGCTCAATGGCAGCGTGGTCGGCATCTTCGGCCTGTCGTCCACCGCGCATGCGTTGGCCATGATGCTGCACTCCCTGGGCGCCAAACTGATCGGTTACGACCCGGCGGTTCACCACACCGCGCCCATTTGGCAGCGCCTGCAGGTCAAGCCCGTGGGGCTGTCGGACCTCATGGCCCAGGCCGATGCCATGGCCGTGCAGGTGATGTACGCGTCGCGCTACAAGGGCTTCATCAATGACAAGGTGCTCGCGCACTGCAAGCCGGGCCAGCTGTGGGTGGGGACGAGCCGCACCGCGCTGTTCGACGACGCGGCGCTGGCCAGCGCGCTCACCGACGGGCGGATCGAAGCCTGTGTGCTGGATGGCGCCGAAGCGGGCTTTGCCTCGCGCGGCACCCCTTTGCATGACCTGGACAATCTGTTCCTCACGCCGCGCATTGGTTCGCACACGCGTGAGTCACGGCTGCGCGCCAGCTGGTATGTGGCCCACCGCATCCACGAGGCCCTCACCGTCACGCGCAGCAGCGGGCTCGATTCGCTCACCAGCGCGCCCATGGTGCTCGAGCCGGCGGGCGTCCCGCCGGAGCCCACCGAGCCCCAATTCATCATTCGCTGACCCAATCAGCCTGTAGCCCTCGCCCAGTGGTTATTGTTTGCTATTGAATCCATAGCAAACCGGGCGCCAGGTTGGCCAGAAGGGTCTTATTCCAGCCGTTGCAGCTGGTCGCGTAATTTGACCAGGGTGGCGGTGAAGACTGCCACGCGGGCGCGCTCCTGCTCGATGACCGCCGGGGGCGCCTTGGCCACGAACGCCTCGTTGGCCAGCTTGCCATGGGCCTTGGCGATTTCACCCTCCAGCCGTGCGGCTTCCTTGCCCAGGCGTGCCTTTTCCGCGGCCACGTCGATTTCCATGTGCAGGCACAGTCGAGCCTCCCCGACCACGGCGACGGCCGCTGCTTTGGCCGCCGCGGCCCAGGCGGCTTCGTCCTCGAACACCTTGACCTCGCTGAGCTTGGCCAGCGCCTGCAGCACGCTGGCGCTGTCGCGCAGGAAGGCTGCGTCCCCCAGCGCGTAAAGAGGCAGCCGCGTGGCTGGGGACACGTTCATCTCGCCGCGCAGGTTGCGGCAGGCGTCCACCAGTGCCTTGAGCTTGGCGACATGGGCGATCGCCGCCTCGTCGATTTTCTGGGGTTGGGCCTCGGGGTAGCGCGCGATACTGACCGAGGGACCGGGCAGGCCGGCGACGACCGACACCTTCTGCCAGAGCTCCTCGGTAATGAACGGAATCACCGGGTGTGCCAGGCGCAGGATGGCTTCCAGGGTGCGGATCAGCGTGCGGCGCGTGGCGCGTTGCTGAGATTCCCCACCAGTCTGGATCTGCACCTTGGCGATCTCCAGGTACCAGTCGCAGAACTCGTTCCACACGAAGTCGTAGAGGGCGTTGGCCACGTTGTCCAGCCGGTACTCGGCAAAGCCGCGCGCCACCTCGGCTTCCACCTGTTGCAGCACCGAGGAGATCCAGCGGTCGGCCTGGCTGAACTGCATGTAGCCGTGGAAGGGGCCGCCGGGTTGGCACTCGGCCTTGGTGTGCTCCTTCAGGCCGCAGTCCTGGCCTTCGCAGTTCATCAGCACGAAGCGCGTGGCGTTCCAGAGCTTGTTGCAGAAGTTGCGGTAGCCCTCGCAACGCTTGCTGTCGAAGTTGATGCTGCGGCCCAGCGATGCCAGCGCGGCAAAGGTGAAGCGCAGTGCGTCAGCGCCGTATGCCGGAATGCCGTCGGGAAACTCCTTTTGCGTGTTCTTGCGCACCTGCGGCGCGGTCTCGGGCTTGCGCAGGCCCTGGGTGCGCTTGTCCAGCAGCGGAGCCAGCGCGATGCCGTCGATCAGGTCCACGGGGTCCAGCACATTGCCCTCGGACTTGCTCATCTTCTTGCCCTGCGCGTCGCGCACCAGGCCGTGGATGTACACATGTCGGAACGGCACGCGGCCGGTGAAGTGCGTGGTCATCATGATCATCCGGGCCACCCAGAAGAAGATGATGTCGTAGCCCGTCACCAGGACGGACGAGGGCAGATAGAGGTTGTAGTCGTCGGTGTCCGCGTCGCCCTGGTTCGGCCAGCCCATGGTGCTGAATGGCACCAGGGCGGAGGAGTACCAGGTGTCCAGCACGTCCTCGTCGCGGCGCAGGGTCTTGCCCGGGGCCCTGGCCTGGGCCTCGGCTTCATTGCGGGCCACGATCACGTTGCCGTCTTCGTCATACCAGGCGGGGATTTGATGCCCCCACCACAACTGGCGCGAGATGCACCAGTCCTGGATATTGTTCATCCACTGGTTGTAGGTGTTGACCCAGTTCTCGGGCACGAACTGCACGTCGCCACTGGCGACCGCATCGATGGCCTTTTGCGCGATGCTCTTGCCGGTCGGGTCCTGCTCGCTCACCTTGCTCATGGCCACGAACCACTGGTCGGTCAGCATCGGCTCGACCACCTGGCCGGTGCGGGTGCAGATGGGCACCATGAGCTTGTGCTTCCTGGTCTCGACCAGCGCACCCGAGGCTTCGAGGTCCGCGACGATGGCCTTGCGGGCCACGAAGCGATCCATGCCCCGGTATTTCTCGGGGGCGTTGTCGTTGATCGCGGCCTGCAGCGTGAGCACGACGATCATGGGCAACTGGTGGCGCTGCCCCACGGCGTAGTCGTTGGGGTCGTGCGCGGGCGTGACCTTGACCACGCCGGTGCCAAAGGCCCTGTCCACATAATCGTCTGCGATCACCGGAATCTCGCGGCCCACCAGCGGCAGCGTCGCGGTCTTCCCGATGAGATGGGTGTAGCGCTCGTCTTCGGGGTGGACCATCAGGGCGACGTCGCCCAGCATGGTTTCGGGCCGCGTGGTGGCCACCGTCAGGCTGCCGCTTCCGTCCGTGAGCGGATAGGCGATGTGCCACAGTGACCCGTCCTTCTCCTCACTCTCCACTTCCAGGTCCGACACGGCGGACTGCAGCTTCGGGTCCCAGTTGACCAGGCGCTTGCCGCGGTAGATCAGGCCCTGCTCGTACAGGCGCACAAAGGTTTCCGTCACCACACCCGAGAGCTTCTCGTCCATGGTGAAGTACTCGTGGCCCCAGTCCACGCTGGCGCCCATGCGCCGCATCTGCGTGGTGATGGTGTTGCCCGACTTCTCCTTCCACTCCCACACGCGCGCGACGAAGTTCTTGCGCCCCAGGTCATGGCGGCTCTGTCCCTGGTCCTGCAACTGGCGCTCCACCACGATCTGGGTCGCAATGCCGGCGTGATCGGTGCCGGGCACCCACAGGGTGTTGTGTCCACGCATGCGGTGATAGCGCGTCAGGCTGTCCATGATGGTCTGGTTGAACGCATGGCCCATGTGCAGCGTGCCCGTGACGTTGGGCGGCGGTAGCTGGATGGAGAAGCCCGGCTCGCCGGCCTGGGGCTGGCCCGTGCCACGGTGCCCGGCGGCTGCATAGCCGCGCTTTTCCCATTCCGGGCCCCAATGCGCCTCAATGGCGGCGGGCTCGAACGATTTGGACAGGCTTTCAAGGCCGGGCTGCTGGGGCGTGGGTACGGTCATGTGGGTGTCTGGATGAAAAACGGCACCCCGCAGGATGCCGTTTGGTCGTCAGGTGGTGCTGGGCCGATTTTATTCGACGTCAGCCGCATCGGCCCGGTCAGGGCAGGGGCGCGTAGTTCACGGGTAGCCAGGCGTAGCCGCCACCCTGCTTGCGCACGTGGCCCAGGCCGGGGAATGACAGGTGTGCGCCGGCCACCAGGTAACCATGCCGCGCTGCGTCGGCATAGGCCTTGACGCGCTGCTTGGCGGCCTGCTTGGAGTCCGTGTCGAACTGGATCGTGACCGAGGGGTGGGCAAACTGCACCGCGGCCACGTGCATCAGGTCACCCCAGATGACCAGTTTCTGGCCCTTGCTCTCGACCATGTACACGCTGTGCCCCGCGGTGTGGCCCGGGGTCGCGATCGACTTGATGCCGGACACCAGGTCCGTATCGCCTTCAAAGGGCTTGAACTTGCCCGCCTGCACATAGGGGTTGAGCGAAGCCATCGCGCCCTGGAAGAAGCCCTTGGCCTCCTTGGGCGCCTTGTCCATGTTCTCCTGGCTGAGCCAGAAGTCGGCGTCGTGCTTGTCGGCGCGCACCACGGCGTTCGGGAAGGCGAGCTTGTCGCCGGCCATGAGTCCGCCGACGTGATCCGGGTGCATGTGGGTGATGTAGACCTCATCCACCTGCTCGGGCTGGTAGCCCGACGCCTTCAGGTTGGCCAGCAGCTTGCCCAGCGTGGGGCCGAACAGGCTGGCGGCGCCGGTATCGATCAGCACCAGCTTTTCGCCGGTATTGATGAGGTAGCCGTTGACCGAGGTGTCCAGTGGCGTCTTCAGGTAGGCGCGGGCCAGGATTTTTTCGACCTTGGCCGGCGTGGTTCGGGTCAGCAACTTCTCTACCGGCAGGGCGACGGTGCCGTCCGAAAGGGCCGTGACCTCGAAGTCGCCGAGCATCACGCGATAGAACCCGGGGGCCGAAGTCTTGGCCATGGGGGCCGCCGCCTCGGCGACGGGGCTGAACAACAGGCCGGCCGCGCCGGTGGTGAGCAGGGCCAGCGTGGTGGCACGAAGTAGTCTGGAAACTTTCATGGCATCTCCTTGAATGTGTCGGGTGCGGAAGAAGCCGCACTCTAAACCCATTCGCGGCCGGCTGCTGGCCGCCGGTCCGGGATGCCGGGCCCCCGGCTCAGGGCGGGGCTGTCTGGGCGGCGGCGAGGCAATCGGCCAGCACCCGGCTGTCGCCGACCTGGTTGGCCAGCAGCAGGATGAGCCGGGCGTTGAGCAGCTCGGATTGCTCGCGCGTCAGGCCCTCGTGCGCGTCCAGCAGTTGTTCGTAGAACGTGTCGGCGTCCTGCAGGTGGAGGGTGGTTTTCATGGCGCGTCTCCCGTGCCCAGGCATTTCTCCACGGCGTGGACCAGCGAGGCATCGATGCCTTCGCCGGTGGCCGCGACGTAGCTGTCCGGCCGCACCAGGGCCCAGGCATGGCCGAACACATGGCAGGCCCCTTGCAGGTGGCCTTGCGGGTCGATCACGTGTTCCAGTGCTTCCGCACGCCCGTGCGTGCCGATGACCTGCACGCAGCGCACGGGGTTTCCGGCGGCCAATGCGCGCAGGCGCTGCAGGCCCTGCGCGCCGATATCTCCGAACACCAGCACCAGCGGCCGTCCATGGGCCCAGCGCAGCAGGTCGTTGGTGGTCCCCGCGCTGCCGTCGGCCCAGCGCAGGCCCACGTTCTGCACCGAGAGGCCGCCGGTGCCTTCGCAGGCACTGGAGGCGCTGTAGGGGTTGGCAATGGCCATGCGGCCGGTATTCACGAACTGGCGCGCAAACGGATACTGCCGGGCCAGGCCGATGGCGGCGGTGCGGAACAGGCGTTCCACGCCGTCCGCCGGCCGCAGGAAGCGGGCTGTGCGTCCGGTCACCATCACGTTCTGCCGGGCAGCTTCGTGGCGCTCTTCGTGGTAGCTGTCCAGCAGCGGGCCGGCCGCGTGCCCGCGCGACACCGCCGCCAGCTTCCAGGCGAGGTTGTCGGCGTCGGCGATCCCGGTGTTGCCGCCGCGTGCGCCAAACGGACTGACGACCTTGGCCGCATCGCCCATGAAGAACACGCGCCCATGGCGCATGTGGTCAATGCATTCGCTGCGGTAGGCATAGGGGCCGACCCAGACGATTTCCACTTCGCAATCCGCGCCGAACTGGCGGGCGAGCCGCTCGCGCACCACGTCTTCGCGGCTCACGTAGTCCGGGTCGGCGTTGGGCGCCATCTGGTAGTCGATGCGCCACACGTTGTCGCCCATCAGGTGCTGCCAGACCGCCCGGTTCTCGTTGAAAGGCGCTTCAATCCAGGTATGGCGCTCGGTGGGGGGCTGCTTCGAGAAGCGCACGTCGGCGATGCACCAGCGGTCGTCGCCCTTCCTGGCGGTGACGCTGGCGCCGCACCACTGACGCAGCGGGCTGCGCGCGCCGGTGGCGTCGATCACGTGATCGGCCCGCAACTGGTAGTCGCCCGCCGGCGTGGTCACCGACAGCGTCGCTCCCTCGTCATCCTGCCGCAGCCCCGTGACGCGACTGCACCAGCGCAGGTCCACATGGCCCAGGGCCTGGATCCGGTCGACCAGATAGGCCTCGATGTAGAACTGCTGGATGTTGATGAAGGGCGGTTGGGTCGACAGGTTGTAGGCGCTTTGCTGGCGCAGGTCGAACGAATACACCTCGTCGTCGCCGGCGAACGTCCGCCCGACGCTCCACTGGATACCCTTGTCCGCGATGCGGTCGTAGATGCCCAGGCGATGAAAGATCTCCAGCGACTTCTGCGTGTAGCAGATGCCGCGCGACGAGGCGCCCTTGACGCCCACGGTGTTGTCCTCGTCCAGCAGCACCGCGGGGACGCCGTAATGCGCGAGCGCGCAGGCCAGCGTGAGCCCGGTGATGCCGCCGCCCACGATGACGATGGGGTGGTGCCCCATGCCGCCCTGGCGGATTTCCGGGGGCTCGACGAAGGGGTACTCGGGCAGCACGTAGCCCGAACCCTGCGTGAATTCGTAGCCGCCGGTGGCGGCCGTCGCGGTGTAGTTCCCGGCCATGGCGGGTCAGCCGGGCTGCTTGGCGGTGAACTCCGGGCGGTCGTTCTGCTGGGGCTTGAGCGGCTGCGTGGCCTTGCCCTCGGCGCGGTCACGGCGCCATTGCTCCTTGCGCGCCGTCCACTCGTTCAGGCGCGCATGGGCCGTCTGGCTTTCCTTGAGCATCTGGAATTCGTCCGCCAACTGGGCCGTCAGCTCGAGACGCACGCCATTGGGATCGAAGAAATAGATGCTCTTGAAGATGTGGTGGTCGGTCACGCCAATCACGTCGACCCCGTGGGCTTGCAGCCGCGCCTTCATGTCCTCCAGATGCTGCACCGAATCCACGCGGAACGAGATGTGGTTGACCCAGGCCGGCGTGTTGGGCGAGGGCAGGGCGGCCTCGTCATTGCCGAGGTCGAAGAACGCGATGAACGATCCGTCCTGGAGGCGGAAGAAAAAGTGGGTGTAGGGGCAGTACTCCCCGGTGCTGGGAACCACATCGCTCTGGATGATGTGGTACAGCGGCAGCCCCAGGATGTCTTCATAGAAATGCCGGGTTTCCTCGGCGTCCTTGGCGCGGTACGCGAAGTGGTGCAACTGGTGGATCGGGGCGGGAGCCGGCAGTGCGGCAAGGTCTTTGAGGACGGCGGCCATGGTGTCTCCTGGGGTCGGTGGCAATTTACTATTGCGTAATGCATTTACTATAACGTAATTATTGCCAAGGGCCAAGCCGGGCTTGGCGTTTGTATTGAGAACCGTTATCAATACTATCGATCACATAGGCCTTTTCAATTTTGAGGATTGAGGCAGGCAATTAGACGAGGCCCCCTAACCCGGCTAATCTCCACAGGTCTTTGACCCAACCTGCATGCAGGCGGCCGAGTCATTTGTTCAACCCACGAAGGAGATTTCCATGGCAGCACTCAAAGGCTCCAAGACGGAAGAGAACCTGAAAGCCGCATTTGCCGGCGAGTCCCAGGCCAACCGCCGTTACCTGTATTTCGCAAACAAGGCCGACATTGAAGGCCAGAACGACGTGGCCGCCCTGTTCCGCTCCACCGCGGAAGGCGAAACCGGCCATGCCCACGGCCACCTGGAGTGGCTCGAGCAATGCGGCGACCCGGCCACGGGCCTGCCGATCGGCTCCACCCGCGACAACCTCAAGGCCGCCGTGGCCGGCGAAACCCACGAGTACACCGACATGTACCCGGGCATGGCCAAGACCGCGCGCGATGAGGGCCACGACGAAGTGGCGGACTGGTTCGAGACCCTGGCCAAGGCCGAGCGCTCGCACGCCAACCGCTACCAGAAGGCTCTGAACGAACTGGCGGACTGATCCCCGGGCGTTGCGTGTTGGGCGCTGCTGGCAGCGCCCAATGCCGAGCGCCTGCCCGCCCGTCGGCCACCCACGAACCACCACGAGACAACCACAAGACCAGAAAGGCCAGCATGTCCCGCGAAGGCAACCTTGAAGCCCCCACCCGACACCCCATCGCCTGGCAGGACGCCGAGTTCTGGAACGAGGACGCGGCATTCAAGGAGATGGAGCGCATCTTCGACATCTGCCACGGCTGCCGGCGCTGCGTGAGCCTGTGCGGCTCGTTCCCCACGCTGTTCGACCTGGTCGATGAAAGCGAGTCGATGGAAGTCGATGGCGTGAAGAAGGCCGACTACTGGAAGGTGGTCGACCAGTGCTACCTGTGCGACCTGTGCTACATGACCAAGTGCCCCTACGTGCCGCCGCACGAGTGGAACCTGGATTTCCCGCACACCATGCTGCGCGCCAAGGCCATCAAGTTCAAGAAGGGCGACGTGGGCCTGGGTGAGAAATTCCTGGCCTCCACCGATGTGCATGGCCAGTTCGCGGGCATTCCGGTCGTGGTGCAGGTGGCCAACGCGGTCAACAGGACACAGGTTGCGCGCGGAGCCATGGAAAACCTGCTGGGCGTGGACAAGGACGCCTGGCTGCCTGAACTGGCCACGCGCAAGTTCCGCTCCGCGGCAGCGGGCTCGCCGGCGCATCCGGTCCGCGATGGCGCCCGCACCCCGGGCAAGGTCGCCATCTATGCCACCTGCTACGTCAACTACAACGAGCCCGGCATCGGCCATGACCTGTTGAAGGTGCTGGACCACAACGAAGTGCCCTATGTGCTCGTCAGCAAGGAAAAGTGCTGCGGCATGCCCAAGCTCGAGCTGGGCGATCTCGACTCCGTGAACCAGGCCAAGGAGGCCAACATCCCCGTGCTGGCCCGCTACGCCCGGGAGGGGTACGCCATCCTCAGTGCAGTGCCCAGCTGCACGCTGATGTTCAAGCAGGAACTGCCGCTGATGTACCCGCAGGACGCGGACGTGCAGCTCGTCAAGGAGGCGATGTGGGACCCGTTCGAGTACCTCATGCAGCGCAAGCGCGATGGGCTGCTCAAGACCGAATTCACCCAGCCGCTGGGCAAGGTCAGCTACCAGATCCCCTGCCATGGGCGCGTGCAGAACATCGGCAAGAAGACCGAGGAAATGCTCAAGATGATTCCCGGCACCTGGGTGCAGACCAACGAGCGCTGTTCGGGCCACGCCGGCACCTTCGGCGTGAAGAAGGGCTACCACCAGCAAGCCATGAAGATCGGCAAGCCCCTGTTCAAGAAGATGGCCGACCACCCCGGCTCCGGCCAGTCCGAGGACGGTAGCGTGCCGGCCGCGCCGGGCCTGCCCGACGTCATCAGCTCCGACTGCCCGCTGGGCGGCCACCACATTGCCCAGGGCTTTGAAGTGAACGGCCTGGGGGCCCCGCCGCAGCAGCATCCCCTCACGCTCGTGCGCCGGGCCTACGGACTCAAATGACCATGCAACTCACCGGAAAAATCACCCGCGACAGCCTCATGACCCTGGAGGCCTACGCCAGGTACCGCAAGGAACACAAGGCCGCCATCATTGCCCACCGCAAGCTGCGTTCGGTGGCGCTGGGCGAGCACGTGACGCTGCAGTTCGAGAGCGAGACCAGCATCCGCTACCAGATTCAGGAGATGCTGCGCATCGAGAAAATCTTCGAGGAAGAAGGCATCGAACAGGAAATCGAAGCCTATGCGCCGCTGCTGCCCGATGGCGGCAACTGGAAGGCCACGATGATGATCGAGTACCCCGACGAGAACGAGCGCCGGCGTGAGCTGGCCAGGCTGATCGGTATCGAGGACCGGATGTTCATCGAGGTCGAGGGCCATGAGCGTGTCTACGCCATTGCCGACGAGGACCTGGACCGCGAGAACGACGAAAAGACCTCCGCCGTGCACTTTGTGCGGTTCGAGCTGGACTCGGCAATGCGCGCTGCCGTCAAGGCAGGCGCTGGCGTCAAGCTCGGCTGCGACCATCGCAACTACCCCGCGCACACGGCGATCGCGGCCGAGACGCTGGCTTCTCTGGCGGGCGATCTGCGCTGAGCTTGCTATTTAAAAGATAGCAATAAATGGCCATCCAGCAAGGGCTGACGGTCCTTTTGGCTTGAAAAGAGGGGCGGCCGCTGCCGTGACGCCTTCGCGGCTGTGCGGTCCGCACCACACCGCGTGCGGGCTTTTTGTATCGCCCTGTAATTGACCCGGACCTTGGCTGGCGCCTGGCGCAGGCCATGCGAAGGCGAGCCGCACCCTTGTGTTCACGGGGAATTCTCAGCTTCAGCCCCGTGCCGCCAGCCGCGCGCGCGGAAGGCCAGGCGTCGCCTTGGAGACGGCCTTAATCCTTTTGGGCGATCGATTGTGCTGCGCGTTTTTCCTATGCTTTCCGACGGGGCGCAAGACATGCGCCCTGCAGTGCAGGCACTGCCAACAAAGTCAACTTGAGGGAGTGAGGACAAAGTGAAAGCATGGATTGCAGGGTGGGTGCTCGCGGCCGCGTCGGGGCTGTGCAGCGCGCAGGGGCTGATTTTTGCCATCAGCGAAGGCTCTTCCGGCGGCACGGACCATGCGCGCGTGATCGCCAAGTACAGCGGCCTCGCTGACGTGCTGGCCAAGACCATGAGGCAGAGCGTGCAGGTGGTGTTCATCCGCGAATTCAGCGCGCTGGAAAGCGGACTCAAGGAGGGGCGTTTCGACTTCGCCATGGCCCGGCCCAGTGACTACCCGGCGCGGGGCCTGCGTGACTACGGCTACAAGTACGTGGCCACGGCGCAGCCCGATGGGCAGTGCCTGATCGTGGTGCCCAAGGCCTCGCCGCTCAAGACGGTGGCCGACATCAAGGGGCGCAAGGTGGTCACCCCCAACCCGGCGGCCTACATGACCAAGTTCTGCGAGGCCGAGCTGCGCCGCAACGGGGTGGATCTGTCCAGGGAGCAGGTGCAGCACGTGCGTGAGCAGGGCGCCGTGATCTTCTATGTCAAGAGCGGGTTCGGCGAGGTGGGCGCGGTGGCGTCGTACTCCGGCGTGGCCAAGACGCTGGATGCCGACGGCATGCGCGTGCTGCACGCCAGCGTCAAGCAGCCCTACTTCCCGCTGATCGCGGGCAAGAAGGTCAGTGCGCAGCAGGTAGCGCTGATCCAGAAGGACCTTCTGGCCCTGCCCGAGGCCGAAGCGGGGCAGGGGGTGCTCAAGCAGATCGGCATCAAGGGCTTCGACACCACGACCGAAGGCCGGCTGCGCGAACTGCTGGCCTGGCTGGGCCTGTAGGGCCCGCTGGCTGCTCCTGATTCAATAGCAAACAGTGGCCGCCCGGCAAGGGCTGGCGGCCATTTTGATACTCAGGCTGGGCTGAACAGGTCGACGCGGTCGGTGATGATGCCGTCGGTGCCCAGATCGATCAGGCGCTGCGCGGCCCACTCGTCATTGACCGTGTAGCTCAAGGTTCTGAAGCCTGCGCTTTGGGCCTGTGTGACGGTGGACGGCTCCCACAGCTCATGGTTGCAGACGATGGCCGTGCAGCCCAGCGTCAGCGCGGTTTCGAGCCAGCCCTTCCACAGCGTGTCCAGCAGCAGGCCGCGCGGCAGATGCTCAGCCGTGGCCTGCGCTCCGGCCAGCGATTCGGGGCGGAACGAGGTCAACAGCGGCGGGACTTCGGACCCGGCCCACAGGCGGGCGGCCTCGCGGGCCACCACTTCCCCGGTCAGCTGTTCGAGCCCGGGCGTGGGTTTGATCTCGATGTTCAGATGGCAGCCGTTGGCCAGGCAAAAGCGTGCGGCGTTCTCCAGCGTGCACAGCGGCTCGCCGGCGTAGGCGCGCGAGTGCCAGCCGCCGGCGTCGAGCTGCGCCAGCGTGCCCCAGGGCAGTTCGCCCCCGGTGCCCCGGCCACTGGTGGTGCGCTCCAGCGTGGCGTCGTGCATGAGGAACACCACGCCGTCGGCGGACAGTTTGGCGTCGCATTCGAACATCCGGTAGCCGTGCCGGGCGCCGAGCCGGAAGGCGGCCAGTGTGTTTTCAGGAGCCAGTTTGCCCGCGCCGCGGTGGGCCACCCAGCGTGGGTACGGCCACGCTGCGCTCATGGCAGCCGCTTGCCGGTGGCGGCGTCGAACCAGTGCACCCGGTCCTCGCGCGGCGCCACATGGATGGTGCTGTCGGGCTGCGGTGCGGGGTGCTGTTCGTCGGTGCGCACGATGAGCTGCTCATCCCCCAGGCGGCAGTACACCAGGCGTTCGGCGCCCAGCAGCTCCACGGTCTCGACTTTCAGCTCCCAGCCGCTGCTGCCGATGTCCAGGTGCTCGGGCCGGATGCCCATGATGCTGCCGGCGCGCCCGCCAGGGGCCTGCTTCAGCAGGTTCATGGGCGGCGAGCCGATGAAGCTCGCGACGAAGGTCGAGGCCGGGCGGTGGTACACCTCCTCGGGCGTGCCGAACTGCTCCATCACGCCGGCGTTCATGACCATCATGCGCTGTGCCAGCGTCATGGCCTCCACCTGGTCGTGCGTGACAAACAGGCTGGTGATGCCGAGTTCGCGGTGCAGTTTCTGGATTTCCAGGCGCGTCTGGGCGCGCAGCTTGGCGTCCAGGTTGGACAGGGGTTCGTCGAACAGGAAGACCTGCGGCTGGCGCACGATGGCGCGGCCCATGGCCACGCGCTGGCGCTGGCCGCCCGACAACTGGCGTGGTTTGCGGTCCAGCAGGTGGCCCAGTTCCAGGATCTTCGCGGCCTTGTCGACACGGGTCCGGATCTCGTCCATCGGCACCTTGGCAATCTTCAGGCCATAGGCCATGTTGTCGAACACGCTCATGTGCGGATACAGCGCGTAGTTCTGGAACACCATGGCGATGTCGCGCTCGGCGGGTTCGAGGTCGTTCACCACACGCCCGCCAATGGAGATTTCTCCGCCGGTGATCTCTTCCAGGCCCGCCACCATGCGCAGCAGGGTGGACTTGCCGCAGCCCGACGGGCCGACGATGACGATGAACTCGCGGTCAGCGATGTCGGCGTTCACGCCGTGGATGACCTTGACCGCGTGCTTGCCGGCGCCATAGTGCTTGACGACGTCTTTGAGTTGAATGGATGCCATGATGTTCTGAATTACTTTTCGGTGTCGACCAGGCCCTTGACGAACCATTTCTGCATGAGCATGACCACCAGGGCCGGTGGAATCATGGCCAGAATGGCCGTGGCCATGATCACGTTCCACTCGTTGCCCGCGTCACCGCCGGTGAACATCTGCGTGATGCCCAGCACGATGGGGTACATGCCTTGCTCGGTGGTGACCAGCAGCGGCCAGAGGTACTGGTTCCAGCCATAGATGAACTGGATCACGAACAGCGCGGCGATGCTGGTGGTCGACAGGGGCAGCAGCACGTCCTTGAAGAAGCGCATGGGGCCGGCGCCGTCGATGCGCGCGGCCTCGACCAGTTCGTCGGGCACGGTCAGGAAGAATTGCCTGAACAGGAAGGTGGCGGTGGCCGAGGCGATCAGCGGCACCGTCAGTCCCGCATAGGTGTTGAGCATGTGCAGCTTGGCCACCACGTCGTAGGTCGGCCCGATGCGCACTTCCACGGGCAGCATCAGCGTCACGAACACCATCCAGAAGAACAGCGAGCGCAGCGGGAACCGGAAATAAACGAAAGCGAAGGCGGACAGCAGCGAGATGGCGATCTTGCCGATGGCGATCACCATGGCGCTGACGAAACTGATCCACAGCATGCGCCCCACTGGCGCCACCTTGTTGCCGTAGCTGGTTTCGCCGCCGAACAGGGCGACGCGGTAGGTCTCGAGCATGTGGCCGCCGGGCGCCATCGACATGGGCACCTGCTGCACGATCTGCTCGGAGGTCTGGGTGGATGCGATGAAGGTCAGGTAGACCGGGAAAGCCACCACCAGGACGCCGATCAGCAGCACCAGGTGGGGCAGGAAGGAGAAGACGGAGCGGCGTTCAACCATGGCGTGTTCCGGTTCGCATCAGTATTGGACTTTCTTTTCGACGTAGCGGAACTGGACCACGGTGAGCGCGATGACGATGGTCATCAGCACCACCGATTGCGCGGCCGATCCGCCCAGGTCCAGCGCCTTGAAGCCGTCGTAGTAGACCTTGTAGACCAGAATGGCCGTCTCCTTGCCGGGGCCGCCGTGGGTCGCTGCGTCGACGATGGCAAAGGTATCGAAGAAGGCGTAGACCACGTTGATGACCAGCAGGAAGAAGGTCGTGGGCGACAGCAACGGGAACACGATGCTCCAGAACCGCCGCCACGGCCCCGCGCCATCGATGGCTGCCGCCTCGATCAGGCTCTTGGGGATCGATTGCAGGCCGGCCAGGAAGAACAGGAAGTTGTAGGAGATCTGCTTCCACACCGAGGCCATGACGATCAGCGCCATGGCGTGGCTGCCATTGAGCAGGTGGTTCCAGTTGAAACCAAGTTCCCGAAGCACATAGCTGACGATGCCCACCGAAGGCGCGAACATGAAGAGCCACAGCACGCCAGCCACCGCGGGGGCCACGGCGTAAGGCCAGATCAGCAGGGTCTTGTAGATGGCCGCACCCTTGACCACGCGGTCGGCCATCGCGGCCAGCAGCAGGGCAATCGACAGGCCGCAGCCGGCCACCAGCACTGAAAAAATGGCCGTGGTCTTGAAGGATTCCAGGTAGGTGGGGTCGTCGTACAGGCGCTTGAAGTTGTCCATGCCGACAAACTGGACCGAGGTGCCGAAGGCGTCCTGGGACAGCACCGACTGGTACAGCGCCTGGCCGGCGGGCCAGAAAAAGAACACCAGGATGACCGCCATCTGCGGCGCGATCAGCGCCCACGGCAACCAGACTGACTTGAAGCGAACCCGTTTTTCCATGATCTTCCGTCAAAACGACAACTGCCCCGATGCGCTCAGGCACCCAGGGCAGTCATTTTCAGGGACAACACCCGGCGCTGCCGGATGTTGCCGCATCGGCCTCAGCTCTTGTTGGCTTTCTGGAAGCGCTCGAGCTGCTCGTTGCCACGCTTGACGGCGTCGTCCAGGCCTTGCTTGGGGGTCTTCTTGCCCGACCAGATGTTTTCCGTTTCCTCGTCGATGATGGTGCGGATCTGCACGAAGTTGCCCAGGCGGATGCCCCGCGACTTGTCGGTGGTCTTGCGCACCATCTGGGTCACGGCCACATCGGTGCCGGGGTTCTTGGCGTAGTAGCCGCTCTTGTCGGTCAGCTCGAACGAAGGCAGCGTGACCGGCAGGTAACCGGTGCGCTGGTGGCTGGCAGCCGCCACTTCGGGACGGGACAGGTAGCTGAAGAACTTGGCCACGCCCTTGTACTCGTCGGCCTTCTTGCCCGACATGACCCACAGGCTGGCGCCACCGATCACGGTGTTCTGCGGAGCGCCGGGCACGTCGGGGTAGTAGGGCAGGGTGGAGATGCCCGAGGCGAACTTGGCATTGCGCTTGACGTTGCCGTACAGGCCGGAGGAGCCCGTGATCATCGCGCACTCGCCCGACACGAAGGTCGCGTCGGCGGCGTTGTTGCGGCCCTTGTAGACGAACAGGCCGGTCTTGGCCATATTGGCCAGGTTCTCGATGTGGCGCACGTGCAGCGGCGAGTTGAACGTCAGGCGGGCATCGATGCCGCGCATGCCGTTGCCCTTGGTGGCGAACTCGGTGTTGTGCCAGGCCGAGAAGCTCTCCAGCTGCGTCCAGCTGATCCAGCTCGTGGTGAACGGGCACTTGTGGCCGCTGGCCTTGAGCTTGGCGGCGGCCAGCGCCACTTCAGGCCAGGTCTTGGGCGGCTGCTCGGGGTCCAGGCCGGCGGCCTTGAACGCGTCCTTGTTGTAGTGGAACACCGGTGTCGAGCTGTTGAACGGGAAGCTCAGCATCTGGCCGTTCGGGGCGGTGTAGTAACCGGCCACGGCGGGGATGTAGATCTTGGGATCGAATTTCTCGCCCGCGTCACCCATGACCTTGCCCACGGGCACGATCGCGCCCTTGCTGGCCATCATGGTCGCGGTGCCCACTTCGAACACCTGCAGGATGTGCGGCGCATTGCCGGCGCGGAACGCGGCAATCGCGGCCGTCATCGACACGTCGTAGCCGCCCTTGAAGGTCGGGACGATCTTGTAATCCTTTTGGCTTTCATTGAATTCCTTGGCCAGGTCGTTCACCCATTCACCAAGGGCGCCACCCATCGAATGCCACCACTGGATTTCAGTCTGGGCCTGGGCAGGGAAAGCGAGCACAGCGGCGAGCGCTGCGGCAGAAAGTTGTAGTTTCATGAGTACTCCTGAATGGGATGCACAGATTACGATGGAAATGTGACAGGCGATTTAACGCGTGCGGGCCAACCAGCCACAAGCGGGATTTCCATGAGGCTGCCCCCCAGGCGACAGGGGCTTGCTGCGCTGCGGTAACATCCCTTTTCAGCCGGGTTGTCGCTCTGGCTGAGCACCATTCCACCCGATGAACGCCCCCACCACGCTCAATCACCTCATGGCCGCGGTCGATGACGCGCCCCGCCTGCGAGAGATACCTTATAACTACACCTCGTTCTCCGACCGCGAGATCGTGATCCGGCTGTTGGGGTCCCGGGCCTGGGATGTACTGACCCGCCTGCGCGACGAACGCCGTACCGGCCGGTCGGCCCGCATGCTCTATGAGGTGCTGGGCGATATCTGGGTGGTGCAGCGCAATCCGTACCTGCAGGACGACCTGCTGGACAATCCCAAGCGCCGCCGCCTGCTGGTGGATGCCCTGCGGCACCGGCTGGGCGAGGTCGAAAAGCGCCGGGAGCCGGCCAAGGACCCTGAGCGCGATGCATTGGTGGGCGAGTTGCTGCTGGCGGCCAGCGCGGCCATCCGCGCGTTCGATGACGCGTTCTCGGCCACGGCCGAGCTGCGGCGCAAGGCCCAGCGCGTGCTGGGGCGCCTCACGGCAAAGGACAACATCAAGTTTGACGGCCTGAGCCGCGTCTCGCATGTGACCGACGCCACGGACTGGCGGGTCGAGTACCCGTTCGTGGTGCTCACGCCGGACACCGAGGCCGAGATGGCCGGGCTGGTCAAGGGCTGCATCGACCTGGGCCTGACCATCATTCCGCGCGGCGGCGGCACCGGCTACACCGGCGGCGCGATTCCGTTGACCTGGCGCAGCGCCGTGATCAACACCGAGAAGCTCGAGGCCATGACCGAGGTCGAGATGCTGGAGCTGCCGGGCGTCGACCGGCCGGTGCCCACCATCTGGTCCGAGGCCGGCGTGGTGACCCAGCGCGTGGCCGATGCCGCCGAGCGCGGCGGCTTTGTGTTCGCGGTCGATCCGACCTCGGCCGAAGCCTCCTGCATTGGCGGCAACATCGCCATGAATGCCGGCGGCAAGAAGGCCGTGCTGTGGGGCACGGCGCTCGACAACCTGGCTTCGTGGCGCATGGTCACGCCGCAGGCCCAGTGGCTCGAGGTGACACGGCTGAACCACAACCTGGGCAAGATCCACGACGTCGAGGTGGCCAGCTTCGAGCTCAAGACCTTCGAGGCCGACGGCAAGACCCTGGTGCGCACCGAACGGCTCGACATTCCCGGCAGGACCTTCCGCAAGGAGGGCCTTGGCAAGGACGTCACCGACAAGTTCCTCAGCGGCCTGCCCGGCATCCAGAAAGAGGGTTGCGACGGCCTGATCACCAGCGGCCGGTGGATCGTGCACCGCATGCCGCAGCACACGCGCACGGTGTGCCTCGAGTTCTTTGGCAATGCCAAGGATGCCGTGCCGAGCATCGTCGAGATCAAGGACTTCATGTTTGCCGAGCAGAAGCGCACCGGCGTGCTGCTGGCTGGCCTTGAACACCTG
This sequence comes from Ramlibacter sp., assembly GCA_019635415.1. Classification (GTDB taxonomy): domain Bacteria; phylum Pseudomonadota; class Gammaproteobacteria; order Burkholderiales; family Burkholderiaceae_C; genus JAHBZM01. The sequence goes on from JAHBZN010000001.1 coordinate 517,966, forward strand.
GACGACCGCTACCTCAAGGCCGTGGGCTATGCCACCAAGAGCAAGCGCGGCGGCCTGCCCAAGATGGTGCTGGTGGGAGACATCGCCGGCGACGATGCGGACGCCGTGGCGCGGGCCACGTCCGAGGTGGTGCGCATTGCCAATTCGCGCAATGGCGAGGGCTTTGTGGCCATCAGCCCGGAGGCGCGCAAGAAATTCTGGCTGGACCGCAAGCGCACCGCGGCCATCAGCAAGCACACCAACGCGTTCAAGATCAACGAGGACGTGGTGATCCCGCTGCCCCGCATGGCGGAGTACACCGACGGCATCGAGCGCATCAACATCGAGCTGAGCCTGCGCAACAAGATTGCGCTGGCCGATGCGCTGGAGGCTTTTTTCAGCCGCGGCAACCTGCCCCTGGGCAAGAGCGACGACGCCAGCGAGATCCCTTCGGCCGAGCTGCTCGAGGACCGGGTGGCCCAGGCGTTGACGCTGTTGCGCGAGGTGCGCTCGCTCTGGCGGGACTGGCTTCGCGACGCCGACGCGCTGTTCCCCCAGTTGCAGGACCATTCGCTGCGCGCGAGCTGGAAGACCCAGATCCGCGTGCCGCTGGCCCAGATTTTTGCCGGTGATGCCTTCCAGCCCATCCTGGAGGAGTGCAACGCGATCCACAAGCGCGTGCTCAAGGGGCGGGTCTGGGTGGCGCTGCACATGCACGCGGGCGATGGCAACGTGCACACCAACATTCCGGTCAACAGCGACAACTACGAGATGCTTCAGACCGCGCACGAAGCGGTCAAGCGCATCATGGTGCTGGCGCGCAGCCTGGACGGGGTGATTTCGGGCGAGCACGGCATCGGCATCACGAAGCTGGAGTTCCTCAGCGATGACGAGCTCCGGCCGTTCACCGAATACAAGCACAAGGTAGACCCCGAGGGGCGCTTCAACAAAGGCAAGCTGCTACGAAATCAGGAGCAGAGTGTGGCCGCCAGTCAAGGGCTACAGGCTGATTTGCCTGCCAATGTGGGCCTGTTTGCCGATCTGACCAACGCCTACACCCCCAGCTTCGGGCTGATGGGCCACGAGTCGCTGATCATGCAGCAGTCGGACATCGGCGCGATCGCTGGCAGCGTCAAGGACTGCCTGCGCTGCGGCAAGTGCAAGCCGGTGTGCGCCACGCATGTGCCGCGCGCCAACCTGCTGTACAGCCCGCGCAACAAGATCCTGGCGACCTCGCTGCTGGTCGAGGCGTTCCTGTACGAGGAGCAGACCCGCCGCGGCGTGTCGATCAAGCACTGGGAAGAGTTCGAGGACGTGGCCGACCATTGCACGGTCTGCCACAAATGCCTCAACCCCTGCCCGGTGGACATCGACTTTGGCGACGTCTCGATGAACATGCGCAACCTGCTGCGCAAGATGGGCAAGAAGAGCTTCCGGCCCGGCAACGCTGCCGCCATGCTGATGCTCAACGCCACCAGCCCGCAGACCATCAAGCTGCTGCGCACGGCCATGGTCGGCGTGGGCTTCAAGGCGCAGCGCCTGGCCAACGACCTGTTGCGCGGCCTCGCAAAAAAGCAGACGGCCCGGCCGGCGGCCACGCTCGGCCCGGCGCCGGTCAAGGAGCAGGTGATCCACTTCATCAACAAGAAGCTGCCCGGCGGCCTGCCCAAGAAAACCGCGCGTGCGCTGCTGGACATCGAGGACAAGGACTATGTCCCGATCATCCGCAACCCGAAGGCCACCACGGCCGAGACGGAAGCGGTGTTCTACTTCCCCGGCTGCGGCTCGGAACGGCTGTTCTCCCAGGTCGGGCTGGCCACGCAGGCCATGCTCTGGCACGCTGGCGTGCAGACGGTGCTCCCACCGGGGTACCTATGCTGCGGCTACCCCCAGCGCGGCAGCGGGCAGTACGACAAGGCCGAGAAGATCATCACCGACAACCGGGTGCTGTTCCATCGCGTGGCCAACACGCTGAACTACCTGGACATCAAGACGGTGGTGGTGAGCTGCGGCACCTGCTACGACCAGCTGCAGGGCTATGAGTTCGACAAGATTTTCCCGGGCAGCCGCATCATCGACATCCACGAGTACCTGCTGGAAAAGGGCATCACCCTGCCGGCGGCCGGTGGCGGCGAGGCCGGCTACTTGTACCACGACCCGTGCCACAGCCCCATGAAGCTGCAGGACCCGATGAAGACCGTCAAGGCGCTGGTCGGCGACAACGTGCTCAAGAACGACCGCTGCTGCGGCGAGTCGGGCACGCTGGGCGTCACCCGGCCCGACATCTCGACGCAGGTGCGCTTTCGCAAGGAAGAAGAGCTGCGCAAGGGCGAGGCCCGGCTGCGTGAGGCCATGCAGGCGGCGCCGGGGGGCAGCGAGGCCGCGCAGAAGGGCAACATCAAGATCCTCACGAGCTGCCCGAGCTGCCTGCAGGGGCTGAGCCGCTATGGCAACGACCTGAACAACGGCCTGCTCGAGGCCGACTACATCGTGGTCGAGATGGCCCAGCAGATCCTGGGCGACCAGTGGATGCCGCAGTACGTGGCGGCCGCCAACCAGGGCGGCATCGAGCGCGTGCTGGTCTGACCCATGGCGCTCGCCGGCTGCAGTCTTTGCGAATCCGATGGCGGCGCGCTGATCCACCAGGGCAAGCGGCTGCGCGTGATCCGGGCGGACGAGCCCGGCTTTCCGGCGTTTTACCGCGTGGTGTGGCAGGCCCATGTGGCCGAGCTGTCCGACCTCGCCTCGGACGACCGGCAGCTGTGCATGGAGGCCGTGACGGTGGTGGAGCAGGCGCTGCGCGACCACCTGCGGCCGCTCAAGATCAACCTGGCCGCGCTGGGCAACTTGGTGCCGCACCTGCACTGGCACGTGATCGCACGCTTCGCCTGGGACAGCCATTACCCGGCGCCTGTGTGGGCCGCGCCACAGCGCCAGGTGTCGCCTGCCGAGGTCGCCGGCGTGGTGTCGGCCCGGCGTGAAGTGGAGGCAGCGATCGTTCAGCGGCTGACCGCGCTGGGCGTTTAAATCGCCCGGTATCGTGAAAATCGCACGATTGGGCGGCGGTGGGCGCTCGGGCTGGTGAATTTTGTTGCTGGTCCTGAGAGCTAAAACCCCCTACAGTTTGGGTATTATTTTGTAAGCGTGCGCCTGCCGTCCTGCTCTCGTGGCTCCGGACGCGGCAGCGCGACCGATCCGTACAGTCACTGGAGATTGCGATGCTTGCCCCACCCGTTCACATCCGGCCACTGGCGCCCATTGCGATGGGTGTGTGCCTGCTGCTGCTGTCCCTGGGCACCCAGGCCCAGCCGGCGGGCGAGGTCGAGTTTTCCAGAGGCGTCGGCTTCGCGCAGTCGCCAGGCCAGTCCCCGCGCACCCTTGGCAAGGGCCTGCCCCTGCAGGAAGGCGACCGCCTGACTACCGCGGACGGCGCATCGGCCATCATCAAGATGGCCGACGGGACCCGCATGACGGTGCGCCCCAATTCCGAAATCGTGGTTCAGCAGTACCGATTCAAGGAAAACGCGCCCGACAACAGCATGCTCATGCAATTGCTGCGTGGGGGCTTCCGGGCCGTGACGGGGCTGATCTCCAAGAGTTCGCCCAGCGCTGCACGGGTCCAGACCAACACGGCCACCATCGGGATCCGCGGCACGGACTTCGACGCCCGCATCTGCGCCAAGGACTGCGGCGCCGAATCGGCCAAGGTGCCCGACAGCGCGCGGCCCAACGCCGTCCTGGCCAGCGCCAAGGTGGTCGCGGCGCAGGGCGTGATCAACGCCGTGGACAGCCAGGGCAAGCGCCGCCAGCTGGTGGACGGCGGCAGCGTCTACCCGGGCGACTTGGTCGAGACCGGCAACGGCACGCGTGCCGTGCTGGCGTTCCGCGACGACAGCCGCATCACCCTGGGCGCCGCCACCAAGTTCCGTGTCGACAATTTTGTGTACGACGAGAAGAACGCCGGCGAGGGGCGCTTCCTGGTGTCGCTGCTGCGCGGCTCGGTGCGCGCGCTCACCGGCCTGATCGCCAAGGCGAACAACCGCAATGTGGGCTTCAGCACCGCCACGGCCACTATCGGCATTCGCGGCTCGGGGGGCGACATCACCTGCACCGGCGCCTGCGCCGGTGAACCGGGGGGCGACGATTCCGGCCTCACGGTCTTCACCTGGCTCGGCTCCTTCACGGTCTCGCAATCGGGCCAGAACGCGCTGCAGGTGCTGCAGGCCGGGCAGGGCCTGTTCATCTCGCCCTCGGGCATCCGCGCGATCGCCTCGCCGCCCCCCATTGACGGCCCGCGGCCGGACCAGGTCAATGTGCCCGACAAGTTGTTCTCGAGCAACAACGTGTCTGACAACGAGGAAGGCCTGTTCGTGTTCGTGCGCGATGGACACATCGAGATCGCCACCAAGGACGACATCCTGCAACTGGGCCGGGGCGAAGCAGGCTTCGCCGGCAATGACGGCAACACCGCCCGCCCGACCACCATCCCCAAGTTCCTGGACTTCGACAAGCTGCCCCTGCCCAACAGCAAGAACCCGCTGCTGGTCAGCGTGCTGGCCGATGCAGGCATCAAACCCTCGAATCAGTGCAAGTGACGCTGGTTACAGGGCGTGACAAAAGCAGCAACCGGATGCGACAATTCCGGTCAGTGCTGACTGACTTGAGAGGGTGAGAAGAAGATGAATACTGGCGCAAAGGCCTGTCGGACCCAGGTGGCGATGGCGGTGGTTCTGATGGGCCTGGCCACGGCAGCCCACTCGCAGGCCGCGGCCCCCATGGCGCCGGCACCCTCGCCCGTGTTTGCCATCAAGGGCTTCAAGATCACGGGCGACAACCCGCTCGGCGAGGGCGAAACCAGCCGCATCCTCGCTCCGTTCCTGCGTACGGACGCCAGCATCGAGACCCTGCAGAAGGCCACCACTGCCCTGGAAGCGGCTTTGCGCGACAAGGGCTATGGCCTGCACCGCGTGGCCCTGCCGCCCCAGGAAGTGGGCGACACGGTGACGCTGGACATCGTCAAGTTCACCATCAGCAAGGTCACGGTCGACGGCAACAAGCTCAACGACGAAGCCAATGTACGGCGCAGCGTGCCCGAGTTGCGCGAGGGCCACACCCCCAATTTCAAGCGGATGGCCATCCAGACCGCGATTGCCAACGAGAACCCGAACAAGCAGATCCAGGTGGGCATCAAGGAAGGCGATGAGCCCGACAAGATCGACGCCACCATCTCCGTCAAGGAGGCGCGGCCCTGGACGCTGTCGCTGGGGCTGTCGAACGCCGGCTCGCAGTCGTCGGGGCGTGATCGCTTCACCGTGGCGGGAGGCCACACCAACCTCTTCAACCGCGACCACCAGTTCACCGGGGCCTACACGACCTCGATCGAGCGCACCAGCGACGTCAAGCAGCTGGGCCTGTCCTACCGCATTCCGGTGTACGAGTGGGGCGGGGTGATCGGTGCCAGCTACACGCGCTCGGACGTGGTGGGTAATTTCGGCGCGTTCACCAGCACCGGTGCCGGCCACACCTTCGGACTCAGCTACACCGCCTATCTGCCGCCCAACGGCGGGCGTCGCAGCTACGTCACGCTGGGCTATGACGACAAGGTGTTCGATCCCTCCAAGATCAACGACATCCCGGTGCCCGGCCAGTTGACGCGCCGCAGCCGGCCCATCACGCTGGGCTACACCGCGCGCACCGAGTCGGACAACGCGTTCTGGGGCTACAACGCCGAACTGGCCATGAACACCAGCAGCGGCCAGGGCAATGACCTCGTGTCCTACCAGACCGAAGACCCGCGCGTCACCACCACCCGCTGGAAGACCGTGCGTGGCGGCCTCAACTACTCGGCCGGGTTTGCCGGCAACTGGATCTGGGGGGCCCGCGGGCAGTTCCAGTACAGCCCGGACGTGCTCATCTCGGGCGAGCAGTTCGGCCTGGGCGGCGTGTCCTCGGTGCGCGGAGCCCGCAGCGAGCGCCCGATCTCGGGTGACCGGGGCCTGTCCATGTCACTTGAAGTGACCACGCCTGAACTCACGCCGGGCCTGCGCCTCGTGGGGTTCATTGACGCCGGCTGGCTCGGCAACAACAACCCCAATGGCGCGAACAAGCCGTCCAGCGACCGGTTGGCCGGGGTGGGCCTGGGGCTGCGCTATGGCAGCGGCCCGGTGTCGGTCACCGCCGACTATGGCCGCCTCGTGCGGGGCAGCGTGGTGCCCCTGACCATCAACTCCGGCTCTCCCCAGAAGGGCGACGACAAGTTGTACATCAACATGTCGGTGCGCTTCTGAGCGGCGCGCGCTTGATGGCTGGCTTGCAGGCCGGGGCCGCGACCCCCGTGTCCCTCACCGTGCATCGCCAGTCGCGCGTGCTGGAGGTGGCTTTTTCTGACGGGGCCTCCTTCCGCATCCCGTTTGAACTGATGCGCGTGTGCTCCCCCTCGGCCGAGGTCCAGGGGCACGGCCCGGGGCAGGAGACGCTGCAGACCGGCAAGCGCGAGGTGGACATCATCGCGCTGGCGCCCGTGGGCAACTACGCCGTGCAGCCCACGTTTTCCGACGGCCATGACAGCGGCATCTTCTCGTGGGACTACCTGTACCGCCTGGGCCGCGACGAGCGTGAACTCTGGGCGTCATACGAGCAGCGGCTGGCGGCGGCTGGCCTGCAACGCGACGCCAGCATGGGGACGCCGGACCGCGGCCCCGCCTGCGGCTCGCACTGAAGTGGTCCGCGCGCGGAGCGCGGCCCCTGCGGGGCATGACACTGTTTGCTATGCTTTTGGTAGCGCATGATGGCCGTGCAGCAAGGGCTGACAGTCGTTTTCGTCATAATTCCTACAGATTCCCTGCTTTGGTGCAGGGTTGTCGGCGGCTGCGGGCCCATTCACCTCTAGCATTTGCACATGGCAACCACCCATTTCGGTTTTGAGTCGGTCGATGAGCGCGACAAGGCGCGTCGCGTCAGGGGCGTTTTCGATTCCGTGGCCTCTCGCTACGACGTGATGAACGACCTCATGTCCGGGGGGCTGCACCGCGTCTGGAAGGCCTACACCGTGATGGTGGCCAACCTCACCGAAGGCGCGCGCGTGCTGGACATTGCCGGCGGCACGGGCGATCTGGCGCTGGCTTTTGCGCGCAAGGTGGGCGCCAGCGGGCAGGTGGTGCACACCGACATCAACGAAGCCATGCTGCGCACCGGCCGCGATCGCCTGCTCGATGCCGGCATCGCCTTGCCCACCCTGGTGTGCGATGCCGAGAAGCTGCCCTTTGAAACCGGGTCGTTCGACGTGGTGAGCGTGGCCTTCGGGCTTCGCAACATGACGCACAAGGATGCGGCCCTGGCCGAGATGAACCGGGTGCTCAAGCCGGGCGGCAAGCTGCTCGTGCTCGAATTTTCCAAGGTGGCCAAGCCCCTGGAGAAAGCCTATGACTGGTACTCGTTCAACGTGTTGCCCCGGCTGGGCAAGCTGGTGGCGGGCGACGACGCGAGCTACCGCTACCTGGCCGAATCCATCCGCATGCATCCTGGCCAGGCCGAGCTCAAGGCCATGATGAAGCAGGCGGGTTTTGGCCATGTGGATTGCCACAACCTCACAGGCGGGGTGGTCGCGCTGCACGTGGGCATCAAGTGTTGAAGCGGTACGAGACAAGGAAAGCGGGATGAGGCTGTTGACTCTCTTGCTGGCGGGCGCCCTGGTGCTGGCCAGCGTTCAGGCGGATGCCAAGCGGCTGGGCGGCGGCAAGTCGATCGGTCGCCAGTCAGGCAACGTCACGCAGCGCGAGTCGGTCTCCCCGGCGCCTGCCGCGCCCGTCCAGAACGCGACCAACAGTGCGGCCCGTCCCGCCACTGCGGGTGCGGCACCGGCGCCGCGCAAGCCCTGGAGCGGCCTGCTGGGCGGGCTGGCCGCAGGGCTCGGGCTGGCCTGGCTGGCCCATGCGCTGGGTTTTGGCGAGGCTTTTGGCCAGTTCATGCTGGTCGCCTTGCTGGCCTTCGTGGCGATCGCGGCGCTGAGCTTCCTGATGCGGTCGCGCCGCCCGCCGGCCGTGGCCCGGCCCTATGCCTTCCAGGGCGCCAGCTCGGCCGCGCAGGCCACGGCACCGCCCCAGTACAGCCCGGACAAGGTGGGCAATGATGCGTCGGCCCGGCCGTGGGAGCGCAGCAGCATGGCGTTCGACGCCAGCAAGTACGCCGCCAGCGGATCGTCGGCCGCGGGCGTGCAGATCGGCTCGGCGCTGGCCGGTCCGCAGGGCTGGGGCATTCCAGCCGGGTTTGATGCCGAGGGTTTCCTGGCGGCCGCCAAGCGCAATTTCGTGACCCTGCAGGACGCCTGGGACCGGGCCGACATCGGCACGCTGCGCTCGATGATGACGGATGCCATGGTCGGCGAGATCAGCACCCAACTGGCCGAGCGCGAGCACCACATCGGTTCCCAGGTGAACAAGACCGAGGTGGTCATGCTCGAGGCCCAGTTGCTCGGCATCGAGGACCTGGGTGACGACTACATGGCCAGCGTGGAGTTCTCGGGCATGATCCGCGAGGACCCCTCCGCAGGCCCCAGCCCGTTCCGCGAGGTGTGGAACATGACCAAGCCGCGAAGCGGCAGTTCGGGCTGGCTGGTGGGGGGCGTCCAGGCGCTGCAGTAGCGCCAGGTATTCAGGGAATAATCGGGGGACTATGGCGACACAGTCCCCCTTTCCCTTTCTGGACGATCTCCTTGGCAAGCTTCAGGCCGGGCTTCAACCGCCGCCCTGGGCCGTGGAGGAAATGCACCAGCGCATGGTGCTGCTGATCAACCATGTGCTGCAGCAGGAGCCCGAGGCCCAGGCCCGGCTGGTCCGCCAGTCGGGGCGGGTGCTCCAGGCGCGCTGGCGCATGTTCACGATCCGTCTGGCGGCCACGCCCGCGGGCCTGCTCGAACTGGCGCCCGAAGGTGGCCAGACCGACCTGAACCTCACCGTCACCGAGGAATCGCCCTGGCAACTGGCCCAGGCGGCGCTGCGAGGCGACAAGCCGCCGGTGCGCATCGAGGGCGACGTGCAGTTTGCCGCGGAAATCAACTGGCTCGCCGACCATGTGCGCTGGGATCTCGAGGAAGACCTGTCGCGCCTGATCGGTGATGCTCCGGCCCATGCCCTGGGACAGGCGGCCCGCGGCATGGCCCAGGCGCTGCGCAGCTTCATTGGCCGGCGCACCCGCGACGCGCAGGACACTGCGTCCACGCCGTCTGACGCCCCGCGGGCCGCTCCATGAGCCGGATGTTCCGCGGCGCCTTCATCCTCTGGGTGGTGCTGCGCTACGGGCTCGATGAGCTCGTGCTCACCAGTTTCCGCAAGCCGTGGCTGCGCGTGCTGGCGCGTGTGGTCTCGGTGGGCCGCAACCTGCGTGCGCCGCGTGGCCAGAGGCTGCGCGAGGCGCTGGAGCGCCTGGGCCCCATCTTCGTCAAGTTTGGCCAGGTGCTGTCGACCCGCCGGGACCTGTTGCCGGCCGATATCGCGGACGAACTGGCGCGCCTGCAGGACCGGGTGCCGCCCTTTGATTCCGAGGTCGCGATTGCCATCATCGAGCGGGCGTTTCGACGGCCCGTGGGCGAGGTGTTCGTCAGCTTCGAGCGCCAGCCCGTGGCCAGTGCATCCATTGCGCAGGTGCACTTTGCGGTGGCCCGTGACCGCCAGGGCCGCGCGCGCGAGGTCGCGGTCAAGGTGCTGCGCCCGGGCATGCTCCCCGCGATCGAGAAGGACCTGAGCCTGATGCGCATGATGGCCGGCTGGGTCGGCAGCCTGTCGGCCGACGGCCGGCGGCTGAAGCCGCGCGAGGTGGTGGCCGAGTTCGACAAGTACCTGCACGACGAGCTGGACCTCGTGCGCGAGGCTGCCAATGCCGCCCAGCTGCGGCGGAACATGGCGGGACTCGATCTGGTGCTGATTCCCGAGATGCTCTGGGACTTCTGCCACCCCGAGGTCATGGTGATGGAGCGCATGACCGGCATCCCCATCAGCCAGATCGACCGCCTGCGCGAGGCCGGCGTGGACACCCGCCAGCTGGCGCGCGATGGCGTGACCATCTTCTTCACCCAGGTCTTCCGTGACGGCTTCTTCCATGCCGACATGCATCCGGGCAACATCCAGGTCAGCGTGGCACCCGCCACCTTCGGGCGCTACATCTCGCTGGACTTCGGCATCGTGGGCACCTTGACGGAGTTTGACAAGGAGTACCTGGCCCAGAATTTTACGGCCTTCTTCCGGCGCGACTACAAGCGTGTGGCCGAGCTGCACATCGAGTCGGGCTGGGTGCCGCCCGGGACCCGCGTGGATGAGCTCGAAGCCGCGGTGCGCAGCGTCTGCGAGCCCTATTTCGACCGGCCGCTGAGGGAGATTTCACTCGGCATGGTGCTGATGCGGCTGTTCCAGACCTCCCGGCGTTTTCACGTGGAGATCCAGCCCCAGCTCGTGCTGCTCCAGAAGACGCTGCTCAACATCGAGGGGTTGGGCCGGCAGCTTGATCCCGAGCTCGACCTCTGGAGCACCGCCAAGCCTTTCCTCGAGAAATGGATGCTGGAGCAGATCGGTCCGCAGAAGCTGCTGGACGAACTCAAGGCCCAGGCGCCGCGCTACGCCAAGCTGCTCCCGGATCTGCCCCGCCTGCTGCACCTGTACCTGCAGCAGCGGCCCACGGACCAGCGCCAGGCCCTTGAGGAACTGCTCGCAGAGCAGCGGCGCACCAACAAGCTGCTGCAGGGCCTCATCTACGGCGGCATTGGATTTGCATTGGGTCTGGTCGTCATGCAATTCGTCATTCGCGTCTGGGTTTTCTAGGCATTTTTTCCGATAATGCCCGGCAGCCCTTCCGGCCCACCCGGGCCCTACCACCATTACGGAGCCTTGTGATGTTGATCACCTTTGTCGTGCTGTACCTGCTGGGTTCGGTCGCCGTCGGCCTTTATGCCGCCAAACGCGTCCACAACACCGCGGATTACGCGGTGGCGGGCCGCAGCTTGCCGCTGGCCGTGGTCATTGCCACGACCTTTGCCACCTGGTTCGGCTCCGAGACCGTGCTGGGCGTATCGGCGCGCTTCGTCTCTGGCGGCTTGGGCTCCGTGGTCGAGGACCCCTTTGGCGCCTCGATGTGCCTGATCCTCGTGGGCCTGTTCTTTGCCTTCAAGCTCTACCAGAAGAACCTCATCACCCTGGGCGACTACTACCGTCAGCGCTTCGGCCGCAGCATCGAGGTGATCTGCTCCGCCATCATCATCTTCAGCTACCTCGGCTGGGTGGCGGCGCAGGTGACCGCGCTGGGCCTGGTGTTCAACCTGCTGTCCCAGGACAGCATCTCGATCACCACGGGCATGCTCATCGGCATCTCGATCGTGCTGGTCTACACGCTGTATGGCGGCATGTGGTCCGTGGCATTGACCGACTTCGTCCAGATGATCGTGATCGGCGTGGGGCTGATCGCCATCGCCTGGTTCGCGGCGGATCTCGCGGGCGGCGCCGACAAGGTGGTGGCCTATGCGGCCAAGGAGGGCAAATTCCAGTTCTTCCCCACGGGCGATGGCAAGGAGTGGCTGTTCTTCGGGGCGGCGGCCATCACCATGATGCTGGGGTCGATTCCGCAGCAGGACGTGTTTCAACGGGTCATGTCCTCCAAGAATGCGCAGACCGCCGTGCGCGGACCGGTCATTGGTGGTTCGCTGTATTTCCTGTTTGCGCTGATCCCCATGTTTGTTGTCACGGCCGCCGTGCTGGTCATGCCCGAGACCGCGCAAGCCCTGCTCAAGGATGACCCGCAGAAGGTGCTGCCCACGCTGGTCATGCAGAAGATGCCGGTGGTCCTGCAGGTGGCTTTTTTTGGCGCCTTGCTGTCCGCCATCATGTCCACGGCCTCGGCCACGCTGCTGGCGCCCAGCACCACCTTCGTCGAGAACATCCTGCGCAACATCAAGCCCGGCATGAGCGACGCCGCCACGCTCAAGGCCATGCGCATCAGCGTGCTCGTGTTCACGGCCCTGGTGCTGGTGTACGCGGTGACCATGCAGGGCACCTCGATCTACGAGCTGGTTTCGGGGGCCTATCAGGTGCCCCTGGTGGGCGCGTTTGCCCCCCTGGCCTTTGGCTTGTACTGGAAGCGGGCCACCACGCAGGGCGCGCTGGTGTCGGTGGTCTTGGGCCTGGGAACGTGGCTGCTGTTCATTGCCGTGCCCGGTTGGGCCGACGCCTTCCCGCAGCAACTCGCGGGCCTGCTGGCGGCGATCGTCGGCATGGTGGCGGGGTCGCTCGCACCGCAGATGCTCACCGACCACAAGGGGCATGTGCACCACTTCGAAGGCAGCCCCCAGGCCTGAGGCCGATCGGGCGATTGGCATGGCAGGCGCGCGGGGGCTTGAGACACCCCCTGCCGCCTATAATTGAGGGTTTTGCACTTTTGCCCTCCAACCCATGCCTATCTACGCCTACAAATGCGAGTCCTGCGGGCACAGCAAGGATGTGCTGCAGAAAATCTCCGACGCACCGCTGACCGAGTGCCCGGCCTGCGGCAAGGCCAGCTTTGCCAAGCAGGTGACGGCAGCCGGCTTCCAGCTCAAGGGCTCGGGCTGGTACGCCACTGACTTCCGCGGCGGCAACGCGCCGGCCGCCACCGCAACCGAGCCCAAGCCCTCCACAGCGGCGCCTGCGCCTTCAGCCGCTCCGGCTGCGGCACCGGCGGCCCCCGCGCCGGCCTCCGGCTCGGCCGACTGAAAGACCCCATGGCGTCGCTGCGCAAATGGCTGCTCGCGGGCTTGCTGGTCATCGTGCCCCTGGCCATCACGGTCTGGGTGCTCGAATGGGTGATCAGCACGCTCGACCAGACGCTGCTGATCCTGCCCGAAGCCTGGCGGCCGGACCATTTGCTGGGCGTTCACATTCCCGGGTTCGGCGTGCTGCTGGCGCTGGGCATGCTGCTGGCCGTTGGTGCCGCGGCCAGCAACTTCCTCGGGCGCACACTGCTCGAATGGTGGGATGCGTTGCTGGGGCGCATCCCGGTGGTGCGTTCAATCTATTCCAGTGTCAAGCAGGTGTCGGACACCCTGTTCTCGGACAGCGGCAACGCCTTCCGCACCGCGGTGCTCGTGCAGTGGCCGCGCGAGAACATGTGGACCATCGGCTTCGTCACCGGCACCCCGGGCGGTGAGGTGGCCAACTACCTGCAGGGCGACTACCTCAGCGTGTACGTCCCCACCACGCCCAATCCCACGGGCGGATATTTCGTGATGCTGCGCAAGACCGACTGCATCGAACTCAAGATGAGCGTGGACGAAGCGCTCAAATACATCGTGTCGATGGGCGTTGTCGTTCCCGGCGGCCCCTTCAACCAGAACATCAAGTAACGCGCCCGCGCGGCGCCGGAAAAGCCATGTCTCAAATGCGTACGACCTATTGCGGTCTGGTCACCGAAGCCCTGATGGGGCAAACCGTCAACCTGTGCGGCTGGGTCAACCGCCGCCGCGACCACGGTGGTGTGATCTTCGTCGACCTGCGTGACCGCGAGGGCTACGTGCAGGTGGTGTGCGATCCGGATCGCGCCGAGATGTTCAAGGTCGCCGAAGGCCTGCGCAACGAATTCTGCGTGCAGATCAAGGGCCTCGTGCGGGCGCGCCCCGAGGGCACCACCAATGACAACCTCAAGAGCGGCAAGATCGAGGTGCTGTGCCATGAACTGGCGGTGCTCAACCCGTCGGTCACCCCTCCGTTCCAGCTGGACGACGACAACCTCAGCGAGACCACGCGCCTCACGCACCGGGTGCTGGACCTGCGCCGGCCCTACATGCAGAACAACCTGATGCTGCGCTACCGCGTGGCCATGGAAGTGCGCAAGTTCCTCGACGCCCAGGGCTTCGTGGACATCGAAACCCCGATGCTGGGCAAGTCCACGCCCGAGGGCGCGCGCGACTACCTGGTGCCCAGCCGTGTGCACGATGGCCTGTTCTTCGCGCTGCCGCAGTCTCCGCAGCTGTTCAAGCAGCTGCTCATGGTGGCTGGCTACGACCGCTACTACCAGATCACCAAGTGCTTCCGCGACGAAGACCTGCGCGCCGACCGCCAGCCCGAGTTCACGCAGATCGACATCGAGACGTCGTTCCTGACCGAAGAGGAAATCCGCGACCTGTTCCAGGGCATGATCACGACGGTGTTCAAGAACACCTTGGGCGTGGACCTGGGCGAGTTCCCGGTGATGCCGTATTCCGAGGCCATGCACCGCTACGGCTCGGACAAGCCCGACCTGCGCGTGGCCATGGAGTTCACCGAGCTCACCGATGTGATGGCCGACGTGGAGTTCAAGGTGTTCTCGGCCCCGGCGACCATGAAGGGCGGGCGCGTGGTGGCCCTGCGCGTGCCCCAGGGTGGCGAGATGAGCCGCAGCGAGATCGACGCCTACACCGAGTTCGTCAAGATCTATGGCGCCAAGGGCCTGGCCTGGATCAAGGTCAACAAGCTGGCAGATGGTCGGGACGGCCTGCAGTCGCCCATCGTCAAGAACCTGCACGACAAGGCCGTCGCTGAAATCCTGGCCCGCACCGGGGCGCAGGATGGCGACCTGATCTTCTTCGGCGCCGACAAGGCCAAGGTCGTGAACGACGCGATCGGCGCGCTGCGCGTGAAGATCGGCCACAGCGAGCTTGGCAAGAAGGCCGGCCTGTTCCAGAAGGGCTGGCGCCCGATGTGGGTGGTGGATTTCCCCATGTTCGAGTTCGACGAGGACGAGCAGCGCTACACGGCCGTTCACCATCCCTTCACCGCACCCAAGGACGGACACGAGGACTGGATGGCCTCTGCCCCCGAGAAGTGCATCTCCAAGGGGTACGACATGGTGCTCAACGGCTGGGAAATGGGCGGCGGCTCGGTGCGTATCCACCGTGCCGATGTCCAGCAGAAGGTGTTTGACGCGCTCAAGATCAGCGCCGAGGACGCCCAGGCCAAGTTCGGCTTCCTGCTCGACGCGCTGCAGTACGGCGCTCCGCCGCACGGGGGCCTGGCCTTTGGCCTGGACCGCATCGTGACGCTCATGACGGGCGCCGAGTCGATCCGCGACGTGATTGCGTTCCCCAAGACCCAGCGGGCCCAGGACCTGCTGACCCAGGCGCCCGGCCCGGTGGACGAAAAGCAGCTGCGCGAGCTCCACATCAAGCTGCGCAACCCCACGCCGGCGGCCTGACGCCGGCCACAGGCCTGCGGCAGAATCCAGAGGGCGCCTGCGGGCGCCCTTTGTCATGTTGCTCATGGTCCGTCCTTTCAAGATCCCCGAATCGGTGCTGGTGGTGATCCACACGCCAGCGCTGGACGTGCTGTTGATCCGGCGTGCCGACGCGGGCACCTGGCAGTCCGTCACCGGCTCCAAGGATTCGGAGGACGAGCCCTTTGTTCAGACCGCCGTGCGCGAGGTGGCCGAGGAAACCGGCCTGGCCTGCGGGCCCGGCAGTGCCCTGCATGCCGGCTTGCGCGACTGGCAGCTGGAAAACGTCTACGACATCTACCCGCGCTGGCTGCCGCGCTACGCGGCCGGCGTGACACGCAATACCGAGCATGTGTTCGGGCTGCGGGTGCCCGTGGCCACGCCCGTCACACTCAATCCGCGCGAACACACGGAGCAGCGCTGGCTGCCCTGGCGCGAGGCGGCCGACGCCTGCTTTTCGCCGTCCAACGCCGAGGCGATCCTGCTGCTGCCGCGGTTTCTGCGGTAAGGTTTGCGCATGGACATCCTGCGCGTCGCCACCTACAACATCCACAAGGGCGTGCAGGGCATCGGGCCGGCACGCCGGCTGGAGATCCACAACCTCGGCCACGCCGTCGAACAGCTCGATGCCGATGTGGTCTGCCTGCAGGAAGTGCGCAAGCTGCACCGGCGCGAGGAGCGCCATTTCACGCGGTGGCCCGAGCTGCCGCAGGCCGAGTTTCTGGCGCCCGAGGGCTACCGGGCCATCTACCAGACCAATGCCTTCACCCGTCATGGCGAGCACGGCAACGCCCTGCTGTCGCGCTGGGAGGTGATCACCCACGCGCACGAGGACATGTCGGACCACCGCTTCGAGCAGCGCGGCATGCTGCACGTGGTGGTGCATGCGCATGGCCATCCGGTGCACGTCATCGTGCTGCACCTGGGGCTGATCGCCTCGAGCCGGGTGCGCCAGGTCCAGCAGGTGCGCAATTTCATCGAGCGCGAGGTGCCGCGTGGCGAACCGCTGGTGGTGGCGGGCGATTGCAACGACTGGGGCGCCAAGCTGCGTCCGGCCATGAACGCCATGGACCTGTACGACGTGGTAAACGAGCGCCTGCGCACCTACCCGGCGCGACTGCCGCTGGCCCAGCTCGACTATGTGTACGCGCGCGGCCTGCGCCCGCTCGCCGCGCAGGTGCCGCGCGGGCGCATCTGGTGGCGCATGTCCGATCACCTGCCGCTGATCGCCGAGTTCGCTCTCTGACATGTCGCGCCACGCCTCGCCCCTGCTGGACGGCCACCAGGCCTGGCTGCTGGAGGGCACGCGCGAGCTGTACCCGGCGCTGATCGAGGCCGCGGGGCAGGCGCGCGAGGAAATCCTGCTGGAGACCTACATCCTGGACTTCACCGGCAGCACGCAGGCGGTGATGGAGGCGCTCATGGACGCGGCACGGCGCGGCGTGCGCGTGCGGCTCACGGTGGATGGGGTGGGCACGGGCCCGCTGCCGGCCGACTGGGCGCTGCGACTGCTGGACGCAGGCGTGCAGTGGCACGTGTATTCGCCGCTCGGCGCGCTGGGCCTGCTGCTCCCCAGCCGCTGGCGCCGCCTGCACCGCAAGCTGGTGGTGGTGGACCGGGCGCTGGCGTTTTGCGGTGGCATCAACCTGCTCGATGATTTCCATGACCCCAACCATGGGGCGCTCACGGCCCCCCGGCTGGACTACGCGGTGCGCGTGACCGGACCGCTGGTGGCGCAGGTGCACGACACCATGGGCCAGCTCTGGCAGCGCATGGAAGCGGTGCGCCAGATGCGCCAGCGCCAGCTGTCGGGGGCCATGGCCTCGCTGCGTGCGTCACGCCGGCCGGCGCTGCCGCCCGCGCCGTCCCCGGCATCCACCCCCCAGCCGGTGCCCGCGTCGCTGCTGCTGCGGGACAACCTGCGCAACCGCAGCGGCATCGAGAAGGCGTACCGCAAGGCCATCGGCACGGCGCACCAGGACATCATCATTGCCAACGCCTATTTCCTGCCGGGGCGCAAGCTGCGCAAGGCCCTGATCAAGGCGGCCCAGCGTGGGGTGAAGGTGCGGCTGCTGCTGCAAGGCCGCTACGAGTATTTCATGCAGTACTACGCCTCGCGGCCGGTGTACCTGGACCTGCTGAAGGCGGGCATCGAGGTGTATGAGTATTCCCCCAGCTTCCTGCATGCCAAGGTGGCGGTGGTGGACGGGCATTGGGCCACGGTGGGCTCCTCCAACCTCGATCCCCTGAGCCTGCTGCTGGCGCGCGAGGCCAATGTGGTCGTCGAAGACCCGGCGTTTGCCGCCCAGCTGCAGGCGCGGCTGCTGCACGCCATGCAGCACGAGGGCCGGCGCATCGAGATGGACGGCTTTGCCCACCGCTCGCTGCGCGAGCGCGTGCGCGAACGCCTGGCGTTGGGCCTGATGCGGCTGGCCCTGTTCCTCACGGGCAAGAACTATTGACGCCGTCGCGTCGAATGCTATTGATTTGATAGCTGAAAGTGACCGCCCGGCGTGGGCTACACCCCTAAAACCCTGTGAATTCGTGCCCGCGCGGCCCGGTGTTAGCATGCCGGAATGTTGATGAAAGCTGAACCCTCCATGAACCCAGCCGACGACGAGGCGGGCACTCCGGTGTCGGTCAAGATCCGCGAGCGCATCAAGGCTGCCCGCAAGCGCTTCCATTCCAACGACAACATCGCGGATTTCATCGAGCCCGGCGAGCTGGAGCAGTTGCTCGACGAGGTCGAGTCCAAGATGCGCGGCGTGCTCGACAGCATGGTGATCGACACCGTCAACGACCACAACACCGGCGATACCGCGCGCCGCGTGGCCAAGATGTACCTCAACGAGGTGTTCCGCGGCCGCTACGTCAAGGCGCCCAGCATCACCGAATTCCCCAACGCCGAGCACCTCAACGAGCTCATGATCGTGGGGCCGATCACCGTGCGTTCGGCCTGCAGCCACCATTTCTGCCCGGTCATCGGCAAGGTCTGGATCGGCGTCATGCCCAACGAGCACACCAACGTGATCGGCCTGTCCAAGTACGCGCGCCTGGCCGAGTGGGTCATGGGCCGCCCCCAGATCCAGGAGGAGGCCGTGGTTCAGCTGGCCGACCTCATCATGGAGAAGACCCAGCCCGACGGCCTGGCCATCGTCATGGAGGCCAGCCACTATTGCATGGCCTGGCGCGGCGTGAAGGACATGGACAGCAAGATGATCAACTCGGTCATGCGCGGTGTGTTCCTCAAGGACGCGGCGCTGCGCCGCGAGTTTCTCGCCCTCATTCCCCGTAAAGGTTGAACGCCATGCTCGTACGCCTTCTCTATGCCAGCCGCGCGGTGGACACCCGCCCCGAGGCCATCGAATCCATCCTGGCCCAGGCCCGCCAGCACAACCCGGTGTCGGGCATCACCGGCATCCTGTGCTATGGCGGCGGCATCTTCCTGCAGGCCATCGAAGGGGGCCGCATGGCAGTGAGCGACCTGTTCGGCCACATCCAGCGCGACGCCCGCCACAAGGACGTCGCGCTGCTGCACTATGAGGAAATCTCGGAGCGCCGCTTCGGCAGCTGGACCATGGGGCAGGTCAACCTGTCCAAACTCAATCACTCCATCCTGCTCAAGTACTCCGAGCGCGCCGAACTCGACCCCTACTCGGTCTCGGGCAAGGTGTCGTTTGCGCTGCTGGAAGACCTGATGGCCACGGCCGCGATCTGCGGCAAGGTCTGACATGGCCCCCATGCTTGCCCTTGCATGTGCTGCGCTGCCCCCCGAGGGGGCTTCAGCCGCCTTGGGGCGGCCCGGCGGCGTCTGAGCGCCCCCGTGCCTCTGCTGGGTTGCGATTTTTCCAGCGCACCCACGCGGCGCAAGCCCATCGTTCTGGCCCTCGGGCAGGTCAGCGGCCCGCGCGTGGTGCTCGAGCAGATCGAGCGGCTGGAATCCCTTGACGCGTTTGGCCAGTGGCTGGCACAGCCGGGGCCCTGGGTCGGGGGATTCGATCTGCCCTTTGGCCTGCCGCGTGAACTGGTGGAGCACCTGGGCTGGCCGCGTCAATGGCGGGCCTGCATGGCGCACTACGCCGGCCTGAGCCGCGCCGCCATCCGCGACCTTTTTGCCGCCTTCTGCGATGCCCGGCCCGCGGGGGCCAAGTTCGCCCACCGCGCCACCGACCGCCCCGCCGGTTCCAGCCCGAGCATGAAATGGGTCAACCCGCCCGTGGCCTACATGCTGCATGCGGGGGTGCCGCGCTTGCTGGCGGCGGGCGTGCATCTGCCCGGGCTGCATGACGGGGATCCCACGCGCGTCGCGCTCGAGGCCTACCCCGGCCTGCTCGCCCGCGAGCTGCTGGGCGCGCGCAGCTACAAGAGCGATGAGCGAGCCCGGCAGACTCCGCAGCGGCTCATCGCACGCAAGGACCTCATCACCGCGCTGGAGCAAGGCCGCAGCCGGCTGGGCCTGCGGCTCAAGCTCAGTCACGCCCAGCGCGACCTGCTGGCCGATGACGCGAGCGGCGATTCCCTGGACGCCGTGCTGTGCCTGATGCAGGCGGCCTGGGCCTGGCAGCAGGGGGCCCCACGCTACGGGCTGCCGCCGGAGGTGGACCCGCTGGAGGGCTGGATCGTCACCGCCTGAGTAGGCAAAAATCTTAGGAAATCCTCCTAGACCCGAACCCCCCATTCACCTAATCGACAACGCACTCGCCCCACCACACTGAATGCAGACACATTCAGGAGGGCGAGATGAGCCACCACAAGCGACGCGACTACTTCAGGCTCTGCGGCCAGTCCATCGGTCTCGCGGCCTGCCTGGCCGCGCTGGCCGGCTGTGGTGGGGGCGGAGGCGCAAGCGACACGGCAGCCCCCGCCAGCGCGCCTTCGGCCGTGGTGGTGCCCGGACCCGCTGTGGTGCAGGCCGGGGCTGACGCCGATGCGGCCGCGGGCCATTTCGCGCAGCTCAACGCTGTTCGCGCGCAGATGGGCCTGCGTGCCTTGCGCTGGAACGGAGCCCTCGCGGGGGCCGCCCAGGCACATGCGGACTACCTGGCCTTGAACCAGGCGGCGGGCCACGAGGAAGAGGTGGGCCGGCCCGGTTTCACCGGCTGCTATATCGCCGACCGGGCCCGGGCCTTCGGCTATGGCGGCGCGCTGGTCCAGGAAACCAAGGCAGGCGGCCAGCCCTTCACCTTCGCGCAGGGCCAGACCAGGATGCGCGAGTTGCTGCTGGCGCCCCTGCACCGTCTGCAGCTCCTCGCGCCCGAGTACGACGACGCTGGCGTGGGCATGGCCGCCGCAGGGGGGCCGCTGGTGACCAATCTGGGCTCCTCGGGCGCGCGCATCACCCTGTCGCAGCGCCGCTGGATGTACCCGTTCGACGGCATGGAGGGCATTGCGCCTTCCTTCATGCCGGGCTCCGAAGTGGGTCTGGCCGATGACCTGCCGTCCACCACCGGCACGCCCCTGACCCTGAGCGGATTCACCTTCTCCATGCTGGTCTATTCCGAGGTGGCCCTGTTCGAAGTGCAAAGTGGTGAACAGGTGGCCCTGATCACGCGCGTGCGGGCCGGCGAGACCAGCGGCGCGCTGATTTTCTTTCCTGCGCAACCGCTCAAGCCATTGACCCGCTACGTGTGGCGGATCACCGCTTCGGTCGATCGGCAGGTTGCCAGCAGCAGCGCCACCTTCACCACGGGGGCGTGATGGCCGGCCCCGCGCGGCTCAGTTGCCCGGGTGTAGCGCCAGCGGGGTGCCGAAAGCCTGCAGGGCTTCGGCGTCGGTGCGGTACAGCCGCAGCAGGGGGTCGTCGTTCAGCGCGCCGGCCTTGCGCAGCACGCGCTCCACGGGCAACTTGATACCGCTGATGTGCAGCACGATGCCGCGCTCGCGCAGGCCGTTGCGCAGCTGGCTGAACACTTCCACACCTGTGGCGTCGATGCGGTTGATGGGCTGCGCAAACAGGCAGACCTCGCGTGTGTCCGGATGGGCGGCGAGGTGGGCGAGCAGGTCACGCTCGAAGGCCGTGGCCGAGGCAAAGTCCAGCTCGGCGTCCATGCGCAGCGCGTACAGCTGGGGCGCCAGCGGCGGCAGCTGCCAGAGGTGGCGGTCGCGCAGGCTGCCGTCGGGGTGCAGGCCGACCTCGATGATGCGCGGATGCAGCCGAAGGTACAGAAAGTGCGCCAGCCCCATGAGCACACCGGTCAGCACACCCCAGTAGATGCGCGGCGCGGTCAGCAGCGTCACCCCGAAGGTGACGAAGGCCGTGCCGGCCTCGATGCGGTCGATCTGCCACAGCCGCGCCAGCGAGCGCGGCTTGACCAGACCCGCCACCGCGGCCACCACCACCGCCGCCAGCACGGCGCGCGGCACGTTGGACAGCGCCGGCGTGAGAAACAGCAGCACCAGCAGCACCACCACCGTGGCCGAGACCGTGGCCCACCCCGTGCGTGCGCCGGCGTACAGCGTGATGGCCGATCGGGAAAACGACGTGCTGGTCGGAAAGCTGCCCGACAGACCCGAGACGATCTTGCCCAGGCCCTGGCCGATCAGGTCCTGGCTGGCATCCCAGCGCCGGGCGTCATGCTGGCTCTCGATCTTGGCGCTGGACGCCATCTCGAGCGAACTGACCAGCGTGATGACCGCAGCCGGCACCAGCAGCGTGCCCAGTGTTTCCCAGCCGGGCCAGCCCGGCCAGTAGGGAACCGGCAGGCCGACGGGCAAGGCCCCGATGACGGCGCCGGTGGCCGAATAACCGCTCCAGTGGCTGATGGCCGCCGCCGCGGCCACCACCAGCAGCACGGTGGGCAGGCGCGGCGCCCAGCGCTTGCCGGCCACGAACAGCCCGAGGCTGACGAGGCCGAAGGACAGGGCCGCGGCATCGAACTGCGGCGCGTGCCAGAGACTGGACAGAGGCCCCTGCAGGCCGATCAGCGCCGGAACCTGCGACGCGATGATCAGCAGCGCCGCCGCCTGGCTGAACCCCGTCAGTACCGGAGAGGTCACGAGGTTGAGCACCCACGAAGCGCCCGAGGCCCCCAGCGCGAACTGGATGAACCCCGCCATGAGCGCGAGCCAGACGGCCAGCGACACCCATTGCGTGCTGGCTGGCGTGGCCAGTCCGGCCAGCGAGGCGCCCACCAGCACGCTGGACAGCGCCGAAGGTCCGACCGACAGCCGCGTCGAACCACTGAACATCACCGCCACCAGCATGGGCAGGAACGTGGCATACAGCCCGGCCACGAGCGGCATGCCGGCCAGCGCCGCATATGCCACCGACTGCGGGATCATCACCACGGCCACCGTGAGGCTGGCGCCGATCTCGCCGCGCAGCAGCGCAGCGTCGGGGCGGGGCCAGTGGAGGAACGGGAGCCAGCGGGACAGGTTGCGCATGCGCCAAGCTTAACGCTGGGGCATGTCCTTGACCGAGTAGCCCAGGCTGATGGTGGCGTCGGCCGGAATGGCGGGCATGGTGTCGTTCCAGGCTTCCCAGTTGGCGCGCAGGGCCGCCAGTCGGTCGGGTTCCCGGCCCGCCAGGTTGGCGCGCTCGCGCTCGTCGGCCGAGAGGTCGAACAGGTAGTCGTTGCCGTCCACCCGCAAATACTTCCATGGCCCCTCGCGCAGCGCGCGCTGGCCGCGATGGTTCATGCGCCAGTGCAGCGGGCGGGGGAACTCGTGGTTGGCATCGCCCAGCACCGGCATCAGGGAAACACCGTCCAGCGGGTAGTCGGGGTGCGGCGCCACGTCGGCGGCTTCGAGCAGGGTGGCGGACCAGTCCATGGTCATGCACAGCTGGGCACTCTCGCCACCGGGCGCGATGCCGGCCGGCCAGTGAGCGATCCAGGGCACGCGGATGCCGCCCTCGGTCAGGTCCATCTTGCCGCCCACCAGCGGCCAGTTGTCGCTGAAGCGCTCGCCACCGTTGTCGCTGGTGAAGACCACCAGCGTGTTGTCGGTCAGGCCGTGCCGGCGCAGCGCGTCCATGACCCAGCCGATGCCTTCGTCCATGTGCCCGATCATGCGGCGGTAGGTGTGGATGTTGCCGCCGTGCAGGTGGAACAGGTTGTTCTTGACCTCCTGGGCCAGGGCTTCGTCGTCCCGCGTCTCCCAGGGCCAGTGCGGCGCGGTGTAGTGCAGGCTCAAGAAGAACGGGGTGCCGCTGCGGGCCCCCTCGGCCATGCGGTCCACGTAGTCCACGGCGCGACGGGAAATCAGGTCCGTCAGGTAGCCCTCTTCCTGTCTTTCCTCCTCACCGAACCACAGGTCGTGAGCGCCGTTGGATGAACAGTGGGTGAAGTAGTCCACGCCACCGGACATCGGCCCGAAGAACTCCTCGTAGCCCGAGCGCAGGGGCCCGAAGCTGGGCGGGTAACCCATGTGCCATTTGCCGATCAGCGCGGTGCGGTAGCCGCTGTCCCTGAGCAGCGAGGGCAGGGTCGGATGGTCGGTGGGCAGGCCCAGGGTGGTGCTGCCGCGGCTCTTGCTGTTGATCGGCTCCTCGGCCGCGCCGCGCAGCCGGTACTGGTAGCGCGCCGTCATGAGGGCGAAACGCGTGGGCGAGCACACCGGTGAGTTGGCATAGCCCTGGGTGAACCGGATGCCGCGGGCCGCGAGCCGGTCCAGCACCGGGGAGACGGGCACGCGGCCGCCGTAGCAGCCCAGGTCGGCGAAACCCAGGTCATCGGCGACGATGAAGACGATATTGGGACGGGTCATGAGGGGGGTGAAGTGGTCCGTTCACGCGGCGCGGCAGCGCGGCGTCAGTTGGCTTTGAGATCGAGTCGCTTGACCAGGGGCTCCCAGCGCGCCATCTCGGCCTGCAGGGTCTGCTGGGCCTGGGCCATGGTGCTGCCCTGGGCCGTGAGGTCGACGGCTTGCAGCCGGGCTCGCACGTCCGGGTCCTTCATGATGTCCATGATGGCATGCTCGATGGCCGCCAGCACCGGTGCGGGCGTGCCCTTGGCCACCTGCATGATGAGACGGAAGCTCACGTCCAGGCCCGGCTGGTTCAGCGCCTTGCCCAGTGTGGGCACGTCGGGAGCCAGGGCCGATGGCGTGCCGGCCGACACGGCCAGTGCGCTGAGCTTGCCGGCCTTCACGTGTTGCACCACGGTGGGCGTGGCCAGGAAGCCGCAGTCCACCTCGCCCGACAGCACGGCCAGCGTGGCCGGTGCAGGGCCGCGGTAGGGCACATGCTCCATTTTTGCGCCCGTGCTTTGCAGGAACATCTCGGCGGCGAGGTGCCCGGGCACGCCCGGCCCGCCGGAAGCGTAGGTCGCGCGGCCGGCCTTGGCCTTGGCGACCAGCTCGGCGGCCGTCTTCACGCCAAAGGCCGGGTTGCACACCAGCATCTGGCTGAAGCTGGTCACGATGGACACCGTCACGAGATCGGTGCGGCCGTCAAATCCACCGGAGTTGCCATAGACCAGCGGGTTCACGGTCAGCACGGTGTCGGGGCTGAGGACCATCGTGTGGCCGTCGGGCTCGGCCTTGGCGGCCAGGCCGGCCGCCAGGTTGTTGCCGGCCCCGGGCCGGTTTTCCACCACGGCGGGCTTGCCCGTGCGCTTGGACAGCGCATCGGCAAACAGGCGCGCCGTGATGTCCGAAGGGCCGCCCGGGGGCGAACCCACCAGGATCCTCACGGGCTTGGTCGGCCACACTGGCGACGGGGCCTGGGCCCACGCGGTTGCGGTGGTGATCTGCAGCGCGGCCAGGGCCAGTGAGGCGCCGAGCCAGCGGCGAAGGGGCAGGGTCTGCATGGGGTGGTCTCCTTGGGTCAATCGAGGCTCACGCCGGTGGCCTTGATGGGCTTTTCCCAGCGCGCGAGGTCGGCGCGTTGCGCGGCGGCCAGTTCGGCCGAGGTGGAACCGATGGCTTCGTAGCCCAGCTTGAGCAGGCGGTCCTTCATGCCCGGGCTCTGCACGGCGCGCTGCACGGCCTTCTGCAGGCGGGCCGTGACCTCGGGGCTCAGGCCGGCCGGGCCGTACATCGCGAACCAGGCCACGGCCTCCATGTCAATGCCGGACTCCTTGAGCGTCGGCACCTCGGGGACCTGCGGGTCACGATTCGGGCCGGTCACGGCAATGATGCGAACCTTGCCGTTGCGGTGCAGTTCGGCGGTTTCGGACACCACATCGAACTTGTAGCCGATGTGGCCACCCACCAGCGCGGTGTTGGCCGGCGCGCCGCCCTGGAACGGGATGTGCGTGAACGGCACGCCGCTGCTCTGCTCCAGCAGCACGCCCATGAAGTGCGGCAGCGTGCCCAGGCCCGGCGAGCCGTAGGTATTGCTCTTGGGGTCGGCCTTGGCCTTGGCGATCATCTCGGCCACGGTCTTGACGTTGCTCGCGGGCCCCGACACCACGCCGAACTGGAAGCGCGCGATCTGCGAGATCGGCGTGAAGTCCTTCACCGGGTCGTAGTCCAGCTTCTTGTAGACATGCGGGAACAGCACCATGGGGCCGCTGGGCAGGATGATCACGCTCTGCCCGTCAGCCTTGGCGGCCTTGACTGCGGCCAGCGCAATGCGACCGCCGGCACCCGGCTTGTTCTCCACCACCACCTGGCTGAAGTCGTTGTGCATGGCGTCGCCGATCAGGCGGGCCAGCACATCGGCCGAGCCACCCGGCGGGAAGCCCACGTAGATCTTGAGGGGGGCCTTGTCCTGGGCCATGGCCGGCAGGGCCAATGCCGCGCAGGCGGCCAGAAGGAGTGTGCCCAGCGGGCGAAGGGAAAGCGTCATGGTGGTCTCCGGGTTTGTTGTGCGGCCGGGGGGGGGGGGGCGCGGCCAGGTTGCCGAACCACTGTAGACCCGGGACAATTGATTGATCTAATCAACCATTACCCTCGTTAACCCTGATGTCCGCCGACGCGCGCCTGATGCGACCCCAGTCGCTGGACGACCTGCTGCTGTACCGCACCAGCCGCCTGCTGGGCGTGGCGGGCAGCCTCGTGATCCGGCTGTGCGAGGGCCGCTTCGGCATCACGCGGCGCGAGTGGCGCGTGATGGCGCTGCTGGCCCGCAACGAGGGCCTGCTGTCCTCCCAGCTGGCCGAACGCGCGCAACTGGACCGGGCACGGACCTCCAAGGCGGTTTCGTCGCTCGTGGCCAAGCAACTGGTGTCGCGCGAGCCCCGGCCGAGTGACCGGCGCGAAGCGCGGCTGGCGCTCACGCCGGCCGGCCGCGAGCTGTACGAGACCATGTTTCCGGTGGTGGTGGACATCAACCGCGAACTGCTCGAGGCCGTGTCGGCCGACGAGGTCGCCCAGCTGGACCGCATCCTGGATGCGCTGCACCAGCGCGCCGAAGCGATGGTGGCGCAGTCCACCGCGTGGCCCCGGGCCGACCGGCGCCGCGGCGGACGCTCGCCGCGCGAGATGGAGTGACCGGGGCGGGTGCAGCCCCGGTGTTCCATTTCTCTGTTTGCTATTGAATAGATAGCAACAAGTGACCATCCGACGAGGGCTACAACCCGATTTCGCTTGAAAAGAAGCGCCATGCGAGGCGTGGGTGCGTGACGGGTGGTAACTCCGCCCTGTCCTACACCAGCATCAGCACCTTCTGACGGAGCTGGCGGGTTCCCCCGCCTAGAGTTGGCAGTGTGACAAGCCGAGCACGGTTGTCGCTACATCAACCAACCGGAAAGGGAACCTGAAATGAACAAGGACCAGATTGAAGGCCGCATTGAACAGGCCAAGGGCAAGGCAAAGGAGGTGGCCGGCAAGCTCGTGAAAAGCGACAAGCTGCGCGCCGAAGGCCGGGCCGATCAGGCCACGGGCAAGGTGCAGTCCACCTATGGCGATGCCAAGCAATCCGTCAAGAACGCGGCCCAACGCGCGGTCGACCGCCTCTGAATGAAGAAAGGAAATACCATGAACACGAATTACCGCAAACCGTTGCTGGCCGCCTCGGCCATGGCCGTGCTGCTGGCGCTGGGCGCCTGTGGCAAGAAGGTGGATGACGATGCCACCGTGGGCCAGAAGCTCGACTCGTCGATGAACCGCACCGAGCAGGTGGCCAAGGACACGACGAACGACGCCAAGCAGGCCATGGAGTCCACCGGCAGTGCCCTCAAGGACGCCGCCCAGGACGCGCAGGCCGCCGTGAAGCAGACCGGCGAGAAGATCGCCGAGAAGCTGGATGACGCGACCATCACGGCCGAGGTCAATGCCGGCCTGGCGAAGGATGCGTCGCTGAGCGCGATCAAGATCAACGTCGATACCCGCGACGGCAAGGTGACGCTCAAGGGCCCCGCGCCCACCAGCCATGCGCGTGACCGCGCGACCGAAATCGCCAAGGCGGTCAAGGGCGTGCAGTCGGTGGACAACCAGCTGACCGTGCAGGCGAGCTGAGTTTGCGCCAGCCACAGAAAAAGCGGGCCGGGTGCCCGCTTTTTTCATGTCCGCCGTCAGGCGCGGATGCGCGCCGCCTGGATCAGGTCGTGGACGAAGCGCAGTTTGTCCAGCGCACCGGTGCTCAGGGCGAAGGGGTAGGCGTCGTTCTGTCCCAGGCTGCGGTTCAGGCTGTTGAGCAACAGCGTCACCGGGATCCACTGGGCGACCAGTTGATCGAAATCGGACAGGCCGGCCTCGAAGGGGTTGTCCACGCCCTCAGGAACGCCCGGGGAGGCGCCGGGGAGCGCCAGCTTGACGCCATACGAGGCAGCTGTTTCCAGCAGATCGACCATGTGCAGGTAGTGGGCCCAGGTCTCGGCCCAGTCCTCCCAGGGGTGGGCCGTGGCATAGGCGCTTACATGCTGCAGCTGCCATTGCGCGGGCTGCCCGCGGGCATAGTGGGCCTCGAGGGCTTGCGCGTAGTCCGCGGATTCATCGCCAAAGAGGTCCCGGAACGCGGGCACGTGGCCGTCGGCCAGGACCAGGCGGTCCCAGTAGTAGTGCCCGGACTCATGGCGCAAATGACCCAGCAGGGTGCGGTAGGGCTCGTGCAGGGCCAGCCTGCGGCGCGCGCGCTCGTCGTCGTCGGCCTCCGCCACGTTGAGGGTGATGACCCCGGCACTGTGGCCCGTGAGCACGGGCGCGGCGCCAGGCTGGTCGGCGAGGAACTCGAACACCGGGCCCTCGAGCGTGTGGGAGCTGACCGAAGGCGACACCAGTCCGAGCCGGGCCAGCGTGTAGTACAGGCGGCGCTTGGCCACCTCGATGCGATACCAGCGCTCATGGTTGGCCGGCACCGACAGGTCCGGCAGGAGGCGCGTCAGCCGGCAGGACACGCACAGGGTGTGCACGTCCGAGGCATTGACCGCGAAGTTGCAGGCCTGCAGCGCGGCGTGGTTGTGGCACAGGCGGTAGCGCGCACGGGGCTCGTCCGCCGGCGCGCCGCCACAGGGCTGCCACAGTCCCGGGGCTTCGGCGCCGACGGGTTCAATCGCGCATAGCGCCAGCCGGTCGGGCAGGAAGGCCAGTGCGCTGCCACAGTGCAGGCAGGCCACGTTCTCGAAGAAAACGGGGTGCCCGCAGTGGTCGCAGAGAAATACCCTCACCCCTGGGGATCAGGGGCGAACGCTGATGTGGTTCTGCACTTCACGCACACCCTTGGTGTTGCGCGCGATGTATTCGGCCTGGGATTTTTCGGCGCTGTTCTTGGCGAAGCCCGAGAGCGCCACCGTGCCGTTGAGCGTCTCCACATTGATGGAGGTGGCGGCGACGGTCTTGTCCGCGGCGAACTTGGCCTTGACAGCCGTGGTGATGGCCGCATCGTCGACGTAGGCGCCCGTGGTTTCCTGGCCGCGCACCACGGCGCAGCCGGTCCCGACGATGGTGATGCCCGCCAGGGCTGCAAAAGCGAGGGCGCGGATGTACTGGGTGGATTTCATGCTCTTCTCCTTCGGGTTGAGAGGTTGGGTGCTGCTTTCATTGAAGCCCCTGCGCGGCACCGCGCGCAGGGACAGGGGAAATCGGTCAGGCATTGCCGTGGGCCCTTTCCGCGTCCGGGTCTTCAGGCGCGCCGGATGGCTGGCCAGGGACC
The DNA here is from genome assembly GCA_019635415.1 of Ramlibacter sp. Lineage (GTDB taxonomy): Bacteria > Pseudomonadota > Gammaproteobacteria > Burkholderiales > Burkholderiaceae_C > JAHBZM01. The sequence goes on from JAHBZN010000001.1 coordinate 547,121, forward strand.
AGCAGCGAGACCAGCAGGCCGCCAAGGTCCGAGGTTTTCAGCACCAGCGCAGCCACGGCGCTCGCGGAGAGCAGGCGCCAGGGGCGCAGCAGCACGGCCGCGGCACCGAGGCCGGCGGCCACGCCGACCAGCTGCAGGGGCTTTTCGCAGGCGTAGGCGTCCAGCGCCGGGCGCGCCACCTGGGTGGCCGCATAGGCCGGATGGTGGTGCCACCAGGCGGACAGGGCCCGTTGCGCAAGGCGCCATCCACCGCCGTGATCGGATGGCACGCCCGGGTCGTCACCCGCGCGGGGATGGTCCGGGTCTGCGGGGCGGGCGCGGCCAGCGCGATGGTGGCCCAGCTGGCGCGCAATGGCTTCGCGGCTGGCGGCGAGCTGCTGGGCGGGTGTCATGCCTGTCCTCCCGCCTGGCGCAGCGTGGCCGCGTCAGCGTCCAGCTGGGTCCGCAGTTCGTGAAAATGCCGGCCTGACAGCGGGCGCCGCGCGCGCTGCCAGGCGGCCAGTGCCAAGGCGAGAGTTGCCGCAGGCACGGCGATGAGGACCCAGTGGAACTGGGACAGCAGGGTCCCCAGCATCAATGCCATGCCGCTCAGGACGGCGAATGCCGTGAACGAGAGCGCGGCCACACCCCAGGCCAGGCCACGGCAGGCGACTTCCGTGCCGGCCGTGGAGGCTTCCTGCCGCACCAGGGCGGCGTAGGCTGCCGCGTGCTCGACCACCAGGTCGGGCCGGTTGACGAGCACGGAGAAAACGGGGTGGATCATGGCGTGCGGGTTCCTGGGCGGGCTCAGCAGCGATTCGCGCGGCTGTTTCGCGTGGCCATGATCAGCGCTGCCAGCGCGGCGCCGGCGGCCGCGGCGATCAGCACCGACTTCACGGGCTGCTCGGCCACGTAGCGTCCCGTGGCGTCTGCGTACTGGTTGAACTGTTTCTGGACCTTGGCGCCGGCCTGGGACGCAGCGTTCACGCTGCGGCTGGCCATCTGTTGTGCGCGCTCGGCGATGTGGCCGATCGCAGGCTCCAGGTGGCTGCGCAGGTCGCGCACGCCGTCGGCGGCCCTGTCGATCTGGTGATTGACGTGGGTGCGCGTGCTTTCCACGGCTTCTTCGGCGGTCTGCAGCACCTCACCGGTGAGGCGGCGCGCTTCGGTGGCTGCGGCGTGGGAGGCTCGGGGGGCGGTCTGGGTTGAGGGCATGTCTTTTCCTTGTGGGTGGAGTGGGAAGGGCCGGGAGCGCGCTACCGGCCGGGGCGACGGCAGCGCCGTGCTAGCCCCTGCGGACCAGGCTGATGACGAAGCTCACCACGGCCATGATGGCGAAGATGAAGAACAGGATCTTGGCGATCTCCACCGCGCCGGCGGCAATGCCGCCAAAGCCGAACACGGCGGCAATCAGCGCAATCACCAGAAAGACAACGGAATAGTGCAGCATGTCGATCTCCTTGCGGGGCGTTGCCCCGGGGTTGGTTGGCCAATCGTTTGCCGATTCGCCTGCTGCTAGGTTACGGAGCGATGCCGGTGCTGTTGATCAGCAGGGGGCCTGCGCATTTGTCGGCATGCGCGAGACGCTGATGTAGGAACAGGCCCACCCCGGGGCCGGGACGGTCAGTGCGCAGCGCTGGCGCTCGCGCCGGGAACGCTGATGGGCAGCACGCCGGTGATACGCGTGCCCTGGCCAGGCGTCGACTCCACCGACAGCCGGCCGCCCGCGGCTTCCACGCGGTGCCGCATGCCCGCGAGGCCGTGGGTGGAGGCCTTGACCCGGGTGGTGTCAAACCCCTGGCCGTTGTCGCTGATGCCGACCTCGATGTGGCTTTCATAGCGGCGCAGGCTGATGTCTACCTGCTTGGATTGGGCGTACTTGCCGATGTTGGTGAGCGACTCCTGCACCAGACGGTACACCGTGAGCTGGGCCGATTCGTCCAGGGTCACGGCCTCAAGCTCGGTGGCCACTTCCATGCCCGAGCGCTCGGAGAATTCGCGCGCCAGGATCTCGAGCGACGCGTGCAGCCCCAGGTTGGTCAGTGACGAGGGCCGCAGGTCCTCGATGATGCGGCGCTTGAGCGCGATGCCGCGGTTCAGCGTTTCGGTGAGGTGCTGCAGCCGGTCCAGCAGGTCGGGCGTTCCGGTGGTGGCCGAGAGCTTGGACTTGATGCGGGCGACGTCCAGCTTGGCCGCCGTCAGCAGGGCGCCCAGTTCGTCGTGCAGCTCGCGCGCCAGGTGGCCGCGCTCCTGCTCCCGCACCTGCTGCAGGTGGGTGGCCAGCTCGCCGAGGCTGGCGGTGCGGTCGCGCACCTGCTGCTCCAGCTGGTCGCGCTCCTGTAGCAGGGCTTCCTTCTGGTTTTCACCGGCGAGCTTGAGCGCATTGGTCTGGCGAAGGTAGAGGTAGAAGGCCAGCAGGCCCGCGGCCGCGACGGCTGCGATGCCGATGCGCGAGAGCTGCAGCGAGCGGATCACCTGGGCCTGCCCGACGTCCATGCGCAGCGCGGTCGAATTGATCAGGCGCGTGGCCTCGCTGCGGATCGCGTCCATGTGCTCCTTGCCCACGTCGGTCATGAGCACGAACTTCCAGGCGTCCTCGTTGCCCTGCTTGCGCATGCGCACGCTCAGGTCCATCTCCGCCAGCTTGCGCTGCACGTTGCGCCCGAGCTGCGCCATCTGCGCAAACTCCTCGGGGATGGGCGCGTAGAAGTCGCGCAACTCGTCCATGGTCTGGCCCACATCGGCCAGCGCAATGTTGTAGGGCTCGAGGTACCGGGGATCGCCGGTGAGCAGGTAGCCGCGCTGGCCGGTCTCGGCGTCGAGCATGTGCTGCAGCAGCTTGTTGAGCGAGCTGCGCGCGTCAGAAGCCCTGGAGATGGCATGCAGCGCCTGGGTGGACTGGTCGTAGCCGGTTTCGTTGATGACAAGAAGAATGCAGGTGGCCAGCAGCGCCAGGGGCAGGCTGATGGCCATCTTGGGCAGCGTCAGGGGCCTCTTGAATGAAAACCAGGTCATGCAACCCTCCGCTCGAACATTACTGTGAATAGAATCATGGACACCTCGGGTGGGCGGAGCTTGCGCTTCGCCGCCTCAACGGCATCTCGCCGCGACTGAAACACGGGAAGCAAGTGACATGATCAAAGTTGGAATTGTGGATGACCACGCCATCGTGCGGACCGGACTCAAGCAGTTTTTCTCCGAGCAGGTGGACCTGCGCGTGGTCGGTGAAGCGGCCAGCGGCCGCGAAGCCATCGATCTCGTTCGCACCACGGAACTCGACGTGCTGGTGATGGACCTGTCGATGCCCGGGCAAAGCGGCATCGACGCGCTGGGCATGATCCGCGCGAAGGCGCCGGATGTCGGCATCCTGATTCTCAGTGGCTACCCCGAGGAGCACTATGCGATGAACCTGATCCGTCAGGGGGCGAGTGGCTACCTCAACAAGGAGTGCGATCCGATGGAGATCGTCAACGCCATCCGCACCATCTCCTTGGGCCGGCGCTACATCTCGCCCTCGGTGGCCGAGCTGCTGGCCCAGCAGCTCAACCGCAAGGAAGGTGGCGCGCCTCATGAGCACCTGTCCGAGCGCGAGTTCCAGGTGTTCCTGAAGCTGGCCAAAGGCGAGACGGCGGGCGACATCGCCAAATCGCTTTCGTTGAGTGTCAAGACGGTCAGCACCTACCGCACGCGCCTGATGGAAAAGATGAGCCTGGCATCGAACAGTGACCTCACGTACTACGCGCTGAAGAACAAGCTGATCGACTAACCCGCCGTGCTGCACTGGTCGATGCAGTAGTCGACCAGTGCGTCAATCTCGTTGGATTTGTCAAAGACCGCGTCTGCGCCAAGTTGCAGGCAGCGCTTGCGCATGTCCGCCGTGGCGTAGTTGCTGAGCACCACCAGCTTCTGGCCGGGTTGGCGGTTGCGGCAGGCTTCGAGCACGCCCAGGCCACTGCCCTGCTTGAGGAAGAGATCCACGATGGCGAGTTCCCAGGGGTGCTCGCCACTGGTCAACCACTCCCGCCCCTCGTTCTCGGTCTCGGAGAACCCCACCGCCTTGATGCACGTCAGCTCTTCCAGAGTACCGATCAGGTTCTCGCGGATGGTGGCATTGTCTTCAACGATGTAGGTTCTCAGTTCGGGCATGGGTGGCTGCTTGGCGCGGACGATTCCGGCGCGGAATCGCGGGCTTGGCGTTCCCGGATTCCTGAGGGGCAAGAAACTGACATCTGTATCGCAATGTATCGATTGTGTTCGGCAAATTGTGCCAGTCAGGCTGGCGTGCAGGCGTAGGACGTTGCCTACAGTTGCCCGGCTTTACCCTCGGGGCGCGGGCGTTGTAGGCGCAGGCTGACGGGGGGTGCCGCCGGCCGCTGATGGTGCGGGTGGGCCGCGCGCGGAACACTGTCTTCATGGAGCGCTTGACGCGGTCCGGGGGCATGCAACATGAAACAGTATCTCAACACCTTGATGGTCTGCGCCGCGACGTTGGCGTCGGCTGCAGCGATGGTTTTCGGTGAGCCGGCCAAGGCGGATCTGTTGCTGGCCAGCGCGGCGACGCAGATGGCGTCATCACCGGACCTCTTCGTGACCGATGTCCTGGCGGGCTCGGGAACAGCGGGGCAGTGACTTCGTCCGTCCACCTTTCCACACGGGCCCGGGCCGTGCTGCGCTCCAGCGGGGTGCGAGCAATGGCCGCCGGATTGATCGCGTTGCTGGTGGTGGTGCTGACCGTGTTGTGGATGCCCTGGGACTGGCTGCGTGGTCCGCTGAGCCGCTACGTCTCGGAGCGCACTGGGCGCCATTTTGAGATTCAGCGCCGGCTCGAAGTGCATCCCGGCTGGACGTCGCGCGTGAAGCTGGAGGGCATTGTGTTCGCCAACCCGCCGTGGGCGAAGGACCCCTACCTGATCCGGGCGGAATCTGCGGAGTTCGAGGTGCGCCTGCCGTCGCTCCTCAGCGGACGGCTGGACCTGCCTTCGCTGGTCCTGCACCGGCCTGAGCTGGGGCTGCAGATTGAAGCCGATGGCCGGCGCACCTGGGCACTGGGGCGCGAGACGGCCGACCCCGGCAACGTCCCCCGCATTGGGTCACTCACGATGGATGGCGGGGCCCTGCATTTCGTCGCGCCTGCCGAGGGGGCGGATGTTCGTGCCGCCTTCGAACTGAAGCCCTCTGACAAAGGACTGCCGCTTCATTTCCAGGCCAAGGGACGGTGGAAGGGCCAGGCCGTGGCGGCCAGCGGACGCACGGGCAGCGTGTTGGCGCTGGAGGCACCGTCGGCCCGCCATCCGTTTCCTGTGCAGGTCAGCGCCATGGCGGGTCAGACCAGCCTTCGGGCGACCGGCACCCTCGCCAGCCTCGTGAGCGCCGAAGGCGCGGATGCAAACGTTGAATTGCGCGGTGCCAGCCTGGCCGACCTTTACGGGTTGCTGGGCGTGGTGTTGCCGGAGACACCGCGCTACACCGTACGCGGCAGGTTGAGCCGGCAGGGCCCGGTGTGGAGCGTTTCGGGTGTCCAGGGCAAGCTGGGGCGCTCCGACCTGTCCGGAGACCTGAGTTACGACATGTCCTCGCGGGTGCCTTTGCTGACCGGTGCGCTGCGCTCGGCCGAACTGGACTTCGATGACCTGGCGCCTCTGGTGGGTTTGCCGGAGCAGGCGCGCAGCGCCACGGCCCCCGATGTCAAGGCCTCCGTTGCCGCTGCCCCGTCGTCCGCCGGGCGGAAACCGCCTCCGGGCAAGGTGTTGCCCGTGGCCCGGCTCGATCTGGAGCGCCTCAAGGCGATGAACGCCGACGTCCGTTATCGGGCCCTTGACATTGCCCATGCCGGCGCGCTGCCGCTGCAGCGGGCCGATGTGCATGTGCACCTTCGCGACGGGGTGCTGGAACTGGACCCGCTGCAGCTGGGCGTGGCGGGCGGGGGCGTGGCGGGCCGGCTGCGCATCAACGGGGCCAGCGATCCCGCCAGCGTGGTGGTCAATCTGGACATGGAGGGGCTGCACCTGAACCAGCTCTTCCCGGCGGTGAAGTCCACGCGCAGCAGCCTGGGGCAGTTCAATGGCCGCATCGACCTGGCGGGCGAGGGCAACAACGTGGCGCGCATGCTGGCGACCTCGTCCGGCAATGTCTCCATGCTGATGGGCCAGGGTGAGATCAGCAACCTGCTGCTGGAGTTTGCCGGACTGGATGGCGGCGAGATCATCAAGTTCCTGGTCCGTGGCGACCGCAATGTGAGCCTGCGTTGCGCGGCCGCTGCATTCGATGTGCGCCAGGGCCTGATGACCAGTCGCACCATGGTGCTCGATACGTCCGACACCGTGGTGCAAGGCGCCGGTCGCATCAATCTGGCGGATGAGACGCTGGACGTGGTGCTGCGGCCGCAGCCCAAGGATGCCAGCATTCTGAGCCTGCGCTCGCCACTCAAGATCGCTGGCAGTTTTGCGGCGCCGCAGGCCGGGCCCGACAAGATGGCGCTTGCCGGCCGCGCCGGCGCGGCATTGGCGCTGGCTGCCGTCAACCCCTTGCTGGCGCTGGCGGCCACGGTGGAGACCGGGCCAGGCCAGGATGTGGACTGCCTGAGCGTGTTGAGCCGTGCGGCTACGCCGGCGATTTCACACCGCGCCCGTTGATCCGGGCGGCACAGAGGCCGGTCGGCAGACCGTGCAGTGGCCCTGCCGCGGCACGCGTACCTCGTTCCACTCCATGCGCTGTCCGTCCAGCATCAGCAGGCGGCCCGACAGCGGGGTGCCAGATCCCGCGAGCAGCTTGAGGGCCTCGGCGGCCTGGACCGCGCCAATGATCCCCACCAGCGGGGCGAACACGCCCAGCGTGGCACACCGGGTTTCCTCAAAGCTGCTGTCCGGCGGAAACACGCAGGCGTAGCAGGGCGAGTCCGGGTCTCGCGGATCGTAGACCGAGACCTGTCCGTCGAAGCGGATGGCGGCACCGGAGATCAGGGGCTTGCCGTGCGCCACGCAGGCGGCATTCACCTGATGGCGCGTCGGAAAATTGTCGCTGCAGTCCAGGACGAGGTCGACTCGCGGCACCCATTGGTTCAGTAGCGCAGCGTCAGCCCTTGCCTGAACGACCTCCACCTCCACCTCCGGATTGATGGCGGCAACAGCGGCTCGGACCGACTGGGCCTTGGGCTGGCCCAGGTGCGCCATCGTGTGCGCGATCTGGCGTTGCAGGTTGGTCAGGTCCACCCGGTCGTCATCGATCACCGTGATATGACCCACGCCGGCGCTGCCCAGATACAGAGCCACAGGGCACCCCAGGCCGCCGGCACCGATGACCAGCACGCGGGCACCCAGGATGCGCTGCTGGCCCTCGATGCCGATCTCGTCCAGCAGGATGTGGCGTGAATAGCGCAGCAGTTGGTCGTCGGTCATGGCGCGATTGTGGCCGCAATGAAAAAGGCCGGATTCCCGTGGTGAATCCGGCCCTGAGCACTGAACGGGAGAAGATCAGTTTTCCTTCTTCTCTTCCTTGCGTTCAACCATGGTCTTGCTGATCAGCACCGGCCGGCCCTTGAGCTGGTTCAGCGCCTGCGCCAGCTGGAAGTCCTTGTCACCCCCGAACTCGGGAATCTTGCGCTCCTGAGGGGGCTTGCGTGCTTCCTCCTCGAGTTTCTTGCGGGCTTCCTCGCGGGCTTTCTCGCGGGCTTCGTCCTTGACTTCGGCACCCTGTCCACTGGCCAGATGCTTCTCGAGGTCGGCTTCGCGGGTACGCAGCGCCGCGAACAGATTGCCTTCTTCTGTCTCGTCGACCATCACGTCGGGCAGGATGCCCTTGGCCTGGATCGACTTGCCGCTGGGGGTGTAGTAGCGGGCCGTGGTGAGCTTGAGGCCGGTGTCGGGGCCCAGGGGCCGCACCGTCTGGACCGAGCCCTTGCCAAAGGTCTGGCTGCCCAGGATCACGGCGCGCTTGTGGTCCTGCAGGGCGCCCGCCACGATCTCGCTGGCCGAAGCCGAGCCTTCATTGACCAGCACCACCAGCGGGACCGTCTTGAGGGCGGCGGGCAGGCGTTTGAGCGGGTCCGGACCGTTGCCACGCTGGTAGAACTCGGGCGCCGCCTTGTAGGTGAACTTGCTTTCGGCCAGCTGGCCGTTGGTGGAGACCACGGTCACGTTGTCGGGCAGGAAGGCCGCGGAAATCGCCACCGCCGCGTCCAGCAGGCCACCGGGGTCGTTGCGAAGGTCCAGCACCAGGCCCTTGAGATGGGGCTCCTTCTGGTAGATCTCGGACATCTTGCGCGCGAAGTCCTCGACCGTCCGCTCCTGGAACTGGCTCAGGCGAATCCAGGCATACCCGGGCTCGACCACCTTGGCCTTGACCGACTGGGTCTTGATTTCCTCGCGCGTGATCGTGACGGGGAAGGTGCGGTTCTCGTCCTTGCGGTAGATGGTGAGCACCACCTTGGTGTTGGCCTCGCCGCGCATGCGCTTGACGGCCTCGGTAAGGGACAGACCCTTGACGAGGGTCTCGTCAATCTTGGTGATCAGGTCGTTGGGCTTGAGGCCGGCGCGGAATGCGGGCGAACCTTCGATCGGCGACACCACCTTGACCAGGCCGTCTTCCTGGGAAATCTCGATCCCCACACCCACGAACCGGCCCGAGGTCCCTTCGCGGAATTCCTTGAACGACTTCTTGTCGAAATACTGGGAATGGGGGTCCAGGCTGGAGACCATGCCCGAGATGGCGTCGGAGATCAGCTTTTTCTCGTCCACCGGTTCCACGTAGTCGCTCTTGACCATGCCGAACACGGCGGCGAGCTGCTGCAGCTCTTCCAGGGGCAACGGGGCCAGCGAACCGCGCGCAACCGTTTGCAGCGATACCGTGGTCAGGGCGCCGGCCAGTGCTCCAACGGTGATCCAGCCCGCGATTTTGAGTTTGTGGCTCATAAAACTAAGTCCTCTTGACTTCAATATACACCCACACCAGTGCTAAGACGCCTGGAAGGGCAGCCAGTTCCAGAGGGCTGGAGCGATTCGTGGGAAAGTACCAGGATTTACCGGGGCTTTACGCCGGGTCTCAGCCGCGGCCCTGCGTGGCCACCGCGGCAGCGGCTCGGGCCACGGCCTGTTCGTCACCCAGGTAGTAGTGGCGCTGAGGCCGGAGTTCACCGTCGAGCTCGTAGACCAGGGGCGTGCCGTTGGGGATGTTCAGGCCCACGATGTCGCTGTCGGAAATGCCATCGAGGTACTTGACCAGGGCGCGGATCGAATTGCCGTGCGCGGCGACCACGACGCGCTTGCCGGCCCGGATGGCCGGCGCGATGGATTCGTTCCAGAACGGAAGCACGCGGGCCACGGTGTCCTTGAGGCACTCGGTCAGCGGAATCTGCGCGGGCGTGAGGCGGGCGTAGCGGATGTCGCCCCGCTCGCTGCGCGGATCGGAGGCTTCCAGTGCCGGCGGCGGCGTGTCGTAGCTGCGGCGCCAGATCAGCACCTGTTCGTCACCGAATTTCCGCGCGGTCTCGGCCTTGTTCAGACCCTGCAACGCCCCGTAGTGGCGCTCGTTGAGGCGCCAGCTGTTGACCACGGGCAGCCAGGTGCGGTCCATTTCGTCCAGGCAGTGCCACAGGGTGTGGGTGGCGCGCTTGAGCACGCTGGTGTAGGCAAGGTCGAATTCGTAACCTTCCGCCTTCAGCAGGCGTCCTGCGTTTTTGGCCTGTTCGATGCCGGTGTCGGTCAGGGGCACGTCGGTCCAGCCGGTGAAACGGTTTTCAAGATTCCAGGTCGATTCGCCGTGGCGGATGAGGACTAGTTTGTGCATGACGGGTCGCAAAACGGGGCGCAATGGCCGGTTGAAAAGGAGGGATCAGCCCTCCATTCTAAAATCCACCCTTTTGCCGTTCGGTCACTGGAAAGGTTTGACGTGAAATTCATTGTGGACAACTGGACGCTGATTGCCGTGGCGCTGGCTTCCGGGGCGATGCTGGTCTGGCCCGTCATCACGGGGGGGCTGGCGGGGGGCGCGCTCTCGGCCAACGGCGCCGTGCAGCTCATCAACCGCGAGAAGGCGGTGGTGGTGGATGTGAGCGAGGCGGAGGAGTTCGCTGCGGGTCACGTGGGTGGCGCCAGGAATGTGCCGGTGGGCCAGTTCGAACAGCGTCTGCCTGAAGTGGTCAGGAACAAGGCGCTGCCGGTGATCCTGGTCTGCGCCACCGGCGCCCGGGCGAACCGCGTGCTGGCCCAGGCGAAGAAGCTGGGCTATGAAAAGGCCCAGGTGCTGCAGGGCGGGCTGAAGAGCTGGAAGGAAGCCAATCTCCCGCTCGAGAAGGCCTGAGAGGCCATTTGCCGGAACGTTTCCCATGCAACCAGTCAAGATGTACACCACGGCGGTTTGCCCCTACTGCATCCGCGCCAAGCAGATCCTTCGCAGCCGCGGGGTTGAACAGATCGACGAAGTCCGCGTCGACGAGGTGCCCGCGGAGCGCCTCAGGATGATGGAAATCACCGGGCGGCGCAGCGTGCCGCAGATTTTTGTGGGGGACACCCACGTGGGCGGTTGCGACGACCTCATGGCCCTGGACAGCCGTGGCGGGTTGGTGCCGCTTTTGAACGGATAATCTCCGCATCGCGACAGGCCCGCGTGGGAGCATTTCCAGGCGGGCCTTGTCTTTCCCCGTTTCGTTTTTGACCTGAAAGAGTGCCATGGCCGAGCAGCAAGATCCCGTGTTCCAGATCCAACGCGTTTACCTCAAGGAAGCGTCCCTGGAACAGCCCAATTCCCCGCAGATCCTGCTCGAGCAGGAAGCGCCGGTGGTCGATATCCAGTTGGGCGTGGATGCGCTGCCGGCGGCCGAAGGCATCTACGAGGTCGCGGTGACGGCCACGGTGCAGGCCAAGATCAAGGACAAGACGGTGTTCCTGGTCGAGGTCAAGCAGGCCGGCATCTTCGAGATCCGCAACCTGCCCGAGGAGCAGATGGGCCAGATCATCGGCATCGCCTGCCCGCAGATCGTCTATCCCTACCTGCGCGGCAATGTGGCCGACGTCATTACCCGTGCCGGCTTCCCGCCCGTGCATCTGACCGAAATCAATTTCCAGGCCATGCACGAGCAGCAGCAGGCGCAGGCGGCCGCTGCGGCCGAAGCCGATGCCCCGCGCATCGTCACGCAGTAAGTTTTCAAGCCATAGGGGCTGCCAGCCCTTATGGGATGGTCGCTTCATGCTATGAAAATCATAGTCATCGGGGCGGGTGCCTGGGGCACCGCGTTGGCCGTCAGCGCGGCTCCCCGGCATGCGGTCACCCTCTGGGCGCGCGACCCGTCTCAGGCGACCGCGCTGGCCGCCGACCGTGAGAACACGCGTTACCTTCCCGGCGTGGCCCTGCCCCAGGGCGTCGGGGTGAGCGGTGAGCCGGTGGCTTCGTTGCGCGACCTGGTGCAGGCACATGACCTGGCCGTGGTGGCGACGCCGATGGCGGGCCTGCGAGGCACGTTGCTGGCCCTGCAGGGCTGTGGTGTGCCACTGGCCTGGCTGTGCAAGGGGTTTGAAAGTCCGCAGGCGGGAGCCGATGGACTGCTGGCCCATGAAATCCTCGCGCAGGTGGCGCCTGACCTGGCCGCGGGCGCGCTGAGCGGGCCGAGTTTCGCCCAAGAAGTGGCCCGTGGCCAACCGTCGGCGCTGGTCGCGGCCAGTGGGCATGCCGCGGTGCGTGAGGCCCTGGTGCAGGCCTTTCATGGGCCGTCCCTGCGGGTCTATGCCAATGACGACCTCGTGGGCGTGGAAACCGGGGGGGCGGTCAAGAATGTGCTGGCCATTGCCACCGGCCTGTGCGATGGCCTGGGCCTGGGCCTGAACGCGCGGGCTGCACTGATCACCCGGGGGCTGGCCGAGATGACCCGGCTGGGCCTCGCGCTGGGCGCGCGCGCCGACACGTTCATGGGCCTGTCCGGTCTGGGGGATCTGGTGCTGACCGCCACCGGCGATCTGAGCCGCAACCGTCAGGTGGGCCTGCTGCTGGCCCGAGGGCAGACACTGGAGCAGGCGGTGCAGTCGCTGGGCCACGTGGCCGAAGGCGTGTACTGTGCCCGCACGGTGGTGCAGCGGGCGAGCCGCCTGGGGCTGGACATGCCGATTGCCCGGTCGGTGGTGTCATTGCTGGATGGCCAGCTCGACCCTCGCACGGCCGTGGCGGAACTGATGGGACGTGACCCGGTCGCCGAGTCGAGCTGACGTCGCGCGTCAGGAGCCCGTGGCGCTCACGCTGCAGACCACGGTGACCGTGACCTGACCGCCCGCAGGCAGTGACGGGATGGGAAAGCCGCTGTTCAGCGTGGCGATGGGCACCGTCGGGCTGCCGCAGGATGCACCTCCGCTCGCCGCACAGGTGGCGGCATCCGTACAGGACAGGCCGGTGACCGCCGGATCGACCAGCACACTGTTGTCTGCGGGGGAGGGGCCGGCGTTGCCCACCGTGATGGCATAGGCGGTCGTCCCGCCGGAGGCGACCGTTGCCGTGCCATTGCTCTTGCCGATGCTCACGCTGACCAGCCCCATCACGTTGTCGACGTCCTGGGCGTCGTTGTTCGCGAGGTTGCTGTCGGTCAGCCCGGGTGGCAGCTGCAGGGCCACCGAGCTGGTGACCAGGCCCTGCAGCGCCGTGATCGATGCGGTGATGGTGAAGGTGACGGTGGTGCCCGCGGGCAGGGCCGGAAGGGTCAGGCCCGCCCCTTCGATGCCGCTGAGGGTGGTCGACACCGGGCACAGGGCGCCCGCGCCGCTGGCCTGGCAGACGATGTCCAGCTTGGTGAGCCCCGGTTCAGCCGGGTCCTTGACGATGACCCCATCGGCTGCGCCGGGCCCGTTGTTGGCCACGGTGAGGATGTAGCTGGTGGTCGAGAGGGTCACCACCGTGGTGGTGTTGTCGGTCTTGGTGACCACCGGATCGGTATCGGGGGCGCACTCGCGCAGGGTGACCTGGGCAGTCGCGAGGCTGTCGCCGTTGGTGCCGGTGCGCGTGTCCCACAGCGCGAGCACCACCGAGGTGACGCTGGCGGTGAAGGTGCGCTGCTGCAGGGTCCAGACATCACCGCCCCCCAGCGTTTCCAGCGGGTAGCTGTTGGAGCCGCCAAGTGTCTGCGTCGTGGGCCCGGCCGTGAGCCGGAATTCCACGCGGGGTTGCACCGTGGCCGTGGTGTTTCCCGGCACGATGGCATTCGATCCGTAGTACAGCCAGGTGTAGGTGCGGCCCACCGTCAGCCCGTTGAGGGTCTGTGACCAGAGGCGGTAGGCGGCGCCGGTGTTGTTGCCGTTGCTGTACAGCCAGTTGGCGGCGCCGGCCAAGCCCCGGCTGACATCGCCAGGGAACGGGTTCTGCACGACCAGGCCGCCATAGTTGCGCGCGCCCGACTGGATGCCCACGCCGGTGTCGGGCACATTGGTGTTGAGCGGGTACTGGCTCACCCCCGCGCCGAGGCCTGCGCCGGTGTCGGCAAAGTCGCCGTTGGTCACGAGGTTGGCGGCTTGCTCGGTGGTGCCCGAAGGGCAAAGGCCGGCAGCAGAGGCCACGGTGGTGTTGGCCACGCCCACGGCGTCGGTGTCGGTGGCGCTGTTGTTGGCGGGGTTGGGGTCGGTCAGTCCAGCAGGCGCGGTGAGGGCGGCACTGTTGGCCACGGTGCCGCTGGCGGCGGTCACGAGCGCGTTCAGTTCGAAGGTGACGGTGCTGCCGGCAGGCAGCGTCGGCACGGCGATCCCTGCTTCGAACGTGGTGGTGCTCAGGCCGCCGGGGCAGAGGGCGCCGCCCGCGGACGAGCAGCTCACACTGAGCTTGGACAGGCCGGAGGCGGCAGGATCGCTGATCAGGGTGCCGTCGGCCGCAGACGGTCCCGCGTTGGCCACGACGACGGCGTAGCCCGTGACGCCCCCCGAGGTCACGGTGTTCACGCCGTTGGATTTGGTGACCGAGACATCGGCCACCGGCACGGAAATGACGGTGCTCGCCGTGGCCAGATTGTTGGCGCTGGCAGGATCGGTGAACCCCGGGGTGATGGCCACGGTGGCGGTGTTGGTCAGGGTGCCCGCGCTGGCGGCCGTGCCGTCGATCTGGATACGGACTTCGGCGCCGCTGTCGATCTGGATGCGCGGCAACGTCACGCTGTTGCCGCTGCCGGCCGCCCCGGAGCCGGCACCCGCGGTGTCGCAGTCCGCCGAGCCGCTGGTGACGGTGCAGACCCAGGTGACCGTGCCGATGGCCGCGGGGACGAGATCGCTGACGGTCACGCTGCCGGCCAGGCTGGCAGGGCCGGCGCTGGTCAGTGTCAGCACATACTGCACGGCTGAACCCGTTTCCGCCGTGGCCGGACCGGTCTTGGTCAGGCCGAGGTCCGCGGTGGTGGCGGGAGCACCGGCCACCACCACGTCTTCCTGCGTGCTTGAACCTGCCGCATAGTTGCTGCCGCCTGCGGTGTCGCCGGCCCCTTCCACACCGCCGGGGCTGACCGTGGCGTTGGTGCCCGCCAGTGCTGCCACGCCGCTGGTCCGCGTGGGGTCGGTGTAGGCCGTCGTGGCCGGGTTGTTGTAGGTGCCCGAGGTGGCGGCATTCAGGCTGACGTTGAAGGTGAGTGTCAGGCTGCCGCCGGGATCCAGCGTGAAACCGTTGGAAGGGTGCCCCGGCGTCCCAAAAGCCAGTGTCGAGGTGCCACCGGCCGTGACGGGGGACGCCGGCCCGGTGGCGCCTGCCCCGTACGCCACCACGGCGCTGGTGCCGCTCAGGGTGAACGGCGGCGGTAGCGCATCGCCCACCGACACACCGTATGCGGTGCCAGCGGTGGCTGCATTGGACAGGCTGATGCGGTAGGTGGCGCTAGTGTCCGGGGGCACGGTGCGCGAGGGTGTGGTGGTGAGCTTGCTGACGGACAGCGCGGGCTTGCACTCGTAACCCGGGCGGACACCATCGATCGACGCCGAAGAGATCGAGGCCGTGCTGTTGCCGGCATCACCTGGCCGCGCCTGCATGTTGCCCGAGAAGCCCTGCGAGAGATCCTCGCGAGACTTGCCGTTGGTGCCTCCGGCCAGGTCCAGCAGGCCGAGCGACGCATTGGAGTACACCGCCCCGCCGCCGCCACCGCCGCCCGGGCCTTCACGTTCGCCGGTGCAGCAGCCCCCGCTTTGCAGGCCGTTCGGAGGCGCGAACGGCAGGCTGTTGGTGTTGAGGTTGGAATCGGCACCGTGCCCGCCACGGGCCTGAACCGACACGTTGCCATGCCCGCTGCCGGCGACGACGAGCACCGACCCGCCGGCGCCACCGCCGCCACCCGCGTCCTGGCCCACGTCGGAATCCCAGCCGCGCTGGCCATCGCTTCGCAGCAGCCCGGAGCCGGCAAAGCCGCCGGCCCGGACCACGATGATGCCGCCGCCGTTGCCCCCCGAGCCGCGAGGGCTGGTGCCGTCATTCAGGCTGCCCGACCCGCCGCCGCCGCCCATGAAAATCCGCGTCGGAAGCAACACGCCGTCCTGGGGGGAGCGGGCCCCACCGTAGCCTCCTGTGTCCAGCAGGCCGTCACCATCGTAGGTCTGGCCGCCATTGCCCCCCTGGCCGCCGTTGCCCCCGCCCCCGCCGGCGGCGTTGTGGGAATTGCCGCCCCCGCCGGCATTGCCGGGGGCTCCGCGCAGGAAGTCGCCATTGGGGTAGCCCCCGGTGGTTCCGTTGTTGGCGAACGTCGGGGCTGCATCGCTGAAACGGGTTCCGCTGGCGTAGCCGCCCGCCGTGGAGGTCTGGACGTACTGCGGGGTTCCCGCCATGCCTTCCCCCTTGCTGCCGCCATCGGCCGTGTTGTTGCCGCGGTAGAGCAGGGTGCCGGACGGGAAGGTGGAATTGTTGTTGCCCTGGACGCCGCCCCGGAACCCGCGCGCCGTCGCCTCGATGTGCGGCCCCGCGCCGATGAACGTGAGTTTGCCTGCCACGTCGATCGCGGCCACGCCCCCGACGAAGCCGTTCCAGGGCAGGGGCACCACGGGGCTGGCGCTGTCGATGGTGGCGCTGGGGTACTGCGGGACCCGGATCACCTGGTAGGCGCGCCGGCGCGTGCTGCCGGTGTTCTGCGTGTAGTCGTTGGCCAGGGGCGGCGTGAAGGTGATGTTGTTGCCGGCGGCGGCGGTGACCCTCAGGAACTGATAGGCCCCGGCATTGTTGAGGTTGCTGTAGCCGTTGGCCTGCGATACCGAGCTGAAGGGGCGGCTGTTGTTGGTGCCCACGCCGTCGCCGTAGCGCTCGTCATTGCTGGTGTTGAGGGTGGCTCCCTGCATCTGGATGATCAGCAGCAGGTCGCCCACGGCGACGGCGCCCGCCGCGCCGGAGGCCGCGCCCAAGGTCAGCGTGGTGTTGCCCGCGGTACGGTTGCCGTTGCCCTGGTGATAGCGGTTGACGATACCTGAAAGGGTGCCGGGAGCATCCTTGCCGGGCGCCGCACACACCTGTGCCCGCGCGGCGGAAGTCCACAGCAGGCCGCACATCAGGAGGGCTGAGGCCAGACATTGAAGGAATCGCGCGGCCCCTTGGGGTCCACGAATCGACGCAAGGCCTCCGGTCACCTGCGGGCCCCGTGAAGGATCGGGGCTAAACATTTGAACAATAGTAACTGAATGCAACCCGTCTGCCCAACGAAAAATCTCCCGAAGTGGGGGCAAAGTTGGCAGTTGAGGTGGATGCGTTGCGGTTCTGGCTATGCTCGGGGCCATGACAACACCATTTGATTTTTCAGCGGCGTCCCTGGCCGAGCTGGCCCGCGCCGACGTAGCGCGAGCCCTGGAAGAAGACCTGGGCAGCGGCGATCTGACGGCCGGCCTGGTGGATCCGGCCCGCCGGGCGCGGGCGCGGGTGCTGGTGCGGGAGCCGGCGGTGATGTGCGGTGCGCCCTGGGTGGAAGCGGCGATCCGTGGTCTTGAGGCCGACGCGCGCATCACATGGCATGTGGCCGAAGGCCATGCGGCGCGCGCTGACCAGGTGGTGCTGGAGGTGGAGGCTTCGGCGCGCGCGTTGCTCAGCGCCGAGCGGACGGCGCTGAATTTCCTTCAGCTGCTCAGTGCCGTGGCCACCAAGACGGCGGCCTACGTGGAGGCCGTGAAGGGAACACGCGCGCAGATCGTGGACACACGCAAGACGCTGCCCGGGTTGCGGCTGGCTCAGAAGTACGCGGTCAGGACCGGAGGCGGTACCAACCATCGCATCGGCCTGTACGACGCGGTGCTCATCAAGGAAAACCACATCGCGGCGGCCGGCGGGGTCACACCGGTGCTGGCTGCGGCCTCCGCGGTGGCCAGCCAGGCCCGCTTCATCGAGATCGAAGTTGAAACCCTGGCGCAGTTGCGGGAGGCGCTGGACGCCGGGGCCCGCATGGTGTTGCTCGACAACATGGACCTGCCCACCCTGCGGGAGGCCGTGCGCCTCAATGCAGACCGTGCGATCCTGGAGATTTCCGGCGGCGTGACGCTGGAGGGCCTGCGCGCGCTGGCCGAAACCGGGGTGGACCGGATTTCCATTGGCACCCTCACCAAGGATGTGAAGGCCACCGACTTTTCCATGCGCCTGCAGGAGCTGCCATGAGCACAGTGATTGATGTGGAATACGACCAACCCGTGCCCGCGGGGACGGTCTGCGACACCCGGCATGCCTGGGCGCGCGTCCCCGTGGAGCCGGGTCCCAAGCAGCGCGCGCAGCTCAAGGACAAGGTCCGACGGCTGCTCAAGGAAAAGAACGCGGTCATGGTCTCCCACTACTACGTACATCCGGACCTGCAGGACCTGGCGGAGGAAACGGGCGGGATCGTGAGCGACTCGCTCGAGATGGCCCGCTTTGGCCGCGACCATGCGGCGCAGACACTGGTGGTGTCGGGTGTGAGGTTCATGGGGGAGACGGCCAAGATCCTGTCGCCGGAAAAGCGTGTGCTGATGCCCGATCTGGACGCCAACTGCTCGCTCGATCTGGGCTGCCCGATTGACGCGTTCAGCACTTTCTGCGACCAGCACCCCGACCGCACGGTCGTGGTCTATGCCAACACCAGTGCGGCGGTGAAGGCCCGCTCCGACTGGCTCGTGACGTCGAGCTGCGCGCTCGACATCGTGCGGGCCCTCAAGGACAAGGGCCACAAGATCCTCTGGGCGCCTGACCGTCATCTGGGCAGCTACATCCAGCGCGAGACGGGGGCTGACATGGTGTTCTGGAATGGGGCCTGCATCGTGCACGACGAATTCAAGGCCTTCGAACTCGAGGCCCTGAAAAAGGAGCATCCGCAGGCCAAGGTGCTGGTGCACCCCGAATCCCCGGCCGATGTGGTGGCCCTGGCCGATGCGGTGGGCTCCACCTCGGGCATTCTCAAGGCCGCCCGCGAGATGGACGCCCGTGAGTTCATTGTGGCCACCGACAACGGCATGATGCACAAGCTGCGCACCCTCAACCCGGGCAAGGTGTTCTACGAAGCTCCCACGGCGGGCAACAGCGCCACCTGCAAGAGCTGCGCCCACTGCCCCTGGATGGCCATGAATGGCCTGGCCGCACTGGCCCAGGTGCTGGAAACCGGCGCCAACGAAATCCATGTCGACCCTTCGCTGGGTGTGCGTGCGCGCCGGCCGATCGACCGCATGCTGGCGTTCACGGCGGCCCTCAAAGGGGGGCAGAACCCGGGGTCCTTGGTGCCGGACATCGGAGCCGCCTGACGCGGCGGAGCGACTGCCTCCTCCGATTGGAGGAGGAGTTTGGGCGCCTGGGTACTTTGTCACCAGGGCCGGCAGGGCTCGCGCCCGACAATGCCCGGTCACCAGGACATCGCATGCCGCGATGCACACACCGGAGGCCCCATGGACGTCAAGCTCAACTTCATCAACCACTCCAACGACGCGAACCATTCGAGCGTCGTGATCTTCCAGAAAAATGTAGTCACCGACTTCGACGAACTGGCGGTGGCCTGGGTCGTCATCCAGAACTGCGGACAGGGCGACAACCATCCGTTCACCTACCCGATGTCGATGGCGGTCGGGGCCAGCGACAGCTATGGCAATTTCACGCCTCACCTCGATGCGCAATTCGGCCAGGCGTTCCACATGGTCCTGAACCCGTCCGGGGACAGCCTCGAGTTCGCAGGCCCGGCCACCAGCATGCGGGAAGTCCAGGTCGCCAACCACCTGGCTCGCGGCGCCATCAACGTCGGTATCTACAAGGCCGGCAAATTGCTGGCGACCAAGAACAGCATCGCGCCGCAGCAGAAAGCGGCCTTCTCGTTCAAGCCCACGATCTGGATCGGCGCAGTTTCACAGGTGGAGGAGGGAGAGGTGATGAATTCGGCCATCCTGTCCGACATCAACACCGAAATCTCGCTGCTGGGCATCGCCAGCGCTGACATTGTGATGACGGGTGGAGGGGTTGGGCCCCAGGCTCAACCGTTCAGTTTCAACCTCGAGAACGTCGTCATGGCCTGAGTCCATGGGGACGGGATGGCGCCGGCCAGTGTCGCTTGCGCCGTGCCGGCCCAGTCACGGCCTCGGCGGAGAAGGGGTCAGGCCAGCGGGCCGGCGTCACCCGGGCTGAGTGTGGTGGGCCGGGTATCGGCGGCCTGCTGTGGATAGTCCCGGCTGAAATGCAGCCCCCGGCTCTCGTGCCGGGCCTGGGCCGAGCGCACGATCAGCCCGGCCACTTCGACCAGGTTGCGCAGTTCCAGCAAATCGCGCGTGACGTGGAAGTGCGCGTAGAACTCCTGGATCTCGCTGCGCAGCAGGGCGATGCGGTGCGCCGCACGCTCCAGTCGCTTGTTGGTTCGCACGATGCCCACGTAGTCCCACATGAAACGGCGCAGCTCGTCCCAGTTGTGGGAGATGACCACGGCTTCGTCGGCGTCGGTGACGCGGCTGTCGTCCCACGGGGCCACCGCCGGCGGCTCGGGCAGGGCGGTGATCCGGATGTCCTGCGCCGCGGCGCGCGCGAAGACCATGCACTCGACCAGCGAGTTGCTGGCCAGCCGGTTGGCGCCATGCAGGCCGGTGTAGGCGGTCTCGCCGATGGCGTGCAACCCGGCGAGGTCGGTGCGGCCGGACAGGTCGGTGTGGATGCCGCCACAGGTGTAGTGCGCAGCCGGCACCACGGGAATGGGCTGCCGCGTGATGTCGATGCCCAGCTCCAGGCAGCGCGCGTGAATGTTGGGAAAGTGCTCGAGGATGAATTCCCGTGGCTGGTGGGAGATGTCCAGGTGCACGCAGTCCAGGCCATGCTTTTTCATCTCGAAGTCGATCGCGCGGGCCACGATGTCGCGCGGCGCCAGCTCGGCGCGCGGGTCGTGCAGGGGCATGAAGCGTGTGCCATCCGGCAGCAGCAGACGCCCCCCCTCGCCGCGCACCGCTTCGGTGATCAGGAAGCTCTTGGCGTGCGGGTGGTACAGGCAGGTCGGGTGGAACTGGATGAATTCCATGTTGGTCACGCGGCAGCCCGCGCGCCAGGCCACCGCGATGCCGTCACCCGTGGCGGTGTCGGGGTTGGTGGTGTAGAGGTAGACCTTGCCGGCACCGCCGGTGGCCAGGATGGTGTGGGGGGCGCGGAAGGTGACCACGCGGTCGGTGGCCTCGTCCAGCGCATACAGCCCGAAGCAGCGGTTCAGCGGCAGGCCGCGCTTCTTGCCGGTGATCAGGTCGACCAGCGTGTGGTGCTCGAACAGCGTGATGTTGGGCGTCTGGCGCACCCGCTCGATCAACGTCTTCTGAACGGCGGCGCCCGTGGCATCGGTGGCGTGCACGATGCGCCGCGCACTGTGGCCACCCTCGCGCGTGAGATGAAGCTGGCCATCCTCCAGTGAGAAAGGCACGCCCAGCCGGCGCAGCCACCCGATGCTCTCGGGCGCGTGTTCCACCACGAAGCGCGTGGCCGCGGGGTCCGACAGGCCGGCGCCGGCGACCAGGGTGTCGTCCACATGCGAATCAAAGCTGTCGCCCTCGGCCAGCACCGCGGCAATGCCGCCCTGGGCCCAGCCGCTGGAGCCGTCGCTCATGGCGCGTTTGGTGAGCACGGCCACGCGGTGCGTGGCCGCCAGGTGCAGAGCCGCCGACAGGCCGGCCAGGCCGCTGCCAACGATCAGCACGTCAAAGTCGTGGGAGGTGTCGTTCATGGTGAGGGTCCGTCGCCGCCGGAGGGCGGCCATGGGTTCAGGCCGGCGAATAGGCCAGCCGCACGTAGATCGGCGCAAAGGCTTCGGCCTGCGTGACGTCGATCAGCAACTCCTTGGCCAGCTCCAGCAAGGCGATGAAGGTGACGATCAGCACCGGCACGCCGCGCGAGACGTCGAACAGTTCTTCAAACTCGACAAACTTGCGCCCCTGCAGGCGGCGCAGCACGATGCTCATGTGCTCGCGCACCGACAATTCTTCGCGCGTGATCTTGTGGTGCTGGACCAGCTTGGCGCGCTTGACGATGTCGCGCCAGGCCTCCTGCAGGTCGACCACGTTGACGTCGGGAAAGCGCGGCTGCAGCGACTGCTCGATGTAGACCTGGCCGCGCAGCACATCGCGGCCTACCTGGGGCATCTCGTTCAGGCGCGCGGCCGCCAGCTTCATCTGCTCGTACTCGAGCAGGCGCCGGACCAGTTCGGCGCGCGGGTCCTCGGGTTCCTGGCCCTCGGCGGTCTTGCGCGGGGGCAGCAGCATGCGCGACTTGATCTCGATCAGCATGGCCGCCATCAGCAGGTACTCGGCCGCCAGTTCGAGGTTGCGGTTGCGGATTTCGTCCACGTACTCCAGGTACTGGCGCGTGACGCCCGCCATCGGGATGTCCAGGATATTGAAGTTCTGCTTGCGGATCAGGTACAGCAGCAAGTCCAGCGGGCCTTCGAAGGCCTCGAGGAACACCTCCAGCGCGTCTGGCGGAATGTACAGGTCCGTGGGCATGGCGAACAGCGGTTCGCCGTACAGCCGCGCCAGCGCCACCTGATCGATCACGTCGGGCATGCCGGGCACCTGCGGTCCTCCGGCCTCGGGCAGGCGCAGGGGTTCCGGAGGATCGATCATGTGGATGCTATGAATTCAGTAGCAGAAAACGGCCGCTCCACAAGGGCTACAGCCGATTTGGCCGCTTATTTGGCGTCGGTCTGGTAGACGTAGGGCTTTTGCGGCACCTGGGCTTCGCGGTACTCGCGCCAGGCACCGCGGTCCACGTTCTTGTCCCACAGCAAGGCGCGTCCGGCGCGTTGCTGGGCTTCCAGGTCGGGGCGGGCGGTTTTCATCTGCTCGATGAACTGGGTGACTTCCGACTGGTAGTCGGGACGGCGGAAGAAATTGACGATGGACATGGATGGGGACCTTTGGCGGGGCATTTTACCGCCCGGGGCCCTCAGGCGGCCCTGGGCGCCGGGGAACGCTGCGCCGCCAGCTCGCGGTCAAAGCCCGTGCGCTCCATCAGATCGCGCGGCTGGGGCTGCAGCGACCGGATCTCCAGCCGCCCGCCGCGCATCAGCACGGCCTTGTGCAACTGGCGCAGCGCGTCCAGGCCGGAGGTGTCGAGCGACACCAGCTGGTGGGCGTCCAGCACCACCGTGGGCCCCGGGGGGGCGGCCTCCACATCCTGGACCACGCTGTCGATCTTGGCCACGGCACCGAAGAACAGCGCGCCGTACAGCCGGTAGGTCAGCTCCGGGCCTTGACCGTCCACGCGCTCCACACTGAACAGCGAGCTCATGCGCCGGATGAACAACGCGCAGGCCAGCACCAGGCCGACCTGCACCGCCACCGTGAGGTCGAACACCACGGTCAGGAAAAAGGTGCCCAACATCAGCAGCCGGTAGTGGTTGCTGTACTGCCTGAGCCGCGCAAATTCATGCCATTCGCCCATGTTCCAGGCCACGAACAGCAGGATGCCTGCCAGCACCGCCAGCGGCACGTGCAGCGCCAGCGGCGCGGCCACCAGCACCACGGCCGCCAGCGTCAGCGCATGCACCATGCCCGCCACGGGCGAGGTGGCCCCGGAGCGCACATTGGTCACGGTGCGCGCAATGGTGCCCGTGGCCGGCATGCCACCAAAGAACGGCACCACGAAATTGGCCACGCCCTGGGCCATCAGTTCCTGGTTGGGGTCGTGCTTGGGCAACGTGGTGAGCTGGTCGGCCACCCGGGCACACAGCAGCGATTCGATGGCGCCGAGCAGGGCAATGGTGAGCGTCGGGGTGACCAGCAGCTTGACCGTTTCCCAGGAGAAGTCGGGCAGCGTGAAGGCCGGCACCCCTTGCGGAATGCCCCCAAAGCGCTTGCCGATCGTCTCCACCGGCAGGCTGAAAACCCACGCGAACAGCGTGAGCGAGATCAGGGCCACGATGGGGCCCGGCACGCGCGCGGTGACCTTGGCCGCTCGCTTCATTCCCGGCAGCTCCAGTGCCGCGTGGATCGCCTGGTGCACCGCCGATTGCTCGCTCCACAGCCGAGGCCACAGGAACAGGCCCAGCAGGCAGGCCAGGCCCAGGCCGAAGGCATGGAAATTGAAGGTGGACAGGTGTTGGGCGATGGTCCGGATCTGGGCAAAGAAATCCGCTGGCATGTGGCCGATGTCCAGTCCCAGCCAGTCCTTGATCTGTGAGCTGGCGATCAGCACGGCAATGCCGTTGGTGAAGCCGATCACGATGCTCACCGGCACGTAGCGCACCAGCGTGCCCAGCCGCAGCAGGCCGAGCAGGAACAGCAGCAGGCCGGCGCAGGCCGTGGAGATCAGCAGGTTGGCCAGGCCGTAGCGCTCCACGATGCCGTAGACGATGACGATGAAGGCACCGGCTGGCCCGCCGATCTGGACGCTGGAGCCCCCCAGCGCCGAGATGAGAAAGCCCGCGATGATGGCTGTCCACAAGCCGGCTTCGGGCTTGAGGCCCGAGGCGATTGCAAAGGCCATGGCCAGCGGCAGCGCCACGATACCCACGGTGAGACCGGCACCCAGGTCGGTCAGGAAGCGCTCGCGCCCATAGCCCTTCAACGAGTCCAGCAGGCGCGGATGAAACCGGGCCAGCGGGATGCGGGAGACGCCGGGGAGGTTCATGGGGGAGAAAGCATACACCTGCGATCCCGCTGCCCCTCAGGGGGCCGCGACCGCCCGGCGGGACTTCAGCGCCCGCGCCGCAGCCTGAAACTCGCGCCGCAGCCAGGTATGGGCGGCGTCGTGGGTCTGGCGGGGGTGCCACGCCATGACGACGGCTTCGGTCGTGGTGACGAAGGGCAGGGGCAGGACCTCAAGGCCCAGGGCCGGCGCCATCGACTGCGCCATGCGTTCGCTGACGGTGGCGACCAGATCGCTGCCGGCCGCCACGAAGGCCGTTGCATTGGCATGCGTCACCGACATGACGACCCGTCGGGACAGGCCCAGCGCGGCCAGCGCCTCGTCCACGGGCGACCGAAGCCCCGAGCGCCCTGGCACCACCACATGGCCCTGCGCGGTGTAGCGCTTCGCCGTCATGGTCTTGCCGGCCAGTGCGTGCCCGCGCCGCACCACGGCCACCAGGGACAGCCGGAACATCTCTGCCACCTCGGTCTCGGGGTCCTTGGGGCGGAATCCGCCCAGATCCAGGTCAATGCGCCCCTCTCGCAAGGCGCTGGCGGTGTCGAAATTTTCCGGCACAAAGTGCAGCTGCGCCAGCGGCATGACCTTCTGCAGCGCCACGGCCATGGCGGCTCCCAGTGTGATGGCGATGCCGTCAGGTGCCCGGACGGTGAAAATGCGCTGCAGCGCTGCCAGGTCTTCGCCGCCGGGCCGCTGCAGCAGTGACGCGGACTGTTGCACCCACCGGCCCACCGGCTCGCGCAGCGCCAGCGCGCGCGGGGTGGGGACCAGGCGCCGGCCGGCACGGACTAGCAATGGGTCGCCTGCTGCCTCGCGCAGCCGAGCCAGGGCGTGGCTGGTCGCCGGAACACTCAGGTGGAGCTGCTCGGCGGCCTGGGTCACGCTGCTGGTCTGCAGCAGCGCGTCCAGGACGCGCAGCAGGTTCAGGTCATATGTTTTCATTCAATGAAAGTATAAATTTCAATCATTGCACTGGTCAAAACAATGCAGCCTGGACAGACTTGCGCATTCCTTTCTGAAAGCCCTGCGAGCGACCTTCCATGCGTGCCCCTTCTGCTACCTCCATCTTTGCCATGCTGAGCCTGATGCTCGTCCTGTCGGGTCTGGACCAGACCGTGCTGTCGACAGCCCTGCCGTCCATCGTGGATTCGCTGCACGGCCAGCACCTCGCGCCCTGGGTGTTCTCGGCGTATCTGATGGCGTCCACGGCGGTCATGCCGCTCTATGGCAAGCTGGCCGATCGCTGGGGTGTGCGCCGCCCCTTGCTGGTGGCGACGGCCATCTTCACCCTGGGGTCGCTGGCCTGCGCGCTGGCGACGTCCATGCCCGCACTGGTGGGCGCGCGCGCCCTGCAGGGCCTGGGCGGCGGCGGGCTGATGACCATGACCATGCTGGCCGTTACGTCCATCTACCCGCAACCGGCCGAACGCGGCCGCCGCATGGGCCTGCTTGGCGCCGTGTACGGCATTTCGACGCTGGTGGGCCCGCTGGTGGGCGGCCTGCTGCTGCAGGTGGCGTCGTGGCACTGGGCGTTCATGATCAACGTGCCCCTGGCCGGCCTGGCCTGGCTGGTGATGCAACGTTCGGCGTTTGGCGCGTCCCGACCGGCGCAACACCGGCTGGACCTGGCTGGCGCCGCGTTGCTGGCCCTTGGCCTGACCAGCCTGCTGCTGGCCACGCGGGGCGACCTGGGGGCGCAGTCGCAGTGGCTGGCCGCCGCAGCGGGCTGCGCGCTGCTGTTGGCCTGGGGCTGGTTGGCGTCTCGTGTGGAAGACCCGGTGCTGCCCCTGACTCTCTTTCGCAGCAGGCCGTTCGCGGCCACGGCGGCCGTATCCATCCTCAATGGGGTGGCACTGTTTGCCACCGTGGTCTTCCTGCCGCTGTACCTTCAGCGCGGCCTGGGCTACAGCGCCATCGGCTCGGCCGGGCACACTTTCCCGTTGATGCTGGGGGTGATGCTGGCGGCCCAGGTGTCGGGGCGCGCACTGCGGGGCGGCCATTCCGTGGGCGTGCTGACAGCGGTGGCGGCGGCGCTCATGGCGCTGGGTTTCGTCGGGCTGACGGCGGTGCTTTGGTGGGCGCACGTCGCCGCCTGGGCCATGGGTGTCGCCTTGTTTCCCGTGGGCGCGGGACTGGGCCTGATGTTCCCCCTGGTGACCGTGGTCGCGCAGCGCAGCGCGCCCGTCGCGCAGATGGGCGTGGCGACGGCCATTCCTGTGATGTTGCGCTCGCTGGGGGGCGCGCTCGGCGTGGCCGCGTTGGGCGAGGGGCTGAGCCGCCACATGGCTCAGGCCTCGGCCGCAGGGATCGCGTCGCGCGAGCAGGCCGTGGCATCCGGGGTGGCGAGTATCTGCCTCTGGTGTTGCCTGGCAGCCCTCGCCGCGCTTGGGCTCTCGCGCGGCATGCAACTGCGGCCAGCAGCGCGCCCGGCCGAGACAGGCGCGCCAGCGAAAACCCCTGCCTGACAGCGGGACCGCGAAGAAGGCTCAGCGAACGCGCATGCCCGGCTGCGCGCCGGCCGTGGGCTCCAGCACATAGATGCCGGGGTGGGCCTTCTCGTCGCCGTGGCTGGCGGCCAGCACCATGCCTTCGCTGACGCCGAACTTCATCTTGCGCGGAGCGAGGTTGGCCACCATCACGGTGAGCTTGCCCACCAGGTCCTCGGGCTTGTAGGCCGAGGCGATGCCGCTGAAGACGTTGCGCATGCGGCCCTCGCCCACGTCGAGCGTCAGGCGCAGCAGCTTGGTGGAGCCGTCCACCGCCTCGCAGTTCACGATCTTCGCGATGCGCAGGTCGATCTTGGTGAAGTCGTCGATGGTGATCGTGGGGGCGAGCTCCTCGCCACCGGGCACGAGCTTCTCGGGTTCGGGGGCAGCAGGTGCTTCAAACAGCGCGTCCAGCTGCTTGGCGTCCACGCGCTGCATCAGGTGCTCGTACTTGCCGACCGTGTGGCCCGCGCCCAGGGGGGGCGCGGCGGCGGTCCAGCCGAGCGGCGCGCACTGCAGGAAGGCTTCGGCCTGTGCGGCCAACGCGGGCAGTACGGGCTTGAGGCATGCGGTCAGCAGCTTGAACATCTCCAGGCACCAGCTGCCCACGGCAGCGGCTTCGTCCCCCTTGCCTTCCTTGGTCAGCTTCCAGGGGGCAGCGGTGTCGAACGCGCCGTTCACCACGTCAGCCACGGCCATGATCTCGCGCAGCGCACGGGCGTAGTCGCGTGACTCGTACAGGGTTTTGACGCTCGCGGCCAGACCCGCGGCATCGACATCGGCCAGCGACGGCGCCGCCACCAGCTTGCCGCCCGGCACGAACTTCACGGCCCGGCTGGCGATGTTCACGTACTTGCCGATCAGGTCGCTGTTGACGCGCGCCATGAAGTCGTCGGGGTTGAAGTCGATGTCCTCGTTGCGGCCATTGAGCTTGGCCGCCAGGTAGTAGCGCAGCCACTCGGGGTTCATGCCCAGGCTCAGGTACTTCAGCGGGTCCAGGCCGGTGCCGCGGCTCTTGCTCATCTTCTCGCCGTTGTTCACGGTGAGGAAGCCGTGCACGAACACGTTGTTAGGCACCTTGCGGCCGCTGAAATGCAGCATGGCGGGCCAGAACAGCGTGTGGAAGGTGATGATGTCCTTGCCGATGAAGTGGTACTGCTCGGTCTTCGGGTCGGTGATGAACTGGTCGTAGTCCACACCGATCTTGCCCAGGTAGTTCTTGAGCGAGGCCAGGTAGCCCACGGGCGCGTCGAGCCAGACGTAGAAGTATTTGCCGGGCGCGTCGGGGATCTCGATGCCGAAGTATGGCGCGTCGCGGCTGATGTCCCAATCACCGAGCGCCGTCTTGCCGGTCTCGTCGGGCACCAGCCATTCGCTGATCTTGTTCAGCACCTCGGTCTGCACCGCGCCGTTCGCGGTCCACTGCTTGAGGAAGTCCAGGCAGCGCGGGTCCGACAGCTTGAAGAAGAAGTGATCCGAGCTTTTGAGCACGGGCTTGGCGCCCGACAGGGCCGAGTAGGGGTTGATCAGGTCGGTGGGGCTGTAGACCTTGGAGCAGACCTCGCAGTTATCGCCGTACTGGTCCTTGGCGTGGCAGTTGGGGCACTCGCCCTTGATGAAGCGGTCGGGCAGGAACATGTTCTTCTCGGGGTCGAAGAACTGCTCGATGGTCCGGGTGCTGATCAGGCCCGCGGCCTTCAGGTCGCGGTAGATGGCCTGGGCCAGTTCGTGGTTTTCCGGGCCGTCGGTGCTGTGCCAGTTGTCGAAGGCGATGTGGAAGCCGTCCAGGTATTCCTTGCGGCCTGCGGCGATCTCGGCCACGAACTGCTGGGGCGTCTTGCCGGCCTTCTCGGCCGCGATCATGATCGGCGCGCCGTGCGCGTCGTCGGCGCAGACGAAGTGCACCTGGCTGCCCTGCATGCGCTGGTGCCGTACCCAGATGTCGGCCTGGATGTACTCCATGATGTGGCCGATGTGGAACTTGCCGTTGGCGTAGGGCAGGGCGGTGGTGACGAAGAGCTGGCGCGGTGCAGACATGAGGAAGGATTCCGGGGGATAACCCGTAATTTTAGAGGGCAGCCGCTCGTCGCGTTGCCTTGACCCTGTCGTGGTTTGAATCCATCATCGCCCCCCAGAGACGCGAGGGAGTGAAGTCAATGCCGAAATTGAGAGTGGTCGTGGGTCAGGGCACCGCCTCGGAAGTGTTCCAGGGCACCGTGGGTGCGGACGGGTACCACACCATTGCCATAGGCCCCACGGGGCTGTGGGCCGTGCTGCCCAACACCCATCGGATGGGGCAGCCCTCCCATCTGCTCACGCTGCCGGGCCAGCAGGTGCCCGCGTTTCAGGCCCCGACGGGCACCTCCACCGTGGGGCTGTCGCGCTTCATGGACGTGCACAGCTACCAGTCCGGTCTGGAGGCGCTGGCGCTCAAGACCAGCCAGACGAGCGGACGGCTCCAGTTTCCGGGGGCCAAGGTGACCGATATCGAGCGCGACGAGGGCACCGGCAACGTCCGGGTCCGTGTCACCGGACTGCCCGAACCCACGGCAACGGGCTTTGTCGCCGAACAGGTCATCGTGGCCAGTGGCATCGGTCCGCAGAAGACGCCGGCCGACGCGGGCATCACTGTCACGGGGGTGCCGGACGACACGCTGGGCTTCAAGCAAATGGAAGAGGGCATCGACTACCTGACCCATCCGGACCAGCTGGGGCGCGTCACCATCGCCTATGGCGGGGGGGCCACCGGCGCCTGGGTTGCCCACGAGCTCGCCGAGCGCTGGGACCAGGTGGACTGGTGCTGGATGGCGCGCATGGGCGGCGAGGGCTTTGCCCGGTCCACCCTGCCCGGTGACCGCAATGCACGCATCCTCTCGTTCACGGGCAAGCAGATCAGGCGCAACATCGTGGCGGCCGAGTATGTGGCGGCGGGCTCCGTCACACCGGCCACGCTGGACGCTGCGGCGGTGCCGCCGCGTTCGATGATCAAGCTGACCATCGAGCGCCAGGGCCAGCTCAGGGCCGATGTCTACGTGGACAAGCTGATCTACAGCATTGGTGGCCACCCCGGCGCGCGCGGCAGCGTGGCGTCGATGCTGGACGATGCGCTGGTCAGCGAGCTGGAGCCGGTGCGCGACCAGAACCGGATGGTCAGCGATGGCAGTGGCACGCTGGCCTGGGCCACGCCCAAGCGCGACCTGATCATCGTGGGCGCATCCACCTACAACTTCACCGAGCCGTTCTTCAACAAGGCGAAGCAGCCGGCGCCCATGTCCACCCTGCCGACCAATGCCCAAGTGCCCGACGGCATTGCCGTGATCGTCTCGACCATCGAGGCGCTCAACCAGTACATGCCGGTCGAGGAGCGGCTGGACGGCGGCCTGGACTGGACCATCAACTTCAATACCAGCAACCAGACCCAGATCGCGGCATTCCTGGCCTCCACCACCGATCTGGAGCCGTACGCCGCCAATCTTGCGGTGGCACTGATCATCCATTTCAGGAGCAACACCACCTTTGGCATCGAGGACCGGCATGTCCAGTTCATCTGCCGCACCTGTGAGCGCGCCGTCGCGATGCTGCGCAGTACCGTGCCCAACTTTGACACCACGCGTCTGGCCAATGACAAGAGGCTGGGGGTCGAGGCCGCTCAGGCCGCGATGATTGCCAGGATGGTGAGCGAGCATTGGACGCCGGTGTGGCGGCGTGGGGGATTGCGGGCCTGAGCCCCGGCCCGGCGCGGTGGAACGCTTACACTGCGCCAGCAAAAAAGGAACCCCGGCCCATGCCCACCCCAGAACAACTGCTCTCGGCGCTCAAGACCGTTACCGACCCCCACACCGGCCGGGACTTTGTAGCCACCAAGGCCCTGAAGAACCTCGTGGCCGAGGACGGCAAGGTGTCCTTTGAGTTGGAGCTGGGCTACCCCGCCCGCAGCACCGAAGCCGCCCTGCGCGATGCCCTTGGGGCGGCGGCGCGGACGGTGGAGGGCGTGCGGGACGTGCAGGTCCGGGTGGCCACACGCATCGCGGCGCATGCCGCGCAGCGCGGCCTGAGCCTGCTGCCCACGGTGCGCAACGTCATCGCCGTGGCCTCCGGCAAGGGCGGTGTGGGCAAGAGCACCACAGCGGTCAATCTGGCGCTGGCGCTGGCTGCGGAAGGCGCTGCCGTGGGGCTGCTGGACGCTGATATCTACGGTCCCAGTCAGCCCATGATGACCGGCACCCACGGCAAGCCCGAGACGCTGGATGGCAAGACCATGGAACCCAAGGTCAACCACGGGCTGCAGGTCAACTCCATCGGCTTTCTGGTCGGGGAGGACCAGGCCATGGTCTGGCGCGGCCCCATGGCCAGCCAGGCGCTGGAACAGCTGATCACCCAGACCAACTGGAAGGACCTGGATTACCTGATCGTCGACATGCCGCCCGGGACGGGCGACATCGCGCTCACGCTGTCGCAGAAGGTGCCCCTGACCGGCGCGGTGATCGTGACCACGCCGCAGGACATCGCGCTGATCGACGCCCGCAAAGGCATCCGCATGTTCGAGAAAGTGGGCGTGCCCATCCTGGGCATCGTGGAAAACATGGCCGTGCACGTGTGCAGCCAGTGCGGCCATGCGGAGCACATCTTCGGCGATGCCGGAGGCAAAAAGATGGCCACCGAACTGGGCATCGACTATCTCGGGGCACTGCCACTGTCCATGGACATCCGCGTGCAGGCCGACAGCGGCCGGCCGACGGTGGTGGCGGCGCCCGACAGCGAAGCGGCGCGCGCGTACGGCGCCATCGCCTTGAAAGTGGCCGCCCGGGTTGCGCTCAAGGCGCGGGACTTCTCCTCGAAGTTCCCCACCATCACCATCTCCAAAGACACCTGAGCCATGAACCTGCTGGCTTCGCTGCGCTATCTGGTGGCCCTGCAGGAGCACCGGCACTTCGGGCGCGCCGCGCAGGCCTGCCACATCACGCAGCCCGCGCTGTCCAATGCCCTGCGGGCCCTTGAAGAGGAGTTTGGTGCAGTCATCGTCAAGCGCGGACGCACCTTCGCGGGTTTCACCTCCGAGGGCGAGCGGGTGCTGGCTTCCGCCCGCGTCATGCTGCGCGAGCGGGAGTTGCTGCAGCAGGAGCTGGACAGCGAGGCCGGCCGGCCGCAGGGCAGCCTGTCTATCGGCGCCGTGCCCACGGCGGTCCCCCTGGCCGCGCGCTTCGCGGCCATGCTGCAGGCGCGGCATCCGGGCATCCTGCCCGTGGTCCGGTCGATGAGCTCTCCCGAGATCGAGGCGGGCCTCGACGAGATGACGCTGGACATGGGGCTGGGCTACACCGACCGGCTGGGCGAGCGGGGCATCAAGCTCAGCGTGGTATCGCAGTACATCGAGCGTTACTTCCTCGTGCGCCGCGCGGCCAAGGTGGGCAAGGCCGGGATTCAGCTCGGCGGCACCACGACCTGGAAGGATGCCGCTACCCGGCCGCTGTGCCTGCTCACCCCGGAAATGCACAACCGCACGATCGTGGACAGCGCGTTCGCGATGGCCGGCATGACCGTCAAGCCGGTGATCGAGACCAACTCCATCCTCACCCTGGCGCTCAGCGTGGTGGCGGGCGAGGTCAGCAGCATCCTGCCGGGTGCGCTGGTGTCGGCCGTGCGCGGCTACGGGGAGCTGGAAGCCATCGCGCTGATCCATCCCGAGTTGCAGACCCCCATCGGCTTCATGATGGCGCAGACCGAACGGCCCTCGCGCACGCTGGATGCCGCCATGGCTTTGGCGCGCGATGCCATCTGGATCGAGCACGCGCGGCTGCACAGCGGCAGCCTGGCGGCAGCCCCGACCGCACCCGCCTGAGAACCCGGGCCCACGCGCCATTGTGCGGCGCATCATTCAGCGGCTGAATCGACCGATAGCTTCGCATGCGGCCCTGAATCACCGCATGTCCATTTCCAATTTGACGCCTTCCCGCCACGCTCGCGACACTGCGCGGGCTGTTGCCGCTTCGGGGTGAGCTGCCTGCGGGGTGTCAAGGCCACGTGTGAAAACCAATACAACGGAGACAAACATGTCAGGAATCCTCGACAAGGAGCGCATCATCGCGGGCCCCGGCTTTAACCGGTGGCTGGTCCCGCCGGCCGCACTGGCCATTCATCTGTGCATCGGCATGGCCTATGGTTTCTCGGTGTTCTGGCTGCCGCTGTCCAGGGCGCTGGGCATCAAGGAGCGCATGGCCTGCGGCCCGGACGTGGGCTTCTTCCAGCAGCTGTTTGTCACCAATTGCGACTGGAGCATCGCCACCCTGGGCTGGATGTACACCCTGTTCTTCGTGTTCCTGGGGCTCGCGGCCGCCATCTGGGGCGGCTGGCTGGAGCATGCGGGCCCGCGCAAGGCCGGCTTCGTGGCCGCGCTGTGCTGGGGCGGCGGCATGCTGATCTCGGCGCTGGGCATCTACCTCCACCAGTTCTGGCTCATGGTGCTGGGCTCGGGCGTGATCGGTGGCGTGGGCCTGGGGCTGGGCTACATCTCGCCGGTTTCCACACTCATCAAATGGTTCCCCGACCGGCGCGGCATGGCCACCGGCATGGCGATCATGGGCTTTGGTGGCGGCGCCATGATCGGCTCGCCGCTGGCGGCCGAGCTCATGAAGTCGTTTTCGTCCCCCACGAGCGTGGGGGTGTGGCAGACCTTCGTGGTCATGGGCCTGCTCTACATGGTGGCGATGACGCTGGGCGCCTTCGGCTACCGGGTGCCGGCCACCGGCTGGAAGCCCGAGGGCTGGACCCCGCCCGCGCCGAACGCCGGCAAGGCCATGATCACGCAGCACCATGTGCACGTGAGCAAGGTGTGGGGCATCCCCCAGTTCTGGCTGGTGTGGATGGTGCTCACCATGAACGTGAGCGCCGGCATCGGTGTGATCGGCATGGCCAGCCCGATGCTGCAGGAGGTCTTCGGCGGCAACCTGATCGGCGTGGCCAAGAAGTTCGGGGAACTCGACAAGACCCAGCTCACGGCCATTGCCGGCGTGGCGGCGGGCTTCGCGGCCCTGTTGAGCCTGTTCAACATCGTGGGCCGCTTCTTCTGGGCCAGCCTGTCGGACAAGCTGGGCCGCAAGCTCACCTACACGGTGTTCTTCATCCTGGGCGGCGTGCTGTACTTCAGCATTCCCGGCAGCGCGGCTGCGGGGTCCAAGCTGCTGTTCGTGGGGGCTTTCTGCATCATCTTGAGCATGTATGGCGGCGCCTTTGCCACCGTGCCGGCCTACCTGGCCGACCTTTTTGGCACGCAGATGGTGGGCGCCATCCATGGCCGCCTTCTCACGGCCTGGGCCACGGCCGGCATCATCGGACCGGTGGTGGTGAACTACATGCGCGAGTACCAGCTGGGCCTTGGCATCCCGCGCGAGCAGGTCTATAACCAGACCATGTACATCCTGGTCGGCATGCTCGTCATCGGCCTGATCTGCAACCTGCTCATCAAGCCCCTGAACCCCAAGTGGTTCATGACCGAGGCTGAACTGGCGCAGGAAAAGAAGCTGGCCCATGAGCGTGACCTCGCCAACCAGACCGGCGTGGCCGTGAACAACGGAGGCACCACCAGCAGTGCCGCCGTGGCCCTGGCCTGGCTCGCGGTGAGCCTGCCCCTGGCCTGGGGCGTGTACCGCACCCTGGTCAGCGCGGCCAAGTTCTTCCAGTGAACTTCACAGCCCCTTTCCCCCTCCCACCAGAAGCACCTCAGACCCGCGCACCATGACTGCAGCCCTTGCCCCAGACGCCCTGGCCACCGTGAACCGACTGGCCGATCAGCACCGTGACCAGCCGGGCGCGCTGCTGCCGCTGCTGCACGCCGCGCAGGAGGCGCTGGGCCATGTGCCTGCCGAGGCCGTGCCAGCCAT
Organism: Ramlibacter sp.; assembly: GCA_019635415.1. Classification (GTDB taxonomy): domain Bacteria; phylum Pseudomonadota; class Gammaproteobacteria; order Burkholderiales; family Burkholderiaceae_C; genus JAHBZM01. The sequence goes on from JAHBZN010000001.1 coordinate 581,481, forward strand.
TGCGCAGGCGCTCAACCTGTCGCGTGCCGAGGTGCACGGGGTCGTCACCTACTACCACCATTTCCGCAGCACCCCGCCAGGGCGGCACGTGGTTCAGGTTTGCCAGGCCGAGTCGTGCAAGGCCATGGGCGCCGATGCGCTCATGGCCCACGCGCGACAGGTGCTGGGGTGTGACGGGCACGGGACGAGGGGCGATGGCGCGGTGACGCTGGAGCCGGTGTATTGCCTGGGCCTGTGCGCCCTGTCCCCGGCCGTCATGGTGAATGACACCCTGCACGCGCGCATGACGCCACAGAAGTTCGACCGGCTCACGGCCGTGCAGGAGGCATCGGCATGAGTGCGGTGCGCATCTTCGTGCCGCGCGATTCGGCGGCGCTGGCGGTAGGGGCTGACGATGTCGCCGCGACGCTGTTGGCCGAGAGTGAACGGCGCGGTCTGTCGATGGAACTGGTGCGCAATGGCTCACGCGGCCTGTTCTGGCTGGAACCGATGGTGGAGGTGCAGACGCCGCAGGGCCGCGTGGCCTATGGCCCCGTCGCACCCGAGGACGTGGCAGGTCTGCTCGATGCGGGCCTGCTGAACGGCGCGCCGCATGCGCTGGGCCATGGCCTGACCGAGCAAATCCCCTTCCTCGCCCGGCAGGAGCGCCTGACCTTCGCGCGCATGGGCATCACCGACCCCCTGTCGCTGGCCGACTATGAGGCCCATGAAGGCTGGGCCGGCCTGCGCAAGGCCGCGGCCATGGAGGGGGCCGCGGTGGTGGACGAGGTGTTGCAGTCGGGCCTGCGGGGGCGTGGCGGCGCGGCGTTTCCGGCGGGCATCAAATGGAAGACCGTGCGCGCGGCCCAGGCCGCGCAGAAATACGTGGTCTGCAATGCCGACGAGGGCGACTCGGGCACCTATTCCGACCGCATGACGCTGGAGGGCGACCCCTACATGCTGATCGAGGGCATGGCGATTGCCGCGCTCGCGGTGGGCGCCACGCAGGGCTACATCTACATCCGCTCCGAGTACCCGCATGCCGTGGCGACGATGCGCGAGGCCATCGCGCGTGCCACGGCGGCCGGCTTCCTGGGCACCAGCGTCTGCGGCAGCGGCAGGGCGTTTGCCCTGGAAGTGCGCGTGGCCGCCGGCTCCTACGTGTGCGGCGAGGAAACCGCGATGCTCGAAAGCATCGAGGGCAAGCGTGGCATCGTGCGGGCCAAGCCGCCGCTGCCGGCCATCGAAGGGCTGTTCGGCATGCCCACGGTGATCAACAACGTGATCACCCTGGCCAGCGTGCCACTGATCCTGGCGCGTGGCGCGGCCTTCTACGCCGGCTTCGGCATGGGCCGCTCCAAGGGCACGCTGCCGATCCAGCTCGCGGGCAACATCAAGCACGGCGGCCTGGTCGAGAAGGCCTTCGGCGTCACGCTGCGCGAACTGATGTTTGATTTCGGTGGCGGCACCGCTTCGGGCCGGCCGGTGAAGACGGCACAGGTCGGCGGGCCGCTGGGCACCTACCTGCCCGAGTCCCAATGGGATATCCCGCTGGACTACGAGGCCTACGCCGCCGTCGGGGCCGTGGTCGGCCACGGCGGCATCGTGGTGCACGACGACACGGCCGACCTCGCCGGACTGGCGCGCTACGCCATGGAGTTCTGCGCGATCGAGTCGTGTGGCAAATGCACGCCCTGCCGCATCGGCGCCGTGCGGGGCGTCGAGGTGATCGACCGCATCATCGCCAACGACAACCGGCCGCAGCAGATCAGCCTGCTGCGCGACCTGTGCGACACCATGGTCAACGGCTCCATGTGCGCCATGGGCGGCATGACGCCTTATCCGGTGCTGTCGGCCCTCAACCATTTCCCGCAGGACTTCGGGCAGGCCCAGACTGACCCCCACGCTCCACCGCTTCGCGGGTCGCTGCTCCCCGGGGGGGCCGCAGTCGCCTTGGGGCGGCCCGGCGGCGACCGACCACTGCCACAACAGGAGGCATGACCATGCTGGAACATCTCAAGGAAACCGACTGGGGCACGCCCCGGCGCGAATCAGCCGAGGAGGTCACGCTGGACATCGACGGCACGACCGTCACGGTGACCAAGGGCACCTCGGTGATGCGCGCCGCCATGGAGGCCGGCGTCAAGGTCCCCAAGCTCTGCGCCACCGACAGCCTCGAGCCCTTTGGCTCGTGCCGCCTTTGCCTGGTGGAAGTGGAGGGGCGCAAGGGCTTTCCGGCGTCATGCACCACGCCGGTCGAAGCCGGCATGAAGGTCGTGACCCAGTCGCCCCGGCTGGACCAGCTGCGCAAGGGCGTCATGGAGTTGTACCTGTCCGACATGCCGCCGAACGTGCAGGTCAAGGTGGATGGTTTCCGCAACGAGATGCAGGACATGGTGGCCGAGATCGGCGTCGAGGCGGTGCGCTACGGCTTCAAGGGCGCCAACCACCTGGATGATGCCAAGGATGAATCCAACCCCTACTTCACCTACGACCCTTCGCAGTGCATCGTCTGCAACCGCTGCGTGCGTGCCTGCGAGGAAACCCAGGGCACATTCGCGCTGACGATTGAGGGGCGCGGCTTCGAGTCGCGCGTGTCGGCCGGGCAGGGCGAAGCCTTCATGGCCTCCGACTGCGTGAGCTGCGGTGCCTGCGTGTCCGCCTGTCCCACGGATTCGCTCAAGGAAAAGTCGCTGATCCAGCTCGGTGCTCCCGAAACCAGCACCGTCACCACCTGTGCCTACTGCGGCGTTGGCTGCGGCTTCAAGGCCGAAATGAAGGGCGAGCAGGTGGTCCGCATGGTGCCGTGGAAGGACGGCAAGGCCAACGAGGGGCACTCCTGCGTCAAGGGCCGCTTTGCCTGGGGCTATGCGACCCACCCGGACCGCATCACCACGCCGATGATCCGCAAGAAGATCACCGACCCCTGGCAACCCGTGAGCTGGGAGGAAGCCATCGCCTACGCGGCCAGCGAATTCCGGCGGATCCAGGGCGCGCATGGCCGCGACTCGATCGGCGGCATCACGTCCAGCCGGTGCACCAACGAGGAAACCTACCTCGTGCAGAAACTGGTGCGCGCGGCCTTTGGCAACAACAACGTGGACACCTGCGCGCGCGTGTGCCATTCCCCCACGGGCTACGGGCTGGGGCAGACCTACGGCACTTCCGCGGGCACTCAGACCTTCAAGTCCGTCGAGAAGTCCGACGTCATCATGGTGATCGGCGCCAACCCCAGTGCCGCGCACCCGGTGTTTGCCTCGCGCATGAAGCGTCGCCTGCGCCAGGGCGCCAAGCTGATCGTGGTGGACCCGCGAGAGATCGATCTCGTCGAGTCGCCGCACATCAAGGCCGACTTCCACCTGCAGCTCAAGCCTGGCACCAATGTGGCGGTCATCACGGCGCTGGCGCACGTGGTGGTGACCGAGGGGCTGCTGGCCACCGACTACATCGGCGAGCGTTGCGATGAGAAGTCCTTCCTGCAGTGGAAGGCTTTCGTGGCGCGGCCCGAGAACTCGCCCGAGGCGATGCAGGCTGTCAGCGGCGTGCCCGCCGCGCTGGTGCGCGGCGCCGCGCGCCTGTACGCCGGTCAGGGCAATTCGGCCATCTACTACGGCCTGGGCGTGACCGAGCATGCCCAGGGCTCCACCATGGTCATGGGGATCGCGAACCTGGCCATGGCCACGGGCAATGTGGGCCGCGAAGGCGTGGGCGTGAACCCGCTGCGCGGCCAGAACAATGTGCAGGGCAGCTGCGACATGGGCTCGTTCCCGCATGAGCTGCCGGGCTACCGCCACATTTCCGACAGCACCGTGCGCGGCCAGTTCGAGGGGGCCTGGGGCGTCACGCTCAACCCCGAACCGGGCCTGCGCATTCCCAACATGTTCGACGCGGCGCTGTCGGGCAGCTTCAAGGGCCTGTACTGCGAGGGTGAGGACATCGTCCAGTCCGACCCCGACACGCAGCACGTGGCCAAGGCGCTGACGGCAATGGAATGCATCGTGGTGCAGGACATCTTCCTCAACGAGACGGCCAAGTACGCGCACGTGTTCCTGCCGGGTTCGTCGTTCCTCGAGAAGGACGGGACCTTCACCAATGCCGAGCGTCGCATCTCGCGGGTGCGCCAGGTCATGGCGCCGCTTGCGCGCTATGCCGACTGGGAGGTCACGCAACTGCTGTCCAATGCGCTGGGCTACCCCATGAGCTATGGCCATCCGCGTGAGATCATGGCCGAGATCGCCGCGCTCACGCCGACGTTCGCAGGCGTGACCTACGACAAGATCGACCGCCTGGGCAGCGTGCAGTGGCCCTGCAATGACGGCACCGACGAGGCCGGCACGGCCATCATGCACGTGGACCGGTTCGTGCGCGGCAAGGGCCGGTTCATCATCACGCAGTACGTGGCCAGCGACGAGAAGGTGACGCGCAAGTTCCCGCTGCTGCTGACCACCGGCCGCATCCTGAGCCAGTACAACGTGGGCGCCCAGACCCGGCGAACACCCAACAGCCAGTGGCATAGCGAGGACCTGCTGGAGATCCATCCCCAGGACGCCGAGGACCGTGGCATCCGCGATGGCGACTGGGTCGGCATCCAGAGCCGGGCCGGCGACACCGTGCTGCGTGCCACCGTGACCGAGCGCATCCAGCCGGGCGTGGTCTACACCACCTTCCACTTTCCCGAGTCGGGCGCCAACGTCATCACCACCGACAGCTCCGACTGGGCCACCAACTGCCCCGAGTACAAGGTGACGGCCGTGCAGGTCATGCCCGTGACCCAGCCCTCGGCCTGGCAGAAGTCCTACTCGCGCTTCAACGACGTGCAACTGGGCCTGCTCGACGCCGCGCGGCACGCCGAGACCGTGTCGGGCAAGTAAGCTTCGGCCATGCACCCCAAGGACGCCCCCCTGCACCCGCTGGCCGGCACGCGCAGCGTCGCGGTGAGCGGGCGGCGCGCCGTGCGCGTGTATGAAGCGCAGGATTGCGTGGCCGAGGAAGTGCCGGTGGCGCTGGAATTCAACGGCATCTCCCACGCGGTCATGCTGGCCTCACCGGTGGACCTGGAAGACTTTGCGATGGGTTTTGCATTGACCGAGGGCATCGTGCAGGCCGCGTCCGAGGTGCACGACATCGACCTGCTGCCATCGCCCCAGGGCATGACGGTGCGACTGCGCATCGCCTCGGCCCGCTTTGCCGCGCTCAAGGAGCGGCGCCGCACACTCGCGGGTCGCACCGGCTGCGGGCTGTGCGGCACCGAAAGCCTGGGCGACGCCGTGCGGGCGCCCGCGCCGCTGCAGACGCCGGTGCGGTTTGTCGCGTCAGCGGTCACGGCCGCGCTGCAGGCGCTGCGGTCCCGCCAGGCACTGCACGAGGCCACGGGCGCGACCCATGCCGCGGGATGGGCCCGCGCCAGCGGCGAGCTGGCGTTGGTGCGCGAGGACGTGGGCCGCCACAACGCGCTCGACAAGCTCGTGGGGGCCTTGATGCGCGAGCGCTTGCCGGCGGGGGATGGCTTCATCGTCATCACCAGCCGGGCGAGCTATGAAATGGTGGGCAAGACGGCGCGCGCCGGCGTGGCGCTGCTGGCCGCGGTATCGGGCGTCACCGGGCTGGCGGTTGACGTGGCGAGCCAGGCGCAGGTGGCGCTGGCCGGCTTCGCGCGCGGACAGGACCTGACGCTCTACACCCACCCGCAACGCCTACTCTGGAACGACCGTCATGGACAGTGACAACCTGGTTCGCATGGCGAACCGCATCGGTGTTTTCTTTGAAGCCATGCCCGACCGGCCGGAAGCGCTCGAAGGCATCGCCAACCATTTGCGCAAGTTCTGGGACCCGCGCATGCGCCGTGAGTTTCTGGTCCTGGTGGACACCGCCGACAGCGGCGTGAGCGACATCGTGAAGGAAGCGGTGCTTCGCCACCGCGCGGCACTCCAGCCCGCCGCGGCCTGAGCCCCGGGGGCGCGGGCGCTGCCAGAGTGCTCCTGATTTGATAGCTAACAGTGGCCGTCTGACAAGGGCTACAGCCTTGTTTGACCACTATCCGCGGGCTATTTGCACTGCTGATCGGTCACCAGTGCCACGTCTTCCTTCTTGCCTTCTTCCTTCTTGCGGTCGTCGGCCTGCTTTTCCTCTTCCTTGACCAAGAGCGAGACGAAGCGGGTCACGGTGTTGTCGACTTCCTGGAGCACGTTCTGGATCTCGGCGCGCGACGTGTCGTCACGCAGGATGCCGACGATGCGATCCACCACGGGCGTCGAACTGGTGGGCGCGGGTGCCGGGGCGGGCGCAGGCGGCGGAGGGGCCGGCTGCGGCGCGGGTGGTGGCGGGGCCGGCTCGGGGGCCGGCGCGGGTGGTGGTGCTGGCGGAGGCGGCGGCGGTGGCTCGGGAGCCGGCGCCGGAGGGGGCGGTGGCGGTGTGGGCACCGGTGTCGGTGCAGGGGCCGGGGCAGGCGGCGCGGGCGGCAGAGGCGCGGACACCGGGGCGCCATTGGCGGTGTACAGCACCGGGGTCCCCGAGCTGTAGGCCGATGGGCCGAACGTGACCGTACTGCCCGCCGTGCCGGTCACGCCGGCGGGACCCGAGACGGTGCCGTTCTGGATCAGGTTGTTGCCGGCGTTCAGCGCGACGGAACCGGTGCTCGAACTCACGTTGCCGTTGAGCGTCATGTCGCCGGTCACGTTGGCCGCGGTCAGCGTGATGTTGCCGGTGGCCGTGGCGCCGCCCGTGCCCAGGGTCAAGGGGCTGTTGGCGGTCACCGACAGGGCCCCCCCCGCCGCCGACAGCGCGCCGGTGGTGGTGATGCCGCCGGTGTTGACCACCGTGATGTTGCCATTGGTGGTGCTCACACCCTGGAGCGTGAGCACACCCGTGTTGACCAGGTCGATGTTGCCCGTGCTGCTGGTGTCGGCCATGAAGGCCGCCACCTGGTTGCCGGCGTTGGTGAAGCTGATGCCCGACTGCGCGTGAGCCGTGAGCCCCCCGGAGGTGACCAATGCGCCCCCCTGGGTGATGGACCCGGCATTGGCGTTGAGGTTGATCGACGAAGCCGTGATCGGCCCCACGGCCAGGTTCCCCGTGCCCTGCACGATGCTGACTGGTCCACCGAGCGAAATCGTGCCACCGCTCTGGCTGAAGCTGCTGGACACGCTCAGTGAACCCGCGCCTGAGAGCTGGCCGCCGCTCTGGCTGTAGCCCACGGTGTTGAGCGCGCCCGCCATGGTCAGCGTGCCGCTGGCCACACCCAGGCTGCCGCTGCTCGTCAGGGCCTGGAGGTTGGTGGTGCCTGGCAGGTCGTAGGCCACCGATGCCCCCACGGGAATGCTCACCGCCTGCACATTCGAGGCATCGGGCAACGCATCCCAGTTGCCGGTGGAACTCCACAGGCCGTCCAGCGCCGCGCCGGTCCAGGTCGACACGGGCCGCACGGTGATGGTGCTGTTGGTGTTGCTGACCGGTGTGATCACGTAGTTGGCGCCGCCGTTGCCATCGGCCACGCTGACGCCGCTCACATTCACGGTCTTGCCCGTGCCGGCGTTGCGGTCGGCAAAGCTGAATACGCCGCCCGACAGGGTGTCGCCGCCGAACAGCGTGCCGGTGGACACGACGGCCGTGCCGGCCGCGGACGTTGACCCATCGTAGACGCGCGACACGTCGCTGGTGGTGACGGACAGCGGGGCCGGCGCGATGGTCCCGGCCGCGGTGTTGGTGCTGACGAGGTAGTTGGCGCCGCCGTTGCCGTCGTTGACCGAGTAGCCGCCGTTCACCTGCAGCGTGCTGGCATTCACGCCCAGCACGTTCTTGCTGGCAAACGACTGGGTCAGCCCGCTGACGGTGTCGCCGCCGACCAGGCCCGTGATGTTGACCGTCCCGGCCGACGCGGTGGTGCCGTCAAAGAGGCGGGTGTCACCCATGGCGTTCAGACTGAGCGGAGCTGCGGTGATGTCGGCCACCAGGCCGGTGGGCTGCACCACCACGTAGTTGCCCGCGTCGGGGCCTGTGAGGCTGTAGCCTGTCGCGCTCACGGGCTTGGACGTTCCGGCGTTCCTGTCGGCAAAGCTGCCGGTGCCGGTGCCGCTGACGCTCACCACGTCCGCACCAAACGCCGTGACCGTGGCGCTGCCGCCCAGCGCGGCACTGGTGGTGCCGTCGTAGACCCGGTTGCTGGCGGTGACACCCGTCACGGCCAGATTGGCTTGCGAGATGCTGGCCGTCACGCCCGTGGGCTGCACCACGACGTAGTTGCCCGCGTCGGTGCCCGTGAGGCCGAAGCCCGAGACGGTCACGGGCTTGGAGGCGCCGACATTCTTGTCCAGCAACGTGCCGGTGCCGGAACCGATCACGCTCACGATGTCCGTGCCAAAGCCGGTCACCGAGGCCGTGCCGCCCAGCGCGACACCTGTGGTGGCGTCGTAGACCTTGTCGCTGGCGGTCACGCCCGTCACATTGAGGTTGGCCGCTGTGATGTTGCTGGTGGTGTTGGAAGCCTGGGTGAGCGCGTAGTTGGCCCCGCCGTTGCCGTCGTTGACTGTTACCCCGCTGACGTTGACCGTCACGTTGCTGCCCACGTTCTTGCTGACGAAGGCAAAGCTGCCGCCGCTGAGCGTGTCGGCGCCAAACAGCGTGCCGGCGGTGACGATGGTCGAGCCTGCCGCGTTGGTGGTGCCATCGTACACCCGGTTGACGCTGCTGGTGCTGACCGTCAGCGAGGCCGGCGTGATGGTGCCGGGCGTGGTGTTGACCGTGACGGAATAGTTGGCGCCGCCGTTGCCGTCGTTGATGGTGTAGCCGGGGTTGACCTGCAGGGTGCTGGCATTGGCGCCCAGCACGTTCTTGCTGGTGAACGACTGGGCCAGCCCGGTGACGGTGTCGCCCGACCCCAGGGAGCTGACGTTGACCAGGCCGGCGGAATTGGTGGTGCCGTCGTAGGCCCGGCTGTCGCCCGAGGCCCACAGCGTGAGCGGCGCCGCCGTGACGGTGGCATTGGCCGGGACATAGCTGTAGTTGTAGCCCCCGGGCACCACCAGCGTGCCCTGGCCGATCGCGTAGCTGCCCACGTTGCGTCCGGGGCTGTTCACCGCGAGCGAGCCGGTCAGCCCGTCCTGCGTGAAGACGTTGCCGTACAGCGAGGCGTCGATCAGGCCCGTGACCATGTGGGTCACCGGCGCGAAGGTGGCCGTGCCGTCATAGACCCGGCTTTGCGAATTGGCGGTGACGGTCAGCGTGGGGAACAGCGAGAACACATAGCGGTTGCCCGCTGCAATCGTGCTGGGCGCGTCGCCGGCAAAGGTGGCGTTGTAGACGGCGTTGTTGCCCGACACCAGCGGACCGAACGCATTGCCGGAAGGCAGTGTGGAATACACCAGCCAGCGGCCACCGCTGGCGACCAGCGCCGAGGCGCCCGCTGAATTGAAGTAGTTGTTCCCGGCTGCCAGCACCACGGCATCCCCGGAGGCCGTGCTGGACACCGGCTGCGACTGGTTGATGCTGCCAACCGTGCGCAGTGTGACCGGGCCGCTGCCCCCCGACACCGCGCCGCTGATGTTGAGGTCGGCCGTGCTGTCGAACAGCGTGATGCCACCGGACGACGTCGACAGCGTGCCGACCCCGCTCACCTTGTTGCCGCTCTCGCCCAGGGTGATGGCGCCGGCATTGGTGTTGCCGCCGAGCAGGCCGACGTCGATGGCGGTGGACGCTTGCTGGCTCACGGTCCCGCCCATGCCGTTCAGGTTCAGGCTGGTGCCGGCCGTGATGTTGCCCAGCGTGGCGGAAGTGGCGTTCTGCAGTGTGGTCGAGGCGGCGCTGACGGTGCCCGCGCCCAGGTTCAGGGTGCCGGTGCCCTGCGCGTCCAGCGTGGCATTGGTGGCCTGGACGGTCTTGCCCGCCGCCAGTGTGACGCCGTTGCCCTTGAGCACCACCGGGCCATTGGTGCCGGTCACGTTGGCGCCCACGGTCAGCAGGCCGGCAGACTCAAGCTGGATCAGGCCCGTCGTGCTGCCCACCACGCCGACCACTCCGTCGACGGTTCCCACCTGCAGGGCGGAGGTGTTCTTGACTTCGAAGGTGCCGGCATAGGCCCGCCCGCTGATCAGGCCGATCTGGTTGCTCGCATTGGTGAGGTTCACGTACTGGGCATCGGCATTGACACCGGCCGCGGCAAGGGAGCCGGTCTGCGAGACGAAGCCGGTGCTGAAGTCGTTGAGCAGGCTCAGCGTCAACCCGGGAACACTGGTGTTGCCCGTGATCTGGATGCCGCCCGTGCTGGTGCCGCTGCCCAGCACCAGCACGGACGCGCTGATCAGGTTCAGCTCGGAAGCGGTCAGGTTCAGCGCCGTGGCCTCGGAGGCCCCGGACAGGGTGATGGGGCGGGACAGGGTGGTGGCCTTGATCACGGTCCGGCCGGTGCCTGAGTTGATCGGCCCCTGCAGGTCCATGCGGTTGCCCGCCAGCTGGATTTCGCCGCCCGCGCTGCTGAGCGTGGTGCCCGCGATCTTGACGTCGTAGTAGCTGGTCGGTGCGGGCGCAGGCACGCCGCTGCCGGTGATCGCCACGGTGGCCGCACCGGTCGCGGCGACCGAGCCCGTCACCTGGACCCCGGTGGCTCCCACGGCGCTGGCCGCGCTGACGTTGCCGTTGACAACCACGTTGCCGGACGAGGTGACGCTGCCCCCCACGTTGGTGGCGACCAGTGCCGTGGCGGTGGTGGACGACGACACGCTGCCCGTGACGGTGAGGCCGCCGGCGCCGGCGCCGATCAGCGCGGTGGGCAGGATGTCCACGCCGGTGCCCATGGCATTGCCCACCGTGGCATTGCCCGTGAAGTTCATCGCCGCGGCGGCATTGACATTGCCGCCCACGCTCAGGCCGGTCCCGGCGTTGGCCGCCGGGTTGTTGAAGGTCCCGCTGAGCGTCACGGCGCCAGCGCTGCTGGACACGGTGGCACCCGACGCCACGTTCAGGCCGCGGCTGGTCAGGTAGGAACTGACACCGGCCGTGCCGGTGACGGAAATATTGCCCGCGCTGGTGACGACCGCACCCGCCGCCAGCTGGGTGCCGGTGGTGTTCTCGACATAACCGGACAGGCCCGTGGTCCCGGTCATGATGATGTTGCCGGTGTTCGAGCTGATGGTGGAGTTGGCCACCATCAGGCCGCTGGGCGAACCCGCGCTGCTCGAGTGGCTGCTCAATTCCCCCTGCAGCGTGAGCGTGCCGGCACCGGTGTTGCTGATCTGGGAGGGCGTGCCGCTCGCGTCCTCGATGCGCAGCGACGTGGGCAGCGACAGCGACGAGCTGCCCTTGGCCTGGACCAGCAGGTTGCCGCCCGACGCCGTCAGCGTGCTGCCCTGGACGATCACGCGCGAGTCAACGCTGCCCAGGGTCAGGCCGTTGCTGGCCTGGACCGTGGACCGATCGACCCGCACGCCATAGTCGCCCGTGCCCGTGGTGCCGCTGACATTGACGGTGCCCCCCGTGAGCTGCGAACCCGTGCCCGACCGTTCGATGTTCACCCCGTAGGTCGCCGAAGTGGTGGAGCCGGTGATGCTCAGCGCCCCCGTGCCGGCATTGACCAGCGAATCGCTGAGATTCACACCGTTGGCCAGCGCGGTGCCGGCGCCGGTGATCGAGAGGGCGCCACCGGCCGTTTGCAGCGTGGCGCCGCTCAGGTCCACGGGGCCGGCCGAATTCAGGGTCAGGCTGCCGCTGCCCGTGACGCTGACATTGCTGGAACGCAGGGTCTGTCCCGTATTGCCCGTGCTCATGAGCACCGCGCCGCCGCCCGACGTCTTGAAGGTCAGCCCCGTGCCGGAGGAACTGCCTGTCAGGTCGATGCCCGAACCGCCGCCGCCGCCCGTGGTCTGGATGGTCAGGTTCAGGCCGCTGGGCAGCATCACGTCCCCGCCGCTGAAGGTGCCCGAGGCCACGATGCTGTCGGTGGCCTGGATCAGCACGTCGGCGCCCGCGACCTCGATGTCGTTTTCGTAGACGGTGTCGACGGTGGCACCCGATCCCCCGGCGATGGTCAGCGTGGTTGGATCGAGCAGCCACAGGCCCGCCCGGCCCTGAGGGGCGCGCGCGTCGACCGTGGTGCCGCTCATGGCCAGGCTGCCCTTGCCCGAAGTCTCCACGCGCCCGCCGTTGCCGCCCTGGGCCCCGCCGCGCGCGCTGATGGCCGCACCCGTGCGCGTGGTGCCATCGCTCCACACCACCACCGTGCCCCCATCGCCCTGCTGCGTGGCATCCGCCTTCAGGCTCACGCCCGCCTCGACCGTGGTCTGCTCGGCATTGGCCACGCGCGCGTCCTGGCCCTGCCAGCCCCCGCCCACCAGCACCTCGCCGCCCCCGTTCGCTGCGCTGGCATCGATCACCGCGCCGCTTCTGAGCATCACCTTGGCGGCGCTGGCCTGCACCTGCCCGCCCAGCGCGCCCTTGCGGGCCTCGACCTGGCCGCTGATCTCGGCTTCCTGCTGGCCCTTGAGGATGACCTTGCCGCCCTCGGCGCTGACGGCGCTGGCGCTGATGTAGCCGCTGTGCCTGAGGGTGCCGGCAAAGATGCCCACGGCGTCGCCCTGGAGGGTGCCCAGGTTCAGCACCTGGTCCTGCGGGGCCTGCAGTTCCAGGCGGATGCCCTCCAGCCCGCGCCCGGTGATCTCGGCCTTCTGCCCGGCGGCCAGCACGGTGGCGCCGTTGGGCGATTCGACCAGGGCCTGGATGCCGGTTTGCACCTGGGGGGCGATCAGGACGATGTCGCCGCTGCGCGCCAGCAGGCGGCCGTTGACGCTGAGTTCGCCGTTGGCGATGCCGTCGCCGCCAAAGACCAGCCGCCCGGCCAGGGCGTCGGCGTCGCTCATGCGCAGGGTGCTGGCGGTGAAGCCGGCGGTGTCCACGGTGGCGCCGGCGCCCACGGCGATGCCTGCGGGGTTGACCAGCACGAGCTTGCCGTTGGAGCTCAGGGTGCCGAAGATGGCGCTGGGGTTGTTGCCCAGCACGCGGTTGATGCTGGTGCTGTCGGCGCTGGGCTGCAGGAACTGGGTGGTGCTGCCTGCGGGGATGTTGAAGCTTTGCCAGTTCAGCGCGCTGTGGCTGGTGCCCGCGCCGTTGGCGGTGGTGATCAGGGTCTGGTTGCCCTGGGTGACCACGCTGGCACTTCCGTGCACGGCTTGCAGGCCCACCGGCTGGGCCCAGGCCGGCGCTGAAAAGCAGGCCGCCAGCGACAGGGCCAGCGTCACCGGCCGGTGACCGGCCACGGCCGGTCCGGCCGCCGGACGGCGCGACGCCAGCGAGGCGCGGGATCCCGGTCGGGGGGTGGAGAGGTGCGTCATGGCAGGCCTGGTCGAATTCTTTACATATTGCTACAGAGTTTTATAGCGGATCGGCCTGGTGGTGACCAGATTCGCGGCCCGCCGCTGTTGGGAAAAGTGTGCAAAACGGCCCCAAACCGGCCAATTTGGCGGCTCGGCGATCGGCACGGGCGTTGACCGGGCTCATTCAGGGGTAAGCCAAATGCGTGAAACTCGGGCCAACAACGCACTCCCAAGATGACCCCCTCCTTTCTTTCCCTGGGTTGGCGCACGCTGTGGCGCGACCTGCGTGCCGGCGAACTGCGGCTGCTCATGGTGGCCGTGACCCTGGCGGTGGCGGCGCTGACCGCCGTGGGCTTTTTCGCCGACCGGCTGCAGGGCGGGCTGGCGCGCGATGCCCGCCAGCTGCTTGGCGGCGACGCCGTGGTGGCCAGTGACAATCCGACGCCCCCGCCTTTCGTGGAGCGGGCCCGCGCGCTGGGCCTGCAGACCGCCACCACCCTGGCGTTCCCCACCATGGGGCGGGCCTCCGACGCGCAGGGGGGAGCCAGCAAGCTGGTGGCGCTCAAGGTGGTGTCCCCGGGCTACCCGCTGCGCGGCAACCTGCGGGTGGCGGACGGGCCGGAGGCGCCGGCCGCTCCCACGCGCGACGTGCCCGCGCAGGGGGACGCCTGGATCGACGCGCCCCTGCTGGACGCGCTGGGCCTGAAGATGGGCGATAGCCTGCTGCTGGGGGACGCGAGCCTGCGCATCGCCCGCATCATCGTGACCGAGCCCGACCGCGGTGCCGGCTTCATGAGCTTTTCACCGCGCGTGATGATCAACGAGGCCGATGTGGCCCGCACCCGGCTCGTGCAGCCGGCCAGCCGCCTGACCTACCGCTTTGCGGTGGCCGGTGCGCCGCGGCCCGTGAGCGAGTTCCTGCGCTGGGCCGATGCCGAGGTCAAAAAGCCCGAGGTACGCGGCCTGCGGCTCGAGTCGCTGGAGACGGGGCGGCCCGAGATGCGGCAGACCCTGGACCGCGCGGGGAAATTCCTCAACCTCGTGGCGCTGCTGTCGGCGCTGCTGTCCGCCGTGGCCGTGGCGCTGGCGGCGCGTGGCTTTGCCGCCAACCACCTGGACGACTGCGCGATGCTGCGTGTGCTGGGCCAGAGCCAGCGCACCATCGCGCTGGGTTACGCGTTTGAATTCGCGCTGGTGGGCGTGTTCGCGAGCGCGATGGGCGTGGCCCTGGGCTATGGCGTGCACCATGTGTTTGTCTGGATGCTGTCCGGCCTCATGGAAGCGGCGCTGCCCGCGGCCAGCCTGTGGCCCGTGGCCTTCGGGCTGGGCATGGGGCTGACGCTGCTCGCGGCGTTTGGCTTGCCGCCGGTGCTTCAACTGGCGCAGGTGCCGCCGCTGCGCGTGATCCGGCGCGACGTGGGCGGTCTCAAGCCCGCTTCGCTGGCGGTGCTGGGGCTCGGCGTGGCGGGCTTTGCCGCGCTGCTGCTGGCGGCCAGCGCCGACCTCAAACTGGGCCTGATCGCCGTGGGGGGCTTTGCCGGGGCGGTGGCCGTGTTTGCCGCGCTGAGCTGGGTGGCGGTCAAGGCCTTGCGCCGCAGCGTCAACGAAACCACGGCGCCGCGCTGGCTGGTGCTGGCCACGCGCCAGATCTCGGCGCGACCGGCCTACGCGGTGGTGCAGGTCAGCGCGCTCGCGGTCGGCCTGCTGGCGCTGATCCTGCTGGTGCTGCTGCGCACCGACCTCATCGGCAGCTGGCGCAAGGCCACGCCGCCCGATGCGCCCAACCGGTTCGTGATCAACGTCATGCCCGAGCAGGGCGACGCCTTCCGGCAGGCCCTGCGCGATGCCGGCGTGACCCGGTTCGACTGGTTCCCGATGATCCGCGGGCGGCTGGTGGCGGTGAATGGCAAGACGGTCTCGCCCGACGACTACACCGACGAACGCGCCAAGCGGCTGGTGGACCGCGAGTTCAACCTGTCGCACGCGGCGCTCAAGCCCGAGCACAACCAGATCGTGGCCGGCCGCTGGACCGAGGACGAAGCCGACGCCGTGAGCGTGGAAGAGGGCATTGCCCAGACGCTGGGCCTGAAGCTGGGCGACGAGCTGCGCTTTGACATCGGCGGCATCGAGAGCCAGGCCCGCATTACCTCGCTGCGCAAGGTGGACTGGGGCTCGATGCGGGCCAACTTCTTCGTGATGTACCCGGTGGCGCGCATGCCCGACCTGCCGGCCACGTACCTCAGCGCGTTCCGCGCACCGGCCACCCGGGGCTTTGACAACGCGCTGGTGCGGGCCTTCCCCAACATCACCAATGTGGACATGACGGCCACGCTGAACCAGGTGCAGGGGGTGCTGGACAAGGTGATCCGAGCCATTGAGTTCCTCTTCGGCTTCACGCTCGCGGCCGGCCTGGTGGTCCTGTTTGCCGCGGTGACCGCCACGCGCGAGGAGCGCGCGCGCGAGTTCGCGATCATGCGCGCCGTGGGCGCGCGCGCGAGCCTGCTGCGGCAGGTGCAGCGCGCCGAGCTGGCCGGCGTGGGCCTGCTCGCGGGCTTTCTGGCCAGTGTGGTGGCGGCCGTGGTCGGCTGGGCCCTGGCGCGCTACGCCTTCGAGTTTGAGTGGACCGTCTCGCTGTGGGTGCCGCTGGTGGGCGCGATGGCCGGCGCGGTGCTGGCGCTGGCGGCAGGCTGGTGGGGCCTGCGCGAGGTGCTGACCCGGCCGGTGGTCGACACGCTGCGGCGCGCGGCCGAATGACAGAATGGCATTGTGCTATCGAATCAGTAGCTGAAAGTGACCGCCCAGCAAGGGCTACAGGTTGTTTTGACCATGAACATTGAAGAAAAGCCGGCGTTTGCCACCCCGTTTGAATGGATGGGCGGAGAAGACCGCGTCCGCGCCATGGTGGAGCGCTTCTACGACCTGATGGACCTCGAGCCCGGCTACGCCGAGCTGCGTGCCACGCACGGCAGCGACCTGGCCAACGCCCGCCAGCGCCTGTTCTGGTTCCTGTGCGGCTGGATGGGTGGGCCGCAGCACTACACCGAGCGTTTCGGCCACCCCATGCTGCGCGCGCGGCACCTGCCGTTTCGCATCGGCATCCGGGAGCGTGACCAGTGGCTGGCCTGTATGGACCAGGCGATGGGCGAGACCGGCGTGCCCGACGACCTGCGCGCGCGCCTGCGCAGCAGCTTCTTCCAGACGGCGGACTGGATGCGCAACACACCGGGCGCCTGAGCGGCCCGCAATGCCACCCGGCGGGCCAGTGCCGCTCAGGCCGGCTTGAGGAGCACCACCAGCGCCCCCGCGCCGCCGTCGGCCGGGCGCGCCTGCACGAAGGCCAGCACTTCGTTCTTCTGGACCAGCCAGCTCTGCACCTTGCCCTTGAGCACCGGCACCTTGCCGGGTGAGCCCAGGCCCTTGCCGTGCACCACGCGCACGCAGCGCAGACCCTGCTTGTGGGCTTCGCGGATGAAGGCGGCCAGGGTCTCGCGGGCGTCATCGCGGCGCAGGCCGTGCAGGTCGATCTCGCGCTGGATGCTCCAGTCGCCCTTGCGCAGCTTGCGCGTCACGTCCGCGCCGATGCCGGGGCGGCGAAAGCTCAGGGCGTCGTCCACGTCCAGCAGCGTGCTGGCGTCGAACTCGTCGCTCAGGCTCTCGTGCATCACGCGCTGCTCGTCCAGCTGCTGCTGCACGGCCACGGGCGCGGGCGGCTCGGGCTCCAGCGGCACGCGCGGCGCCTGGCGTACCGGCTGCACCGCGCCAGCGGCGCGCTTGAACAGGTCCTGTTCGGCCAGCCGCCGGCGCTCGGCGGCCTCGCGCGCTGCCTGCTGCCGGGCTTCGAGCTCGCGCTGCTCGGCCAGCTGCGTGCGCACCTGTTTCAGGTCCTGCAGGGAGCCCAGGCGCTGGCGCGGCGTCACAGCAGCCCCCGCTCGGCCATGGACAGGGCGTCCCCCGTGCCGATGATGATGTGGTCGAGCACGCGCACGTCCACCAGGGCCAGCGCCGCCTTGAGGGTCTGCGTGAGTGCCTCGTCGGCGCGGCTGGGCTGCACGCTGCCGCTGGGGTGGTTGTGGGCCAGCACCACGCTGGCGGCTTGGTGGTGCAGGGCACGCAGCACCACCTCGCGCGGGTACACGCTGGTCTGCGTGAGCGTGCCGCGAAACAGCTCCTCCAGCGCCAGCAGCCGGTTCTGCGCATCCAGGAACAGCACGGCGAACACCTCATGGTTCTTGTGGGCCAGATGCAGCTGCAGGTAGTGCTTGACGGCGCCAGGCGTGCCGAACACCTCACGCTCGCGCAGCCGCTGGGCCACGGCCCGGCGCGCGAGCTCCAGTACCGCCACCAGTTCGGCGCGCTTGGCCGGCCCGCCCAGGCCCTTGATGCGGCGCAGATCGTCGGCCTGTGCGTTGAGCAGTCCGGCCAGCCCGCCAAAGCCGGCGGGCGGATCGCCCAGCAGCTCCTGCGCGAGATGGAGCACGCTCTTGCCGGCAATGCCGGTGCGCAGGATCAGCGCCAGCAGTTCCGCGTCAGCCAGCGCCCCGGCGCCTCGGGCCAGCAGCTTTTCGCGCGGGCGCGCATCGGCAGGAAGGTCTTTCAGGGCCATGGCGCTCGGGTTTCTACAATGGAGGCCAGTTTATCGAGACTTTCATGACCTCCACGCCTCCCCGGGTCCAGCCGGGTTCGTTCCTGACGCTGCACTACCGGCTGGCCGGCCCGGGCGGCGACATCATCAACACCTTCAACGACAAGGCGGCCACGCTGTCGCTGGGCACGGGTGAACTCTCGCCCGCCATGGAACGCTGCCTGATCGGCCTGGAGGAAGGGAGCCGCACCACCTTCGAGCTGCCCGCGGGCGAGGCTTTCGGCGAGCGCAACCCCGAGATGCAGCAGTGGGTGGCGCGCAAGCTGCTCAACCAGATGGGCGATCCCGACGAGCAGTACCACGTGGGCGACGTGGTGCAGTTCCCCACGCCCGACGGCCTGGGCACCTACGCGGGCGCGGTGCAGAAGGTCGGCCAGGACGGCGATGGCGACGGCAAGGCCGATGCGGTGCTGTTCGACTTCAATCACCCGCTGGCGGGCCAGCCCGTGACCTTTGAAGTCCACCTGATCGGCGTGCTATGACCGGGGCCAAGGAAATCATCCTGGCCGAGCCGCGCGGTTTCTGCGCGGGCGTGGACCGTGCCATCGAGATCGTGGAGCGCGCGCTGGCCAAGTTCGGCGCGCCGATCTACGTGCGCCACGAGATCGTCCACAACACCTATGTCGTGAACGACCTGAAGGCCAAGGGCGCGGTCTTCATCGAGGACCTGGCCGACGTGCCGCCCGGGGCCACGCTGGTGTTCAGCGCGCACGGCGTGAGCAAGGCCGTGCAGCAGGAGGCGCAGGCGCGTGGCTTCAGCATCTTTGACGCCACCTGCCCGCTGGTGACCAAGGTGCATGTGGAGGTGGCCAAGCTCGCGCGCGAGGGCTACGAGTTCATCATGATCGGCCACAAGGGCCACCCCGAGGTGGAAGGCACCATGGGCCAGCTCGACCGGGGCATCCATCTGGTGGAGGACGTGGAGGACGTGGCCCGGGTCCAGCCGGCCCAGACCGAGCGGCTGGCCGTGGTCACCCAGACCACGCTGAGCGTGGACGACGCCGCCGATATCGCCGCGGCCGTGCGCCAGCGCTTTCCCAAGGTGCGCGAACCCAAGCAGCAGGACATCTGCTACGCCACGCAGAACCGCCAGGACGCGATCAAGATCATGTCACCGCAGGTGGACCTGATGATCGTGGTGGGCAGCCCGACCAGCTCCAACAGCAACCGGCTGGCCGAGCTGGCGCGCAAGCTGGGCGTGGAAAGCCACATGGTCGATTCGGCGGACGAACTGCAACCGGCCTGGCTGGAAGGCAAGTCCCGCGTGGGCCTGACGGCCGGTGCGTCGGCGCCCGAAATCCTGGTGACCGAGGTGATCGGCCGCATCAAGGCCCTGGGCGCGGTGTCGGTGCGCCGCATGGAAGGCATCGAGGAGACCATCAAGTTCCCGCTACCCAAGGGGTTGCGTCTGGACGAGTCGCAGGTCAACCCCGTGAGTCTGCTGCATGCGAACGGGCCGCAGACATGAATCGCTCTGAAATTGATAGCGCATGGAGCCGATTCCGCGAGGGCTACAACCACTTTTTGCTTGAAACCCCGTTGTGGAAGCTGCCCGGCGCGGCGCTGGGCCTGCCGGCGGCCGAGATCTGGCTCAAGCTCGAGCACCTGCAGGTCGGCGGCAGCTTCAAGGCGCGCGGCATGCTCAACCGGCTACTGGCCAACGAGGTGCCGGCCAGCGGCGTGATCGTGGCGTCCGGCGGCAATGCCGGCATTGCCACGGCGGCCGCAGCCAAGGCCCTGGGGGTGGCATGCGAAGTGTTCGTGCCCACGGTGTCCAGCGAGGCCAAGCGCGCCCGCCTGCGCGAGTTGGGGGCCCAGGTGGTGGTGACCGGCGCCGCGTATGCCGAGGCCCTGGAAGCCTGTCTGGCCCGCCAGAAGCAGACCGGCGCCCTGCTGACCCATGCCTACGACCAGCCTGAGGTGGTGGCCGGTGCCGGCACGCTCGCGGCCGAAATCGAAACGCAGGGCGGCGTGCCCGACAGCGTGCTGGTCAGTGTGGGTGGCGGTGGCCTGATCGCCGGTATCGCGGCCTGGTTCGAGCAGCGTTCGCGTGTCGTTGCCCTGGAGCCGGAGCAGGCGCCGACGCTGTTCAAGGCCCGGCAGGCGGGCGAACCCGTGGACGTGGCCGTTGGCGGCATCGCCGCGGATTCGCTCGGGGCCAAACGCATCGGCGCCATTGCCTGGGAGGTGACGCAGCGCGAGGTCAAGGACGCGCTGCTGTTGTCCGACGAGGCCATCCGGGCCGCCCAGCTGTGGCTGTGGCGCCAGATGAAGATCGCCGTGGAGCCGGCGGCGGCGCTGGGCCTGGCGGCGCTGCAGTCAGGGGCCTACGCGCCGCGCGCCGACGAGAAGGTGTGCCTGGTGATTTGCGGGGCCAACGTGGACCCGTCGACGCTGGCCGCGGGCTGAGGCCCTGGCGGCGCGGCCTCAGTTCTCGCAGTTGACCATCCAGCCCACGCCGAACTTGTCCACCAGCATGCCGAAATGCGCGCCCCAGAAGGTCTGCGCGAAAGGCATGGTGACCATGCCGCCCGTGGCCAGGGCCTTGAACACGGCTTCGGCCTGCGCCGCGTCCTTGGGCAGGTTCACCGACATCGAAAAACCCGCGTGGCCCGCGAAGGGCTGGCCCGGCATGCGGTCGCTGGCCATGAAGCGGTGGCCGCTGGCCTCCAGCGTGGCATGCATGACCTTGGTTTTCCAGTCGTCGGGCAACTGCTCCTCCATGGGAGAGCCCTCGTAGCGGTGCAGCGCCGTGATGCTGCCGCCCAGGCACTGGGCGTAGAACGCCAGTGCGGTTTCGCAGTTGCCGTCGAAGAACAGGTAGGGTTCGATCCGCATCAGAAGCTCCTCGTCGTGCTTCGGCAAATCCTAACGCCGAAATGCCCTCAGGGGCAGGGGCGGGCCGGCCGACCACTAAAATTCCGCCATGCTTGATATCAATCTGTTACGAAAAGACCTGCCGTCGGTGGTGGCCGCGCTCGAGACGCGAAAGAAGCCGCAGGCCTTCCTCGACGTCGAGGCTTTCAAGGCACTCGAAGCCGAACGCAAGACCATCCAGACCCGCACCGAGGAGCTGCAGTCGCAGCGCAACACGCTGTCCAAGCAGATTGGCCAGCTCAAGGCCAAGGGCGAGTCCACCGATGCCGTGATGGCCCAGGTGAGCGCGATCAAGGGGGAACTGGACAGCTCGGCTGCGCGGCTGGAACAGCTGCAGCCGGAGCTGCAGGCGTTGCTGCTGGCGGTGCCCAATCTGCCGCATGACAGCGTGCCCGTGGGCGCGGACGAGCAGGGCAACGTGATGGTGCGCCAGTGGGGCACGCCCCGCAGCTTTGATTTCCCGGTGCGCGACCATGTGGATATCGGCGAAACGCTGGGGCTGGACTTTGAAGCCGGCGTCAAGCTCGCTGGCGCGCGCTTCACGGTCATGAAGGGCGGCATCGCCCGGCTGCACCGGGCGCTTGCCCAGTTCATGCTCGACCTGCAGACGCAGCAACATGGCTACACCGAGTGCTATGTGCCCTACATCGTCAACACCGAAACGCTCAGGGGGACCGGGCAGTTGCCCAAGTTCGAAGGCGACCTGTTCGCTGCCAAGAAAGGCGGGCAGGAGGGCGAGGCCGCGCCCGACAACGCGGCGCTGTACCTGATTCCGACCAGCGAAGTCCCGCTGACCAACCTCGTGCGCAATGAAATCGTGGCCGAGGCCGACCTGCCCATCCGGCTCACGGCGCACACCCCGTGCTTCCGCTCCGAAGCGGGCAGCGCCGGGCGCGACACGCGCGGCATGATCCGCCAGCACCAGTTCGACAAGGTCGAGATGGTGCAGATCACCCATCCGGACAGGAGCTACGAGGCGCTGGACGAAATGGTGGGCCATGCCGAGGCCGTGCTGCAGAAACTGGGCCTGCCCTATCGCGTGATGAGCCTGTGCACGGGTGACATGGGCTTTGGCGCGGCCAAGACCCTGGACCTGGAGGTCTGGCTGCCTGCGCAGGGCACCTACCGCGAGATCAGCTCGGTCTCCAACTGCGAGGCCTTTCAGGCGCGCCGCCTGCAGGCGCGATTCAAGACCGCCGCGGGCAAGAACGAGCTGGTGCACACCCTCAACGGCTCGGGCCTCGCGGTGGGCCGTACGCTGGTGGCGGTGCTGGAGAATGGCCAGAACGCGGACGGCTCCGTGACGGTGCCCGAGGCGCTGCGGCCGTACCTGGGCGGTCTGGAAACGCTGACGCCTTGAGATAGAATACAAGGCTTCGCACCACGCGAAACCGAATCAGGAGCGGTGGCAGAGTGGTCGAATGCGCCGGACTCGAAATCCGGTATACGGTTATACCGTATCGTGGGTTCGAATCCCACCTGCTCCGCCAGAACAAAAGGCCCGGTGCTACAGAAACAGTAGCGCCGGGCCTTTTTCACTGGTGTGGCGGCCTCAGGGCAGGGGCCGGCCGGCGGATCGCAGCCGGTAGGCCAGCGGCTCCATGCTGCGTGACAGGTCGTCGATGATCTGGGCATAGCGGGCCCGGGCACCCGGATCGCGCGTGGCGGCCATCGCGTTGCTGATTTCCTCGCGTTTGAGCTTGAAGTCGCGGTACTGGGTGGTCAAGGTCTCGGCCTCGGCCTCGGAGATCACCTGCGGGGCCGATTCGCCGGGCTTGTAGCCCCATTGCGGCGGCCCGGAGTCGGTGGCGCAGGCGGCGAGCGCGGCCAGCACGATGGCGGTCAAGGCATGTCTCATGGAAGGCTCCTGTCGGCTGGGTAGTCTGGATGTGTTTTTGATTCTAGGGCGCGCGTGCGTTGCTGTGGGGCCGCCGGCCCGGCAGGCCCTAGACTCGTGGCATGAAAGCCGATTTGCCGCCCGACGTTGCCACTGCCGCTGAAGCCGAATGGGTGCGCGGCGAACTGATCCGCAGCCTGATGCGCACGGCCCGCAGCACGCGGGTGGTGGGGCTGTTGCTGATCTTCCTGTTTGCCGGGGTGTTGTGGTCGGACACCCGCCCGCTGGTGCTGGGCCTGTGGGCGGCGCTCGCTTTCGGCGTGGCGGGCCTGCGGCTGACCATCATCCGGCTGTACGGGCGGCAGGCGCTGCGCGCGGGGGCCGCGGAGCAGGTCGCTTTCTACGCGCGCTACGGCTGGATCTGGCCGCTGAGCGCGCTGGCCTGGGGCTTGTCTCCGGTGCTGCACTTCGACCGCGCACCGCTGCAGGACCAGTTCATCTGCTGGCTGATTCTGGCGGGCCTGGGCATGTTCGCCATCAACAGCTTTTCCTTCCACCTGCGCACCATGCGCGCCTACCTGAACGTGCTGGCGCTGGTGCCGCTCACGGTCATGCTCTGGCGTATCGGTGTGGACCTGCATTTTCGCGGGCCCACCTACCACTACTGGCTGGTGCTGTTGCTGGTGACCTTCTGGCTGCTGCTGCTGCAGGCGGGCCGCCGCCTGCACGTGACGCACCGGAAGAACTTCGAGCTGCAGTACCGCAACATGCAGCTCATCGAGTCGCTCACGCGGCAGACCCACGCGGCGCTGGACGCCGTGGAGATCAAGAACCGCTTTCTTGCCAGCGCCGCGCACGACCTTCGCCAGCCCGTGCATGCGCTGGGCCTGTACGCGGACTGGCTCAGCGGCGAGCCCGAACTGGTCAAGGAGATCGCGCCCAAGATCGTCGAGTCCACCAAGGCGGTGAACGCGCTGTTCGACTCGCTGTTCGATCTGGTGCGGCTGGACTCGGGAAAGATCCGCCTGACCATCGAGCCGGTGGACCTGGACAAGGTGCTGCATGACCTCGAGGTGCAGTACCGACCGCTGGCCGAGGCCAAGGGCCTGCAATTCCGCCTGCATGGCGTGCCCGGTACGGTGGTGTCAGACCCGATTCTGCTCCAGCGCGTGGTCGGCAACCTGGTGTCGAATGCGATCAAGTACACCGACCGGGGCGGCATTCTGGTGGCGTCGCGCGTCACTCGCCGCGGCCGCCGCATCGAGGTCTGGGACACCGGGATGGGCATTGCGCTGGAGCACCAGCGCGAAATTTTCCGGGAGTTCTACAAGGTGCCGGCGCACGAGGGCACGCAGGACGGGTTCGGTCTGGGTCTGTACATCGTGGCCCGGTTGTCGAGCATTCTCGGGCATCCGCTCGACCTGGCGTCGCGGCCGGGCCGGGGCACGGTGTTCCGGCTCGACCTGGATCCCACGGACCCCCAGCAGGCGGCCGAACGGGCCGCCGCGGTTCAGCTCGTGAGCAGGCCGTGGGTGCGGGCGTAGTGGATGGTCTGGGTGCGGCTCTTGACACCGAGGCGGCGGAACAGGCGCCAAAGGTGCACCTTGACCGTGTGCTCGCTGATGCCCAGCTCGTCGGCGATCTCGCGGTTCGACAGGCCCCGGTCGAGCATCACGATGAGCTGCTTCTGGCGCTTGGACAGCTTGTTGTCGGCTGGTGTGAGCTCCTCGAAGCCGCCGTCGGCATTGAGCAGCGCGCGCAGGGCGGCGCCGATTTCGCTGGCGCCCGATGACTTCTCGATATAGATGTCGGCACCGGCTTCGATGCACTGCTCCTCGGCATCGGCCGCGGGTGACGCCGACAGCACGGCCAGCGGCGTGTTGGGAAAGCGGGCCTTGAGTTCGTGGATGCCCGAGGTCCCGGTGGTATCGGGCAGCTTCAGGTCCAGACAGAACAGTTCGGGTTCGCCATGGGCCTTGACGGCGGCCTCGACCCCTCCAAGACGGTCCAGCTCCACCACGTTGGCGCCGCCGCGCAGGCGCCGCAACAGCATGACCACGGCTTCACGCATCAGGGGATGGTCGTCGATGACAAAGAGGCTCATAAGCGAAAAGTATGGGGTTCGGAAGACAATTTAGTGATGAAGGATAACGCTTAATGCAGTTTTCTGCATACAGAATGCCGAGGTGACCGCTCAGGCGGCGTCGGCAAACTGGCGCAGCACGCTCTGCGGAGTGGCTTCCGACTGCCACCATGGGGTGATCTGCGCGATGGCGGCCTCGTCCAGGCTCTTGAGGCGGGCGATCAGCTGCCCCGGCTCGCGCGGACTGTCGAACGCGGGGCTTTGCAGCAGCAGCGTGCCGCCCGCATCGACCAGCTTGAAATAGAACTTGCCGTCGGCTTCCCGGTATTGCTTGAAGACCGGCAGGGCCACCCGCGCCGCCTTGTCGGCCGCGCCCGCGGCCCGGCTGCCCAGGTTGCGCAGGCCCACGGCGTGCCGCAGTTCGGCCATGAAGGGCCGGGCCAGCGCCCGGGCCTTGTCGGCACCGGCCAGCAGGATGCGTTCGACCTCGGCCGGGTTGTCCACCATGGCCTGGTACTTGTCGCGCATGGGGGCGATCTCGCGGTCAATGCGCTCGAACACCTGCTGCTTGGCATCGCCCCAGGCGATACCGTCGGCATAGGCCTGGCGCAGCGACGCGGTCTCGGCGGGCGTGGCGAAGGCCTGGTAGAGCTGGAACAGCGCGGAGCCCTCGGTGTCCTTGGCTTCGCCGGGGGCGCGTGAGTCGGTCACGATGCCCATGATGAGCTTGCGCATCTGCTCGCGCGGGACGAACAGCGGAATCGTGTTGTCGTAGCTTTTGCTCATCTTGCGGCCGTCCAGGCCGGGCAGGGTGGCCACGGACTCGTCGATCACGGCCTCGGGCGGCACCAGGTGCTCGCCGTAGAGGTGGTTGAAGCTGGCGGCCATGTCCCGCGCCATTTCGATGTGCTGGATCTGGTCGCGGCCCACCGGGATCTTGTGGGAGCGGAACATCAGGATGTCGGCCGCCATCAGCACCGGGTACATGAACAGGCCGGCCGTCACGTCGGCGTCAGGGTCATTGCCAGCGGCGGCGTTCTTGTCCACCGAGGCCTTGTAGGCATGGGCCCGGTTGAGCACCCCCTTGCCGGTGACGCAGGTCAGCAGCCAGGTCAGCTCCGGAATCTCGGGGATGTCGGACTGCCGGTAGAAATACACCGTGTCCGGGTCCAGGCCTGCGGCCAGCCAGGTGGCGGCGATCTCCAGCGTGGAGCGCTGGATGCGTGCGGGCTCATCGCATTTGATGAGCGCGTGGTAGTCGGCCAGGAAATAGTAGCTCTCGATGCCCGGTGTCTTGCTGGCGGCCACGGCGGGGCGGATCGCCCCGACAAAATTGCCCAGGTGAGGCGTGCCGGTCGTGGTGATGCCGGTGAGGAAGCGGACGGTGGAATCGGAACTCATGGGGGGCGGGCGATGGCGTTTATCTGAACAGGGCGGTCAACGGTGTGAGCAGTAGGCCGATGGCGTCGTAGCCCAGGCTCATCAGCGGGCGCAGCCACCAGGTGCCGACCACGCCGATCAGCACCAGCCCCATGACGATGAAAAAGCCCCAGGGTTCCAGCCGCGACACCGCTTGGGCCTGTCTCCAGGGCAGCAAACCGACCAGGATGCGGCCGCCATCCAGGGGGGGCAGGGGGAACAGGTTGAATGCCCACATGACCAGGTTCACGAGCACGCCAGCGCGCGCCATCTCGAGAAAGAAGCGTTCCTGCACGCCAGCGCCAGCCAGCAGCGTGAAGACGATGGCCCACAGGATCGCCTGAACGAAATTGGAGGCCGGCCCGGCCAGCGCCACCCACACCATGTCGCGCTTGGGGTTGCGCAACTGGCCGAAGTTGACTGGCACGGGTTTCGCGTATCCGAACAGAAACGCCCCCGATGTCGCGAAGTACAGCATCAACGGCATCAGGATCGTGCCCACCGGATCGATGTGCTTCACGGGGTTGAGCGTGATGCGTCCCAGCATGGCGGCGGTCGGGTCACCGAAATGGCGCGCGGCATAACCGTGCGCGGCTTCATGGATGGTGATGGCGAACAGCACCGGCAGTGCGTAGATCGCGACGGTTTGAATCAGGTTGGCTATGTCCACGGGGGGATTGTCTCAGACGCCGCCGGGCCGCCCCAAGGCGGCTGAAACCCCCTCGGGGGGTAGCGCAGCACACGAAGTGGTCAGCGTGGGGGCCATGTCAGACGGCCCGGGGCCGGCGCCTCAGAGCCCGAGCCGCGCCAGCTCACCGCGGCCGCGGCGCACCACCACGGGCTCCGCGTCGCCATCGTGCATGTCGATGACTGTGGTGGGTTCCGATGGGCAGGCTCCCGCGTCGATCACTCCTGCGATCTGGTGCTCGAAGCGGTCGCGGATGGCCTGGGCGTCATTGAGCGGATCGGCTTCGCCGGGAGGGATCAGCGTGGTGGCCAGCAGCGGCGCGCCGTGCAGGGCCAGCAGTTCCTGCAGCGTCCGGTGGTCCGGCACGCGCAGGCCAATCGTCTTGCGCTGCGGGTGGCTCACGCGCCGTGGCACCTCTCGCGTGGCTTCGAGAATGAAGGTGTAGGCCCCCGGCGTGGCGGACTTCAGCAGCCGGTACTGGCGGTTGTCCACGCGCGCGTAGTTGGCCAGTTCACCCAGGTCACGGCACAACAGGGTGAGGTGGTGCTTGTCGTCCACCTGGCGGATCTGCCGCAGCCGGTCGGCCGCCGCCTTGTCGTCCAGATGGCAGGCCAGCGCGTAGCTGGAGTCGGTGGGGACGGCAACGATGCCGCCGCGCTCGAGCAGCGCCACGGCCTGCTTGAGCAGCCGGTTCTGCGGGTTCTCGGGATGGACTTCGAAATACTGGGCCATGGCCGATTGTCACGATTCCACTGGCTCGACCTGGATGCGGCTCTCGCGCACCGTCAGCCAGGCGCCCGCCGCTCCGCACACCGCAACCAGACCGATGCCGGCGAGGGAGGTCCGATCGGGCACGTGGTCGAAGACCAGCCAGCCGCCCAGCATGGCAAAGCCGATCTGCGCGTACAGATAGGGCGTGAGCGTGGCCGCCGGCGCCTTCTTGTAGGCCAGGATCAGGAAGAAGTGGCCCACCGTGCCCATCAGGCCCATGAGGCAGAGGCCGGCCCAGAGGGTCCATGTTTCCAGCCGCGCCCACACGAAGGGCACGCTGGCCGAGGCCAGCAGCGTGCCAACCCAGCCCGTGTAGAAATGCATGGTGATCGAGTCCTCGGTCTTGGCGAGCTTGCTGGTCAGCACCTGGAACCACGCATTGGAAGCCACCAGGCCCAGCGGCAGCAGCAGCGTCCAGGTGAAACTGCCTCCGCCGGGACGGATGATGATCATGGTGCCGGCGAAGCCGCCCGCCACCAGGATCCAGCGAAGCGAGGAGACGCGTTCCTTGAGCTGGGTGGCCGCCAGCAGGGTGATGACCAGCGGGGTGATCATCACGATGGCGGTGAACTCGCCCACGGGCATGTATTTCAGGCTGAAGAAGGCGAACAGGCTGGTGGTGAACAGCAGCACGCCGCGCAGGCACTGGTATTTGGGGTGTTCGGTCCGCAGCACCGACAGCCCGCGCACGGGCAGAACGGCCACCGTGGTGGCCACGGCCTGGAAAAGGTAGCGGAACCACAGGGCCATGAGGACCGGCACGCCGACGCTCACGTACTTGGTGGTGGTGTCCAGGGTGGCGAAGCAGGCCACCGCGGCGGTTGCCAGCGCAATGCCGGCCAGCGCACCCTGCGAATGCGCGCGGCTCACTGGATGCGGTCCGCGAGCAACTCCCAGACCGGCGTGAGTTCGCCGGACAGGTAGGGCAGCTTGCCCAGATCGGTATGGCTCTCTTCGGGGCTGTGGAAGTCGCTGCCGCGCGAGGCCGCCAGTCCGAATTCACGCGCGGTCTCGGCATAGCGCACGGCCTCGGCCGCCGTATGGCTGCCTGTCACCACCTCGACCGCCTGTCCGCCATGGGCCTTGAACTCGGTGAACAGGGCGTACTCTTCATTGGCGGTGAATTTGTAGCGTGCCGGATGGGCGATGACGGCCGCGCCGCCAGCCTGGGTGATCCACCGCACCGCATGCTGCAGCGAGGCCCAGCGGTGCGGCACGTAGCCGGGCTTGCCTTCGATCAGGTATTTGCGGAACACCTCGGAGGTTTCCTTGCAGACACCGGTTTCCACGAGGAAGCGCGCGAAGTGCGTGCGCGAGATGAGCTCGGGGTTGCCGACGAACTGCAGCGCCCCCTCGTAGGCCCCGTGGATACCGACCCGCGCGAGCTGTTCGGCCATTTCCCGGGCCCGGCCCTCGCGCCCGCCCCGTGTGGCCGTCAGCCCCTGCTTCATGGCGGCGTCATCGGGATCGAAGCCCAGGCCGACGATGTGCACGGTCTCGCCCGCGAAGGTGACGGAGATTTCAGTGCCGGTGAGGTATTTCATGCCCTGCGCCCGGGCCGCCGCGGCAGCGCGGTGCTGGCCACCGATCTCGTCGTGATCTGTCAGCGCCCACAATTCCACGCCGTTGGCGGCCGCACGCGCCGCCAGTTCCTCGGGGACGAGGGTGCCGTCGGAGACGACGGAGTGGCAATGCAGATCGGCGTTGAGGATGGACACACGTTGATTTTAGGCGCGATGGGCGTTGCGGGGTGTCAGCAGGGACATGGCCGTGGCTTAGGATGGATGCCAGTCAATCGAAAGGCTCCATTCATGATCGTCCTGCATCACCTCAACAACTCCCGCTCGCAGCGCGTGCTCTGGCTGCTTGAGGAACTGGGCCTTCCCTACGAGATCAAGCGTTACGAGCGCGACCGCAAGACCATGCTGGCCCCGCCCGAGCTGCGCCAGGTGCACCCGCTGGGCAAGTCACCCGTGATCACCGAAGGGGATCTCACCCTGGCGGAATCGGGCGCGATCCTCGAAT
This sequence comes from Ramlibacter sp., assembly GCA_019635415.1. Taxonomy (GTDB): domain Bacteria; phylum Pseudomonadota; class Gammaproteobacteria; order Burkholderiales; family Burkholderiaceae_C; genus JAHBZM01. The sequence continues at coordinate 611,097 of JAHBZN010000001.1, forward strand.
ACCTGATCGACACGCATGGGGCCGGCCGTCTGGTGCCGCCCCCAGGCACGCCCGAGCGCCTGCGCTACCGCTATTGGATGCACTATGCCGAGGGCTCGGCCATGCCGCCCCTGCTGCTCAAGCTGGTGTTCGACCAGATCGAGAAGGCCCGCATGCCCTTTTTTGCCAAACCCATCGCCCGTGCGATTGCCGGCAAGGCCAAGAGCAGCTTCATCCTGCCCAACATCCGGCAGCATCTCGATTACCTGGAGGCTGAACTGGGTCGTGCTCCGTGGTTTGCCGGCGAGGAATTTACGGGGGCCGACATCCAGATGAGCTTTCCGCTGGAAGCGGCGCAGGCGCGCGGCGGGCTGGACGCGAGCCGCCCGAAGCTCATGGACTTCCTGCAGCGCATTCACTCCCGGCCGGCCTATCTGCGCGCCGTGGAAAAGGGCGGCGCCTACGGCATCGTGGGCTGATCGGGTCGTCCGTCAGTGCAGGGCGCCCGCGCCCTCGGCCACGTCCACCGGGGTGCGCAGGGCTTCCCTCACGGCCAGCGCCAGGCCCCGCACCATGTCGTCCAGCGCCATGCAGGGCTGGCCCTGATCGGGCAGCCAGGGCACGTGGATGAAGCCGCCGCGTACCCGGCGAAATCCGCGTCGGGTGGCCAGCGTGTGCATGAGTCCGTAGAAGACGTGGTTGCAGACAAAGGTGCCTGCGGTCTGCGACACCTCGGCCGGCACCCCTTCGCGCAGAAGCGCCCGGTGCATCGCCTTGACCGGCAACCGGGTGAAGTAGGCGGCCGGCCCGCCCGGGACCACGGGCGTGTCCACGGGCTGGGCCAGGGCATTGTCGGGAATGCGCGCGTCATTGACATTGATGGCCACGCGCTCCAGGGACACCGCCGCGCGGCCCCCCGCCTGGCCCAGGCACAGCACCAGCACGGGCTGGTGTTCACGCAGCAGCGCCGCCAGCACCTTCAATGAGCGGTCGAACTCGGTGGGCAGTTGAGCGCCCACGATCCGGTGGCCGGCGATGCGCCGCCCGTGCAGCGCCAACGCCGCCAGCCAGCTCGGGTTGACGGTGTCGCCGCCGAAGGCATCAAAGCCGGTGACTAGCACCACCGGCCAGGGCGCACGAACAGGTTTCAAGGCCGCTACCATTGGTCGACTGTAGCGCAGGAGACCCGCATGAAATGGGAAGGCAACCGTGAATCAAGCAATGTCGAAGACCGTCGCGGCGAATCCGGGGGATTTTCGGGGGGCGGCCTGTTCGGGGGGCGCAGCATCGGTGTGGGCACCATCGTCATCGCGCTGGTGGGGGGCTGGATTTTCGGGATCAATCCCCTGACGATTCTCAATCTGCTCAGCGGAGCCCCCACAGCCCAGGTTCAGCAGGCTCCGGCTCAGCGCCCGCCGGCCGATGACCGCATGGCCCGGTTCGTGTCCACCGTGCTGGCCGACACCGAAGACGTGTGGAAGCAGCAGTTCAGCCAGGCTGGCGCCACCTACCGCGAGCCGCGGCTGGTGCTGTTTCGCGGCGCCACGCACACGGCCTGCGGCCAGGGGCAGGCCGCCATGGGGCCTTTCTATTGCCCGGGCGACCAGAAGGTCTATATTGACCTGGGCTTCTACCAGACGCTGCGCGACCGGCTTGGCGCGCCGGGAGACTTCGCGCAGGCGTATGTGATCGCGCATGAGGTGGGGCACCACGTTCAGAACCTCATGGGCATCAGCCGCAAGATGGACGACATGCGCGGCCGGCTCAGCCAGGTGGAGTACAACGCGCTGAGCGTTCGGCTGGAGTTGCAGGCCGACTGCCTGGCCGGCGTATGGGCCCATCATGCCCAGGAAGCGCGCCACATTCTCGAGCAGGGGGATGTGGAAGAGGCCATGAACGCAGCGGCGAAGATCGGTGATGACGCGTTGCAGCGCGCCGGCGGGGGCGCCGTGGTGCCCGAGAGCTTCACCCATGGCACCAGCGCGCAGCGCCAGCGCTGGTTTGCCACCGGCCTGAAGACCGGCACTGTGAAGGCCTGCGACACGTTCTCGGCGCGCAGCCTCTGAGTGCGGCGGCGCGGCAGGCTCAGCCCGTCGCGTTGGCGAGGTGGCTCAGCTCGAACACGATGGCCGTGAGCAGCTTGTCGCGCAGGCTGTTGGCGCTGACCCGGCCCACGCTGCGCGAGCCAAACCCGCCGACATCGAACACGTTGGCTACCGGGGACACCTCAATCACCGCCAGTCCTCGTCCGCGCACGTCGTGGGCCGAGCGCCGCCAGTACCGGAAGGCTTCGGTATCAAGGAATTCGGGAACCGACACCAGGCAGTCGGGGACGGCAGAAGTGTCCGCCAAGGCGCGCAGGTCGCCCAGGTTTCGCAGGTGCTTCACGTGGGGCCGCAGCGTGTCGTAGGCGAGGGTGGCGAGTGGGCCTCGTGGCATCACGCACCACACCTCGGTGCGGTCAGGGTCGAACAGTGCGGCGCCGCTGCCGGGGCCGGGATCGACTTCGAGCACCGCGAGGCCGGAGTGCTGGCTCATCACCCGGTCGAACTGCACCACGACGCGGATACGCTCGGCTTCGACCTTTCGCTTGACCCGCACGCCTTTGAGCCGCGCCAGTTGCCACAACACATACCAATCCACCGAATTGAGATGCCGGTCCTGGTCGGCGTTGTGGTTCAGCTCGGTGACGCGGACCCAGACCTCGCCGCGCGGCCGGCCGGCCTCGCGGCTGAGCTTGACGTGGATGTCCTGTCCGAGGTTGAGGGCCCAGGCCAGCAGCGAGTCCATGGCGCTGGCCAGAGATTCTGGCTCGGCCAGCACGTCGACCCGGGCCAGGTCGGCCGCAATATGGTGCCGCGGGCTGCGCTGCTGGTGATGCGACACGGCATCGGCCACCACTTCGTCCAGGGCCACGGCCTCTCCGGTGCGGGTGCGCGCCTGGTCCGCCAGCCGGGACAGCTTCTGGGCCGCGATGCCCGCCTGGTACAGGCGCTGCAAGGGCTCTTGCAGCCAGCGCGCCTCGTGGGAGCCGAGCCGCCGGCTGCGTGTGAGTTCGGACAGGCCCGCGAGGGTCTGGCGCACGGACTCCGCCATGTCGGCGCCCATGCCCGCCACCAGGCCCTGCCATCGTCCGCCGGCCATGGCGTCGCCCAGCGACTGCTGGAAAACCGACTCGAAGCCGGCCACGCTGCTCCTGAACACGGTGGTCCGCGGTGGCATGGTCGAACTCATGGATTCCTCCTTGGCAAGGTGACGCAAAGGCGACAGCAATAGTTTCTAATTATTACATCAACGTGACTCGTCGATGGAGTTGATTGTGCTCCTTGATGGCGCATCATGGCGCATTTCGAATCCGTCATGCCGAAGCCAAAGTGGCGTGCGACAATGGAAGGCTTGATGACCTCTTCCTTTTCCAACCTTTCGCTGGCCGAGCCGCTGGCGCGTGCCGTGGCCGAAATGGGCTACGAGTCCATGACCCCGATCCAGGCCCAGGCCATTCCCGTGGTGCTGACGGGCCAGGATGTGATGGGTGCGGCCCAGACGGGCACGGGAAAGACGGCCGCCTTCTCGCTGCCCCTGCTCCAGCGCCTGCTCAAGCACGAGAACAGCTCCACGTCCCCCGCCCGCCACCCTGTGCGCGCGCTGGTGCTGCTGCCCACGCGCGAACTGGCCGACCAGGTGGCCCAGCAGATCAAGATGTACGCCAAGCACACCAACCTGCGCAGCGCCGTGGTGTTTGGCGGCATGGACATGAAGCCGCAGACGCTCGAACTGAAAAAGGGCGTTGAAGTGCTGGTGGCCACGCCCGGGCGCCTGCTGGACCACATCGAAGCCAAGAACGCGGTGCTGAATCAGGTGGAGTACGTGGTGCTCGACGAGGCCGATCGCATGCTGGACATCGGCTTCCTGCCGGACCTGCAGCGCATCCTGAGTTACCTGCCCAAGCAGCGCACCACGCTGTTGTTCTCGGCCACCTTTTCGCCCGAGATCAAGCGCCTGGCCAACAGCTACCTCAAGGACCCGATCACCATCGAGGTGGCGCGGCCCAACGAGACGGCCTCCACCGTCGAACAGCATTTCTACAGCGTGGGCGACGACGACAAGCGCCGCGCGCTCAAGCAGATCGTGCGCCAGCGCGGCATCACGCAGGCCTTCGTCTTCGTCAACAGCAAGCTCGGCTGCGCGCGGCTGGCCCGGTCGCTGGAGCGCGAGGGCATCAAGACCAATGCGCTGCATGGCGACAAGAGCCAGGACGAGCGCCTGAAGGCCCTGGCCGCGTTCAAGGCCGGCGAGGTGCAACTGCTGGTGTGCACCGACGTGGCCGCGCGCGGGCTGGACATCAAGGACGTGCCCGCGGTCTTCAACTTCGACCTGCCGTTCAATGCCGAAGACTACGTGCATCGCATTGGCCGCACCGGTCGCGCCGGTGCCTCGGGCCTGGCGGTGACCTTTGTCTCCAAAAGCGATGGCCGGCTGGTGGCTGACCTCGAAAAGCTGCTGAAGAAAAAGCTGGAGATCGAGGCGGTCGAATTCGAGGAAGACCGTCCGCGTGGCCGCATCAACGACGGCCGCCGCCACTGGCGTGACGAGGGCGAGGTGGGCGATCCGAGGGATGTGCTGGACGCCCCCCGCGGGCCTCGGGGGCCGCGCGACGTGCGCCCGGCGCCCGCGCCGCGTGACCCGTTCTTCGACCAGCCCTACCAGCCGCCGGCGAACGACGCCACGCCGACCTGGGAAGCGTCGGCCAAACCGGCGGGTGGCCGGGTGTCGGCCAACATCAAGCCCAAGCGCAAGGTGGCCGCGCTGTTCAAGGCCGGCTGAGCTTTCGGCGCCCCCATTCCGAGGCATTTTGGGCTGTAGCCCTTGTCGGGCGGCCACTGCTTGCTATAAAAAGTAGAGCAATTCACTCGCCCGGCCTTTGCGCCTGCTCGCATTTCACCTGCACCAGCTCGTGCCGGGCGGGGTCCGCATCGAGGCGCAGCGCGCTGAGGCAACCGCCCCAGACGCAGCCGGTGTCCAGCGACATCAGCCCCGGGCGCAGCAGCAGGCCCAGCGTGGACCAATGCCCGAAGGCCACGGTGACGTCCGCGGTGCGCCGGCCCGGCACGTCGAACCAGGGCAGGTAGCCCGCGGGTGTGGCCTCCAGGCCGCCGCTGGTCTTGAGGTCCATCACCCCATCGGGCGTGCAGAAGCGCAGCCGCGTGAGCGCATTGACGATGACGCGCAACCGGTCCGTGCCCGTCAACGCGTCGTCCCAGCGGTTGGGCTGGTTGCCGTACATCACATTCAGGAAATCCGGCAGGTCGGGCCCGCGCAGCACGGCCTCCAGCTCGGCGGCCAGGGCCAGGGTCTGCGCGAGCGTCCAGCCGGGCAGCACCCCGCCGTGCACCATCAGCACGCCGTGCGCGTGCACGGCCATGGGCCGGTGCCTGAGCCAGTCCAGCAGGGCGGCGCGGTCGTTGGCCTGCAGCACCGGGTCCATGGTGTCGTTGCGGTGCGCGGGGCGGGTGCCCTGCGCCACGGCCAGCAGGCTCAGGTCGTGGTTGCCCAGCAGGCACCGGGCCGAGTCGCCCAGCGCCATCAGCCGCCGCAGCACCGCGGCCGACGCCGGCCCGCGGTTCACGAGGTCGCCCAGCAGGTACGCAGTGTCCCGGCTGGGCGAGAAATCCAGGGTGTCGAGCAACCGGCCCAGGGCCGGGTCGCAGCCCTGCACATCGCCGATCAGGTAAATTGCCATGGTTGTCCTTTTGTCTGCATCACATGGATTTTCTGCTGATCGCGTTCCTGACCCTTCTCAACGGCGTGTTTGCCATGTCGGAGCTGGCGCTGGCCTCGAGCCGCAAGGCCCGGCTCAGCAGCCTGGCGGAGGATGGCGACAAGGGCGCGCAGGCCTCGATCGCGCTGCTGGACAACCCCACGCAGTTCCTGTCCTCGGTGCAGGTGGGCATCACGTCCATCGGCATGCTCAACGGCATCATTGGCGAGGCCGCCTTCAGTTCCGATCTGGCCGTCGAGCTGATGGCGCTGGGCATGCCTGACACGGCGGCCTCGATCACGGCCACCGCGCTGGTGGTCACGGTCATCACGTTCATCACCATCGTGTTCGGCGAGCTGGTGCCCAAGCGCATCGGCCAGCTCTACCCGGAGACCGTGGCGCGCCTGGTGGCGCGGCCCATGACCTGGGTGGCGCGCGTCGCCAAGCCCTTTGTCTGGCTGCTGTCGTTCAGCACGCAGACGGTGCTGAAGCTGCTGCGCATCGACAACGCCGCCGGCCGCCTCATGACCGAGGAAGAGATCGTTGCCAGCCTGGAGGAGGGCGTGGACGCCGGCGTGATCGAGCGCCACGAGCGCCAGATGGTGCAGAACGTGTTCCACCTCGATGACCGGCCCTTGACCTCGCTCATGGTGCCGCGCTCCGACATCGAGTGGCTCGGCGCGGGCATGAGCATCGCCGAGGGCCTGAAGCAGGCCGGGACGGGTGACACGCATTCCTGGTACCCGGTGTGCCGCGGGTCCCTCGATGAGGTGGTGGGCGTGATCAGCGTGGCCATCCTGCTGCAGCTCGGCCCGGACAACCCCGACACCGTGGAAACCCATGTGGAGCCGGCGCTGTTCGTGCCCGAAACGCTGAGCGGGCTCGAGCTGCTGGAGCAGTTCCGGGCCAAATCGGGGCGCATGGTCTTCGTGGTGGACGAATACGGCGTGGTGCAGGGCCTGATGACGCCGGGCGACCTGCTCGAGGCCATCACGGGCGAGCTCAAGCCCGGGGCACTGGCCGATGCCTGGGCCACGCAGCGCGATGATGGCTCGTGGCTTCTGGACGGACTGATGCCGGTGGCCGAGCTGCGGGCCCGGCTGGACATCCGCGAGCTGCCCGACGAGGACCGGGGGCGCTACAACACCGTGGCCGGCCTGCTGATGGCGGTGTCAGGCCATCTGCCCGCCACGGCCGAACGGATCGAGTGCGCGGGCTGGCTGTTCGAGGTGGTGGACCTGGACGGCCGGCGCATCGACAAGGTGCTGGCCACGCCGCTGCCACCGGGCAGCGAGCCGGCGGAGGAATCTGCATGAGAGGGGAAGCAACGCATGTCTGACGCGGTCTACTACGAAAAGCCGGTGCTGCTGCACCGGGACACCCACCGCCACCGCAAGGTGGCGCCCAGCTCCAGCTTCGCGTTTGCGCGCAAGGCCAACTCGCTGTACCTCGCGGGTGTGGAGTTTGGTGAGGCGGGCAAGGAGTACGCCATCGTTTTCACGCGCGCGGCCGGGCGCAAGGTGGTGCCCGTCGCGATGCTGGGCCTGCGCCCGCGCGAGAACCTGTACGTGGGCGACGATGCGCGCTGGACCGCCAGCTACATCCCCGCCTTTGTGCGCCGCTATCCCTTTGTGCTGTCCGAACTGGCGGGCGGGCAGTTCGGCGTCTGCATCGACGAGGCCTACCCCGGCCTGGGCACCACCGAAGGGGAGGCCCTGTTCGATGCCACAGGCGGCAACACGCCCTTTCTGCAGAACGCGCTGGATTTCCTGAACCGCTACCAGCAGGAGTACCAGCGCACCGACGCGTTCTGCCAGCGCCTGGTCGAGATGGACCTGCTCATGGAAATGAACGCCAAGGCCGACCTGATCGACGGGCGCAGCTTCACGGTCAACGGGCTGATGGTGGTGGACGAGAAGAAGCTGCTGTCGTTGCCCGACGCCCGGGCCCTGTCGCTGTTTCGCAGCGGCGAATTGCACTGGATCTCCATGCACCTGGCCAGCCTGTCGAACATGCAGCGCCTGGTGGACCGCCTGGCCGCGCGCAAGGCGCAGATGGCCCCTCCACCCAGGCCGGCCTGAACGGCTCAATGGCCGGAATCGCTGAAGCGGGCGGGATTGATGACCTCGAGGTCACCCTCGTCGACCAGCGACTGGATCAGGGCGTCGGCCTGGCTGGCTGACAAGTCCGTGCTGGCCAGGAACCAGCGACGGTTGACGGGCCGGGCGCTCATGATGGACAGCGTCCGGTAGATGCTGGCGGTGCGGTGCACGGAGGGCAGTGCCGGCCAGCGGCGCAGCCGGTAGATCAGTTCACCCGGCGCCGGCCCCGGGCCGGGTTCATTGGCCGCCTCGCCCAGCACCCACAGACCCGCGAAAGACGACGACGTCTTCACGACCCAGTGGCGCAGGTTGTCATAGATCGGCATGGCAGGTCCAGTGTGCCGGCCTCGTACCCCGCGTCAGTAGGGCATTGCGGCAACCGGCCCTAAGCAAATTACCTAGTCGGGCCCTCGGGTCCGCGAAAATGTGTCCGGATGTGACGCGGCCGCCTATACTGCGGCCAGCAGCCCGAAAGGGGGCTGAACCAAGGGGAGCCTCAACACACCGGAGCGATGTGGCATGGCAACCATTCCCTGGCATGAGACCTGGATGCGCGACACCTACTCGCGCTTTGACTCTCGCAGCGACAAATTCAAGGCCATCGACCTGGCCATCTTCGTCTACGACAGCAACAAGTCCGAAGAATGCCGCCAGGCCATCAAGAAGGCGCTGGACGACTACATCTTCGATCACAAACGCCGGGGCAAGGACTGGACCCAGAGCGTGCGCAACAGGAAAGGTGCCGTCACCAACCTGTACCGCGCTGTCAATGACCTGGATGCGCGCGCGCTCACGCAGGCTGACCTGGATGCCATCGAGGCCGCCGTGGAATTGCAGCAGGCCGCGCTCAAGACCATGTTCAAGGGCAAGAGCCTCAGCCTGCGCAGCTTCAACAAGAAACGCCATGCCGAAGGGGTGAAGAATCTGGTCACGGGCGTCCAGGGCACGGCGGCCAACATTCGGGACCTGAGTCTTGCCAAGTCCAACAAGCAGGCCAACACCACCGTCAACGTGGTGGCAGGCACGGCCGTGACCGACAAGTTCAAGGAACTCGTCAAGACCGTCTCGGGGGCGCTCGACCCGGAGATGGTGATGCGCGAGCTGGGGCTGGGCAGCGTGAGCGACTTTGCCAAAAGCATGGCGCCCGCGCTGGGCATCATTGCCTCGGCCAGCGACACCGCCGTGGGCCTGTGCAAGATCGCCTACCAGCGCTGGAGCGCCGCCAGCCTGCGCGAGGCCAGCACCTGGACGCTGGCGCCCGGCGACCCGCTGGCGGCCTTCCACGCGCTGGAAACCCTGCTGGACCGCGAGATCAATTCCACCGTGGCCAGCACCGCCATCTCGGGAGCGGCCTTCACGGCCAAGATGCTGTGCGGCGCGCTCGATCTGGGTGCGGCCAGCGGCCCGGCCATCGGCCTCGCTGAAACCATTGCCAAGGCCATCCAGAAGATCACCGAGTTCGTGCGCGAGGCGCTCGAGGTGGAGAAGGGCAATGCTCTGCTGGCGCGTGGCGATTTTGGCATCGGCCTGTTCCAGACCTGCCCCATCCTGGGCTGCTACTTCCTGGTGGTGCAGGACCACAGCACCATCATCAACATGGCGGTGGCCGACTACGGCACCGCCAACTGGAAGATGGACGTGGAACGGATGATGGCGGCGGCGCGGCCCGTGCTGGCCAAGGCCGCCGAATTCGTGCGGGCCTCGCCCTGGGAAATCGCCGGCCTGGAAAACGCCAAGGGCATCAAGATGGCGGCGTGGGACAAGATGAGCACCACCGAGAAGGCCTCCAATCTCAAACAGCATGTGATCGACGGGCTGGTGGACGCCGTGTCGTCCGGCCAGTCCACGCCGGGGCCGCAGGTGGATCGCTCACGCATCGTCGGCTTCGGCAGCGAAAACCCGCCCCCGCCGCGGCTGGAGCGTTCAGGCGGGCGTGTTGTGCCGCCGCCGCTGCCGCCCAGGCCGATTCGCAACAAGCCCGCCCTCCAGCCCGCCCCATCCGTGGCGCCATCGCCCGGCAGCCCGACGGCACCGATGTCCCTGGGAGACTTCGTCAATGCGAACCAGGCGTCCTTGCCGGCGCGCGTTGATTGAACACTCTGCAAGCCGGATCCGGCAAAGAAAAAAGCCCTGACTCTTGCGAATCAGGGCTTTTTATTTTGGTGCCGGAGAGATGAATCGAACACCCGACCTTCTCATTACGAATGAGCTGCTCTACCGACTGAGCTACACCGGCGATAGCCCGCGATTATAGCCTATCCGTAACGGGCTCCCCGGGCGGGAATGGGGGGTATTCCGTGGAAGTGGCGCCCGAACAGCTTCTAGGCCGCCAGCCGCAAAGGAATGTCCCCGGGGGCTGTCGATCAAGTCCTGAGCCGCTGCTTCAGGTCGTTGAGCAGCCAGCGTCCCGCGGGGCCCAGGGCCCGGTCGCGCGGGTGCGCCGCGTGAATGGTCAGCCCCTCGCGCGGCGTGGGGTCGTCACGGATGCGCAGCCCTTTCAGTCGGCCCGAGGCCATCAGGTCCGCGACCAGAAACTCCGGCATCCGGCACCAGCCGAGGCCCGCCAGCACGAAGTCCAGCCGTCGCCCCAGATCGACGAATCGCCACAGCCTTGCGCTGGACACGCCGTAGTTCGGCCCCGTCGGGTCGACCGGGTCGGACAACACCAGTTGCACGTGCGCTTCGAGGTCGGCTGCTGTGGCTGCGCGGCTCAGTGATGCCAGCGGGTGCGATGGGGCTACCACGGCGCGCATGCCAACCTTCAACAGCGGGTACGCCACCATGTCCGCCGGTACGGCAGGCAGCAGCAGGCAGATGCCCAGCGCAGCGGATCCGTCGCGCAGACGGCGCAGCGAGCCGCCAAGGCCTTCGGTTGAAAAGCTCACGGGCAGAGCGGGGTAGCGTTCACTGAGCGCCTGCAGGCTTTCGGTCAGGGGGGCGGTGGGGACCAGGGGGTCGATCGCGAGCGTCAGCTCCGGTTCCACGCCGCTACGGGTGCTGGCGGCGACCGCCTCGAAGCGTCCTGCGCTGGCCAGTACCAGCCGCGCCTGGTCGACCAGCACGCGCCCGGCATCCGTCAGCGCCGGGCGGTGGCCGCTGCGGTCAAACAGCCTCACGCCCTGCAACGCTTCCAGCGTGGCGATCGCCTGGCTGATGGCCGATTGCGCACGAAGCAACTGGCGGCCCGCCGCCGAGAAGCTCCCGGTGTCCGCGATGGTCACCAGCACGCGCAGCTGGTCCAGGGTCAGGCTGCCAATCATGATCAATCAATAAATAAGATGGAAATGATCATATTTTTAACACTTCTCAGGATGGTTTCAGTTCGGTCCAATGGCCTCGGCAAACCTTTGAAACTGGAGAAATCGTCAATGCCCCAACTACTTGTTGTCGAGACCAGCCCGCGTGGCGAACAGTCGGTCTCACGTCACATGACGCGCCGTTTCGTGGACCGATGGCGTACCGCCCACCCCGGTGGTGAAGTCCGCATCCGCGATCTGGCGCAGACGGAACTGGCTTTCGTCACAGCGCCCTGGTTGCAGGCGTACTTCACCCCGCCGGGCCAGCACACCTCCGCCATGAAGGAAGCGCTGCACCTGTCGGACACGCTGGTCGCAGAATTGCTCGCGGCCGACCATCTGGCCATTGCCACCCCGGTCTATAACTACAACGTGCCCGCCACGCTGAAGGCCTGGTTCGACCACATTGTCCGCAAGGGCCTCACACTGGGCTTCGACGGCAAGGGGCTGGTCACGGACAAGCGGGCGACCGTGCTGCTGGCCTCGGGAGGTGTCTACTCGGAAGGGTCCCCCATCCGCGACCGTGACATCGCCACCCAGTACCTGCGCATGATTCTGGGCGTCATCGGCATTGCCGACGTCACGGTGGTCTCTGGCGGAGGCGCCAAGGCGGTCGATCTGCGCGAGCAGACCATGGAGGCCTTTGTCGACCAGCTGCAGCCGCAGATCGAGCAGGCCGCGGCCTGAGGCGGCTCGGCTCAGCCCTGGTGGTAGCCCGTCACGCGCTCCACCTCGTTCTTCGAGCCCAGGATCACGCTCACGCGCTCGTGCAGCTTGCCGGGCTGGATGTCCAGGATGCGCTGCCTGCCGTTGGTGGCGGCGCCCCCGGCCTGCTCCACCAGCCAGCCCATGGGGTTGGCCTCGTACATCAGGCGCAGCTTGCCGGGCTTGTCAGGTTCGCGCTTGTCCCAGGGGTACATGAAGATGCCGCCGCGCGTGAGGATGCGGTGCACGTCGGCCACCATGCTGGCAATCCAGCGCATGTTGAAGTCCTTGCCGCGCGGGCCTTCCTTGCCCGCCAGGCACTCATCGATGTAGCGGCGCACCGGGGTGTCCCAGTGGCGCATGTTGCTCATGTTGATGGCGAACTCCCGGGTGTCGGCCGGGATCGTCACGTGCTCCTGGACCAGTACGAATGAGCCCTGCTCCCGGTCCAGCGTGAACATGGCCACGCCGTCCCCCACGGTCAGCACCAGCGTGGTCTGCGGCCCGTAGATGCAGTAGCCAGCCGCGACCTGCTGGCGCCCGGCTTGCAGGAAGTCCTGCTCGGTCACGCCCGGGTGGTCATCCGGCTTCTTGAGCACGCTGAAGATGGTGCCGATGCTCACGTTCACGTCGATGTTGCTGGAGCCATCCAGCGGGTCGAACAGCAGCAGGTATTCGCCCTGCGGGTAGCGGTTGGGCACGACGTAGATGCCCTCCATCTCCTCGCTGGCCATGGCTGCGAGGTGGCCGCCCCATTCGTTGGCTTCGATCAGCACTTCATTCGCGATGATGTCCAGCTTCTTCTGCACCTCTCCCTGCACGTTCTCGCTGTCGGCCGTGCCCAGCACGCCGCCCAGGGCGCCCTTGTTCACCGCCTGGCTGATGCTCTTGCAGGCGCGCGCCACCACTTCCAGCAGCAGCCGCAGCTGCGAGGGGATGAGGCCGTCAACGCGCTGTTGTTCAACGAGGTAGCGGGTGAGGGAAATCTTCTGTGCCATGGGGGTTCCTTGGGCCTATTCGGCCAGCGCGCGGGTGACCACCTCGCGCACATCGTTGCTCAGGTCGGTGCGGGCTGCCACGCGGGCAATGGCCTCACGCGCGGCGCCGCGGCAGGGCTCGGTGAGCTGGTTCCAGCGGTCCAGCGCGCGGGCCAGCCGGGCCGCCACCTGGGGGTTGATGGCGTCGAGCTCGATCACGCGCTCGCTCCAGAACACGTAGCCGGCGGCGTCGGTGCGGTGGAAGGCGCCTGGGTTGGCGCTGCAGTAGCTGAAGATCACGCTGCGCGCGCGGTTGGGGTTGCGGATGTTGAAATCCGGGTGCTTGAGCAGCTGCTTGACCGCGGGCAGCACGTTGCCGCCGCGGTCGGGCGCACCGGCCTGCAGCGCAAACCATTTGTCGAGCACGAGCGGCTCGTTGCGGAACATGGCGTGAAAGCGCGCCAGCGCCTGCGCTGCCAGCGCGTGGCCGCTGGACACCAGGGCCGACAGCGCGTTGAAGCGGTCGGTCATGTTGCCGGCGTCCTTGAAACGCTGGTAGGCCTTGCCGGGCCAGACCGGGGCCGGCCCGGTGCCGGTGGCGGTGCTGCCCGCGGTGGCGGCCAGGCACAACTGCGCCAGCGCCATGCCGGCCAGCGCGCGGCGGCCGGACGACACCGGGTCAGGCCGGTAGGCCCCGTTGTCACGGTGGGTTTCGTACGCCCACTCCCAGTCCGGTGCCAGTGCATTGGCCAGTTGCAGGCGCATGCCTTCACGCACCGCGTGGATGCGCTGCGGGTCCACGGCCTCGAGCTGCTCGGCGATGTAGGCCTCGGACGGCAGGGTCAGCACCAGTTCCTTGAAGGCGGCATCCAGCGTGGGGTGGCGCAGGATGCTGCGCAGCGCCTCGATGTACGGCAAATCCAGATCAAAAGAGGCTGTAGCCCCCGCCAGTTGGTCGCTTTGCGCTATGAAATTCATAGCGCGTCGCAGCGACAGGCGTTGCGCCGCCTCCCAGCGGTTGAACGGGTCGGTGTCGTGTGCCAGCAGGGTGAGCAACTGCTCGTCGCTGTAGTCGAACTCCAGGATCACCGGTGCGCTGAAGCCGCGCAGGATGGACGGCACGGGCTCGGCGTCCAGGTCGCTGAAGCTCAGGCTGGCGCTGGTGTCGGTCAGCACCAGCATGCCGCTGCCCAGTTCGCGGCCGTCCTGCGCCAGCAGCCCCCAGGCCACGGGAATCACGAACGGCTCCTTGGTGGGCTGGCCCGCCGTGGCCGGGCAGCGCTGGGCCAGGGTGAGGGTGTAGCTGCGGGCTTCAGCGTCATAGTGGCCGGTGGCCTTGACGCGCGGCGTGCCGGCCTGGCTGTACCAGCGCTTGAACTGGGGCAGCAGCAGCGCGAGCTGCGAGCCCGGGTTGGCGTCGGCAATGGCCTGGGCAAAGTCGTCGCAGGTCACGGCGTGGCCATCGTGGCGCTCGAAATACAGGGTCATGCCCCGGGCGAAGCCCTGCTGGCCCACCAGGGTCTGCATCATGCGCACGACCTCGGCACCCTTTTCGTAGATGGTGACGGTGTAGAAGTTGCTGATTTCCAGGTACTGGTCGGGCCGCACGGGGTGGGCCATGGGGCCGGCGTCCTCGGGGAACTGCGCGGTGCGCAGCACCCGCACGTCCTCGATGCGCTTGACGGCGCGCGCGCTGGCCACGCCGGCCAGGTCCTGGCTGAATTCCTGGTCGCGGAACACGGTCAGGCCTTCCTTCAGGCTCAGCTGGAACCAGTCGCGGCAGGTGACACGGTTGCCGGTCCAGTTGTGGAAGTACTCGTGGCTGACCACGCTTTCGATATTGGCGAAATCGGTGTCGGTGGCCGTGGCCTGGCTGGCCAGCACGTACTTGGTGTTGAAGACGTTCAGGCCCTTGTTCTCCATGGCCCCCATGTTGAAGTCGCTGGTGGCGACGATCATGAAGCGCTCCAGGTCCAGGCTCAGGCCGAAGCGGGCCTCGTCCCAGGCCACGCTGGCCATGAGCGAGTTCATGGCGTGCTCGGTCTTGTCCAGGTCGCCGGGGCGCACATAGACCTGCAGCAGGTGCTCGTTGCCGGCGCGCGAGGTGATGCGCTGCTCACGGCAGACCAGGTCGCCGGCCACCAGCGCGAACAGGTAGGCCGGCTTGCGGTGCGGATCCACCCATTTGGCAAAGTGGCGTTCGCCATTGGGGCCGGCCTCCAGCGGGCCGTGGTCTACCAGGTTGCCGTTGCTCAGCAACACCGGGTAGCGGGCCTTGTCGGCGCGCAGGGTGACGGTATAGCTGGCCATCACGTCCGGACGGTCCAGGAAGTAGGTAATGCGGCGAAAGCCCTCAGCCTCGCACTGCGTGAAGAACGAGTCGTTGCTCACGTACAGCCCCATGAGCTTGGTGTTCTTGGCGGGGTTGCAGGTGGTGAAAATCTCCAGGTCGAACGGCTCATGCCCCTCGGGCAGGTTTTCCAGGATCAGCTGGTCACCCTCGAGCTTGAACGAGGTGCCCTGGCCGTTGACCAGCACGCGCGCGAGGTTGAGCTCCTCGCCATCCAGGCGCAGCGGCTGGGCAGCCACATCGGCGTTGCGGCGCAGGCGCATCTTGTTCAGCACGCGGGTCTTGGCCGGGTCCAGGTCGAAGCAGAGCTCGACCGTGTCGATCCAGTAGGCGGGCGGCTGGTAGTCGGCCCGCTGGATCACGGTGGATTGTCCTTCTCGGAGCATGGTGTCCTTCCTTAAACGCCCTGTTTCAGGCTGGCCTCGATGAAGGCGTCGAGGTCGCCATCGAGCACCTTCTGGGTGGCGGAAACTTCGACGTTGGTGCGCAGGTCCTTGATGCGGCTGTTGTCCAGCACATAGCTGCGGATCTGGTGGCCCCAGCCCACGTCGGTCTTGGTGTCCTCGAGCTTCTGCTGCTCTTCCTGGCGCTTGCGCATCTCGTGGTCGTACAGCCGCGAGCGCAGCCGCTTCCAGGCCACGTCGCGGTTGCTGTGCTGGCTGCGGCCGTCCTGGCACTGCACCACGATGCCGGTGGGGATGTGCGTGAGCCGCACCGCCGAGTCGGTCTTGTTGATGTGCTGGCCGCCCGCGCCGCTGGCGCGGAAGGTGTCGGTGCGCACGTCGGCCGGGTTGATCTCGATCTCGATCGAGTCGTCAATCTCCGGATAGACAAACACGCTGGCAAAGCTGGTGTGGCGTCCGCCCGAGCTGTCGAACGGGCTCTTGCGCACCAGCCGGTGCACGCCGGTCTCGGTGCGCAGCAGGCCGAAGGCGTATTCGCCCTCGATCTTGATGGTGGCGCCCTTGATGCCGGCCGTGTCGCCCGGGGACTCGTCTTCCACCGTCGTCTTGAAGCCCTTGCGCTCGGCGTACTTGAGGTACTGGCGCAGCAGCATGCTGGCCCAGTCGCAGGCCTCGGTGCCCCCTGCGCCGGCTTGGATGTCCAGGAACGCGTTGAGCGGATCGGCGGGGTTGTTGAACATGCGGCGGAATTCCAGCCCCTGCACTTCGGTGGCGAGCTTGTCGGCTTCGGCCTCGATGGTCTTCAGCCCGGCCTCGTCGCCCTCGTCCTTGCTCATCTCGAAGAGCTCGAGGTTGTCGGCCAGTTCGCGAGCGAGCTTCTCCAGCGTGAGCACCACGCCGTCCAGGGCCTTCTTTTCCTTGCCCAGCTCCTGGGCCTTGCGCGGGTCGTTCCAGACGGTGGGGTCTTCGAGCGACGCGTTGACGGTTCTCAGCCTCTCTGCCTTCGCATCGAAGTCAAAGATACCCCCGTAAGTCCTGGGTCCGCTCGCTCAGGTCGGTGAGGGCGGTGCCAATGGCGTTGATGTGTTCTGCGTCCATGATCGGGTCCTGATGTGCTTTGAGTAACCCGGCATTTTCTCACGGGGTCCCGGCCAGCGGCAGTCGCACGGTGAAGGTCGCGCCCTCGCCGGGTGCGCTGTCCAGGGAAACCGAGCCGCCATGGGCCCTGGCGGCCTGCTGCGCGATGTAAAGCCCCAGCCCGAGCCCGGGCACGGGCGGCAGCGGCGTGCCACGCTCGAACTGCCGGAACACCCGCTCATGGTCCCGCGGCGCAATGCCGGGTCCGTGGTCGCGCACCACCAGCCGGGCTTCGCCGTCACCAGACGACAGCGACAGCCTGACCGGCTGGCCCGGCGCGTGCTGCGCCGCGTTGATGAGCAGGTTGGAGATGATCTGGTCGATGCGGAATTCGTCCCACACCCCCTGCACCGAGGCCGGGGCGTCCAGCGTCACCTCGCAGCCGGCGGCCTCGAGCCGCGCCGCATGCGAAGTCCCGGCGCGGCGCACCAGAGCCGCGAGGTCCAGTGGCCGCGGGTGGATCGTCAGCTCCCCGGTGCGCAGCCGTGACACGTCCAGCATGCCGTCGATCAGGCCCAGCATGGCGCCGATCTGCCGCTCCTCGCGGTCCAGCATCTCGCGCGCGCTGCTGACGGCAAAGGCCGGTGAGTCGCCCGAGGGCAGGTGGGTCTTGCGCATCTGCGTCTGCACATACAGGTCGTTCAGCGGGGTGCGCAGTTCCTGGGTCACCAGCGATATGAAGTCGTCGCGCATGGCCACGGCCCGCTCCAGCTCGCTGTGCGCCACCTCGAGCTTGCCGAGCAGGGCGTCCTGCTCGCGGCGCGCCTGCTGCAGCGCCGCCACCTGCTCCTTGAGCAGCTTGCGCTGGCGGTGCAGTTCGACGAACACGTTCACCTTGCTGCGCACCGCGTGGGTGTCCAGCGGTTTCTGCAGGAAATCGATGGCGCCGCTCTCATAGCCCTTGAAGGCGTAGTTCAGCTCGCTGCCGGCGGCGCTGACGAAGACGATGGGGATGTGCCGTGTCTTGCCGGTCCCGCGCATGGCCTCGGCCAGCTCGAAGCCGTTCATGCCGGGCATCTGGACGTCGAGGATGGCCAGCGCGAAGTCGTGGTCCAGCAGCAGGGCCAGCGCCTGCTCTGCGGAGCCGGCCTGGTGGACGACAAGCTGCGGCTGGCGGATCAGCGCTTCCAGCGCGAGCAGGTTTTCTGGAAGATCGTCAACGATCAGGACGTTGACTTCAGGCAGTTGGGGCATGGTGAGGGTCAAGTTGGGATAACAGGGTCCGGATGCCGGCCAGCGGCAGGATGGCATCCGGTTGATGGCGGGCGAGCGCGGCCAGCGGCATGGCCGAAGCCTGGGCCTCGGCCGGGTCCTGGACCACGGTGAAGCCGCCGGCCTGCTTGATCCGCGCCAGGCCGGCAGCGCCGTCCTCGTTGGCGCCGGTCAGCAGGATGCCGGCCAGGGCGGGGCCCCAGACGTCGGCGGCGGCTTCCATGAGCACGTCGATCGAGGGCCGGGAATACAGGACCGGCGCATCGCAGTTCAGCGCGAGCGTCCGGTCGTCCTCCACCAGCAGGTGGTAGCCGGGCGGCGCGACGTGGACCGCGCCGGCCTGAACGCGCTGCTTGTCGGCAGCCTCCAGCACGGGCAGCGCCAGCCGGGCCGCCAGCAGGTCCGACAGCACACTGGTGCGCTCCTGCGGCATGTGCAGCACCAGCAGCACGCTGGCCGGGCAGTTGGCCGGCAGGCCCGGCAGGACCTGGAGCAGGGCTTCCACGCCTCCGGCCGAGGCGCCCAGGGCGACGGCCTCGATGGCGTGGGGGTGGGCGGACCACAGGCCGGTGTTCGTCACAGCGGGGCCGCCTTGCGGTAGAGGCGCTCCTGGCGGACCAGCGGCTCGAAGTGGCGGGCATGCGCGGAGAAGTCGATGCTCTCCTTGCTGCCCAGGCCCAGGAAGCCGCGGTGGCACAGCGAGTCGTGGAACAGGCCCAGCGCGCGGTCCTGCAGCGCGCGGTTGAAATAGATCAGCACGTTGCGGCAGGAGATGAAATGGGTTTCCGCGAACACGCTGTCGGTGGCCAGACTGTGGTCGGCGAAGGTCATGTTGCGCGCCAGGCTGCGGTCGAACAGGGCGGCGTTGTCGTCGGTGGCGTAGTAGCTCGCAAAGGCCTCGCGGCCCCCGGCGCGCTGGTAGTTGCGTGTGTACTCCTGCATCGAGGCGAGTGGAAACACCCCCTTGCGCGCCTTGTCCAGCGATGCCGGGTTGATGTCGGTCGCGTAGATCATGGCCCGGGCCAGGAGGTCTTCCTCGCGCAGCAGGATGGCCAGGGACCACGCTTCCTCCCCGGTGCTGCAGCCGGCCACCCAGATCTTCACCGAAGGGTAGGTCCGCAGCACCGGGACCACCTGCTCGCGCAGCGCGAGAAAGTAGGTGGGGTCCCGGAACATCTCGCTGACTGGCACCGTCAGGTACTGCAGCAGGTGCTGGAAGCTGGCCGGCTCGTGCAGCACCTTCTCCTGCAGCGCCGAGATGGTGGGCAGGTCGAACTGGGCCAGCGCGTGTCGCACGCGCCGCCGCAATGACGCGCCCGAGTAGTCCCGGAAGTCGTAGCCGTACTTCTGGTAGATCGCCTCCACCAGCAGGCCCAGCTCGATGCTGGCGTTGTGGCCCGCTTCGCCGTGGCTCACAGGCGCTCCATCTGCGGCATCCAGACCCGGATCAGCGAGAACAGGCGGTCCAGCTCGATCGGCTTGGCCAGGTAGTCGTTGGCGCCTGCCTTGAGGCACAGGTCCTGGTCGTCCTTCATGGCCTTGGCGGTCACGGCGATGATCGGCAGCTTGGCGAACTTCGGATGGCGGCGGATCTCGCGCGTGGCCTCGTAGCCGTCCATCTCCGGCATCATCACGTCCATCAGGACGAGGTCGATGTCGGCCACCTGCGTCACCTTGTCCACCGCCTCGCGCCCGTTGCGCGCGACCTCCACGCGGGCCCCGCGGGCCTCGAGCGCGCTGGTCAGCGCGAAGATGTTGCGCACGTCGTCGTCCACCACCAGGATGAGCCGGCCCTCGAACACCTTGTCACGGCTGCGGGCAGTGCGCAACATCTGGCGCCGTTCGCTGGACAGGTCGGATTCCACCTTGTGCAGGAACAGGGTGACCTCGTCGAGCAGGCGCTCGGGCGAGCGCGCGCCCTTGATGATGATGGAGCGCGAATAGCGCTGCAGCTGCGACTCCTCCTCGTGGGTGAGGTTGCGGCCGGTGTAGACGATGACGGGCGGGAACGAGCGGATCTGTTCGCCGGACATGCGCTGCAGCAGCTCGTTGCCGGTCATGTCGGGCAGCTGCAGGTCGATCACCATGCAGTCGAATGCCGTGTCGTGCAGGTGCGCCAGGGCCTCGCCCCCGGTGGCCACGGCGGTGATTTCCACGTCGTCGTCGCCGATCAGCCGGGCCACGCTTTCGCGCTGGCGCAGGTCGTCCTCGACCAGCAGCACCCGCTTGAGCTTCTGCGTCAGCTTGGCCTCGAGCTTGCTGAACACCTGCTTGAGCTGCTCGCGCGTGGCGGGCTTGACCGCGTAGCCGATGGCGCCGAGCTGGAGCGCCGCCTCCATGCGGTCCTCCACCGAGATCATGTGCACCGGGATATGGCGGGTGCGCGGGTCTTCCTTGAGCCGCTGCAGGACGGCCAGGCCGGAGTCATCGGGCAGGCGGATGTCCAGCAGGATGGCGTTGGGCGTGAACCGGCGGGCCAGTTCCAGGCCTTCGGTGGCGCCCAGGCCGACCAGGCAGCGGTAGCCGAGTTCGTGGGCGAGGTCGTAGAGGATGCTGGCAAAGCGCACCTCGTCCTCGACCACCAGCACGCTGCGGCTGCGCGCCGGCATCTGGTCGCGGTCGTCCTGGAAGCGGGCTGCCGGCGGCGCCGGCGTGGCGGGCTCGGCGGGCGTGGGCAGCGCCAGCTCCAGCATCGCCGGGGTGGGCGCCAGCGTGGTGCCGCGCGCCGCCGGCGCGGGGCGGGTGCCGGGCCACTCCAGCGTCTGCGGCAGCAGCAGGGTGAAGGTGCTGCCCTCGCCAGGACGGCTGTCCACGCTGATCGTGCCACCGAGCAGGGCGGCCAGGTCGCGCGAGATCGACAGCCCCAGCCCGGTCCCGCCGTACTTGCGGTTGGTGGTGCCATCGGCCTGGCGGAAGGCCTCGAAGATCAGGGCCTGCTGGTCGGCCGGCACGCCCACGCCGGAGTCGCGCACGGCAAAGGCCACCTGCTGGCCGGGCTGCGCGGACACCTGCAGGCTGACGCTGCCCTTGTCGGTGAACTTGATCGCGTTGGACAGCAGGTTCTTCAGGATCTGCTCCACACGCTGCCGGTCGGTCAACAGGGTGCCTGGCGCGCCCGGCAGGACCTGCAGGCTGAAGGCCAGGCCCTTCTGGGCGGCCAGGGGCGTGAACAGGCTGCGCAGGCCGTCGACCAGGCTTTCCAGGCGGGTGCTTTCGGGCCGGATCTCCAGCTTGCCGGCCTCGACCTTGGAGATGTCGAGGATGTCGTTGATCAGGTTCAGCAGGTCGTTGCCGGCGGCGTAGATCGACTCGGCGAACTTGACCTGTTCGGCGTTCAGGTTGCCCGGCGCGTTGTCGGCCAGCAGCTTGGCCAGGATCAGCGAACTGTTCAGCGGGGTGCGTAACTCGTGCGACATGTTGGCCAGGAACTCGGACTTGTAGCGGCTCGCGCGCTCGAGTTCGGCGGCGCGGGCCTGCAGGTCGATGCGGGCCTGGTCCAGGGCGTCGCGCTGCTGGGCCAGGGTCTCGGCCTGTTCGGACAGCTGCTCGTTGGTCTGCTCGAGCTCGGCCTGCTGGTTCTCCAGATGGGCCTGCGACTCCTTGAGGGCACGGGACTGCTCCTCGAGTTCCTCGTTGGCGGTGCGCAGCTCCTCCTGCTGGACCTGCAGTTCCTCGTTGAGCTGCTGGGTGTCGTTGAGGCTGTCCTGCAATTGCTGGCGATAGCGCGCAGCGTTGAGCGAGGCGCCGACGTTGGGGGCGATCATCTCGAGCAGGGTGGCGCTGCGCGGATCGGGGGCCTGCAGGTACGCCAGCTCGATCACGCCACGGACTTCATCCTCGTGCTCGATGGGCACCAGGATCACGGTGCGCGGCGCGCCGTCGCCGAGCGCGGAATTGACGCGCAGGTAGCCCGCTGGCGGGTCGTCCAGCCGCAGCATCCGGCGCTCGCGCGCTGCCTCGCCCACCAGGCTTTCATCGGGCGCGAAGCGCTGCTCCGACGCCAGGGCCTGCGGCGAGAAACCGTAGGCGGCGGTGCGCCTGAGCTGGCCGTCGCCGGAGGTCACATACATGGCCCCCACCAGGCTGCCGGTGCGCTGCGCGGCGAACTCGAGCACGCGGCGGCCGATGTTCTCGAGCCCCACCTGCCCGACCAGCGAGGCCGTGAGCTGCGTCTGGCCGCCGCGCAGCCAGGTCTGGTCCTCGAGTTCGCGGTTGCGGTCGGCCTGTTCGTCCAGCAACTGGCCGTGGCTGTCCGAAAGGATGAGCAGATCACGCCGGCCCACATAGGCCAGCAGAATGCCCACGCCCAGCGTGAAGAACAGGTACAGGCCACCGATCACGAGCACGGATCCGTTGAGCGCCTCGCTGCGCTGGCTTCGCAGCTGCTGTTCGACGACGAGGAAGTTGTCGATGGCGGTGCGGATCTCCTCGCGCGCGCGCTGGGTGTTGCCCTGGGCCAGCAGGGGCGTGACATCGTCACCGCGCCGCCGCATGGCCACGAGCTGGTCGGCCTGCGTCACCCAGTTCGCCTGCATGTCGCGGATGCGGCGCAGGCGGATCGTCTGCGAGGGGTTGTCGGTGATCAGCTCGGTCACGCCGGCAAGTTCGCCGTCCCAGCGCGCCTGGGCCTGGCGGTAGGGCGCGAGCGAGTCGTCCTGGCCGGTGTTCAGGTAGTCGCGCAGGCTGGATTCCATCTCCAGGCCGGTCTGCGCGGCCTTGCGCGTGGCGGCGATCACCTGGTCGCTGTGGGCCACCCATTGCTGCGACGACATCAGGTGCAGCACCAGGCCGACGAACAACAGCGCGCCCACCAGGCTCACCGCCAGCGGCAGCGCCACATTGCGTGTGAGGATGCGCTGAAAAGCTTTCTGGTGGAGGCGGGTGGCGGCTGGGCTCATGGGCGGGGTCTCGCGTCCAAAAGCCATTGAGTGTGCCCCAAAACCGCGGTTTCGGGGGCTGTCAGGGGCCGCTCAGAGGAGGAAGCGCTCGATCAGCGCGGCCAGTTGGTGCGGCTGGTCATGGTGCAGCATGTGGGCCGCATCGGTGATCACGGCGCGCGTGACCTGGGGAACCGACTTCAGACGTTCGTGGTACTCCGCCAGCGTGAAGCGACCCTGCCACCATTGCTCCAGGCTGTTGTGGTCGGCTTCGACCGCGAGCACCGGTGCGGTGATGGCCTGGTAGAGCGCCAGGGCCTCCTCGACACGCGACAGCTGGGCATTGGTGATCTTGTGGGCCGGGTCGCCCATGATGTTCCAGCGGCCGTCGTCGTCGCGTCGGGCCCAGTGGCTGGCCAGCCAGTCGGCCTTGTCCTGCGTCAGGCGCGGGTTGGTCTTCATGAGCCGACGGGCCACGCCAGACACGTCGTCATAGCCCTTGAGGGCCAGTTCCCCGCGGTGCAGGGCCTTGAGTTCGTCCATCCACTTGGCGTAGCGGCCGGGGGCCTGGGCAGGCCGGGTCTGCGGCATGCCGAAGCCTTCGAGGTTGACGAGCCGGCGGATGCGGCCGGGCCGCGTGCCGGCGTACATCATGGCCACGTTGCCACCCATGCTGTGGCCCACCAGGTCCACCGGGGCATCGGGGCTGTAGTGATCGAGCAGGAAGTCCAGGTCCGCGAGGTAGTCGGGGAACCAGTAGTTGTCGGCCTGGGGCGACTCGGTCAGTCCATAGCCGCGCCAGTCGGGCGCGATCACCCAGCGGTCCGCTTCAAAGGCATCCACCACGAACTGGTACGACGCCGCCACGTCCATCCAGCCATGCACCATGACCAGCGGCGGGGTGCCGGCCACGGGTTGACCCCACACACGGACGTGGTAGCGCAGGTTGCGGATCGGGACAAACTCGCTGCGGGAGAGTCTTTTGACTTGGTACATTCACCGGATTATTCAGGAGACCGCAGATGGCCGTCAGTCAAGTCCCGGACAACTACGCCGCGTTGCACCGCGGCTTTGCCTGGCAGGTGCCGCGTCATTTCAATATCGCGCAGGCGTGCTGCGGGCGCTGGGCCGAGCGTGCCGATGCTACTGAAAGAATAGCAATACGCGTCCACGGCGCAAGGGCTGGGGAGCGTTTTCATACCTATGCGCAGCTGCAGGAGGCGGCGCACCGCCTGTCGCGCGTGCTGCGCGGCCTGGGCGTGCGGCGAGGCGACCGCGTGGCCATCGTGCTGCCCCAGCGCTTCGAGACCGCCGTGGCCTACATGGCGGTGCTGCAGATGGGCGCGGTGGCCATGCCGCTGTCCATGCTGTTCGGGCCCGAGGCGCTGGAATACCGGCTGCAGGACAGCGAGGCCGTGGTCGCGCTGTGCGACGAAAGCTCCGTCGACAACCTGCTGGCCGTGCGTGCCGTGTGCCCGGCGCTGCGGACCGTGGTCGGCGTGGGCGCCGCGGGCGTCCGCGCCGACCTGGACTACGCGACGCAGCTTGCGCTGAACCGGCCGGTGTTCACGCCGGTGAGGACGCGGGCCGACGAGGGCGCCGTGCTGATCTACACCAGCGGCACCACCGGCCCGCCCAAGGGCGCGCTGATCCCGCATCGCGCGCTGATTGGCAACCTCACGGGCTTTGTCTGCAGCCAGAACTGGTTTGGCTTTGACGGCAGCACCAACGCGCAGTCGCGGGCGGTGTTCTGGAGCCCGGCGGACTGGGCCTGGACCGGCGGCCTGATGGACGCGCTGCTGCCAACGCTGTACTTCGGCCGGCCCATTGTGGCCTTCAACGGGCGCTTCAGCCCGGAGCTGGCCTTCACGCTGCTGCAGGAGCACGGCGTGACGCACAGCTTCCTGTTCCCGACCGCGCTCAAGGCCATGATGAAGGCCTGCCCCGAACCCTCGCGGCAGTACCGCCTGAAGCTGCAGGCGCTGATGAGCGCCGGCGAGGCCGTGGGCGACGCCGTGTTTGCCTACTGCCAGTCCCAGCTCGGCGTGACGGTCAACGAGATGTTCGGCCAGACCGAGGTGAACTACATCGTGGGCAACTGCGCCATGGAATGGGGGCCGCCGGGCGGTGCGCTGCGGGCACGGCGCGGTGGCGGCCTGGGCTGGCCGGCCCGGCCCGGCAGCATGGGCAAGGGCTACCCGGGCCACCGTGTGGCGGTGATCGACGACGAGGGCAACGAATGCCCTGTCGGCGTGCCCGGTGACGTGGCGGTGAACCGCCTCGACGTGCACGGCCGGCCCGACCCGATCTTCTTCCTGGGCTACTGGAAAAACGAGGGCGCCACACGCGGCAAATACACCGGTGACTGGTGCCGCACCGGCGATCTGGCCACGCGCGATGCCGACGGCTACCTCTGGTACCAGGGCCGCGCCGACGACGTGTTCAAGGCCGCGGGCTACCGCATCGGACCCAGCGAAATCGAGAACTGCCTGGTCAAGCACGCCGCGGTGGCCAATGCGGCCGTGGTGCCCAAGCCCGACCGCGAGCGCGGCGCGCTGGTCAAGGCCTATGTGGTGCTTGCTCCTGATTTTGTAGCGCAACGTGCCCGACTGTCGGGGGCTACAAGCCATTTTGACGAGAAACTGATCGCCGAACTGCAAGCCCACGTCAAGGGCAAGCTGGCGCCGTACGAGTACCCCAAGGAGATCGAATTCATCGACGCGCTGCCCATGACCACCACGGGCAAGGTGCAGCGGCGGATGCTGCGGCTGCAGGAGGAAGCGCGCGCCTCTAAACTCGCGGGCTGACGACCACTTTCCCTGCATCACCATGAACAAGATCCAGCTCGGCCAGAGCGACCTCCATGTCACCCCCATCTGCCTCGGCACCATGACCTTTGGCGAGCAGGTGAACGAGGCCGCGGCCCATGCCATCCTGAGCCGCGCGATGGAGCGCGGCGTGAACTTCATCGACACGGCCGAGATGTACGCTGTGCCGGCGCGCGCCGACACCTTCGGAGCGACAGAGACCATCATCGGCCACTGGCTGGCCGCGAACCCCGGCATGCGCGACAAGCTGGTGCTGGCCACCAAGGTGGCGGGCCCTTCGCGCGGCATGCCCTGGGTGCGCGAGGGCGCGGGCATGACGGCGGCCGACATCGTGGCCTCCTGCCATGCCTCGCTCAGGCGGCTGCAGACGGATGTGATCGACCTGTACCAGATCCACTGGCCCGAACGCCATGTTCCGGCCTTCGGCATGGCCTACTACGACCCGACCAAGGAGCGTTCGGCCACGCCCATTCACGAGCAGCTCGACGCGCTGGCCGGTCTGGTCAAGGCCGGCAAGGTGCGCCAGATCGGGCTGTCCAACGAAACGCCCTACGGCGTTCACGAGTTTGTGCGCCTGGCCGAGCAGCACGGCCTGCCGCGCGTGGCCACGGTGCAGAACGTGTACTGCCTGATCAGCCGCGCGCTGGACAACGGCCTGGATGAAACCATGCACCGCCTGGGCGTGTCGCTGCTGGCCTATTCGCCGCTGGGCTTTGGCCTGCTCACGGGCAAGTACGACGTTTCGGGCACCGAGGGCCCCGACGCCCCCCGGGGCGCGCGCATCGCCAGCTACGAATCGGTGCGCAAGCAGCGCTGGGGCCGCCCCGAGGCCCTGGCCGCCGCGCGCCGCTACAACGCGCTGGCGCGCGACCATGGCCTCACGCCGGCGCAGATGGCCCTGGCCTTCTGCTACACCAACTGGCGCGTGGCCAGCACCATCATCGGCGTGACCTCGCTGGCCCAGCTCGACGAAGACCTCGACGCCTGGGGCACGACGCTGACGCCTTCCGTGCTCGCCGAGATCGACAAGATCCGCTGGGAGCTGCGCGACCCGGCGCTGTGACGCTGCGGGCTCATCCCGCGCTACCGCGATTCCATGGCCAAGAAAGACCACGTCAGCGAGACCCCGGCCACCGCGCTGCTGCGCCAGCACAAGGTCGCGTTCACCGAGCACCCCTACGAGTACCTGGACCACGGCGGGGCGCAGCACAGCGCGCAGGTGCTGGGCCTGGACCCGTACACCGTGGTCAAGACCCTGGTCATGCAGGACCAGGACGCCAGGCCGCTGCTGGTGCTGATGCACGGCAACCGCACGGTGTCCACCAAGAACCTGGCACGGCAGATCGGTGCCAAGTCGGTCACACCGTGCCAGCCCGAGGTGGCCAACCGGCACAGCGGCTATCTGGTGGGCGGTACCTCGCCGTTCGGCACGCGTCGCGCCATGCCGGTCTACATCGAGCAGACCATCCTGGCGCTGCCGCGCATCGCGATCAATGGCGGGCGCCGCGGCTATCTCGTGGGCATCGACCCCCAGGTCTGTGTGCAGCTGCTGGCGGCCCGGCCCGTGCAGTGCGCGCTGGCAGAATGACACCTCTTGCTGGAGACACGTTTGCAATCGATCTATCCCATTCTCGCGATGCTGGGGGCCTATCTGCTGGGCTCCCTGTCGTTCGCGGTCCTCGTGAGCCGGGCCATGGGCCTGAAAGACCCGCGCACCTTTGGCAGCGGCAACCCCGGCGCCACCAACGTGCTGCGCTCGGGCAGCAAGCCGGCCGCCATCGTCACGCTGCTGCTCGACGCACTCAAGGGCTGGGTGCCGGTGGTGCTGGTGCAGATGCTGGGCAAGCCTCTCGGGCTGGAGGACGGCACCGTGGCGCTGGTGGGACTGGCCGCGTTCCTGGGGCACCTGTGGCCCGTGTTCTTCCGCTTCAAGGGCGGCAAGGGCGTGGCCACCTTCATCGGCGTGGTGTTCGGCATCCACCCGGGGCTGGGGCTGGCCACCGGCGCGACCTGGCTCATCATTGCGTTTTTCTTCCGTTTCTCGTCGCTGGCCTCGCTGGTGGCGGCAGCGTTCGCGCCCATCTACTACCTGCTGGGCGACCGTGTGGCCTGGTATTCGGAAAAGTCCATCCTGTTCGCGCTGTTCATGATGGGGCTGCTGCTGGCCTACCGGCACCGCGAAAACATCAATCGCCTGCTTGAAGGCAAGGAATCCAAGATCGGAGGCAAGAAATGAGCGAAATCCAGCGCTTTCACGTGGGCAGCCGCCTGAGCGAAATGGCCATCCACAATGGCACCGTCTACCTGGCGGGCCAGGTGCCCGACGATCCGACCGGCGACATCGCGGCCCAGATGACCGAGGTGCTGGCCAATGTGGACCGCCTGCTGGTCGAGGCGGGCACCGACAAGTCCCGCATCCTCATGGCGCAGATCTTCCTGGCCGATCTGGCCGACTTTCCCGGCATGAATGCCGTATGGGATGCCTGGGTGGTGCCCGGCCAGACGCCGCCGCGCGCCACGGTGCAGGCCCGGCTGGCCCGTCCGGAGTGGCGGGTGGAAGTGGTGGTGACGGCGGCGGTTTGACCGCCGTTGACCTGACGGGGGCGCGGCGGCTGCGCCGTGTCCCGTCCAGCGATGGCGTTCGACGCTGCCGGGTCCTTTTTACAATCTGCAATAAGCTGCAATAATTCCGCGCAAGAGGCCTGCACTTCAACTTCAGGGCCCGGTCATCCTCTCCAGATAACAATTCAAGGCGGAGTAGCGGAATGCTCAGTGATGCGGAAAAACGTCTCCTCAAGGACACCTGGCGGCTGGTCGTACCCATCATGGAGACCGCGTCGGACCTCTTCTACCGGCGCCTGTTCGAGCTGCAGCCTGCCTATCGGGACCTGTTTCCTCCGGACATGACGGCGCAAAAGCGCAAGCTGATGGCCACGCTCGCGTTCGTGGTCAAAAGCGCTGACTGGGCCGCCGAAAACTGGGCCGACGAGGTGGGCTCCGAAGACGACCTGTTCCTCGTGGTGCTCGCGCTGGGCCGCCGCCACGGCATGCTCTACAAGATCCCCGAAGACGCCTACCCCGTCGTGGGCGAGGCCCTGCTGTGGACCCTGAACATGGGCCTGGGACAGGCCTTCACCGAGGAGGCCCGCGCGGTATGGGCCAAGCTCTACGGCCTGCTGTCGTCCATCATGGTGATGGGGTCGCGCCAGGCAGCGCAAGCGTGACGGACGGGGACCACACCATGCAACAACAAGCGACTTTTGTTCCCACGGGCTTCGGCATCAATGACGTGCAGATCATGGCCGGCACCTTTGACGATTTCTCCTTTGACGACGTGGTCCAGGTCCTGGGCCTGAGCCGCCAGTGCCTGCGCCTGCTGATCCGCCGCGGCGAGGTGGCGTTCAGCGAAGTGCTGCTCAAGGCGGGCCAGGTGCTGGAGGCGCGCATGCCGGCCTCGTCCGACCCCGACAACGTGTTCAAGGCCCTGTTTGGTACCGCCGTGCAGGGCTCTGGCCTGTCGTTCGCGGTGTACCACACCGAGCCATCCGGCCCGTTCCCCATGCCCCGCTGCCGCCTGCAGGAGGTCTACGAACGCGTCAAGGCCACTGGCCAAGGCGCCGTGGCGCTGGCGTCGTCAGTGATCCGGCAGGCGGGCGCCAGCACCGATGCCACGATTCGCCTGGCTGATTTGCCAGCGCGCAGCGCGCCACCGCCTGTCGTGCCCCGCGTGGGCGGGACCGGGCCACAGGCCCTCTCCCGGCCGGGGGGGCCGGCGCCGTTCGTACCGCCACTGTCCCAGGTTTCACCCGAGGCGCTGGGCAAGGCGGTTCTGGCACAACTGCAGCCCATGGTGCGCGAAGAGATCGCTGTCGTGCTCGCCCAGGTGAAGGCCCAGGGGCAGACGCTGAACACCCTGGACGGCCGGTTGCAGTCGCTGCCGCCCCTGGTCGCTGCCGAATTGCGCGCCGCGCTGGCCCAACATGACCGCCAGGCGGCGGCCAAGGCACCGCCGCCCATGGCCAGCGGGCTCAAGGGCTTGCTGATGGTGATGGGCGCGGGGATGGTGCTGCTGCTGGCGGCCGTGGTGGTGTTGGCCCTCAAGGCGTTGCGCTGAGCCCATGGCCGGGCCCGAGATCGAACCCGTGATCGCGGGCCGGTACTTGGTGCGGCATGTGCTGGGTGTGGGCGGCATGGCCGATGTGGTGGCCGCCGACGATCTCGAAACCGGCCAGCCGGTGGCCGTCAAGGTCCTGCACCAGCCGGTGGCCGACGTGGCTCTGGACCGGCGTCTGCTGCAGGAACTGCTGTCCACGGCTCAGGTGGCGCACCCCAATCTGGTCGCGATCCTCGACTTCGGCGTGGCCGCATCGTCGCGTCGCCCCTTTTTTGTGATGGAGCTGCTCAGTGGCGCCGACCTGGCCACCTATCTGCAGCAGTACGGCAGCTGCGGCGCCGACTGGTTCATTCCCATGTTCTGCGAAGCGCTGGACGGGCTGGATGCGGTGCACCGCAGGGGCATCGTCCACAAGGACATCAAGCCCGCCAACCTGTTCCTCGATCAGCAGGACCCGGCGCCACCACGGCTGCGGATCACCGATTTCGGCATCGCGCACCACATGCAGCGCTCACGCGTCACCCAGGAGGGGGGCATGGCCTGCACCCCGCGCTACACGCCACCCGAGTATTTCGCCAGTGGCGAGGTGTCTCCGTCGTCCGACGTCTATCAGATGGGACTGGTGCTGGCCGAGTGCCTGCTGGGCTGGCCGATGGTCGAGGAAGGGCCTTTCGCCACGGTGGCGTTCGCGCACGCCCGCGGCGGCCTGCGGCTGCCGCCCGGGCTGGTGATGAGCCCGGTGGGCCAGGTGCTGGGTCAGGCGCTGGCGCTGCGCGCTCGCGACCGCTTTGAATCGGCCGGCGCCTTCGCGGAGGCGCTGCAGGGCATTGACCTGCAGGCCGCCGGAGCGTCGATTGAACTGCATGCCGCCATGTACCAGCGCCATGGCTTGGCAGGCTGACGCCGCCAGGCGTCGCGGAACAGGGGCGTCACGCCAGCCGCGCGGCCACATGCCGCAGCAGGCCGAGTGACGCGTCCTCCACCAGGTCCAGCACCTGCTCGAAACCCTGGGCCCCACCGTAGTACGGATCAGGCACCACGGGGCTGTCATGGCGCTGGCAGAACTCGGTGAGGCGCCGCACCTTGTGCAGGTGCTGCGGCGGACATTCCTCCCGCACCTGCGCCAGGTTGTCCCAGTCCATGACCAGGATCAGGTCGTGCGCCTCGAAGTCGCTGCCGCGCAACTGGCGGGCCCGCAGGTCGGAAAGGTCATAGCCACGCCGTGCGGCATGGGCCTGCGAGCGCTCGTCCGGCGGCTCGCCGGGGTGGTAGTTGTGGGTGCCGGCCGAATCGACCTGCACGACCTTGGCCAGCCCGGCCTGTGCCACCTGATGGCGAAACACGCCGTGCGCCGTGGGACTGCGGCAGATGTTGCCCATGCAGACGAACAGCACCGACAGGGCGGGCCGCGTCATGAGGCCTCGATGACGCAGCGCGTGACCACCGGTGGCGCGGCGCCGACATGGAAGGCCAGTTTGCGGTCGCGCAGCGACACGTCGTCGGCCGTGACGCGATCGAAGCGGCGCAGGTGCTCCGTCCATGACTCGTCGACGATCTGCTCCACATACCGGCCGGGGTCGTACATGTCATGCAGCAGCTCCCAGCCCAGCGCGCCCTGGCGCATGCGGCTGCGTCGGCTTTCCTGCATGAGCGCCCGGAATTCCGCGGCGCGCTGGGGGTCGATGCGGTATTCGATGTTGACCTGGATGCGGCCGGCCGCAGGCGGGGCTTCGGCCACGGGCGCCTTGAACACGCGCGAGGGTGTGAGGTCCTCCTCGATGTTGTGCGCCGGCATCAGGCGTTGCACCAGGTACATCGCACCGGCGCCGGTGCAGGCAGCAATACCCAGGCTCATGTGGATGGTGCTCAGTGTGGCGACCTGGCCCCACAGGGCGGCCCCGGCCGCGGTCGAACCCATGATGGCCATCTGATAGATCGACATGCCCCGTGCGCGTACCCAGTCGGGCAGGGCCATCTGGGCCGACACGGTGAGCGTGTTGGCCACGGTGATCCAGGCCATGCCGGCAACCACCATGGCGGGTACCGCCACGTAGACGTTGGGAGCCCAGGCCACGACCAGCGTGCCGGCCGACTGCATCACGGCGCCGGTGAGCAGCAGGCGCTCGTGCGGAATCAGGCGGCGGACCTGCTGCATGGACAGGGCGGCCATGATCGCGCCGACGCCCATCGAGGCCAGCAGAAGGGTGAAGGTGCCCGCGCCCCCGCCTTTGAGTCCGCGTGCCACCAGTGGCAGCAGCGCCAGCAGGGCCGTCGAATGCAGGAAGAACAGGGAGATGCGCACCAGCACACCCTGCAGCCGGCTGGATTGCTTGACGAACTGCAGGCCGACCCGGATGGCACTGGTTAACCGCTCACGTCCGAGCGGGCTCACCGTGTGCTCGCGGCGCCAGCGCATGATGACGAAACCGGCTGCCAGCGAGAGCAGGGCGTTGAGGCCAAACACGTACTCGCTGCCGGCACTGGCGATCAGCGCGCCGGCGACCAGCGGGCCGATGATGCGTGAGGCGTTCATGGCCACGCCATTGAGTGCCAGCGCTGCCGGCAACTGGATGCGCGGCACCAGTTCGGGCACGATGGCCGCGAACACGGGCCATCGCATGGCCAGGCCGACGCCGTTGGCAAAGGTCAGGACCAGCAGCAGTGGCGCGTTGATCCAGCCCATCACAATGGTCACGCACAGCAGGATGGCCGTGCCGGCCACCCAGAACTGGGTGACCATGAAGTAACGCCTTCGGTCCAGGATGTCAGCCAGTGCCCCGCTGGGCAGGCCCAGCAGGAACACCGGCAGGGTGGATGCCGATTGCACCAGCGCGACCCACAGTGGCGAGGGCGCGAGCGAGGTCATGAGCCAGGCCGAGGCCACGTCGCTCATCCACATGCAGGTGTTGGCGGTCAGCCAGGTGGCCCAGAGCATCCGGAACACCGGCAGGCGCAACGGCGCGAAGGCCGAAGGGGGTTCGGTGTCCGGCCTGGGATGCGCAGGGCTGTCGAGGGGCACTCTCAATACCGGCGTTCCAGGGTCAGCTGGTCGTTGTCGCGCTTCATCTGGAAGCGCGTGAGGAAACTGTTGCCCAGCAGGACGAAGGGCATGGACTCCTGTGCCACCAGGGCGTCCACTTCGTAGACTTCGACGTCACCCACGCGAACCGAGGCCAGCTTGATGCGCCAGGCAGGCACCACTCCGTTGGCTGTGCTCACCCGTACCGGTTGCCCGTTCTGGTAATTCAGGCCGATGTGGGTGGCGTCGGTCAGGCCCATGGACACGGCCGTTGCTCCGGTGTCCACCATGAACTGCACGGCCTTGCCATTGATCGCCCCTTGGGTGAGAAAGTGCCCGCCGCTGCCCGCCGTCAACACGATCCGGTTGCCGCGGCTGCCTCCACCGCTGCCCCCGACGCTGGAAGGCGAGTCGCCCACTCGCAGGGTGTGGCGTTTGCCGTTGATCTCCACCACGGCCTGATCGCCCGCCGTGGACACGACCTTGACGCCTTTGTGCGTTTCGCCGGCTGCCACGCTGCGGGGCGCACCTCCGTCGACGATCAGCAGCGCCTTTCTGCCGAGCATGCCCTGCAGTGCCACCGACTGTGCATCAGCGGCGCCGGCCAGCACCAGCAGGCAAAGGCCCAGAAGGCGGCGTGCCAGCATCAGTCGCGGAAGTTGTTGAATGACAGCGGCATGTCCGCGATGTCCTTCTTGATCAAGGCCATGGCGGCCTGCAGGTCGTCACGCTTGGCGCCCGTGACGCGCACGGCATCTCCCTGGATGGCGGCCTGGACCTTGAGCTTGCTGTCCTTGACCACGCGGGTGATCTTCTTGGCCTGTTCGGTCTCGATGCCGCTGCGCACCTTGAGCACCTGCTTGACCTTGTCGCCGCCGATTTTCTGCACGTCGCCCTTGTCCAGGTAGCGCACGTCCACGCCACGCTTGGTCAGCTTGTTGGTGAGGATGTCCTCGACCTGGACGAGCTGGAATTCGGCATCGCCGAAAAGGGTGATGTCCTTGTCCTTGAGTTCGATCGCGGCGGAGGTTCCCTTGAAATCGAAGCGCGTGCCGATTTCCTTGGCAGCGTTGTCCACGGCGTTGCGCACCTCGACCAGGTTGGGTTCGCAGACGGTGTCAAAAGACGGCATGAATTCTCCCTCGGTTGCATGTCCCTGGATGCGGGCTGATGCGACAATTCTCCCATGATCGTGGCGCAAAACGTACCCCTGCAGCCCTATAACACCTTTGGCATCGTCGCCAAGGCCCGGGCGCTGGTGCGCGTGGCCTCGGCGGATGACGTGCGGGCGGTGTTGGCGGACCCGGTCCTGGGCCGCGAGCCCAAGTTCGTGCTCGGTGGTGGCAGCAACATCGTGCTGACGGGCGATGTCCGGCCCGTGGTGCTGAAGGTCGAGGTCATGGGGCGCCGACTGGTCGAATCGACTCCCAAGGCGTGGATCGTGGAAGCGGGTGCCGGCGAGAACTGGCACGATTTCGTGACGTGGACCCTCGCGCAGGGTTGTCCGGGCCTCGAAAATCTCGCCCTGATCCCCGGAACCGTGGGGGCTTCACCCGTGCAGAACGTGGGGGCGTATGGCGTCGAATTGCAGGACCGTTTCGATTCGCTCGATGCGATCGATCTGGAGACCGGACAGTCCTTCACGCTGGACGCGGCCCAGTGCGCCTTTGGCTACCGGGATTCGGTATTCAAGCACGTGGCGCCCGCGTCGGTGGCACCAGACGGGCCCGTGCGTGGCCTGGGCCTGGCGGGACGCGCGCTCATCACGCAGGTGCGCTTTCGTCTGCCGCGGCCGTGGAAGCCGGTGCTGGGCTACCTCGATCTCGAACGGCGCATGCAGGACAGCGGAATTCGCAATCCTTCAGCGCAACAGATCTATGACTGGGTTTGCGCGATCCGCAGCAGCAAGCTGCCCGATCCCCGCGTGATCGGCAATGCCGGCAGCTTCTTCAAGAATCCCACGGTGACGCCCGAGCAGTGCAGCGACATCATTGCGCGTGAACCCGGCATCGTGCATTACCCGATGCCCGACGGCAGTGTGAAGCTGGCGGCAGGCTGGTTGATCGACGCCTGTGGCTGGAAGGGCAAGTCGGTCGGCAATGCGGGGGTCTATGACCGGCAGGCCCTGGTGCTCGTGAACCGCGGTGGCGCCCAGAATCCCGCCACCGGAGGTGAGGTCATGACCCTGGCCAAGGCCATTCAGACCAGCGTGTACGAGCGCTTTGGCATCCGGCTGGAACCTGAGCCCGTGGTGGTCTGAGGCCCTCCTGCCAGTGCGTCAGGTGGCCGCTGTCCGCAGAATTTTCTCCAACTCTTCGCGCAACTGGGTCACTGCAGATTGCAACTGTCCCAGTTCGGCGCTGAAGCTGGGATTGACCAGGGGCGACTCGGCGAGCTTGAGAACGGCTTCGGCCTGGTCGGTGCGTCCCTCCAGCAAGGCGGTGGCGGCGGCAGTGGTCAGCGCGTTGCGCAACATGTGACTGTGCTGCTGCCTTGCCACCGCATTGTGCAGGGCCAGCCCCAGCGCGTGGGCAATCGTCTGGTAGGCGGCGGCCGAGGCAAACGGCACCTGCATTCCGGTCAGGGTGGCCTGGACCTGGGCCACCGAATCCCGGATCTGGTCATTCAGCGCGTCCTGCCCGGGCGCGCTGTCGTTGGCAGTCGGGTCCTGGCTCATCGTGGCGTGCGCGTCGCGGCGCTGAGAAGCAGTGCGACGGCCTGACTGGTGGCGGCCTGGGCCAGCACCTCGCCTGATTGCTGCTGCGCCGTGGCGTTCTGAGCCGCCAGGCCCATGGCCTGACTGACCGTTTGATAGACCATGCCCATGGCCTGCGCGGGAGCATCGCCGAGCACCTTCACATTGGCCTGCGCGACCGCGTCGGTGACCTGGTCGTTGACGGAGGTGGGGAAGGCCATGGCGTCAGACCTTGTCGCTGGTGGCGCCTAGCAAGGCCTGCACGCAGCGGGTCGTCACAGCCTGAGCCAGCACACTGGCCTGCTGCTGGGCGTTGGTGGCGTTGTGGGCCGCGTTGGCCAGGGCCTGGGCGGTGGCCTGGTACAGGTTGCCCAGCGCCATGGCGGGGGCATCACCAATGACCTTGACGTTGGCCTGGGTCACGGCGTCGGTGATCTGGCTGTTGACTGCGGTGGGGAAAGCCATGGGAATATCCGTCTTTCTGGGTGGGTTGAAATTGCAGGGTCAGGGATCGGTGGGGTCGGACCCTGGCCCGGGCGCGTCATTCATGCGCTGGACCGCCGCGCCCACGGCCTCCTCGGCGGCCTGCATGGCTGCCAGCATGATGGCCAGGGTGGCCGGATCAGCGCCAACGCGTCGTACCGGCACGCCGTCCTGGGTCGTGACCGATGCATTGTCCGATCCGGTTTGCGGTGAGTCCGGGGGCGAGGGTGTTTCCATGAGGCCTGCAGTGTGGGCTGTTCCAGAACCGGCCGCATCCCCAGAACTGATGAGAAACGGCGCCCAGACCAGCTGCCTGCGGTGCGGCTCACCGGGCATGGGAGCCTCCGCAGCCGTGTGCACGCCAAAGCCTGTCGCACCGTTGTGTGGACGTGTTGGAAAGTTGGTACTGAATATCTGCCATGGTGAGGCACCGTGGTCGGGACAGGTGCAATCTAGGCCATGCCCTCTTTCGCGGCAATCCTGTCAAGGTTGACAGGGGTTGCGGGCCATCCAGCCCCTTCAAAACGGGAGGCGTGGGCGACTTTGCGGATTTCTACAGTGAAGTTCCCAGCCAGTGCGTGACCATGAGTACCCTGACAAGTTTGCGAGTCCTGGCGCCGGGAATTGCCGCGCCCACCTCCACCCTCGGTGAATCACCGGTTCCATTGGCAGCGTCAGTTCCGTCGGTGGCGCTGTTGCGAAGCCAGGCAGCAATCCACTGGGTGCGCGTGGAGGCGCCGCCGACTGTGCCGGGACCGTCGGCGAGTGTCCGGGAAGCAGGGGTCATCACACGCGCGGCTATGGCGTGATGAAGGGGTGACCGTGCTATGCGCTCTCGCCGGCCACGCAGTGGACCCGAGAAAACCGGCGGAACTGACAGGGGACGTCGACCTCCTGGCCATGGCGCCCCTGGCCCTGCAGGGACTGCGCTCAGCGAACCCGGCGATCGCCACCCGCATCAGGTGGCCGCGGGCGGCGCCGCGTCCCGTGGGTCTACT
This sequence comes from Ramlibacter sp., assembly GCA_019635415.1. GTDB lineage: Bacteria > Pseudomonadota > Gammaproteobacteria > Burkholderiales > Burkholderiaceae_C > JAHBZM01. The sequence goes on from JAHBZN010000001.1 coordinate 648,031, forward strand.
GGTCGCTGTCGTTGCCCAACTGCGGAAGGGCGGAACCCGAGCCCAGCGACAGCAGGCCGCTGCGCGAGTAGATGCCCAGCTTGCCCCGGGTGTCCACGATGTCCAGGTTGCGCATGGTCAACTGTCCGATGCGGTCCGCGGGCGAGAACGGCGCGTCCTCCACCTTTTCCATGCTCAGGCGCTCCGGCTTGTAGGTCAGGTTGGGGGACTCGGTGTTCAGCAGCGAGTAGTCGTTGCCGCGGCGCAGCTCCAGGGTCACCTCGCCAGTGACCGCACGGGCCACCCAGCGCTCGGCGGTCTCGCGCAGCATGATGGCTTGCGGGTCGAACCAGCGGCCCTGGTACAGCAGGCGACCCAGCCTCAGGCCGTTCATGCGGTACTGCTCGATGGTGTCTTCGTTGTGGATGCCCGTCACCAGTCGTTCATAGGCGATGTGCAGCAGCGCGAGGCCGGGGGCTTCGTAGATGCCGCGGCTCTTGGCCTCGATGATGCGGTTCTCGATCTGGTCGCTCATGCCCAGGCCGTGGCGGCCACCGATGCGATTGGCCTCCAGGATCAGCTCCACCGGGCTGTCGAAGGTCCGGCCGTTCAGCGCGACCGGCTGGCCTTCCTCGAAGCGCACGGTCACTTCCTCGGCCTTCACGGGCACGTCTTCCTTCCAGAAAGCCACGCCCATGATCGGATTGACGATGCGTATGCCGCTGTTGAGGTGTTCCAGATCCTTGGCCTCGTGCGTCGCCCCCAGCATGTTGGAGTCCGTGGAGTAGGCCTTTTCGGCCGACATCTTGTAGCCGAAGCCGTGCTGCGTCATGAACGCCGACATTTCCGCCCGGCCCCCCAGCTCGTCGATGAACAGCTGGTCCAGCCAGGGCTTGTAGATTTTCAGGCTCGGGTTGGTGAGCAGGCCATAGCGGTAGAAGCGCTCGATGTCGTTGCCCTTGAAGGTGCTGCCGTCGCCCCAGATGTGGACGTCGTCCTCCTTCATGGCCGCCACCAGCATGGTGCCCGTGACCGCACGGCCCAGCGGTGTGGTGTTGAAGTAGGTGATGCCACCGGTGGAAATGTGGAACGCACCGCACTGCAGGGCCGCAATGCCCTCATGGGCGAGTTGCAGGCGGCAGTCGATCAGACGGGCCTTGCCGGCCCCGTACTCCATGGCCTTGCGCGGAATGGCGTCGTAGTCAGGCTCATCGGGTTGGCCCAGATTGGCGGTGTAGGCGTACGGGATGGCGCCCTTGAGTTTCATCCAGAGCAGGGCTGCGCTGGTGTCCAGCCCGCCGGAAAAGGCGATGCCAACTTTCTGGCCGATGGGGAGGTTTTGAAGAATGGTTGCCATGGTGGAGCCTTGGGTTCAGCCGAAATGGCAGATGTAGTGGTAAGCCTCGGACACGCGGATGTCGAATTGCGACTTGCCCGGGACGCTGAAGCTCTGGCCGGCGGAGGACCTGATCCAGGCGTCGCTGCCGGCCAGCCGGTATTCGCAGGCACCGGCCACACACTCCATCACTTCGGCTGCACCGGTGTTGAACGTCAGCGTGGCGGGCAGGATCACGCCCACCGACTTCCGGGTGCCATCGGCCAGCGTGATACCGTGGCTGACGCATTTGCCGTCGAAGTAAACATTGGCCTGGGTGGTGACGGATACGCCGTCGATTTTTTCGGTCGTCATGGATTTGCACGCACAAAGGTGCCGGTGTTGTTGGGCGAAACCCACAATTTTAACCGGCGGGCCATGTCCTGGCAGGGGTCGCTGGCCAGCCTTTCTGAATCCACCCACGGGGGACTTGCGTACTGCACAGTAATACCGACAATCCTGACATGGCCATCGATACCCCAGACCTCCAACTGATCGCCCTGATCGACCGGATTGCCGCGCGCCTTGCGGAGGGCGGCGAGCATCGGCAGGCCGACAGCGCTGCAGCCCTCAAGGCACTCTATGACCTGACCAGCTCCAAGCTCTACGGCGTGGCGCTGCGGGTTGTCGGCAACCGCGAATGGGCCGAGGATGTGCTTCAGGAAGCGTACCTCAACATCTGGCGCATCGCGGGCGACTACAAGGTGGTGCTGAGCCCGCCCATGGCCTGGATGGGGGTGATCGTGCGCAGCCGGGCGCTCGACTTTCTGAGGCGCCGCGCCAGCGAAAGGGCCGACGCGGCGCTAGAGCTCGACGACATGATGAATGAAACCCTGGCGGGAGAAGCCGCCAATCCCATGGACACCACCCAGGCCAGCGAGCAGGCCTGGGCACTGCACGAATGCCTGCGCAAGCTGGAGGCTCGCCAGCGCGAGGTGGTGAGCCTGGCCTATTTGCGCGACCTGAGCCACGGCGAGCTTTCAGAGCAACTCAAGCTGCCGCTGGGCACCGTGAAGACCTGGATTCGCCGTGGGCTCGAACAGCTGCGTGGCTGCATGGCCCGGTTTGCCTGACCCGTACACGATGAACATCGTCAACAACCCCTCTCTTCTGGACCAGCTCGCGGCAGGCTATGCCCTGGGCACATTGCGTGGCGGTGCCCGTCGTCGCTTTGAAAGCCTGGCGCGCCAGAGCGCCACGGTGCGGGCCAGCGCGCTGATCTGGCAGGGCCGGTTCGCCTCCATGACCGAATTGCAGGCCATCGAGGTGCCCAGCCCCAACGTCTGGAAGCGAATTGAAAACCTCTTGCCCACCAGCAGCTCGCCTGTGGCGCAGCCTACCGTGCCGGCGTCGCCGGTGCTGGATCAACTCCGGCGGGCGCTGGGCCTTTGGCGCGGGGCGGCATTGGCTGGCGGACTTGCCAGTGCGGCTGCCGTGTGGGTGGGTGTCAACCTGAGCCACCAGGTCAGCCACCAGGAAGGGCAGATCGCCCAGGGTGAACAGGACAAGGCGAGGTTGCTCGCGCAGTTGCAGGCAACCCCGGCCATCGAGTACGTGGCTGTCCTGTCCGATGGCAAGGCCGACGCCTCGATGCTGGTGACCTTCGATCCCAAGACCCAGCGGCTGACGCTCAGGCGGGTGGGCGACTACCAGGAGGCCGACGACAAGTCCCTGCAGCTGTGGGCGTTGCCCCCGTCGGGTGGCCCCCAGTCGCTGGGCGTGCTGGGCCACGACAAGGTGATTCGCCTGGCGGCGGCCGAAGGGCAGGTCCGTGAAGTGCCCGCGCTCGCCATCAGTCTCGAGCCTCGCGGCGGCGTGCCCGGCGAAGGCGGGCCCACCGGTCCGGTGCTGTTCAAGGGCGCACTGCTGCGAACCGGTTCCTGAGCTGAAAGCGGTTCAGGCCGCCAGGGCGGGGCTTAGCGCCAGTGGCCGTGGTGGCCATAGCCACGGTAGTAACCCAGATCGACCGAGAAGCTCACGGGCGGGTAGTAGGGTTGGTAGTACGGCCGCGCATACACCACCGGCGAGGGAGCCGGAACCACCACCACACCTTGCTGAATCACGGCGCCGGGCGCGGGCGCTGCGGAAGCGAGCACGGCGGGAGGCGCGTCGGCCAGGGGCGCGGCACTGCTGACCGGCGTGATCTGCAGCTTGACGTAGGGGCCCGGGTCGTTGGGCATCTGGACGCTGTACTGCTTGCCCGCGTATTCGTAGACCACGTTGTAGGCCACGGTGCGGTTTTCATAGAAAGTCTGGGTGCTGCATTGCTGCACGTTCTGCACCTGGCTCGGGGGAGCGCCTTCGATCCGGTCGCCCAGAATGGCGCCGCCGAACACCCCCAGGATCGTGGCTGCGGCCCGGCCGCTGCCGTTTCCGATCGCATTGCCCATGGCACCGCCTGCGATGGCGCCCATGGCCGCGCCGGCCCCTGACTTCTGCTGCGGCACCGCCACCGGCTGGTTGCTGCAGACCTGCCGCGGCACCGCCACTTGCTGGATCACGGGGGTGCTGGAAATCACGCGGCCCTCTTCCTGGGGCTGCTGGGCCTGGGCCGCTGTGGCCGCTAGCGCCATGCCGGCGAGGATGGAGCGGCGAACAAGGGAAGGGTGGAACATGACGAGCCTCGGCTTTCTCTCTGGTGTGCTGAAATTTTAAGCAATTGGAGTGAAATTTCCGGCCACAGTTCAGTAAACCGTCGGTAAAAGTTGGCGAAGGTGTGGGCTTTACGTTCCGGCCGCCGTCAGGCTGGCCCATAGAACCGGGTCGAACCCCACCGTGACCCGTCCCGCCCACTCGACCACCGGCCGCTTGATGACACTGGGCTGGGCCAGCATCAGGGCCTGGGCGGTGGCGGCGTCATGCACGCCGGCCTGTACCGCGGGTTCGAGCTTGCGCCAGGTGGTGCCCTTGCGATTGACCAGGGTTTCCCAGCCGGCCTCACGGGTCCAGTCGGCGAGGCGATCGGCGGGGACGCCCTGTTTCTTGAAATCGTGGAACTGGTACGCCGTTCCCTGCGTGTCCAGCCAGGCGCGGGCCTTTTTGACGGTGTCGCAGTTGGGAATGCCGTAGAGGGTGATGGGTGGGGGATTCATGCGCGGGATCATCCCACCAATCCGTCGTGGGCGACAATTCCGGCCCTATGGACACGCTTGACGAATGGCTGGCGCACTGCGAGCGCCTGCACCCGAAAAACATCGAACTCGGGCTGGACCGGGTGCGCGCGGTGGCCGACCGCATGGACCTGCGCTTTGGTTGCCCGGTGATCACGGTGGCCGGCACCAATGGCAAGGGATCGACCTGCGCGATGCTCGAGGCGATCGCGCTGCAGGCGGGGTGGCGCACCGGGGTCTACACCTCGCCCCATCTGGTGGACTTCGAGGAGCGTTGCCGCATCCACGGGGAGATCGTGGCACCCGAAGCGCTGGTGCCGCATTTCGAGCAGGTCGAGCGGGCGCGCGAGGGCGTGTCGCTGACCTATTTCGAGTTCACCACGCTGGCCATCCTGAGCCTGATGGCGTCGTCCCGCCTCGACCTGGCCGTGCTGGAGGTGGGGCTGGGCGGGCGGCTGGATGCCGTGAACATCATCGACGCGGACTGCGCTGTCATTACCAGCATCGACCTGGACCACATGGAGTTCCTGGGCAACGACCGGGAGCGCATCGGATTCGAGAAGGCCGGCATCCTGCGTGCGGGGCGACCTGCCATCGTCAGCGACCCCATGCCGCCGCAAAGCGTGGTCGACCGCGCCCGGGAACTGGGGGCCGACCTGTGGCGTTTCGGTCACGATTTCAATTTTTCGGGTGACAAATTGCAATGGGCCTGGGCAGGCCGTGGCCGCCGTTACGCCGGGCTGGCCTACCCGGCGCTGCGCGGCGCCAACCAGCTGGTCAACGCCTCGGGCGTGCTGGCCGCGCTGGAAGCGCTGCGGGGGCGCATTCCCGTCACGGCACAGGCGGTGCGCAACGGGCTGGCCATGGTGGAGTTGCCCGGGCGCTTCCAGATCGTGCCCGGTCAGCCCGTGCTGGTGCTGGACGTGGCGCACAACCCGCACTCGGTGGCCGCGCTGGCGGCCAACCTGGATGCGATGGGCTTCTACCCCACCACGCACGCCGTCTTTGGCGCCATGGGCGACAAGGATCTGGCGCCGATGCTGGCGCGCCTGGGGCCCTTGGTGGATCGCTGGTATTTCACCGACCTGCCCACCCCGAGGGCCTCGTCCGCCGCGGATCTGATGGCCCGCTGGCAGGCCGGCGAGACCCGCAAGGACGTGGGCGGCAGTACCCATGCCGACCCCCTTGGCGCCCTTCAGGCCGCCATCGCCGCCGCAGACCCCGCTGATAGAATTGTGGTCTTTGGATCGTTCTACACCGTGGGGGGCGTTTTGAAGCACGGACTGCCCCGGCTTCACGCCACACATCTCGCGAACTGAGCCCAACCCAGGCGACACTTTTCATGGCCTTTTTCAAGTTCCGCAAGGCTGATGGCGACGCAGCGCCCAGTGCCGCCCAGACCGAGAGCGTCGAGGTGCTGCGCAAGCGGGCCCGGCACCGCCTCATTGGCGCGGCGGTGCTGGTGCTGGTGGGAGTCGTCGGGTTCCCGCTGCTGTTCGACACCCAGCCGCGACCCGTCGCGGTGGACATTCCGATCGACATTCCGGACCGCAACAAGGTCAAGCCGCTGACCCTGCCGGCGACGTCGGCGCAGGGCTCCGTGGCGACAGGTCCGGTGAGCTCACCTGCTTCTGCCGCCGCCCCGGCCAAGGCGGCCGTGGCCGAAAGCCTCAGCCCGAAGGAGGAGGTCGTCTCCGCCCCGGTTTCTGGCAAGAAAGTGACTGAAGCCCCCGCCCCTTCGGCACCTTCTGCTATCAAAAACGAAGCAAAAGCGGAGCCCCCCCCGGCGGCACCCGCCAAGCCCGAGCCCAAGCACGAGTCCAAGACGGCGGTCAAGGCCGACGACGGCGCCCGGGCCAAGGCCCTGCTGGAGGGCAAGACCCCTGCCCCTGCCAGTGCCGCCGCCGACACCGGCCGCTATGTGGTGCAGGTCGGCGCGTTTGCCGACAATGCCAAAGCCCGCGAAACCCGGCTCAAGGTCGAGCGCGCGGGCCTGAAAACCTATACGCAGGTGGTGGATACCAAGGACGGCAAGCGCATCCGGGTGCGAGTGGGGCCGTTTGGCAACAAGTCCGAGGCTGATCGGGCGGCTGACAAGATCAAGGGGCTGGATTTGCCCGCGGCCATCCTCACCTTGTAGGTGGTGGGCGGATGGCGGCGCTTGACTGGGTGTTTCTTGCAGTGCTGGTTGCTTCGCTGGCATTGGGCGCCTGGCGCGGGCTGATCTACGAAGTGTTGTCGGTGCTGGCGTGGATCGCGGCTTTTGTGCTGGCCCAGTGGCTGGCGCCCGAGGCCGCGGCACGGCTGCCCATGGGGTCGGCTTCGGAGCCGGTGCGTTATGCCGCGGGATTCCTCGTGGTGTTCATCGCAGCGGCGTTTGCCGGGGGGCTGCTGGCCTGGCTGATGAAGAAGCTGGTCGAGGCGATGGGCCTGCGGCCGGTGGACCGCACGCTGGGCGCGGCCTTCGGGCTGGCGCGCGGGGTTGTGTTGCTGCTGGCGGTGGCCGTGGTGATCAACCTCACGCCGCTGCGCGGTGGCACCTGGTGGCAGGAGTCCACCGGCGCCGAAGTATTGACGGTGGCGCTCAGGGGCATGAAACCTGTGTTGCCCCAGGAGTTTGGGCAGTATCTGCCGGGATGAACGGCATAACGGAACGCGTGGAAATCTATGTGTGGAATCGTCGGCGTTGTCAGCAACGCACCTGTCAACCAGCTCATCTATGACGGCCTGCTGCTGCTGCAGCACCGCGGCCAGGATGCGGCCGGCATCGTCACCCAGCTCGACCGCAAGTTCTTCATGCACAAGGCCAAGGGCATGGTGCGTGACGTGTTCCGCACCCGCAACATGCGCGCGCTGCCCGGCAACTGCGGGCTGGGCCAGGTGCGCTACCCCACGGCCGGCAATGCCTACAGCGAGGAAGAGGCCCAGCCGTTCTACGTGAACGCGCCGTTCGGCATCGTGCTGGTGCACAACGGCAACCTCACCAATGCGCAGGCGCTCAAGAGCGAGCTGTTCCTGACCGACCACCGCCACATCAACACCGAGAGCGATTCGGAGGTGCTGCTCAACGTGCTCGCCCACGAGCTCGAGAAAGCCTCGCGCGGCCTGCCACTCAAGCCCGAGGATGTATTCACCGCCGTTCACCACGTGCACCGGCGTGTCAAGGGGTCGTACGCCGTGATCGCCCTGATTGCCGGCCATGGGCTGCTGGCGTTCCGTGACCCGCATGGCATCCGGCCTCTGTGCATCGGCCGTGGCAAGGGGGGCGAGGTCATGGTGGCCAGCGAGTCGGTGGCGCTGGAGGGCACGGGCCATGAGATGGAACGCAACCTGTTGCCGGGCGAAGCCGTGTTTGTCGGCCTGGACGGTTCGACCCATGCGCGCCAATGCGCTGACAACCCGGCGCTGCACCCCTGTATCTTCGAGTTCGTCTACCTGGCGCGGCCCGACTCCGTGCTCGACGGCATTTCGGTCTACCAGGCCCGCCTGAACCTGGGCGAGTCGCTGGCCAAGCGCGTGGTCTCCACCGTGCCGCCCAACGAGATCGACGTGATCATCCCCATCCCTGAGTCCAGCCGGCCCAGCGCCACGCAGCTTGCGCACTTGCTGGGCATTCCGTACCGCGAGGGCTTTGTGAAGAACCGCTATGTGGGCCGCACCTTCATCATGCCGGGGCAGGGTGTGCGCAAGAAGTCGGTGCGCCAGAAGCTCAACGTGATTGCCAGTGAGTTCAAGGGCCGCAACGTGCTGCTGGTGGACGATTCCATCGTGCGCGGCACCACCAGCCGCGAGATCGTGCAGATGGCGCGTGATGCGGGCGCCCACAAGGTGTACCTGGCCAGCGCCGCGCCGCCCGTGCGCTACCCCAACGTCTACGGCATCGACATGCCCACCAGCAGCGAGCTGGTGGCCCATGGGCGGACGCTGGAAGAGATCCGCGAAGTGATTGGCTGCGACGCGCTGATCTACCAGGACGTGGACGCCATGAAGAAGGCCGTGGGCACGCTGAACGCCAGCATTGCGGGCTTTGACGCTTCGTGCTTTGACGGCGTGTACGTGACGGGCGACGTGAACCCCGACGACATCGCCCGCCTCAACCAGAACCGCGTGGGCGCCGAGGAGGGCGATGACGATACGTCGCGCCTGGCGCTGCCCAACGCGCAGGAGGCGTAAGCCATGGCCGGCCCACTCCCGCCCGGCTTGCACCCGGACACCCTGGCCGTGCGCGCCGCGGTCGAGCGCAGCCCATTCGGTGAAAACTCCGAAGCGCTGTACCTGACCAGCGGTTACGTGCAGCCCGATGCCGAGTCATCGGCCCGCCGCTTTGCCGGCGAGGAAGATGGCTACACCTATGGCCGTACCAGCAACCCCACGGTCACGAGCCTGGAGCAGCGCCTGGCCGCCATGGAAGGCACCGAAGCCGCCATGGCCACGGCGTCGGGCATGGCCGCGGTCATGCTCATGTGCTTCAGCCTGCTGCGCGCGGGTGATCACGTGATCTATTCGCAGTCGATGTTTGGCTCGACCATGAAGCTGATCGGCAGCGAATTCGCGCGCTTCGGCGTCGAATCCACCGCCGTGCCGCAGACCGATGTGGACGCCTGGCGCGCCGCCGTGCGCCCCAGCACCAAACTGCTGTTTGCCGAAACGCCCACCAACCCGCTGACCGAGGTGTGCGACATCGCGGCGCTGGCCGACATCGCCCACAAGGCCGGCGCGCTGCTGTGCGTGGACAACTGCTTTGCCACGCCCGTGCTGCAGCGCCCGGTGACGTTGGGCGCCGACATCGTCATGCACTCGGGCACCAAATTCCTGGACGGGCAGGGCCGCGTCATGGCCGGCGCCCTTTGCGCGCCCGAGGCCATGGTGCGCGAGAAATTCCTGCCCGTGCAAAAGAACGCCGGCATGGTGCTGTCGCCCTTCAACGCGTGGGTCGTGCTCAAGGGACTGGAGACGCTGAAGATCCGCCTTCAGGCCCAGAGTGCCGCCACGCTGGCCCTGGCGCAGTGGCTCGAACAGCACCCGGCCGTGGCGCGCGTGCACTACCCGGGCCTGCCCAGCCATCCGCAGCACACGCTGGCCATGCGCCAGATGTCGGGCGTGGGCGGCGCCGTGCTGTCGTTTGACGTCAAGGCCGACAGCCCCCAGCAGGCCCGGGCCCGCGCTTTCCATGTGCTTGACGAGTTGCAGGTCATGTCGTTGTGCACGAACCTGGGCGACACCAAGACCCTTCTGGCCCACCCGGCCAGCACCTCGCACGGCAAACTCACCGAGGCGCAACGCCAGGCCGCGGGCATCGGCCAGGGCCTGATCCGCATGGCCGTGGGCCTGGAGCATGCCGACGACATCAAGGCCGATCTGCTGCGCGGCCTGGACACGCTGAACACGATTTCATGAGCAAAACCAGAACACGCTTCGCCCCGTCGCCGACGGGCTTCATCCACCTGGGCAACATCCGCTCGGCGCTGTATCCATGGGCGTTCGCGCGCTCCACCGGCGGTGATTTCATCCTCCGCGTCGAAGACACGGACCTGGAGCGCAGCTCGCAGGCTGCGGTGGACGTCATCCTCGAAGGCATGGCCTGGCTGGGGCTGAACCACGACGAAGGCCCGTTCTACCAAATGCAGCGCATGGACCGGTACAAGGAAGTGCTGGCGCAACTGCAGGCCGCCGGCCACGTGTACCCCTGCTACATGAGCGTGGCCGAACTCGACGCCCTGCGCGAAAAGCAGATGGCGGCCAAGGAAAAGCCCCGCTACGACGGCACCTGGCGCCCCGCGCCTGGCAAGACGCTGCCGCCCGTGCCGGCGGGCGTGCAACCTGTGCTGCGCTTCATGAACCCACAGGGCGGTGTCGTGGCCTGGGACGACAAGGTCAAGGGCCGCATCGAGATCAGCAACGACGAACTGGACGACCTGGTGATCGCGCGGCCTGATGGCACGCCCACGTACAACTTCTGCGTGGTGGTGGACGATGTGGACATGGCCATCACGCACGTGATTCGCGGTGACGACCACGTGAACAACACGCCGCGCCAGATCAACATCTTCAGGGCGCTGGGCAAGGAGCCGCCCGTGTACGCCCACCTGCCCACCGTGCTGAACGAGCAGGGCGAGAAGATGAGCAAGCGCAACGGCGCCAAGCCAGTGACGCAATACCGTGAAGAGGGCTACCTGCCCGACGCCATGGTCAACTACCTGGCGCGGCTGGGGTGGAGCCACGGCGACGACGAAATCTTCAGCCGCGCGCAGTTTCTGGAGTGGTTCAACCTGAACCACCTTGGCCGCAGCGCCGCGCAGTTCGACGAGGCCAAGCTGCGCTGGGTCAACGCCCAGCACTTGAAGGCCATGGCCGACGAGGCGCTGGCACCGCTGGTGGCGGAGCAACTGCAAAAGCAGGGCATCATGGCCGATGAACGGCTGAGCGCGATCTGCGGCCTGTTCAAGGACCGCTGCGACACCCTCGTGATCCTGGCCCAGTGGGCCAAAGCCTTCTACGCTGACGTGACGCCCGGCGCCGAGGAAAAAGCCCAGCACGTCACGGACGCGATCAAACCCGCCATCGCGGCGCTGGCCGACAAGCTGGCCGCGGTCACGTGGGACAAGGCAGCGATCGCCGCCGCGTTGAAAGAGGTGCTGGCCGCCCACAGCCTGAAGATGCCGCAACTGGCCATGCCGGTGCGCGTGCTGGTCATGGGCACGGCTCAAACGCCGTCGCTGGACGCCGTGCTGGCGTTGAGTGCCCGCGACACAGTTTTGGCGAGATTGAAAGCAGCCTGAAAATTCAGGCTATAATTCAAGGCTCGGAAATTAACGGGGCAGTCATCAGACCGCAACGTCAATTTGGGGGTATAGCTCAGCTGGGAGAGCGCTTGCATGGCATGCAAGAGGTCATCGGTTCGATCCCGTTTACCTCCACCACCGAACAGTTTTAGGTTTTGACCCTATCGTCTAGAGGCCTAGGACATCACCCTTTCACGGTGAGTACCGGGGTTCGAATCCCCGTAGGGTCGCCAAATTAACCAGTCCGGTTAATCAGGCACAAGCCGCCAGCACTTGGCCCGCAAGGGCGAACGCAGGCTACCAGGAGTGGTAGTTCAGTTGGTTAGAATACCGGCCTGTCACGCCGGGGGTCGCGGGTTCGAGTCCCGTCCACTCCGCCAGAAATCAAAAGCCGTTGCAAGTTGCTTGCAACGGCTTTTTCTTTTCTTTTTGCCTTCTTTCATTAAGGCGTTCAATTTGAGGCATTCGCAATGAAGTTACTCTGACACTAGCTTTGCCGCCACATGATTTCTGCATCAACTGCCGGCAGGAGCAATGAGCGGAAAGGCGGCGCTGGTCGCTCAACTACAAATAAACCATAGAAGCGAAGACAGCAGCTCTTGCTATTTCCTAAGCGTTATTGAGGCCGATATTCTGAAGTTGAGGGCGTGCCGAACGGATTGCACCGCCAGTTCGCTGAGCACAAACCTGTAGCTTCGAGTGACAACGGCGCCAGTGTTGGAGTGCCACCCATCATTCTTTGCGCCGTGATTAATGCGTATACGGCGAGCGCCTTAACTGCATGGGTTAGATTCGGTACACTGTGGATATCACCAGCGACGTACTGCGTCTATGCTGCCCAGGCCCTTTTTTGCAGACGTTCCCTTGATCAAACGTAAATCATCGCCAGAACAGCTCTTTGTCGCTACTGACGACCCAAGCCAGACCACTTGGCAAGGTACCTCGTCGCAAGGTGCGCATTGGAGTGTCCACCAAGGCTCCTCTGAGAGTGTCTTAGCTACATTGCCGGCGGCGAGCGTGCACTGTGTTGTGACGTCCCCGCCCTACTATTGGTTGCGAGACTACGGTGTGGATGGTCAGATCGGCCTTGAAGAAACTGTCGCCGGTTATGTGGAATCGCTTTGCGGGGTAATGGATGGCATCAAGCGCGTGCTGCGGCGGGATGGCCTGCTCTTCGTCAATCTAGGTGACACCTATTACTCTGGCAAAGGCAAATCTCATGGCACGGACAGGAAAAGTGGCAAGCGTCGTTTTGGCCTTAGAGCTGTGGACAAGAGTGGAGGGCTTGGCATCAATCTTCAGCGGAAGTCCGCCATCGGTATTCCGTGGCGCGTCGCGTTAGAAATGGCAAGTCGTGGATGGGTCTTGCGCAGCCCTATCATCTGGCATCGGGAGAACTGCTTACCGGAATCTGTTGCAGACCGACCAACCAGGAGCTACGAAAACCTTTTCATGTTCGCACAGAACAGGAAGTACTTTTTCAACAAACAGCCTCTGATTGACCAAAAGGTTGAAGAGGACATGTGGACGATTGCGGCGCGTCCACGGGGCAATGGCCTTGATACGGCTCCATTTCCTGACGATCTCGTGAGGCGCTGTCTGGAAATTGGTTGCCCGGAAGGCGGGGTTGTCTTGGACCCATTCCTGGGAAGCGGTACTACTGCGAGAGTGGCGGTATCAATGGGAAGACCCGCCATCGGCATTGACCTAAACCGCGAGTTTTGCCTTTACTCCGCCAATCAATTACGTGCGCTTTAACGATGTATTTCACCCCGGCCCAGATTGTGCAGTCCATTCAGGCGCTTGCCCAGGTGCATTCGTTTCATGGCATTACGTTCTTGGCCTGCAAGATTGCTGGCCTGCCAATAGGAGAGGAAATTGTCTTCCCACTTGACGCGCAGACTGATGCGTTCTTGAAAGAACATCATCGAATTGACCCCGGTTCTGATTGGTTTTTTCAGCCTTTCAAATCGGCTGACCGCGAAAAGAAATGGGTCCGACCTGACTATTCGGCAAAGGGACTGCAGTCGGTTAATACGCGCAGCTTTCTCGGCGCTTTTATACATCCTCATAACTCGCGCATCTGGGCTTGGGATGAGAATTATGTGTCGTTCCTTGCGGAAAAACTTCCCAAGGGCCAGCTTATCCCAGCCTTTGACCTTGCGGTATGGTTGTACCGCGAGAAGAATTGGTCGGACGACGTGATGCTTGACGATGTCGTCGCGACTTTTATTGAGGACTATTCAATAACGACCGACGAAATCGAGAGCCTGTTTGACACCGTGATTCCCGTTGAACGAATCGAAAAAGCCTTTCAGGAAGATGTCGCTACTTGGGAGGATTTGCGCGAACTTCTTCCGTCCCCTCCGGATGCTAGGCCGGATGAGGGGGGAACGCTTTCCTATCTCGCTACGAAAGGACTCGGCCCTGCACATGAATTTGTTCTTGAGCCGGCCGATCGACTGAGTTTGATAACTGGCGATAACGGTTTGGGAAAGTCGTTTTTGCTTGAGGCAGCATGGTGGGCCTTAACTGGTACTTGGGCAGGTCGGCCGTCTTACCCAAATCCCGGCCGCAGGAATTCAAATGTTGAGATTGCATTTGCAATCGCCGGCGAAAAGTCCAAGGCCTTGAAGAAAACAATCGCGTTTGACTGGAGAACTCTAAGTTGGCCAGTACCAAAGGAGCGCCCCACAATTGCCGGTCTGATAGTTTACGCTCGCGTGGACGGGTCGTTTGCTGTCTGGGATCCGGCGCGCCAGTCGCTTCCGACAAATGAGTCACTGAGAGGGGAAAAGACTGTATTTTCAAGTGCAGAGGTTTGGGACGGATTGCCTGGTCGCATTGAAGGCCTAGTTCGAGACTGGGTTAGGTGGCAGAGCAATCCACAAGGTGAACAATTCAAGAGTTTTGAACTTGTGCTTGCTAAGTTGTCACCACCCGATTTGGGAAAACTTCATCCCGGAACTACAGTAAGAATTCCAGATGATCCGCGTGATATTCCTACGTTAATCCATCCGTATGGCGAAACTCCAATCGTCTACGCCTCTGCTGGTGTACGTCGAATCGTGACTCTGGCTTACCTCATAGTGTGGGCTTGGCATGAACATTTGATTGCTGCCAATATGGCACAGGCGACCCCTCAGCGGCGCATGGTGGTGCTGGTCGACGAACTAGAAGCGCATCTGCATCCGAAGTGGCAAAGGTCATTCTTGCCTGCCCTTATGGAATTGAGTGGCTTGCTTGCTCCAACTTTGAAGGCGCAATATATAGTTGCAACGCACTCACCGTTAGTAATGGCTTCCTCCGAAAGTGTTTTTGAGTCAACGACCGACAAGCTATTCCACTTGGACATGGAGCCGAGTCAGGAAGTGACTTTGACTGAAGTTGAATTTGTCGCCTTCGGCGATGTTTCTTCGTGGCTTACCTCCCCAGTCTTCGAGTTACGCCACGCACGTTCCAACGAAGGGGAAGCAGCGATTGAAGCTGCAAAAGCGATTCAGTTGCGCGGCAAAGGGAGCGCGAGCGAAATCCGAAGTGCCCACGATCGGCTGAAGTTGCACATTGCATCGGACGATCGCTTTTGGCCCCGATGGGTAGCATTCGCTGAGCGTTTCGGAGTGACAGATTGATACCGGTTACGCTGCAACCTGAGCCTCATGGCTTCAATGCGAAGGTGCGCCAACCTGGAACTGCCTTCTTAGCGACTACGCCAAATCCTACTCATGCTCAGTTTCAGAAGGCGAATTTCTGGAAACGTGCTGCCCAAGAGGTCTATGAGGCTTACAGTCGGGTTTGTGCATACACGTGCAGATACCTAGATGTACCCAATGGGTCCATTGATCATTTTCAAAGTAAATCTCTATTTCCGCAGCAAGCGTACGAATGGACTAACTTCCGGCTCTGCATGCATCGCGTAAATGGGCACAAAGCTGCCCAAGAGGTCATAGATCCATTTTCGGTGATGCCGGGTTGGTTTGTCTTGGACTTTCCGAGTTGCTTAGTCCGTCCTGGTGATGGACTAGACGACGAAACGCGTGAGCGTGTCTTGGCGACCATTTCCGCGCTCAAGCTCAACGACGACGACTCTTTTGTACAAGACCGATGCGACGTCATGTACATGTTTGCTAGTGGCGAAGTCACGTTGGGCTACCTTACGAAGCGGCGCCCTTTTTTGGCGATCGAGGTTGTGCGGCAAGGCATTGAGAAGACTGCCTCCGACCTGTTCAAGATGCCTTCCTAGTTGAGCTCGAAGACGCATATTTATACGTAGAGGCGCCTCTCGCCCTCAACCTTTACACTCGTCAAGCCTTCGGCTCCAAGCCCGAAGAAATGCTCCCGGGCCAGTGAAGAAAATTGTCAAATTCCCAGGCGATAGTTACTCCTCTAACTCTCTGCTCTTGAGAATCAAGTTGACTAGCTGTGAAGTAATTGACCTGCTCGGTTTAATCGAGACAGTTATTCCTGGAGGACGGCGGGTTGCAGGTTCTGGCGGAGTTCTCGTTTGAACTCCTCCGGGGTCAAGTATTGCAGGCTGCTGTGAGGGCGCACCTCGTTGTAGTGGTTTCTCCAGGCTTCAATCAGCACGGCGGCTTCGCGGCGCGATCGGAACCATTCGATGGACAGGCACTCGTCCCGGAATTTGCCGTTGAAGCTCTCGTCGGTGCCGTTCTGCCATGGCTAGCCGGGGTCGTTCAGCACAGTGGCGATTCCCGAGCCCGAGATCCACTCCAGGATGGCCTGACTGACGAATTCCGGGCCGTTGTCCGAACGCATGAACAGTGGCGCACCGTGCAAGCTCACAAGCCGCGAGAGCACCTCGATCACGCGCCTTGAGCGGATGGCCCCAGCCACGTCAATGGCCAAACATTCCCGGGTGTATTCGTCCACGACAGTCAGGCACTTGATCTGCTGGCCGCTGGCCGTGGTGTCGAAGACGAAGTCGTACGCCCAGACCATGTTGGCCTTGAAGGGGGTGTGGATGCGCGGGCGCACTGAGGCAATGCGTTTTCGAGGGCGCTTCCTGGGCACCAGCAGCCCCGCCTGGCGCCATAGGCGATGTGTGCGCGACCAACTCAACTCGAAGCCTCTGCGGCGCAGAAACACGCGAATGCGCCGGTAACCGTAGCGCGGATACAAGGCTGACAGTTCCTTCATCGCCGCGAGCACCGGCGCATCCTTGGCCGGCAGGCGCAACGCGTAGCTGGGCGTGGCTCGCGACATTCCAAGCAGCCCGCAGGCGCGGCGCAGACTCAGCCCCCGTGCACGCACGAAGGCCAACTGTTCGCGACGCGCAAGCGGGCTCACCATTTTTTTGCGTTGATCTCCTTGAGGATTTCGATGTCCAGGACACGCTCGGCAAGCAGCTTCTTCAGGCGGCTGTTCTCAAGCTCCAATGCCTTCAGCCGTTTGACATCTGCTGCTTCCATTTGACCGAAATGCTTGCGCCACGCATAGACAGTGGCCTCGCTGACCTTGTTCTTCTTGGCGACCTCGGCAACGCTCGTGCGATCTGCTTCGCGCAGGATCGACACCATTTACTCTTCGCTGAATCGACTCTTCTTCATGGACTCCTCGTTCAAGGGGAGCCATCTTCCTAGAAATTAATGTCTCGGAGAATCCGGGCAGGTCACCAGCGTCAGCCCCTGCGCCGCCAGCAGGCTGTTGCTGACCATGACTTCAGACGTCTTGAGCCCGTGGGTCTGGAACCACTCGTCGTACAGCACGCCCGTGCCCGACTGCGGTCCCTGCGTCAGGATGCGCTGGCCCTGCAGCGCCTGCACGCGCAGTGGCTTGTTGCCATGCGGCAGCAGGCCAGGCTTGCACATCCACTGCATCCGCAGGTGGCCCACCAGCGTGGTCTTGAAGCGCTCGTCGCGAAAACCATCGGCCGCGATCATCAGGTCGATCTCGTCGGCCAGCAGCTTGTCGCGCAGCGCCACGGCCGTGTTCACGTCCGGGTCGATCTTGACGTTGGGGTGGAACTCGTACACCGTGGTGACGAAGCGTGGCAGCCAGGTCATGGCCGTGACCTCGGTCACGCCAATGCGGATGCGGCGCGGCGCGGGGGTGGCGCCGTCGCGCAGCAGAGCATCCGCCTGGGCCAGCATGGCGGCCGCCGTGGCAAACACCTGCTCGCCGCGCTCAGTGAGCCGCGCCGACCGCAGCGTCCGGTCGAACAGCGGGGTGCCGAGTTGCCCCTCCAGCTCCTGAACGCGCTTGGACACGGCCGACTGGGTGGTGTGCAGCTTGTGCGCTGCCGCGGCAAAGCCGCCGAGTTTCACCACCCAATGAAGGGCTTCCAGTTGCTTCAAAGTGACCATGCCGGTGTTTTTACCATTCCCTGAGGGAATGCAATGGCCGGGGTGGCCCCGCTACAGACAGCCCATGCGCCGGGCTTCGTTGATCAGGCCCTGCACGATGCCGTAGGCGCTCTGGCCCGCGCGCTGGTACTGCAGCACGGTGGACCGCTCCCCGGCAATGATCTGGCCATACGCGGTGCACTGCGGTGTGGGCTTGAGCGAGGCAATCGCCTGGTTCAGCCGCACCAGCTGGTTGGCGGACTGTTCGCTGCGGTTGCGCTCGCGCTCCTCGTCCCAGGCCTTCATGGCGGCCTCGGTCCGCTTCTGGATGAGCGTGGTCTCGGCCTGGTTCTTCTCGGTGGCGGCCTGCGCTTCGGCAGCCGTTGCCGCCTTGGTGCCCAGCACGCGGCACTTGATGATCTGCGCGTCCGTGCCCCATTTCGCCAGGTCCCAGGGCACGGTCACGTAGGGCAATGACAGGGTGCGCGAGCGGGGCGCGATGCCGGCCTGGATCGTGTGGTTGAACTCGGGCTCGACCGATTTCTCGTCACCCCAGGTTTCATACAGTCCACAGGCCACGGCGATCTCGCTGAACGCCTGGGGGGTGTGATTCTCCACCGACAGGTGCGTGACGTGGGCGCCGGCGCTGTTGCGCTTGTTGCCGCCCCCTCCGTTGGTGATCACCAGGGGCATGGCATCGCGCTGCTGGAAGTACCGGTCCTGGGCGGCCTTCTGCTGCGGCAGCCACTGTTTCTCGAAGGCCGTTGCGATCTGCTCGGCCTGGCGCTGGGCCTCCTGGGTGGCCCGCCGAAGGCAGTCGGTGTCCAGTGTCGGGCAGACCGCCTCGGGCCGGTTCCACAGGTTGAAGGCCGGCATCACCACCTGGGCCTTGCCTGCGCGCTGGGTGCTGGCCTTGAGGGAGTCCAGATGGCGCATGGCCATGCCCAGGTTCTGGTCGAGCGCCTTGAACAGGCCGGCTTGGGCCGGGGCTTCACACACCTGGAACTGGGCGGCGGAGAGGTCGGTGCGGGTGCAGTGGCCCCAGCCCTCCGGGTTCCGGGGAGCGCGTCCAGGGCCGGGCGCTGCCGCGGGGGGCACAGCGGCCACTGCGGCGGGGGCCGGGGCCGCCGTTGCCGGCCCTGGCGCAGCGGCCGCTTGCGCGACCGGCGGGGTGGGTGCCGCAGTGGCTTCGCGGGCCAGCATCTGCTCGGCGGCCTGTGCGTTGGGCGCCACTTCGGCTATGTCCGAGACCTTGATGCGGGCACGTTCCAGTGTGGTGCGCAGCAGCGCGTTGCGTTGGGAGAGTTCGCGTGCCAGGCAGTGCGCCGCCGTGCAGCGGTTGCGCTCGTTCCTCAGCCAGTCGCGCTGCTGGGCGCGGTAGGTCTCGCGTTCGGCGCCGCTGCTCGATTCCATGAGTCGCCCGTACAGCTTGGCGGATTCTTCATCCAGGGCGTTGAGGGTGGCCGATCCGCAGATGAGCTTTTCGACGGGAGTGGCGGCCTTGCTGCAATCGAAGCTGGCGGCCAGCGCGGCGGTGGGGGGGCTTGCCAGCAGGAACGCCGCCAGCAGGGACCCGAAGGTCGACGGGAAAGCCATGCGCATGGGGAGCCTCTGCAAATCCACCGGAATGGATCCAGCATACCTCAGCGCACCGCGGGTGCGCGGCCTGGCGCGAAGCCCCGTGCGGGCCCGCCTGAGGGGGTGGGCTCAGCTGCGGTAGGTGGACGCCATCACCGCATGGGCCTTGCGCTGGCGGGCCAGCGGTGTGGCCGCAAGAAAGGGCCAGGCCAGCTGCGGCCGGGCCCAGGCCGGCGCGTGGTCGGGGGTGGCGCGTGGCGTCGGCGCGGGGCGGTCCATCGGGACGGTGAGGGCAGCAACTATGGGCATGGTGGCGTTCCTTGCAGCGGGCACATTGGTCGGGCAGTGAAGCTGATTCTCCGTAGCGCGCCGCGCGTCGCCACCAGCGGGATTCGCGTGCCCGTGTAGGACTGCGCCTGCGTCGCGCGGCTCAGCCGCCGCTGTCCTTGCGCAGCCGTACCTTGTCGGCCGTGCGCTGGGCTTTTTCGCTTTTGCGGTGTTCACCGGCCTTGCGCGTGCGCGCGGCCGCCACCAGGGGGTTGCGCGGCGGCGGGGCCTTGAGCTGGAGCTTGAACTTGCGCGCCGAGGTCATTTGCCGAGCCGGATCAGTCCGGTGGACAGGGCGGTGCCCAGCACGATCACTGCGCCGCAGGCGGCCATGCCCGGGCTCACGGTTTCGCCGAGCAGCACCGCGCCGTAGCCCAGCGCGAACACCGGCACCACAAAGGTCACGGCCAGTGCGCGCGCGGGGCCCGCGGTCTCGATCAGGCGGAAGTACAGGATGTAGGCCAGCCCGGTGCAGGCCACCCCCAGGGCCACCAGTGCCAGCCACGCCTGCAGGCTGGGGTTGTGGTCGGGCCGCCACCACAGCGCCGGCAGCAGAAGCGCCAGGGACGCGCCGACCTGGCTGCCGGTGGCCGTGACCAGCGGCGGCACGCCGCTGAGGTAGCGCTTGGCAAAGCTGGCCGAGATGCCGTAGCACAGCGTGGCCAGCAGGCAGGCCAGCACGGCCCAGGCGGGCGCGATGCCGGCCGCCCCGGGCTTGAAGCTGGCCTTGTCCCAGGCCAGCAGGGCCACGCCCGCAAAGCCGATCACCAGGCCCAGCACGCGCGAGCCCGCCGGCCGGTCCTTGAGCCAGAGCCAGGCCACCACTGCGCCAAACAGCGGCACCGTGGCGTTGAGGATGGCGGCCAGTCCGGTGGTGATGACCAGCAGCGCAAAGGTGTAGCAGGCAAACGGCACGCCCGAATTCAGCACGCCGACCAGCAGCGACTTCTTCCAGTGGCGGCGCAGTTCGGGCACGAGGCCGCGCAGCGCCAGCAGGGGCAGCAGGAACAGCGCCGCCACCATCACGCGGCCGGCAGCGGCCGGCAGCGCTCCGAACTCCACCGCGGCCACGCGCATGAACAGGAACGAGGCACCCCACAGGGCGGACAGCAGGAAGAAATCGAGAAGGGCAGCGGGTGTCATGTTGCGGGGGGAGTCAGGCACGGCGAGGGCGCCGTGGGGCAACCCGCGAGTGTGCGCCGCGAATGCCGCCGCGCGCGCTCCGGTGTTGATGATGTTTTTGGCGGGCTTTGATGCCGGAATCAGATCAATGCGCCCTCGAGCTGCAGCAGCGCTGTCTTGCGTGCCAGGCCACCGGCATAGCCGGTCAGCGAGCCGTCGGTGCCCAGAACGCGGTGGCAGGGCACGATCACGCTGACCGGGTTGCGGCCCACGGCCGCGCCCACGGCGCGCACGGCGGCCGGCTTGCCGATGCCCTGGCTCAGTTGCCCGTAGCTGGTGGTCTCGCCCGGCGGAATCGCCAGCAGCGCTGTCCACACCGACCGCTGGAACGGCGTGCCCCCCTGCAGGTCCAGGGGCAGCTCGAAGCGGCTACGCTGTCCGGCGTAGTACTCGTGCAGCTGCTGCACGGCCTGCAACAGCACCGGGTGGTCGGGCTGGTGGGGCCAGTGCGCGTGGTCGGGCAGGTGGCGCTGCCCCTCGAACCAGACGCCGGCCAGGCCGCGCGCCGTTGCGGCGACGATCATGGGGCCGAGCGGGCTCTCGAAACGGGTCTGGACGATGGTGGGGTCGAATTTCATGGGGTCACTCCTTGGTGGTGTTCATGGCGCTCCAGGCGCGGATCACGGCGTAGCTGCGCCAGGGCTTCCAGGCCTGTGAGGCGGCTTCCGCCGCGCGGGCTGGCTGCCGCTCGCCCTGCACGCCCAGGGCCTTGTGCAGGGCCACGTCACCGGCCGGAAAGGCGTCGGGCCAGCGCAGCGCACGCATGGCGATGTAGTGGGCCGTCCAGTCGCCAATGCCGGGCAGGGCTTTGAGCGCGGCCATGGTGGCCTGCACATCGGCGCCGCCATGCAGGCTCAGGCGCTGCTCGGCCACGGCGCGTGCCATGGCCACGATGGCCGCCTGGCGCTGGCGGACGATGCCCAGCTGGCCCAACGCATCGCCCTCGGCCCGGGCCAGCACGGCGGGCGCGGGGAACAGCCGCGTGAGTTCGGGAAACGGAGTGTCGATCGGCTCGCCAAAACGGTCGAGCAGGCGTTGCGCCAGTGTGCGTGCCGCCGCCACCGTGATCTGCTGGCCCAGCACGGCGCGCACGGCCAGCTCGTACCCGTCGAGCGTGCCGGGCACGCGCAGGCCGTCGCCGTCGGGAAAGTCGGCGTGCAGCACGGCGTTGATGGCCAGCGGGTCGGCGTCGAGGTCGAACGCGGCGCGGGCACGCCGGATCACCAGCGGCAGCACCGCACGCAGTGACTCGCTGATCTGCAGCAGCACCTGGCTGCGCGCCTCGTCAAATTCAGCCACCAGCCAGCCGGTGTGGGCCTGGCCGCCGATTTCCACACGAAAAGTGCGTCCAGTCCTTGCCGCGTGGCCTTCAGGTGCTACAAATTCGATAGTGTTGATGGCCCGCTTGCGCAGGAAGGCCAGCAGGGCCGCGGTGTTGTAGGGCGGGCGCAGGCCGAGCCGCACCCGGATGCCCTGTCCGGCGCCCGCGGGGCTGCGCCCTGCGCCTTCGCGCCGCAGCTGTGTGGGGTTGAGGTGGTAGTGCGCCACGAAGGCGGCGTTGAAGCGGCGCACGCTGGCGTAGCCGCTGATCAGCGCCACCTGGGTGATGGGCAGGTCGGTGTCGGCCAGCAACTGCTTGGCTGTCAACAGGCGCCGGGTCTGCAGGTACTGGAGGGGCGAAACGCCGAAGTGCGCCTCGAAAATGCGCCGCACATGGCGGTCGCTCACCCCCAGGCGGGCGGCGAGCCGCTCGACGCTGGGGGCCTCGCCACCCCAGACCTCGGGCTCGTCCAGCAGGCGCGCGGCCTGGTGGGCCAGGATGGTGCTGGCGTCCTGGATCGACCAGTGGAGCTGGCCCGGCGCCAGCTCGGGGCGGCAGCGCAGGCAGGGCCGGAAGCCCGCCTGCTCGGCCTGCGCCGCGTGACTGAAGAAGCGGCAGTTCTCGCGCTTGGGCGCCCGCACGCTGCACACGGGCCGGCAGTAGATGCCGGTGGAGGTCACGCCGGTGAAGAAGCGGCCGTCAAAGCGTGCGTCGCGGGCCTTCAGGGCGAGGTAGCAGGCGTCGGGCTGGAGAGCGGTGGTGGGGCTGGGCATGGAGGTCATGATACGCAGCGCACCAGCCGCGACTGGCCGTTTCCGGACCTGTGCCCGCCGGGGCCCGAAAGGCCCTCTCCAGAGGGGGGCGGCCTACAATCCGGCGTTCAGTCCAATCACCCGGGAGGTCCCTCAGTGCAAGTGTCCGCGTCCATCTTCAAGGCCTATGACATCCGGGGTGTGGTGCCCACGACACTGACCGCCGAACTGGCCGAGGCGCTGGGGCGGGCCTTTGGCCGGGCGGCGCGGCGCGAAGGCGAGGGCACGGTGGCCGTGGGCCGCGATGGACGGCTCAGCGGCCCTGAACTGTCGGCGGCGCTGATCCGCGGGCTGCAGGCCGTGGGCGTGAACGTGATCGACATCGGCGCGGCGACCACCCCCATGCTGTACTTCGCCGCGAGCACCCTGTGCGGCAGCGGCATCCAGGTCACGGGCAGCCACAACCCGCGGGACTACAACGGCTTCAAGATGGTGCTGGCGGGCCGCGCCATTCATGGCGACGAGATCCAGGCCCTGCGCGAAGCCATCGAGCTGGACGACGGCACGCCGGCCGCCCAGGGCCTGCCCGGCACGGTGCGCCACCTCAACCTGCTGGGCCCGTACCGCGACCGCATCGTGGGCGACGCCCGGCTGGCCCGGCCCATGAAGATCGTGGTGGATTGCGGCAACGGCATCGCCGGGGCCTCGGCGCCGGGCATCTTCCGCGCGCTGGGTTGCGAGGTGATCGAGCTGTTCAGCGAGGTGGACGGCCACTTTCCCAATCACCACCCCGACCCGAGCAAGCCCGAGAACCTGCGCGACCTGGTGGCCAAACTGCAAAGCACCGACGCCGAGCTGGGCCTGGCGTTCGACGGCGACGGCGACCGGCTGGGCATCGTCACGCGGGACGGGCAGACCATCTACCCCGACCGCCAGATGATGCTGTTTGCGCGCGACGTGCTCAGCCGCGTGCCGGGCGCGCCGATCGTGTTCGACGTCAAGTGCACGCAGCGACTGGCGCCAGCCATCCGCGAGGCGGGCGGCCAGCCGCTGATGTACCGCACCGGCCACTCGCTGATCAAGGCCCGGATGAAGGAGATCGACTCGCCGCTGGGGGGCGAGATGAGCGGCCACATCTTCTTCAAGGAACGCTGGTTCGGCTTTGACGACGGCACTTATGCCGGCGCGCGCCTGCTGGAAATCCTGTCGCGCCACGCCGATCCGAGCGCCGTGCTCAACGCACTGCCTACGAGCTTTTCCACGCCCGAACTCAACGTCAAATGCGCCGAGGGCGAGCCGCATGCGCTGGTGGCGCGGCTGGTGGCGCAGTCGGGTTTCGACGCGCCGGCCGAGGTCTCCACCATCGACGGCCTGCGGGTCGACTGGCCCGACGGCTTTGGCCTGATCCGCGCATCCAACACCACGCCGGTGCTGGTGCTGCGCTTCGAGGGCCACACCCCCGAGGCGCTTGGGCGCATCGAGGCCACCATGCTGGCCCTGCTGCGCAGCGTCAAGCCGGACGCGGCCCTCGAGCAGGCGGCGCATTGAGCGGCGCGCGCCCTTGAACGTCCTGATCGTCAAGCTCTCGTCGCTGGGGGATGTGGTGCACGCCATGCCCGCAGTGCAGGACATCCGCCGGGCCCTGCCGGCCGCGCAGATCGACTGGGTGGTGGAGCGCGGCTTCGCGCCGCTGGCGGCACGCTGCGACGGGGTGCGCCGCGTCATCCCCTGCGAGCTGCGGCGCTGGCGCAAGGCGCCGCTGGCGGCCTCCACGCGCGCGGGCTGGCGCGCATTCAGGACCGAACTGCAGGCCACCGCCTATGACGCGGTGATCGACCTGCAGGGCCTGAGCAAGTCGGCGCTCGTGGCCTGGCTGGCCCGCCGCACCCCGGTGGGCCGGCGCTATGCACTGGCCAACCAGACCGAAGGCTCGGGCTACGAGGCCCCCACGCGCTGGGTGGCCGACGTGGCGCTGCGCATGGAGCCGCACATCCACGCCGTGCAGCGCTCGCGCGAGCTGTGCGCCCGCGCGTTGGCCTATGCCGTCCCCGATTCCTTGCATTTTGGGCTGCTAGCCCAGGCCAGCCGGCCACTGGATGCTATGGAAATTGAAGCAGACGCGGCGGCCCCGTGCGGCTGCGTGGCTCTGGTGCACGGCACTTCGCGCGATGACAAATGCTGGCCCGAGGACCACTGGCTGGCGCTTGGCCGCCAGCTGCTGGCGGGGGGCTGGTCGCTCGGCCTGCCCCAGGGCAGCGCGGCCGAGCGTGAACGTGGCCAGCGGCTGGCCGACCAGCTCGGGCCGCGCGCCCGGGTCTGGCCCGCCATGGACCTGGGCGCGCTCACCGACCGGCTCGCGGCCTGCGCCGGCGTGGTGGGGGTGGACAGCGGCCTGAGCCACATCGCCGTGGCGCTGGACCTGCCGCACGTGCAGCTCTACAACTTTGACACCGCCTGGCGCACCGGGCCAACCGGGGGTCCGCGCCAGCGCAGCCTGTATGACCAGCCCACGCCGGCCGTGCAGGCCGTGTGGCAGGCCTGGTGCGAGGTCAGCGCCTGATGGTGCGCGCGGCCTACTCGCTGTTCATGTGGCTGGCGCTGCCCTTCCTGCGGCGCAAGCTGGCGCGCCGTGGCGAGGCCGAGCCGGGCTACCTCGAGGCCGTGGACGAGCGCTTTGGCCGCTACGCCCAGCCGGCGGACCGCGGCCGGCTGTGGATCCATGCCGTCTCGCTGGGCGAGACCCGGGCTGCCGCCATCCTGCTGGCACGCCTGCGGGCGCAGCAGCCCGGCCTGCGCCTGTTGTTCACCCACGGCACGGCCACGGGCCGGGCCGAGGGGCAGCGCCTGCTGCAGCCCGGTGACGTGCAGGTGTGGCTGCCCTGGGACACGCCGGGCGCGGTGCAGCGCTTCCTGGCGCAGTTCCAGCCGTGCGCGGGCATTCTCATGGAGACCGAGGTCTGGCCCAACCTCGCGACGGCCTGCCGGGCACGGGGCGTGCCGCTGGTGCTGGCCAATGCGCGGCTGAGCGAGAAGTCCCTGCGCCAGGCGCTGACGCTGTCCTGGCTGTCGCGGCCCGCCTACGCGGCGCTGGCTGCGGCCTGGGCCCAGACCACGGCCGACGCGCAGCGCCTGGCCCAGCTCGGGGCGCCCGTGCAGGGCGTGTTCGGCAACCTGAAGTTCGACGCCACGCCCGATGCCGGGCAGCTCGCGCAGGGCCGGGCCTGGCGCGCGGCGGCGGACCGGCCGGTGGTGATGTTTGCCAGCTCGCGCGAAGGCGAGGAAGCGGACTTCTTCAGGCTTTTGAAACAGAAAATGGCGCTAGCCCAATCCAGCCGGCCACTGCTTGCTACGAAAATGAGAGCAAACGAGGTGCAGTGGCTGGTGGTGCCGCGCCACCCACAGCGCTTTGACGAGGTGGCGGCGCTGGCGCGCCAGCAGGGACTGAGCGTGTCGCGCCGCAGTGGCTGGAGCACGGGCCCGACCTCAGCGGACAGCGCCCGGGCCGACCTCTGGCTGGGCGACTCGCTGGGCGAAATGGCCTTGTACTACGGCCTGAGCGACGTGGCCCTGCTGGGCGGCAGCTTCGCGCCGCTGGGCGGGCAGAACCTGATCGAGGCGGCGGCCTGTGGCTGTCCGGTGGTCACCGGTCCGCACACCTTCAACTTCGCCGAGGCGGCCGAACTGGCCGAGGACGCCGGCGCCGCGCTGCGCGTGCCGGACATGGACCAGGCGCTGGAACTGGCGCTGCAGCTGGCCGCGGGCGACGGCCATGCGCGTGCCGTGCAGGCCGCCACGGCCTTTGCCCAGGCCCACCGCGGCGCCGCGCAGCGCACCGCGCAGGCCGTGGCCGCGCTGCTGGCCGGCGCCTGAGCGGCGCCGCGGCGCCTACTTGACGAGCAGGGCGTTGATGGCCTGCAGGTCTTCGGCCTGCAGCGTGCCGTTGGCCTGGCGCAGCTTGAGGCTGCCCAGCAGCACGTTGTAGCGGGCCTGCGCCAGGTCGCGCTTGGTCTGGAACAGCTGGCTCTGGCTGTTCAGCACGTCGATGTTGATGCGCACACCCACCTGGTAGCCGAGCTTGTTGGCGTCCAGCGCGAGCTGGCTCGACTGTTCGGAGGCTTCCAGCGCCCGGACCTGCCCCAGGCCCGAGACCACGCCGAAGAAGGCGCTGCGCGTGCCCTGCGCCACGCCGCGGCGCGCGGCCTCGAGGTCGGCCTGGGCCTTTTCCTCGAGCGAGAGGGTTTCCTTGATGCGGTTCTGGGTGGCAAAGCCCGCGAACAGCGGCAGGTTGAACTGCAGGCCCACGACGGTGCTGTCGGTGCGGGTCTGGACGCCGTTGAGGCTGTTGGGCGCGCGCGCGGTGCCGTAGCTGGCCGTCAGGTCCAGCGTGGGCTTGTTGCCGGCGCGGGCCTTCTCGGTCTCGAGCCGGGCCACGTCCAGCGCGGTGCGGGCCTGCCGGATCGAAGGGCTTGCGTCCTCGGCCTGCGCCACCCACGGGGTCACGTCGTCCGGCTTGAGCGCGGGCAGGACGACCGGCACGGCCAGCGGCCGGGGGTCGGCGCCGGCCTTGCCGACCACGTTGTCCAGGGCGAGCTTCTTGACGCGCAGGTCGTTCTCGGCGGCGATTTCCTGGGCCACCACGAGGTCGTAGCGGGCCTGGGCCTCGCGTGAATCGGTGATGGTGGAGGTGCCGACCTCGAAGTTGCGCTTGGCCGAGGCGAGCTGCTCGGACACGGCGGTCTTCTGGGCCTGCACGAAGGCCAGCGTGTCGCGCGCGGCCAGCACGTCGAAATAGGCCTGGCTCACGCGGATGATCAGGTCCTGGCTGGCGGCGGTGAGCTGGGCTTCGGCCAGCGCCACCTGCCGCTTGCCCTGTTCGTAGGTGGCCACGTTGGCGGGGCGGTACAGCGGCTGCGAGGCGTTCAGCGTCACGCTCTGGGCGCTGTAGTCTCGGCTGGGCGCGGCCGGCGAGCGGATCTCGGCATGCGTGCGCGAGGCGCCGGCCGACAGCCCGGCCGAGGGCAGGATGCCCGCGCGCGCCTGCTCGGCGCGAAACAGGTTGGCGTCGTACTGGGCCTTGGCCGACTGGTAGGAGGCGTCATAGGCCCGGGCTGACTCGTACAGGGCCTGCAGGCTCTGCGCCTGCGCCGGGAACGCGGCCGCGAGGGCCACGGTCAGGGGGAGTAGCCGCAACATGTTCATGAATGGTCCTTGTGAGAAGCTGCAGAAGAAGGGTCAGTAGCGGGGCACGGAAGCGTCGCGCGACAACGACCAGGCCTCGATGCCGCCGGCGATGTTGGCGATCCTGGCAAAGCCGTTGCCGGCCAGGAAATTCGCCACGCGCAGGCTGCGCGCGCCGTGGTGGCACAGGCAGGCCACCGGCACCTCGGGGTCGAGTTCGGCGATCCGCGCGGGGATCTCGCCCATCGGGATCGCCACCAGGTCAAAACCGTCGGCCCGCACACTGGCTGTCTGCAGTTCCCAGGGTTCGCGCACGTCCAGCACCACGCAGCGCCCGTGGGCGCCGTCTTGCGCCTGCATCCAGGCAGCGAGGTCGGAAGGGGAAACCTGGTCAATCATGAGAGGGGCTTTCGGATCAGAAGCTGAAGCGCGAGGGCTCGGGGAAATGGACGAGCCGCGGGGCCACGGTGTCCCAGGGCTGCGCGGTGCTGTAGGTGGCCTCACCGGTGCGCGTGACCAGGGTGGCGCGCATCACCGGGTCCTGGCCCACGATGGCGGCGAGCCGGCCACCGGTCTTGAGCTGCTCCAGCAGGCTGGACGGCACCTCGGCCACCGAACCGCTGAGCAGGATCACGTCGAACGGGCCGTCGATGGCCAGGTTGCTGGCGCCGTCGCCCTCGCGCACCTCGACGTTGTGCACACCGGCCTGCTGCAGGTTGGCGCGCGCCGTGCGGGCGAGGTCGGGGTGGATTTCCAGCGAGATCACGCGCTGCGCGCGGTGCGCCAGCAGCGCGGCCATGTAGCCGGAGCCGGTGCCGATCTCGAGCACCTTCTCGTGCTTCTGCACATGCAGGTCCTGCAGCAGCCGGGCTTCGACCTTGGGTGCCAGCATGCAGTGGCCCGCGCGCATGGCTTCCTCGGCGCTGCCCAGCAGCGGGATCTCCAGGTCCATGAACGCCAGGGCCTTGTGCGCCAGCGGCACGAAGTCCTCGCGCTTGATGACGGACAGAAGCGCCAGCACGGCCGGGTCCAGCACATCCCAGGGGCGGATCTGCTGCTCGATCATGTTGAAGCGGGCTTGTTCAAGGGAAGCGGTCGAGGTCATGGTATGTACTCCGGAGGGCGATCAGGACAAACCCTCGATTTTAGAGGCCGGCACCGCGGCTGCCGTGCCGCCGCCGGGCGCTTGTGGCGCCCCCGCGAACTTGCGCCGCAGCCACCCCGCCAGGTCGTCCATGTAGCAATAGACCACCGGCACCACCACCAGCGTGAGCAGCGACGAGGTGATGACGCCGCCGATCACGGCCTGGCCCATGGGCGCGCGCTGCTCGGAGCCCTCGGTCAGTGCGAAGGCCAGCGGCACCATGCCGAAGATCATGGCGAGCGTGGTCATGAGGATGGGGCGCAGCCGCACCCGGGCGGCCAGCAGCAGGGCCTCGGCGCGCTCCATGCCGTCCTCACGCGCGCGGATCGCGAAGTCGACCAGAAGGATGGCGTTCTTGGTGACCAGGCCCATGAGCATCACCACGCCGATCACCGAGAACATCGACAGCGTGGAGCGGAACATCATCAGGGCCAGCACCACCCCGATCAGCGTCAGCGGCAGCGAGGTCATGAGGGCCAGCGGCTGCAGGAAGCTCTTGAACTGGCTGGCCAGGATCATGTAGATGAAGATGATGGCCATGGCCAGCGCCGAGACCGCGTAGCCGAACGATTCGGCCATGTTCTTGGTGGAGCCGCCAAACTGGTAGCGGTAGCCTGGCGGGAAGCTCACGCTGTCCAGCGCCTTGCGGATGTCGTTGGAGACCTCGCCCGCCGACCGGTTGTAGACGTTGCCGTTGATGGCCACTTCGCGCGTGAGGTCGCGCCGGTTGATCTGGTTGGGGCCGGTGCTCTCGCGGATGGTGGCCACCTGGTTGAGCCGCACGATGCGCGCGCTGCCGTCGGCGTTGCTGCCGGTGGCAAAGGGCAGGCGGTCCAGGTCCTGGGGGGCGTTGCGCGCGTCGGGTGACAGGCGCACATTGACGTCGTAGGTCTGGTCGTCGCTGGCGCGCCAGTTGCCCACGTTCTGGCCGGCCACCAGGGTGCGCAGCGAGCTGGCGATCTGGGCCACCGACAGGCCCAGGTCGGAGGCGGCCTCGCGCTTGACTTCCACCTCGATCACGGGCTTGTTGGGCTTGATGCTGGAGTCCAGATCGACAAAGCCCGGGATGTCGCGGATCTTCGTGTTCACCAGCTGGGTCAGGCGCTCGAGCTCCTGCAGGTCGGGGCCCTGCAGCGAGAACTCCACCTGCTTGTTGCCGCCCACGGAGTCGAGCAGGCCCACGTGGGTGACGGTGATCCCCGGCACCTGGGCCAGCCGCGCGCGCAGCACGCCCGACATCTGGTCGACGTTGCGGCTGCGGGCCTTGCGGTCGACCAGGCGCACGTAGATGTTCGCGTAGATCTTGCCCTGCGCATTGCCGGTGTTGATGGTCGACAGCGTGTAGCGCACCTCGGGAAATTCGCGCACGATGGCCTCGACCTGCCGGGCCTTGGCCTCGGTGGCCTCCAGCGCCGAGCCGACCGGCGTGTAGAACGTGATAGAGGTCTCGGAGAAGTCGGCCTTGGGCACGAACTCCGTGCCCAGCAGCGGCACCATGACGATGCTGGTGACGAACACGCCCACCGCCAGGGCCACGGTGGCCAGCTTGTGGCCCAGCGACCAGCGCAGGATGCCCTGGTAGGCCTCGGACAGGCGCTCGGTGGCGCTGTCGAACCAGCCGGTGACGCGGCCGATGGTCCGGTCGTACAGGGTCTTGCGGCCGCGCGGCTGGCTGTGGGCCTCGATCTCGGGGTCATGCCAGACGCTGGACAGCATGGGGTCCAGGGTGAAGCTCACGAACATCGAGATCAGCACCGCCGCCACGATGGTCACGCCGAACTCGTGGAAGAACTTGCCGATGATGCCGCCCATGAAGCCGATGGGCAGGAACACCGCCACGATGGAGAAGGTGGTGGCCAGAACCGCCAGGCCGATCTCCTGCGTGCCATCCAGCGCCGCCTGGTAGGGCGCCTTGCCCATCTGCACGTGGCGCACGATGTTCTCGCGCACCACGATGGCATCGTCGATCAGCAGGCCCACACACAGGCTCAGCGCCATCAGCGTGATCATGTTGATGGTGAAGCCGAACATGTTCATGAACAGGAAGGTGCCGATCAGCGCGATCGGCAGCGTGAGCCCGGTGATCACCGTGGAGCGCCACGAGTTCAGGAACAGGAACACGATCAGCACCGTGAGCAGGGCCCCTTCGATGAGCGTGTGGCGCACGTTCTCCACGGCCACGCGGATCGGGCGCGAGCTGTCGGCGATGGGCTCCAGGCGAACGCCGGCGGGCAGCTGGGCCTGCATCTCGTCAATGGTCTTCTTGAGGCCGTCCACCACCTCGATGGTGTTTTCGTCCTGCGATTTCTGCACCGTCAGCAGCAGGGTGCGGGCGCCGTTGTACAGGGCCAGGCTGTCGATTTCCTGGGCGCCATCCTTCACGGTGGCCACCTGGCCCACGCGGATGGGCGCGGCCGCGCCGGCCTGGCCCTTGCGCGTGATGATGATGCTGGCGAAGTCCTCGGGGCGCTGCATGCGCGCGTCGATCTGCACCACGCGTTCCTGCTGCAGCGAGCGGATCGCGCCCACGGGCAGGTCCTGGTTCTCGTTGCGCACGGCCGCCACCACCTGGTCGGCGGTGATGCCCAGCGACTCCATGGCCTGGGGGTTGAGGTAGATGTTGATCTCGCGCTTGGTGCCGCCCACCAGCGTCACCGAACCCACGCCGCGCACGTTCTCCAGCCGCTTCTTGAGCACCTGGTCGGACCAGTTGGTGAGCTCGATGGCACTCATGGCCTTGCCCTTGCTGGCGTCAGGCAATACCGCGAGTGACCATACCGCGCGGCTGGCGGGGTCGAAGCGCAGCACCCGTGGTTCCTTGACCTCGGTTCGGAAGTTGGGACGGATCGAGGCCACCTTCTCGCGCACGTCCTCGGCGGCCTTGCGCCCGTCGATCTGCAGCTGGAACTCGATGATCACCACCGCCTGGCCTTCGTAGCTGCGCGAGGTGAGCGCATTGATGCCGGCGATGGAGTTGACGCCTTCCTCGATCTTCTTGGTGACTTCGCTTTCAACGATCTCGGGCGAGGCCCCGGGGTATTCGGCCGTGACCACCACCACCGGGAAGTCGATGTTGGGGAACTGGTCGACCTTGAGCCGCTGGTACGAGAACAGCCCGAGCACCACGATGGCGAGCATCACCATGGTGGCGAACACGGGGTTCCTGAGGCTGACGCGGGTGAACCACATGGGGGCTTACTTCGCGGGCTGGGTGAACCGGACGGCCGTGCCTTCGCGCAGGCTGCCCACGCTGCCCTGGATCACCACGGCGCCGGGGGCCAGGCCCTGCACCGCGACCAGGGTCTCCCGGCTGGCGTCGCCGCCGGCCGTGCCGCGCGCGCCGGTCTGCACCGCCACATGCGCCACCTTGTCGTCGCGCACCACCTGCACATAGGGCGAGGGCTTGTCGGTGCGCACCGCCGACAGCGGCACCGTCAGGGCCGAGACCTGGGCAGTGCCCAGGGTGCCCTGGGCAAACAGGCCCTGGCGCAGGCCCTCGGCCCGATCGACCGCCAGGTAGACCAGCACGCTGCGGCTGCCCGCCATCGCGCTCGGGTTGATGCGTGACACCCGGGCCACCACCGGCTGGGGGCTGCCCTCGATCTGCAGCGTGGCGGACTGGCCCACGCGCACCGAGATGGAGTCGGCCGCGCTGAGCGTGGCTTCGAGTTCGAGCCGGCTCAGGTCGACGATCTCGATCACCCTGGCGTCGATGCCCACGCGCTCGCCGGGCTGCACCAGGCGCTGCGAGACCAGGCCCGAGATGGGCGCGCGCAGCACCGTGTCCTCCAGCGGCTTGCGCGCGACTTCCACGGTGGCCAGGGCGGCCTTGTGGTTGGCC
The DNA here is from genome assembly GCA_019635415.1 of Ramlibacter sp. Classification (GTDB taxonomy): domain Bacteria; phylum Pseudomonadota; class Gammaproteobacteria; order Burkholderiales; family Burkholderiaceae_C; genus JAHBZM01. The sequence goes on from JAHBZN010000001.1 coordinate 680,902, forward strand.
TGCGCGGCCGCGAGGTTGTTGAGCGAGGTGTCCAGCGCCGTTTTCGAGATGAAGCCCTGGTCCACCAGGGCCTTGTTGTTGTCCACCTGGCGCTGGGCGATCTCGATCTGGGCGCGGGCCGCGTCGGCCTGCTCCTGCGCCTGGCGCACGCGCGACTGGTACTCGGCCGCATCCACGCGGGCCACCACCTGGCCGGCCTTGACGGCGTCGCCCTCGCGCAGCGTCAGGCCCAGCAGTTCGCCGGCCACGCGGGCCTTGACCACGGCGGAATTGACCGCCTTGAGCGAGCCCGAAATCGGCAGGCCCTGCGCCAGCTCGCGGGTCTGCGCGCGCACCACGTCGCTGGCGGCCAGCTCGATCTGGGTCTGCGTCTTGGCCGTGCTGGCCGCCGCCGTGGCGGCTTCGCGCTGTGCCTTGCGCGCCGACAGGGCCTTCAGGCCCCAGGCGGTGAGCGCGGCCAGCAGCAGGCCGGTCAACAGCCACTTCAGGGTTTTCTTCATGGAGGGCGTCATGAGGCGAGGGCGGGGCGGGTCAGCAGGCCGTTGAGGATGATGTCGGCCTGGGAGGCCAGGTAGCGTTGCGGATCCAGCAGCTTGCCCAGCGGTACGCAGGCGCCGACGGAGTGCTTGGACATGACCAGAAACACCATGGGTGCCACCACGCAGTAGATGGCGTGGTCCATGTCGGCCACCACGAATTCCTTGCGGTCCACCCCGCGCTGCAGGATGCGCCGGATCAGCGTCTGGCCCGGCTCGATCACTTCCTTCTGGTAGAAGGCCGCGATGTCGGGGAAGTTGCTGGCCTCGCTGATCATGAGCTTGGTGATGCCCGAGGCGCGAGTGGCCCCGACGCGCTCCCACCAGACGTTCATGCAGTAGCGCAGCATTTCGGCGCTGGTGCCCTCAAAGGTCTCGAACTCCTGGTTCCATTCGCTGAACCGGCCCGAAATGTTTTCCCGCACCACGGCCTTGAGCAGTTCTTCCTTGCTCTGGAAATACAGGAACAGCGTGCCCTTGGACACGCCCGCGCGGGCGGCCACTTCCTCGGCGCGGGTCGCGGCAAAACCCTTTTCGACAAACAGGTCGAGCGCGGCGTCCAGCAGCTCGCCGGGGCGGGCTTCCTTGCGGCGCTCGCGCTTGGGCGTCGCGTCGGCCTTGCGGGCGCTGATGAATTTGGACAGGGACATGAAATTAATGACTGACTGGTTAGTAATGTAGCTTTTGGCCACCCGGGCGTCAAGCCAGGGGGCCGGGGCGCCGCGGGGCGCGGGTGGGTAAAGCTGTGTAAAGGCCGGGCGGGTCAGCGGGCCACCCAACGCGCCAGGACCTCGCGCAGCACCTGGCGCGACAGGCTCAGGCCGTGCGCCGAGGGCAGCCATTCGAGCAGCGGCGTTTCCCCGGGAAACGCCAGCCCGGTCGGCGCCGGCGTGACCGCCAGCCCCACGCGCTCGAACGCCCGGGCGGCGCGCGGCATGTGCCAGACGTCGGTGACCAGGGCGATGCGTTGCACGCCGTCGCGCTGCAGCAGGGCGCCCATCAGGCGGGCGTTCTCGGCGGTGTCGCGCGACTGGTCGTCGACCCAGCGCAGCGTGGCACCGAAGTCGTCCTGCGCGCTGCGACGCACCACTTCGCCCTCGGGCGCGGCGCCGATCCCGATGGCGGCCCAGCCCACACCACCGGCGAACCCCACGGGCAGGCCGGTGCGGCGGGCCAGCCACAGGCCGTAGCGCAGACGGGCCAGCGTGTGGGCCGCGGGTTGCGCGGCGCCGTACTCGGGGGCCTGCGGCAGCACGCCCCCGCCCAGCACGATGATGGCCTGCACCCGCTGGGCCTGCAGCCAGGCCGGCGTGGCCGGCTCCACGGGTGGCAGCAGGGTCCGGGACAGGCCGATGGCCACCGCGTGGCAGGACAGCAGCCACAGCGCCGCCAGCGCGGCCAGGGCGAGGGCGCGGCCGGCCCGGCGCAGCCGGCCCCGGGCGAGCAGGCCGATGGCGGCCAGCAGCAGCGGGCCGGCGGGAGGCAGCACCAGGGCTGCCAGCACGGGTTTGAGGAGGGACAGCTCGATCACGCTATGAGTTTAATAGCGCAAAGTGACCGCCCCGCAAGGGCTACAGACCTTTTTGGCCTGAAAGACTCAATAAAAGGCCTGCAGGCCGGTCTGGGCCCGGCCCAGGATCAGCGCGTGCACGTCGTGCGTGCCCTCGTAGGTGTTGACCGTCTCGAGGTTGATCATGTGGCGGATCACGTGGTACTCGTCGTGGATGCCGTTGCCGCCGTGCATGTCGCGCGCCATGCGGGCGATGTCCAGGGCCTTGCCGCAGCTGTTGCGCTTGATCAGGCTCACCATCTCGGGGGCGGCCAGGTCCTGGTCCATCAGGCGGCCCACGCGCAGGCAGCCCTGCAGGCCCATGGCGATCTCGGTCTGCATGTCGGCCAGCTTCTTCTGCACGAGCTGGTTCTGTGCCAGCGGACGGCCGAACTGCACGCGGTCCAGGGTGTACTGGCGCGCGCGGTGCCAGCAGTCCTCCGCCGCACCCAGGGCACCCCAGGCAATGCCGTAGCGGGCCTTGTTGAGGCAGCCGAACGGGCCCTTGAGGCCGGCCACGTTGGGCAGCAGGTTGGCCTCGGGGACGAAGACGTCGTCCATCACGATCTCGCCGGTGATGCTGGCGCGCAGGCTCATCTTGCCCTCGATCTTGGGGGCGCTGAGGCCCTTCATGCCCTTTTCGAGGATGAAGCCGCGGATGCACTCCTGGCCGCCCACCTGGCCGTCCGGATCGGCCAGCTTGGCCCAGACCACGAACACGTCGGCGATGGGGCTGTTGGTGATCCACATCTTGGCGCCCTTGAGCTGGTAGCCACCGTCCACGGGCTTGGCGCGGGTCAGCATGCTGGCCGGGTCGGAGCCGTGATTGGGTTCGGTCAGGCCGAAGCAGCCGACCCACTCGCCGCTGGCCAGCTTGGGCAGGTACTTCTGCTTCTGGGCCTCGCTGCCGTAGGCGTTGATGGGGTGCATGACCAGCGAGGACTGCACGCTGATGGCGCTGCGGTAGCCGCTGTCCACGCGCTCGACCTCGCGCGCGATCAGCCCGTAGGCCACGTAGCTCAGGCCGGCGCAGCCGTAGCCTTCTATGGTGGAGCCCAGGAAGCCCATGGCGCCAGCCTCGTTCATGATCTCGCGGTCGAACTTTTCGTGGCGCGCGGCCATCAGCACGCGGGTCTGCAGCTTTTCCTGGCAGAAGGTGTGGGCGGCCTCGACGATGGCGCGCTCCTCCTCGCTGAGTTGGTCTGACAGCAGGAACGGGTCTTCCCAGTTGAATTTGGCTTTCACGGTGTCTCCGGTGGAAGGGTGTATGGACGGATGAACCTGATTGTTGGCGATTCAGCGATAGCTGTCTAATATCAATTACCTATTCGACGATATAAATAGGAGATTCATGGAGTTTCGTCACCTGCGCTACTTCCTGGTGCTGGCCGAGGAACTGCACTTCGGTCGCGCGGCCCAGCGCCTGGCGATCTCGCAGCCGCCGCTGTCCACCAACATCCAGCAGCTCGAGGCCTCGGTCGGCGCGAAGCTTTTCACGCGCAACAGCAAGGCGGTGCAGCTCACCGAGGCGGGCCGTGCCTTCGTGCCGCAGGCCCGGGCGCTGCTCGAGCAGGCCCAGCAGGCCGCGCGCCACGCGCGCGACGTGGCGCAGGGGCTGGCGGGCAGCCTGCAGGTGGGCTTCGTGGGCACCATGCTGTACCGCGGGCTGCCGGGCCTGCTCAAGCGTTTTCAGGAACAGCACCCGCGGTTGCGGCTCACGCTGAGGGAACTGAGCTCGAGCGACCAGCTGATCGAGCTGGCCCATGAGCGGCTGGACCTGGGTTTCGTGCACACCACGCGCGTGCCGCCCGGGCTGTCGCAGATTCTGGTGGCCAGCCAGCCGTTCGTGGCCTGCCTGCCGGCCGGGCACGCGCTCGCGCGCAAGCGGGCCCTGCCGCTGTCGGCGCTACGGGGCGAGCCTTTCGCCTGCATCTCGCGCGGCGTGTCGGCCGACTACCATGAGCGCATCGTGTCCCTATGCACCGACGCGGGCTTCACGCCCGAGATCCGCTATGAGCTGCGCCACTGGCTCAGCGTGGTGTCGCTGGTGTCTCAGGGGCTGGGAGTGGCCCTGGTACCCCAGGCGCTGCGCCAGTCGGCGCTGCCGGACACGGTCTTCGTGCCGCTGGACACGGCGACCATCCCGTATGACACCTATTGCCTGTGGAAGACGGCGCGCGACCACCTGGCGCTGTCGGCCTTCCTGGAGGCGGTGCGCGCCGGGGCGGCCCGGGCCGGCTGAGCCGACACCCGGCGGCGCCGTCGTAAGATGGCGCCCTTTGCGACGACAGACGGATTTGACGGGAGATCCCATGCCTTCGACCCCCCAAACCATTGTTCTTGGCGGCGGCTGCTTCTGGTGCACGGAAGCGGTGTTCGTCAAGGTGCGCGGCGTGACCGATGTGGAGTCGGGCTACAGCAATGGCCAGGCCCTGCGGCCCAGCTACGAGCAGGTGTGCACCGGCACCACCGGCCACAACGAGGTGGTCAAGCTCGAATACGATCCGGACGAGATCAGCCTGCGCGAGATTCTGGAAATCTTCTACCTGATCCACGACCCAACCACGCTCAACCGCCAGGGCAATGACAGCGGCACGCAGTACCGCAGCGGCATTTATTTCACGACGCCCGAGCAGCAGCAGGTGGCCGAGGACATGATCCGCCAGATGAGCCAGGACAAGCTGTTTGGCCGGCCGATCGTGACCGAGGTGCTGCCCTTGTCGAACTACTGGCCCGCCGAGGAGTACCACCAGGACTTCTTCGAGAAGAATCCCACGCAGGGCTACTGCATGGCCGTGGCCGCGCCCAAGGTGGAGAAGTTCCGCAAGACCTTCCGTGACCGGGTGAAGGCCTGACACGATGATCCGGCGGCGCGGCAGTCTGTGGCTGGTCATGCTGGCGCTGGTCGCCGCGCAGACGCTCGGCCTGCTGCACAGCCTGGTGCATCCGCCCGCGGCGGCCGGCGGCCACCTGCATGGCTGGGTCGAAAAATTCTTCGCAGGCCATGCCGACGATGCCGACTGCCGGCTGTACGACCAGCTGAGCCACTCCGACAGTGCGCCGGGTGTGCCGCTGCTGGTCCTGCCGGCACTGCCGCCCGCGTTCATCTTCCAGTTTTTCCAGGGCGAAGCCGTCGCCCGCTGGGCCGCACTGTTCGACGCGCGCGGCCCGCCTTCCGTTCGTTGAATCCCCGTACTGACGGTTCCCGCCGCGCATGGCCCGGCGGGTGTTCTCCTTTTCAACGAATCCATCATGAAATCCATTTTTCGCTGCAGCGCCGCGGGCGCTGCCCTGTTTTCTCTGGGCCACGTGCTGGCCCAGACCGCCGCTCCCTCTGCCAGCCTCCAGGAGGTCACGGTCACCGGCAACCCGTTGGGCGCGACCGACCTGATCGTGCCCGCGGCCAGCTATTCGGGCACCGGCCTGCTGCTGCGCCGCGGGGACACGCTGGGTGAAACGCTGGACGGCACGCCCGGCGTGAGCAGCACCTATTTCGGCCCCAATGCCAACCGACCCGTGATCCGCGGGCTGGATGGCGACCGCATTCGCATCCTGGCCAACGGCGGGGCCAGCGTGGACGCCTCGGGCCTGAGCTATGACCACGCCGTGCCGGCCGACCCGATCAGCATCGAGCGCATCGAAGTGCTGCGCGGCCCCGGGGCGCTGCTGTATGGCGGCAGCGCCGTGGGCGGCGTGGTCAATGTCATCGACAACCGCATCCCCCGGGAGCCGCTCGAGGGCGTGGTGGGCAAGGCGGACCTGGGCCTGTCCAGCGGCAACGCGGGGCGGGGCGCGGGTGTGCTGGTGGAGGGGGGGAATGACCGCATCGGCCTGCACGCGGACATGTTCGATCGCCGCACCAGCGATGTCCGGGTGCCGGTGTCGCTGGCCTGCACCCAGGGAGGCGGGCTCGCGTTGGCAAGGCGCATCTGCAATTCAGCGAGCAACGTGCGCGGCGGGGCCGTGGGGGCTTCGCTGTTCTTTGACCGCGGCTACGTGGGGGCCTCGGCCAGCAGCTACCGCAACGACTATGGGACCGTGGCCGAGGACGACGTGACGATCGGCATGCAATCCCAGCGCTACGCGCTCGAAGCCCTGCTGCGCCATCCGGTGGGGGGGCTGGAGTCCCTCAAGGGGCAGGCGAGCTACACGCGCTACCAGCACACGGAATTCGAGGGCGGCGCGCCCGGCACGGTGTTCGGCAATGCCGGCAATGACTATCGGCTGGAGGCGCGTCACGTGAAATGGGGCGCGCTGCAGGGCGTGTGGGGGGTGCAGGGCGAGAGCACCCGGTTCTCGGCGGTGGGGGAAGAAGCCTTCGCGCCGTTCAGCCGCACCCGGCAGGACGCGGTCTTCATGCACGAGGAACTGGCGACGGGCTGGGGGCGCCTGAGCTTTGGCGCCCGCAGCGAGCGGGTCCGTGTGGACGCCATGGGAAACCCCGACGTAGCGCGCTTTGCCCCCGGCAGTCGCGACTTCAAACCCTTCAGCACGGCGCTGGGGGCGTTGTGGAAGCTGGCGCCGGCCTGGCAGCTGACAGCCCAGTGGGCGCGCAGCGAGCGGGCTCCCAAGGACTACGAACTGTTTGCCGACGGGCCGCACGTGGCCACGGGGGCCTGGGAGCGCGGCGATGCCACGCTGGCCAAGGAGCGGTCCAACAACCTGGACCTGGGCCTGCAGTGGACCCGGGGTCCGCATCGCGCGAAGTTCAATGTCTACCGCACGCGCTTTACCAACTACATCGGGCTCGAGGCCACCGGCGCTTCGGAGGACGGACTGCCCGTGCTGGCCTACCGGCAGGTGCCGGCGCGCTTCACCGGCATGGAGGCCAGCGGCACCGTGCGCCTGTTCGACACGGGCAGCACGCTGGATCTGGAATGGCGCGGTGACCTGCTGCGCGCCACCAACCTGGCCAATGGCCAGCCGCTGCCGCGTGTGGCACCGGCCCGGGTGGGCGCGACCCTGGTGTGGACCCGGGGAGACTGGGGGGCGCGCCTGGGCGTGGACCATCTGGCGGCCCAGCGGCGTGTGCCTGCGGGAGAGCAGGCCAGCGCAGCCTACACCTTGTGGAATGCCGCGCTGACGTGGCGCACCCGGTTGGGCCCGTCGCACCTGCTCTGGTTCGTCCGGCTGGACAATGCCACCGACCGGTTGGCCTACAGCGCCACGTCCATCCTCACGCAGACGGCGCCGGGCAAGTCACCGTTGCCAGGGCGCAGCGTCAAGCTCGGGCTTCAGGCGACGTTCTGACCTCCTGGGTGAAAGCGGGGCGGGGCCTGGGGCCTCAGGCCCCGCGAAAGCACGACAGCCCCCAGGGGGTCAGCTTGACCGGCAGGTGGTAGTGCTGCGACAGGTCGGCCAGCCCGAAGCGGAACACCTGGACGTCCATGAAGGCCGGGCTGGGCAGGGGCGTCTTGAGCTGGCGGTAATAGCCGCCCACGTGCAGGCGCAGCTCGTACACGCCTACCTCGAACAGGGTGTGATGGCCGTTCAGGCCATCCACGACGCCATTGTTGCCGACGGTTCCGGTGACCACGTGGGTGGCATCGGTGCCCTCGAGATGGAACACGTCCACCTTCATGCCGCGGGCCACGCGGCCATGGGCGATGTCGACGACGTGAATGGAAACGGTTTGCATGGAACGGTTCTCCTTGGCCGGGCGGCGCGGTAGGGTACGTGCCGGCGATGGTAACGGCATCGCCCGGGCCGTTATATCCTCGGGCTCACGCGGCACCGCCGCCTCATTCCACTGCGCCCTTGAACCATCCCGTTGTTTCCGCGCTGTTCCCCGTGGTGCTGCTGATCGCCATCGGCGTGCTTGCGGGACGCCTGCGCTGGGTCGGCACGGCCGCGGTGAAGGACCTGTCGAACCTGGTGTTCATGGTGCTGGCACCGGCCCTGCTGTTTCGCACCATGGCCACGGCCCATGGCGGCCAGCTCGAGATCCGGCCGCTGGCCATCTATTTCGCGGTGGCGCTGTCGGTGTACTTCGGAGTGCTGGCCTGGCTGGGGTTCACGCGGCGCTCGGCGGTGCTGGCGCTGGCATCGATGTTCAGCAACACCGTGATGATTGGCGTGCCGCTGGTGGGGCTGGCCTATGGGGAACGCGGCCTGTTCACGCTGTTCACCCTGATCTCGGTGCACGCGCTGGTCCTGCTGACCGTGGCAACTCTGGTTCTGGAATTTGCGGTGGCCCGCGAGGGGCGCGCCCAGGGCGGACAGGAGCCGTTGCCGCAGCGGCATCTTGGCCTGACCGTGCTGCTGGCGGTGCGCAATGCCGTGATCCATCCCGTGCCGCTGCCCATCCTGGCGGGGCTGCTGTACGCCCAGACCGGGTGGGACATTCCGCTGGTGATCGACAAGCCCTTGCAGTTGCTGGGCCAGGCCTTCGGTCCGATCGCGCTGGTCATGGTGGGAGTGACCCTGGCGGCCAACCCTGTGGGGGCGAGCCTGCGCGAAGCGCTGGTGATCTCGCTGGCCAAGAACCTGCTGCACCCGGTGCTGATGGCCGCCGCGGGCTGGGCGCTGGGGCTGCAGGGTGTTCCACTGGCGGTGATGGTCATTGCCGCTTCGCTGCCCGTTGGGGCGAATGTGTTCCTGTTCTCGCAGCGCTACCAGGTGGCCCAGGACGCCGTGACCGCGACGGTGGCCGTTTCCACAGGCCTGGCCCTGGTGACGGTGTCGGCCGTCATGCTGCTGTTGGGGCTACGCTGACCCTGGTGGCACGGGGCGACGAATTTTTTTGTAAGAACATCGTGTTGAATCCGACACCCGGACTGCCGCGTAAATGTGGCAGCAGGGGAACGGGCCAAAGCTCCGACAACTGCTTGTGTTTAACCGTTTGTCAAATCAATGGAGCGCAACATGAATGCAAAACTCGTCAAGGGCATGACCCTCGCCACCGCCGCCGCCGGCCTGTTCGCCATGAGCGCCGGTGTCACCACCGTCGCCGCCCAGGATGCCAAGATCGCCTGTGCCGGCGCCAACGCCTGCAAGGGCCACAGCGACTGCAAGACGGCCAAGAGCTCCTGCAAGGGCCAGAACGCGTGCAAGGGCCAGGGCATGTCGCTCATGACCAAGGCCGAGTGCGACAAGGCCACGATGGAAATGAAGAAGAAGTAAGCACGTCCCGTGTGTGGCACTGCCGTGGTCGGCAAGGCGGCGGCAGTGCGACTTTCCTCTTGCCCTGATTCACAGGTTTTCAATGACGGCTTCACCCGCCACGGTGAGTGATCAGGCCCTGGGCTTTGGCTTGGGCCTGCGGACCGTGCACTACGACGAGATCCTCAACGGCCATCCCCGCGTGGACTGGTTCGAGGCCGTCACTGAAAACTACCTCGTTCCGGGCGGCAAGCCGCTGCGCATGCTGGAGCGCATCCGCGAGCGCTATCCGGTGGTGCTACATGGCGTGTCCATGTCGATCGGCGGCACCGACCCGCTGGACATGGACTACCTGCGCCAGCACAAGGCCCTGACGCAGCGCATCGAGCCGGCGTGGGTCTCCGATCATCTGTGTTGGACCGGCGTGGCCGGCAGAAACCTGCACGACCTCATGCCCCTGCCGTACACCGCTGAAGCCGTGCGCCATGTGGCGGACCGCGTGGCGCGGGTCCAGGACTTTCTGGGCCGGCGCATCCTGCTGGAAAACGTGTCGAGCTACATGACCTATGCGTCGTCGGAGATGGACGAGTGGGAGTTCCTGGCGGCCATCGCCACCGAGGCGGACTGCGAGATCCTGCTGGACATCAACAACATCTACGTCAGCGCCTTCAACCACGGCTTTGATGCGGTGACGTATCTGGAGCGCATCCCGGCCAACCGGGTGCGGCAGTTCCACCTGGCCGGGCACGACCACTGCGGCGACGTGATCATCGACACCCACGATGCCCCGGTGATCCGCGAGGTATGGGACCTGTACGCCGCCGCCGTGCGCCGCTTCGGTCCGGTCGCGACGATGATCGAGCGCGACGCGAACATCCCGCCGCTGGGTGAGCTGGTGGCGGAGCTTGACGAGGCCCGCAACATCAGCGCGGCCCATTTGCTGCGGGCAGCGGCATGACGGCCAGCCGCCTGCGGGCCCTGCAGCGTGACGTGCAGCGCTATGTTGACGAGCCTGCGGCGCCGCGCGCCGCCACCTGGATGCGCCATGTGGTCGATTCGGGTGGGGTGGGCGCCGCCCGGCGCCTGGGTATCTACGCCGACGGCTACCGTCTGCGTCTGATCGAGGCACTTGAAGCCGACTATCCAGCGGTCAGACATGTGGCGGGAGAGACCAGTTTCGAACGCTGGGCACGCGGCTTCATTGACGACCATCCGTCACGCCACCCCAATCTGCGCTGGTACGGGGCCGATTTCGCGGGCTGGTTGCGCCGCGCTGCGCCGCGCCGACCTGCGCTCGCTGATCTGGCTGGATTCGAGTGGGCCGTGGGGCTGGCGTTCGATGCGGCCGACGCACCCGTGATCACGGTGGACGACCTCGCGCGCCTGTCACCGCAACTCTGGCCCGGGTTGTCCTTCAGCCTGCACCCCGCCGTGCAGCGCCTGACGCTGTGGACCAATGCGCCGGCGTTGTGGGCCGCGGCCGAGACTGGCCTCCCTCTACGCGCCCGGCGCGGCGACCGAGCGACGGCCTGGGCAGTTTGGCGCCGTGAACTCATGCCGCGTTACCGCACCCTGCCCGCCGACGAGGCTTGGGCGCTGGGCGCGGCAGCCCGAGGCCGCAACTTTGCCCAGCTCTGTGCCGGGGTGTGCCGCTGGGTGCCTGAGGCACAGGCGCCGCTGCGAGCCGCTACGCTGCTGAGGACCTGGGTCGTTGAGGGCATGGTCAGCGCAGTGCTGACGCAATGAGGGTTCGTGGACAGGGCGCCTGAGTCGCCACTTCTTAAGGCGCCAGCCGCTCGCGCAACCAGCCGCCGTCGGCTTGAGGCGTGTAGCGCAGCCGGTCATGCAGGCGGCTCTTGCGGCCCTGCCAGAACTGCCAGGTGTCCGGCACCAGGCGGTAGCCACCCCAGTGCGGCGGGCGTGGCGGATTCAGCAGGAATTGCGCGCTGTATTTCGCGGCATTGGTGACCAGAACGGAGCGGCTGGTAATGACCTGGCTTTGCGGGCTGGCCCAGGCGCCGATGCGCGAATCCAGGGGCCGGCTGGCGAAGTAAGCGTCGCTGTCGGCATCGCTGACCTTTTCCACGCGTCCTTCAATGCGCACCGTGCGCTCCAGTTCCACCCAGTGAAATTGCAGGGCTGCAAACGGGTTGCCCGCCAGTTCCTGGCCCTTGCGGCTGTCGTAGTTGGTGTACCAGACCACGCCGCGCGCGTCGTACCCCTTCACCAGCACGATGCGCGTGCTCGGCCGCAGGTTGCTCCCCACGGTGGCCAGGGTCATGGCATTGGGCTCGGGGATCTGGGCAGCAATGGCTTCGTTGAGCCATTGGTCGAACTGCTTCAGGGGGTCCGCGTGGGAGGCTTCTTCGTGGAGTTCGGCGCGCTCGTAGCTCTTGCGCAGGTCGGCGATGGAGGTCATGGCGCGAGTATAGGCAGGGCGCCCTAACCTGCCTGCAGCGGGTTGGGTGTCTCGTTTTGCAACTTTGTGTGACGTGCTAGGGCTTACCCGCATGCCATGCCGAGGGGCTTGGCCTAACGTCCAGAGCGGCAAATCAACAAGGGTTGCGCCGCTTGTGCCGGGGCGCGGCCTCACATCCAGGAGACACACGATGAGCGTCAATTTCCAAGTCAATGGCAAGGCCGTCAGCGCCAATGCCGAACCTGACACCCCGCTGCTGTGGGTGATCCGCGACGAACTGGGCATGACCGGAACCAAGTTTGGCTGCGGCATGGCCCTGTGCGGTGCCTGCACCGTGCATCTGGACGGACAACCCGTGCGGTCCTGCCAGACGCCGCTGTCGGCCGTGGCCGGCAAAAAGGTGGCCACGGTCGAGAGCCTGGGCGTAGACAACAAGCATCCGCTGCAGATGGCCTGGATCAAGCACGATGTGCCGCAGTGCGGCTACTGCCAGTCGGGCCAGCTGATGAGTGCTGCGGCGCTTCTGAGCAGCAACCGCAACCCCAGCGACGCCGACATCGACGCCGCCATGAGCGGCAACATCTGCCGCTGCGGCACCTACCCCCGGATCAAGGCTGCCATCAAGGATGCGGCCATCATGATGCGCAAGGCCTGAGGAGAACACCATGACCATCGCCACTTCATCGCGCCGTGATTTCCTCAAGGCCTCGGCCATCGCCTCGGGCGGGCTGTTGCTGGGTGTGGCCCTGCCGGGCCTGCGCAGCACCGCGGACGCGGCAGGCACCCTGTACACGCCCAATGCCTGGGTCCACATCGCTGACGACAACACCATCACGCTGATCTCGGCGCGCTCGGAAATGGGGCAGGGGGTTTACACCTCGATGCCGATGCTGATCGCCGAGGAGTTGAACGTGGACCTGAATCAGGTCAAGGTCGCCTTTGCGCCGCCGGACGTCAAGGCTTATGGCAACGCCCTGCTTGGCGGACCGCAACTGACCGGTGGTTCCACCTCGGTGCGTGACGGCTGGGAAAAGCTGCGCGTGGCCGGTGCCCAGGTCCGCGAAATGCTGATCACGGCCGGTGCCACCACCTGGGATGTGGACCGCGACCTGGTGTCGGCCCAGAACGGCATGGTGCTGGGTCCCAAGGGCCTGAAGGCCAGCTACGGCGAAATGGCTCAGGCGGCTGCTCGCATGCCGGTGCCCGAGAAGCCGCCCCTCAAGGACCCCAAGGATTTCCGCATCGTCGGCAAGCGGACGCCGCGGTTGGACACGCCGTCCAAGACCAACGGCACCGCTGAATTTGGGATCGACGTCAAGCTGCCGGGCATGGCCTATGCCGCGCTGGAGCAATGTCCCGTGATCGGGGGCACGGTCAAGAGCTTTGACGCCACCAAAGCCAGGGCCATGCCCGGTGTGATCGATGTGGTTCAGATTCCTGATGGCGTGGCCGTGGTGGCCGACAGCTGGTGGCGGGCCAACAAGGCACGCCGTGAGCTGGCCATTGTCTGGGATGAGGGGGCGGGCGCCACCCTGAGCCACACCGGCATGCTGGCCGGCACACGCGCGGCCAGTACCACCGGCAAGCCCCTCCCGCTGAAGGCTGTGGGTGACGCGGACGCCGTGATCGCCAAGGCGGACAAGGTGATCCGCGCCGAATACGTGAGCCAGTTGCTGAGCCACTCGCCGCTGGAGCCGATGAACTTCACGGCCTGGTATGACAAGGGCAAGGTTCAGCTCATCGGCCCCACGCAATGGCAGGACGCTGCTCAGGGCACGGTGGCCAAGACGCTGGGCGTCAAGCCGGAGGATGTGTCGCTGCGCACCACCTTCCTGGGGGGGGGCTTCGGCCGGCGCATCGACATCGACTTCATCATCCAGGCCGCCCAGATCTCCAAGGCAGTGAACCGGCCGGTCAAGCTCGTGTGGTCGCGCGAGGACGACATGACGCACGATTTCTACCGGCCGCAGGGCGTGAACACGCTGGCCGCGGCCATCGGGCCGGACGGCAAGCCCACGGCCATGACCTTCCGGCTGACCTCGCAGTCCATCACCGGCCGTGTGTTCGGATTGCCGGCACCGGTGCAGGACCCGCTGATGATCGAGGCCGCCGTGGCGGCCTATGACATCCCTGCGACGCGGCACGACATCATCAAGCATGACGCCGGGTTGCGGGTGGGCTACTGGCGTTCGGTCAGCCACATCATCAACGCCTTCGCCAATGAGAGCTTCATCGACGAGCTGGCCCACAGTGCAGGCAAGGACCCTTACGAGTACCGGCTGTCCCTGCTGGGCAAGCAGCCTCGCTACGCCAATGTGCTCAGGCTGGCCGCCGAGAAGTCTGGCTGGGGCAAGCCGTTGCCGGCGGGGCATGCGCGCGGCATCGCGCTCATGGAGGGCTACGACACCTACATGGCCCAGGTGGCCGAGGTCAGCCTGAACCCTGACGGATCGGTCAAGGTGCACCGCGTGACGGTGGCCGCGGACCTGGGGCATATGGTCAACCCGGACACGGTGGAAGCGCAGATCCAGTCGAGCGTGGTCTTTGGCATGGGCGCGGCGTTGATGCAGGAGATCACGCTGGAAAAAGGCCGCGTGCAGCAGACCAACTTCCACCAGTTCCTGCTGGTGCGCATGAACGAGGCGCCGCAGATCGACATCACGCTGGTCAACAGCAACGAGAAGCCGGGCGGCATTGGCGAGCCGGCCACGGCGGTGGTGGTGCCCGCCATTGCCAACGCGGTGGCGGCGCTCACCGGCAAACGGGTGCGCCAGCTGCCCATCACCGCCCAGGCGCTCAAGTCGGCCTGATGCGCCAGCCCGTGGTGCTGGTGCTGGCCTCGGGGCGCGGTGAACGCTTCCGGGCCTCGGGCGGCACCACGCACAAGCTACAGGCCCTGCTGGCCGGCAAGCCGGTGCTGCAGCACACCCTGGAGGCTGTGCGGGCGAGCGGCCTGCCTTGGCACCTTGAGGACGCCGGCCACCCGGGCATGGGCGACAGCATTGCCGCCGCCGTGCGAGCCACCGCGGCGGCGCCGGGCTGGCTGGTGCTGCCGGCGGACCTGCCACTGATCCAGTCCGCGACGTTGCAAGCCGTGGCCGCGGCGCTGGAGGGTCGGGAAGTCGTGGTGCCGGTGCATGAGGGGGCGCGTGGCCACCCCGTCGGTTTTGCGGCGGTGTGTGCCCCCCAACTGCTTGAATTGCAGGGAGATCGAGGTGCAGCCCTTGTGCTTCGGTCACATGATGCTATTGAATTGATAGTGGACGATGTGGGCGCAGTGACCGATGTGGACACGCTCGACGCGCTCGCGGTGGCCGAACAGCTCCATGCGCGGCGGATCGCCGGTTCGGCCGCCGACCGGCAGCCTTCAGCCGGGTAGCAGCTTGAGCAGGCGTTCCAGGGCCTTGTCGCGGATGTTGTGGCGGCGCAGTTCTTCGTGCGTGAGGCGGGCGTAGTCCAGTGTGGTGCCGTAGCGTCCGCGGGCGTCTGCGAAGATCTGGCGGTACTGTGCCTCGGTCAGGACGCCAGTATGGTTGGGACTGCGGCGCGACAGGGTGAAGGCCAGCGCCGTGACCGGGCCTTGAGACGTGTGGCAGGTCAGCCAGCGCGGGTCGTACACGGCGGTCACCATCTCGCGCTGCCAGAGCGTGTGGAGCGCGTCATGCGCCGTGGATTGCGGAATCCGGAATGCCATGCCCTGGCAGGTACCGCCCGACAGCATGCCGAACACAAGGCCCGGGCACTCGGGTGTGCCGCGATTGATGCGGCTCCACATCTTCAGGGCCCGATGCCAGCCATGCACACGGGCCGGTCGCCGTTCGGCGTAGTCAAAATCCGGCTTCCAGATCAGCGAGCCGTAGCCGAACACCCAGAGGTCCGAGTGGCCGCCCCAGTCGTGCAGCACCTGTTCCAGCATGGGGGCCGGATCGCGCAGGGGTTTCAGGGCGTCGCTCATGAACCCCGACTTTAGCGCTGTCGCCTTGTCTTTTCAGCGCGGCGTGCGCAGGGGTTTTCGTAACCGCTTGGTACCCGCTGAAAACCCCGGCGGGCCCTCATCGGGAGTACCATGGCATTTGTAATTTAGTTACTCGCCCGAGATGAAACTCAATGCCACCGTGACGCAGGTCACCCACCGCATCCGCGAGCGCAGCGCGCCCGCGCGCACCGCCTACCTGCACCGGCTCGACGAAGCCGCGGGTCGTGAACGCGGCGCAGACCGCATGGGCTGTGCCAACGTGGCGCACGCTTTCGCCGGGCTGCCGGCCAATGACAAATTCAAGGTGGTGGCCGAGAAGGCACCCAACATCGCCATCGTCAACGCCTACAACGACATGCTGTCGGCCCACGTCCCGCTGGCGCGCTTTCCAGACCTCGTGAAGGAAGAGGCCCGCCGCCAGGGAGCCACCGCGCAGGTGGCGGGCGGGGTCCCCGCGATGTGCGACGGCGTGACCCAGGGAACACCGGGCATGGAACTGAGCCTGTTCAGCCGCGACGTCATTGCCATGGCCACCGCTGTCAGCCTGAGCCACGACATGTTCGACGCTGCGCTCATGCTGGGCGTGTGCGACAAGATCGTGCCCGGCCTGCTGATCGGGGCCCTGCATTTCGGCCATCTGCCGACCGTGTTCGTGCCCGCCGGCCCGATGCCCAGCGGGCTGAGCAACAGCGCCAAGGCCAAGGTGCGGGAACAGGCCGCCCAGGGGCTGGTGGGCCGCGCCGAACTGCTGCAGGCCGAATCGGCCGCGTACCATGCGCCGGGCACCTGCACCTTCTATGGAACGGCCAACAGCAACCAGATGCTGCTGGAGGCCATGGGCCTGCACGTGCCGGGGACGGCCTTCGTGAACCCGGGCGGCGACTTGCGCGACGAACTCACGCGCGAAGCCGCCAGGACGGTGCTGGCCATCACCCGGCACCGGCGCTTCGCACCCATCGGGCGCATCGTCGATGAGCGCGCCATCGTCAATGCCATGGTCACGCTGCTGGCCACGGGGGGCTCCACCAACCACCTGATTCATTGGGTGGCGGTGGCACGCAGCGCTGGCATCACGATCGATTGGGACGATTTCGCGGAGCTGTCGTCCGCGGTGCCGCTGCTGTCCCGCGTTTACCCGAACGGCAGCGCCGACGTCAATCAGTTCCAGGCGGCCGGAGGCACCGGTTATGTGCTGCGGGAACTGCTCGACGCCGGACTGCTTCATCCCGACGTTCTGACGGTGCGTGAGGCGGGCCTGCGGGACTACACACGCGAACCGGTACTGGCCGATGGCTCGCTGCGGTGGCGCGACAGCGGCCCGTCGAAGGATGACAGCATCGTGCGACCGGCGGCGACCCCCTTCAGCGCGACCGGCGGCCTCAAGCTGTTGACGGGCAACCTGGGCCGCAGCGTCATCAAGGTGTCGGCCGTGCCCGACGACCGCCACGTGGTCGAGGCACCGGCTTGCGTGTTTGACTCGCAGGAGGCCATGCTGGCGGCGTTCAATGCCGGCGAACTCGAGCGCGACGTGGTCTGCGTGGTTCGTTGGCAGGGCCCCCAGGCCAACGGCATGCCGGAGCTGCACAAGCTCACGCCGCCGCTGGCGGTGTTGCAGGGCAAGGGCTTCAAGGTGGCGCTGGTCACCGACGGGCGCATGAGCGGGGCGTCGGGCAAGGTGCCTGCGGCCATTCATGTGTCGCCGGAAGCCGCGGCAGGCGGCCCGCTGGCGCGGGTGCGTGACGGTGACATCCTGTGCCTGGACGCGGTGGCCGGCACGCTGCAGGCACTGGTGCCGGCCGACGAGTGGGGCGAGCGGGCTCTGGCGGCGATGCCCGAAGCCCTGCGCGTGGCCAACGGACTGGGCGTGGGGCGTGAACTGTTTGCCTCGGCCCGGCGCAACGCGGCTGCGGCCGAAGAGGGAGCCTGTTCATGGCTGTGACATTGACCGCTCTGCAGGTCATGCAGGATGCTCCGGTGATCCCTGTCATCGTGCTGCACGACGTGGCCCATGCCGTTCCGCTGGCCCGGGCGCTGGTGGCTGGTGGCATCCGCATGCTCGAGGTGACCTTGCGCACGCCTGTTGCGCTGGCCTGCATTGAGGCCATTGCACATGATGTGCCCGAAGCCGTGGTCGGGGCGGGGACGGTGCGCAGCGCGGCGGACGCCCAGGCTGCGGCGCTGGCAGGGGCGCGCTTCGCCGTGAGCCCCGGCTATACGCCGGCTGTGGGTCGGGCCTGTCACGACCTGGGCCTGGCGCTGCTGCCGGGCGTGGCCACGGGCAGCGAGATCATGCTGGCCCAGGAAGACGGCTACACCGAACTGAAATTCTTTCCCGCGGTGCAGGCCGGGGGCCTGGGCATGCTCAAGGCCTGGCAGGGGCCGTTTGGCGATGTGAAGTTTTGCCCCACAGGCGGCGTTCAGCCTGCCAACGCGCCCGAATTCCTGGCGCTGGCCAATGTGGCCTGTGTCGGGGGCTCCTGGCTCACGCCGGCGGATGCGGTGGCCCAGGGTGACTGGGCGCGCCTGACCCAGTTGGCGCGCGAAGCCGCCAGTCTGGAGAAACCGCGATGAAGCCCTCCTAGAATGGGGACTATGCGCTACCAGATTCATAGCAAACCACTCAGTCAACAACACAGGCTGCATCGTCGCGGCCTTGCGGTGCTCGCAGGGGCCCTGATGCTGGGGCTGTCGGCACCCGTAGTCTGTGCCGGTGATGCAGCACCGGCGCGGCCAGTCGAGGACGCTCCGGCCGTGCGGGTGTTGCGCGACGTGGCTTACGGTGCCGATGCCCGGCAGCGCTTTGATGTGTATCTGCCGGCCAAGCCGACGGGTCCGGTGCTGTTCATGGTCCATGGCGGAGCCTGGATGATCGGCGACAAGGCGGCACCCGGCGTGGTCAAGAACAAGGTCGACTACTGGGTCAAGGACGCCGGCTATGTGCTGGTGTCGGCCAACTACCGGATGCTGCCCAAGACGCCGCCTCTGGAGCAGGCCCGGGATGTGGCCCGCGCGCTGGCGAAGGCGCAGAAGGAGGCTGCGTCATGGGGCGCTGACCCGGGGCGCTTCGTGCTCATGGGGCACTCGGCCGGCGCGCATCTCGTGACGCTGCTCAACGCTTCCCCCAATCTGGCGACGGAGCTCGGGGCCCAGCCCTGGCGTGCGACGGTGAGTGTGGACAGTGCGGCGCTGGATGTGGAGCAACTCATGCAGGCGCCGCACCCGCGCCTGTACGACCGGGCTTTCGGGAAGAACCCCGCTGACTGGCGTGCGGCCTCGCCTTACCACGTGCTCACGCCCCAGGCAGGGCCGTTGCTGCTGCTGTGCTCAAGCCGCCGCGAATCTTCCTGCGCCCAGGCGGTGCACCTGGAGCGCAAGGGCTCTCCGATGCATCTGAGAATCACCATCTGGGAGCAGGACCTGTCGCACGGCGACATGAGCAGCACGCTGGGGGTTCCCGGTGAGTACACCCGGACCGTCGCGCTCTGGATCAAGTCCCAGGTCTGAGCCGGCCGTCTTCGGGCTTCAGCGCAAGCCCTGACCGCCGGCCTGGTCAGCGCGCTGGATCAGCTCGACCTTGTAGCCGTCGGGATCGGTGACGAACGCAATCACCGTGGTGCCCCCCTTCACCGGGCCGGCTTCGCGCGTGACATGACCTCCCGCCGCCCTGATTTTTTCGCAGGCGGCATAGGCATCGGGCACCCCCAGCGCGATGTGCCCATAGGCCGTTCCCAGGTCGTAGCTGTCCACGCCATGGTTGTAGGTCAGCTCGATCTCGGCATGCTCAGGGTTGTTGCCGTAGCCCACGAAAGCCAGCGAGTAGTTGTACTCCGGATTCTCGGATGTGCGCAGCAGCTTCATGCCAAGCACCTGGGTGTAGAAATCGATCGAGCGCTGTAGGTTGCCCACGCGCAGCATGGTGTGAAGGAGTCGCATGCGGGGATTATGGGTGCTCATGGCCGACGCGGCGATGGGCAGGTGTGAACCCGGCCCTAGGGTCAGGGTTTTGTTGGCAGCTCGAACACCAGGCAGGTCGTCGTGGCATGGGCGTACAGCGTGCCATCAGGGCCCACGATGCGCGCCTCGGCCGTCGCGAGCTGGCGGCCACAGTGCAGCACCTTGCCTTCGGCACGCACCCGCGGCGCCTTCTGCGGGTTGATGGCCCGCACGAGGTTCACCCCCAGCTCCGCGGTCGTGTAGCCCCGGCCCGCGGGCATCAGGGTGTGCACGGCGCAACCCAGCGCGGAATCCAGCAGTGTGGCGTACCAGCCCCCGTGAATGCCGCCCATGGGATTCAGATGGGCCGGCCCTGGCGTGCCCTGGAAAACGGCCCGACCTTCGCTGACCTCCATGAGCTGGAAATCCAGCGTGCGCGCGATCGGTGGCCAGGGCAGCTCACCGCGCAGCATGGCCTGCATGATTTCCAACCCCGTCTTGCCGGCCAACTGCTCGGGCCTCGCGACCCCGGGGCCTGCGCCCTGCTCAAGGCGGGCCACCACGTCACGCTCCTGGGCCAACCAGGCCTCCAGTTGATTCATCTGTGTCATCGTTGTTCCTATTGATTGCATATGCAATAATTGCAGATACAATAAACAGCATGAACACCGCTGTCAAGTCCGCAGGTGTCACCCCGCAGGGGTGCACCAACATCAAGCTGCGCCAGCTGATGCGTCGCGTGGCGCAGCATTACGACGCCGAGGTGGGCAAGACGGGGCTCAAGGGCACCCAATATTCGTTGCTGTCGTACGTGTACAAGCTCGGGCCGTTGCGGCCGGTCGATCTGGCGCGCGAAATGAAAATCGACGCCTCCACACTGAGCCGCAATCTCAGGCCTCTGCTGACGGCCGGCTGGTTGACCCAGAACGAAGGGGCCGATGCCCGCAGCCACTTGATCAGTATCACTCCCTCGGGTCGCGAAAAGCGTCAGGAGGCCCAGCGCCGCTGGCGGGTGGCGCAGGAGGGGATCAACGAGCTGCTGGGTCCTGCCAATGTGGTGGCGCTGCATGCGCTGATCGATGAAAGCCTGGCGCGGCTCACACCGGCCGATGAAGGAGACTCCCATGACGAATGACCCCGGGCGCAGCGCCCATGGCCGCCTCTGGCTGATTCTGCTGGCGGCTGCCGGCACCTTCGCCCTGACCATGGGCACGCGGCAGACCATGGGTCTGTTCCTCAGTCCGCTCAATACCGCGACCGGCCTGGGCCTGGGGAGCATCAGCCTGGCGTTCGCGTTCGGGCAGCTCTGGTGGGGGCTGACACAGCCGTTTGCAGGGGCGATGGCTGACAAGGTGGGCGCGGGCCGCGTGCTGTTCGCCGGCGCGTTGCTGGTGGCCCTGGGGACCTTCATCACGCCCTACATGACGACCACCTGGGGACTCATCCTGGCGATTGGCGTGTTGTCGGCGGGCGGGGCGGGGATGGCCGGCCCGGCGGTGCTGATGGCCGCCACCACGCGCCTGATTCCGCCGCAACGCCGCGGATTGGCCACGGGCATCGTCAACGCCGGAGGGTCGTTCGGCCAGTTTGTGATGGCCCCCATTGCCGCGGCGCTCATGGTGGGTCTGGGCTGGGCCAACGCCATGCAGGTGATGGGTTTGCTGGTCCTCCTGTGCCTGCCGGCGGCGTTTCTGCTCAAAGGCAACGCTTTGCAGTCGGCGCCCGCCGGGCAGAAGGTGCAGGGCACCGGCGAGGCGGTCCGCGAAGCGCTGCGCCACCGCAGCTACCTCCTGCTGGGTGCGGGCTTCTTCGTTTGCGGCTTCCACGTGGCATTTCTGGCAACCCATCTGCCGGGGGTGATCGCGTCCTGCGGTCTGCCCACGCAATGGGCAGGCTGGTCGCTCGCGATGATCGGCCTTTTCAACATTGTGGGCAGCGTGACCATGGGGTGGGCCGTGGGGCGCTGGCGCATGAAGTCGCTGCTGTCGCTGGTGTATGCGTCGCGCGCGGTTGCGGTGATCGTCTTTCTGCTGTCGCCCAAGACCGGGCCGGTGGTGCTGGTGTTTGCCGCGGTGATGGGGTTGACGTTTCTGTCGACGGTGCCGCCAACGGCGGGACTGGTTGCCAAGTTCTTCGGGCCCGCGAACATGGCCACGCTGTTTGGCCTGGTGATGCTGACCCACCAGGTGGGCGGGTTTCTGGGGGCTTACCTCGGCGGCAAGGTGTTTGAAGCCACGGGGAGCTACAACCTGGTCTGGTACATCGACGTGCTGCTGGCGGTAGGGGCTGCGCTGGTCCACCTGCCGATCCGGGAGGCACCTGTGCGTCCTCTGGCGGCGGCCTGAGCGCTGCGCGGCTCAGGGCTACCGGGGCTCCCTGGGGGTGACGACGCCCTCGCGCACGAGCCTTGCCACCGGGTCGTCCACCGCGGCCGTCGGGCGCGCGGGGGGCGCGCGCCAAGGTTCAATGGCGGGAGGCGCTACGCGGTTGACCGGTTCGGCCAGCAACACCGACGGGCTGGCGGTGATCGGTGTCCGGGCCACCCGGCGCGGTGCAAGGGTGTTGACCGCCACCCAACCCAGCACCAGCAGGATGAGGCACAGCGTGCCGCTCAGGATGTACCAGGGCCAGCCGCCAATGACGAGGGGGATGGCGGGCCGTGAGCGGCCATAAGGCGTCACGGCATTGAGCTGTTCGTCATACGCCGCACGGTGGCCGGCGTCCGACAGCACTTCATAGGCCTTGTTGATCTGCGCCATGATCGCTGCCGCATCGCTTCTTCCCCCTGACTTGTCGGGGTGGAATTTCTGCGCGCGCCGGCGGTAGGCGCGGCGGATGTCCTCAGGGGTGGCCTGCCGGGCCACACCCAGGACGTCGTAGAAGCTGCGGCCCGGTTGCATGCGCGGCAGTTTACTGCCCGGAGGGGCCGCCAGCCAGCGGGCCCGCGGCAATTCCCGCAAAATGGGGAGTTCGCTGAAACCTGTGCATCGCCTACAAGGAAGACAAGCATGACTTACCCCAACACTCAACTGTTCATCAACGGCCAATGGCAGGACGCTGCCGATGGCAAGAGCCTGGCCGTTTTCAACCCGGCTACCGGCAAGGAAATCGGGCGCGTGGCCCATGCATCGACGGTGGACCTCGACCGGGCCCTGGAGGCCGCGCAGAAGGGCTTCGAGACATGGCGCGACATGCCGCCCATCGAGCGCAACAAGATCATGCGCAAGGCCGCCGGCCTGATGCGCGAGCGGGCCGCGGCCATCGCGGCGCTGCTGACCCAGGAGCAGGGCAAGCCCCTGGCCGAGGCCAAGGGCGAGACCCTGGCGGCGGCCGACATCATCGAATGGTTTGCGGATGAGGGGCTGCGCGTTTACGGCCGCATCGTGCCGTCGCGGTTCCACCTGTCCACGCGCCAGATGGTGCTGAAGGATCCGGTCGGTCCGGTGGCGGCCTTCACGCCCTGGAACTTCCCGATCAACCAGGTGGTGCGCAAGATGGCGGCGGCCCTGTCCGCGGGCTGCTCGATGCTGGTCAAGGCCCCTGAGGAAACCCCCGCGTCGCCCGCCGAACTGATCCGCGCCTTTGCCGATGCGGGGCTGCCACCCGGCGTGCTGGGACTGGTGTACGGCACGCCCGCCGAGATCTCGAACTACCTCATCCCGCATCCGGTGATCCGCAAGGTGACCTTCACCGGATCCACGCCCGTGGGCAAGCAGCTGGCGGCCCTG
The DNA here is from genome assembly GCA_019635415.1 of Ramlibacter sp. Classification (GTDB taxonomy): domain Bacteria; phylum Pseudomonadota; class Gammaproteobacteria; order Burkholderiales; family Burkholderiaceae_C; genus JAHBZM01. The sequence goes on from JAHBZN010000001.1 coordinate 704,144, forward strand.
GCGGGTCAGCACATGAAGCGCGTGACCATGGAACTGGGGGGGCACGCCCCGGTGATCGTCTGCGAGGATGCCGACATTGCCCTTGCGGTCAAGGCGGCCGGTGCGGCCAAGTTCCGCAATGCAGGCCAGGTCTGCATTGCGCCTACGCGCTTTCTGGTGCACGAGAGCATCAAGAACGACTTTGCCGCTGCCATGGTCAAGTACGCCCAGGGCATCAAGGTGGGCGAGGGCCTGACCGAGGGCACGACCATGGGTCCGCTGGCCAACCCGCGCCGGGTCACGGCCATGGCAGAGTTCACCCAGGACGCCGTGAAACAGGGTGCGGCCCTGGCGCTGGGGGGCGAGCGCATCGGCGACACCGGCAACTTCTGGCAGCCCACCATCCTGACCGACGTGCCGCTGCAGGCTCGGGTGTTCAACGACGAACCCTTCGGCCCCATGGTGGCGATGCGTGGCTTCAACGTGCTGGACGATGCCATCGCCGAAGCCAATCGCCTGTCCTACGGCCTCGCCGGCTACGCCTTCACCCGGTCCCTGAAGAATGCCGACCTGCTGTCGCGTCGCGTCGAGGTGGGCATGCTGTGGGTCAACATGCCAGCGCTGCCCTCGGCCGAGATGCCCTTTGGCGGTATCAAGGACTCCGGCTATGGCTCCGAAGGGGGCCCCGAGGCCATGGATGCCTACCTGAACGCGCGCGCCGTGAGCATTGCCCACGTCTGAGGCCCCGCGGCGCGGGCCTGTCGCCTGCGTGGCATCGCCACCCGCGCCCAGGTTTCATACTTGGGCGATTTGAGGAGCGATTGATGGAACTGAAGGGCAAGGTGGCCATCGTCACCGGCGGCGCCAGCGGCATCGGCGAGGGTCTGGCGGTCAGGCTGGCCGCCGAGGGCGCGCGCGGCATCGTGGTGGCCGATGTGGATCTGGAGCGTGCCCAGGGCGTGGCGGCGGCCGTGGGCGGCGTGGCCATGCGTTGCGACGTGAGCCGGGAGGCGGACATTCAGGCTCTGGTGGCCGCTACCTGCGAGCGTTTCGGCCAGGTGGATGCCTATTTTTCCAATGCTGGCATTTTGGGCCGGCCGGGTGGAATCGACCTCGAAGATCCGCTGTGGGACAAGATGTGGCAGATCCACGGCATGGCCCACGTGTGGGCCGCGCGGGCCGTGGTGCCTGCCATGGTCGCGCGCGGAGAAGGTGCCTTTCTGGTGACGGCATCCGCCGCTGGCCTGCTCAACATCGTGGAATCCGCACCGTATGGCGTGACCAAGCATGCCGCCGTGGCCATCGCCGAATGGCTGCGCATTGCCTACGGCCGCCAGGGTGTTCGCGTGGCCTGCCTGTGCCCGCAGTCCGTGCGTACCGGCATGGTCACGGGTGACGGCGGATCGGCCGGGCAGGACGGCATTCTCATGCCGGCGCAGGTGGCCGAGGCGGTCATCGCGACTTTCCGCGAAGAAAAATTCCTGGTGCTGCCCCACCCCGAGGTGCTGGACTACTTCCGCGTCAAGGGCCAGGACTACGACCGCTGGATCGGCGGCATGCAGAAGCTCTACACCCGACACATGCAGGGCGGCTGAGGCCCGGGGCTGCGGGCCCGCCAACTCACTGGCCCGGGACGGGCATGGTGTAGTTGAGCGTCATGCGTCCGCCATCCACCACCACGATTTCACCGGTGATGTAGCTGGCTGCCTCGCTGGCGAGGTAGGCCACGGCGTCGGCAATCTCGAAGGGCTCGCCTAGGCGGCCCATGGGCGTGCGGCTCATGATGCGCGCGCGCGCAGCATCGCTGGTCAGCACGGCCTTGGCGGCGAGTTCGGTGGCGATGGTGCCCGGTGCCACGGCGTTCACGCGGATGCCCTTGTCGGCCAGGGCCAGCGCCATCACGCGCGTGAGCTGGTTGATCCCGCCCTTGCTGACGTTGTAGCTCGAGATGGTGGGAATGGTCAGGGTCCCGTTGACGGAACTCATGTTGATGATCGCGCCACGCACGGTGGCGCCTCCCGGGCCCGGACGCCCGGGGCCGGCGGCCATGGCGCGGGCCACCGCCTGCCCGACCAGGAACGAGCCCTTGAGATTGACGCGCAGCACCGCGTCGAAATCTTCCTCGGTCACGTCGAGAAACTCCGCCGCCCTGAAGATGCCCGCATTATTGACCAGCACGTCGATCCGACCATGGGTAGCCAGCACCTGGGCGACGAGCGCATCCACCTGGGACTTGTCGCCCACGTCGCAATGGACGTAGCTTGCGCCGAGCTCGGCGGCCAGCGCCTGGCCCGGGGCGTCGGCCATGTCGATGATCACGACGCGGGCGCCTTCGGCGGCAAAGCGGCGGGCGCAGGCTTCGCCGATGCCCTGGGCGCCCCCGGTCACCAGGGCCACACGGTCTTTCAGGCCAAACGAGATTTCAGACGGTTTTGGGGAGGAATGGAGGCTCATGCGCGCATGATACCGGCGCAGTCCGCTGCGAAAGTCATAGCGTTCTGGCGAACCTGATCGGGCGTCATGTCGGGCTTGTACAGGGCCGAGCCGATGCCAAAGCCAGCGGCGCCGGCCGACCTGTACGCGGCCAGATTGGCGGGCGAGATGCCACCCACCGGCAGCAGCAGCGTGCCCGGAGGCAGCACCGCGGTGAGGGCCTTGACCGCAGCGGGCGGGATCATTTCCGCTGGAAACAGCTTCAGGCCGGTGGCGCCGGCGTCCAGCGCGGCAAAGGCTTCGGTGGCGGTCATGACGCCGGGCAGGCAGACCAGGCCCAGGCGCACGGCTTCGCGCACCACGGCGGCATTGAAGTGGGGCGACACGATCAGCCGGCCCCCGGCTTCGTGGACCTCCCGCACCTGCGCCGCCGTCGTCACCGTACCGGCGCCGACCAGTGCCTGCGGGAACCGGGTGGCCAGCGTTGCAATGCTTTGCAGCGGATCGGGTGAGTTCAGCGGCACCTCGATGGACGGCCAGCCGGCGTCCGTCAGGGCCATGCCCACGGTCTCGGCTTCCGCGGGCCGCAGGCCGCGCAGAATCGCGACCAGTGGCAGCTTGTCGAGTGCCGCCTTGAACAGGGTATGGGCCGTCATGTCAGGTCTCCCAGTTGTCGGGCCACGGCCCACAGGCCTTGCCAGGTGGCCCGGGAATCGATGCAGCGCGCACTCATGCCGCAGCGCGCCAGGGCGCGTGCGTAGCGCTGCGTCAGGGCGGGAGCGCCGACCACCAGCACCGCGGCTCCTGGATCGGAGCGGGTCCGCAGTTCCTCTCCGATGACCAGTCCTGACAGGTAGCTCGGCAGGGCGGTGGCGCTCATCCGGTCGAACAGCGCCAGCGTGCGCGCGCTGAACGCCGTGGCCAGCAGGCTGTCACCGTTGAGCGCGCGATCGACCCCCAGGTCAAACGCGGCTTCGTCGAGCGTGTTGGCGTCGCCGGCCATGGTGCGCGCAAGCAGCGAGTGTTGCCGCAGCAGGGCGTAGAACTCCCCCGTCATGAAGGTTCGGAAGTGTTCGATTTTTCGGCCGCGCACGGTCACCCACTTGCTGTGCGTGCCGGGCAACACCACGGTGGCGTCGTCCAGGCCGGTCATCTGAAGGGCGCCAAAGACCTGTACCTCTTCACCGCGCATCACGTCGGGCACGCCGTCGTGCTCACAGCACAGTCCCGGGACAATGGCCACGCGCGAGCCGGCCGCGAGTCCCGGGGGTGTGGGCAGCCAGGCCAGGGCGCGGGCCAGGTCGTCGAAACCGGCGGGGCAGGGACAGTAGGGGGCCTCCTGCCAGCCCTGGCGGCTGCCCGCCATGCCCGATATCAGGTAAAAAGTGCCTTCAGCCCTTGCCCATCGGCCACAGTTTGCTATGAATACCGTAGCAAATTGATCCGCAGGCACGTTCAGGATGCCCCGGTCCGAGGCCTGCTCGTGCAGCACTTCTCCCTGTTCGTTCAGCCGCGCCACGCGCAGCGAACTCGTGCCCCAGTCCAGCGCCACCAGCGGCGTCACAGCAGGGCCTCCACCTGCGCCGGCCGGGGCAGTGGAGCCACCGCGCCAAAGCCTTGCACGGCCAATGCCGCGGCGGCGTTGGCATAGCGGGCGGCGGCGAAGACCTCGTGGCCGAGCGCCATGCGTGCCAACAGGTTGCCGCAGAAGCAGTCGCCGGCGCCCGTGGCGTCCACGAGCTGGGCCGGTTGGCCAGGGATGTGCTCGCGGCGGGTCCCGTCGCTGACCAGCGCGCCGCGCTCGCCGAGCTTGAGCACCACGGCTTCCGCGCCGAGTGCGTGGCCCCAGGAGACCACGGCCTGCGGGTCGGCCAATCCGGTCAGCGCCGTGATGTCCTCCAGGCTAGGCAGGAAGATGTCGCACAGGGCGATGGCGTCCTCGATGCCGCGGCGTGCCCGGTCCAGCGGCCACAGCTTCAGGCGCAGGTTGGAGTCGAACGAAACCCTTGCCCCCGCGTCCCGGGCCACCTGCATGGCATGCAGCACGGTGGCCGCCGCGCTGTCGGACAGGGCCAGCGAAATGCCCGACACATGCAGCACCTGGGCTTGCGCCACGGCCTGGCGGGGCTTGCCGTCAAACCAGGCCGGCGTCATGCGGGCCGCGGCCGACCCCTTGCGCTGGTAGCCAAATTCGTGGCCGGTACCGTCGGGGCCATGGCCGTGTGTGACGAAGTACAGGCCAGTGGGGGCGTCGGCGGCGACCTCGACCGCTTCGCAATCCACGCCCTCGTCGCGCCAGAGCGCCATCAGGCGCTCGCCTGACCAGTCGTCCCCCACGCGGCTGAGGTAGGCGGTGCGGGCACCGGCGCGCGCCGCGGCAATCACGGCATTGCTGGTGTCGCCGCCGAAACCCTGCAGGTAGGTGGGCTCGCCGGCCTGCGTCTGGTTGAACTCGACCATGCCCTCGCCCAGGGCCACGACATCAAAGCGCTTGTGCATTCAATGATTGTCCTTGGGGACGAAGGCGCCGCGCTGGCCGACCAGGAAGTCGAGGTCGGCGCCCTCGTCGGCCTGCAGCACGTGGTCGATGTACAGCTTCCAGTAGCCGGACGACAGGGCGGGCGGCGGTGCCTTCCACTGCGCGAGCCGCGCCTTCAGCTCCTCGTCGCTGATCAGCAGCTGCAGCTTGCGTTGGGGCACATCCAGCTCGATCCTGTCGCCGTTCCTCACGACGGCCAACGGGCCACCGGCGGCCGCTTCCGGTGCCGTGTGCAGCACCACGGTGCCGTAGGCGGTACCGCTCATGCGCGCGTCGCTGATGCGGACCATGTCGGTGATGCCCTTGCGCAGCACCTTGGGCGGCAGCGGCATGTTGCCCACCTCGGCCATGCCGGGGTAGCCCTTGGGGCCGCAGTTCTTGAGCACCAGGATGCAGGTTTCGTCCACGTCCAGGTTCTCGTCATCAATGCGCTTGTGGAAGTCGTCGCTGTCCTCGAACACCACGGCGCGGCCGGTGTGCACCATGAGCGCGGGCGTGGCGGCGCTGGGCTTGATCACCGCGCCGCGCGGGGCGAGGTTGCCGCGCAGGATGGCGATGCCCGCCTTCTCCTTGAACGGCTCGCCGAATGTCTTGATCACGCGCGGGTCGTAGTTCACCGCGTCGGCGATGTTCTCGCCCACGGTCTTGCCGCTCACGGTGACGATGTCCCGGTGCAGCAGGTGCTGGATTTCCTTCATCACTACCGGCAGGCCGCCGGCGTAGCAGAAGTCTTCCATCAGGTGCTGGCCGCTGGGCTGCAGGTTCACCAGGCAGGGCAGCTCGCTGCCCAGCTTCTCGAAGTCATCCACCGTGAGCTTCAGGCCCAGGCGGCCGGCGATGGCGATGAGGTGGATCACCGCGTTGGTGCTGCCGCCGATGGCCGCCAGCGTGCGGATCGCGTTCTCGAAAGCTTCGCGCGTGAGCACCTTGCTGATGGTCTGGTCGGTGTGGACCATCTCCACGATGCGACGCCCGGCGCTGCGGGCCAGCACGTTGCGGCGGCCGTCCACGGCAGGGTAGGCCGCATTGCCCGGCAGGCCGATGCCCAGCGCCTCGACCATCGACGCCATGGTGGAGGCCGTTCCCATGGTCATGCAGTGGCCGTGGCTGCGGTGCATGCACGACTCGGCTTCGAAGAAGTCCTGCAGCTTGAGCGTGCCGGCGCGCACCTGCTCGCTCATGCTCCACACGCCCGTGCCGGAGCCCAACTCCTGGCCGCGCCACTTGCCGTTGAGCATGGGGCCACCGCTCACGCCGATGGCGGGCAGGCCCGCACTGGAGGCGCCCATCAGCAGCGAGGGCGTGGTCTTGTCGCAGCCCATGAGCAGCACCACGCCGTCGATGGGGTTGCCGCGGATGGATTCCTCCACGTCCATGGACGCGAGGTTGCGGTACAGCATGGCCGTGGGGCGCAGCAGCGTTTCGCCCAGCGACATCACGGGGAATTCCAGCGGAAAGCCGCCGGCCTCGTACACGCCGATCTTCACCTGCTCGGCCAGCGTGCGGAAGTGCGAGTTGCAGGGCGTGAGTTCGGAGAAGGTGTTGCAGATGCCGATCACCGGGCGGCCGTCGAACTGGTCGTGTGGCACGCCCTTGCCCTTGACCCAGCTGCGGTAGGCAAAGCCGTCGCGGTCCTGGCGGCCGAACCATTGTTGTGAGCGCAGCTCCGAGGGCTTCTTGCGAGGGGGGGTGGTGTCAGTCATCAGGGTTAATCCTCAATTGCATTTCATATTATCGTCATACCATTGCCGCCGACCGTCAGTACAAACCATGATCAAGAACGTCCACGGCAATACGGTAGACCACCTCGGCGAAGCGATCGTCGCGGGCCGGTACAGCCCGGGCGCGCCGATTCCACCCGAACCCCTGCTGTGCGAGGAGCTGGGCGTGAGCCGCACGGTCGTGCGGGAAGCCGTCAAGTCGCTGATCGCCAAGGGCTTGGTCACGTCCGGCCCCAAGGTCGGAACGCGGGTGCTGACCGAAGAGCACTGGAACTGGTTCGACCCTGATGTGATCATCTGGCAATCCAAGGCCGGCCTGACGCCGGAGTTCCTGCGCGACCTCCAGGACCTGCGGCGCGTCATGGAACCCGCGGCCGTGCGTCTGGCCGCCGAACGCGCCACGGCGCAGGACATCGCCGAAATCGAGGCGGCCTTTGCCGGCATGAAGAAGGCTGTGGAGGAGGGCGGGGACTATGTCACGCATGACCTGCGCTTTCACCAGGGCCTGCTGCGCGCCTGCCGCAACCGCATGATCGTGCAGATGAGCAAGGCGCTGGGCGCCCTGCTGCGCACCAGCTTCGAGATCTCCACCACCCGCAAGGACGGCCCCAGGAATTCGCTGCCGCTGCATCGCGCAGTGCTCGATGCCGTGATCGCACACCAGCCGGCGCGGGCCGAGAAGGCCATCCTCGTGCTCATCGACGGCGCCCGGGACGACATCGAAACCGTGCTCGCCACACGACGCAAGCTGCCCCGACTGAATATCCCTGCTCCGCTGCTCAAGGCGGGCTGAACGCATCCGCCCAGGAGACCGTGTTGCGCCGTTTCATCGACCTTTTCTTCAAGCTGCTGGAGCTGCTGGTGGTGCTGAACCTTCTGGCCATGGTGGCCATGGTGTTCGGCAACGTGGTGCTGCGCTACGGCTTCAATTCCGGCATCACCACTTCGGACGAGATGTCGCGCTACTGCTTTATCTGGCTGACCTACCTGGGCGCGATGATCGCCATGCGCGAGAAGGGGCACCTGGGTGTGGACACGCTGGTCAAGCACCTGCCGGTGATGGGCAAGAAGGCCTGTCTGCTGGTCAGCGAATCACTCATGCTGTTTTGCAACGTGCTGTTCTTCATCGGGACCTGGAAGATGCATGAACTGCAGGTCACCAACGTGTCGCCAGTGGTTGGCATTTCCATGATCTGGATCTACGGCATCGGCTACGTGGTGGCGGTGGTGATGGGCCTGTTCAACGTGGACATGCTGTTTCGGCTCTTCACGGGCAGGCTGCGCGACGATGAACTGGTGCAGGTGGTGGATTCCGAGGATGTGCCCCACACGGCGGTGGCCGGTGGCGTGGAGGGGCGGTCATGACCATTGCCGTCTTTGTCTTCAGCCTGCTGGGGGCCATGGCGATTGGCATGCCTATTGCCTATTCGCTGCTGGTCTGCGGCCTTGCGCTGATGGCCTACATGGCGGGCACGGGTGCCCTGCCGGCGTTTGACAGCCAGATCCTCGCGCAGCGCTTTGTCGACGGCGCCGACAACTTCCCCTTGCTGGCCGTGCCGTTTTTCCTGATGGCTGGTGAATTCATGAATGCCGGGGGCCTGAGCCGGCGCATCGTCAACCTGGCGATGGCGTGGGTGGGCCATTTCCGCGGCGGCCTGGGCTATGTGGCGGTGCTTGCCGCGGTTATCATGGCCTCGCTGTCGGGCTCCGCGGTGGCCGATACAGCGGCGCTGTCGGCGCTGCTGATCCCGATGATGAAGCGGGCCGGCTATGGCGTGAACCGCTCGGCCGGACTGATCGCCGCGGGCGGCATCATCGCGCCGGTGATTCCGCCGTCCATCGGCCTCATCATCTTCGGTGTGGCGGGCAATGTGTCCATCACCAAGCTGTTCCTGGCGGGCATCGTGCCAGGCATTCTCATGGGCGCCGCAATCGGAGTGACCTGGTGGTGGCTGGCCCGGCGCGAGAACGTCCAGCCTGCGCCACGCATGGCGATGCCGCAACGGCTCAAGGTCACGGCGGACGGGACACTGGCCCTGGCGCTGCCGGTGGTGATCCTGGGGGGCATGAAGGCCGGCATCTTCACACCCACCGAGGCGGCCGTGGTGGCCGCGGTCTACAGCTTCTCCGTGGGCATGTTCGTGTACCGCGAGCTGAAGTGGTCCTCGCTGTATGGGCTGATTCTGGCCGCGGGCAAGACGACGGCCGTGGTGATGTTCCTCGTGGCGGCCGCCATGGTCAGTGCCTGGCTCATCACCGTGGCCAACATTCCCACCGAGGTCGCGGCCCTGCTGGCGCCGTTCTCGGGCAGCAAGACCATGCTGATGTTCGTGATGATGGTGATCATCGTGGTGGTGGGCACGGCGCTGGACTTCACGCCCACCGTGCTGATCCTGACACCCGTGCTGATGCCGGTGGTGCTGCAGGCAGGGATCGATCCGGTGTACTTCGGCGTGCTGTTCATCATCAACAACGCGATCGGCCTGATCACGCCGCCCGTGGGCACGGTGCTCAATGTGGTGTGCGGCGTGGCCAGGATCACCATGGACGACGCCTTCAAGGGGGTCATGCCGTTCTTCATCGCCGAGCTGGCGGTGCTTTTCCTGCTCGTGTTTTTTCCCGACCTTGTCCTTGTGCCACTCAAGTGGTGGATGCATTGACGGGCCTTCCATCCGCTGACGTTATTACTCCAGGAGACAAAACCATGTTCAAACGCAGAACCCTCGTGTCCATGCTGGCCGGCGCTTCGCTGCTGGTTGCCACATCGGCCTTCGCGCAGTTCGCCGAGCGCACCATCAAGTTCACCAATGGCGTGAACGAGGACCACCCGGTGGGCCTGGGCGTCAAGAAGATGCAGGAAGTGCTGGCCGCCAAGACGGGCGGCAAGATGAAGATCAACGCCTTCTGGGGCGGCTCGGCCGGCGGCGACCTGCAGGCCACGCAGGCGCTGCGGGCGGGCACGCAGGAGATGGTGTGCACCTCGTCGAGCCCGCTGGTGGGTATCGTCAAGGAACTGGGGGTGTTCGACCTGCCATTCCTGTTTGCCAACGAGAAGGAGGCCGATGCGGTGCTCGACGGCCCGGCTGGCCAGTACTTCAACAAGAAGCTCGAGGAAGCCGGCGTGGTCAACCTCGCCTACTGGGAGAACGGCTTTCGCAACCTTACCAACAGCAAGCATCCGGTCAACAAGGTCGAGGACTTTGAGGGGGTCAAGGTCCGCGTGATGCAGAACAACATCTTCCTGGACACCTTCAAGACCCTCGGCACCAATGCCGTGCCCATGTCCTTCGGCGAAGTGTTCACCGCGCTCGAAACCAAAACCATCGACGGACAGGAAAACCCCTTCGTCACGATCGAGACCTCCAAGTTCAATGAAGTACAAAAGTACCTGTCTGTCACACGCCATGCCTACACACCGTTCCTGATCCTCTACAGCAAGAAGCTGTGGGATCAACTCAGCCCCCAGGAGCAGGCGGTGCTGCGCGAGGCTGCGATGGAGGGCCAGAAGGTGGAGCGCGCTGCCAACCGTGCCCTCAATGAGAAGTCGCTGGCCAGCCTCAAGACCAAGGGCATGGTGGTCAACGATGTCACGCCGGCGGAGCAGAAGCGCATGTTCGACCGCGTCAAGCCCGTGTACGACAAGAACGTGCCCACGATTGGTGCGGAAGCGGTGACCACGGTGCTGGACGCGCTCAAGAAGGCTCGCGGCGGCTGACGCACATAAACCACAGACGAAATGGGCATGCCCGGTACAATTGTCTATACAACATTCGCGGCTCCGGCGGCTCGCCGCTGGGCCAGCGAACCCCGTCCTGGCGGCTCCTGCCGTGCCAGGAGCCGTCGTTGGAGAGTCGTACCGTTGACTGTTCCGTTCATTCCGTCCGTGCCGCCGCCGGCTGCCGAGCAGGAAGACCCGGGCCGCTGGCTGGGGTCCACCTCGCTGCTGGACCTGGAGGACCCGAAGCTGCGTCTTCGGGCCCGCGCGCTCACGCAACTGTGCAAGAACGAGCGAGAGAAGGCCCTGTCGATCTATGGCTTCGTCAAGCGTATTCCGTTTGGCAAGCCGCTCAAGCTGCGGCTTCGCACACCTCGCGAGGTCATCGAAGCCGGCCGCGGTGATGCGCCGGACAAGATCGTGGTGCTGGTGGCGCTGCTGCGCCTGGCCCGGATTCCGGCCCGCATACGCTACCTGGAATTGCGCGGGGACATCCTTCGCGGACTGACCTCGAACGTGACCAGTGCGGCGCGGCCCCTGGCCGAGATCTGGCTCAAGGACCAGTGGGTGCGGACCGACACCTACATCTTCGACGCGACCTACATGGCGGCTGCGCGGCAGCGCCTCAAGGACAACGACTGGGAGTGGGGCTTTGGCATCCATCGCCAGGCCCAGTCCCTGTGGAACGGCGTGGACTCCGCGTTTCTCGGCGGCATGCCCACCGAGCTGGACCCGATGGTGATCGCCGATCTCGGCGTGTTCCACGATCCGCTCGAGTACGTTTCGTCCGAGACCTACCAGGGCAACCACCCTCGCATCGCCCGGGCCGTGCAGTGGAACATGCTGGCCCCGATGATGGACCGTGTGGTGCGCGACCTGCGCGAGGACATCGAGCGTCCGGTCGCCACCAGCGTCAAGAAACCCTCCTGAGCCGCGCGAGACGCGGCTGCCGACCGGGCAAGCCCCAATGAAAATCACGCAACTGGAAACCGTCCGTCTGGGCGAATTCCCCAACATTCTGTGGGTGCGCCTGTACACCGACGAGGGCCTGGTCGGACTGGGCGAGACCTTCATGGGGGCCGAGGCCGTCGAGGCCTACCTGCACGAATGGGTGGCACCGCGCATCACGGGCAAGGACCCCCTGGCCATCGAGGCGCGCAACCGGGACCTCATGGGGTACCTGGGCTGGCGCGGTTCGGGCGTGGAAACCCGTGGCAATTCCGCGGTGGACATCGCGCTGTGGGACCTGTTCGGCAAGGCCGCCGGCATGCCCGTGCATACCGCGCTGGGCGGCAAAAGCCGCGACAGCATCCGCATCTACAACACCTGCGCCGGCTACCAGTACATCCGTAGCAACGCGAACCAGACGTCAGCGAACTGGGGCCTGGCGAATCAACAGGGCCCCTCCGGTAGCGTGAGCGGGCCTTACGAAGACCTGCAGGGTTTCCTGCACCACGCCGATGAACTGGCCCAGTCGCTGCTGGCCGAAGGCATCACGGCCATGAAGATCTGGCCGTTTGATCCGGCGGCCGAGCGCAGCGACGGCCAGTACATCAGCAACGCCGATCTTGATGCCGCGCTGGAGCCCTTCCGGAAGATCCGCCGTGCCGTGGGGGACCGGATGGACATCATGGTCGAGTTCCACAGCCTGTGGCGCCTGCCCATGGCGCAGAAGATTGCCCGTGCACTGCGCGAATTCAAGACCTTCTGGCATGAGGACGCGATCCGCATGGACAGCCTGGACCTGCTGCGGCAATACGCCCGGGATTGCGAGGCACTGGTCTGCGCCAGCGAGACGCTGAGCTACAAGTGGGGTTTCAAGGACTACCTGCAGACCGGGGTGGCCGGCGTGGCCATGCTCGATCTGAGCTGGTGCGGGGGTCTGACCGAGGCCCGCAAGATCGCCGCGATGGCCGATGCCTGGCAGCTGCCCGTGGCCCCGCACGATTGCACCGGCCCCGTGGTCTGGGCGGCCTCCACCCATTTGTCGCTCCATGCGCCGAATGCCCTGATCCAGGAGAGCGTGCGCGCGTTCTTCACCGGCTGGTACAAGGAGCTGGTGACTGAACTGCCGCGGGTCGAGAAAGGCATGATCAGCCTCAATGGCAAGCCCGGTCTGGGGCTGGAGCTGCTGCCGGACCTGCACCGGCGCGCCGATGCGACGGTGAGGGTGTCGGCCGCCTGACCGCCCGCACGGCTTCAGAAGCGCTGCAACTCGCCAGACGGGATCACTCGCACCCCGGGCCGCGCCGTGCGCATGCCGTCCAGCAGGGCGGCAGCCACCTTGCGCACGTCGATGGAGCGGTAGTTGGCGGGGATCAGCGGCTTGAGCCAGGTCGACACCCGCAGCGCCAGCTTCTCGCCGGACCGCAGGGGTTGGCCCAGCGTGCTGCGGTCACCGGCAAGAAAGGAGGGGCGGGCGATGATCAGCGAGGCGAATCCCAGGCCGCGCAGCGCCTCCTCGGTCTCGCCCTTGACCCGGTTGTAGAAAATGGTGGACGCGGGGTCGGCGCCCATGGCGCTCACGACTCCTATTTTTGTAGCGCCTGAAGCCCGCGCAGCCTGGGCTACAGCCACAATCGCTTCAAAATCCACGGCGCGGAACGCCGCCTGGCTGCCGGCCACCTTGATGGTGGTGCCCAGCGCAACAAAGGCCTCGTCCACGCGGGGCAGCGCGGGCAAGGCCTTGAAGTCGACCGTGTGCTGGGTCAGTTTGTTGTGCTGCAGTGGCAGCGGGCGACGGCCCAGGCTATGGACCGTCGCGACCGAGTCATCGGCCAAAAGACCTTGAAGGATTTCCCGGCCCACGAGACCCGTAGCCCCCGCCACCACCACGGTTCGACCGGCCGCCACCCCCGCCGCCTCCGCCGCGGCGTCGGCCGCCGGCCATGCTGTCGATGCTGGTTCGCATGGGGTCGGGCTGGCCTCCATTGCCGTTGGCGGGTGCGCGGTGTTCATTCCGGCGATTGTGCAGGTTCGTGCGCAGCGGGTCTACATGGCGCGGGATGGCGCTGTCGTCGCGCTCGAAATCCTCGTCGTCACGCGGCGCGGTGTTGCGCGGCGCGTGCTGCTGGGCCGGCCGGGCCTGCTGTTGGGCAGGGCGCTGTCCGTTGCGGTTGCCGTTGCGGCCGCCTCCGTTGCCCCCGCCATTGCCGCCCCCGGCTTGCTGGCCGTTGGCGGAACCGTTGCGCGGCTTGGCCTGTTGCTGGCCGCCGCGACCGCCACCGCTGTTGGCGGCCTTGTTGTCACGGATGCGCTGCATCATCTCCTGGCGCGCAGCCTTCGCGGCGGCGGCCATCACCTCGCGGCTCGGCGGCTTGCCCGCGCCGCCCCAGATGGTCTGGCGGCCCATGGCAATGGGTTCGGCCCTTTCGCCCTCCTCAGGGCCGAAGCCGTCGATCACCTGCGCCGGGATCTGCTGCTTGGTGAAGCGCTCGATGTCCTGCATGAAGCCTTCCTCGTCCAGGCACACCAGGCTCACGGCTTCACCGCTGTTCCCGGCACGACCGGTACGCCCGATGCGGTGCACGTAGTCTTCGGGCACGTTCGGGATCTCGTAGTTCACGACGTGGGGCAGTTCATCGATGTCAATGCCGCGCGCGGCAATGTCGGTGGCCACGAGGGCGCGGATGTCGCCGCTCTTGAAGCCGGCCAGGGCCTGGGTACGGGCGGCCTGGCTCTTGTTGCCGTGCAGCGCCATGGCCGAGATGCCGTTCTTGGTCAGGAACTCGGCCACGTTGTTGGCGCCGAACTTGGTGCGGGTGAACACCAGCACCTGGCTCCAGTTGTGCTGCTGGATGATGTGCGCCAGCAGGGCCTTCTTCTTGCCGCGGCCCACCGGGTGGACCACCTGCGTGATGCGCTGCACCGTGGTGTTGCGCGGCGTGACCTGGATGCTCTGCGGGTTGCGCAGCAGGCCATTGGCCAGGTCGCGGATTTCATCGCTGAAGGTGGCGGAGAACAGCAGGCTCTGCTTGTCCTTGGGCAGCAGGGCCAGGATCTTCTTCACATCATGGATGAAGCCCATGTCCAGCATGCGGTCGGCCTCATCGAGCACCAGGATCTCCACGGTGGACAGGTCCAGATGCCCCTGCTGCTGCAGATCGAGCAGGCGGCCCGGGGTGGCCACCAGGATGTCGATGCCCCGCTTGATGCGGTCGATCTGCGGATTCATGCCCACGCCGCCGAAGATCACCGTGGAGGTGAGCGGCAGGTATTTGCCGTAAGTGCGCACGGACTCTTCCACCTGGGCGGCGAGCTCGCGCGTGGGCGTCAGCACCAGGGCAGCAATGCCATCCTGGCCAAATTTGTTGGGCTTGCCCTGGCCCTTGGACAGCTTGTGCAGCAGGGGCAGGGTGAAGGCAGCGGTCTTGCCGGTGCCGGTCTGGGCGCCAGCCAGCAGGTCGTGGCCTTCAAGCACGGCGGGGATGGCCTGGGCCTGGATCGGCGTGGGTGTTTCGTAGCCCTGCTCGTGCACGGCTTTGAGAATGGCGGGTGCCAGTTTCAGTTCGTCAAAATTCATGAAGTGAGGTGCCCGTTCCGGGGCACTGGGAATCAGCCTGTTTCAGCGTGTAACCACTGAGCCAGTCATAGGCAGATGGATTCAGGATGACCCGGAATCGCAAGACCCGGGTCCCAGCAGCGTGCTGGTGCTGAGCGCAACTGGTGGCGTTCAGCAGGCGCTATTGTCGCACGACTGCCGCACGTGCGTTGACACCTTCACAACACCTGATGCCGCTGTAGCCGGAATTTGGCGATGTGACACCATGTCCGGCCCATAATTGCAGTCCACGTTCGCATTGACCATGGCCAAGTTCCTGAAGCTCCGACTGGGGGTGTCCGACGACCCTACCGCATTGCAGCCCTCCTTGAGCGACTGCATGGAGGCGGTGGTCCTGCACTCCGAACCGCTCATGGCCGAGGTACTCAAGGGACTTGAAGCCGCGGTCCTCCAGAATGGGCCTCGCCGCAGCGCGGCCTTGCAGTCACCGCCCATCCGCAGCGCGGTGCTGGCCCTGCTGGAACGCCTGCCGGAGGTCACCAGCCAGTTCCGCGTCGAACTCAGCCGCGAGATTTATCACAGTGGCGGCAAGGACGACAACAACGGCGAAGTGCTCCGTTTCGAGGACCTCAAGCTGTTCGAGGATGCGGACCTTGACCAGAGCATCGAGGTGGCGCGGGCCCAGCAGGAGGTGTCGCTGGCCGTGGACGACGTCCTGCCCGGGCTTGATTCGCTGATCAGCACGCTGCTGGGCTGGCGCACCATCCAGCCCGGCCTCAATCCGCTGCGGCCCGAGGTCTTCGTGCGGGCCCTGCAGTCCTGCCTGGCGCTGAAGGTCACCGATGCTCCCGTGCGCGAATCCCTGATCACGCCCGCTGCGGGCCTGCTGGGCATCCAGCTTCAGAAGATCTACCGCGAGATCATCGACTGGCTCAAATCCAGTGGCGTGGAGCCGGCCGTGCCCCTGGGCGGCAAGGTCAACAAGGGACACGCCGGGACGTCGGTGGTGTCGGACACCATGGCCAAGACGCTGCTCACGCTGGACAAGTTGCGCAAGCTGCTTTCGGGCGACTTTGACCAGCAGGCGCCCAAGCGCGATTTCCTGCACACCGTGCCGGCTTCCATGGTGGCGTTGCAGGACCTGAAGCAGGTCGATGTGCTGGTCAAGCGCCTCGAACAGCGGGCCAAGCAGGAACCCGCGCCGGTGGTCGAGTCGGTTGCTGCCCCTGCGCAGTCTCTGCAGAGCGACGAGCCTCCCCGCATGGGGCACCAGCTCGGAGCGGAGGTGGTCCGGCTGATGTTTGACAACCTGGACCATGACGCGCGACTGTTGCAGCCTCTCAAAAGGCAATTGCGGGCGATGGAGCCGGCCGTGTTGCGGCTGGCGCGCGAGGATTCCCGGTTTTTCAGCGACCGCACCCACTCCGGGCGCCAACTGCTGGACGTGATCGCGCAGCGCAGCCTGGCGTTCCCGTCCGAGAGCCACGAAGGATGGCGCCGCTTCATGGACTCGGTGGACGATGCGGTGCACTGGTTGTCGGGCAAGGTGGTGGACGCAGACGTGGTGGGCGAACTGATCGACCACTTGCAGGCGGAGTGGGACCGCCAGGACAAGAACGTCCACGCGCGCAACGCCGAAGCCGCGCGCGCGCTGGCCCATGCCGAACAGCGCAACCTGCTGGCACAGAAGCTGGCCGGTGACTTCGAGCAGGTCATGGAAGGCCTGGAAATCGCCGATTTCGTCCGCGACTTCCTGCGGGGCTCCTGGTCCCAGGTGGTGGCCGACGCACGCCTGTCCAGCCCGGACGGTTCCGATGATCCGTTCGGCTACCGGGCACTGGTGGATGACCTGATCTGGAGCGTCCAGAAAACCACCGCGCGGCGCGGCCGCTCCAAGCGGCTGGCGCAGATGATTCCCGGTCTGCTGGCCAAACTGCGTGAAGGGCTGGAGCGCATCAGCTACCCGCCGGAACTCAGCAGCCGGGTGTTCGACGGGTTGGGCGCCCTGCACCATGCGGCCCTGCAGGAAGGGCGCGACGAGGACGCCCGCGCCGCGGCGCAGGCGGCGGCCGATGCAGCCGAGGCGGCGCCGAGCCAGTTCTCGGACAGCGGGCAGGAAGACGTGGAGCCCTGGCTGGCGGGCCGCGAGGCCGAGGATTCGGGTTATGTGGGGGGCGACTCGGTGATGCCCGAGGACCTCGGGGCCGTCGAACCCCAGCCCGAGGCCGTGCCATTGGCTGCCGGGGCCGAACTGCGGACGGGGACCTGGGTCGAGCTCATGGTCAACGGTCAATGGCTCCGGGTGCAGCTCACCTGGGCCAGCCCGCACGCCACACTGTTCATGTTCACCTCGCCAGCCGGAACCGCGCACTCGATGTCGCGGCGCACGCTCGACCGCCTGCGCGGCCAGGGCCTGATCCGGGTGGTGGCCGATCGCCATGTCGTGGATGAGGCCCTGGACGAAGTGGCCAAGGCCGCGCTGCGCAACAGTCTGTCCGACAAGTCCTGATCCGCCCCCGATTCCGGGGCATGGCCTGATAATCAAGGGTTTGCACAACCGCAACCCCAGAAAACACAATGGCCCAGTACGTTTACACCATGAACCGCGTCGGCAAGATCGTGCCGCCGAAGCGGCAGATCCTCAAGGACATTTCCCTCAGCTTCTTCCCGGGAGCCAAGATCGGCGTCCTCGGCCTCAACGGCTCGGGCAAATCCACCTTGCTCAAGATCATGGCGGGGGTGGACACCGAGATCGAGGGCGAAGCCACGCCCATGCCCGGTCTGAACATCGGCTATCTGCCGCAGGAACCGCAACTCAACCCGGACCACACGGTGCGTGAATGCGTGGAGGAGGCCATGGGCGAGGTGTTCGCGGCCAAGGCCAAGCTCGAAGAGGTCTACACCGCGTACGCAGAGCCAGATGCCGATTTCGATGCCCTGGCGGCCGAACAGGCGCGGCTGGAGGCCATCATCGCCACCGCGGGCACGGACTCCGAACACCAGCTCGAAATTGCCGCGGATGCGCTGCGCCTGCCGGCGTGGGAGGCCAAGGTGGGCGTGCTGTCGGGCGGGGAAAAGCGCCGCGTGGCGCTGTGCCGCCTGCTGCTGTCCAAACCCGACATGCTGCTGCTCGACGAGCCCACCAACCACCTGGACGCCGAGTCCGTGGACTGGCTCGAGGTTTTTCTCAAGCGGTTCTCGGGCACCGTGGTGGCCATCACCCACGACCGCTACTTCCTGGACAACGCCGCCGAGTGGATTCTCGAACTGGACCGGGGTGCCGGCATTCCCTGGAAGGGCAACTACAGCACCTGGCTCGAACAGAAGGGCGAGCGCCTAGCCCGTGAGCAAAAGAGCGAGGAAGCGCACGCCAAGGCCCTGAAAAAGGAACTGGAGTGGTCGCGCCAGAATCCCAAGGCACGCCAGGCCAAGAGCAAGTCGCGTCTGGCCCGCTTCGAGGAACTCAGCGACATCGAATACCAGAAGCGCAACGAAACCCAGGAAATCTTCATTCCGGTGGCTGACCGTCTCGGGCAGCAGGTGATCGAGTTTCACAACGTTTCAAAATCGTTCGGCGACCGGGTCCTGATCGACAACCTGAGCTTTTCGATTCCACCCGGAGCCATCGTCGGCATCATCGGCCCCAACGGCGCCGGCAAATCGACCCTGTTCAAGCTGATCAGTGGCAAGGAGCAGCCGGACAGCGGTGAAGTGGTGATCGGTGCCACGGTGAAGATGGCCGTCGTTGACCAGCATCGCGATGACCTGGAAAACCAGAAAACCGTCTGGGAAGACATCTCCGGCGGGCTGGACATCCTGACCGTCGGCAAGTTCCAGATGGCCAGCCGTGCCTATTGCGGCCGCTTCAACTTCAATGGGGGCGACCAGCAAAAGCGCGTGGGAACGCTGTCGGGCGGCGAACGCGGCCGCCTGCACCTCGCCAAGACGCTGATTGCCGGTGGCAACGTGCTGATGCTTGACGAACCGTCGAACGATCTGGACGTGGAAACCCTGCGCGCGCTGGAAGACGCGCTGCTGGAGTTTGCCGGCTCGATCCTCGTGATCAGCCACGACCGCTGGTTCCTGGACCGCATCGCCACGCACATCCTGGCGGCCGAAGGGGACAGCCAGTGGACCTTCTTCGATGGCAACTACCAGGAATACGAAGCCGACAAGAAGCGGCGCCTGGGTGAAGAGGGCGCCAAACCCAAGCGCGTGCGCTACAAGGCGCTGAAGTAGGAGGCCACCGCCATGTCCGCGTCAGTCCATCAGCAGGAAGCCGCGTTCCGGGCTTGCATTGCGGAGGCGGCAAAGCGCGGCGGGCGGCTGATGGAACGGCTGGTGGAGCAGGCGCTGCAATCGCTGCCGCAGCGCGCCTCACTGGCCAATGACAGCCATGAACGTACTGGCCTGCATGTGGCCATGCGTCAGTTGCAGCAGTTCCGCTCCGTGCTGTGCGACAGCTTCGGGCAGGCTTTGCTGTCTGAATTTTCCCAGGCCGTCACCGGAGCCGACGCGAGCCAGGGCCCCCGCAGCCTGAGCTTCGATGCGCTCGAACTCATGGGGGACGACCAGGTTCAGGAGCGTATCGAGCGGGTCAGGGCCCAGCAGGCGGCGCAGCAGGCCGTCGAGGCCGAACTGGGGGTGCTCAACGCTCTTGTGTGCGCTGCGAGGGGGTTGAAGACCGTTCAGGCCGACCGCAATCCGTTGCGGCCTGAAATCTATGTGCGCGCGCTGGGCGCGGCGATCGCCGCCACCGGCGCACCTGCCGATGTGCGCCTGCGCTGGATGCAGCACCTGGGTGAAGCCCTGGGCCCCGAACTGGCGCGGGTCTACGCCGATCTGTCGCAGTTGCTGCGCGGCCAGGGTGTCGAGGCTGCCGGTTTCAACGTGATTCATGCACCGGTGCCGGTCGCACAGGGGCGGCCCACCGGGATGGCGCAGCCGCACCCGCGCGCCGCTCCTGAGACCCTGCTGACCGTGGCTCAATTGCGGCGTTTGCTGTCCGGGGGCTTTGACGACATGGACGGGGCTGCTGAAGCCGGCCCGGCAGGCCGGTCCGAACCCCGCCAGCATCCCGAGTTCTCGCCGACGGTCCCCGCGGCTTTCGAGGCCTTGCAGGAGATGAAACAGGTCAATCAGGTCATGCAGCGCTTGGCCGACCGGCGCTCCGTGACCTCGGCAGGCGCCACCGAAGCCACTGGCCTGCGCGAGCAGTTGCGCAAGCAGGCCCGCGGCACCGGACAGGCGTTGGGGCTGGAGGTCGTGGGCCTGATGGTGGACACCATTGCCAACGATCCGCGGCTGCTGGGCGAGGTGCAGCAGACCGTGCGCGACCTCGAGCCCGCCTTGCTGCGCCTGGCGCTGATCGACCCCCGGTTCTTCAGCGACAAGCAGCACCCGGCGCGGCGCCTGCTGGACCAGTTCACGGGCAGGAGCATGGCCTGGTCGTCTGCGGGTGCGGCGGGCTTTGCCGCCTTTCTGGACCCCGCGAAACAGGCAGTGCAGGCGCTGCTGACCACCCGCATCGAGGGCGCCGAACCGTTTGCGTTTGCCCTGCAGTCCCTTGAGAACCTGTGGGATGAACATGCCCGGCGCGAACGCCGTCAGCGCGAGAAGGCGGTGCAGGCGCTGTTGCAGGCGGAGCAGCGCAATCTGCTGGCCGAAAAGATTTCGCGCGACCTGCGCCAGCGGGCCGAAACGGCCGGCGCCCCTCGGGGCATCGTCTATTTCGTTGCGGGGCCATGGGCGCAGGTGATCGCGCATGCCCGTCTGACTGACCCGCAGGGGCGGGCCGACCCGCAAGGCTATGAGGACGTCGTGACGGACCTGCTGTGGAGCGCCATGCCTGAGGTGGCGTCGAGCAACCTGCCGCGGCTCACGCGGCTGATTCCGGGCTTGCTCGCCAAGTTGCGCGAGGGCCTGGAGCGCATCGGCTTTTCGCGGTCAAAGTCAGGCCGGTTCTTTGAAGAACTCATGGCCCTGCACGCGCGGGCCAGCAAGACCGGGGCGGCTTCCGCACCGGCGCCCCTGGATGCCCGGGCCCAGCTCGAGGCCCAGTTCCGCGAGGCTGATCAGGCGGGGCTGTGGCTGGCGCCCGCCGAGGCGCAGGATTCCGGATTCATGGAGACCCAGCCGCCCCAGTCCGTGGTGCCGCATCCGCTGTTTGAGGCCACCCAGCCGGGGTTCAGGGACACCCTGATCGAGCCGGACGACACCGCTGTGCCAGCGCTGGCGCAGCACGACACGGTGTCACCGGTGGCCGAGCTCACACCGGGCGCCTGGGTGGAGTTGCGCATGGACTCCGGCTGGATCCGCACGCAACTGACCTGGGCCAGTCCCCACGGCACGCTGTTCATGTTCAGCAATGCGGATGGCGTCAATCACTCCATGACGCACCAGTCCATCGAGCGGCTTGCGGCTTCGGGCAATCTCAAGGTGCTGTCCAACCAGGCTGTGGTGGCGGGCGCGCTGGATGCGGTGGCTGAGGCGGCACTGCGCAACAGCGTGGACATCACGCTCTGAGCAGCTTCTTGCGCACCAGGTGGATGTTGTTGCGCAGCGCGTAGAGTTCATCGGTATAGGACAGCGGGACGCTGATGCGGCCAGCCTTGCTGTCCATCGCTTCCAGCTCCTGCAGCAGTTGCGGCGCCGTGGAAGGCTCGGCCTCCCAGCGGCTCTCGATCTCGCGCAACTGGCCGTACCAGCGGAACACCCGGGAGCGAATCCTGAACTCATACAGCGGCGGCACGATCCGCGACAGCGGCAACAGGATGGCGATGATGATGCCCAGGGCAAGCCACATGCGTTCCACGAGATTCGCCATCCAGAACGAGAGCCAGCGCTGCAACAGCGGGGGGCCGTTCCGGATGGCACGCTCGGCCTCCTGGGCGAGCGGAAACTCGGTGTGGTCGGCGCTGGGAAATGCGCCCGCCCGGTTGAACCAGCCCGCCGAACCATGGATGTCGCGGGCGGCCAGCGCAAAGAGCTGCAGCAATGCGGGGTGCGTGTTGTCGCGCGCCAGCAGGGCCGTGGTGGACGCCACGAGGTGAACGTTTCGGGGTGGCTGGTCCTGGGCCAGATCGACGACGCCGCGCGGCAAGGTGGCCGGCGTGAGGAATGGAAAGCGGCGCGAGTAGGCCTCACTCTGCGCGAAGTCCATCAGCTTGACTCCCGGCGTCTGAAGCAGCATCTGCACCATGAGTGACTCAGGCGCCGAGGCAAAGACCAAGGCATCGAGCTGGCCCCCGAGGAACGCCACGGTGGCTGGCGTCTGGCTGAGCTCGGACAGTTGCAGGGTCTTGATGTCAAGGTGATTGGCCTCGAACAGCTTGGCCATCAGGCTGGGCACGCCGCTGCCCGGTGTCCCCACGTTCAGCCGCAAGCCCTGCAACTGGGTGAGGGAGCCGAGGGTGGCGCTGCCGCCCGCCGTGGAGGCTGCAGGGCGGTTTTTCTTCACGGCCTCTTCGCGGTAGAACAGCCAGACCGGTTCCATGAACAGGCTGCCCAGGGATTCGATGGCATTCCCGGCACCGTCGGAGAGGTCGGCACTGCCGCCTTGCACGAACCCGAGGTCGGCCTTGCCGGCTCTCAGCAGGGCCAGGTTGTCGGAGGATCCTTCGCTGGGCAACAGCACCACCTCGATGCCATTGGCGGCAAGCGCCTTCTGGTAGCGCTTGCCGAACTCGTCATAGGCACTCTGCGCCGGACCGGTGGCCAGCGTGACCTTGCGCGGTGGGTTGGGGTCGAGCCAGAAGTAGGCCAGCAGCAGCAGGCCCGCAGCCAGCAGTGCCAGCGGGCCGGCCGAGATCAGCAGGTCGCGCAGCGAGAGCAGGGTGTGGCGGATGGCTTGAGGCATGGCTTTGGATTCTGGCCGATGGCGCGCGCGCGGGTGTCAAGCCCGGTTACAGATCACCTGCGGCCGGCAAGTGCAATTCGCCGGCCGACAGGCCGCGGGTTGCGCGCACCGCGCGCACGACCGCCCGCGCGGTGGCTTCGGCGGCCATGGTGCCCAGCACCATCATGCCGGGGTGCCGGGCCGCGCGGCCGGTGGCGAGCGCAAACAGCGTGTCTCCGTCACTCATGGTGTGCACCGGGTTGATGCTGCGGGCGAGCCCATCGTGCGCCATCTGCGCCAGCTTGGTGGCCTGGGTCTTGGTGAGCACCGCGTCCGTGCCGATCACGCCAATGGTGGTGTTGGTGCCCGCCAGCAGGGGGCGAGGCGCCTCACCTCGCAGCAGCGCGCGGCGAGTGTCCAGCAGTTTCCGGCCATTGGCCGTGCGGGCGCCGGCAATCACCTGGGCCGTGTCCGGGTCCACCACGTCGCCCAGTGCATTGCAGGCGACCAGCGCGCCGACCGTCACGCCGGCCACGGTGACCGAGGCCGTGCCCACGCCGCCTTTCATCGCGCGGTCAATGCCGAAAATCTTGCCCACGGCGGCTCCGGCGCCCACGCCCACGTTGCCTTCGGCGGGCCGGCGGTTCGACGCGGCGGCGCAGGCGGCACGCCCGGCGTCGGCGTCGGGCCGCACCTGCGGGTCTCCCACCAGCAGGTCGAACAGCACGGCGGCGGGCACGATGGGCAGTCGGCCGACACGCACGTCAAAGCCCACGTTGCGCTCTTCGAGCCAGCGCATCGCGCCGCTGGCGGCATCCAGGCCCCAGGCACTGCCGCCCGCGAGCATCACCGCATGGACCTGTTCGACGAGGTTGACGGGCGATAGCAGGTCGGTCTCGCGCGTGCCGGGTGCTGCCCCCCGGACATCCACGCCGGCCACGGCGCCTTCGCGCGCCAGCACCACGGTGCAGCCCGTGGGCCGGCGAGCGTCGGTGAAATGGCCGACTTCGAGGCCGGCGACATCGGTGAGGGAGCCCGCTCGCGACCGGCGGGTGGGGGCTTGCTGTGGCGGGGAAGACGGCATGAATCCATTATCCGTGCAGCCGCGCGGTCCGCCGCCTGACTACCGTGCGACCTTCTCCACCTCGGTGACCGTGATGGCGCCGCGCTCCTGTTCCGCGTGGAAGCGGATCTTGTCGCCGACGGCCAGGCTGTCCAGCAGCGCCGGATCCTTGACCCTGAATACCATGGTCATGCCGGGCATGTCCAGGTTCTTGATGGGGCCGTGCCGGAGGGTGAGCTTGCCGTTGTCCTTGTCGATCTTGCGGACCTCGGCGTCGGCCATGTCCTTCGCGGTCTGGGCCACGGCCAGTGTCGACGCCAGTGCGATCAGCAGCGCGGAAACGAGTTGTCTCATGATGGGGGGCCTTTCAGGGGTAGGTTTGATACACGCGGGTGCGCTGGTCTGGGGTGACCAGCAACACGTCAAAACGATCCTTGCGTCCTCCATAGGCGGGGCCGTCCATGCCGGGCGATCCAACGGGCATGCCCGGCACCGCCAGACCCAGTGCACGGGGCTTCTCGCGCAGCAGCCGCTGGATCTCGCGGGCCGGCACATGGCCCTCGATCACGTAGCCGTTCACCCGTGCGGTATGGCAACTGGCAAGGGACTCGGGCAAGCCCATCCGCTGGCGCACCGCGGGGTTGCCGCCATCGTGGACCTGGACCCGGAAGCCGTGGCCCCGCAAATGGGCGACCCAATCCTTGCAACAGCCGCATTGCGGGTCTTTCCAGACTTCGACGTCGATGGGAGCCGCGCTCCAGGCCGTGACAGACAGCGTGGTGCCCAGTGACGCCATGAGCAGGGTTCTGCGTTCCATATTTGGATTCCTTTCAGGGGTTCAGTGAGAGGACACCATGAGGGTCCCGACCATGCCGGCCTGGTAGTGGCCAGCGATGCGGCAGGCAAAGCCGAAGTGGCCCGCCTTGTTGAAGGTCCAGACGATCTCGCCGCGCCCGCCGGGCGGTACGTGGGCCACGTCGGGTTCGTCGTGTTCCATGCCAGGGAATCGGGCCATCAATGCTGCATGCCGCCCATGCCGTTCATCACGGGCTTGCGGACCTGGACTTCCACTTCCTTGATCGGCATGTTCTGCGCCTTCATGGTCTGGCCGCCTGCGGCTGCAAAACGCTTCGGGTCCGGCAGGCTGCCCGTCCATTCATAGGCCTGCGTGCCGGGGGGCAGCGCGTACCAGCCGGGGTCGCGGTAGTCGCCGGGTTTCTGGTCCTTGCGCACCTTGAGCATGGAAAACATGCCGCCCATTTCCACCGAGCCAAACGGGCCTTCGCCGGTCATCATCTTGGCCGTGTTGTCGGGCAGGGGCATGTCCATCTCGGCCATGTCGGCCATCCCGCGCTCGCCCATCACCATGTAGTCCGGGATGACCTTGGTGATGCTGCGCATGATCTGGCGGTGTTCCACGCCAATGAGCGTGGGGACGTTGTGCCCCATCGCATTCATCGTGTGGTGGCTCTTGTGGCAGTGGAAGGCCCAGTCCCCCTCTTCGTTGGCGACAAAGTCGATCTGGCGCATCTGGCCCACGGCCACGTCGGTGGTGACCTCGGGCCAGCGCGCGGACCGGGGCGTGGGGCCGCCGTCGGTTCCCGTCACGAAGAACTCGTGACCATGCAGATGCATCGGGTGGTTGGTCATGGTGAGGTTGCCGAAACGGATGCGCACCTTGTCGTTCTGCCGCACCACCAGCGGATCGATGCCGGGGAACACACGGCTGTTCCAGCTCCACAGATTGAAATCCAGCATGGTCATGATCTTTGGGGTGTAGGCCCCCGGATCGATGTCGTAGGCGTTGAGCAGAAAGACGAAATCGCGGTCCACTTCGTCGATCAACGGGTGCCGGCCCCTGGGATGGGTGATCCAGAAGCCCATCATGCCCATGGCCATCTGCGTCATTTCGTCCGCATGGGGGTGGTACATGAACGTGCCCGGCCGCCGCGCCACAAACTCGTAGACAAAGGTCTTGCCGACCGGAATCGCGGGCTGGTTCAATCCGGCCACGCCGTCCATGCCATTGGGCAGGCGCTGGCCGTGCCAGTGCACGGTGGTGTGCTCGGGCAGCTTGTTGGTCACGAAGATGCGTACGTGGTCGCCCTCGACCACCTCGATGGTGGGTCCGGGGGACTGGCCGTTGTAGCCCCACAGATGGGCCTTGAACCCCGGTGCCATTTCGCGCACCACGGGTTCGGCTACCAGATGGAATTCCTTAACCCCCTGGTTCATGCGCCAGGGCAGGGTCCATCCGTTCAGCGTGACGACGGGGTTGTAGGGGCGGCCGGTCGGCGGTATCAGCGGCGCCATGGTGTCCGGCCGCGTCTGCAACACCGGCTCGGGCAGGGCGGCCATTGCGGCCTTGCTGACGGCCGCGGTGGCCATGGCGGTGGTGATGGCACCAGCGCCCGTGAGAAAGTTTCTTCGGGTGTTCATGGAGTAAAGCCTGTAGAAGAGGTCAGTGGCCGGCACCGGCCGGCTCGTTGCCGCCGGACAGGGCGGGGGAGGCCAGCGCCATGCCCACCGGTTGGCCAGCCATCGAGGCCGCCAGAGCGGCGTCAGCGAGCCAGAACTGCTGGTAGGCGTCGATCGCGGCGCTGACGCTGGCGATCTGCTCACGGGTGTCCGCGAGCAGCTCGAAAACACCGATCAGCATGCCGTTGTAGCGCAGCACGTTTTCCTCGGCCATGCGCTCACGCAGCGGCACCACTTCGTCGTGGTAGTGGCGCGCCAGATCGTAGGCCGTGCGATACGCGGAATAGGTCTCACGCAGCTGTGACGACGCGCTGCGCTCGATGGCTTCATAGCGGCGTGCCGCGGCCAGCGATCGGGCGTTCATCGCCTCGCGCCGGGCCGTGCCCCAGTCGAACACGGGCAGGCGGATGTCCAGTTCGTAGCCGCGTCGCGGCGTTCGCGAGCTGCTTGCGTTGTCGAACACCGTGTCGCGGCGAATGCCGAGTTCCACGTCGGTCAGGCTGTTGATCAGGTCCAGCCCCTGGGCCTGGCCCGCGACGTCGAGCTGGGCGCGCGCCAGCTGCAGGTCCAGGCGCTGGCCGGACGCGGCGTGGCGCACACGTTCTGCCTGCAGGGCCTGCGGGGGCAGATCGGGCAGGTGCTCGGGCAATTGCAGGCGTTCGGCCTGCGCCTCGGTGAGGCCCAGCCGACGCACCAGCGCTTCACGCGCGGCGGTGGCCGCCTGCTGGCTGATGGCGAGCCGGGCTGCGCTGTCCGCGTAGTAGGCCTGCTGGCGCAGGCGCTGGAGCCGTGTGAAGTTGCCCACGCGCTGCATGCGCCGCGCCAGTTCCGCCGCGGCCTGCGCGGCGGTATGGACCTGGTCGGCATAGGACTGTGCCTGCTGCGCTGCCACCGCCCGCACCCAGGCCTGTCGCACCTCGGTCACCTGCCCGATGACCTGGGCGCTCAACTGCGTGCGGACCCTGTCCGCCTGGCTCTCCGACCACTGCAGGCGCCGCGGCAGCGTCAGCAGGTCCAGCAGGCCAAACGACAGCAGCCGGCCCAGCTCCAGTTCGTCACCGCTGCGCACGCGCTCGAAGGTGAACACCGGATTGGACATGCGGCCGGTCTGGCGAGCGGCCGCGAGGTCGGCCCAGCCGTCGGCCAACAGGGCCTGCAGCGCCGGGCTGTTGGCCAGGGCGAGCTGCACGGCGTCGTCCTGGCTCAGGGGCTTGCCCAGCAACGCTTCGGCAAGCCGGGCACGTGCCTCGGCCTGCGCGCCCGAGCGGTCGAGCTGGACCTGCCCCCGGGTGAAGGAGGCGGTACGGCTGTTGACGTCGGCCACCGCCTGGTCAACGTCGACGGCGGCGCACCCCGCGAGAAACAGCGCCGCGGCGAGCGCGGTGCAACCAAGATAGGCGCGCTTCATGGCGTCTCCTTGCGCGGCATGGCGTGTCCGCCATGGGCCGCATGGGGGTCCGGCGTTGCGCTTTCCGTGGGGGCCTCGGTGTCAGGGGCCTGGGCTTCCCGGGCATAGCCCCGCCAACCGCCGATGCGGGCAGTCAGGTCATTGGCTTCGCGCCAGTCCGAGGGCTTTTCGTCGACATAGGGGCGGTAGTCCTGCAGCGCGGAGCGCGGCGGCTGCGCCTTTGGGGGTGGGGTTGCGGTCTGGGCCCAGGCGGGGGCCCAGGCGACGGCCAGGGTGGCCAGGGCGGCGGCCGCCCACCCCAGGTGCGGGGGGAGCGGTCGAGGGGTTGAATCGGGTTTCACAAACATCTCCTGAGTCACGAGCGGGCGATGGCGGCATCGCGAACGCGGGCCAGCGCACCAGCGCCCCGAAGGGCAGACGCGCGAGGCCCGCAGGCAGGTACAGACCCACTTTGGGCCTGGAGCTCAGGAGATGGGGGGCTTGAAACCCAGCGCCACGGGCGCGCTGGAGTAGGCGAGGGCGCCGCCGGCCGGCGCATGGTGCCAGGCGCCGGAGGTGGCCTGCGGCGCCGGCAGGGCCATCAACGCCAGCGAATGGCAGACCTGGCAGGCCACGCAGGTGCTGCAGTCCATCCCGGCCGGGGCGTCGTCGCCGGGACCGGCGGCCGACCCGTGCCCGGCGCAGTCGGCGTGGGGCGTGGCTGCCATTTCAGAGTCCAATGCAACGGAAGCCCTTTTCGGATGGCCATTGTTTGCTACCGTATTGATAGCATTCAGCTGCTGCATCAGCATCTGGCTGGCCATGACGTCGCCGGCCCAGACCCGCAGCGGGAGCAGGGCAATCATGACGATGAGAAACCAGCGACGCATGGCGGAATGATACGGCGACCGCGGTGAAAGTTCCGGCCTCAATCCTTCAGGGCCGCCGTCGCCGCGCGGATGCGCTGCACCGTACCGGTTTCCAGCGCCATGGGCGCGAAGGCACTGACGCGGGCGCGTCCCGGGTTGCCGGACGGCAAGCGCTGCAGCAGATGCCCGGGCACCAGCAGGGCCAGCCGTGCCAACTGGCCCACCACCTCGCGCACGTCGCGCGTCTGCCAGGCCAGGGCCAGCATCGCTGCATGCACGCGGAAGTGCAGCGGCAGGCTGGCCTGCCCCACCACATGCGCCGCCTCCAGCCAGGGCCAGCGCTGCCGGGGGGCGGCCTGTGCGCCAGCGTCGATCAGGGCCCGGACCAGATCGCCGCGGCGCAGCGGCGGCCACAGCGGCGTGGGGTCCTGGGCCTGCTGGCGGGCCAGCGCCAGCCAGCGGCGCTGACGGTGCGCGAAGAAGGCGCGGGCCATCAGAGCCGACGGTCCGGTCATCAGCCGGGGCCACCAGCGGGCCTGGACCTCCACGTCGTCGCGGTACAGGCAGCGTTGCGCGTCCAGCGGCTGCACGGTGATGCGGTGGTGCCAGCGGCGCAGCCACTGGCCACTGCCGTCATCACAGAGCGTGGCCCCTCCGCCGTCGATCTCCATGGGCGCGGTGATCCGCACGGTCTGCCGCCCCAGCGGCAGCCAGCCGAACCCGGCCATGTGCAGTTCCAGGTCCGTGCCCGGGGTCAAGCGGGCGGGCCAGGCGCCCCGCACCGGCGTGAAGCGCATCAGAGGCGCGCTCACATGCCGGAAGCTGCGGGTCTGGGCCAGTTGCTCGATCACCCAGTCTGCAGGGACGGGCAACTCGGTCGCGCGGCTGAATTTCATGCCATGGCTCCCCGCGCGTGCCTCAGTTCGCTGCGGGCCTGGCGGATCACCGAGGCCCCGCCCCAGGTGGCCAGCGCCGCCATCACGGTGGCCACGGCGAGGTCTGGCCAGGCGGAGCCCGTGCCGAACACGCCGAGTGCCGCGCCCATGACCGCGAGATTGCCGATGGCGTCGTTGCGCGAGCACAGCCACACACTGCGCATGTTGGCGTCGCCCTCGCGGTAGGCATACAGCAGCGCCGCCACCGCCACATTGGCCAGCAAGGCCAGCGCGCCCACCACGCCCATGGTGAGCGCCTCGGGGGGCGTGCCGGTGCGCAGTGCCCAGATCGATTTGCCCAGGACGAGCAGGCCGAAGGCCAGCATGCTGGCGCCCTTGAGCAGCGCCGATCGGGCACGCCAGGCCAGGCCCATCGACAGTACGGCCAGGGTGACGCCGTAGTTGGCGGCGTCGCCGAGGAAGTCGATCGCGTCGGCCAGCAGGGAGACCGAGCCCGAACGCAGTCCGGAGCCGATCTCGACGAGGAACATGGCGGCGTTGACCACCAGCGCGATCCAGAGGATGCGCCGGTATCGGGGGTGGCTTGCCGTCTCGGGCGGTGCGTCGTGGTGATGATGGCAATGGGCAGACAAGTGGCTTTCCTTTCGCTTTTGGCATCATTGGAAACCTTCAAGTCACTTCAAGGTCAAGCCATGCCCGCTTCAAGCCCCCAGCCGCAGAATGGTTACCGCATCGGCGAGGCCGCGCGCCGCAGCGGTGTCACGGCGGCCAACATCCGCTACTACGAGAAGCAGGGCCTGCTGGCCGCCCAGGCGCGCGGTGGCAACGACTACCGTCTGTACAGCGATGCCGATGTGCACCAGCTTCGCTTCATCCGCCTGTGCCGGGCCATGGACATGTCGCTGGACGAGGTGCGCACGCTGCTGGCCCTGGACCTGCGCCGCAAGGCCGACTGCGCCGCCGCAAGCCAGGCGCTGGACGAACATCTGGGCCACGTACGCGAGCGGCTGGCCGAGCTGCGGACACTCGAGAAGGACCTGCAGGCCCTGCGCAACCGCTGCGACGGCGGCGGTGGGCGTTGCCACATCATCGAGGCCCTGCACGAGCGGGCGGACGCCTTCCGCCCGCCGCGCCGGGCGGCCCGCGTCACACGCCACGTGTAGGCGCGCCGGTCAGTCCGCGGCGAGCTGTCCGCGCGCCTTGTCGATCCAGACCTGCAGGTTGTCCAGCAGGCCGCTCTGGCTGAACGAGCAGCTTTCCTCGCTGAACAGCGCGCTGGATTCCAGACGGTCCAGCAGGTCATGCAGCACGTCGCCGTAGCGCGGGGGCAGGGCAGCCAGCAGGGCTTGCTGGCCGCGCGCCTGGCTGCTGAATGCGTGCACCTCGAGCGGGTGGCTGCGCAGCCGGTCGAGCGCCGTTTGCAGGGTTTGCAGGGCGTCCATCAGCCTAGTTCTTCAGTCCCTTGGGCAGGGGCAATCCGCGCTGGCGCGCGGCATCGCGCAAGCGGTCGGGGTAGTCGCTGATCAGGCCGTCCACGCCCCAACCGATCAGCCGGTCCATGTCCGAAGGGTTGTTGACGGTCCAGGGAATGACCTTGAGGCCCAGGCCCTGCGCTTCCTTGAGCAACGCCTCGGTCAGCGCGCCCTGGTTCGGAGACCAGACGGCGCCTCCGGCTGCCTTGACCATGCGCGGCACGCTGCCATGGTCGGCCATCCGGAAGCCGGCGGTCCACGCGCCGTCGCGGATGTTGTCGCTGCTGGCGGTCTGGATGCTCAGGTACACGGTGGGGACGCCCGGCTCGAACCCCTGGACGATCTGCAGCGTGCGCCAGTCGAAGCTCTGGATCGTCACGCGTTGCAGCATGCCGGCTTCACGCACCACGTTGAGCAGCGCCCGGACCATGCGCTCGGGATTGACGGTTTCCTCGGGCTGCGAAGGGGAAATCTTGGTCTCGATGTTGAAGCGCACCTCGCTGGCACCGAGTTCCTTGACCCGCGCAAACAGCGCCGCGAGGGTCGGGATGCGTGTGCCGTCGCGCGGCTGCTGGGTGGCGAAGGTCCGGGCGTAGCTGCTGTCCGGGTTGATGCGGCCCACGTCGTAGGTCTGCAGCTGCGCCAGCGTGAGTGAGCGGATGCTGGGCCCCTTGGCGCCCAGCCAGTGGCCCGAGGTGTCGCGCGTGATGGCCGGGTCCAGCGACGGGTTGTGCGAGATCACGACCACGTTGTCGGCCGTGACGCCAATGTCCAGCTCCAGCGTGGTCACGCCGATCTCCAGCGCGCGTTCGAAGGCCGGCAACGTGTTCTCCGGCGCCAGCCCCCGCGTGCCGCGGTGACCCTGCAGGTCCAGCGCCTGAGCGGGCAGTGCAGCCAAGGTCAACAATGAAAATGCCACCCAGCCCGCTCCCCGTCGGCGAGTCATGCTATGAATTCGGGAGCAGAGGTGCTGGAAGGCCGAGGCAACGGGCAATGCGGTCATGGCGTGATTCTGCCGGACGCCGTGATGGCGGGCCAGCCGGTGCTAGGCCCGGCGCAAGCCGCCCGTCCGACGGGCCTAGTCGTTGAGCGACGAGAGGAACTGTTGCAGCTCGGGGGTTCTGGGGCTGCCAAAAATCTCGGCGGGCGGACCCATCTCATGGACGCGCCCCTGGTGCATGAAGATCACGCGGTCGCTGACCTTGCGCGCAAAGCTCATCTCGTGCGTGACCATGAGCAGGGTCATGCCTTCCTCGGCCAGGCTTTCGACCACGCGCAGCACTTCACCGACCAGCTCGGGGTCGAGGGCGCTGGTGATCTCGTCGCACAGCAGCACGGCGGGCTCCATGGCCAGGGCGCGTGCGATGGCCACGCGCTGCTGCTGCCCGCCGGAGAGCTGGTCAGGTGTCGCATCGAATTTTTCACCCAGGCCCACGCGCACCAGCAACTGGCGCGCCTGCTCGGCGGCACCGGCCGGGTCCTTTTTCTTGACCAGTGTGGGCGCCAACATGATGTTCTTGCCCACGGACAGATGGGGAAACAGGTTGAAGCTCTGGAAGATCATGCCCACATGCTGGCGCAACTCGCGCATGGCCGCGGGGTTGTCATGCATGAGTTGCTTGCCGTCGACGGTCAGCGCGCCGTCCTGGAACTCTTCCAGCCCGTTGATGCAGCGCAGCAGCGTGCTCTTGCCCGAACCACTCTTGCCGATGATGGCAATCACCTCGCCCCGCTCGACCTTCAGGTCAATGCCCTTGAGCACTTCATTGGTGCCGTAGGACTTGCGCAGGGCAGTGATCTCAACGATGGCGTTCATCGCATCTTCCTCTCGAGGGTTTTGGCATACAGGCTGATCGGGAAGCACAGCGCAAAGTAGAGCAGGGCCACGCAGCTGTAGACCAGGAAGGGCTTGAAGGTGGCGTTGGTGATCATGGTGCCGGCCTTCGTGAGTTCGATGAAGCCGATCACCGAGGCCAGGGCCGTGCCCTTGATGACCTGCACCAGGAAGCCCACGGTGGGCGCGATGGCGATGCGCACCGCCTGGGGCAGCACCACGTAGCGCAGCTGCTCGCTGAAACTCAGGGCCAGGCTCTGGGCGGCTTCCCACTGGCCTTTGGGAATGGCCGCCACGCAGCCGCGCCAGATCTCGGTCAGGAAGGCGCTGGTGTACAGCGTGAGCGCGAAGGCCGCGGCCACCCAGGCCGAGGTCTTGATGCCGAACAGCGCGATGCCAAAGTAGGCCAGGAACAGCTGCATCAGCAGTGGGGTTCCCTGGAACAGCTGGATGTAGCCGCCCACCAGCCGGTGCGCCCAGCGCGAGGGTGTGAGGCGCGCGACCAGCAAAGCCAGCCCGACCACGCCACCCCCGACGAAAGCAATGAGCGAGAGCACCACCGTCCAGCGCGTGGCCAGCAGCAGGTTGCGGAAGATGTCCCAGACCGAAAAGTCAACCATGGTGGGGGTCCCTCATTTCCCGAACAGGAACCGCGGCCCCAGCCAGTTGAGCAGCCGGCGCACGCCCACAGCCAGCAGCAGGTAAAGGGCTGTGGCGATGATGAAGGCCTCGAAGGCGCGGAAATTGCGGCTCTGGATCAGGTTGGCGGCAAAGCTCAGCTCCTGGGTGGAGATCTGGCCACACACGGCCGAGCCCAGCATCACGATGATGATCTGGCTGACCAGGGCCGGCCAGACCTTCTTGAGCGCAGGTGGCAGCACCACGCGCAGGAAGGTCTGCATCTGGGTGAGCGCCAGGCTCAGCGCCGCCTCGATCTGGCCGCGGGGCGTGGCCTCGATGCCGGCGCGGATGATCTCGGCCGCATAGGCCCCCAGGTTGATGACCATCGCGATGATCGACGCGGCTTCAGGCGACAGCTTCACGCCTGCGGCCGGCAGGCCAAAAAACACGAAGAACAGCTGAACGATGAAGGGCGTGTTGCGCACTAGCTCGACATAGGCGCCGACCGCCCACCGCAGCCAACCCGCGCCGTGCACGCGGGCCCATGCGCAGGCGATGCCCGTGGCCACACCGAGCACGGCCGAGATGGCCGTCAGGCCCAGCGTCCAGGCCACGCCCCTGGCGAGCAGGGGCCATTGGCTCAGGACAGCGCCGAAGTCGAGCTGGACCATGCTTACTGGGGCAGGTTGCCGGCCGGCCGGCCCAGCCACTTGATGGCCATCTTGTCGAGATCGCCGTTGGCCTTGGCCGCGGCAATGATCTCATTGACCTTCAGGCGCAGCTTGTCTTCGCCCTTGGCGACGCCGATGTAGTTGGGGCTGTCCTTGAGCAGCAACTTGAACTCGGTGCCCAGCTGCGGGTTCTTGCCCATGAAGGCGCCGGCCACCGAGGCACCGGTGGCGATGGTCTGGACCTGGCCTGAAATGAAGGCCGACACGGTGGCGTTGTTGTCTTCGAAACGCTTGATGTCGGCGCTCGCCGGTGCGACCTTGCTCAGCTCCTGGTCCTCGATGGCGCCGCGGGTAACGGCCACGGACTTGCCCGCCAGATCGGCAAAGCTCTTGACGCTCAGGGTCTTGGCAGCGAACACGGCCTGGAAGAACGGCGAGTAGGCGGCGGTGAAGTCAATGACCTTTTCCCGATCGGGGTTTTTGCCCAAGGTGGAGATCACCAGGTCGGCTTTCTTGGTCTGAAGGTAGGGAATGCGGTTGGCGCTGGTGACGGGCGCGAGCTCGATCGCCACGCCGAGCTTGCCGGCGATGTAGTTGGCCATGTCGATGTCCAGGCCCTGGGGCTTGAGATCGGTGCCGACCATGCCGTAGGGCGGGAAGTCGGTAGGGATGGCGATGGTGATCTTCTTCGCCTTCATGATGTCGTCCAGCGCCGATTGCGCTTGCGCGCCCGCGCTGGCCAGCAGGGCGGCAGCGGCCAGGCTCAGGGTGATTTGACGTTTGCTGAATTTCATAACAGGGCTCCTAGGTAGGTGGAAGGTTCGTCAGGCGGTGCCGCCTTTTTCCGGCGGCCTGGGCTTGAGGGCTTGTGAGAGCTTGTATGCAAGTCTTGTGCCGCACCCGTTGACGCCTTGCCCGGCCGCGTCACGGGGGCCAGGGCCTCACGCAGATGGGCCAGGGGGTCGGCCGTGGATTGAAGGCGCAGAGCCGCCTGCACCGTGCCGATGTGGCGCGACATGAGTTTTTCAGCCAGGGCGAGGTCGTTCTTCTCCAGCGCCGCGACGATCTGCACATGCTCCTCGCAGGACTGCGCGGCATCGTGCGACGACTGGTACAGCATCGCAATCAGTGTGGTGCGGGCGGTGAAGTCGCGCAGGGTGTCGGCCAGCAGGCTGTTGCCCAGGCATTCCGCGAGGCAGACGTGGAAGTCGCCCAGCAGGTAGCTGCGCGCACCCACGTCGCTGCCCTTGACGGCGGCCTTCTCCCGGGCCAGGTGGGCCTTGAGCTGCCGGATGGCGGTCTTGTCGACGCGCTTCATGCTGCGGATCAGTCCCAGCTCAATCACGCGGCGGGCCTCGAAGGCCTCGCGGGCTTCATCCTGCGAGGGTTCGATCACGTACCAGCCGCGGCGCGCGCTCACGGTGACGATGCCTCGCACGGCCAGGCGGGTGAGGGCCTCGCGCACGATGGTGCGGCTGCAATCGAACAGCATGGCGAGCTGCTGCTCGCCCAGGCGGGAGCCGGGAGGGAGCTTCTGCGCCATCACGGCTTCGATGATGCGGTCGCTGATGTCGGAGGAGGTGGCCATGGGACCCAATGTATAGCAGTTACCATGCCATTGGTATACAAGATTTGCGCACCATGATGGGTGATTTCCCGTAGCGTGATGCGCCCCCTGCACCACAACGGAGGCCCGGGATGGTGCGTTGACGGACGGGTCGCCAAGGTGACGCGCTTCGGGGCTTCCCTGATGCGGTGCAGCAATGGGGCGCGTTAGTCTGGCGCCCACGCAGGAGACCCCATGTCGCGCCCCCATCACAAGTTCTGGCCCAAGCGCCTTCCCCACAGCATTTCCCCGCCCCGCACGCCGTTGTGGGACAACATGGCCATCAGCGCCCGCCGCTACCCGGACAAGCCGGCGATCGTGTTTTTCGGACGCGAGTTCCACTATGCGGAAGTGGCCCGGCAGGCGGAGCGCCTGGCGGCGCACCTGCAGACCCTGGGCGTGCGTAAGGGAGACCGGGTGATCCTCAACATGCAGAACTGCCCGCAGCTGGTGATTGCGCACTTCGCGATCCTGCGGGCCAACGCCGTGGTGGTGCCGGTCAACCCGATGAACCGGGCCGAGGAGCTCAAGCACTACATCACCGATCCGGATGCCCGCGTGGCCATCACCACGGGCGACCTCGCAGCCGAACTGGTCAAGGCCAGTGACGCACTCGCGCCCGAACAGCGTCTGGCGCACCTCGTCGTTACCCAGTTCACCGACGCCATGCCCGAAGGGGACGCGCCGGCCGACATGCCGCCGGCCTGGAGCGAGTGGCTGCTGACGCGCCATGCGCTGCCGTCACTGGCCGGTGGCGAGGTCCACGCGTGGGCCGATGCGCTGGCCAGCTCGGCCCCCGCGCCCGAGCCTACTGTCGGTCCCGGGGACCTGGCCCTGCTGCCCTACACCAGTGGAACCACGGGACTGCCCAAAGGCTGCATGCACACGCACGCGAGCATCATGCACAACGCCATGGCCAGCAGCCTCTGGGGCAACGCATCGCCCGAGAACATCACGCTCATGGTGGTGCCGATGTTCCACATCACGGGCATGGTGAGCCTGATGCACGCCAACATCTACACCGGCAGCACGCTGGTGATGATGCCGCGCTGGGATCGTGACCTGGCCGGCAAGCTGATCTCGCGTTACCGCGTGACCACCTGGACCAATATCCCCACCATGGTGATCGACCTGCTGGGCAGCCCCAATTTCGACCAGTACGACCTGACCAGCCTGGTCCACATCGGCGGTGGAGGCGCCGCCATGCCGCAGGCCGTGGCGCAGCGGCTGTTCGACAGCTACGGGTTGCGCT
The DNA here is from genome assembly GCA_019635415.1 of Ramlibacter sp. GTDB lineage: Bacteria > Pseudomonadota > Gammaproteobacteria > Burkholderiales > Burkholderiaceae_C > JAHBZM01. The sequence goes on from JAHBZN010000001.1 coordinate 741,018, forward strand.
ATGTGGAGGGCTACGGCCTGACCGAAACGGCCGCGCCCAGCCACAGCAACCCGCCCGACCATCCCAAGCAGCAATGTCTGGGCATTCCCTTCATGAGCACCGATGCCCGGGTGGTCGACCCGGAGACCCTGCAGGAAATGCCGCCCGGCGAGCAGGGCGAAATCATCATGCACGGCCCGGAGATCTTCCAGGGCTACTGGAAGCGGCCTGACGCCACGGCGGCCGCCTTCATCGAGCTGGAGGGCAAGCGCTTCTTCCGTTCGGGGGATCTGGGCCGCGTGGACGAGGAGGGCTACTTCTTCATCACCGACCGGCTCAAGCGCATGATCAACGCCAGCGGGTTCAAGGTCTGGCCGGCGGAGGTCGAGGCACTGATGTTCCGCCACCCGGCGATCCAGGAGGCCTGCATCATCTCCACGCGCGACAGTTACCGCGGCGAGAGCGTCAAGGCTGTGGTGGTGCTGAGACAGACCCACAAGGGACAGGTCAGCGAGGAAGACATCGTCGCCTGGTGCCGTGAGAATATGGCGGTCTACAAGGTGCCCCGGGTGGTGCAGTTTGTGGATGCCCTGCCCAAGAGCGGCAGTGGCAAGGTCATGTGGCGCACGCTCCAGGAAGCCGAGAAATGAACGTACAGGCAAGCACGGATTGGCACGAAAACATTGCCCCCGACGAGGCACAGCGCTATGCGCAGGCCGCCCAACTGTTTGCCGAAATCCAGCAACGCAAGTCGCGCAAGTATGGCGCTGGGAGAGCCCTGCACCGCAAGCAGCTCACGGTGGCCACGGGCACCCTGGAGGTGCTGGACGGCCTGCCTGAATTTGCCGCGCAAGGCCTGTTTGCCAAGCCGCAGGACTACGAGGTGCAGGTGCGCCTGTCCAATGGTGGCATGGACAAGGCGCGGGACAGCATGCCCGATATCCGGGGCTTCGCCTTTCGCGTCCTGGGGGTTTCCGGCGAGTCTGCGCTGGGGAACGGGCCGGCCACGAGTCAGGACTTCACGCTGATCAACCACGAGGCCTTTGTCTTCAAGGGCAGCGCTGAATTTGTCGATTTCGCCGTGGCGGCCTCGTATGGCAATGGCAGCCTGTTGCGGCACCTGTTTCGCCGGCACGGCGTGTTCGGAGCCCCGGCTCAACTCGCGCGCCTGCTCAAGACCATGAGCAAGCCGTTCACCGGCTTCGCCACCGAGATGTTGTACAGCGGGGTTCCCATGGCGAACGGGCCCTATGCCGTGCGCGTGCGGCTGGTGCCCTCGGGCGCACCACGCCAGCCCGCGGCCGGGGCCAGCAAGGATTGGGGCGCGGATTTCAGCGCGCGGCTGACGCAGGGCGAACTGCACTGGGACCTCCAGTTGCAACCCTATGTGAACGAGGCTGCCACCCCCATCGAAGACGCATCGGTCAACTGGACCACTCCCTATGTGACGGTGGCCCGGCTCATGCTCCCCCGGCAGGACACGCGCAGCGAGGCCGGCCAGGCGCTGGCGCGGCAGGCCGAGGCGGGGGTCTTCGACCCCTGGCAGGCGTTGGCGACGCACCGGCCGCTGGGCGATGTGCAGCGAGCCCGCAAGGTGGTGTATTTCGAGAGCCAGAAGGGCCGGGGCGCGGCCTGAGCCGCGCCGCCGGGCTCAGACGGGCCCCGGGCCGGGCTTGTCCAGGTACTGCGCCGAAGTCACCCCCATGGACACGTAGATGCTGGTCAGCCCTTCCATGCCCACTTGCGCAGGTTCCACCCATTCCGGCGGTACGTAGAGCAAACCACCACCCACGGGTACCGGAGCCGTGGGCACCAGCACGCCCACGTAGGGCTTGCCCCCCAGCATCACGGGCTGCGGCGTGGACAGCAGGCCGAGCACGGCCGTCGACGACCCCTCGGCCTTGCCGCCGAAATGCAGCCACACCGGGCTCATGGAGCGCATGGCGCCCTCTTCCTTGTGCGCCAGCAACGCCACCAGTTTCTGGATCACATCGTAGATGGTCCGCACCACAGGAATCCGCATCACCAGCGCGTTGACCAGCCGCGCCGCGCCGCGCTGGAGTCCCGCCTCCACCAGCAGGCCGAAGACGTAGACGCATGCCACCAGCAGGACCACCCCCAGCAGGTACCCCACCGCTTCGGACTGGGTCACGCCCAGTCCCACGAAAGTCAGCAACCGGCCGAACGCGCTTTCCGGCCCCAGCCAGGCGCTGAGGAACCGCAGGATCCAGGCCAGCACCAGCACGGTGGCGGCAAGGGGCAAAAGCGCAAGGGCGCCGGTCAGCAGGGTGCGCACGGGGTGTTGGATGGATGACTTCATGGCCGCAGCTTAGCGTGCCCGAGGCGTTCACGGCACAATCGTTTCTGCACCTGGAGACAAACTTGAACATCACCTCGGTCGAACCCTTCATCCTGCACGTGCCCGTGACCGGCAGCCAGATCGCCGACAGCACGCACACCATCAGTCACTGGGGGGTGGTGGGGGCGAAAGTCAACACCGACAACGGCCTGAGCGGCTATGGCTTCACCGGCACGCATTCGCACCTGCCTAGTGACCAGCTCATCACACGCTGCATCGCGAGCTGCCATGCGCCACTGCTGGTGGGCGAGGACGCGCATGACGTCAACCGCCTGTGGCTCAAGCTGGCGCGCAACCCGGCCCTTCAATGGGTGGGCCGCGCCGGCATCACCACGCTGGCCCAGGCGGCCATCGACGTCGCCTTGTGGGACCTGAAGGCCAAGGCCGCCGGGATGCCGCTGTGGAAGCTGCTGGGCGGCCAGGTGCGTGACAGGGTCCGCGCCTACAACACCGACATCGGCTGGCTCAGCATCGCGGACGAGCAACTCGTCGAAGGCGCGCTGCGCGCCGTGGCCGACGGCTTCACCGGCATCAAGATCAAGGTGGGCAGCACGGTGGAGCGGGACCTGCGGCGGCTGGAGGCCGTGCGTCGGGCCGTGGGCCCCGACGTCACGCTGGCGATCGACGGCAATGGCAAATGGGACCTGCCCACCTGCCTGCGCTTTTGCCGGGGGGCCGAGCCTTTTGACGTGTTCTGGTTCGAGGAACCTCTGTGGTACGACGACGTCAAGGGACACGCGGAACTGGCCCGGGCCACCCGCATCCCGGTGGCGCTGGGGGAGCAGCTGTACACGCAGGATGCCTTCGCCGAGTTCTTTCACCAGAACGCCATCCACTGGGTGCAGCCCGATGTCACCCGCATGGGGGGCCTGACCGAGGTGCTGCGCGTGTGCGAGACGGCGCACAGCTACAGGTTGCCCGTGGCACCGCACGCCGGCGACATGAGTCAGGTGCATGTGCATCTGGCCTATGCCCATCCGGCGGTGCAGGTGCTGGAGTACATCCCTTGGATCAAGGATTGCTTTACTGACCCGGCCGAGGTGGTGCAGGGGTACTTCAAGTTGCCGGCCGAGCCGGGGGCCGGGACGACGCCGACCGCGCAGGCCTGGCAGAAGTATCAGAAGCCCGCCTTGTGAGTCCCTCGCCGGGGCAGATCTTCCCCTGAGAAATAGCGGCTGGGTGCGTGTCCCAGTACCTGGCGGAACGCGGCCGTGAAGGCGCTGGCGCTGGAGTAACCGGCGTCCAGCGCAGCTTGCGTGACCTGGCTGCCGCTTGCGATTTGCCGCAGGGCGTGCAGGAAACGGGCTTGCTGGAGCCAGCGGCCAAAGCTCATACCGGTCTCTGATCGGAAATGTCGGGTGAAGCTGCTCCGGCTCATGGCGAGCTGGGCCGCGAGCCGATCGATGGAGGCGTCCGGGCCAGGGGCCTGCAGAAGCGCAAGGCAGATGCGCGCCAGCTCCGGATCCTTGGGCATCGGGGCGTTGAGTGGCTGGACTTCCATGACGTTGACCTCATCCAGCAGAAGCTGCATGACCCGTGAGGCGCGTCCCAGCGGGGCATAGTGCAGGGGCAGATCGATGGCGACCTCCAGCAGTGCCTGCAGCAAGGGGGAGGCCTCCACAACGCAGCAGGCTTGCGGCAAGCCCTTGGCTGATGCCGCCTGGGCCGTGATGTAGAGGCTGCGCATGCGGACCTTGCCGCTCATATGGACCGAATGTTCGGTGTCCGGTGGAACCCAGACCGCGCGTTCTGGCGGCACCACCCAGCTCCCGGAGGCGGTGTTGACCGTGATGACACCGCTGCTGGCGTACATCAGCTGTGCCCGCCGGTGCGAATGCACCGCAAAGACCACGTCCGGGCCGTACTCGTTGCCGATGGCCACGACCGGACGCGGTGTGCTCTCCAGGGAGCTCGCGCTTGCATTGCGCATGGGGAAATTTCCAGATTGACCCGATCAAGACAAATTATGAACTGATTTCGATAGCGGGTCGATTCGCTCCTGTCTAGCATTTCCCTCTACTCCAGACGATGGGACCTATGCAGAATCATCACAAAACCCCTTTCGGCCGCACGGTCGCGTCGGTGCAGGAATTGCGCGGAATCATCCCGCCGCCTTCGCCGCTCGTCCTGAACAAGGTGATCGACCACCTCGACGCCCATGCGCGGCGTCTGGTCGCGAGTTCACCGTACGTCGTGCTGGCCACCTCCGATGCCACCGGACGCTGTGACAGCTCCCCCAGAGGGGGTGAGCCGGGATTCATCCGCGTGCTCGATGAACGTCATCTGTTCATCCCCGAAGTCACGGGCAACAGGCGCAACGACAGCCTGATGAACCTGCTGGAGAACCCGGGCCTGGGCATGCTCGTGATGTTGCCGGGCTACGATGAAACGCTGCGAATCAACGGCATCGGGTGCGTGGTGTCCGACGCCGGACTGCTCGCCGCCTGCGCCCACGATGGCAAGGTGCCACTGGCAGGCATCGGCATCGAGGTGACCGAGTGCTATCTGCACTGCGCCAAGGCCGCCTTGCGTGGAACGCTCTGGAATCCCCTGGCTTGGCCTGACCCGGCCGATCTGCCCGATCCAGCCGAAATCCTGCGGGATCACACTGGCGGTGCGGAGGGTGACGGCACCGTGGAATACATGGCCGGGTTGCTCCAGGAGAGCTATACCCAGCGGATGTACTGAGCATGCTGGCGCCGATGACAGCTCAGCTCGCTTCCAGGTCCCGACGCCTGTTTGTCCGGGTGTCCAGTGTGGTGGACGAGGCGGTGGGTATCCGCTCGTACGAACTCGTGGCGCTTGATGGCGGTGAATTGCCTCCGTTTGATGCAGGGTCGCACATTGCGGTGGCCGTGCCCGGACATGGTCACCGCCACTACTCCCTGGTCAACGACCCCGCCGAGCGGCTGCGCTATGTCATCGCCGTCCAGAGGGAAGAGACCGGAAGGGGAGGCTCAAGAGCCCTGCATGCCCTGATGCGCGCCGGCGCCATGCTCCGAATCGGGCCGCCACGTAATTTTTTTCCGCTGATGCCGCGCGCTGAACACGTGCTGATAGGCGGAGGCATTGGCTTGACGCCCATGATGGCCATGCTGCATCAGGCGAGGTCCCGAGGGCAGGCCGCGCATCTGTGGGTCGTCACGAGGAGCGCCGAGCGCACGCCATTTTCCGCGCTCCTTTCCGTGTGGGAGTCTGAGGGCCTTGTTACTCGCCACTACAGCGACACCCAAGGGCTGGTGGATCTGAAGGAGATCGTCGGCCGCGAAGGTCCGGACCGTCACGTCTACTGCTGCGGTCCTTCCGGGTTGATCCGCGGCGTGGTGGAGGCCACCGCGCACTGGCCACACGGTCACGTTCACTTTGAAAGTTTCGCGGCGCCGCAGGCCAGCGATTCGGATGCCGCGTTCGAAGTCCGGTTGCGCAGCACCGGCCTCACCCTGCGGGTGGAAGCCGACGAGACATTGCTGGCGGCGTTGCGGCGCGAGGGTGTCCCGGTGGATGCAGCCTGCGAAGTCGGCAGTTGCGGAACCTGCCGTGTCCGCTACGACCACGGCACCGTTCTTCATCGGGACTCGGTGCTGTCGCCCGCCCAGCGTGCGCAATGGCTGATCACCTGCGTGTCGCGCGCCGGGGCGGGAGGAATCACCCTGGATCGATGACTGCTGCCCGCCCTGACCTTTGCCAATCCCATTTCCAACACGAAAGATGAGGTTTCCATGAAATTCCCTGCCGTTGTCCGTCACGCGCTGTGTTCCTTTGCCCTGATTGCCGCCGTCGCGGCGCAGGCTCAGACCCGATGGGACATGCCGACCGCCTACCCCGTGGCCAACTTCCATACCGAAAATGTCCAGTACTTTTCGGACGAGGTGGCCCGGCGCAGCGGCGGCAAGCTGAAGATCAACCTCCATCCGAATGCGTCCCTGTTCAAGGCCAACGAAATCAAGCGCGCCGTGCAGACGGGGCAGACGCAGCTCGGTGAAATCCTGCTGTCCGGATTTGCCAACGAGAACCCGTTGTACGGCGTCGACTCGATCCCGTTCCTGGCCGACAGCTACCCCAAGGCCCGAAAGCTCGCCGAGGTTTCGCGGCCGGCCATCGAGAAGCTGCTCGCGGCGCAGGGGATGAAGTTGCTGTACACGGTGCCGTGGCAAGGGCAGAGCCTGTACAGCAAGAAGCCTGTGCAGGTACCCGCCGACCTCAGGGGCACGAAGATGCGCGCGTACAACCCGGCCACCTCCAGGATCGCTGTTTTGCTGGGGGCTCAGCCCACCACGGTGCAGTTGGCCGAAGTGAGCCAGGCACTGGCGACCGGGATGGTCGAAAACCTGCTGAACTCCAGCTCCGGTGGCGTCGACGCCCGGTTCTATGAGCATCTGAGCCACCTCTACACCGTGAACGCCTGGTATCCGAAGAACGCGGTCATCGTGTCCAGCCGGTATTTTGATGCGCTGGATCCTGCGCTGCAGAAGGCTGTCACGGACGCCGCTGCCGCCGCCGAAGAGAGAGGCTGGCGCATCAGCCAGGAAAAGGACGCCCAGAACCTGAAGGTGTTGGCCGACAAGGGCATGAAGATCCAGCCACCGACGCCTGAACTCGCGGCAGCACTGAAAGTGATCGGCGAGAAGATGGCCGACGAGTGGCAGCAGGCTGTGGGCAGCGACGGAGCCGCATTGCTGGCGGCGTTTCGCAAGTAGGACGTGGCGGGAGCGGGGAGGCGCCGGCGTGGTGTCCAATACCGGCATGACCGCGCAGACCGATACCGACCGCCGCCTGACCGACCTTGAGATCAAGGCCAGCTTCACCGAGGACCTGGTGGATGAACTCAACCGGGTGATTGTTCGCCAGCAGGAACAGATCGACCTGCTGGCGCGTCAGCTCAGCCAGATCAAGGCCCAGCAGGAGGGCGCGGGGGCGGGTGAATTCCGCAGCCTGCGCGACGAGCGCCCGCCTCACTATTGACGGGGTGACGCGGGGTCTTTCGGGGTGGCAATGCCGGTGACCACGCGCGCGTACCGGGCGAAGCTCCAGTAGGCCCAGGCCCAATCCAGCAGCACCACCAGCCGGTTGCGAAAGCCGATCAGAAAATACACGTGGGCAAACAGCCAGAACAGCCAGGCAAAGTAGCCGCTGAAGCGCACTGGGCCCGCAGGGGAGGCCAGATCCACCACGGCGGAGTTGCGCCCGATCGTGGCGAGGTTGCCGTAGTCCGCGTAGTGGAAGGGCCGGGTGTCCTTGCCGGCGAGTCGGCGCAGGATGTTGGCCGCTGCCGCCCGGCCCATCTGCTTGGCGGCCGGCGACACTCCCGGCACGGGGGTGGGTTCCTTGCCCGGTGCATGGCTGTTGGCGCAGGCGAGATCGCCAATCACGCTGATCGCGGCCTGGCCGGGCAGGCTCAGGTCCGGCTGCACCCGGACGCGGCCCGCGCGGTCGGTGTCGCAACCGGTGGCCTCGGCCAGTTGCCGGCCCAGCGGCGAAGCCGCCACACCGGCCGCCCAGACCATGCATCTGCTATTGATTTGATAGCTGTTGGTGGCCGGGTGGTGTGGGCTGGAGCCTGATTCGACGGTCAATCCCGTTTCGTCGATGGCGGTTACCCGGGCCTGAAGCCGCACCTCCACGCCCAGCCGTTCGAGCTGTTCGAGCGCGCGCTGGCTCAGCGTCTCGGGCATCGCCTGCAGCACACGCGAGCCGCCTTCCAGCAGGATGACCTTGGCGCTCGCCGGGTCGATGCGACGGAACTCCCCCGGCAGCGTGTGGCGCGCGATCTCGGCCAGCGTGCCAGCCATTTCCACCCCGGTGGGGCCGGCACCCACCACCACGAAATTCAGCCAGGCCGCGCGCCGCTGCGGGTCGTCCTCCTTCTCGGCCGCCTCGAAGGCCAGCAGGATGCGGCGGCGGATGTCAAACGCGTCGTCCAGTGTCTTGAGTCCCGGGGCAAAGGGGGCCCAGTCGTCCCGGCCAAAGTAGCTGTGGGTGGCGCCCGCCGCCACGATGAGGTGGTCGTAGGCCAGGGTCGAGCCATCGCGTAATTGCACGCAGCGTTCGGCCGGGCGGATGGCCGTGACCTCGCCCAGCAGTGTGGTCAGGTTGTTCTGCCGGCGAAACAAGTGGCGGATCGGCGCCGCAATCGCCGGCGCCGACAACCCTGCCGTGGCCACCTGGTAGAGCAGGGGCTGGAACAGGTGGTGGTTGGTCCGGTCCACCAGTGTCACCTGCACGGTGGCCCGTCGCAGTGCACGGGCTGCTTCCAGTCCGCCGAAGCCGCAGCCGATGATGAGCACTCGGGGAAGGGCGGCGGGCGACGGCGGCAAGGGTGAATTCATGCCGCGATTATGGGTGGAGTGCGGACGGGCTCGGGCCTGTCAATGTTGACAGGGTGGCACTGGGAACCCGCGGTCATTTCTCCTATGCTGGTTCCGTGGTGCGGGCGGGCGCCCGCGATCACGGACCTTCATAAAACAGAGAGGAAAACCATGACGACCCTTCCCACCCTTCAACGGGGCCTGCGCCGACTGCGGCATGCCGGACTCCTGCTCGGCCTGCTGGCGGGCCTGGGCCTCGCCGCCCCCACCGCGGCTGTGGCCGGCACCACCACAGTCCCCAGTTTTGCCTGCGGCGGCTTTGGCCCGATGATGATCAAGCTGCAGCCCACCCCGATGCTGAGCAACGCCGAATTCACCAACCCGGGCGCCGACTGCGCCATGTGGCAGACCTTCTTCTATCTGAACTGGCCGGCCAAGAAGGGGGTACGCGGCGTCCCCGACCCGAAGGCCACTTTTGGTGCCTCGGGCCCTACGGTGTGGGAAACCTTCAAGACCGAGGAGCAGGTGTTTCTGCCCCAGGGTGCGACGCCGAGCCCGTGGAACCAGGGTGTGATGAATGCCTCCGTGCCCAAGGCGCTCGCCGGCCAGGCCGCGGCGGGCCGGCTGCGCGTGCTGACGCGCACCTCCAAGGTGTCCAGGCAGGTGGCGTCCCTGCTGCAGGCCGGCCATGGCCTGCACAACGCGCCGGTACCGCTTGACCAGGTCGAACAGGCCGACGGCTACGTGCTGTACGACCAGCAGAACCAGCCGGTGTACTACGACGTGGCCATGAACAAGGCGCAGTTCGACTACATCGTCTCCCACAAGCTCTACAACGCCGACAGTCAGGCTGCCTACGCCGCCCGGACCAACATCGTCCTGCCGATGGGCGCCATCGAGGTCAAGGCCGCCTGGAAGGTGCTCACGGCGACCGAGGCCGCCTCGGGCCGCTTTCACACGGCGCCAGGCTTCGTGCCCTCGACGCCCGGCGCCGGGAGCACGGTCACGGTGGGGCTGGTGGGCCTGCACGTGTTTGCCGCCGGCGGCCCCCACAGCGCCGGCATGTGGGCGACCTTCTACCAGATCGACAATGCGCCATTGGCTGGCACCACGGCCACCGGCACCTACACCTTCTACAACCCGGCCAGCAGCACCCCCGTCAACACCACGGGCACCGGCCCCACGCAGGTGAAGCAGGTGTTCCCGGACGATCCCCAGGCCGCGAGCATCAACGCCAAGGCCCAGGGCATCATCGTGCAGGGCAATGCCAGCGCGCCGTGGCAGTACTACGCCATGGTGGACACCCAGTGGTCCCCCACCGCACTGACGCTGTCCAGCCCCGTGCCGGCCACCACGCCGCTGTCCGCCGGCACCGTGAGCACGGCGACGCTGACGAACGCGGTGCTTGAAACCTTCATGCAGACCCAGGGCAACAGCTGCCTCGGCTGCCATTCGTTCGCGGCCACGGCACGCCCCCAGAGCACCACGGCGTCCGGCTTCAGCTTCATGTTCGGCAACGCGCAGGCCAGGAAGAAAAAGTGATGCACGCGGGTGACCGGGGCGGCCCGGCATCGCACGGGGTTTTGCCGGCGGCTCGTGCAGCCCTTGGTGGGCTGTGCGAAGCTGTGGCGCATGAGCACCGACCTGCGCCTTTCCGTTCTTGACCAGTCCGTGGCCGGCGTGGGCCGGCCACAGGACGAATCCATCCGCAACACCCTGGCCCTGGCCCAGCATTGCGAGGCCCTGGGCTACCACCGTTTCTGGGTCAGCGAGCATCACAACCTGCCCACCATCGTGGGGACGGCCCCCGAAATCCTGATGGCGGCGATTGCCGCGCGCACGCAGCGCATCCGCATCGGCAGCGCCGGCGTGATGCTGCCGCACTATGCGCCGTTCAAGGTGGCCGAACAGTTCCGTGTGCTCGACGCTTTGGCCCCTGGGCGCATCGATCTGGGCGTGGGCCGCGCACCAGGCAGTGACCAGCGCACCGCGCTGCTGCTCAATCCCGAGCATCGCGCCGCCGACGACTTTCCGCGGCAGGTCCAGGAACTGCACGCCTGGGCCTGCGGCGCCGGCGTGCCCGAAGGCCACCCGGGCCATGGCATTCACGCGCTGCCGCGCGCCGGGACGGCGCCCCAGGTCTGGATGCTGGGCAGTTCGGCCTACGGTGCCCAGTTGGCGGCGCATCTGGGCCTGCCCTATGCGTTCGCCTACTTCATCACCGATGGTCAAGGGGCGAAAGAGGGTCTGGATCTGTACCGCAGCCTGTTCCGTCCGGGGGTGCTCGCGCAGCCCCAGGCCACGGTCTGCGTCTGGGCGCTGGTGGCCGACACGGAAGAAGCCGCCTGGGAGCTGTTTGCCAGCCGCGAGCGCGCGCGGGTGGACCGGCAGCTTGGCCGCTTTGGGCCGCTGATGCCGGCGCAGACGGCACGGCGCGACTACAGCGCCATCGAACAGGCCCACGTAGACGAGCTCAGGCGGCAGGCCCTGGTCGGGACGGCCGGGCAGGTGGGGCGCCGGCTGAGGGCGCTGGCGACCGAACTGGCGGTGGAGGAACTGGTCGTCATCACCTGGACCTGGGACCCGGCAGCGCAGCAACGCTCCTACGAATTGCTGGCCCGCGAGTTCGCGTTATCCTGAATCACCTGACAACAAGGAGACACCGTGTTTGAAACTGCAATGGCAGGCAGCCTGCCCAAACCCGCCTGGCTGGCCGAAACCCAGAAGCTCTGGCCGCAATGGAAAGCCCAGGGGGATGAATTGCGCCAGGCCAAGGCTGACGCGACCCTGCTGTGGATCAAGGCGCAGGAGGATGCGGGGCTGGATGTGGTGGGCGACGGCGAGCAGGCCCGCCAGCATTTCGTGCACGGTTTTCTCGAGCAGGTCGATGGCATCGACTTCGAGAACAAGGTCACCATGGGCATCCGCAACAACCGCTACGACGCGCAGGTGCCCCAGGTGGTGGCGGCGCTGCGGCTCAAGGGGCGTGTCCACGCCTTCGAGGCGCAACTGGCGCGTGCCCACACCCAAAAGAAGCTCAAGTTCACCCTGCCGGGACCGATGACCATCGTGGACACCGTGGCCGACCGCTTCTACGGCGACAGGGTCAAGATGGCCATGGCCTTCGCCGAGCTGCTGAACCAGGAGGCGCTGGCGCTGCAGGCCGACGGCGTCGACATCATCCAGTTCGATGAGCCGGCATTCAATGTCTACATGAAGGAGGCGGCTGACTGGGGGGTGAAGGCACTCGAGCGTGCGGCCCAGGGTCTGACCTGCACCACGGCCGTCCACATCTGCTACGGCTACGGCATCAAGGCGAATGTGGACTGGAAGAACACGCTGGGTGAGCAGTGGCGCCAGTACGAGGATGTCTTTCCCGCGCTGGCCCGCAGCAGCATCCAGCAGGTCAGCCTGGAGTGCTACCACTCCCATGTCCCGCCTGAGCTCATGAAGCTGCTCGAGGGCAAGGATGTGATGGTGGGCGTGATCGACGTGGCCAGCGACGAGATCGAAACGCCGGAGCAGATCGCCGACACCATTGGCACGGCGCTGCAGTTCGTGCCACGCCACCGGCTGATCCCGTGCACCAACTGCGGCCTGGCGCCGATGAGCCGCGAGGTGGCCCTGGCCAAGCTGCAGGCGCTGGCGGCGGGAGCGGCGCTGGCGCGCCAGAGGTACGGGGCATGAGTGCGACGGGACTCGACCGCCAAGGCCCTGCGCAGGGTCTGGGGGGGGACCGCCTGGACCGTTTGGCGCAGGCCTTTCAGTCCGAGATCGACCGCCGGCGCCTGCCTGGCGCCACGCTGCTGGTGGGCCGGCGCGGACAACCCGACTGGGTCAGGAGCCTGGGGGTGCAGAACCCTGATACGGGCGTGCCCATGGCGCCTGACAGCATCTTCCGGATCTACTCCATGACCAAGCCCGTGGTCTCGGTGGCCGTGCTGATGCTCATGGAGCAGGGCAAGGTGCTGCTGCGCGAGCCGGTGTCGCGTTACCTGCCGGAGTTTGCCGACCAGCAGGTCAGTGTGGATGGCCCCGATGGTCCGGTGCTGGTACCGGTGCGCCGCGCGGCCACGGTACAGGACCTGCTGCGCCATACCGCTGGCCTGACCTATGAGTTCCTGGGCAACTCGCCCCTGCACCAGCAGCTGGGCAAGGTGGCGGCGGCATCCCGCAAGCAGACCAATGCCGAATTCATTCCCGAACTCGCGGCGGTGCCCTTGCTCCTGGAGCCGGGCAGTGCCTGGGAGTACAGCCGCGCGACCGATGTGCTGGGCCGCCTCGTGGAGGTGGTGACGGGCCAGACCCTGGGCGACTGGCTGCAGCAGAACATCTTTGGTCCGCTGGGCATGACCGACACCGCGTTCCGCCTGCCGGCGGGCAAGCTCGACCGCGTGGCCGAACCCTTTGCGCACGACCCGGACGGTGGCGTGGCGATGCGCGTCTTCTCGGCCAGTTCGCCGTCGCCGCTGGACATGGGGGGAGGCGGGCTGTTCTCCACCGCGCCCGACTACGCACGCTTTCTGCGCTGCCTGTTGGGGCGCGGCAGTGTGGGCGATGTGCGGTTGCTGGCCCCGCATACGGTGGATTTCATGGCGGCCGACCACCTGGGCCCGATTCCCGTCAATCCGGGGGCCAGCCGCGACCTGCTCGGCCCGGGCTTTGGCTTTGGCCTGGGCGTGGCGGTGCGGGTCCACCTCGGGCAGTCCGCCGAACCGGGCGCGGTGGGCCTGTACTACTGGGGCGGACTGGCCGGCACGGCCTTCTTTGTGGACCCGGCCAATGGCCTGTACGCCGTGCTCATGGTTCAGGCGCCCAACCAGCGCGAGGAATACCGGGCGCTGTTCCGGCAGATGGTGTACGCGGCGGTGCTCGACGCCTGAACGCCGCGCCGACGGGCTCAGTGGCCGCCGGAGGGGGGGCCAGCGTCGTGGCCGGCCAGCGCCATGAGGCACCCGCGCTCCATGTGCCATGCCCAGTCGCGTGCCGCGGCGCTGTCCAGCGCCAGCAGCAGCGCGTACCGGCGCCCGCCCCAGACGGTCAGCACCAGTGAGGGGACGGCATCGGCAGCCTGCGGTTGCGCCAGGCCGGAGCAGGCCCGCAGGGCGCGGCGCCATGCGGCGCACAGTTCGTCGTAGGCGCGCTGGTGATGATGGGGCTCGGCGATCCGTGCTTCGAGGGCGAGCATCCCGGCGTCGAACCACGGCAGCTCCGGCGCGTCGACTCCGCAGGTCAGTCGCACCAGCGTGCGGACGCGGTCCTGCCAGCACAGGTGGTCGGGCTGCACCGCTTGCTCCTCGATGGCTTTGACGAGCGCTTCCAGGCCATGGCGAACGTAGCCTGAAAGCAGGGCTTCCTTGCTGGGGAAATAGTCGTAGAGCGTGCCGATGGCAATCCCGGTCTCCAGCGCCACGGCGCGGGTGGTCAGCGCGGCCCAGCCATCGCGCCGCCAAATCCGAACAAAAGCGTCGTAGATGGCCTGCACCGTGAACCGGGCGCGGGCCTGGGTGGGCCTTTTCAGGGGGCGAGCTGCCCGGGGCGCTGCGCTGGAGCGGGGCGTGGATGTCATGGCGCGCCGTTTCCGAACCCGTACCCGGCCCATGCGCCATACAGTGACTGCGTTGCCTTGGAGGAAATCACATGAAACCCGAACTCGTCCGCCTGCTGACCGACAAATCCGCATTGAATCACACCCGCATCGACCGCGCCCCCCTTGCGCCTGCGGCGGCGGGGGAGGCTGTCCTGAAACTCAGCCGAGCCGCCCTCACCACCAACAACATCACCTACGCCGCCTTCGGTGACGCCATGCAGTACTGGGACTTCTTTCCCACCGGGGAGGCGGGGTGGGGCCACATGCCGGTCTGGGGCTTTGCCGACGTGGTGGACTCCACCGTGGACGGCGTGGCGGTGGGTGAGCGCTTCTACGGCTACTTTCCGCTGGCCAGTCATCTTCGGATGTGCCCGGTGCGTGTGAGCGATCGCGGGTTCTACGACGGAGCCTCGCACCGGCTGGCCCTCACGTCCGCCTACAACCAGTACACGCGCGTCACGGCCGATCCGGCGTACCGGCCTGCCGACGAGGCTTACCAGATGCTGCTGCGCCCGTTGTTCATTACTTCGTTCATGCTCGCGGATTTTCTGCAGGACAACGGTTTCTTTGGCGCGCGGCGGCTGGTGGTGTCCAGCGCCTCCAGCAAGACGGCCTACGGCACCGCGTTCTGCCTGCAGGGACTGGCCGACGTGGAGCAGGTCGCGCTGACGTCAACGCGTAACAAAGCCTTCGTGCAAGGCCTCGGCTGCTACCAGCGAACGCTGGCCTACGAGGAGTTGGGCCTGCTCGATGCCACGGTGCCCACGCTGTATGTGGACTTCTCGGGGGATGACGAGCTGCGCCTGTCGGTGCACCGGCATTTCGGTGAGGCCCTGGTGTACGACTGCTACGCCGGTTCGGCGCAGAACACGCAGTTCCTGCGCGAAACGGCGCTGCCGGGGCCGCAGCCCCAGTTCTACTTTGCTCCGGTACAGATCCGCAAGCGCAATGCCGACTGGGGTCATGACGAGGTCAACCGCCGGTTCAACGAGGCGCAGCTCGCCTTTATCCGTCGTGTGGGCGAGGGACCCAGGCCCTGGCTGGCACTGCAAATGCATGGAGGCTTCGAGGCGGCGCAGAGCCTGATCGCCGACCTGCATGCCGGTCGCATCGACCCGCAACTGGGCCATGTGGTGGAGCTTGACTGAGCGCGGCGCTGGTGTAGGCTTGCCGCCATGAGCTCCGACCCGCACCATCCCCCCCATTCACACGGCCACTGGAAGCACGATGGCGTGCGCGTCATTCCGGGCAACCAGCTCGATGGCAACACCGCGCAGACGCCGGGCATGGACCGCAAGGCGGCCATCAACTTTGCACGGGTCGGTGCGCAGAAGCTCTGGGCCGGCACCGTCACCATCCACGCGAATGCCAAGACCGGCGCGCACCACCACGGGCACCTCGAAAGCGTGATCTACGTGGTGCGGGGGCGCGCGCGCATGCGCTGGGGCGACCATCTGGAGTTCACGGCTGAAGCCGGCCCTGGCGATTTCATCTATGTGCCGCCCTATGTGCCGCACCAGGAAATCAATGCCAGCCCGACCGAGGTGCTGGAATGCGTGCTGTGCCGCAGCGACGGCGAAGCGGTGGCGGTCAATCTTGCGATCGAACCGGTGGAAAAGCCCGAGTCCGTGCTCTGGATCGATCCCACCCATCCGCAGGGCGGCGTCTGACGGGCTGACGCCCAAGCCGCCGCGGGGCCCGTGCGGCCGTGCGATATGTCACACCCCGGGGCGGGTGTGCGTTTCCTCCTACTTACGTCTGTCACAAGAACCTACGCCCTGTATCCGGCGTGCCGCCCAACAATTCGAGCACATGACAAGGAGAACCCCTCATGGACTCAACCACTCACACTTCAATGATGCAACCCGGCCAGCAGCCTGGCTGGAGTGAACGCGTGCGGCACAGCAAGGCGCTGATTCCCACCGTGGCGGTGCTGGGCGTGACCACGCTGGCGCTCGCGGCCACGCTGGTGAGCCAGCGCATTGGTGCCCAGGACGGCGTACCGCAGGATCAGGCGGAGGTGAAACTGGCCCCGGCGAGCAAGGCGCCCGTGAAGGCAACCCCTCTGGCGCCCCAACGCCATGCGGCGGCCACGCCAGTGTGCAAGACCTGCGGTGTCGTCGAATCGGTGGCCGCGATCCAGCACCAGGGCCAGGTCAATGGCATCGGCAACTCGGGCATCGGCGTGGGTGCCGTGGCGGGCGGCCTGGTGGGCGGCTTGCTGGGCAACCAGGTAGGCGGCGGCAGCGGCAAGACCGCAGCCACCGTCCTGGGCGCCGCGGGCGGTGCCTACGCGGGCCATGCGATCGAGAAGAACTCGAAGAAGTACACCACCTACCAGATGCGCGTGCGCATGGCCGACGGCTCCTACCGGACGATCGAGCAGTCCAGCGCGATTGCGGTCGGCACCAGCGTGCGGGTCGAGGGCAACACCCTGCGGGTGGCACCGGTGAGCACTTCGGCGCTGCCCCCGGCGGTGCGCCTGGGCTGACCGGCCGGCCCCGGGAGCACCCGGGGTCTCAGGCCTCGGCGACCTTTAGCACCAGCTTGCCGAAATTGGCGCCCGTGAAGAGCTTGATCAGCGCCTCGGGGAAGGTCTCCAGCCCTTCCACGATGTCTTCCTTGCTCTTCATGCGGCCGTCCTTCAGGTAACCCGCCATCTCGGCCACGGCCACGGGGTAGCGGTCGGCATAGTCGAACACCACGATGCCTTCCATGCGAGCCCGGTTGACGAGCAGGCTCAGGTAGTTCTTGGGGCCCTGCACCGGCGTGGTGTTGTTGTACTGGCTGATGGCGCCGCAGATGATGATGCGGGCCCCGCGTCCGATGCGCGCGAGCACGTCGTCAAGGATGTCGCCGCCCACGTTGTCGAAGTAGATGTCCACCCCCTTGGGGCAGTGCTCCTTGAGGCCCGCCTTCACGTTGCCGGCCTTGTAGTCGATGCAGGCGTCAAAGCCCAGCTCATTCACCACCCAGTCGCATTTGGCCTGGCCTCCGGCGATGCCCACCACGCGGCAGCCCTTGATTTTGGCCAGCTGGCCCACGGTCTGGCCCACCGCGCCGGCGGCCCCAGAAACGACCACGGTCTCACCGGGCTTGGGCATGCCCACATCCATCAGGCCGAAGTACCCCGTCATGCCGGGCATGCCCAGCACATTCATCCACTGCGTCATGCTGCCGGCGCGCAGGTCGATCTTGAACATGCCGCTGCGCTTGACCTGGTCCTCGGGCAGCAGGCAGTACTCCTGCACGCCGAGCGCCGCGGAAACGAGATCGCCCACCGCAAACTTCGGGTTGGCCGAGGCCACCACCTTGCCGATACCGCCGGCCCGCATCACCTCGCCGATGCCCACGGGAGGGATATAGCTCTTGCCCTCGTTCATCCAGCCGCGCATGGCCGGGTCCAGCGACAGCGCCAACGTCTTGACCAGCACCCCGCCCGCGGCCGGTTCGCCCACGGCCTCCTCGGTGAAGTTCCAGCATTCGCGACCGGGTGTGCCCGAGGGGCGCTGGGCCAGACGGACCTGGTGATTGGTAAGGGAAGTGATTGCGGACATGGGGGTCTCCTGAATGCGGCGTTGCTCGAAGGAGACCGATGGTAGCGGCGCCCGCCGCCCCGTGGGGTAGCGTACGTGACAACTTTCCAGAGAGCCCGGTCTATGCTTGAATCGGTGGCCCGTGCCCTATGAGGAGATGCCATGGCCGCCACGTCCCCCGTTGCCCTGATTACCGGTGCTTCCTCCGGCATTGGCGAAGCCCTGGCCCACTGCTTTGCCCAGGCCGGCCATGATCTGATCCTTGTGGCGCGAAGCGCCGACAAGCTTGCCGAGCTGGCGGCCGAGTTGTCCGCCGATCATGGCGTCCGCGCCTGGGTCGAGCCCGCGGACCTGTCGCGCCCGGAAGCGGCGGGGCAGCTGGCCCACGCGCTGAGGCGCAAGCGTCGCCGGGTCGACGTGCTGGTCAACAACGCCGGGGTGTTGTCACAGGGCAGCTTCGCGAAGATGAAGCCTGCCGCGCACGCGCAGATCGTGGACCTCAACATCAGCGGCCTCACCGCGCTGCTGGCGCACCTGTTGCCGGCCATGGTGGCGCGCGGCAGCGGGCGGGTGCTCAACGTGGCGTCGATCGCGGCATTCCAGCCCGTGCCCTCCCTGGCCACCTATGCGGCCAGCAAGGCCTATGTGCTGTCACTCACCGAGTCGCTGGCCGAGGAGTTGCGTGGCTCGGGGGTGACCATCACCGCGCTGTGCCCGGGCATCACGGCCACACAGATGCTCAGCACGGCCGCGCAGGCCAATGCCCGTCTCGACCAGTTGCCGGGCTTTCTGGTCGGTGATGTCGCGGATGTGGCGCGCCAGGGCTTCGAGGCCTGCATGCGAGGTGACGTGATCTGCGTGCCGGGCGTCGTCAACCGCGCGGCCATGCTGGCCTCGCGCAGCACGCCCAAGTGGCTGGTCCGCCGCCTGGGTGGTTTGATGGCGCGCAAGGGCCTTCAAGCGCCCGAGTCCTGAGGGATTCAGGGTTGTAGCCCTTGAAAATCGGCCGCTTGCAGCTATAAAAAATATAGCAAACGAGTTGACTCGGAAGAGGGCTTCGCTGCCCGGGCGTGCGCGAAGCCCGCTTCCTCGGGCACGAAAATGTCAGTAGGGGTGCCACCTGACATGCAATCGCGGCGAGCCTGTGCTGTAATGAATTTCATCGGAACACGACTCACCCGCTGTGGGTCCGGATGCCCAGGCGTCCGCGGCCACCCGGCACACAAGAACAGGAGGCTTTCCGGCATGCCCATGTCCCCTTCAACCCAGGCATCATCCCCACCCACTTCCCTTCACGGTGTTGATCCGTCCCGCACGGCGTTGCAGCGCCGGTTTGCCGACGTGCGGGCCCGCAGCGTCGAACTGGCCGCGCCGCTTTCCGCGGAAGACCAGTGCGTGCAGTCCATGCCCGACGCGAGCCCCACCAAGTGGCACCTGGCCCACACCACCTGGTTTTTCGAAACCGTGGTGCTTCAGGCGCATGCCGCCGGCTACACGCCTTTCGACCCGGCTTACGCCTATCTCTTCAACTCGTACTACGAATCGCTCGGTCCTCGGCATGCCCGGCCGCAGCGAGGTGTGCTCACTCGCCCATCGCTGGACGAGGTGCATGCCTACCGTGCCCACGTGGACGTGGCCGTGGCCGGCCTCGTGGCCGAGGCCGATGACGCCACCTGGCAGGTAGTGCAGGGGTTGCTCACGCTGGGTCTGCACCACGAGCAGCAGCATCAGGAATTGATATTGACCGACATCCTTCATGCCTTCTCGTGCAACCCGCTGCTGCCGGCCTGCCAGCCTGAATCCGCACCGGTCCTGCGCCTGGCCAGCGCCACGCCGGCGGTGCGCTGGCTGTCTCACCCCGGGGGGGTTGTGGACGTCGGCCATGCGGGTCCAGGCTTTGCGTTTGACAACGAGACTCCGCGGCACCCTGTGTTGCTGCAGCCGTACGAAATCGCCGACCGGCTCGTGACCTGTGGCGAGTACGCGCAATTCGTGGCCGATGGCGGCTACCAGCAACCCCAGTGGTGGCTGTCGGACGGCTGGGCCATGGTTCAGGCCCAGCGCTGGACGGCCCCCGCGTACTGGCTGGCCCCGCATGATCCCAGGGCCGACGCGCCGCACTGGCAGGTCTTTGGCCTGCACGGGGTGCGCGCGCTGGACGAACGCGAACCCGTGAGCCAGCTGAGTTTCTATGAGGCCGCGGCGTACGCCCAATGGGCCGGTGCACGCCTGCCCACCGAGTTCGAGTGGGAAGCGGCCTATGCCGCCCCCGGCATCACGCAGATGACGGGCCAGGTCTGGCAATGGACGCGTTCGTCGTACGACCCCTATCCGGGCTTTCGGCCACTGACCGGCGCGGTGAGCGAATACAACGGCAAATTCATGGTGGGTCAGGTGGTGCTGCGTGGAGGCAGCGTCGCCACACCGGCCGGCCACGACCGGCCGAGTTACCGCAACTTCTTTCCACCCGCAGCGCGCTGGCAGTTCAGTGGCCTGCGGCTGGCGCGGGAGGTGTCATGCTGAGCCGCGCCCTGCGTCCCCGCGAAGCCCGCGCGTCCGTGGCGGCCGGCCATGACGCCGACGCCACCCAGGCCTTTGCGCACGACCTCAGGGCCGCTCTGGCTTCTCAGCCGCGTCGCATCTCGCCCAAGTATTTCTATGACGCCCGGGGGTCGGCGCTGTTTGACCAGATTTGCGAACTCCCCGAGTACTACCCGACGCGCACGGAATCCGCCATCCTGCGCTCGCGTGCCGGCGAAATTGCGGCCCAGATGGGGCCGAAGGCCGAAATCGTTGAATTCGGTGCGGGCTCCTGCACCAAGGTGCGGGTGCTGCTGGACGCCATGCAGGCGCCAGCCCGGTATCTGCCCATCGACATCTCGGGAGACCACCTCGACGCCGCAGCCGCTGGCTTGCGAAAGGACTACCCGGGACTGGACGTTCAGCCCGTAGCGGCCGACTACACGCAGCGCCTGCTGCTGCCCGCGCCGGTGCGTGGGGCAGGCCAGCGCGTGGGCTTCTTCCCCGGCTCCACCATCGGCAATTTCACGCCGGCCGAGGCACTGCATTTCCTGCGCACGGCAGCGCAGGTGCTGCGCGGCGGCGCGTTGCTGCTCGGAGCCGACCTGGTCAAGGACCCGGCCGTGCTGCATGCGGCCTACAACGATGCCCAGGGGGTCACGGCCGCGTTCAATCTCAACCTGCTGGTTCGCGCGAATCAGGAGCTGGGGTGCGACTTCGATCTGTCGCAATTCGCCCATCACGCGTTCTACAACGCGCCGCTTCAGCGCATCGAGATGCACCTGATCAGCCGCTGCCGCCAGAAGGTCCGTGTGGGCGATGAGGTCTTCGAGTTTGCCGAGGGCGAAACCCTGCACACCGAGAACTCGCACAAGTTCACCATCGACGGCCTGCGCGCGCTTGCGGCGCAGGCCGGGTTCGCGCCCGGTCCGGTCTGGACCGACCCAGGGCGCCTGTTCAGCGTGCACTGGCTGCACGCCCCTCAATGACCAAGGAAAGCCCATGAAAGCCGTCTGGAACGATACCGTGATCGCCGAGAGCGATGACACCGTGGTGGTCGAGGGCAACCACTATTTTCCCGAGAGTTCGCTCAACCGCGACTACGTGACCTTCAGCAACCACAAGACCATGTGTGCCTGGAAGGGCCAGGCCAGCTACTACTCGCTGATCGTCAATGGCGAGCTCAATCCCGATGCCGTGTGGTACTACCCCGACCCCAAGCCCGATGCCGAAATGGTGCGGGGCCGCGTGGCGTTCTGGAAGGGCGTCAAGGTCGGCGCCTGACAGGGCGCATCCGCTACAGTGGCGGGATGTTGCTGACGCCCGCCTACACCTATCCGTCCCAGCTCGTCACCTTTCTTCGCCAGCAGGGCTACGCCGTGCTGAGCCCTGCCGGTGTGTGCGAGCTGACGGGCAGCCGGCTCGAGGATCTCGATGCGCTGCGGCCGTCCTGGGATGACCTCCCGCCCGACGAGTACCTCAAGGACGGGGGGCGCTACCGCCGCCGCCGGCACTCGTGCTTCACGCTCGATCAGGGCGACCTGGTCCCTGTGGCGCATCGGGCCCATTGGCAACCCGTGGAGTACAACGCGCTGCATGGCGGCATGCAGCGATGGTTCGAACCCATGGCGGCGCAGACCGTGGCGGCGCCGGGCTGGAGCGCGTTGCTGCGTGCGGTGGGGCGCGTCTGCTCCGAATTCAAGGGGGCCAGGCCCTGGTCCGTGGAAGCGCACCAGTTCCGCATCGACACCACCGATGGGATTGGCCGGCCCACGCCCGAGGGGGCTCACCGCGACGGCGTGGACCTCGTGGCCGTGCTGCTCGTGGGGCGTCATGGCATCAAGGGGGGCGAGACGCGTGTGTTCGAGACCCAGGGCCCGAACGGCCAGCGCTTCACCATGACCGAGCCCTGGACGCTGCTGCTGCTGGACGACGAGCGGGTGATCCACGAATCCACCCCCATCCAGCCCGAGGGCGACCATGGCTACCGCGACACCCTGGTGCTCACCTACCGCGCGGGCGGTTTCCAGGGCGACTGAGGCGTCAGCACGCTCTCCTACAGACACCCGGTGGCCCGGGGTGTAGATTGGGTGGGCGGTGTCCCCACCGGTGCACCGCTCATCCAGGAAAGCGAGGCACACCATGTTCAAGCACATACTGGTGCCGGTCGACGGATCCGGCACCGCGCTGATCGCCGCAGAGAAGGCCCTGGCGATGGCCAAGGCCTTTGACAGCCGCATCACCCTCGTCAACGTGATTGACTACTACCCCTTCGTGGGGGTGGGCGCCGACTACGCGTTCGGCCAGAACGAATACATGGCGGCCGCCAAGGCCAGTGCCACAAAAGCGCTGGCCATGGCCGGCAACGCGGTCAAGGCCGGGGGGCTGGACTGCGAGCAGAAGACCGTCGAGGGGCACGTGGTGCACGAGGGCATTCTGGAGGCCGCCACCTCGCTGGGGGCGGACCTGATCATCATGGGCTCGCACGGGCGCCACGGCATCGAGAAGCTGCTGCTGGGCAGTGTCACGCAGCGTGTGCTGTCGCACACCACGCTGCCGGTGCTCGTGGTGCGCGGCTGAAGCGCCGGCCGCCTCAGACCACGCCACGCGCACGCAGGCCGGCGATGGCCTGCGCGCTGTGGCCCAGCGCGCCAAGAATCTCGTCGGTGTGTTCGCCCAGCCGCGGCGCAGACCGGTGAAAGCCCGCAGGGGTGGCCGACAGGTCCACCGGATGCGGTGCCAGCGGGTAGGTGCCGGTCATGCCGTCAAAAGGCCGCTGCGGCAGCAGCCCGGTGGCGTTCACGTGCGGGTCGTCCAGCGCCTCCTGCGGGCTGTAGACCGGGCCGGCCGGGATCTTGGCACGGGCCAGCGCGGCCAGGACCTCGTCGCGCGTGCGCTGGGCGCACCATTCGCCCATGATGGCGCTGATCTCGGCGCCGTGCCGGCCGCGCAGTTCGTCGCTCGCATAGCGGGGCTCGGCACTGAGCTCGGGCCGTCCCACCATGGCGCACCAGCGGTCGAACATGGCCTGGCCTACCGACTGCACGACCAGCCAGCCGGTGGTCGTGCGAAACAAGTCACCCGGCGCGCCGAGGTAGCCCCGGTTGCCTTGCGGCACGCGGTCGGGCGCGCGCACGGCCTGCTCGATCAGCACCGAATTGCCGTGGATGAGCGCCGAGCGCAATAGGGACCCTTCCACCCGCTGGCCCAGGCCCGTGCGCTCGCGGGCCCACAACGCGGCCAGCGTGCCCATGGCGCAGGCCTGGGCCGTGGAGATGTCCACGTAGTTGACGTTGGCGCGCACTGGCGCGTCGGGCAGGCCCGACATGTACATGGCACCGCTCATGGCCTGGCCGACGGAGTCAAAGCCCGGCTGCTGGGCCAGCGGCCCGGTGCTGCCATACGCCGTGGCCAGGGTCAGCACGGTGCGCGCGTTGAGCGCATGGATGCTGTCCCAGTCCAGCCCGAGCTTGGACAGCGTGGCCGGCGGCAGGTTGGCCACCACGACGTCGGCCGTCTGCACCAGTTCCCGCACGATGGCACGGCCTTCGTCGCTGGCCAGGTCCAGGGTGAGGCAGCGCTTGTTGCGGTTCATCTGCAGGTACAGGCCTCCCTCCCCGCTGTCGGCCACGGGCGGGACGTACCGGTCCTCGCCACCCTCGACCCGCTCGATGCGGATCACATCGGCGCCCAGGTCGCCCAGCAGGGCCGCGCAGTAGGGGCCGGCGATGAAACGGCCGAAATCGAGCACACGCATGCCGGCCAGAAGGCCCGCGCTGGAGGGGGTGGAAGCAGGGGAGGCGGACATGGCCTCCACTGTAGCGGCAGCAGGGCGAGCGGACCAGTGAGGCGTCAAATGCGACTGTAGCCCTTGACTGGTGGTCACTTTTAGCTATCAAAAAAGGAGCAATCGGGGCGCCCGACGCCAGCTGTCACACGCCTGCCACATGCAGCCTCTAGCGTAGGAAGGTTTGATGGTTTCCCACTGAAAGGCTTTTCCGTGACCGCACGCGACGACGAACTGCTGGCCCGCATCCACCGCGACCTGATCGACAGCTTCGACGAGGAGCTGGAAATGGAACGGGAGGATCGCACCGCCGACGAACTGGCTGACGGGACCCTGCTGGCCGGCCACCGCGCCGAGCGCCAGCGCTATTTCCGTGAGCTGTTTCGCCTGCAGGCCGAACTGGTCAAGCTGCAGGACTGGGTGGTGCACACCGGCCACAAGGTGGTGATCGTGTTCGAGGGGCGCGACGCGGCCGGCAAGGGCGGCGTGATCAAACGCATCACCCAGCGCCTGAATCCGCGGGTGGCGCGCGTCGCCGCGCTGCCGGCGCCCAACGACCGTGAGCGCACGCAGTGGTATTTCCAGCGCTACGTGTCGCACCTGCCGGCTGCCGGCGAGATGGTGCTGTTCGACCGCAGCTGGTACAACCGCGCGGGCGTGGAACACGTGATGGGCTTCTGCACCGACGAGCAGTACGAGGAGTTCTTCCGCAGCGTGCCCGAGTTCGAGAAGATGCTCGTGCGCTCGGGCATCCAGCTCATCAAGTACTGGTTCTCCATCTCCGACGAGGAGCAGCACCTGCGCTTCCTGGGGCGCATCCACGACCCACTCAAGCAGTGGAAGCTCAGCCCCATGGACCTCGAATCACGTCGGCGCTGGGAGGAGTACACGCGCGCCAAGGAGGTGATGCTGGAGCGCACGCACATCCCGGAAGCCCCGTGGTGGGTGGTGCAGGCCAACGACAAGAAAAAGGCCCGCCTCAACTGCATCCAGCATCTGCTGGGTCAGATGCCGTACTGCGAAACCGAGCGCCCGGCCGTGGTGCTGCCCGAACGGGTGCGCCACGACGACTATGCGCGCCAGCCCGTGCCGGCGGACATGACCGTGCCCGAGGTCTACTGATCGCGCACATCGGCGACCGGTTCGGCGCCGAAGTCAGGGCGCGACAGCCAGGCCAGCACGCGGGCGGCGGCTTCGTCGGGCGAGCTCAGCAGGCCCTTGTCCTTGAGGCCGATGAAGTTTCCGATGTCGGGAAAGGCGGACGCCTCGGCGCCGCGAAGCTGCACCTGCATGTCGGTGTCGATCACGCCTGGCGCCAGGGAGCAGATGCGGGCCCCATGCGGCCGCGTGGCCTCCTCCAGTGCCACGCAGCGGCTGAAATGGTCCATGCCGGCCTTGGCCGCGCAGTAGGCCGCCTGCGAGGCCATGGCGCGCCGGCCCAGGCCGGAGGAAATATTCAGGACCTTGCGGGGGCAGGTCCAGCTGGCCGTGGCGCCCAGGAAGGCGCTGGTCAGCAGCATGGGCGCTTCGAGGTCCACACGCAGGGCTTCCACCAGATCAGCGCCGCTGATGTCGGGCAGGGGCGCGATGCGGGGCAGCAGCCCGGCATTGTTGATCAGCGTCACGGAAGCCAGCGCACCGTCGTCCTGCGCCTTGAGCCAGGTCGCCAGCAGCGCGGCGGCCGATTCGGCACGGGCCAGGTCCTGCGACCATTGCTCGCAGGGCAGCCCTGCAGCGCGCGCCTGGGCGTCCAGCGCATCGCTGGTTTTTCGGGAGATGCACAGAAGGTGGTGGCCCGCGTCGAGCAGTTGGCTGGCCATGGCCAGGCCCATGCCGCGTGAGGCACCGGTGAGGATGGTGAGGTGATGGGACGTCATGCACCCATGGTAGCCGTCCCGGGCTCAGAACGGGGCGGGGCTGTGAAACGACATCCGCTGCCCGTTCAGGGGGTGGGTCAGGCTCAGTGTGGTGGCGTGCAGCAGCAGCCGCGGCGCGAGCGCCAGGACGGCGGCGGGCGCATACAGCGCGTCGCCCAGCAGAGGGTGGCCCAGCGCCTGCAGGTGCAGGCGCAACTGGTGCGAGCGGCCCGTCACGGGCTCGAGCGCCAGCCGGGTGGTCTGTGCCGCGAGGTCATGCGCCAGTACGCGCCAGCGCGTGATGCTGGGTTTTCCGTTGACCCGATCGACCTTGCTCAGTGGCCGGTTGGGCCAGTCGGGGATGAGCGGCAGGTCGATCGTGCCCCAGCCGTCTTCGCTCTGCGGTGCGGCCAGGTGACCCTGGGCCACGGCCTCGTAGCACTTCGCCACGTCCCGCGCCGCGAAAGCCATGCTCAGGCGACGCTGGGCCTCGGCGCCGCGAGCCATCACGCACAGGCCCGAGGTGGCCATGTCGAGCCGGTGCACCACCATCGCGTCCGGGTAGAGCGCCTGCACCCGCGCGGCCAGGCAGTCCTGCTTGTCAGGGCCGCGTCCGGGCACGCAGAGCAGGCCTGCCGGCTTGTCCGTCACCACGAGGCCCTCGTCCACATGAACCAGGCTGGACGCTGATAATTCCGCCATGACTGCGCTTCAATCCATTCCGTTACCGCTGCAGGCGATTGTGCTGCTGGTGGCTTCCAATGTGTTCATGACGTTCGCCTGGTACGGGCATTTGCGCAGCCTGGCCACCGCCCCCTGGTACGCCGCTGCACTGGTGAGCTGGGGCATCGCGCTGTTCGAATACCTGCTGCAGGTACCGGCCAACCGCATCGGCTTCCAGCAGGCGGGCCTGAGCGTGGGCCAGCTCAAGATCATGCAGGAGGTGATCACGCTGACGGTGTTTGTGCCGTTCACGCTGTTCTACCTCAAGGAGCCTCTCAAGCTCGACTACCTGTGGGCCGGCCTGTGCATGGTGGGCGCGGTGTACTTCGTCTTTCGCAGCGCCTGAGGCGGCCCGCCGGGACCCGGCGGTTAAACTCCCGGTTTGTCACAAAAATGTCATATTTCTGACGATCTCCCCCTGGAGTGAGCGATGCTGTTTGGCAAGCTGATGCCGCGCGAAGGCAATTTTTTCGAGATGTTCAACCAGCATGCGGAACGCATCGTGGAGGCGGGCCGTGCCTTCTCCCAGCTGGTGGCCAATTACAACGACCCGCACCTGCGCGAGCAGTACAACCGCGACGTCGACAACGCCGAACGCGCCGCCGATCGCGTGACGCATGACGTCAACAAGATGCTGCACAGGACGTTCATCACGCCCATCGACCGTGACCAGATCCACCGGCTGATCAACACCATGGACGATGTGGCCGACCTGATCCAGGACTCGGCGGAAACCATGGCGCTGTACGACGTGCGCCACATGACGGAAGAGATCACCCGGCTGACCGACCTCAGCGTGAAATGCTGCGAGCGCGTCAAGGACGCGGTGCGCCTGCTCGACAAGATCGCCGACCCGAGCACCGCCGAGGCGGCGCTCAAGACCTGCGAGGAAATCGACCGCCTCGAATCCGATGCGGACCGGGTGATGCGCAGTGCCATGAGCAAGCTGTTCCGCGAGGAACCCGATGTGCGCGAGGTCATCAAGCTCAAGGCCATCTACGAGCTGCTGGAGACCATCACCGACAAATGCGAGGACGTGGCCAATCTGATCGAGGGCATCGTCCTCGAGAACTCCTGACCGCGCAGAAGCTTCGACATGGCAACGGTACAAGTGGCCCTGTGGGTCATCCTCCTGCTGGTGGCGTTGGCGCTGGCGTTCGACTTCATGAACGGCTTTCACGATGCCGCCAACTCCATCGCCACGGTGGTGTCCACGGGCGTGCTCAAGCCGGCCCATGCGGTGCTGTTCGCGGCGTTCTTCAACCTGATCGCCATCTTCATCTTTCACCTGAGCGTCGCGGCCACCGTGGGCAAGGGCATTGTCCACCCCGGCGTGGTGGATGTGCATGTGGTGTTCGGCGCCCTGGTGGGCGCCATCGCCTGGAACCTGCTGACCTGGTACTACGGCATCCCGAGCAGTTCGTCGCACGCGCTGATCGGCGGCATCGTGGGCGCCGTGATCGCCAAGGCCGGATCGGGGGCGCTGGTGTCGGCGGGCATTCTCAAGACCGTGGCGTTCATCTTTGTCTCTCCGCTGCTGGGGTTCCTGCTGGGCTCGCTGATGATGGTGCTGGTGGCCTGGATCTGCCGGCGTGCCACACCGTCGCGGGTGGACAGCTGGTTCCGGCGCCTGCAGCTGGTGTCGGCCGGCGCGTACAGCCTGGGCCACGGCGGCAATGACGCGCAGAAGACCATCGGCATCATCTGGATGCTGCTGATCGCCACGGGTTACACCGCGGCGAGCGACACTTCACCACCGACCTGGGTCATCGTGAGCTGCTACACGGCGATTGCCGCAGGCACCATGTTCGGCGGCTGGCGCATCGTCAAGACCATGGGCCAGAAGATCACCAAGCTCAAACCCGTCGGCGGCTTTTGCGCCGAGACGGGCGGGGCCATGACGCTGTTCCTCGCCACGGCGCTGGGCATTCCCGTGTCGACCACCCACACGATCACCGGGGCCATCGTCGGGGTCGGGTCCTCGCAACGAGCCTCCGCCGTTCGCTGGGGCGTGGCCGGCAACATCGTCTGGGCCTGGATCTTCACCATCCCCGCCGCCGCGTTCGTGGCGGCCATCTCCTACTGGATCAGCCTGCAGATTTTCTAGCCGTGGCTACTGGCTGATCTTGCGCGCCTCGTCAACCTGGTATTCGAAATAGCGCTGGAAGCTGAAGGCGATGCTTGCCATGAGCACGGTGGTGCCTACCAGCAGCGCGAGCACGATGGCACCAATGGTCAGCCATTGGGTTCGCCCCGCCGGTGCGTCGGGCGCCGCGCCCGGATTGAAGCGGGCGTTCCATTTCTCGGGCGTCATCAGGCCGTAGATGATGGCATTGAGGGCGCAGCCCGCCAATGTGAAACCCAGCAACGGAATCAGAACCCAGCTCCAGGGGTCGTCCAGGCCGTATTGCTGAACCCGTTCGATCCCGTACAGGCCCAGCGCGGTGGGGACGGGCAGAGCCCAGCCCAGCAGGTCCCCGAAGCCGCGCAGGTAGAAGCGGTGAAGGCCGAGCGGCCCGCCGGCGAAGGTGAGCCAGGCTGCCAGTGTCTTGTTCTTCATGCGGCTTGCGCGGGCGTTGCATCGCCCTCGCCAATGAACTTGTCCATCAGCACCACATCGAGCCAGCGGCCAAACTTCCAGCCGCAGGACTTGAGCAGCCCCACCTCGCTGAAGCCCAGTGCGCGATGCACGCCGACCGAGCCGGCGTTGGCCGAGTCGCCGATCACGGCAATCAGTTTGCGCACACCGGCCGCGGTGGCCTGCTCGATCAGTGCCGCGAGCAGCGCACGGCCCAGCCCGCGGCCTGCAGCTGCAGGCGCCAGATAGATCGAATCCTCAGCAGAAAAGCGGTAGGCCGGACGCGGCTTGAACCATTGGCAATAGGCGTAGCCGACGATGTGCCCATCGTCCTCCACGACCAGCCAGGGCAGGCCCTTGGACAGCACGTCGGCG
Source organism: Ramlibacter sp. (assembly GCA_019635415.1). Taxonomy (GTDB): domain Bacteria; phylum Pseudomonadota; class Gammaproteobacteria; order Burkholderiales; family Burkholderiaceae_C; genus JAHBZM01. The sequence goes on from JAHBZN010000001.1 coordinate 770,626, forward strand.
CGCCGACCCGCCATCTCGGACTCGGTGGGGGGGGTGGTCTCGAATGTGCCCGTGCCGTGCAGCACGTGGTGGGCATAGATCGCGGTCATGGCGGCGACGTCGTTGTCGGTGCTGGGACGAATATGAGGCATAAAACCCGAAGTTGATATAATGGAAAGCTTTTCAGCGTGTCGCTGGCCGGGTGGCCATGTCGCGTGTCTCAACGCTGGGAGATTACCGGAAGTCATTTCCAGTCCACCCAAAGGATAAATCATGGTCGTCATTCGACTTTCCCGCGGCGGTGCCAAGGCCCGTCCCTTCTTCAACATCGTTGTGGCGGACAAGCGCGTGCGCCGCGACGGTCGCTTCATTGAGCGCATTGGTTTCTACAACCCCGGCGCCAAGGCCAACGAGGAAGGCATCCGCATTGCCCAGGACCGCCTGACCTACTGGCGCGGTGTGGGTGCTCAGGCTTCTCCCACCGTGGAGCGCCTGATCAAGCAGGCTGCCGCCAAGGCCGCCTGATTCCGGATGCTGCCCGGACTGGAGTCCGCCGAACTGCCGGCGGATGCTGTTGAAGTCGGGCGCATCATGGATGCCTGGGGCGTCAAGGGCTGGTTCAAGGTCCTGCCCCACAGCGCCTCCCCCGAGGCGCTTTTTTCTTCCCGCCGCTGGTATCTGCAACCTTCCGAGCGCGGAGCGAAAACCTTTGCCGGGACGGCGCTGCTGCGCATCCGCGAAACGCGGGATCATTCCGACACCGTGGTCGCCAGTGCGCATGACATCGAGGACCGCAACGCGGCCGAATCCCTCAAGGGCGCGCGCATCTTTGTGCCGCGCTCGAGTTTTCCGACGGCCAGTCCCGACGAGTACTACTGGGTCGACCTGATTGGCCTCGAGGTGGTCAACCGGGAGGGCGTGGCGCTGGGCACGGTGAAAGACCTGATGGCTACCGGCCCCCAGACGGTGCTGGTCCTTGAGCAGGAGTCCGGTGGCAAGACGGTGGAGCGCATGATCCCGTTTGTTTCCGCCTTTGTCGACGGCGTCGACCTTCAGGCCCGGCGCATCGGGGTCGACTGGCAGCCGGATTACTGAGGCTCCCGACGCGCCATGCGCTTCGACATCATCACCCTGTTTCCCGAACTGTTTGCCCCCTTTGTGGCCGTGGGCGTGACCCGCCGCGCCTACGAGTCCGGACAGGTGAATCTGCAGCTGTGGAATCCCCGTGACCAGGCCGACGGCAACTACCGCCGGGTCGATGATCGTCCGTTTGGCGGCGGTCCGGGCATGGTCATGATGGCCGAGCCACTGGCGCGCTGCCTGCAGGCCATCCGGGCCGATCGTGGCGATGCTGCGCCCGTGCTGCTGTTCTCGCCCGTGGGGCGCCGGCTGGACCATTCGGCCGTGCAGCATTGGTCCGAAAGCGCCGGCGCGATCCTGATCTGCGGCCGCTACGAAGGCATCGACCAGCGCTTCATCGACGCTCATGTCGACGGGCAACTCAGCCTGGGCGATTTCGTGCTTTCGGGGGGGGAAATCGCGGCCATGGCGCTGCTTGATGCCGTCACCCGCTTGCAACCCGGGGTGCTCAACGACGAAGGCAGCCACCAGCTGGACAGCTTCAACCCGGCGCTGGACGGCCTGCTGGATTGTCCTCACTACACGCGACCCGAGGATTGGCAGGGTGTCGCGGTTCCGCAAGCCCTGCTATCGGGCCATCATGCACAGATCGAGCGTTGGCGACGCGACCGGCGGCTGGAAATCACGGCCCGGGAGCGCCCTGAGCTGATTGCCGCCGCGAGAGACGCTGGCCGGCTTCTGCCGGCGGACGAGGACTTCTTGTCAAAGCTGGCATAAATCCTTTATAATCAAAGGCTTTTCGATCCTCTGTCCGGCCGCCCGACCGCCTGCGCAAAGCGCAGGACCAGGGCCCTTAGCGTAGCGCGGGCAAGATCATTGAGGTAACCATGAATCTGATCCAGACCCTCGAGCAGGAAGAAATCGCCAAGCTCGGAAAGACCATTCCCCCGTTCGCCCCCGGCGACACCGTGATCGTCAGCGTCAAGGTGGTTGAAGGCAACCGCAAGCGCCTGCAGGCCTACGAAGGCGTTGTGATTGCCAAGCGCAATCGCGGCCTGAACAGCGCCTTCACGGTGCGCAAGATTTCCAGCGGCGAGGGTGTTGAGCGGACGTTCCAGACCTACAGCCCGCTGATTGCCGGCATCGAAGTCAAGCGTCGTGGCGACGTGCGTCGCGCCAAGCTGTACTACCTGCGTGACCGTAGCGGCAAGTCGGCCCGCATCAAGGAAAAGCTGCCCAGCAAGGTGTCGGTGCCCAAGTAAGCCCTGCGCCTTGTCATAAACCGCCGCCAGCCCTGTGCTCGTGGCGGTTTTTTCATTGTGTTCTGCTCATGCCCATTGACCCGGTTCCTGCCGATACCCCACTATCCAAGCTGCCGAATTTCGACCCTCGCACGGTGCCCGTGACCGGCATCGATGGTCATCTTCCGGCCGTGGGGGCGCAGGCTTTGACACCCGCGGCGCTGCGGCAGCGGTTCATCGAGCCACCGCGCTGGGAGCCCGAGGTCTGGCTCGAACGCAAGTTTGCCCAACGGGAGCCGTCGCGCGCCTCGGTCCTGGTGCCCATCGTCATGCGGGAACGGCCCACGGTGCTGCTCACCGAGCGCACCACCCACCTGTCCACGCATTCGGGGCAGGTGGCTTTCCCCGGCGGCAAGGCCGACCCGACCGACACCGACGCGGCCCACACCGCGCTGCGCGAGGCGGACGAAGAGGTTGGGCTGAAAGCGGACATGGTGGAAGTCATTGGAGTGTTGCCTACCTACACCACCGGCACCCAGTTCATCATCACGCCGGTGGTCGCGCTGGTGCAGCCGGAGCACCGGCTGCAAATCAACACGTTCGAGGTGGCCGACGCGTTCGAGGTGCCGCTGGACTTCCTCATGAACCCGGCCCACCATCACCGGCACGCGCTGGAGTGGGCCGGCGTGCGCCGGGAGTGGTTCTCGATGCCTTACATGGACGGCCCGGCCGAGCGCTTCATCTGGGGAGCCACGGCGGGCATGCTGCGCAACTTCTACCGCTTCCTGATCGCCTGATGGCGGCCGGGCGGGCCGGTTTTCGCCGGCATCGCCCGTATCATTGGCAGCATGAGTTTTTTCGCCATTCTGTTCGCCTTGCTGCTGGAGCAGGTGCGTCCGCTGGCGCGCCATAACCCGATCCACGCCGCGTTGCGCGGCTGGGCGCGCTCCGTCAGCCGCAACTTCGATGCGGGCAAGTCACACCATGGCTGGGTGGCCTGGGTGCTTGCCGTCTTGGGGCCGGCGCTGGTGGTGGCGGGGGTGTACTGGCTTCTGACCTGGGCTGTGGGCTGGCCGTTGGCGGTGCTGTGGAACGTGGTCATTCTCTACGTGACACTGGGTTTCCGGCAGTTCAGCCATCACTTCACCGACATCCGGGACGCGCTCGAGGCGGGCGATGAAGCCCGTGCGCGCGAGCTGCTGGCACACTGGCAGCAAGTGGATGCGAGCGAGTTGCCCCGCAGCGAGATCGTGCGCCACGTGATCGAGTATTCGGTGCTGGCCGCGCACCGTCATGTGTACGGCGTGCTGGGCTGGTTTGCCGTCCTGGCAGCGCTGGGGTTCGGTCCGGCCGGAGCGGTGCTGTACCGCATGGGCGAGTTTGTCGCGCGCTACTGGAAGTACCGCAGCAAGGCACAGAGCCAGCCCGCGAGCGCCGCCCTGCAGGGAGCTGCGACTCGCGCCTGGGGCGTGATCGACTGGCTGCCCGCGCGCATCACGGCATTGGGGTTTGCCGTGGTGGGGAGCTTCGAGGAGGCGATCGACTGCTGGCGCCACCATGCCCAGCGGTTTCCTGAAGACAACGACGGGGTGATCCTTGCAGCCACCTCGGGGGCAGTGGGCGTGCGCCTGGGCGGCGAGGCGCTCAAGACCGTGTTCTCACCCAACAGCTCACAGGGTTTCCAGTCGCCCGGCGCGCCGGACCCCGCGGCGACCGCCGAGACCACACCAGGCCGTGAACCCGAGGTCGGGCACCTGCGCAGCATCGTGGGTCTGGTCTGGCGCTCGGTGGTGCTGTGGATGGTGCTGCTGGCCTTGCTGACCATGGCGCGTTTGCTGGGCTGAAAGCGATGCCGGCCAGTCCCTTCTGGAGCCCGGGGGTCGCGGGGCTGACGCCCTATGTCCCCGGTGAGCAGCCACGCATCGCCAACCTGGTGAAGCTCAATACCAACGAGAACCCCTATCCACCGTCGCCCCATGTGGTGCAGGCCCTGCAGGCGGCCGCCGCTCAGGGGCTGCATCTTTATCCCGACCCCGAATCGGTTGCGTTGCGCCAGGTGATCGCTGGCCACCATGGGCTTTCCGCGGATCAGGTGTTCGTGGGCAATGGCTCGGATGAAATCCTTGCCCATGCATTCTTCGGGTTCTTCCAGCAGGGACGCCCGCTGCTGATGCCCGACCTGACTTACAGCTTCTACGAGGTGTACTGCAAGCTGTACGGGATTGCCTTTGAAACCGTGCCGCTGGCGGCGGACATGCAGGTCCGGGTGGAGGACTATGCGCGATGGCCGGAGGCGGGGGGCGTGGTGATCGCCAATCCCAATGCGCCCACGGGCTGCGCTTTGCCATTGGAGGCGATCGAGCGTTTGCTGCTGTCCCAGCCCCGATGCGTGGTGCTGGTGGATGAGGCCTATGTGGACTTCGGGGCCGACAGTGCGATGGGCCTCATTGGCCGCCATCCCAATCTGCTGGTGGTGCAGACGCTGTCCAAGAGCCGCTCGCTCGCGGGTCTGCGCGTGGGATTCGCGGCAGGCCAGCGGCCGCTGGTCGAGGCGCTGGAGCGCGTGAAGAACAGCTTCAACTCCTACCCGCTGGACCGGCTCGCTCAGGCCGGGGCGCAGGCTGCCTATGGGGACGCGGACTATTTCGAACGGACCCGCCAGGCCGTGATCGACAGCCGTGAAGCCCTACATCAGTCGCTGGTGCGACTGGGCTTCGACGTGCTGCCTTCCCGGGCCAATTTTGTTTTTGCACGTCACCCTGGCCGTGATGCCGGGTGGTTGGCCGCGCAACTGCGTGCCCATGCGGTGCTGGTGCGCCATTTCCGCCTGCCGCGTGCCGAGCAGTTCCTGCGCATCAGCGTCGGCACCCCGAGCCAGTGCAACGCGCTGGTGCAGGCCTTGGGCCAGGTACTGGGGGCCGATCCCGAAGCGGGCGCGCGTCAGTAGCGCGGCGGCTGCGAAAGTTCTGCAAACAGGGTGCTATATATTTTGTAGCGCCTTGAGCAGATGTCATCGGGGCCTGGGGCCGATTTGACGGCGGAAATCACGCCGCAGCCCGGTTCATGCAGATGGGTGCAGTTGTAAAACCTGCAATCCCCCACGTGGGCTTGAATATCGGGCATGCAGGCGGCCAGCTGCGCGGGCGCAATGTGGTTGAGTCCAAACTCCTGGAACCCCGGCGAGTCAATCAGCGCCGTGGTGCGGGCCTTGTCCACCCAGTACCAGGTGGTGCTGGTGGTGGTGTGCTTGCCGGAATTCAGGGCCTGCGAGATCTCGTTGGTTTCGGCCAGCGCGCCGGGCACCAGCAGGTTGATCAACGTGCTTTTGCCGGCACCGGACGGACCAAGCACCAGCGTGGTCTTTCCCTGGAGGTGCCCGAGCAGCACCCCGCGGTCAACTTCGCCCGATTGCCTGAGCGACAGCGGGAGAACACCGTAGCCCATGTTCTGGTACGGCAGCAGCCGCCCCCAGGCTTGCTCGAACGGCTCGACCAGGTCACTCTTGTTGAGGGCGATGATGGGGGTGATGCGCTCGGCTTCCGCGGCAATCAGCGCGCGTGACAGCTGGCTTTCGGAGAACTCCGGTTCGGCCGCGATCAGGATCAGCACCTGGTCCAGATTGGCCGCGAAAGATTTGGTTCGGATCTCGTCCTGGCGGTAGAACAGGTTGCGCCGGGGGTCGACTTTCTCGATCGTGCCTTCATCCCGCGAAGCCTGCCAGCGAACACGGTCTCCCACGACGACCTGGCTTTTCTTGCCGCGTGGATGGCAGATCACGCGCTCACCGGCCGGGGTTTCGATCAGGCAGTGGCGCCCAAAGCTGCCCACGACAAGGCCGGTGTGCAGGCCGGCTGGGTCAGCCATGTGAGGATTGCCCTCCGGCCGGCACGGTGGGTCTCATGCCACTAGCGCGTCGGCCTGTGAGGCGCACTCGAAATCGGTGTCGGAAATGCCATTCACGTCATGCGTGTTGAAGCGCACCACGCAGCGGTTGTAGTGCACCGACAGATCCGGGTGATGGTCCTGCGCATTGGCAATGAAGGCCAGCGCATTCACGAACGAGATTGTCTCGTAGTAGTTCGCGAAGGTGTAGGTTTTCTCGATCGCCGCATGGGCTCCATCGCCGCTGAGTGTCCAGCCCGGCGTGGAGGCCAGCCGGGTGACCAGTTCGGTAGGGGTCAGGGCGCGGCGGGGGTGCTGCGACCAGTCCTTTTTTTTCAGCATGCTGCTCATGAAGCCATCCTTGCAAGCCGCTCCGTGGCGGGCGGGTGTGAGTAATAGAACCTGACGAACACCGGATCCGGGGTGAGGGTGGAGGCGTTGTCTTCGTACAGTTTGAGCAGGGCACTGCGCAGGTCCTCGCCGCGGGTCTGTGCCACGGCATAGGCGTCGGCCTCGAACTCATGCCGGCGGGACATCTGCGCGAACAGCGGCGAGATGAAAAAGCTGAACACCGGTACCGCGAGCAGGAACAGCAGCAGCGCCAACGCGTCATTGGCTCCTGCCATGTTCGGGCGCACACCCAGACCCCCATAGAACCAGGACTGGGCAGATAGCCAGCCCAGCAGCGCAAACCCGGCCAGGCTCATTGCAAACAGGCTGACCATGCGTTGCAGGATGTGACGGTGCTTGAAATGCCCAAGCTCGTGGGCCAGTACGGCGTCCACTTCGCCGGGGGAGAGACGGGCCAGCAGCGTGTCATAGAAGACCACCCGCTTGGCCGCGCCGAATCCGGTGAAGTACGCGTTGGCGTGGGCACTGCGCTTGCTGCCGTCCATCACGAACAGGCCTTTGGCCGAGAAGCCGCAGCGCTGCATCAGCGCGGTCACCCGGGCTTTCAGGGTGTCGTCTTCCAGCGGTTTGAACTGGTTGAACCACGGCGCGATGAAGGTGGGGTAGATCATCATCAGCAACAGATTGAACGCCATCCAGGCGCCCCAGGCCCAGAGCCACCACAGGCCGCCTGCGGCGCCCATGAGCCAGAGAATCAGGGCCGCGATCGGCAGCCCGATCAGGATGCCGATGACCGTGGATTTGGCCAGGTCGGCCAGCCAGAGCCGCGGAGTCACTTTGTTGAAGCCGAAGCGTTCCTCGATCACGAACGTCTGGTACAGGGTGAACGGCAGATCGATGAGTCCGCCGACCAGCGCAAAAGCCGCCAGCAGTGCCAGCTGCTGGATCATGCCGCCGCCCAGCCAGGACAGCAGCGCGCGGTTCAGCAGGTCGAGCCCACCCAGGAGCGTCCAGCCGAGCAGCACGGCAGCACCGAAAGCCAGCTCGAGCAGGCCGAAACGGGCCTTGACGAGGGTGTAGTCAGCGGCCTTCTGGTGCGCCTGCAAGGTGACCGCCGCCGAGAAATCAGCCGGGACCTGGTCGCGGTGCCGCGCCACATGGCGGATCTGCCGCGAAGCCAGCCAGAATTTGACCAGCAACCCGGTGAGCAGGGCGATCGCGAAGGCCAGGGTCAGCAGAAGAGAGAAAGGCATAGCCATCGAGTTTAGGCCATCGGCGACAATCGCAAGGATGTCTGAAACCAATTCCTCTGCTGTTGCTTCCCTGGGCAAATCCGACCAGAACCTGATCTGGCTGGACTGCGAAATGACCGGGCTGGACCCTGAAGCGGACCGGCTCATCGAGATTGCCGTGATCGTGACGGGGCCGAATCTCGAGCCCCGTATCGAAGGGCCGGTGCGCGTCATTCACCAGACGGATGAGCAACTGGACAAGATGGATGCCTGGAACAAGGGTACGCATGGCCACAGCGGCCTGATCGACAAGGTCAAGGCTTCGACCGTCAGTGAGGCGCAGGCCGAGGAGGACATCCTCGCGTTTCTTGCGACCTATGTACCCAAGGGCGTAGCCCCCATGTGTGGCAACACCATCAGCCAGGATCGGCGCTTTCTGGTGCGCTACATGCCTAAGCTGGAAGCGTTCTTCCACTACCGCAACCTGGACGTCAGCACGCTCAAGGAGTTGTCCAAACGCTGGCGGCCGGAGGTGTACAGCGCCTTCAAAAAGCAGCAAAAACACACGGCGCTGGCCGATGTGCACGAATCGATCGACGAACTCGCTCACTACCGCGATCATTTTTTACGCCTGACGAATTAGGTGAAAACCCGAATCCGTGCCATAATCGCTGGCTTGGCTGCCTCCGGCGGCCCTCGTGCATCTCCCTTCACACACAGGCTCACGAATGAGCCAACAGCGCCCCGCAGGAAAAGAGCCTCCTGGCTCGGGCACTGAGCGTCGTTTGATGGTTGATGTTTTGCAACCATGAACGACAGCCGTCTCCAGCGGAGGGGGCCGCGTGTGAGTGACCCATGACTGACTCTTTTGAAGTGCAGGGCGACTTTTCGCCCGCCGAATCCTTTTCCGACACCACCGAGACCGGTTTCGACGTGAACGACGCCGTGCAGGTGACGGCTGAACCCAGCGGTTTCGCCAAATTGCAGCTTGCCGCCGAACTGCTGCGCGCCGTGGAAGACCTGGGCTACGCCCAGCCCACGCTGGTGCAGGAAAAGGTCATTCCGCTGGCCTTGCCCAGTGATTCCGATGCGGGTTCATCCGCCAGCTACATCGATCTGATGGTCTCGAGCCAGACTGGCAGCGGCAAGACGGCGGCCTTCCTGCTGCCCGTGTTGCACACACTGCTGTCGCAGAAGGCGGCCGCCGCTGCCGCTGAGCGCGCCGAATTCGAGCGGGCCGTGGCCGAGGCCGCTGCCCGTGGCGAGCCGGCCCCCAAGCGTCCCAAGCGCAAGGACCCCACCAACGCGCGCAATTTCAAGGCGGCCGTGCCGGGCGCCCTGGTGGTGTGCCCCACGCGTGAGCTCGCACAGCAGGTGGCCCATGACGCCATCGAGTTGGTGCAGCACTGCCGGGGCCTGCGCATTGCCAACATCGTGGGCGGCATCCCCTACCAGCTGCAGATCGCGAAGCTGCAGAACGCCGATCTCGTGGTGGCCACGCCAGGTCGCCTGCTGGACCTTCAGCGCTCCATGCAGATCAAGCTCGACAAGGTGCAGTTCCTTGTGGTGGATGAGGCCGACCGCATGCTGGACCTCGGATTCTCCGATGACCTGGCCGAAATCAACCAGCTGACCATCGAGCGCAAGCAGACCATGATGTTCAGCGCCACCTTTGCGCCCCGCATCCAGCAGCTCGCCGCGCGCGTGATGCGCCAGCCGCAGAAGGTTCAGATCGATACCCCGCAGGAAAAGCACGTCAACATCAAGCAGGTGCTGTTCTGGGCCGACAACGCACAGCACAAGCGCAAGATGCTGGACCACTGGCTGCGCGACACCTCCATCAACCAGGCCATCGTCTTCGCCAGCACCCAGGTGGAATGCGATGGTCTTGCCAATGACCTCCAGCAGGACGGCTTTTCCGCCGTGGCGCTGCATGGTGCGCTGAGCCAGGGTCTGCGCAATCGCCGCCTCATGGCGCTGCGCAGCGGTCAGGTCCAGGTGCTGGTGGCGACCGACGTGGCGGCCCGCGGTATCGACGTGCCGACCATCACCCACGTCTTCAACTACGGCCTGCCGATGAAGGCCGAGGACTATACCCACCGCATTGGCCGCACGGGTCGTGCCGGGCGCGACGGGATCGCCGTGACCTTTGCCGAGTTCCGCGACCGGCGCAAGATCTTCGACATCGAGGGCTACAGCAAGCAACCCTTCAAGGCGGAAGTGATTCCCGGCCTGGAGCCGCAGCAGCGGTTCCCGCAGGGCGGGCGTCCGCAAGGCGATTTCAACGGTCGCGGCCGTCGTGGGGATTCCTCGCGTGACCGCCGGTCTGGCGGCGGCCGCAGTGGCGGCTTTGGCGGTGGCTTTGCCCCGCGCGACGACCGTGGCTTCCAGCCCCGGGATGACGGTGGCTACGCCAACCGGACTGGCTTCAACAAGGGAGGCGGCCGTCATGATGGCTTCGCGCCGCGCGGGGACTTTGCGCCCCGTGGCGAAGGCTTCGGCCATCGCGGTGACTTTGCCGATCGCAAACCCGCTTTTGCGCGCCCGGGCTTCGCCAAGCCGGCGCGCCCGGCCAAGGCCTATGTGCCGCGCGACGGCGCGCGCCGACCGGCCAAGCCGGTGCGCTGATCCACCGGTGTGAATCCTGCAGCCCGCGGTCCGTAAGGTCCGCGGGTTTTGTTTTTCGGGGCGCCGGATGTTGCTGTTGTAACCTCCGCCTTCTGGTTGTCCCAAGGGGCCGCGATGTTGCGTCTTTCGAGATGGGTTGGAGAGTGGCTGGCGCGCTACCTGTCAAAACCCCGCGCCGGCGTGCAGGTGGGTACGCCGGCAGACCCGGCGCGGCTGCTGCGCTGCCTGGAGCCGGGTGACGTGCTTCTGGTGGAAGGGTCCAGCCGGATTGCGACAGCGATCAAGTACCTCACCCAATCCACCTGGTCGCATGCCGCCCTGTACGTGGGGCCCGGGCTGGGCGGAACCGACGAGGCCGGCGAGCCCCTGCTGTTCGTCGAGGCTGATGTGGTGCTGGGCGTCTGCAAGCGGCCGCTGGCGCAATACCGCGACCTGCACACCCGCATCTGCCGGCCGCACGGCCTGACGCCGCAGGACCGGCGCCACCTCCTCGATGAAGTCGTGGGCCGGCTTGGCAGCCGCTACGACCTCAAGAACGTGCTGGACCTGGCGCGCTACCTGCTGCCCGCGCCCCCGGTGCCGGGCCACTGGCGTCGAAAAATGATCGCGCTGGGCAGCGGGGACCCCACGCGCGCCATCTGTTCCTCGCTGATTGCCGAAGCCTTCCAGAACGTGGGCTATCCGGTTCTGCCCAGGATCACGCACGAGCAGAAGCAGGGCGCCGCGAACCGCCGCATGCGCCGCGAGATCTGGCATATCCGCCACCACAGCCTCTATGCGCCGCGCGACTTTGACGTGTCGCCTTACTTCGGCATCGTCAAGCCGACGCTCGAAGCCGGGTTTGACTACCGCCGGATCCCCTGGCAGACCCCGGAGCCGACAGCCTGACGGGCTCAACCCGTGACGGCACGGCCAATCTCGGGCCACTGGCGGTGCAGCACCACCCAGGCTATCAGCCCCACGCACATCATGGCCAGCGAGGCCGCCGCCAGGCTCACGGACGAATGCATCACCAGCGGTGCAATGAGGCCGGCCACGAGGCCGTTGGCCGTGGATCCGATGCAGGCCTGCAGCGACGACGCCAATCCCCTGCGTTGAGGGTACAGGTCCAGCACCAGCAAGGTCACCACCGGCACCATCAGCGCCCAGCCGAAGGCGAACACGGCGATCGGGATCAGCGACCAGCCCACGTGAGGCGGCAGCAGCAGGTTGGCCGCCAGGTTCAGCACCGAGATGCCCAGCATGATGATGAAGCCGTGGCGTATCTGCCGCTTGGGGGCGATACGGCCCGCCAGCCGGCCGCTGCACCATGAGCCCGCCATGATCCCGCCAATGGTCAGCACGAAGAACCAGAAGAACTGCGTGGGCTCCAGTCGCAGGTGGTCACCCAGGAAGGCCGGCGCCGACAGCACGTACAGGAACATGCCGTTGAAGGGCACCCCGCTGGCCAGTGCCAGCAGCAGGAAGCGTGGGTCCAGTCCGAGTTGCCAGTACCCCTGCATCAGGTTGCGCACCCTGAACGGCTGGCGTTGGCTGACGTGCAGTGTTTCGGGGAGCAGCCGGAAGTTCGCCAGCCACAGGGCGACGCCCACGGCCGTGAGGAACCAGAAAATGCTGTGCCAGTCGGCATGCACGAACAGCCAGCCACCGACGATGGGCGCCACGGCCGGTGCCACGCCGAAGTAGATCGTGACCTGGCTCATGACCTTTTGCGCATCGGCGGGCGGAAACATGTCGCGGATCACGGCGCGCGACACCACGATGCCCGCGCCGGTGGACAGGCCCTGCAGGCCGCGGAAAAACACCAGTTGCCCAATGCTCTGCGACAGCGCGCAGCCGGCCGACGCCAGTGTGAAGACCGCGATGCCCCACAGCACCACCGGCCGACGGCCGAAGCTGTCGGCCAGGGCCCCGTGGAACAGGTTCATGAAGGCGAAGCCGAACAGATAGGCCGACAGCGTCTGCTGCATCTCCACCGGCGTGGCGCCGAGCGAGCGGGCGATGCCTGAAAACGCCGGGATGTAGGTGTCGATCGAGAAGGGCCCGAGCATGCCCAGCACGGCCAGAAGGACCGCAAGGGCCCAGCGCGGGGCTTTCCACAACTGGCTGGCATCGGGGTTCATGGCGGCCCAATTGAAAAAGGGACCCGGTCGCAAAGACCGGGTCCCGTCAGAAGTGGTGGGCCCTGAGTGACTCGAACACTCGACCTACGGATTAAGAGTCCGCTGCTCTACCAACTGAGCTAAGAGCCCACTTCGAAAAAATGTTTGCTGTGGTGGTGTAGTCCCCTACTAGAGAGAACCTTCCTGCCTTACCGGCGAGGACACCGTAGGCGAGATTATATACGATGCGGAGGTCCGGGTGGACTTTGGCTGTCTCCGCGCATTTCCGACCTTCGATAGCTTGCGCTGCCACGGTCAGCGCCCGGGGTTCTTGACCTTCAGATGGCGGCATGAATAGCGCTGCTGCCCCCAGGACACGGCAAAGGTTTCGGAAACCTCGTACCAGTTGCCGCCTGGATGACCACCGCCGTGGTTCTCCCCCATGCAGGAGCATTCGCAGTGAAAGCCCTCAGCGTTCCAGCATGCCGGAGCGCATTTCTGGTGCTCCCGGTACAACTGGATCACGTAGACCTCTTGGTGTCGTCTCAGCGCAAGTTTGATCACGCTGTCGAACCACGCTGTCGGAATTTCCCAGGCCTTGAACTGCGCACACCAATCGGGCTTCAAGCGTCGGCCATCCCGCAGCCACTCCATGTTCCCTTCGGCAAACGGAATGCGTGCCAAGACCGGGAGTGGCTTATTGCGCTTGAAGATGACCGGGATTTTTCCCTGACGCCAGAGATCCTTCAGTTGCGAGTCGTTCAGATCCTGTGACATGAGGGACTCGACTCCCTGGCTCAGCGCTGCTTGTTGGCCTGGGACAGAACCGAAGCCGCCAGTTCTTTCGTCTCTTTGGCGTATCGGTCGCTGGCCAAAACGCGTGCGGCCTTGTCCTCCATCTGGGCACCGGTCTGTTTGTCGCCGCTGCGCTGAGACAGTGCCGAGGCGGCCAGACTCTTAGCCACTTGCGACGAACTACTGCTTTGCAGCGTTTCCGACGCCAGCCGACCAATTCGTGAGGACGTCTGCTTTGTGTTCTTGGACATCGCTGTTCCTTTCACATCAGGATTTGGAGACGGGCCGGAATGGCACCACCTTATTGCCTTGGGCTGGTTGGTCATCAACCTGCTTCTGGGTTGCTTTCAGTCGCGCAAACTCCACGACATTGGTTTTGCCCTGGAAGTAGCCTTCAGGCAATCCGGCGAGTGCTTCCACGTCGCCCGCAGCCAGTCCGATGTGTCTCGGGATGGCGTCCAAAGGCATGACCTTCTCTTCGACCAACAGATCGATGGTGCGACGAAGCAGACGTGGCTGCTCTGGGCGACGGTCCTCGTCTCCGGGTTCCGATTTCGCACCCCACCGAGCAGAGCGACGCTTGAAAAGCATCAGAGCACCATCTTCATCCAGCATCTCAAGTGCCTTGAGCCGCATGATGATCGCCGCTGCCGACACGCCCCAACGGCGCTTCAACAGCAACAAGTCATCCAGAGTCGGTGGCACACGAACTTCGCTGGCGAACGTTTCGGCGGGCAGCAAAAAAGCGCCTGCAAAGCGGTGCGCCTGCTGCTCCATCAGTTTGTGGCGTGCGCTGTCAGTCGTGCGCTGAATGTGTCGATGCAGAACAAGATGCCCGATTTCGTGGGCAAGGTCGAAGCGACTGCGGTAACCATTGTCCTTGTCGGCGGACAGGAGGATCAACGGTCGGCCCAATACCTCGCTCCAAGCCGACAGTCCTTCAATCTGGGCCACGCCGGTTTCTTCCCGAACGAGGATTACCCCAGCGCCTTCCACGGCCAGTGCCAAGTCTTGAATCGCCGAGCGGCCCAGACGCCACAGATCCCGGCATTCGCAGGCAGCCTTCTCGATATCCTCGTTTGTGATCTGCTCCGGCTCGGTGTAATCACGAGAGGGCAAATTGACATCGGGGTAGTCAACGTACTCCATCAGGGCAGCCGCCACGTCTTGGGCCCACTCAAGGCGGGCCTCCAGCATGGCGCGTGCAGCGACGTGCGCTGACGCGTTGCTGCGAAAAAGCGGCAACGACAACTTCGCCCCGGGCGCACGCGTAAACCATTCTGGCGTGACGTTGACCACGCCAGCAAGGCGTTCAAGCGCGTCACGCTCGGGCGCTTGCGTTCCTGCGCGCCACTTACTGACGGTCGCCGGAGACACGTCGACCATTGAGGCCAGCTGGACTTGAGTCAGACGACGGGCCGCAAGAATTTGGCTAAGTCGATCTTTCTGAAATCCTTGTACACCACCCCTGCTCATGATCCTGTTCCGTCTTTGTCTTGTTGTTTGCCAATGTTCTTCTTCAGCTTCGGCACAGCCAAATCGTCCTGGCCTGCTGTCGGCTGCTGGTCGTAGCGCTTGATGAATGCGTCAATGGGTTCCCGGAAAAGCCAGCCTTGCATATGGCGATCTGGAACCGCGATTTCGATGGAGACGGGTGTGTCCGGCTGGCTATGCAGCGACCCTGCAAAGCAGGCCACGACGAACACAACCGCTTGGGATGGCTCCACGTAGCCTGAAAAGAGTCCGGGTTGAACCAGTGGCTCGATGGCTGCGTTCGCCAGGGACATCTGTTTTCGGGTTTCGCTACGCCGCCCGCTGTTCCAGACCCCATACTTGGTGTTGAACCGTGCCAAGGTGAAGATCCCAGACCGGCCTGTGACGATCTGATTGCCGCGTAGCGGTGAGGGAGATGCGTCTGCAACGGCGAGAGCGCGATGGAAGGACTCGTTCATATGGAAGTGGCGCAACTGCCCCACCACGCTGGGCAAGTGCCCGTCATCCATCCCTCGCGCCGCAGCATAGGCACGTTGAGCGCCGACCAGCTTGGCTTCTTCGAGGCCCATGACAAGCTCACGCGGGATATTCCTCACAAGCAGGTCATGGATCGTTTCTTGGTTCGGCTGGGCCATTGGCAACTCCGTCATCGGATTTCGTTCAAGCGGATTCTATCATCAAATAATTTCGCTTAAAAGGTTTTCATTTAGGGGATGCTGCGATTGAGGCGGTAACGCCCCCGATTTGTAGCGCGCCCAGCGGATCGTTTGCCTACAGCGATAACGGGAGAACGTGGGCTAAATGTTTCGTTTTGTCTTCCAGAAGTTGCATTCGACGAAATAACGGAACATACTCCACCCATGCTCTCCAGTACCCACAATCAACGCGTCCTCGATCTGGCCAGCCATAAGGGGCTACTGCGCGCCAGCGATCTGGACGCCATCAGTGCGCCTCGGGTCGTTCTGACGCGCCTGACCGCTGCGGGTCTACTAGAGAAGGTGGGGCGTGGCCTGTACCGTCTGCCGGATGCACAGGTTTCGGAATTCGAGAGCCTTGGCACCATCGCCACCAAGGTACCTCAAGCGGTGTTCTGCCTGCTTACAGCGCTGCAGTTTCATGAGCTGACCACACAGCTGCCGCGTCAGATCTGGATCGCCATGCCTCGGGGCAGCCACCCGCCCCGGGTCGACTACCCGCCCGTCAAGATGGTGCAGTTCACGGGTGATGCCTACTCGGCAGGGATTGAGGAAGTCGAACGCGACGGTGTCAGGCTCCGGGTGTACGGCGTGGCCAAGACCGTGGCGGATTGCTTCAAGCACCGCAACAAGATCGGGCTGGATGTGGCGCTGGAGGCGCTGAAGGACGCCCGGGCGCGCAGCAAGGCCTCCGTCGACGACATCTGGCGTTTCGCCAAGATATGCCGCGTGGCCAATGTGATGCGCCCCTATCTGGAGAGCGTTGGATGAGTGCTGCCACACCAAATGTCGCGGCATCCGTACGTGCGCGTCTGCTCAATGTCGCCAAGGCGCAAGGCGTCGATTTCAATCAGGTGCTGGTGCGCTTTGCCTTGGAGCGCATCCTCTATCGGCTGACCCAGTCGCCGCACGCGGACCGTTTTCTGCTCAAAGGTGCGCTGCTGTTCACGCTCTGGTACGACATGCCACACCGGGCTACACGCGATGCCGATCTGTTGGGTTTCGGCGCCAGCGATCTGGAGTCAGTGGCCCAAGTATTCCAGGACATCGCAGCCGTACCGGTCGACGACGGCATCGTGTTCGACCCAGCCTCCGTCACGGTCGAGGAGATCCGCAAGGAAGCAGGCTACGGTGGCGTTCGCGTGATGATTGCAGGCGATCTTGCCAGAGCACGCTGCAAGACCCAGATCGATGTCGGCTTCGGCGACGCCGTCACCCCGGCACCTGTTGATTCGGTCTACCCAGTACTGCTGGAGGAAATGCCCGCGCCACGGCTGCGGGCCTACCCAACGTACACCGTCATCGCGGAAAAGCTCCACGCCATCGCTTTGCTGGGCATGACCAACAGCCGCTTGAAGGACTACTTCGATCTATCGGTGCTGTTGGAACGAGAAACTCTGGACACCGATCTGCTGGCCCAGGCGATCAAGGCCACGTTTGTAAGACGGGGCATGGCAGTTCCTGAAGCGCTGCCAGTCGGCCTGACGGACGAGTTTGCACACGACGCTTCGCGCCAGGCGCTGTGGCTGGCATTTCTCAAGAAGAACGAACTTCCGCCAGAACCCTTGCCCGCCATCGTTGGCCGCTTGAGCGTGGCATTGGCACCCGCGTTGAACACCGTCGCTCGTTGAATATCCCTTCATAGGGCAGCCGCTTCGCGCCCTTCGCCACGGTCAGTGGCGGTCTCCATACGGACTTTGCATGGAGACCACGATGACTACCCGACTTTGCGCACACTGCGGCCACCCCTTCGAACCTCGTCCACAGGTTCCCGACCAAGCGTTCTGCTCCGTCCCTGAATGCCAGCGGGCTCGCAAGCGCGAATGGCAGCGGGCAAAGCTCCGGTCCGATCCCGACTACCGGATCAACCAGCGCGCTGCCCAACAGGCGTGGTCGCTGCGCAATCAAGACTACTGGCGCAACTACCGCGACGCCCGGCCCGAGTACGAGCAATACAACCGCGAGCGGCAGCGTCTGCGTGATGCCAACGGGGCAGATGTCGATCTTGCAAAGATGGACGCGTGCGACCTGCCAACCGGCCTGTACCGCATCACCCGACATCCGGCGCTTCCGAGGGGAAACGGCGATTCGTGGGTCGTCGAAATCACGCCGGTCTGCGTGACGTGTCCGTGCAAGATGGACGTGTAAAGAGAGGACTTGATCGACACACCGGCCATCCGCACGTAACTTCGACCCCAAACAGGCTCTCGAATGTTCTGCATGGCAACGATTCCGACCGTGTGCGCTGCCGCCTTGGTGCGGCGTCGCGTCCATTGAAAGGAGTGGCGGACCCGAGAGCACCAATCACAGAGTGACCGGGCCTATGCAAGAGATCGAACCTCCTCCACACCCGCCGGGGTCGGGCCCGGTGCTTCGGGCCGCGCAATACGTGCGGATGTCGACCGAGCACCAGCAGTACTCGACGGAGAACCAGGGCGACAAAATCCGCGAGTACGCCACCCGGCGCAACATCGAGATCGTCCGCACCTACGCCGACGAAGGCAAGAGCGGACTGCGCATCGATGGCCGTCAGGCGCTGCAGCGACTGATCAGGGATGTCGAAACGGACAACGCGGACTTCCAGATCATCCTCGTCTATGACGTGAGCCGCTGGGGCCGGTTCCAGGACGCCGACGAGAGCGCCTATTACGAGTACATCTGCCGCCGCGCTGGCATCCAGGTCGCCTACTGCGCCGAGCAGTTCGAGAACGACGGCTCGCCCGTGTCCACCATCGTCAAGGGCGTCAAACGCGCGATGGCCGGTGAATACAGCCGGGAATTGTCGGCCAAGGTGTTCGCAGGGCAGTGCCGCCTGATCGAACTGGGGTTTCGGCAAGGCGGGCCCGCAGGCTATGGCCTTCGTCGCGTGCTGATCGACCAGTCCGGATCGGTCAAGAGTGAACTCTCTCGCGGCGAGCACAAGAGCTTGCAAACCGACCGCGTCATCCTGCAGCCCGGGCCGGATGCGGAGGTCGCCTTCGTCAACCGGATCTACCTTTGGTTCGTAGACGACAACCTGACCGAATCGGAAATCGCCGAACGTCTCAACACCCAGGGCATTCGCACTGACCTCGGTCGTGACTGGACGCGCGCCACCGTGCGCGAGGTGTTGTCCAACGAAAAATACATCGGCAACAACGTCTACAACAGGCGCTCCTTCAAGCTCAAGAAGCATCGGGTGGTCAACAACCCCGAGATGTGGATCAAGAAGGAAGGCGCGTTCGAGGGCATCGTCCCACCTGACTTGTTCTACACCGCACAAGGCATCCTACGCGCACGGGCACATCGATACACCGACGAAGAGCTGATCGAAAAGCTACGCAGCCTGTACCAGCGGCACGGTTATCTCTCCGGCCTGATCATCGATGAAACCGAAGGGATGCCCTCGGCTGCGGCCTATGCACACCGTTTCGGCAGCCTGATCCGCGCGTACCAAACAGTTGGCTTCACCCCGGATCGGGACTACCAGTATCTGGAGGTGAACCAGTTCCTGCGCCGATTGCACCCGGAAATCGTCGGCCAGACCGAACGGATGATCGCCGAGGTCGGCGGTGCGGTCGAACGCGATCCGGCGACCGACCTGCTGACGGTCAACCGTGAGTTCACCGTCTCGCTGGTGCTGGCCCGTTGCCAGCAGCTCGACAACGGGCGACGGCGCTGGAAAGTACGCTTCGACACCAGCCTGGCCCCGGACATCACCGTGGCCGTGCGTCTGGACGATGGCAACCAAGCCGCACTGGACTACTACCTGCTGCCTCGACTGGATTTCGGTCAGCCGCGCATCCATCTGGCCGATCACAACGGCATCGAGTTCGAGTGCTACCACTTCGACAGCCTGGACTACCTGTATGGCATGGCCCGGCGCATCCGCATCAGGAGGGCCGCATGAGCAACGAAAAAGAGCATCGCCCTTCGGAATTGCGGATGATCCCGCTCGACCGCATCGAAGTGCTCAATCCGCGCGAACGCAACAGCCGCGTGTTCGAGCAGATCGTCGGCAACATTCAGAGCATTGGCCTAAAAAAGCCCATCATCGTGACCCCGCGCCCCGGCAGCGATGGCGAGCACTACTTGCTCAT
Source organism: Ramlibacter sp. (assembly GCA_019635415.1). Lineage (GTDB taxonomy): Bacteria > Pseudomonadota > Gammaproteobacteria > Burkholderiales > Burkholderiaceae_C > JAHBZM01. The sequence continues at coordinate 790,184 of JAHBZN010000001.1, forward strand.
TTGCGGCGAGGGGCGGTTCAAGGCCTTCAAGACCATCGGCCAGCAGGAAATTCCGGCAATGGTGATGAACGTCGATGACGAATCGGCTTTCATCATGAGCCTGACGGAGAACATCGCACGGCGCAAGTTCAGCCCGCTTGAACTCCTGGTCGGAATCGAGCAACTGCGGGATCAAGGCTATGACAAGAAAGCCATCGCGCAGAAAACCGGCCTGAGTCCGGAGTATGTCCAAGGCATTTTGTACCTGCTGAAGAACGGGGAGGAACGGCTCCTGATGGCCGTCGGCAGCGGACGCATACCACTCAACGCGGCGATCACCATCGCGGGCGCTGGCACCGATGACAAATCGGTCCAGGCCGCCCTGCAGGAAGCCTACGAGTCCGGAAAGTTGCGCGGTAGCCAACTGATCCAGGCACGTCGCGTGATCGAACGCCGTCGCACCCAAGGCCGGTCAATCGGCGGCAGGATGCCGTCCCGCAAGCCGAACGAGGATGTCACCACGTCCAGCTTGGTTCGCAACTATCAGCGCGAGGTCGAGCGCCAGAAGCTGCTGGTCAGGAAGGCCGAAACCGCCCAGCGCAATCTGCTGTTCATCGTCGGCGCACTGCGTCAACTGCTGGCTGATGAGAATTTCACCAATCTGCTGCGTGCCGAAGGACTGGACACCCTGCCGCAGTATCTGGCGGATCGAGTCTGGGCACGCGGGAGCGGAGCGTGACCAAGCCACCACTGGGTTTCATTCCGGAGCCACTGCTCTTGCCGCTGTCGGCCGTCCTGCCGTCGCGCAAGACGCCCGAAGGGCTGGCGACCTCCCGCAAGTTCAAGCAGATCATCGCGTCCATCGAGGCCGTCGGCTTGATCGAACCCTTGTCGGTGGGCAAACCCGACCGATCTGGCCAGCACATCCTGCTCGACGGCCACACACGTTTGGTCGCTCTGAAGCAACTGGGCTTCGAACAGGTGCCTTGCCTCGTGGCCACGGATGACGAGAGCTACACCTACAACAACCGGGTCAATCGACTTTCCAGCATCCAGGAACACTTGATGATCCGCCGCGCCGTCGAACGTGGCGTCACTCCAGAACGGCTCGCCAAGGCCCTGGACGTGGACATCAGCCACATCATCAAGAAGCTGAACCTGCTCGACGGGATCTGTCCGGAAGCCGCAGAGCTTCTGCGCGACCAGACCTTCTCGGCCAACCTCGGTGCGGTTCTGCGCAAGATGAAACCGACCCGGCAGGTCGAATGCGTAGAACTGATGGTCAGCGCCAACAACATCACGGTCGCCTACGCCCAGGCTCTGGTGGCCGCCACGCCCAGCAACATGCTCGTCGGCGAGGTGAAGCCGAAGAAGATGACCGGCGTCAGCGCGGATCAGATGGCCAAGATGGAGCGAGAAATGGGCAATCTGCAGGAACAGTTCAAGCTGGCCGAACAGTCCTACGGCCAGGACATCCTCAATCTGGTGCTGGCCAAGGGGTACCTGGCCAAACTCATGGCCAACGAAGCCATCTTGCGCCACCTGACGAAGAAGCATCCCGACGTGCTGAACGAATTCGACAGCATCGTCCGCATGGTGACGCTGGACAAGTGAATGAACAGCCCACACTCACCGACGGCGGTCATTTGGCACCTCCAGTGCCAGACGCAGCGACAGTCCTCGATGGGGATGACCACCAAGATGACGTGGCACCACCACACCGTAACGCGCCACAACCCGAAGCCGTTTGCCTCTATGGCTTGATCGGCGACGTCGCCCGCGCAGGCAGCGATGGCACGGAGACCAATGCCCATGCCATAGCAGCGAATTTCATGGCGTATTTGTCCTGCGCGGTCGGACGTGGTGTGTACCTGCCCATTGGCAACACCCGGCACCACGCGCGGTTGTTCTGCCTGCACGTCGGACGTTCGGGCCGTGGCCGCAAAGGCGATGCCGTGTCGCTGGTGCTGCGCATCGATCAGGCTTTGCGCGAGATCGGCGAATCGTTCGCGCCGCAGATTCATCGTGGCGGACTGTCCAGTCGCGAAGGGCTGGTGGCATTGATGCACGATGGATACCGGCAAGGTCGGCAGGACGTTTCTGCCATCGAGGACAAGCGGCTGTGGGTGGTCGAATCCGAGTTCGCCAATGTGCTGCATCAGGGGCGACGCGACGGCAACACGCTATCGGCGGCACTGCGTGACTGTTGGGATGGCGTCGATCTCAAACCCGCCACCAAGTCGAACCGGCTTTACGCCAGCCACCCGCACGTCTGCCTGAGCGGTGCGATCTCGCCCGGCGAATTGACGGGCCTGATGAGCGCCCGCGAACTCACCAACGGCTTCGCCAACCGCTTTCTGATGATCTGGGCAGAACGGTCGCGGATGCTTCCGTTCCCGAAGGAGACGCCGCAAGAGATAGTCGTGCATCTGGCGCGCAGGACGCTGGAGATGCTGGCCTTCGTCCGCGCCGACCGGTACGACGAGCGCGAACATCAGCGGATGGAACTGTCGCCCCAGGCGCAGTGGCGTTACGCCCAGCTCTACCGAGGTGAACTGCACGATGGCATCGACGATGGTGCGATTGGGGCGTTGCTGGAGCGTCGCGCGCCGATGCTGCTCCGGCTGGCCATGCTGATGGCACTGACCGACCTGCAAACCCGCATCGATGTCCCGCACATCGACGCCGCGATGGCGTGGATTCGGCACGCCACGGCGTCCGTGCGCTTCGTGTTCGTCAGTGCCGCTGAAGACGCAAAGCTGGCGCAGGTGCTGGAACTGGCGAACCGCGTGTTGGCCTTCCTGCACGAACGCGGTCAGTCCACGCGCAGCCAAATCAGTGCCGAATGTTTCCGGGGCAAGGTGCCGAAGGCGCGGATCGACGCCAGCCTGGAGCACCTGTTGGCCAGCACGCCGCCCAAGATCACGGTTCAGTGGGGCGAACGCGCCGACGGTGCGCCGGGCGCGCCGCTGCGCGTGTACCGGCTGGCTGCGAAGTGACCGGGGGATTCTTTCGCTGATTTCGCCGGGGCAGATCAGCCGCAAGTGCTTGTCACGGCACTGATTTCGCTAATTTCGCTAATTTCGCCAGCCCCAATTGACACAAGAGATCTGTCGCTCCGCGCAAGGCCAACAATCGCATTTTGATATTATGATCATTTTGCAATTGACATTGGATTTTTATACGCCGTATTGACGGTCTATTTTGATTCTATTATGCTGCACCAAAACATAGGAAAACCCCATCCCCGTCATGTCCACTGACCGACTCTCCGGAATGGCCCAGGCGCAGCGCGACCGTCTCGCGTTCGTCGATCTGCGCCTGCGCTTCATGGGTGAAATCCGCCGTCAGGACTTGGTCTCTCGCTTCGACATCCAATCGGCGGCGGCCACGCGAGACATCGCCCAGTACAAGGAACTGGCCCCGGGCAACATGGAGTACGACACCAAGGGCAAGGTCTACGTGCGGGCGGAGTGGTTCCGGCCCCTGCTCGATTTCCCGGTCGAGCGCGTCTATACCTGGCTGTCTCAAGGCTACGGCGATGCCGAACCCACTCGCTTGCGGGGCGTCGTCGCCACCGAGGGCACCGGCCTGCCGGGCCGAATCGATCTGGAATTGCTCTCGACCCTTACGCGCGCCATCCACCGTGGTGCAGCCGTCAAGATTTCTTACCGCGCTCTGTCCAGTGGCCTCACCACACGCGAGATCGTGCCCTTCGCGCTGGCCGACAGCGGTCTGCGCTGGCACCTGAGGGCCTTCGACAGGCGTAGTGGCGAGTTCCGCGACTTCGTGCTGGGCCGCTTCGACAGCGCCAGCATCCTGCAAGGCGAAGTCGCCGACCACGAAACGCACGCTCAGGACATCCAGTGGAACCGCATCACTGAGTTGGAACTGGTTCCGCATCCGGCCAACGTGCAGCACCCCGACACCATCGAAGCCGAGTACGGCATGGAAGGCGGCGTGCTGAAAGTGCGCACGCGCGCGGCGATGGCAGGCTACCTGCTGCGCCGCTGGAACGTGGACTGCACCGATGACCACAGCCTCAAAGGTGGCGAATACCACCTGTGGCTGCGCAATCGCCAAGCCCTTTACGGTGTCGCCAATCTCGTGCTCGCCCCAGGCTATGGCTCATCGGAAAGGGAGGAGTAAGCATGCTCAAGCTCGAACAGATCCAGAAGAACGCAGCCATCTCGGGCCTGGAGCCTGGGCAGGTGGTGCGCATTGTCACGACCGAGCCTGTCGGCGACAACGCCCTTACCGTTTACTACAAGACCGCCGACGGCACGCTGCGCGAGCGGATGCTGTTCCGCACCGACGAGGCGAACCTGTCGCTGGCTGAAGTTGGCCGTCCGTGGGCCTTCGACGCGCCGGGCGACGCCTTCAAGCTCGCCGCAGAGGCGTGGCGGATCAATCTGGCGCACCTGTTCGACCCGATGATGGCCGTCCACACGTCCAACGTCGAACCGCTGCCGCACCAGATCACGGCGGTGTATGAATCGATGTTGCCGCGCCAGCCGCTGCGATACGTGCTGGCCGACGACCCGGGCGCGGGTAAGACCATCATGGCCGGTCTGTTCATCCGCGAGCTGCTGATGCGGGCCGACGCCAAGCGCGTGTTGATCGTGGCCCCCGGCAGTCTGGTCGAACAGTGGCAAGACGAAATGTTCGAGAAATTCGGTCTGTCCTTTACCCTGTTTTCGCGCGAGCAGGTCGAGCAGTCCCGCAGTGGTAATCCCTTCGACGACATCGACCTGATGGTCGCCCGGGTCGATCAACTCTCCCGCAACGAAGACCTGCAGGAAAAGCTTCGCCTGTCACACTGGGATTTGATAGTGGTCGACGAAGCCCACAAGCTCTCGGCCAACTACTTCGGCAACAAGGTCAACAAAACCAAGCGCTTCCAACTCGGCGAGCTGTTGGGTTCGGTCACCCGCCACTTCCTGCTGATGACCGCCACGCCGCACAACGGCAAGGAAGAAGACTTCCAGCTGTTCATGTCCCTGCTGGACTCCGACCGCTTTTACGGCAAGTTCCGCGACGGCGCGCACAAAGTGGATGTCACCGACCTGATGCGTCGCATGGTCAAGGAAGACATGCTCCGCTTTGATGGCACACACCTGTTCCCCGAGCGCCGCGCCTACACCACCAACTACAAGCTCTCGGACATCGAGGCCGCGCTCTACGCCGCCGTCACGGACTATGTGAAGGAGGAAATGAACCGTGCCGACCAGCTCGACGGCCAACGCAAGGGCACGGTGGGCTTCGCCCTCACCTCCTTGCAGCGGCGTCTGGCCTCCAGCCCGGAAGCCATCTACCAGTCGCTCAAACGCCGTCGCCATAAGCTCACTCGCCGCGTCGAAGACGAAAAACTGCGCCAGCGCGGCCAGTCCTTGGCTGAAACCATCGCCCTCAATGGTTTAAACAATCTCCCGGAAGACATCTGGGAGTCGGACGACGCGCTCTCATCTGACGACTACGAGAACTTCGAAGAAGCCGTGGTCGATCAGGCCACCGCCGCACAAACCATTCAGGAACTGGAAGCCGAAATCATCATTCTCGAAGGGCTGGAGGAGCAAGCGCGTCAGGTCGTCCATTCCGGGCAAGATCGCAAGTGGGACGAACTGTCAAAACTCTTGCAGAACACGCCGGAGATGCACGATGCCGATGGCCGCCAGCGCAAGCTCATCATCTTCACCGAGCACCGCGACACGCTGAACTACCTCGCCGTCAAGATCCGTGGGTTGATTGGCAATGAAGAGTCCGTGGTGATGATCCACGGCGGCGTCAAGCGCGAAGAGCGTCGCAAGGTGCAGGAGTTGTTCCGCAACGACCCCTCCGCGCGCGTGCTCATCGCCACCGACGCGGCGGGCGAAGGCGTCAACTTGCAGAACGCCAACCTGATGGTCAATTACGACCTTCCCTGGAATCCCAACCGTCTGGAACAGCGCTTCGGCCGCATTCACCGCATCGGCCAGACCGAGGTCTGCCATCTGTGGAACATGGTGGCCAACGAAACCCGCGAGGGCGACGTCTTCCAGCGCCTGTTCGAGAAACTGGAAGTTGAGCGCGCCGCACTGGGTGGCCGCGTGTTCGACATCCTTGGTGAAGTGTTCGAGGACAAGAGCCTCAAAGACCTGCTGATCGAAGCCATCCGCTACGGCGCAGACCCCGAAGTTCGCGCCCGCCTGCACCGCAAGGTAGAAGGCGCGCTCGACACACATCACCTCGAAACCATCATCAAGCGCAACGCTCTCTGCGAAGAGGTGATGGACGAGCGCCGCCTGTTCGCCGTCAAAGAGGAGATGGAGAAGGCCGAGGCCCGCAAGCTCCAGCCCTATTTCATCCGCTCCTTCTTCAATCAAGCCTTCTTGCAACTCGGCGGCGAGCTGCGCCCGCGTGAACAGGGCCGCTACGAGATCACCCACGTCCCGGCCAACATCCGCGAACGCGACCGCCAGATCACCGGGCGAGATCGCCGCAACCTCGATCCCGTACTGCGCAAATACGAGCGCGTCTGCTTCGAAAAGCAGTACGTGCGCCTCACCAACCGCGTGGGTGCAACTATGGCCAGCCTGATGCATCCCGGTCACCCGCTGATGCAATCCGTCACCGACCTCATGCTGGAGCAGCACCGCAACAAGCTCAAACAGGGCACGGTGCTGGTCGATTCCAGCGATATGGGTCTCACGCCCAAGGTGATGTTCATCATCGACCACTGCGTGAAAGAAGGGGCTGACTCGGCCCACGTCGTGTCCCGCCGAATGCAGTTTGTCGAGATCGATCCACAAGGCGGTGCGATTAACGCAGGCTGGGCCCCTCACCTTGACCTAGAGCCCATAGCCAAGGCAGACATGGCCCTGATCGAGGACGTGCTGGGCGCGCCGTGGATCACTCAGAACCTTGAGCAGCAGGCGTTGGCCCATGCCTCCACCCACCTCGTGCCGGAGCACTTCGACGAGGTGCGCACCCGCCGCGAAAAGAGCGTGGACAAGACGCTGACCGCCGTCCACGAGCGGCTGGTCAAAGAGATCAGCTACTGGTCAGATCGCTACATCAAGCTGCAGGACGACATCGCCGCTGGCAAGGACGTGCGCCTGACGCTGGAAAACGTCCGCCGCACGATTGACGACCTGACCGCGCGCCGCGAGTCCCGCGAGAAAGAACTGCTGGCGATGCGCCACGTCATCTCGGCCACGCCGGTGGTGGTCGGCGGCGCATTGGTGATTCCGGCTGGTCTGATATCGCAGCGCAAGGGTGAACCTGAATCAGCCGCAAGCTGGACAGCAGACGCCGACGCCCGTGCGCGCGTGGAATGGGTGGCGATGAAGGCCGTGATGGACGCTGAACGCGCTCTGGGCCACGAGGTGATTGATGTGTCGGCGCAGAAGTGCGGTTGGGACGTGACCAGCCTGCCGAAGGCTCTGGACGGCAAGCTCCCACCGTCCCGCCACATTGAGGTCAAAGGCCGCGCCAAGGGCAGCAGCACGGTGACCGTGACCCGCAACGAAATCCTCTACGGGCTGAACCAGCAAGACAAATTCATGCTGGCCATCGTCCTTGTGGACGGCGACCAGCACGAAGGACCGTTTTACGTGACCAAGCCCTTCACGCAGGAACCGGATTGGGCTGTGACCAGCATCAATCTTGACCTCGGCCAGTTGCTGGCCAAAGCGGAGCGGCCATGAAAGACGCCGAGATTTTCGACAGCCTGTTCCGCAACGCCCTCGACTTTCTGAACAGGGCACTCGACGAACTTGAGGGGCACCCGAAATATGCCCTGATCGACTTTGCTGCGGCAGTTGAGTTGGTTTTTAAGGCGCGCCTCGTTCTTATTGGCTCGATGTGGGTTGCCGAGGAACCAACGGAGGCCACCGCAGATCGATTCGCACAAGGCAAGCTTCGTACAGTTGGCCTGGAACTCGCCAAGAGGCGAATCGAATCGCTGACTGACGAAAGCATTGACTACACGTCTTTCAAAGTGTTCCAAGCAATCGCCCGCCACAGAAACCGTGTAGTGCATTTCTTCCATACGGGGCTTGATTCAAAACAGCAGCGCGAAGCAGTGGCCGGCGAGATCTACGTTGCTTGGTACCACTTGTATCGGCTTCTTACAGGGCCGTGGGGTAAGCACTTTTCAAGCTACTCGCAACTAATTTCCGAGTTCGGCGCAAGGCTGCAATCTCTGACTCCGTTTCTCGATGCTGTGTTCGATCGCGTGGTCAAGAGCAACCCCAAGGCGATCACCTACACGAAATGTCCTGTGTGCAGCTACCAATCCCTGGACCCTGTAACCGGTGACCGATACCAGTCGGCAATTTGCCATGTCTGTGGGTACATCGAACCGTCACACAAAGCGATTCAGCAGGGCGAAGAGGATTTCGTGGCCAGCTGTGCCGCCTGCGGCGGACATCAGACAGTGCTTGCAACAGGCTTTGGTTTCAAATGCTCTCAATGCGGCGAGAGTTTCGCGGATTGCACCACTTGCGAGTATTGCAGTGAACACTGGGTAGGCAATCCTGATCCCGACTACGGCGACTACCTGAGTGGCTGTGACTACTGCAACGGCGCGCTTTCCAGAATAAAGGACGATTGAGTATGAACATCAAAACCCCAAAAAAACTCATCGAAGTAGCCCTGCCGCTCGATGCCATCAACGCCGCCGCCGCGCGCGAAAAATCGATTCGCCATGGTCACCCCAGTACCTTGCATCTGTGGTGGGCACGCCGCCCGTTGGCCGCAGCGCGGGCGGTGATTTTTGCGCAGATGGTTAATGATCCCGGCTACCAGCAAGGCGGTGGCTTCAAGTACGGCGTAAACAAAGAAAAGGCGTCACAAGAGCGCGAGCGCTTGTTCAAGATCATTGAGGATCTCGTGCTGTGGGAGAACACCAACAACGAGGACGTTCTTTCGCGCGCCCACGCCGAAATACTCCGCTCATGGCGCGAGACCTGCGAACTCAACAAGAACCACCCGCAGGCGGCCGAGTTGTTCAACCCGGACAAGCTGCCAGGATTTCATGACCCGTTCGCCGGCGGTGGCGCGATTCCGCTCGAAGCACAGCGCCTTGGGTTAGAGAGCTATGCATCGGACCTTAACCCCGTAGCGGTAACCATCAACAAGGCGATGATCGAGATACCACCACGGTTCGCCAGGATGAAGCCTGTAGGCCCGGTTCTTGTTGACGCTCGGCAGTCGAACCTGCATGAGGATTGGTCTCGGGCACGCGGGCTCGGTGAGGATGTCCGGCGTTACGGTGCCTGGGTGCGCAATGCTGTCGAACAGAAGATTGGTCGTCTTTATCCTAAGGTGAAGATCACGGCAGCGATGGTCAAGGATCGACCCGAGATCCAACATCTCGTTGGCCAGGAGTTGACTGCGATTGCGTGGCTTTGGGCTCGTACTGTGAAGAGCCCAAACCCCGCATTCAGCTCCGTCGATGTTCCACTGGTTCGATCATTCTGGGTATCGGCTAAAGAAGGCAAAGAAGCCTGGGTTGATCCTGTCGTTGATCGCGAAAACTGCAGCTACTCGTTTGTGGTCCGAACAGCAGGCTCGCCGAAGATCGAGCAAACAGTGGGTCGAAAGGGGGCAATGTGCATCATGTCGGACACCCCTATTCCTTTGAGCTACATCCGCTCAGAGGCAAAAGCTGATCGATTGGGGCAGAAGCTCTTTGCAGTTGTGGTCGAGGGTCCTCAGGGGAGGCTTTACCTTTCACCGAGCGATGAAATCGCAGCCGCAGCAGAGCACGCAGAAACCTCGGGGGCAGTACCGTCTGCCCCTATTGATCACTGGGCTGGATGCACAAACTGCGTTGTGTACGGGCTAGAGAATTTCGAGCAGCTGTTCTCGAAGAGACAACTTGCGGCCTTGACGCATTTCTCGGACGCAGTCATTTCGGTCCGCGAGAAGGTTTTCAACGATGCGCTCTCTAACGGGATGGCTGACGATGACAAACCTCTCGGAGAGGGGGGGGCTGGTGCACGAGCCTACTCCGAGGCAGTTTCCGTACTGCTGGCCTTCGTTGTAGATAAGTGCGCCGATTACTGGTCCACGATGTGCACATGGCACAACACCCGAGAGACCATTGGGCACACCTTTGGGAGACAGGCAATTCCCATGAGTTGGGATTTCGCCGAAACAAACATCTTCTCGGACTCGTCGGGCAACTGGTCCGGAATGGTCCAGTGGGTTTCAAAAGTTGTCGATGAGTTGCCCGCTTCAAGAGATGGGGTCGCCGTGCAGCATGATGCAGCGACCTCATTTGACAAGGCAACCTTGCCAGTTGTTTCAACCGATCCGCCCTACTACGACAACGTCCCGTACTCCAACATATCCGACTACTTCTACATTTGGTTGCGCCGCTGCATCCGCGACATCTATCCGAACTTGTTTGCGACAATCACAGTTCCAAAGATGCCGGAGCTGGTTGCCAATCAATTCCGACATGGAGGCAAGGAGAAGGCATTCACATTCTTCATGAATGGAATGCAGGCGGCTATTTCTCAGCTCCGCAGCTCCGCTCATCCGGCTTTCCCTGTGACGATCTACTACGCGTTCAAGGCATCTGAGACGGAAGATGGCGAAGGAACTTCCAGCAGCGGGTGGGAGACCTTCCTTCAGGCAGTTATTGACTCCGGGTTTTCAATTACCGGCACTTGGCCTATGCGCACAGAGATGGGTGCACGGCGCATGGCTGTGGGCAACAACGCCCTCGCTTCCAGCGTAGTGCTGGTGTGCAACAAGAGAGATGTTGAGGCATCAACAGTGAGCCGCCGCGAATTTGTTCGCGAACTCAACGCCGCTCTACCTGATGCGTTGCTAGACATGACCCGGGGCGGCGTGAATTCGCCAGTTGCACCGGTGGATTTGTCGCAGGCCATCATCGGCCCCGGCATGGCCATCTTCAGCCAATACGCCGCCGTGCTGGAAGCCGACGGCACGCCGATGAGCGTGCGCACCGCCCTGCAACTGATCAACCGTTTCCTCGCCGAAGACGACTTCGACCACGACACACAGTTTTGCCTGCACTGGTTCGAGCAACAGGGCTGGGCTACCGGCAAATACGGTGATGCCGACGTTCTAGCCCGCGCCAAGGGTACCAGCGTCGGCGGCCTGCAAACCAGCGGCGTGGTGGAGTCGAGCAAGGGCGACTTGCGCCTACTCAAGTGGGCCGAAATGCCGCGAGACTGGTCGCCTGAGTCCGACGCCCGCCTGCCCGTTTGGGAGGCGCTACACCAGTTGATTCGAGCGCTCAACCAGGACGGCGAATCTGCAGCTGGTGCCCTGCTGGCCCGCATGCCCGCCCACGCCGAACCCATCCGAGCACTGGCATACCGCCTGTACACCCTGTGCGAGCGCAAGGGCTGGGCCGAGGAGGCGCGCGCCTACAACGAACTGGTGACGGCGTGGAGCGCCATTGAGCAGGCTGCGGGCGAGGCGGGTGTGCTGGGCGCGCAAGGCAGCTTTGACCTGTGAATGGAGAGCTTGTCATGACCACTGACGCACCCAGCACCGCCGAATTTCTATCCGCCTTTGCCAGCGCGGGTACGCCACCGACAGAACGTCGGGCCGCGTTGACCGCATTGATCACCGCCAAGCTGCTGCCCAAGCAGGCGGACGACCCCGCCGTGGCGGATGGCCGCGCACACCTGCTGGCGCAGGTCTTTGCGTTGGATGCTGCGCCAGAGCATCGGCTGCTGTCCATCGCGGAGTGCATACGCCTTGGGCAAGTGGTCAAACGATGGGCACCGGAAATTGCCGAGCAGTTGCGCCCTGCGTTTGCGCAAGAGCTTCCTCCCATGCAATTGCTGAGTGATGCCGATGACCGCCTGAATCTGGCCCGGGCCTGCGCGCTCATGCCTTCTGCCTGGTTGCCACCCTATCTGGCAAAGGCGATAGCAGAGGAGGAAACCGGCGAGAAGGCGCGCGCTGAGGCGATGGCTGCTCTGCTGGCACGCGTTCCTGATCTTGCGACCGCGTTGCGGCTACTGTGCAACGCATTTGGCGAATTGCGCCCTGATACAGAAACGCCGGGCGACACGGTGGCGCGCCGGCTGGCTCGCACGTTGGCGGCGCTGCGCAATGTGCTACTCGAAGTGGAGTTGGAAGCCGGGGACGAGCCCGGAAAGGCGTTGTACGAGTTGCTGGCTTTGCCTTTGTCCGGGCTGGGCAAACCGCAGACCGAGAAGGTGCAGCTCGACTTGGTGCGCGAAGCGTTGCTGACAGTGCATGACATCGTTCGCACGCGCATCTCAGTGGTGGCCGACCCTCAGATGTACAGCGTGGTTGCCTACTGCCGCAGATTGTTGGACGGCACGTCCTGGCCCCAAGAACTGACCAACCCGCTGGAGCGGTTGATCACGGATGTCTCAGAGGCGTTGATATTGCTAGGCCGCCAAGGTCAGTGCGATCAGATGTTGTTGGGCCAATTGGATGTGCTGTGCAGCCACCCCGAGCGTGCCCGTGCATTGGCACGCGATCTGGCCGCGAAGCACCCGGAGCTGCCCGAGAACGTGCGGGATTGGCTGGAGCGCGGGCGCATACGCGTCGTTCGTTCAGCCAGCGAGTCTGCCATTGAGGCCGCAGCCAGCAATGCCGATGAAAGTATCGGTTTGGCCTTGCAGGCTGCCCGGCGAGCCAGAGCCGTGCGCGACAACTTGCACGAGCCATTGCTGGCCAACCTGGAAATCTACGAACCCACTATGGCGCCCGCTGCACGGGATCTGCTGGACCGCGTGCAGACCTTGGCCGTACAGGTGGAGCAGGCTGCAAGCCTGCGCGCACTGGATTTGTACGGGGTTCCGGGTGAGGAAATAGAAATGTCACCCAAGTTCTTCACCGTCCTGGGCAATACGCCGAGACAGCGCATGTTGGTCAAACAACCCGCCATCGTGCGCAAACGGCCTGACGGCAGCCTTGGTGATGTGGTGGCAAAGGGAATTGTCGAATAACTCGGGAGGACGCAATGGACAAGAAAACCGCAGCTATTTTGCTGGCCAGCCTGCTGGAGCGCATTGAGCGTGATCACGCCGTCGGCGCAGCTTCTTCACACGAGCGGCAAGCGCTACGGCTTGCCATGCAGGCGCTGGGCGGGGAGGATGCACCCGCTGCGGCCGCACAGCCAGTGCCTTTGCCGCCTGCATCGGTCCCCGTCGTTGCCGAGGCAGCTAGCGCGCCAGCCGAGCCCCCGCGCATCGACCTTGTGCTTGCGTCCGTTCAGCGCGAGGAGACAACCGCGCCCGATGTATTGATGTGCCTGGACTTCGGCACAGCCATGTCCAAAGCCTTTGCCTCGGTGTTCCCCGACCGGCAGTTGGACTTGGCCTTGGGTGTTGCAGCAGGCCGCGAGGGCTATGCGTTGCCGTCTTCGGTTTTTATTGCTGACGACGGAAAGGCTTATTTTGGGTTCGAAGCCATCGAGATGAGTCAAGGACTGGAAGGTTCAGGCAGGGAACGTTTGGACTCGATAAAAGGCTGGATCAGCCTTCAACAAGAAGGCTCTCTGGACGGGGAAGGCAATGTTCTGTCCAAGGCCATGAATCCGTCTGGCGTCAAGCTGACCCAGAGCGACTTGTTGCGCGTCTATCTGGCTTACTTTACAGATATGGCCGAGCATGCGCTGAAGCCCCACGTTGCTGAGCCACGGTATGTGAAGCGTCGTTACGCTCGCCCCTGCTGGCCTGATAGCAAGGCGCAATGGGGCAACAATTTGATGCGCCGGATGTTGGCCGAGGCGCAGGTGCTTGCTGACACATTCAGTGGCCGATGGACAGGCGGCATCCGTGTTGCAGAGCTCAAGGCGGCCGTCGAGCAAATTAAGAAACTCGATAAGCAACCGGACTATTTGATCGACGAAGGCGTGCCAGAACCTGTGGCCGTTGCCGCCGGTGCAATTGCCGACAGCGAGAATCTGCGCGATGCTTTTATGGTGGTGGATGTAGGGGCTGGCACCACTGATTTTGGGCTCTTTATCTCGACACGCAAATCAGACGCGGATGAGCCTCGCGTTTTTCAGAACTCCATGTCAATCCAAGGCCTGATGCAGGCAGGCGACAAGGTTGACGGCCTTTTGCGCGGATTCATTGCCCAGAAGGAATCCATTGACCCGAGTGACAACTCAGGAAAGTTAATTCTTGCCGACCTGGCGAGGCGAATTCGAAGCCTCAAGGAAGTTCTTTTCAAGACTGGAGAGTTGGAGTACACGCTGTCGGATGACACTGTCGGCAAGATCCGTCTCGACGATTTTCTTGCCGACCAGAAGGTCATCCGATTTGGTCAAGCAGTGGAAGATGGCTTTAAAAAGGCTCTGGGTTCAGTGGACGAATCCTGGCTGCGCTGGTTGGCAATGGATGGCGTGCGTCTGCACGTTGTTGTGACGGGTGGTAGCTCTCCGCTTCCAATGATGCAGGCTTTGGGCAAGGGTCTGATTGAAGTGAAGGGCCATCGCATCTTGCGCCAGGCCATCGACCCGAAGCCATATTGGATGGAAGACATGCCTGATGAGTTGTTGGCTGTGTACCCACAGTTGGCCGTGGCTATCGGCGGTGCCGCTGAAGTGATGCCCGAAACAAATGATGCTCCCCTTGTTTTTGGCGGAGGTGTGCGCGCGTCCAGCTACGTTTCGGGAAATATCCATGTTGGGGGGAAATAAAGTCATGGCCATCAAACCCTGGCGCGAAATCGCAGAGCCTCATTCCGATGTGCGGGAAGGCAAGTTCCAGCAGGCCGAATTCGCCGCCGACCTGTCGCGCGTGCATGCGGGCACAGCCAACGCGGAGTACCAGAACCCGGCGCTGTTCTTTCAACGCACCTTCATCACCGAGGGCATGCGGCTGTTGCTGGATTCCGTGGTCAAGCGCCTGGCGGGCCAAGGCGGCGACCCGGTCATTCAGCTTCAAACGGCATTCGGCGGCGGCAAGACGCACACCATGCTGGCGGTCTATCACCTCGCCAAGGGTGAAGCACCGGCCAGCGATTTGCAGGGTGTGCCCGCCATCCTCGACACGGCTGGCGTAACCGAACTGCCCAAAGCGCGCATCGCCGTGCTCGACGGCATCAAGTCCTCGCCCAACCAGCCGGTGGTGAAGGATGGGCAGAGCATCCGCACGCTGTGGGGCGACTTGGCATGGCAGTTGGGCGGAGCTGAGGGCTTCAAGCTGGTGGCGGATGCCGATGCATCGGGCACGTCGCCCGGCAAGGATGTGCTAGCCGATCTGCTGGGCCGCTACGCGCCCTGCGTCATCCTGATCGACGAGCTGGTGGCCTATGTGCGCCAGTTTGAAGAAGGCAAGGCGCTGTCGGGCGGCACCTTCGATTCGAACCTGAGCTTTGTGCAGGCACTGACGGAAGCGCTGAAGGCCGTGCCGACCGCTGTGTTGCTGGCCTCGTTGCCAGAGTCGGTCAAAGAGGCAGGTAGCCAGCGGGGCGAGAAGGCGCTGGCTTCGCTGTCGCACTACTTCGGGCGCATTCAGGCGCTGTGGAAGCCGGTGGCGACCGAAGAGGCCTTCGAGATCGTGCGCCGTCGACTGTTCAGCAACATCAATGACAAACTGGCGATGGAGTCGGTCTGCCGCTCGTTCGCGGACTACTACATTGCGAACCGCGACGACTTCCCGCAGGAGACGCAGGACAGCAAGTACCTGGAACGGCTGACGAACGCCTACCCGATCCACCCCGAGGTGTTTGACCGTCTGTACGAGGACTGGTCAACGCTGGACAACTTCCAGCGCACGCGCGGCGTGCTGAAGCTGATGGCGAAGGTGATCCACCGGCTGTGGAAGGACGGCAACAACGACCCGCTGATCATGCCCGGCAGCTTTCCGCTGATGGATGCGGACACGCTGAACGAGGTGCTGTACTACCTGCCGCAGGGCTGGACACCAGTGATCGAGCGCGACGTGGATGGTGAGCGATCGGAGACGTGGGAGATCGAGAACAAGGACACGCGCTTTGGCAGCGTGCAAGCTTGCCGCCGTGCGGCACGCGCCATCTTTCTAGGCAGCGCGCCCAGCACGTCCAGTCAAGGTGTGCGCGGCGTGGAACTGGAGCGCGTGATTTTGGGTGTGGCCCAGCCCGGCCAGCAGCCCAATCTGTTCAAGGATGCGCTGCGGCGCTTGGGTGACCGGCTGCACTACCTGAATGCCGCCAACAACCGCTTCTGGCTGGACACGCGCCCGAACCTGCGGCGTGAGATGGAAGAGCGCAAGCGCCGCTTTCAGGACAGGGAGGACGTGTTCCCTTCAATCCGCGAGCGTGTGCAGAAGAGCTTTGCCAGCAGCGTGTTCAGCAGCATTCACGTCTTCACCAGTAGCGGCGACGTACCCGACGATTGGGCGCTGCGGTTGGTCGTGCTTCCGCCGGACGCGGCCTTCAGCAAGAGCGGCCAGAGCCTCGCCATCGAGCGTGCGACCGACATTCTGAAGAAGCGCGGCGACCAGCCTCGCTTCAAGCAGAACCGACTGATCTTCGTAGTGGCGGACTACGACAGCGTGAGTCGCCTGAAAGATCACGTTCGCTCGCACCTCGCGTGGCGCAGCATCGTCGGCGACTACAAGGACAACCGCATCGTCCTCGACAACCTGATGGCTAAGCAAGCGCAGGCCAGCCTGGATCAAGCCGAGGAAACGGTGCGGCGCATGATCCGCGAAACCTACAAATGGCTGCTTGCACCGATGCAGGAAGCGCGGCCGGGCAAGGGACTGTCCGATGTGAAGTGGGAGCATTTCCCACTGAACCCCGGCGCTGCGAACTGGTCGCAGGAAATCGAGCGCGTGCTCAAGGAAAATGAATTGCTCATCAGCGAATGGGCTCCCATCCATCTGGCCAAGGTGCTGAAGGACTGGTTCTGGAAGGACGACGCGAAGGACACCAGCGCCCTCAACGTGTGGCAGCAGAGTTGCCAGCAGCTCTACTTGCCGCGCCTGAAGGACGACACGGTGTTCCAGACCACGATGGGCGCGGGCGCGGAAAGCCGCGAGTTCTTTGGCTTCTCACAGGGCAAGGAGCCGGATGGTGACAAGCTGCGCTACGTGGGGTTCAGCTACGGCAAGCGCACTTCGCTCATCATGGATTCGTCGCTGCTGCTGATCGAACCGAACACCGCCGCCGCGTACATGGAAGCCCTGCGCGCGGCCGAGGAGGCATCGCGTGCCACGGCAGCTGATACTGGCACGGGCGCAGCGACGGTTGTGGTGACGGGTGACGGTCACATCCCTCCTCGCGTCGAGGAATTCGGCAGAGGTGGGGGGCAGACGGGCAGCGATGTGGCGAGTGCCAAGAAGCGGTTCTACGCCAACATCGACCTTGACCCGATTCAGGCCAAGCGGCAGTTCGCCGACGTGGTGGACGAAGTGGTGCAGCAGTTCACCCTGCGCCCTGGAGTGAGGATGCGGATCGCCATCGAGATTCAGGCCGAATCCCCGACTGGCTTCGACGACGGCCTTCAGCGCGCCGTGAAAGAGAACTGCAATGTGTTGCGGTTCAGGAATGCTGAGTTCGAGGGTGGCGAGTAGCAAGACCACCTGCAGGATCGTTCAAGGGGCCACAGATAGGATCAGACAAGAAAGGGAAATGCCATGCAGGCTAAGCGATTTCGAGTTCAAAACTTCAGAAATATTGATGACAGTGGTTGGATCACGCTTGACCAAGTGACGGCATTTGTCGGACGCAACGAATCTGGAAAGACCACGCTCCTAAAGGCCTTGCACAAGTTCAATCCGGCGACCACGGAGCCCTATGACGCAATGCGCGAGTTTCCGCGCGACCGCTACATGCGAGACTTCGTAAGCGGTGGATCGAAGGGCTGTGACTGGCCCGTCTGCTCCGTCGCCTTCGATGTTGACGGTGAGTTGAAAGTCGAGATAACGACTGTGCTGTCGCCCGATCAGACCCCACCGACCGAAGTGATTGCGACGCGCTACTACGATGGTTCCATCACGTTCGCGTACGAACCTGCTCTTGTAGAACAACCCCTTTCACCGGAACCCATACTTGCCGGCCTCAAAGCTTTTGCCAGTGGTGCGCGTCGGATCAAAGCGTCTGCGCCCGACCAGGAAGAGGCGACTGCGGCAACCCGCAATGCACTCGCGCAGTGGGCCACGCAGTGGCAGGAACAGCTCAAAGGCAACAGTGATCTTCGTCATGACGCTGGAGCCACGGCACTCACCAAATTAAAGACCGAAGCCGAGGGGAAAAGCAGTCCTCAGACCGCTGATCTTGTCGAAGCACTCCACGAGGCCATTCAGCCGATCCTCGATGCTGCGAAGACTGGCCCCATCCTCCCTAAACTCGATGAGCTGATCGAGACTGCGCTTCCAGTGCTGATTTACTTCGAGAACTACGGTGTTCTCGACAGCGCGATCTATCTGCCCCGGTTCCTCGAAGATTTGCAACGAGAGCCGAACAACCCACGCTTGCGCACGATCAATGCGATGTTCAAGCATGTCGCCCTCGACGCGAAGGACATTGCCGATCTTGGAGCTGAAGATGCGAGGGTACAGCGTCAGAGCAACCAACAGCCGAACGCCGAAACCGTCGCCAAGGATCAGCGCCGCAAGGAAGAGCGCGCCATCCGCCTCAACTCCGCCTCGAACGACATCAGCACCCGGTTTTCCGATTGGTGGTCGCAACGCCGTCACAAGATTCGCTACCACGCCGATGGAGACTATTTCCGTATCTGGGTCGCTGACGATCGAAGGCCCGATGTCGAAATCGAACTGGAGGCCCGCAGCAAGGGCTTCCAATGGTTTCTTTCCTTCTACCTCGTGTTCCTCGTCGAGTCCGAAGAAGGCCACAAGGATGCAATTCTTCTGCTCGATGAACCAGGAATGAACTTGCATCCGACAGCTCAACATGAGCTGCTGGCCTTCTTCGAACGCCTGGCTGAGAAGAATCAACTCATCTACACGACACATTCGCCGTTCCTCGTGGACGGTGAGCACATTTATCGTGTCCGCCCCGTTACGGAGGACAACACCGGTCATTCGCGCATCAGCGCCGACACCTGGCCCAAAGACCGCGAGACCATCTTCCCGCTACAGGCCGCCGCTGGATACGCTATGTTGCGGGGACTCTTCCAACACAAGAAGAATGTGCTCGTGGAGGGCATGAGCGATTACTACTATCTCCACGCCCTCAATCAGCAGTGTCGCGCGAAGGGCTTGGCTGCACTCCCCGACGACATCTACATCACGCCGTGCGGTGGGACTAAGCTCGTTGGTCACCTAGCGGCGTTGTTTCTCGGGCAGGACGTTCGCCCCCTGATTCTTCTCGATTCCGACGAGGCTGGCCGTGTCAGGCGAGACGCTCTTCTGAAAGAACTGTATCTCGGACAAGACAGCCACATCGTGATGCTTGACGATGCCTTGGAACAGCCTGGCATTCCCGTCGAGATCGAAGACATCCTTGGAGAGGATGTGGTCATGCCAATCCTCAATCCACTTTTGTCGAAGGCACTCATTCTGTCGGAGCACGCAGGCAAGGTCGCCAGCCTTCCAGATCGAATCAAGGCTTCCGCCAAAGAGAAGGGTATCGACCTCCCTGACGGCTGGAAGACAACAGTTGCGCGTCAACTGGTTTCATCGTGGGCGCAACAAGGCACCGTTCTGCCTGATGCGGTACTCAAGAAGGCCGAAAATTGTTGGCGCCGACTGAAATTTGACCCACCCGTGAGGGCCCTGCCGATCCAAATTTGACCCAGGTGTTCAACCTACCCTGCCCGAGATATCCACAGCTGGGCGGGGGTGTGAGGAGTGATCACCATGGTCATGATTGGCAAGGTCTTGCGGATGCACCACCGCGAGAAGAAGTCGGTGCGGGAGATCGCCAAGGCGACGAGCCTGGCAAGGAACACGGTGCGCAAGTACCTGAGGCTGGGCAAGGCCGAGCAGCCCCGGTACCGCCGGCCGGCGGTGCCGACCAAGCTGGCGCCGTATGTCGAGCAATTGGAGCAGGCGCTGCGGGCCGATGTGCGGCGGCCCAAGAAGGAGCGACGCAGCGCCAAGGCGCTTCTGGAGCAGTTGAAGGCTGCGGGCTACGACGGTGGGTACAGCCGACTGACCGACTACATCCGCGCCTGGCGCGCGGCCCAGGGCGGCGCGGCCGTGGGCGATGCCTACGTGCCGCTGAGCTTCGAGCTTGGTGAGGCCTTCCAGTTCGACTGGAGCGAGGAGCCGCTGGTCATTGGCGGCGTGTACCAGCGGCTGCAGGTGGCGCACATGAAGCTGTGCGCCAGCCGGGCCTTCTGGCTGGTGGCATACCCCAGCCAGGGCCACGAGATGCTGTTCGACGCCCACACCCGCGGCTTCGCGGCCCTGGGCGGCGTGGCGCGCCGAGGCATCTACGACAACATGAAGACCGCCGTAGATCGTGTTGGCCGCGGCAAGCACCGTGACGTCAATAGCCGCTTCGCGGCGCTGTGCGCGCACTACCTCTTCGACCCGGACTTCTGCAACGTCGCCTCGGGCTGGGAGAAGGGTGTCGTCGAGAAGAACGTGCAGGACAGCCGGCGGCGCATCTGGCTGGCCGCGCGGGAGCAGCGCTTCGGGTCCTTGGAGGAGCTCAACGCCTGGTTGGGCGAGCGTTGCAAGGCGCTGTGGGCTGAACTACGCCACCCCGAGCACAAGGCCTTCAGCGTGGCGGAGATGCTGGAGCTGGAGCGCAGCCACCTGATGCCCAAGCCCGTGGACTTCGACGGCTATGTGCAGGACGTCTCTCGCGTGAGCAGCACCTGTCTGGTCACCGTGGCCCGCAACCGCTACTCGGTGCCCTGCGAACTGGCCCGGCAGACGGTCAGCACCCGGCTGTATCCGCAGCGCGTGGTGATCGTTGCCGACGAGCGCGTGGTGGCCGAACACTTGCGGCTTACCGGCAAGGGGCGCACGGCCTACGACTGGCAGCACTACGTGCCACTGGTCCAGCGCAAGCCTGGGGCGCTGCGCAACGGCGCGCCGTTCGTGGACCTGCCCGAGCCACTGGCCAGGCTGCGCCAGGCCTTGCTTCGCCACGCGGGCGGCGACCGGCTGATGGCGCAAGTGCTGGCGCTGAGCAGCACGGCCGGGCTGGACGAGGTGCTGGTGGCGGCCGAGCTGGCGCTGGAGCGAGCGGGGCCTGGCGGGCGGATCAGCCCGGAGCATGTGGCCAATGTACTGGCACGGCTCATGGCGCCCGAGAGACCGCCCAACGTCGCCACGCCACTGAGCACGACCACACCCGTGCAGGCTGACCCGGGCCGCTACGACCGGCTGCGCCGGCTGGCTGAGCAGGAGGCCGACCATGGCTGACGTCATTGCAGAGCTGAAGGCGCTGCGCCTGCACGGCATGGCCGCCACCTGGGCCGAGCTCGGTGAGCAACGCAGCGCCGAAGTCGAGCGCTCGCGCTGGCTGCTGGAGCACATGCTGCAGGCCGAGGCCAGCGACCGCGCCACACGGTCGGTGCAGCACCAGATGAGCAGTGCCAAGTTCCCGGTACACCGCGACCTGGCCAGCTTCGACTTCGAAGTGTCGCCGGTGGACCGCAAACTCGTCACGCAGTTGGCCACTTGCGAGTTCACGGCCGCGGCGCACAACGTGGTGCTGGTGGGTGGCCCCGGCACGGGCAAGACCCACCTGGCCACGGCCATCGGCGTGGCGGGCATCGGCACGATGGCCAAGCGAGTGCGGTTCTACAGCACGGTGGACTTGGTCAACGCGCTGGAGCGGGAGAAGGCCGAGGGCAAGGCCGGGCGCCTCGCGGCCAGCCTGCTGCGGCTGGACCTCGTGATCCTCGATGAACTGGGCTACCTGCCGTTCAGCCAGGCCGGCGGTGCCTTGCTGTTCCATCTGATGTCCAAGCTCTACGAGCACACCAGCGTCGTCATCACGACCAACCTGGACTTCGCGGAGTGGAGCACCGTCTTCGGCGACGCCAAGATGACCACGGCGCTGCTGGACCGGCTCACGCACCACTGCCACATCGTGGAGACTGGCAACGAGAGCTACCGCGTCACCCAGGCCACAGCGGCCACGCGCAAACGCATCAAGGCCAGGGAGCAGGAGCGGCGCAGCAAGGGCGACGAGGCGGGCTGAACAAGCTCTGCGCTACAGTTGTCCACAGCCGGCATCAGCCGATGCCGGCCCCAAGCCCTGGGTCAAAGTTCAATCGGCAGGGTGGGTCAAATTTAGATCGGCGCCAACAGCCGAAAATCTCTTCGCCGTCCTCCAGCAACGTTTCACAGCCTCGGCCCCTGATCAGATTCCTGCGTGGCTCCGTTGACTTCGCCGATGGCCACAACTGTCCCTCCAGTTCGACTGGATAGTGCGGACTCAGTGTTTAGTCGTCGCCGCCATCTCCCCAACCCACGCCTGCAACGCCCTTAGTTGCTCGGCATTCTCGTGGCAGGTCTGGTAGTTGGCGGCGACAGTTCCGGCGACGGCAGAGAGCGCAATCCCTGCGGCGGCCGCATCAGCATCTCGGGCGGGCTCGGGCAGGTCACCGGCGGCGGCAGCGTCGTGCAGGCGCACAAAGCCACGGTTGATAGTGCAAGCAGCATCGGCTTGAACGGGCACATAGACAGGAACCTCCTTGATGATGGTGTCGCCCTTCTCGCGGACGACGCGGACGCGGTCGACGTACTGGGTGACAACCTTGACGGTGGCCTGCGCCTGCCGCTCACGGATGGCGGTGACCTGCAAGGTCTGCTTCTGGGCGGCGGCGTCCCACTGGGCCTGAATGTGGCCCGCGCCCTTGATCCAGCCGAAGCCGATCAGTGCAGCGGCGAGCAGGACGAGGGCCAGCCAGCGGTACGGCCACGGAATCAGACTCATGGCGCTTCCCCGATGCACTGGCGGTACTCGGCCTCGCGCCGTGTGGCCAACCCGCCGCACAGGCGCGCATTGGCAGGCAGCGCGCAGTCCTTGCCCTGGAAGAAGCGCCAGCGCAGCAGCTCGGCACAGGCTCCGGCATAGTCCTCGGCGTTGAGTTTCCTCACCAGCGTGGACTGGCAGAACGCGCGGCTGCCGACGTTGTAGGAGAAGCTCACCAGCGCGTCGTACTCGTGCTGGGCCAGCGGCACGGTCACGCACGTTTTCAATGCGCCCTCGAACTGCTGCACATCCGTCAGCGCACGGGCCAGCGCCTTCGGCGGCGTGGTGGTGTCGCCCAGCTTCACGTCGGTGGTGGTTCCGAAGCCGATGGTCGGCACATCCCCCTTGACCGGGATCACCGCGCGGTCGGTGTAGCCCTCGTGCAGCACGATGCCGACCAGGGCGGCGGCGGACAGGGTCAGCGCGGCCACGGTGCGTCTTTGCGGTGGCCGGATCATCGGTGCATCTCCGGCTGCGCCACGATGCGGGCCACGGTCGCCCCGATGCTGGCGGCGAAGGCCAGCATCACGAATGCGCCACGCGGCAGCACGTCGCCAAACAGCGGTACCACCACTTCCGCCGCCGTGAAGGCAGCGGCTAGCAGCGAGAAGCGGATGCTCCAGGCGCGGCGCAACACGCGCCGCCAATCGTCGAGTAGGCAGATGCGGGGCTTCATTGCGCACCTCCCATCAGCTTCAACTTGATGGCCGCACCGACCAGTAGCGCGGCCAGGATGCCGGTGGTGATGACCTTGACGGTGGTCTGCCACGCGGTGCGTCGGGCATCACGCCATGCTTCCAGCAGGTCACGCAGCTCGCGGATGTCCTTCGCAGCGCTGCCGTTTTCCAGCCCGAGGTGGGCCAGAACCCGTTCGGCTCCACGCTCAGCGGCACGGTCGAGCAGTTCATCGAAGTCCTCGCGGCGCAGCAGGAGCATGTTTTCCACGAGGGCGGCGGGTGCTTGTTGTTCTTGGTCGGTCATTGCAGGTCTCCAAAAATGCAAAACCCGCCTTGCGGGCGGGTTCAGGGGTGATCAGGAAGATGGGTTTCAGATTTCGATGATTTCCAGCGTCAGGCTGGGCGCGACGCCTTCGATGACGTCATCGCGCACGAACACCTTCTGGCCGATAGCGGCGCTGCCGCGTGCGCGGATCAGGCCACCACCAGGCAAGGCGACGGTCACCACGCCTGCGCCGACGCCCACCACCGTGCCCGCCTGCAACGGCGGGTCGGGGATGAGCTGGCGGAACTGCTCGTACAGGTTATGCATGGGTCTGCACTCCCAGGGTCTGCCAGACCTCTGGCATCCCGGCCTCGATCTGCGTCGAGCGCACGAGGCCCAGGCGGCGGATGGTGGAACCTTGGCTGCCGTCCTGGTACTCGACGAAGGCACCCGGTTCGATGATTCCCGTCTCGGCCAGCACCGGCAGGCGCAGGCTCACCTCGATCTGCTGCCCGGTGTCGGCCAGCACGGCGATGCCCCGCTGGCGCGCCGCAGCGGCTTCGGTGATGAGCGCATCGACCACCATCGGGGCCAGCACATCGCCCGCCGTGCCTGCGCGCGTGACCTGTCCGAGCACACCGACGTCCTGCCCGGACACGAACACGCGGTTGTAGCCGGGCTTCTCCACCCAGCGCAGCGACTCGCGGGCCACGGCATCGACGGGCAGCACGAAGTCGGGCGTGACGGTGGCCCAGTCCCACGGCGCGGCCGGATAGCGGTGGCGCACACGGATGCTCTGGTCGGACGGATGCGGGGTCAGGTAGCCCCCGGCGGCGCTGGCAATCGCAACCAAGGCTTCCATCCACGTGCCCTGCTGGGTGAACACCCCGGCCGGGATGTTCCAGTCGGTCAGGCCCCAATCGATGCTCCAGCCCAGGGGGATGCCGTTGAGCGTAAGTACGTCGTCCATCAACTGCCGCGCCGTGCACGCTTGCGGTTGCTGGAAGTTCATTACCGGCGCATAGGGGGCGGCCAGCACAGCGTTTCGCCCACGGCCCGAGATGCGGATGCTCGCGTCGCCAAACACCCGCTCGCGACTGATGCTCTCGGCCAGCGCCCGGAACGCTGTGCCGTTGACGCTGGCCAGCAGTTCGACCGGGCCGCCGTTGCTGCCGGGGGCGACGAGGTTTTCTGCGGCGGCGGGGAGTTGCGCGTCAAATCCCCACGTCCAGGATGCGGCGTCGAGCGACAGCGAGAGGTTGAACACCGGCACGGGCAAGCCATCGGGCAGCCGATGCAGGGTCACGTTGTTGATCACGAAGTAGACCCTCCGGATGGGAATGACCACCGGCTCGCCATCGGGCGGCTCGATGTGGTTTTCGCAGAAGAGCAGCAGGTGGGCACCGGCAGGAGCCAGCGCAGCGAACAGCAGGTGGCCGCTCGGCGTGTAGCAGCGCGGAGGTTCGGGCGGCTCGGGGATCACCCACACGCTGATGCCGGGCGGTGGCTGCATCGCGTCCTGGTACCGCCCGCGCCAGCCGACCGGTCGGCGGCTTGCGCTCTGGAAGTCCGTGCCCTGGCGCTGCGTCAGCGGTCGGGCGTTCTGCCAGAGGGCGAGCCGACCGGCGCGCTTGCTGCGGTCACCGTCCTGATGCGCGAAGCGCGTGGCGTCGCGCAGACGGGTGGCGTTCTGGAACGCGCCCGCCCGAATCTGCGCGATGGGTGTCGCGTTCTCGTGGGCGAACCCGGTTGCGCCTTGCAAGCGCGTCGCCTGCTGCTGGCCGGTGCGCCGCAGCAGCGGCGCGGCCACCAAGATTGGCGGCAGGCGGTGCGCGATGCCGTGCACCGACACAGCCCCACGCTGCCACGCAGCGCCCCAGCCTGCGGGCGTCGCCGTCGCATCCTGCTGGCGCTGCGCTGCGCCATCCTCGCGCTGCGCGGCCTGCTGCCACTCGTGCGCCGTTTGGCCCACCGTCGGGCGCTGCGTGCGCGAGGCGTAGCGCACCTCGCCGGTGAACACCACACCGGGCAGGCTGGCCACGCCGACGTTGAGCGGAACGCTCGGGCGCAGGATGAGCGTGCTGACCGTCAGGCCCGGCAGCTCGGCCAGCACCTCCAGCCGCGCGGGCGGAATGAAGGCGACGCTGACGACCGGCAGCGGCAGCGCGGCCTGCACCACCACGGCGTTGCGCGGCGGCACGTAGTCCGCGCCGAAGATCAGATCGGCGTCGGGGGCGGCGGGACGGTCGTACAGCAGGTCGACGTTCTGCCCAGAGGTTGCAGGCATCGTTCACCCCAGATCCTTCAGCCCAGGATGGCCGACACCATCCGGGCGTCGCCGCCCAGATAGAGGTTGGTGCTGGCGAGCTTCACATCGCCCGCGCCATCGGTGCCGCTGCAATCCAGATCGAGTGCTGTCACCTCACTGCCGTTGACCAGCCGCGCCCAGGTGGCGATGCCGGTGGCAGCGATCAGGCCGTCCTCCTGCTGGGTCAGCGTCAGCAGTCCGCCCGCAATCGTTCCTGCAGGTTTGGTGAGCGCGATCTCCACCAGCATCGCACTGGTGGGCGTCGCCGCCGGATTGGGTGGACGCGTGCCGCCGTAGATGCGCAGCCGCGCCGGGTTGGTTCCCGCATCGAGGAAGGACAGCGTGCCCGCCAGCCGTGCCTCGTTGTGTTCCTGCGTGATGGCGACGGTCATGGCATCAAGTCCTCTGGAATGAGCGGCCTGAGGTTGTCCGCGATCACCGCGCGGTACAGCTGTCGGTAGTCCGTGCTGATCACCGTGTAGCGCTGTTGAGGGTCGATGCGCTCGAATCGGTAGGTGCCGTCAGCCCGAGACCACGTGCTCGCCACCAGGGCGTGGGTGTTTTCGCTGTAGAGCAGAACTTGGCGAACGAGGGGTTGGTCGGGCTGCCCCTTCTCCTTGACGGTGCCGGTGATCTGGCCGTTGCCGCCGAAATAGATGTCTCGGCGCGCGCTGGCCACAGCTCGAACCCGGGGCGGGTAGCTGCCTGGCTGGCTCCACAGTTCAGTGTTCGGGCTGTGCCAGCGGGCCAAGGCAGCGGAATGCACGCCGACCGGCGGTCCCGCGAGCGCGGCACGGCAGGCGGATTCGAGCGCGCGCACGTCGGCAAGACTTGCGACACCAGACCACAACCCGGCCGCGAAGAAGCGCTCGCTGCCGCCGATGTTGTATTCGTTGCCGTCGGCGTAGTAGCCGATGCCGCCCACGCTGTCTGCCACCCACGAGCGCGCGAAAGCCGCGCCCGCCCAGTCGTCGTTGATGTACACGCGGGCACTGGCCGGGCTGACGACCAGCGCCATGAACTTGGGCGCGCCCCACGCGGGCCCGCTGCCCACCTGACCGCCGCTGCCATTGGCGTATTGGTAGATCGCGCCGTTGGACTCCTGATCCAGAAAATAGCTGTTGCTGTCGCCGAGGGTCTTGTAGAACACCAGCCCTCGGCTGACGTGCATCACGAAGCCCGCCAGCACGAAGTCGCCGGACAAGGACATCGGAGTCGCCAACGGCCAGGGCTTGTCCTGGCCGTACAACCCGTAGAGCGGAAATGGCGTGGCCACACCACCTTGTACGGTGATGGCATTGCTGCCGACCTGATCCTGCAGTTGCCCGTTCGAGAAGTGCAGCGCATCCCACGCCGCGACCGGCGTCAACGACGCCACGCTGTCCCACCACGCCATGGCTTACCTCCACGGCCCGGTGATGTCGAAGGCGATCTGCGCGCCCTCGGTTTCCGAGCTGTACTGCGTCCTGACCAGCAGGAACTTCTTGCCCGCCTGACCGACCACGTTGTCGACGATGGTCTGATCGCTGTAGGGGAGGTACTGCGGCATCCACAGCATTCCCGGCATCAGGCCGCGCATATGGCCCGACTCCTCGCGCACGTAGGTGGGCAGCAGCCACAGGCTGTAGTCCGGGCCATTGGGGAACGGCATCGGGCCCCGGCCACAGACTTGGCTGGAGTTGTTGGTGTTGAGGGACGTCAGCCCGAAACGCACCGGGTTTCCGAGTTGGGTGTGACTGCGCAAGAGGACCTTGCCGGTGAACTCCAGCGACTGCGTGAGCCCATAGCCGTTGAACTGACCGGGGTAACTGATGTAGTGACTGTTGCTCCCGTAGATGTCGTCGGCGCACAAGACCGTTGCGTAGTTGTCGGCGGGCTTGAAGCTCGTGATGTCGCCAAAGCAGTAGCTGTTGCACCCGAACCAGTTGTAGCCCGGAGCGTTGGTCAAAAAGAGGAAGAACAGCCTGTCGTCACCGATGAGCACCCAGTTGCGGTTGCCCGCGCCACCATCGGAATAGGTGTCGTAACCGCCTTGGCGGGCGTGGTACCACTTGTGCCACCCCCACTGGTTGGCCTCGACCTGCTTCCAGTTCTGCGTCGGGTTGTTCGGATCGAACGGGGCCTGCGCGCCGACGATGGTATCGATGTCCGCCAGGTCTTCGACGATGCCGACGTTGGCCCACTTGGCCCAGCTCGTCGTGTAGTTGGGGGTCTTGAGGCTGTTGTCGATCAGCAGCAGGTTCTGCGGCGAGGCGGGGTTCTTGCTGCGGTACGCCGCCTTGTTCGTACCCGCGAACGCCTTCTCCCACCCCAGCGGCGCAACCTTGGCCGACAGGCTGGTGGCGCTGGTCGCGGGCGACACGGGCGTGCCGGTCACTGCGAAGGTGAACGTAGTTGCGGTGGTAGCGATAACCCGGAACTGCCCGTTGTACGCGGGCTGGTCGACCCCAGCGATCTCGACCACCTGCTCTGACCGATAGGCGTGACCCGCGCTGATGGTGGCGGTGGCCACGCCATCGACACAGGTCAGCGTATCGATTGCCTTGAGCGCGAAGCCGTTGACAAGGCAGGCGTCGAGCATCGTCACCAGATCGCCCCAGTTGTTGGAGATCTGCGGCGCGCCGGTCATGCCGCTGTTGAAGTACTTGACGGTGAGGTCAGCCATTGAATTGATTCCTTCGGTTCAAGGGGTGTCGACGTCGCCGCGAATCAGCAACGTGAATTGGTCGTCGGGCACGGACTCCGGCCCCTGCTGGACGGTGCGCACCACCCAGACCGGGAACTGGCTGCCGATGGTGTTGAAGCGCAGCACGTTGCCGGTGGCCCAGCCGTTGCCCCAGCCGAGCGCGGGCAGACGGAAGTACGGCACACCGGTCGCCGGGTTGTTGGGGGCGCAGTCGGCGCTGGTATTTCCGGTGGCGATCACACCTACGTTCTCGCCGATGACCTCGAACGAGGTGCTGTTGGTCATCCGCACCACCCAGCGCTCGGTGAGCGCCCCGCGATTGGTGACCGTGATCGGGTACTGGGTGTGGTTGAAGGTGGCGGTGGCGGCGCTGCCGATCAGTTCATCCGACCAGCTGCCGTTCCAGGTGCTTTGGTCGAACACGAGGTTCACGCGGGCGAACAGATCACCGGCCACCAGCGCGCTGGAGACGAAGCTGCCGGAGATCGGATCGCCGGGACTGGCCAGCGGATAGGCGTGCGTCAGCGGGCGCGTGAAGCTGATCTCGCCGTTGATCTGCACGTCGCGCACCACGGCCATGTCCTCGATGCGGTGCTCGATGGTCACCGGCTGGCTGTAGCCGGTCACGTCGGTGAAGGTGACCGTGCCTGCTTCGAGATCAGTAACGTAGCCTGTGTGGATCACCACGCCGTCGTCGCCGACCACGCGCACCCGCGACAGGCGCACGCGGCCCGCATCGATGGTCTGGCCGTTGCTGACCGACGTGGTGATGCGCCCGGTGTGGCCAACCACCGCAAAGCCGCCGGGCCGGAAGATCGGCACACGTCCATCGCTGGGCAGGCGCACCGGATCGATACCCAGCAGGGCCGCGTCCAAGGGCAGATAGCTGTAGGCCACGGCGCTATAGCGCAGGCTGGATGCCGCCACCGGCTCGGGTCGGAAGATCTTGCCGTCAGCGCGGATGTTCTCGGCGTCGAACCACGGCTCCGGCTCGTTGCCCGCCGCCGTGACCACGGTGCCAAAGCGCACCCGCACAAGGCCGGTGTCGTAGTCGACATTGCCGCTGACGCCGGACGCGGTGATCGTGCCGTCGATGCCTGCCGTCACGGTCTGCGTGCCACCCACGGCACGGGCGAACTGGATGGACAGCGATCCCGGGCGCAGCGGCGCGGCACCGGTGCGGAACACGTACTCGCTGGAGATGTTCTCGCCAACGGTGGTCACGCAACTGGCG
Organism: Ramlibacter sp.; assembly: GCA_019635415.1. GTDB lineage: Bacteria > Pseudomonadota > Gammaproteobacteria > Burkholderiales > Burkholderiaceae_C > JAHBZM01. Next base: position 820,175 of record JAHBZN010000001.1, read on the forward strand.
CGCGTGATGCTGTTGGCCGCGCCCGCCGACCAGGAGCTGAGCGTCACCGCGCCCGAGAGGTAGTTGATGCCACCACGCGTGACCCAGCCGCTGGGCGTGAATTCGCGCAGCGTGCCCTGACCGTTGTCGCCCCAGGGCTGGCTGCCTGCGATGGCCAGCAGCACCGTGCCGGTCACCACCTGCGCGTTCACGCCGGGCACCAGCCGGAACGAAGGGCTGAACGCGAATGTCTCGCTGTGGTTGCTGGTCGATCCTGCGCTGTTGTAGCGCAGCTTGACGTAGCCGGACTCGTCGTTCGGGTACAGCGACGGCGCGTCCACGTAGCTGATGCCGCCGTAGTTGAGGCGGAACATCTGGCCCACGCCCGACGCCCAGCCAAGGCGCTGCGCACCATAGACGGGACTTGGAATCTTGACGGTGACATCGGGCTGGAACTGCACCGCGCCAGTGGCGTAGTCGACGCTGCCGATGACTTGGCCTGCGCGCAGCACGTTGCCCGCACCATCGTCGCGGGCGTATTGCGTGGGATCGACGCCGTTCCACAGGCCCAGCCCCATCGCCTGAATCTGCTGCAGCGTGTAGACCCCGAGCACGGCGGTGTCGGTCAGGGTGTTCCACTCGATCTCCAATGAACCCGGCTCGATGGAACCCAGGGTTGCGGTCACCGGCACCTTGCCCTGGCCGTCCCGCGAGGGGTGCGCGAAGCTGTCTTCCTGCTTGGGGCCCGCAACGTAGTCCACGGTCAGCAATGCGCCGACTGGCGGCAGGACATTCGGCGCGAAGCTCAAGAGGTTCTGCGCGACGTTCAGACTGCCGCTGGCAGCACCACTGAGCTCGCCGGACGTGGTGGCGGACGCCGTGCGCGTGCCCGTGCCGCTCTCGTGTGGCCAGGTGATGGTGAGCGTCCCCGGCTGCACACTCTTTCCTTCGGGCGGGGCAAGCTGCAAGGCCTGCGATGCCTTCAGTGCGGCGGTTGGCTGCTGCGTTTCCTGCGTCGGCACATTCCACGTCAGGATCAGGGACGAGCCCACGTCGGGCAGCGCGCCCAGTGTCACCACGAAGGCCCCGGTGTTCTTGTTGAAGGTTCCCGCGCCGTAGCTGGCGTCCAGCCCCTTGAGCGAGCCGTTGCCACCGTCCGATAACACGTACCAGCGGCCCTGCGCCATGTAGCTGATGGAGAGCGTGCCGGGTTGCGGCACCGGGTTCACGGTGCCGACGTAGGACTGGCTGCGCGATTCCGGCGTGACGGCGATCTCCGCACTCTGCGGCGCGCGCTGCAGTTGCGCGGCAGGCGTGTAGGTGATGGACTTGCTGTTGGACATCGAGCCGGAATTCAGGCTCAGGATGCCATTGGCGTAGTCGATGGTGCCCAGCGTGCCGCTGGCGGTCTTGAGCAGGCCCGCATCGTCGAAGATCGTGATGCCATCGGTGACGATGGACAGCGACCCCGGCAGGCAGCCACCCGGCAGGTTGAATTTGATGCTGGTGTTCCAGGCATGGCTGGCCGTGTAGCTCACGGGTGCCGCGCCCGGCACCGGCAAACCTGCTGCGGCGTAGGGGGGCACGAAGGAGATCGGCGTCTCGGTTTGGGCGCTGGGCACGAGCTGCGTGTAGATGGACGCGCCCTTGATGGTGAAGTCGCCCACATTGGCAGCCTGCGTCAGCGGCACGACGCCGACGTAGGTGCCCGCGTCGGCCACCACCGTGTCGCGCGTTTTCGTGCTGTTGGTTGCCCGCGTGAAGGTTCTACTGGCGGGCGAGCCCGTAAAATCAAAGCGCAGCGCGTCGCTGATGGCGACGGTGACGACCGCCGCCTTGTAGTCCTGGTCGGTGTTGTAAGTGAAGCTGCGCTCGACCACCGACACGGCGGTGGCGCGGATGTACTGCTCCTTCTGCGTGGGCAGTCCTTCGTTCTCGATCAGGACAAGGGTTTGGCCGACGTTGGGCACGGCGTCGCTCGGGCGCTGGAACAACTGCACCACGCGCTGGCCTGCGATGTGGTTCTCGAACAGGTAGCCCGCCCACTCGGGGCCTTTGTTGAGGTAGGCCTCGATGCGGGTCTGCGCCTGCTCGCGGGTGTCGAAGGTCTTGCGGGTGGAAAACAACGTGACGCTGACCCGCTCGTCCTGCGGCGGCTCGGCCACGATGACGTTGGCCCCGAAGTAGGTGTCGGTGTCGTCCGTGGCCACCTGTACGAAGCTCTTGCGCAGGTTGACCCGGCCTCCGGCGCGATCCAGCTCGGAGATGTCCGGAAAGATCGCGTTCGAGACGCCGTCGGCGATCACCAGGCCCGTGGGCGCACCGCCGCCTTCGGGCACGTCCGCCATCACGGCGGACTTCAGCAATTTCACGTCGCCGGATTGAATCGGCATCTCAAATCTCCAGGAATCGAAGGGTCAGGCGGTAGAAGTCGGAGCCGGATCGCGCCGGGATGCCCAGCACGGGTTCAGCCTCGATGGCGGCCTCCTGGTGGCGGAAGGCGACCGTGAAGACACGGCCATCGGCGAACGTCAGTTCGAAGCGGCCCGTGGTGCTGGCCACCGGAATCGCCGCCCACCCGCGCAACTGCTCCACGGCAGCACGCGTCACCCACGCCATATCGGGGGCACCCACCAGGGTGATCGGCCGACCTGCCTGCCGGGTCGCCGACTGAATCAGCAAGGCCCCGGTGATCAGGTACGAGGTGCTGGCTACCGCTGGTGACCACGCGTGCTCGTCGCTCCATAGCAAGTCGTCGGGCAATGGCAGAGCCACCCCGGTGTCGAGGTTCGTCAGTTGCATCGGAAAACCTTCAGGAAGTGCGGGCGCGGGCGGCGTCCAGCAGTTGCAGCAGTCGCGCTTCGTCGCGCGCATCGACCGTGGCGTTGACCTTCTGCTGTCCCGAGGACAGCTCCACGCGCACGGTGCGGCTGGGCGAGCCATCGGGCAGCGATGGACGTGGCAGGCTTCGGCTTGCGGGCTGTACCAGACCGCCCGAGGCAAAGCCCTGAATGCCTGCCAGCGCGCGTCCGGCCAGTGCCTGCGCCGGAGCGCTCAGGCTGTTGATGGCCTCGAAGAAGCCCGCGCCGTAGCGAGAGACCGCCTGCCGGTTCACGACGAACTCGCCGGGGGTGAGCATCGCCGGGACGGTGTCGGATTTCGAGATGCCGCCGCGCCGGTAGAACTCGCCCTGGTTCTGCTCCATGTAGTCGATCAGCTCGCGCTCCAGGTCTTTGCCGTAGACCATCGGTTGCGCCATCGCATAGCGCCATCGCTGCTTGATCTGATCCAGTGCCTGACGCTCATTGGCAGTGAGAGTCTTGCGATCCATCATCGCTGCGAGCGCGGCCCTGTCCTTTGTGGCGGTAGGACTCCAGATCTGAAACGTTTTCCAGGTCGCGTCCAGACTCCCTCCGAACTTGGTTTGTGACCATCCCAGATACTCGCGCAGGCCCTGCAAGCCCAACTCGATCATTTTTTCTGCCTCGACCACATCGCGATTTTTCTTCGGCGCGCTCGTCGACTGATCCCCTGTCTGTGCGCGACCGCCACCGAGCGTCTGTACTGAGCCGCCGCGCGCGAAATGCGCGACACCGCTGGCCAGACGAGAGAGTGCGCCGCTGCCGTACTTCTGCACAGCCGCCTTGCGGATCACGAAGGCACCGGCATCCAAGGTGCGCGGCACGGTGTCGTGGTGGCCGGAGCCGGGCACCGAGCCACCGCTCATCCGGGGAAAGGCCGGAGCCACCGCGCCGCCGTCGGCAAACCGCCGCACGCCACCAACCAGACCGCCAGTGGCATTGGTTTCCACCTTGGTCACGTAGATGGTGTGGGTGCTGGAGGTGTTGCGCCCGTTGAGGCTGTCGATCTCCGCGCGTACCGCACCGACGTTGCTGGCCACCTGATGCTGCGACTCGGTCTGGATGCGATCCAGGGCCTTGATCATTCCCTCGACGTTGGTGATCGCCGCCTGCGCCTTCTCGGTCGCCACTTTCAGCTCGAACTGTGCGTTCTGGTCGGCGTAGGCCTTGAGCTTGTCCAGTGCCTCGCGGGCCTTGGACACATCGGCATCGACCGGCAGCGTCTTGCCTTCCTTGAGCAGCGCCTCGTATTCCTTGAGCTTCTTCTCCGCTTCCTGCAGATCGGCCTGGATCTGCAGCAGGTATTCCTTCTCGGCCAGCGCCTTGTCCAGATCGGCGATGGCCTTGTCGAAACGCGTGGTGTCGGCGTCGAGGGTGACCTTCAGGCCATCCTTGAGCTTGGCGGTGATGTCGTCGATCTGACGGGTGGTCTCGGTCAGCGTGCGCTGAATCTCATCGCGTGCGGTGATCGCCGAGCGTGCCGCCGTCTGGTGCGCCTTCGCTTCGGCATCCAGCGTCTGGTTGAGAATTTCCTCGGACTGGCGGATGCGGTCGATGGCGTCACGCACGCCCTGTTTGCCTTGCGCGGCCTGCGCATCAGCGTCCTTGGCCTTCTGCGCCAGTTCGGCGCGCAACTGATCGGCCTGCCGCATCAGATCAGCGGCCTGCTGGTATTCCTGCCTGCGGTAGGCCTCGCGCGACTGCGCTTCGAGCTGCGCGACCTGCGACACCGCCTGCTCGGACTGCTTGCGCGCTTCCTCGCCGCGCTTGGCCTCGTTGGTCTGGCTGGTGGCCACCTGCGCGGCCATGTCCATCGCCTTCTGCGCGAGCTGGCGGGCAAGTTCCAGTTCCCCATTGGCCAGCGCCCGGCGCGCCTGCTCCTGCATCTCGCCGATCTGGCGCTTGCGATCCTCGGTAGCCTCGTACTCCGTCATGCCCTGACGGCGGATGTCGCGGATGCGCTCCTCCGTGGACATCGACAACTGGCGCTTGGCTTCCTCGATGCGCTGCACTTCGGCCAGATGCCGGTTGGCTTCGGCGTTGAGCGCGTCGATGTGCTGGCGGTACTCGGAGAGCGCCTGCGTCAAGGTCTGGCGCTTGGTGGCGAGGATGTCGTTCTCGACCCGCTGCACGTTGGCGCGGCGCTCTTCCTCGGTCTGGCCTTGCCGGGCGGCGGCGTCCTTGCGCGCCTGCGTTTCCTGATCGATCAAGCCCAGCGTCTCGGTCGTGGCCTGACGGCGCAGGGTCGCCTGCTGTGTCAGCGCCTCGGTGAGCAACTGCGTCGATTTGGTGATCTTGGCGGTTTCGGATTGTTGGGTGCGTTCCAGTTCCGCCTTCTCCTGCTCGTAGCGGATCTTCACCGCCTGCACCTGCTGCGCGAGGCTGGCCTCGACGATGGAGGTCAGCCCCTTGTAGGCCTCGGCCATCTTGGCGGTCGCGTCGTTGACCACGCCTTGGGCCTTGCCCACCGCCTGTTCGACCTCGCCCAGCCGGGACTTGAGCTTTTCCAGCGCGGCGTGGACGGCCTCGATGCCGCGTCCGACCGCTTCCTGCGTGCCCTGGCGCACGGCTTCGAGCCGCTTGGCAATCTCCTCGGCGGCGGTCGCGGCGGTGTTCATCGCGCCCTTGGCCGCGTTCGCGCTTTCGGTGGCGTCGGCGTACATCTCGGCGAAGATGCGATTCATCTCCGCGAGCCGCTGCTCGTGGCGCTTGGTGGCTTCGGCGATGGTGTCGGAGCTGAAGATGGCGGCGAACACCTCCCACTGGAAGCGCAGGTGCTCGATGCCCTTCATCAGCACCTCGACCATGAAGATGCCCGCCTTGCGGACGATCTCGAACTTCTCCGACAGCCACGTGCCGATCTCCCAGCCGATGATGGCCGCGCCGAGCACGCCGAAGCCCACGCGCAGCTTGCCCACCGTGGCGATGGCATTGGAGAGCGACAGGTTCGCTGTCGCCCATGCCGCCGCCGTGGTGCTGGCCGCCGTAACTGCCGCCGCACCTGCCGTCTGCCACGCGATGATCAGCGCCGGGATCAGGCGGTAGACCAGCACCGCGAGGCCGACCTCGGCGATCCGACCCAGCCACTTCATCACCGTGTCCAGGTTCTCCGACAGCCACGTCAGGGCCTCGGCGAGCTTCTTGGTGAAGCCGGTCGATTCGTCGAGTTTGCTGATCCACTGCCCGAAGGCGTTCGACAGGCGCGTGAAGGCCTGACTGACGGTCACCGGCAACTGCGCGTACTCGGCGGCCAGCTTGTCCTTCTGGCTCATCAAGGCATTCACCACCACGTCGGCGGTCAAGCGGCCTTCTTCGGCGAGCTTCCTCAGCCGCCCGATGGGTACGTTCAGGCCGTCGGCCAGTGCCTTGGCCAGACGCGGGCTGTTCTCGACGACCGAGTTAAATTCCTCGCCGCGCAGCACGCCCGAGGCCAGCGCCTGACCGAACTGCAGCAGGGATGACTGCGCCTCGGTGGCCGATGCGCCGGAGATGCGCAGCGCCTGCGAGATGCTCTCGGTCAGCGAGAGCGCGTCCTTCTGCTCGCCACCCAGCATCCGCACGGCCTGCTGGAGCTTGCCGTAGAGGGTGGCCGTCTCCTGGATCGGCACGCCGATGCGCTGCGCGATGGCGAACAGCTCCTTCTGCGCGACCGTGTATTCGCGCTGGCCTGCGGTGGCGAGCTTCAGGCGCGCGGACATCATGTTCCAAGCGTCGGCGATCTGGACGATCTCCTGCACCTTGCCCGCCGCCCAGTTGAGGGTGAGGAAGGCCAGCAAGTGCGTCTTGGCCTTGGCGACCTGATCGCCGAAGGCGTTCATCCCGGCCTTGACCTCGGCCATCCCGGCGGCGGCTTTATCGCCTGCGGTCTTGGCGTTCGCGCCAAACTCGCCAAGGCTGCGCTCGGCCGAATTGATGGCGCGTTTGAGCCCCTCGTCAGCGCCTTCGAGCGCAACAAGGATGGAAATGCGGTTTGCCATTTCAGTCCACCAGCCGCAACTGCTTCTCGATCCGTGCAGAGAGGCGCGGGATGCGACCGGCGACGATGCGCTCGACGTTCAGCCGCTTCTTGAGCTGCACGCGCGGCACCAGCACGGCGATGGGCACGTCCGCGCCGCGCTTGAGGCGCTTGAGCGCTGAAGCCTTGCGGTAGCGGCGCTTGAAGCCCGACAGTGGCCGGTCGTGTTCCTTGATGTTCTCGGCCATCAGCACGATGTTCCCCTTGGCGTTCTTGATGAAATAGGCATTGCCGCCGCGCATTAGCTCGGCGATCTGCGCCTTGAAGCGTTTGCGGCCGACACGTCCGTGCAGCGGGATCAGCATCCGGCCGCCGATGACGCCGCCCCGCTCGTGAATACCCGACCACGGGATGCGCGAGCCGACGTAGAGCGCGGGCAGCCGACTCCGATCCTTGTCCAGCACCTTGGCGGTGAAGCCCTTGACGAAGGATTTCTTGACCACCGCCATCTGGCCCGCGACATGGCTGCGCAAGTCCTGCTTGAGTTCGGCGGCCTCACTGGCGATGCCACGTGCGACCGCCTTCTGCACTTTCTCGCGGAACTCGCCGCCCCAGCGGCGCAACTGCGCCTGCGCTGCTTTGCTATCGATGCGAACCGAGATGCGCATGGTCTTGGAGCCTGTCGAGGGTCTGGTCGAGGTGACGTGGATCGCCGCGTGCGCCGATGGCGATCAGCGAGAGCAGCCGCGCATCGCGCGCCGCGTCCTCCCGCACGGTGGCGGCAGCGAAGCCGCGCACCTGCGCCAGGGTGTAGTCGAGGATGTCCGGCAACCGGTGGCCGTGGGCGATCAGGTGCTGGACGGTGCCAAACCACCCATCGCCCCAGCCGCCACGGTGCTCGTCCGTGCGATCAGCCCGTCGAGCCGGGGCATCACCGTCCGGGTAAAAAAATCGGCGTTGACCTCGATCACCTTGGCCGCCAGCAGGATGGCCTCGTCGGCGGCCAGCTCATCGACCCACGCGCGCGGTTTGCCGACGGCAATCGACACTGCCGTCAGCAGGTCGTCGCCGCGCTCGCCGAACAGCGCCAGCCAGTCGATACCATCGCCGCCGATCTGCTGCATCACCGGGGTGATGGCGCGCAGGAAGGCGGGCATCTGGCCGACCTTGAGCGGCTTGATGGCCAGCGGCTCGCCGTCGATGACCAGTTCCACCGCCTGCGGGATGAGGGTTTCCAGATCGCTCATGGCAGTCCCCATCACAGTTGCACGATGCGGCCGAACTGGCCGAGCACCGCGTCATAGGGTTTGGTGGTGTCGGCCAGGAGCGAGCCTTCCAGCTCGAACTTGTTGTACTCGTCCGAGATGAAGGAGATTTCCTTCAGCGGGTCGAAGGCGACGCGGTACAGCTCGACCAGCACCTTGGCGTTGCCCTGCGCGGTGTTGACGCCTTCCAGGCGCAGAAACCGCTCGGGCAGCGCCTGCGTGAAGATGCCGATCTCGGTGGCGACGCCGTAGCTGTAGGCCGCCTTGAACGGCGCGGTGAAGCCGGTGGTATCCAGAAACTGGAGGGCACCGAAATCAGTGTCTGCCGTGTAGTGCGTACCTGCGGTCAGCGTGGCGGGCGTGCCTGCCGAATCGGTCACCACCAGCGCCGACACCTTGGGGTGGGCGAGGAAGTAGCGGTCGCCGACGACGGGCGTGGCACCGCCGATGGGTTCCGCAGTCACCGTGCCGGTGCTGCCGGTGACGTGGTTGCCGTACAGCGCCAGGGCGAGGTTTTCCTTGGTGAACTCCTCGATGGTGAGGTTCACGGTGGCCGACTTCTGCTTGACCATCCGGTGATCCAGCGAGCGCTGGCCGGTCTGGCTCTCGTAGTGCTCCAGCACGTCGGTCTTGAGCGAGAGCTTCAACTCGGCGACGTTGCCGGGCGAGCGCACTTCGATGGGCAGGCCGTCAATGTCGCGCTTGCCGAGGAAGACGCGGCCCTGAAAACTGGCGTAGGTGCTCATGATTTGGATTCCTTGCGTTGGGTGGGAGTGGGTTTGGCTTCGATGGGAGCGCTGTCGCCTTGCGGTGGCGGCTCGGGCTGGCGGGCGATGCCATTGGCGATGAGCCAGTCGGCAGTGCTGCCATCCACATCGAGCCGTTCGCCCGCCTTGTGGGGTTTGCCTGCGTGGGTGTGCGGGTGGGTCAGAACGATGGAAGTCATGGGTGTCATCCCTTGATTGAGAGGTCGGTGTCGAGCGTTCGGTAGGTGATCTCGTAGCGCGCCGGGATCGAGGCTGCGACCGCGTCGGCGTCCTCGACATCCCACTCGCATTCCTGCTCGCGGATGCCCAGGCACAAGCCACCCAGATTCCGGTCGGCCAGCAGCGCGGCGTGAGCGGCGGTCAGCAGCCGGTCGGCTTCTGTCTCCGGAATCGCGGGCGGCACCGCGCGTGCCAGCGCGACGAGGCGCACGATCAGTTCACGCGTGACGCGGTCGTTGGCGCGCTCGGTGATGGATTCGGACTCGGGGAACACCACCAGCGCCGGGCATTGCTCCCGGCTGATGGCCACCGTGGGCGAGCGGTGCAGCGTGGCCCCGAGCGATTCCACCGGCGTGCGGACGGCCGTCATCACCGCGAGCAGAATCTGTTCGCGGATCGAGTTGCCGGACACGGGTCAGAGCCTTGTGAGCTTGGCGCGCATCTCCGAGCCGTCGCCCACGGCCCGGATGTCGCGCACCTGATAGATCACGTTGCCGATCTCCACCGTGTCGCGCGGGGCCAGACCCATAAACACCGACGCCGGATACGAAATCTGGTGATCGGTGGTCGAGGCCAGCCCATCGAATACGGTGTCGTCCGGCGCGGCGAAGCCCACTGGATGCTGCTGGGCGGGACTGCCATCCGACGGTTGCCAGCGGCACTCCCTGAGCAGCCCGGCGTTGCCCGCTGAGGCGTAGATCTGTTCCACGATGCCCATCACGCCACCGTTAGCTTGACCAACACGCCGGGGCGATGGCACATCGGCAACGGGTTGGACTGCGTGTGCAGGTCGGTGCCCCGGTCGAACTTGCGTGGCTCCTGCTTGGCGTACAGCGGCTGGCCAACCGTGTTGACGGTCTCGTTGAAGTCCGCCGGTGCGAAGTAGGTGCCGAAGGTGTCGATGGTGCCCAGCGGGAAGGCGTGGGCCTCACCGGCAGCGATGAAGCGGCGGGCGGTGCCGCTGGCATCGGTGGCCTGACCACGGTACTCCTCGAAGGTGATGCCGCCGTAGGTGAAACCGCGACGCACATCGTTGATGAGGATGGCCCCGTTCTGCCAGTTCTCGAACGCCTTCTCGACCTTGGCGTGACCGGTGAGCGCAGCGAAGAACTCCGCCGAACACAGGCAATGGACGCCGTTCATGAACTCGCCCTTGAGGTTCTCCTCGATGGTCGCCAGCACCGTGGTGCATTTGGCTTTGACGTTGGTTCCCGCCGTGCCCAACTCGAAGGCCACGGTCTGCTGGGCGATCTCGAAGGCATCGAACAGGTCGTAGAGCACCGAGCCATCGGCATCGAGGATCACGCCCTTGAGCGCGCCGACGCGCAGGTGCTCCAAGGTGATCGCGTGCTTGTTGCGCATCGTCTCCAGATGGCGCGCGACGACGCCCGCGACCGTCTCGGTTTCGGTTTCCGAACCGAAGGCGCGGATGCCTTGCACTTCCTCGGGCAGCACCACGTCGTCGTGCGGGATGTGCGGCACGACGAAGGAACGCAGCTTGCGCTTGCCGCGCACGCCGACCGTGCCGGGCGAGCCCGGCGGCAGCGTGGGCAACAGGTTGAGCACGCCGTTCATTTCCTCGACGACGATCTGGCGCTGGCGCACCGGCTTGGGCGGCATCAGGTTCAGTTCTTCCAAACGGCCGTAGCGGTTGGGCAGGATGTTGATGGCGACGGTCAGCGCGGCCATCGAGAAGGCGGGATTGCTGAAGGGGTTGTTCATGGTCAGGCTCCTTGACGGACGAGGACGCCCAGCGCCTTGAGCTGCGCAATGGCGGTGAGTTGTTCGGCGGTGGTGATGGCATCGGGCCACGCGAGCGCGTGATGGGCGACGACGGCGTGGCGCGCGACGACGAGGCCGTCATCGCGGTCGATCAAGGTGGCATCGCAGGCTTGCAGCAGCACGCCTGCGGCGACCTGCGTGCCGTCCTCGGCGGACGGGTCGATCTGCTTGTATTTGCCACTGGCGGTGACGATGCCAAGCACCGTGCCCAGCGGCAGGTTTTGACCCGATGCGACCGTGACGCGGTCGCGCGAGTAGAGGTTGGGTGCTTCGTACTTGAGCAGGTCGCCCAGGTTCAGGGGTTCGGCGAGAACGGACATTTCAGATCTCCTTCTTGAAGGCGGTGGATTGCGCCGCGATCTGCTTTGCTGCATCGATCAGCGGATTGCTGGCCGCAGGGCGAACGGCATCGGGTGTGATGCGACTGGTGATTTCGGGACTGGCGTCGGCCTGCGCGGCCAGGAGCTGGCTGCGCACCTGGGCGGGCGAGGCCTGCGCTTCGAGGAAGCCCGCGATCAGGTCGGTGCGTCCGGCCAGAGTGCAGGTCTGGGCGATTTCGACGGCGTCGGCCACGGTCATTGCCGTGGCGGTGGAGGCGGCGGTGGAGGGTTGAGGAGGATTGCCAGCAGGATCAGCAAGAGGCCGATCAAGAGCAGCGGGGTCGGTTCGATCATTCATGGATGACTCCATCTGGTGGTTGCGAAAATGGCCCGCTTGGCTGGCCGAAGCCACCTGAGTCGGGAGTGGGGAAAGCGATTGGGTGAGCTGGTCGAGCGCGTCGTCGAAGCCACCGACGGCGTCCGCCAGCCCTGCGGCGACGGCATCCGGGCCGAAGAACAGGCCCGCTTCGGTGGCGCGCACGGCGTCGGCGTCGAGGCCGCGATGGCGAGCGACCGTCTCGACGAAGAGGTCGTAGACGCGATCCACCTCGGCCTTCAGGACGGCGTGCGCCTTGTCGGAGATCGGTTCGTGCGGGTTGAGGTCGTTCTTGCGCTCGCCCGCGAACACGGCGGTGTAGCGAACGCCATCCTTCGTGTCCTTCACCGACTGATCGATGTGCATGGCGATGACGCCAATCGAGCCGACGCCGCCGGTGCGCGCGACGAACACGCGGCTCGCGGCGGACGCCAGCGCGTAGGCCGCCGAGAACGCCATGTCGTTGGCCACGGCCCAGACCGGCTTGATCCGGCTGGCCGCACGGATGCGGTCGGCCAGATCGAACACGCCGCCGGATTCGCCGCCGGGCGAATCGACATCGAGCAGGATCGCGGCGACATCAGGGCTGGCCAACGCCGCGTCCAGTTGCGCGGCGATGCTGGTGTAGCTGGCGAGGCCCGACACAGCTTCGAGGCCGGAGGTGCGGCGCACCAGCGTGCCGTGGATCGGGATGACGGCAACCCTGCCGGTCGCGGGCGACAGTGGGCGTGTGGTCGGCGCGTAGTCCGCGGGCACGACCATTTCGGTCAGGCCAATGCGCCCACCGAGCACAGACAGGATGACGTCGAGTTTCGGGCGATGGATCGCCAGCGGCACGCCGAACAGGCGCGCCGCCAGATGAGGCAGCACGGTCATGGGAATCCTTCGAGAAATGCGGGCGGCCGGTCAGGGAAGCGATGGGCCGCTGGAGGCGTCGGGCGCGATGGCGTTGCGGTTGGGTTCCGCGCTGCCGCCGTCCTTCGACGTGTAGCGAGGGTCGGAATCAAAGATCAGGCCGAGGTCGTCGGCGCGCTGGTTGTCAGCGGCGATCTCGCGGTCGACGTCTTCGGCGTCGTAGCCGTTGGCCGAGATGGCCTCCGAGCGCGACATCAAGCCCGCACGGATGGCCAGCAACATCGCCTTGAACTCCTTCTCGGGATCGACCCACTGCCAGCCCTGCGGAATCCACTTCGCCGCGAGGTACTGGCGGCGACGGGCAGGCCCGCCACGCGCGAAGCCCGGCGCTTCGAGCGCCCCGGCGAGCACGGCCTGCTTCATCCACGCCGCCCACACCGGACGGCACAGCTGATGCACCAGCACGCCGTGCTGCACCATCTCGCAGCGACGCCGGAACTCCAGCATCCCGGCACGGATGGACGAGTAGTTCACGCCCGTCAGATCGCCGGTCAGTTGCTCGTAGGTGATGCCAATGGCGGCAGCAACCGCGCGGAACTGCGTGCGCAGGAACTCAGAGTACGAACCACCCACGTCGGCGGGATCGGAGAACTTGATGTCCTCGCCGGGCTCCAGAATCTGCAGCGTGCCCGGCTCCAGTCCAGCCAATGCGATGCCTTCGGCGTCCGCATTGCCTTCGCCCATCAGGCTGTCTTCCGGGTTGGCGCGCGTGACGAAGCCCGCGAACATCGCGGCGGTCTTCTTGCGCACCAGTTCGGCATCGTCGTACTGATCGAGCTCGTTGAGCTTGACCAGGGCACGCGACAGCCACGGCTCGCCGCGAATCTGGCCCGGGCGCAGCACACGGAACAGATGGATGATTTCCGCAGCCGGGATGCGCACCGTGTCCATCCCGCCATGGCCGGACATCGGCGCGAGCCGACCGTCTTCCGGATGCGAGCGGTACAGGTGGTAGGCCACGCGCCGCCCCAGGCTGTCGAACTCGATGCCGGAGCGCACGACGTTGCCCGAAGGCAGATCGGTGTTCAGATGGATGGGCAGGTGCTCGGGCTCCAGCAGTTGAAGCTGCAAGGGCACCGAGAGGCCATCCTCGGGACGGCGCGGCCGCAGGCGGATCAGGCATTCGCCGCCTTCGAGCATCGCCCGGCAGGCCAGCGCCTGCAGGCCGTAGAAATCGGTCTGGCCTGCTGCGTCGGCTTCCTCGACCCAGTCGCGCCACAGCGCCTGCACGGAGGTCTTGAACTGCTCGTCTGCAGACAGACTCTGCGGCTTGATACCGGTGCCGACTGCGTTGGCGACGAAGGCTTCGATGCCGGATTGGGCCCAGGCATTGCGGCGCACGAGATCACGACTCTTGATGCGCAGTTCGGTGCTGGTCGCCAGCATCGCGGCGACCGCGCCGGGGTTGCCGGGCATCCACGCCAGCGCGCGGCGGCCACGGCCTGCTGCCTCGTGAACGGGCGGCTGGCCGAACAGGCTGCGAAGTTTCGAGTACCAGGCCATCAGAAGCCCTTCGCGGTCGTGACGCGGATCTGGCGCTTCGCAGACGCACCGGCGCTGCGTGCGATCTCGGCCTCGACCGTGCGGATGGCGGCCTGCAGATCCGCAACGCTGCGGTACTCGACCGTCTTGTCGCCAAAGCTCACGCGGTGCTCGCCGGTGGCCAGTGCCTTCTTTAGTGCTTTGAGTTGTGCTTGGGTGTAGCTCATGGTGTCCTCATCGGCATATCTGTCAGCTGAGCCAGCGGCTCTTGATGACGCGCCTGCCGGAAGTGCGGTTGCCAGAAACAGCGAGGCCACCGCGCTGGGTGGCCTCGTTCAATTCGATGTCATGGATGGGCGGTGGATCATCCGGTGGGGGTGCTACCCCCAGTTGCCGCTCCAGTTCGCGCCAGTGGCGCTCCTCGAAGCGATCCAGTCCCGCGCTGGATGCGGCCGCGCGGGCGTAGACGTAGCAGTCCAGGGCCTCGTTGCGCTCGCGCATCTTTTGCCACTCGCGCACCGGGAAGCCGTTGCGGTCGCGGCGGGTGATCAGTTGCTCCGCGCAGAGCTGCTGGATGAACTCGGCGTCGATCTTGGGCAGGTGGACGAATCCGGCGGGAAACACCGGGGTCAGTCCGTCCTCGCCGACGTCCGCGCTCTTGCGCAGGTTGTTGTAGAACTCCAGCTTGGCGATGCCGCCCGCCACCGAGTACACCTTGATACCCCGGCGCAGCTTCTTGCCGCCCTGCGAAACATCGATGGCCGTCGGCGTGCCGATCAGGGCCGCGCCGCGCGCAACACCCTTGACCGCCATCACGCGCGGGTCGTGGCAGGCACGCACGAAGGCGTAGGCTTCCTGCGTGGCAAAGCCGGTGTCGAGCGCGAAGCGGGCGAGCGGCATCGCCACGCCAGAGTCGTGTGTCCAGGATTCGGCGAGCATTTCCGCAAGGCGCTTCCAGACCGTGTCGCGGGCGGTGTCACCCATCAGCACGCGGTGCTCGATGAGCCACGATTCCTTGCCGCGCCCGAAGGCCCAGACTGAGGCCTCGATGCGATCCTTCTGCACGTCCGCGCCGCCAACCAGCAGCAGACCGCCTCGCGGCACGCTGCCGATGCGGTACTCCTCGCGTCGCTCGACCAGCCGTTGCCAGTCGGGCGCTTCGCCTTCCTCGACCCAGGTTTCGCCCAGCTCGGTGTTCTTGAAGGTCTTGATCGCGGCGGCCGATCCCGATTCCTTGTTGACGGCAGCTTCCCACGCGGCGGCGATGTCGCGCCATGAGCGCCAGCCCACCGGGCTGTACAGCGACGACAGGTGAAATCCGGCCGTCTTGCCGTCTGCCATCGCGCGCCATTCGCCGTGCTCCAGCATCCACGTCTTTTGATGCTCGGCAATCGCGGTGTCGCAGGATTCGCAGATGTAGGCGGCGGATTCCGGCGCACCCTTGTCCCAGCGCAGTTGCTCGAAGCGCAACCACTGCGGGTGGTTGCAGTGTGGGCACGGCACGAAGTAGCGGCGCTGGTCGCTGGCCTCGTACTCGCGTTCGATGGCGCTCGCCCCGGAGATCGTCGGCGTCGACACGATGAAGATCTTCCGGCGCGCGAAGGTGCGCGTGCGCGCCTCGGCCAGCGAGATCGCATCGCCTTCGCCCTCGACGTCCAGCGGGTAGCCGTCGACCTCGTCGAGGAACAGGTAGCGCACCGGCATCGAGCGCAGGCCTACCGCGCTGTTCGCGCCGGTCATCACCAGCACGCCGCCCCGGAACTCCTTGGCCAGGATGGTGTTGCCCGAGTCGCGCGAGCGCGCCGGAGCAATCAGTTCCGCCAGTGCCGACGACTCCTCGATCAACGGGTCGATCCGCTGCTTGGAGTTGCGCTTGGCCATTTCCACCGTCGGCCACACGGCCATCATCGGGCCGGGTGCGTGGTGGATGACGTAGCCGATCCAATTGCTGCCCATCTCGGTCGCGCCGAGCTGCGCGGCTTTCATGAACACCACACGCTCGACCGGCGAGGTCGGTGACAGGCAATCCATGATCACCTTCAGGTAAGGCGTGCGACTGGTGCGCCAGCGCCCGGGCTCAGCGGACGCCTTGCTGGAAAGCATCCGGTGGCGATCCGACCATTCCGAAACCGTCAGTAGCGGATCAGGCGTCAAGCCATCGCGCCACGCGCGTTCGATCTCAACAGCGCCTTCGTAGTCGTCCATCGTCAATCCCAACTCAATCGACCCTGGGGCGCAGCTCGCCCAGTTCGATCAGGTGCTCGCGCACGGCGGCTTCCAGCGCGACGTGCATCGTGTGCCCGTCGATGCCGAGCACGGAGGCCATCTGCCCGGAAATGCGCGCGGGCCAGTTCAACCACGCGTCGCGTTCGATGCGAGCGAGCTTGAACACGTGCGCCACGGCCTGCGCCCGATCCACCAGTTCCTTCTTGCGGTGTGCCAGCTCCAGGTTGTTGAGCTTGGCCTTGAGTACCTCGTTGACCGTGCGCGCCTGCAAGAGCGAGGTGCCGCTCGCCGACATTGGCGCTGTGCTGCCGTCGACGGCGTCGCGCTGCGGCGTCGCTTCGGCGGGCGCGGATCGCGCCTTCGTGGTGCTGACCTTCTCCGACGCAGCGGCGCGGCGCGGCTGCAATGTGTTTTGTGCCCACTGAGCGTCCGCCGCATCCGGATCAATCGTGCCGTCAGGCAGTGCGGTGATCCGCCCGGTGTCGATGGCCTTCTTCACGGCCACGTGCGACACGCCACGGTGGCGCGCGTAGGCGCGAATCGAGAGTCCCATCGTCACCTTCTTCAATCATCTGTTCGTCATTCCTGCGGATTGAGCTTGGCTTCCATCGGGAACAGCGCGTTCATCACGTCACGCCAACCACACCCCGAAAGGAACACGCCATGAGCCAGATCGACACCATCCTCACCCTGATCGCCCAGAAGCATCTGGGCATCGACACCCTGCAAACCCGCCACGCCGACAGCCTGGACTTCCACGACACGGCGGTGTGGTGCATCCGGGACGCGCTGGAAGCGGCCTTCAAGGCGGGCGTCGAACTCGGCGCGTCGAGCCCGAAAGCCACGGAAGCGGAGATCGCCAAGGACTGATCGGAAAGCAACGAAGCCAAGCAGAAAGCACTTGGCTTCACTGCCGAACAGCGCGTTCATCACATCGTCATCAACCACCCCGAAGGAGCAGCAAATGACCACCACCCAGCTCACCCCGGCCCAGCACGCCATCCTCGCCAAGGCCGTCAACACCAGCGGCGGCAAGATCGAATGGTTCCCCGACAACATCAAAGGCGGCGCACGCAAGAAGGTGCTCGACGGCCTGTTCAACCGCGCCCTGATCACGCCCGATGGCGAGGGCTGGTGCGTCGCCGTCGAGGGCTATGACGCCTTGGGGATGAAGCGGCCCCACATCGATGCCAAGCAGATCTCGAAATTCGAGGCCAAACTCGACGCGATCATTGCCAACGCCGAAGCGGCGCAGGACGACACCGCAGACGCTGACGCGGAACTCGAATCCGCCGTCGCCCAAGCCGAGGCATCCTTCAAAACGCCCGTCAAAGCGCCTCGCACCCGCGACAGCAGCAAGCAGGCCGAAGTGATCCGGATGCTGCAACGCCCCGAGGGCGCAACTATCGGCCAGATCTGCACCGCCACCGGCTGGCAGGCGCACACGGTGCGCGGCACCTTTGCCGGAGCCTTCAAGAAAAAGCTCGGCCTGACCATCGTGTCGGACAAGCCGCAGGGCGGCGAGCGGGTCTACCGCATCGCCTGATCGAGAAAGATCGAGAAAGAGGCCAAGCGGCGCTTGGCTTCTCAATCGAACAGCGCGTTACTACGGGTGTCGCAACGATCAACCCGAAGGAGAAACCACCATGACCAGCATCCAGATCCCCGCCACCCAGAACGACGCCTGGGGCTTTTGGGGCACGATGAACGAGCACGCCAGCGCCGCGTGGCCCCTGGCGATGAGCGCCATCTCGGACGCCACCGGCCAGCCCTTCGAATCGGTACGGGTATTCCTCGACAGCCGCCACGGACGCCACTTTGCGGACGACGTCCAGAACGGGCTCTATCAGGGCCAGCCCCTGGCGGACGCGATCAACGCCGCCACGGGGCGCTGGATGGGCTGGACGATTGGCCGCCAGACCAGCAAGCAGTACGGCATCCCGCGCGGCCTGCCTTACCTGACGGGCTTCGTGATTCACTGCGAGATCCTCGACGAGTCGCTCGCCGCCTGATCGAGCGCCGCGCCATCCGCCTCGCGGGTGGCCTGCTTGCCGGTGAAGTCCTCCCACCGGCGCACGATCACGTCCACGTACTTCGGATCGAGTTCGATCAGCCGCGCGATGCGCCCTGACTTTTCGGCGGCGATCAGCGTCGTGCCAGAGCCACCGAAGGGATCGAGCACCACGTTGCCGGGTCGGCTCGAATTGCGGATCGCCCGCTCGACCAGTTCCACCGGCTTCATCGTCGGGTGCAGATCGTTCTTCTGCGGTTTCTTGATGGCCCAGACGTCGCTCTGATCGCGGTCGCCGCACCAGTGGCGCGTCGCACCCTCGGGCCATCCGTACAGGATCGGCTCGTACTGACGCTGATAGTCGGCACGGCCCAGCGTGAACGTGTTCTTGGCCCAGATGATGAACGTCGACCACTTGCCGCCGGCGGCGCGGAACGCGGCCTGCAGCACGTCGAGTTCGCTGGACGACATCGCCACGTAAATCCCGCCCCGGCAATGCGCGATAGTCGGCGTCAGCGCCGCCAGCAGGAAGTCGTAGAAGCCATCGCCCAGGTTGTCGTTCAGGATCGCGCGATCCTTGCCGCGCATCTTGTCCTTGGCGCTGTTGGCGTAGTTCACGTTGTAGGGCGGATCGGTGAAGACCATGTCGACCGGCTCGCCTTGCAGCAAGGCCTCGTAGCTTGCCGCTACGGTGGCGTCGCCGCACAGCAGCCGGTGTGGGCCCAGCACCCAGACATCGCCCGGGCGCGAGATCGGCGTCTCGCTGACCTCGGGCACCGCATCCTCATCGGTCTGGCCTTCGTTGTCGGGCTCGTCGCCCGCGATCAGTTCGGCCAGGGCGTCGGCGTCGAAGCCGGTGATGTCGAGGTCGAAGCCGTCCAGCTGCAATGCTTCCAGTTCGATCCGCAGCATCGCGTCGTCCCAGCCTGCGTTCTCGGCAATGCGGTTATCCGCGATGACCAGTGCGCGGCGCTGCGTTGGCGTCAGGTGATCCAGCACGACCACCGGCACGATCTCCAGCCCGAGTTTCTGGGCGGCGGCCAAGCGTCCGTGCCCAGCGACGATGATCCCGTCGCTGCCCGCCAAGATCGGATTGGTGAATCCGAACTCGGCGATGCTCGCCGCGATCTGCGCCACCTGCTCCTCGGAGTGGGTGCGCGCGTTGCGGGCGTAGGGCAGCAGCTTGCCGGTCGGCCACTGCTCGATCTTGTCGGCCAGCCAGTTCATGCCATCACCTCGGCATCAAGGGTGGTTGCGCGCTCGGCGGCGACCTGCTCGAAGGACTGACCGGTGGCGATCAAGGTGACCGGCACGCCAGGGTGGTTCTGCTGGAAGCGTTTGATGGCGACGTCCACGTACACCGGCGCGATTTCCACGCTACGGCAGATCCGACCGATGCGCTCGGCCGCCAGCATCGTGGTGCCGCTGCCGCCGAAGGGTTCGAACACGATGTCGCCCTCGTCGCTGTAGGCCTCGATCACAAACTCCGGCAGCGCGACCGGGAACACGGCGGGGTGGTCGATGTCCTGACCGATCTTGCCCTTGTGGCGCATCACGCGGATCACGCTGTCGGGGATGCGCGTGTCCTGCGTCGGCTGACCCTTGTGCGTCCAGCCGCCGACTTCGCCGTCCTTGCCGCGCATCGCCGTGGACGAACCATCGGCACGCAGGTGCGATTCCTGCCCGGCGTGCTTGCACGGCACGATCTTGTGGGGCTTGCGGCTTTCGCGGTTGAAGTGGAAGACGAACTCGAAGCTCGGGGCCAGTCGGCCCTGCCAGTCGCCAGGCATCCCCGGCCCCTGATCCCAGACGTACCACGCGAAGCGCCGCCAGCCTTGGCTGCGCATCCAGCCGAGCCACGCGTCCCAATAGGGGATCACCTCGTTGTCGCGGTGGATCAGACCCAGGTTGACCAGCACCTGACCATCGGCCGCCATCGGCAGGTGCGCGAACACGCCGCGCATCAGGCCATCCCAATCGGTGATGCCGCCCGAGGTGTAGTCGCGCTGGTTGCCGTAGGGCGGCGAGGTGAAGCACAGGCGAGCGGCATTGCCGTCCATCAGTGCCGCGACCACGGCCCGGTCGGTGGCGTCGCCGCAGATCAGCCGGTGCGCGCCGATGGCCCAGACATCGCCGGGACGGGACACCGCCACGACAGGGGCATCCGGTACGTCGTCCGCCGCATCCGGTTCGTCGGCATCAGGCTCCGGGTCGGTACCGGCGTCGGTCACCTCACCCGCGAGCAGCGCCTCGATCTCAGCATCCTCGAAACCGGTCAGGGCAAGGTCGTACCCCGCCTCGGACAGGTCGGCCAACTCCAGCGCCAGCATCTCCTCGTCCCAGCCCGCATCGAGCGCCAGCCGGTTGTCGGCAATCACCAGCGCGCGCTTCTGCGCGACGCTCAGATGGGCCAGTTCGATCACCGGCACCTGATCCAGACCCAGCTTGCGGGCAGCGGCCAGACGCCCATGCCCGGCGATGATGCCGTTGTCGCCATCGACCAGGATCGGATTCGTCCAGCCGTACTCGACGATGCTGGCCGCGATCTTGGCGATCTGGCCCTCGGCGTGCGTGCGCGGATTGCGGGCGTAGGGTATCAGCGCCTCGACCTTGCGGTACTCGACGTTGAGCGTGTTCAAAGTGGATTTCCCAAAAGCAAAACCCGCCGAGCGTTGCCGCCGGGCGGGTTGAGTGAATGAAGATTCTGGTGGGGTGGTAACTGCGCCAGGGGGTGGTAACCGGGGCCGGTAACCTGACCGACTGGTAACCTTGCCCGCGCCCTGACGCTAAAAAAGCGTCGCGCTCGCGCCCCCCCGCATGGGACTTTCGGCAGGAAGGACCCCTTTCGCCTCGGGCCGCTCGCCGAACCGTCACCGCTGTCCAGAAGATAGCTCGAATACTACGCTCGACCGGGGTGATTTGTTGCAGGGTCAAAAACCGCGCATCGCCGCTGACATGCTCGCACTGCAAACCACGCGCGCCAATTCACGCCAAAACCCTACGCCGTGACGACACCATTGAGTTGGTCGGCGACGGTCTGCAAGGCGCGGTGCCAGCGCCGCCACGCCGTCGTTCGGTCGCAGGCAAAACGGATCGTGATGTCGCGCCAGCCGTAGCGCTTGGCGCGCATCCATACAAGGTGGCGCTGCTCGACCTCCAGCCACTGCACCCACTTCATCGTTTCCAGCATCCGGTCGATAGCGTCGGGGTCGGGTGGGAAAGGTCGGTAGACGTGCTCGTCGGCAGCTAACGTTTCCCACTCCTTGCGCACGATGATGGGCCAGGTGTTGAAGTAGCCTTGCACACGCACGGGCGGCAGGCGTCGTCCGGTGCTGGCAGCCTCCTCGAAGCGTGCGGCCACGTCGTCGATTGTCCAAGTGCGGGGATCAGCCATGACGTGCGCCTCCCTGGCCGTAGAGGCGCTCGCCGATGCGCCGCACGAACTCGCGCTCGATGAAGTCCAAGCGTTCGTCGGCAGCGTTGACCACGAGGATGTGCTGATCGCGCCAGCCGCGTTGCTTCATCGCGTCGAGATCTGTGGTCTCGGGCTGGAGGCGACCCAAGGGGCAGCGATAGGTGGGCGTCGAAATCTTCATCTCACACCTCCCGTTCCAGTGCGTGCTGCTCGATGGCCCAGTGCAGCAGGGCCAGTGCGTCGGCCTCGTTGTCGTCGGTCGGAGCGTGACCACGGGCACGGGCGGACGCCACCATCTCGTCCTTGCTGGCATTGCCTTTGCCGGTCGCGTGCTTCTTGATCGTGCCGACCGGCACGCCCTGGTACGGGATCTGGTGGTGCTCGCACCACGCGGTGAGCGTGGCAAGGAACCCGCCGTAGGCGTGGGCAGCATCCGTGGAGACGTGGCGTCGCACCTCCTCGAAGTGCAGGCAGTCGATCTCGTCGCAGGACTGTTTGATCTCGGTGAGCCAGCGTTTGAATCGCAGGAAGCGCATTCCGCCGCCTTCGAAGCGCTGCGGTCGGAAGCTCTCGGAACCGCTTGTGATGTGGCCGTCACTGCCGCGCAGCGCCCAGCCGGTGGTGGTGCCCAGATCGAGGGCGAGGATGGTGGTTGTCATGGTGTCAGTCCTTGCTTTGGCTGGTCTGACGGATCGGACGGGTCGTATCGAAACCTTCCATGAGGCGCGCGCACGCGCACGTGTAGGAGTTACGACGTAGTCCGTCCGATCCGTCAGACGCGGTTGTGTCAGTCATCGGCGTAAGGGGTGTAGGTGGGTGCTGGCGGGTACTTGAGGCCAATGCCCTGAAACCCGCGCAAGCCCATGCCGTTGCGCCATTTATCCAAGCCCCGGGTGAGCAGCAGATCGGCAAAGCGCTTCTGCGAACCGGTGAATTCGCCCGCTGCCTCTGCCCACGGCTTCCAGTCGTTGAACAGTTCTGCCGTCAGCGACTTGGCGTTGGCCTCGCGCACGCAACGCTCGTCGAGCCAGCGGCCCAACGCATCCTCGGCTTCGAAATACTCCTCGGTGGCGTCCACCACCCGCTGCGGCGGGGAGAGTCGTCCGTGGCGTTGCCAGTCGAGGCAACCATGCACGGCCCACGCCAAGATGCCGTCACGTTCGGCCAGGAGCTTCTGCTGCAGGTTCTTGTCACGGCGCTCGGGCGGCACGGTGATAGTGAAAGGGATCAGGTGCAGCCTGCGTTTCATCGCCTCGTCGATGTTGCGAATGGCGGGCCTGTGGTTGCCCGCCACGAACAACTTGAACTGCGGGAAGAACTCGAAGAAGTCCTGGCGCATGAAGCGCGCAGAGATCTTGTCGCCACCGGTCAGGTTCTTGAGCTTGGATTCGGCCCAGCGCTTGCCCTGTTCGGTTTCGATGGCCGCAACGAAGCGTGCGCCGCGCAGCCCCGCCATATCGGTCGGGTGCCGGTCGGTGCGCGTCTCCATGAAGGTGTCCATCGGCGCATTGGTCGCGTAATCGCCGAGGATGGTGGCCAAGGTGTTCACGAACACCGACTTGCCGTTCGCGCCCGTGCCGTACAGGAAGAACAGCGCGTGCTCCTGCGTCGAGCCAGTCAGCGCGTAGCCGACCATTCGTTGCAGGTAGGACTGAAGTTCCTTGTCGCCACCCGTGACCTCGTCGATGAACTGCTTCCACGTCGGGCAGTCGCCGCTGGGCGTTGCTATGGTGATCTTGGTCATCCGGTCGGCGCGCTCGTGCGGGCGCATCCGGCCTGTCTTGAGATCGACCACGCCGCCCGGCGTGTTGAGCAGCCACGGATCGGCGTCCCACTCGTCGGTGGTGGCCGCGTGCCTGCGGTCAGCGCGCGCCAGCCGCTCCACACCGCCGATCGTGCTGGCGCTGGCGAGCTTCGCCGCGACCTTGGGGTTGTCGGCGCGCACAGCCGTCTGGCGGCAGACGCTGCGGATCAAGTCCGTGGCGGCCAGCGTGTCCTCGGTGCGCCAGCGTTGCCCGTCCCACACCAGCCACTTGCCCCAGCCAGCCACGTAACGCCAGTCGCGGTGGTAGCGGCGGGTGAAGGACAGCGCCAGCGCGTCCTCCGTACCCCAGACGGACTCGTCGCTGCTGACCACCGGATCAACGTCATCGGCCACGTCGTGCATCTGCAAGCGTGGGCCGTGGGTGAGAAAGGCGGCGACATCGAAGCCCTCGGCGATGGCGTCCGCCACGTCCCAGCCCTCGGCGGCCTCCTCGGGCGGATAGAGAACGTGGCAGGACTTGGCTCCCGCCGACAGGATGGCCTGTGCTGCCTGCGTCGCATACTCCCAGCCCGGCTTGTCACGGTCGGGCCAGATCAACACCGCCTTACCGGACAGCGGCGACCAGTCGGTCTTGTCGACCGGGGCGTTCGCGCCGTGCATCGCCGTGGTGGCCACGATGCCCGCGTCGATCAGGGCCTGCGCGCATTTCTCGCCCTCGACCAGAACCACCTGAGCGGCACTGGTCATCCCTGGCTGGTTGTAGAGCGGGCGCGGGTCGGGCGGTGCCATCTTGCGCCGCTTCGCATCCCAGGGCCGGAACTGCTTCTTCTGCCCGGGCGGGTCGTAACGGTAGACGACGGCGATGAGATGTCCTGCCACATCGAGGTAGTCCCACTTCGCGGTGGCCGGGCCGAGGTCATCGACGGGAGCATCCTTCTTGCTCCTGCGCGCCAGAGTCGCCGGAGCACGCCCGACCAGTTCGGTCGCGGTATCGAGCACGCGTGGGAAGTCGGTGTGCGCATCGATGCCAAGGTGGGCCGCGATCAGGGAGAAAATGTCGCCGCCGTCACCAGTGGCGCGATCCGTCCACAGGCCGGTCTTGTCACCGGTGAGCACGACTTCCAGGCTGTCGCCCGGACTACCGAGCACGTCGCCGATCAGGAATTTGCCACCGCGCTTCTTGCCTGCAGGGAACAGCGTTGCCAGTACCGATTCCAGCCGCGAGAGCAATGCCTCGCGGATTGCGTCGCGTTCGGCATCGAGGTCACGAGGAGCGGGCTTTTGCGTGTCGTTGAAATCAAGCATCCGCAGACTCCTCGCCAGACGCTTGCTGCCCGACGATCCACGCTTCCAGCTCTGCAGGCTTGAACCGCACGAGCTTGCCGACGCGGTAATGGGGAATGCGACGCTGCTTGCGTTCCTTCGCTTGCGAGAGCCAGTACGAGGGCAGGTTGAACATCAGTGCAGCCTGGCGTACGTCGATCAGTTGCTCGCCGAGCACATGATTCAAAGTCGTGGTGTTCATACTTTTGTTCTCCAGCAGCGGTCTTGCCACGCGCACATCCGGCACTCGAAGTGGGTCGGGTCATTGAAGGCACGAGGCAGGAGATCTCCCGCCTCGGTGGCCGTGATGACCTTCACCGCCCGATCCGACATGCGCTGGCCCAGGGCTGCATCAAAGGGAACGGCCTCGGTGTAGATCTCCATCGTGTCGGCGTTGAGGGCCGTGAAGATCGCCGGGTGCTCGTGCAGTTCGAGATAGGCTTGGTAGATCGCCACTTGCGCGGCGTAGATGGGCTTGGAGATGGCCAGCCCCTTTTTCTCCAGGTCACTCCAGGACTTGTTGCCCAGACATTTGCATTCCCAGAGCGCGGGATAGGCGAAGCCCTCGGGGCCCGCGACGATGACGCCGTCGACGTGGCCTTGCAGGCGACCGTCGGCCACCGAGAAACCGAACTGCTCACCGTCTGACTTGCGGGTGCGCAGGTCGAAACCCGCGTCGCGCAGCCACGCCACCATGCAGTCTTCCATGACGTGGCCACGTTCGAAGATGCGCAACATCCGCCCCGGGGTGTCGCGCCCGTGGTCGATGGGAGCCTTGGCGTACTCGAACTGCAGCGCGCGCTCGCAGGCCACGCCCAGACGCGAGGCACCAAGGTACTGGCGCTCGGACTGGCGGGCGCGGGCCTGCTGTATCCCGGCGTCCACCAAGGCGGTGACCTGGCCCGAGATGCTCGATGAGGAGTTGAAGTCGATCATGGCTTCTTCCCCTTCGGTTCTTCCCAAGGCAGGTCGTCCTCCAGATCCGCGAACGGATTGGCGGCGTCGGGTGCCAACGGATCGGGCGCAGGCGTCATGCCTCGCACCGGTGGGTACTTGGTGGCCTCGTGGTGCGCGACCATCGCGTCCGACCAGCAGGTGACGATGGCATCGATCACCCGCAGCGCTTCCGCTTCGGAGTAGTCGCCCAGCGGCTTGGTGAAGCCGATCTCGCCCGCTGCCTCGCCGAAAGCCTTGAGGCACTGGCGCATCGCGGCCAGCTCGACATCAGACGGATCGATCATGGCGACCCCCTTGATATCGGTGCGACCTTCCTTGGCTCGCAGCCAGTTGCCGTACAGCGCATGAAACGCGTTCTGACAGCGTTGCGAGCAGAACACCCAGTCGATGGGGTAGCGCCGGGGATTGCCGACACCGTGTCGGTTGTCGGTGTGGCCGAATCCCCGGGCCTGTCGTTTGCAGACCCAGCATTTCATCGCCCCCTCACTGAGCCCAAGACGGCTTGCCCGTCACGGGTGCGCGTTGCGGAGCCGGTGTCTGATACGCGGGGGCTGCCTGCGCCGGAGCGCCGGACGTGCCGCCGCCCGACGCCTTGGGCGGCACGCCCATCAACTTGGCGTAGTCGGGGTGATCCGGTTCGACCGCCACCTTCACCACGTTGCGGTCTTGGCCCTTGCCGTCCTTCTCGATATCGACGCGGGCGAGGAACTCCAGGCCGTCCAGTTCGTGGAAGCCCTGGATGCGGCGCGCGGCGGCGGCCTGCGGGCCGTTGTCCTGCGGGTGGACGTTACGGGCGCTGTTGAGCGCTGCGCGAATGAAGCTGCGCCCCATCTGGCCCCAGGTCGGGCCCTTCTTGGAGTGCAGGCCGATGTTCGACCACATCTTGCGTTTGGCATGGTCGCCAGCGGTGACCACGAACTCGGCGGCGAGATAGATGGAACCGGTCTCGAAGGACTCGGTGGCGTAGCCGCCGCCCCAGCCTTGCGCGGGATCGTCGTAGCCACCGGGCTTGATGGTCATGCGCACCGGGACAGTGGTGCCCTTGGGGATCAGATCGAAGCCGGATTGCTGGGCGTCGGCGTCGTTGAAGTCATTCCATGCGGTCATTGCGATTACTCCTGAGATTCGATGTGTGCGGGGGTGGCGGCGCTGGCGGGCGTAGCGGATGCGCCCGCGCACTTGGCGATCAGCGCGCCGAGATGCGGCGGCTCCAGCACGTCGAGGCGACCGCTGCGGTCTTTGGCCGGAAAGCCGTAGGGATTGACGGTGTGCGTGACGAAGGCGCGGTAGGCGCTGCCGTCCTCGGCCTTGATCTCGGCCAGCGTCACGACCTCGTCGACGATGCCGGGCAGTTCCAGGCTGGTCTTGCTGCCTTCGATCTGCGGCACGAACACCTTGCGGTTGTAGTCATCGAGGCGTTCGTCGAGGATGGCCACGAACACCACGTTCTTCCCGCGTGCGTGCTGCAGGTGGGTCAAGGCACTCACCATTTCCTGGCCCAGCAGGCCGTAGGCACCGCGCAGATCAGGCTTGCCGGAGCGGTCGCTGGTTGCACCGGGCTGTGTCTTGCACCACGCGAAGCACTGGCGCGACAACTGCGTGATCGAGTCGAGGAAGAAGGTCTGGTAGCGGTCGAGCTGCGTCGCGTCGCCGAACTTCTCGATGACGTGGTCGTAGTGCGCCTGCGAGAACGCGCTCTCCGGCGGCAGCGACTTGTCTGGGCCCGCGAGGAACACGAAGAAGTCGCGGCTCTCGGGCCATGACGCCGGGCGGATGGTGTCGCCCGGCCAGTCGGCCACTGCCAAGTCACCGGCCTCAATGTCGAGGAAAAGCGTGGTGGCAGGATCGAGGTCTTTGAGCCGGGTGGTCTTGCCGATGCCGGACTTGCCGAGCATCAGCAGCTTCACACCCTTGCGCTCGGCCATGCGCTGCTGCGCGGAGATGATGGGGAGGCTCATCACGCGGCCTCCTTCAACTGCTCGGCGACAGCAGGATTCCAGAGGATCTGGTAGCCGCTGTGGCCGTTGCGCGAGTACGGCATGGCCTCGGCCCACCCCTCACCGGCCTCGGTCAGTTCCCATTCGTCGCGCTCGTTGCGGAACTGAAAGCCGCCGGCCGCCAGCATCTGGTTCGTGGCCTTCGCCGAGCGGTTGAGCAGCTTGCCAAGCTGCGTGGCGTTCAAGGCGCAGATCGGTTCGTTGGCCGATGGCAGCGCGCGGCGCAGCACCTCGGTGGTGATGCCCGTGTTCTCCTGAATGCAGGTCAGCGTCGCCGCCGCCGCGATGCCCGGTTTCACGCCCGGCACCTTCGCCACGGCCTCACCGATCAGCAGGATCGTGGAAACCCGGTCGTGGGCCGGCGCGGCCAAGGTCGCCAGTGCGCCGGGCACGGTGTAGCCGCCGGTCTTGCGGATCGCGGGCAGCACCTCGCTGGTCACCCAGCGCTTGAAACGCTTGGCGGCGTCCTTGGTACTGCCGAGGATCAGGGCGTAGAGGCCCGATTCATTGACGTGGTTCTGGCGCTGACGGCCACCCGCCGTAAGGGTCTCCAGTTTCTGGAGATCCTCGGCATCGACGTGCGACTTGATCGCCTGAGACGGATTGCCCATTTCCAGGGCATCGCAGACATCGGTGGCGTTGAACCACGGCTGCCCCTGATCATCGACCTGGACGCGCACGGCGTGCGCTTCGAACTGGAAGGGAATGATCGCGCTCATGATCAGCCCTCCCACGACACGTCGGCGATGCGGTCGGCCCCACGCGCGGCGCGCTTGCGCACCTCCGTGTGGAGTTCTTCCAGCGCGGTACGGCGGCGGCCGAGCGCCAGCGATTCCGCGTTGGCCGTCTGGATGGCGAAGGCCAGTTCGTCGACCGTGGCGGCATCGAGCGGGACGACGACGTCCTGGCCGTCCGCGCGGCGATACCAGATTTCGTCGGGAAGGTGTTCACCGTAGATGGACGGCAGCTGTTGACGCAGCGAAGCGATGAGGTTGGTGCTCATGGTTATTACTCCGAATCGATGGAAAGGGTGAAAGACGGCTTGCCGGAATCCACAGTGCGAGCGGCGGCGAACTGCTGTTGCAAGGCAGGCGGCCAGTTCGTGAAGCGGGATTCGGAGACGGACAACTTGATGTCGAGGTAACCCTCGACCTTCTCGCCTGAGGCGACGATGCGTTCGGCGATTTCGGTCAGTTGCTTCTGATCCCAGCTGACCTTCTTGGGCAGCTCGAACTTCAGGTGCAACGGGCCATCGCTGATGTGGGCGGTGCCGAAGTCACGGCCGGATTCACGCAGCGCGGTACGGGCCTGCTCGCCGTAGCACTGATCCAGCGCCGCATCGAACTTGGCGCGGGCCTTCTTCAGCCAGTCGATGGCGGCATCAAGGTTTTGGTCGATCTCGTGCTTCTGCGCGGGCGGCAATGCAGCCAGTTGGCTGACAGACATCTCTGCGATGTCAGCGGGGAAGATGGTGATGTCGTTCATGGCATCGCTCCTCAGCCCGCCGCGCGCTCGGACGTCGAGTCGTGCAGCGCCTCGCGCTCGAACTGGATGACCGCGTCTACGGGGTAGCCGACGCGCTTCGACAGCTTCAGGTAGCGCGGGCCGCGACCTTCGCTGCGCCAGCGCTGCAAAGTCTTGGGGCTGACGCCCCAACGTTGCGCGAGCTCGTTTTCGTTGAGCACCCGGCGATCACCGGGTGACATGGTGTTGATCGCCTGCTGGGGCGACCGGGGAATGCTGCTGGTTGGTGTCTGCATGGAATGCTCCTGTGACGTTGTTGGGGAACAGGTGTCATTCCAAACTTCGGGTGGCGAACCTTTAAGGGACGCAATGGCGAACCACGCAGAAACTTCGGGTTCGCCAATCCGCCAGCTCCCGCCCAAAAGCAGACGGCGAGCACATGGCTCGCCGTCATCGGGGAAGTCGGGGATGAAAGGGTCAGGCGTCGGGGAAGCCGAGCAGCCGACGCTGCTCGCCCCAGTCGCGCGGCAGCAGGTCTTCGCGGCCACGCAGCGTGTGCAGGTTCAGCTGCCGGGGCTGGCGACCTTCGAAAATTGCCTCGACGATGTCCGGGGCCAGCATGGTCATCCGCAGCACCTCGGCCGCCCAGCCCGGTTCCAGTTTCAGCGCTCGTGCAAGATCCGAGGTTGTCGGATACGTGCCGTCGTCGATCAGCCGCTTCCAGTAGAACGCCTTGCCGAGCGTCTTGATCATCGGCACATCGAAGCCGCCCGTCGCAGCGGCGGCGTCGGGCGTGGGCGGAATCAGCAACTTGCGGTTCTGGCGGCGCTTGATGGTCAGCGGCACCAACGTGACGCGCTGCCCATCGCTGACATAGCTGCGGGCATCGACTCCGACCTCGATGTGGACTGTGCGTTTGCGCGGGTTCACCGAGGTGGTCATGCCAGTGCCTCCTCAGGGTGCTCACGGGCTTCCTCGACCAGCGGATGCGCGCTGATGTCGGCACGGAATCCAATCCAACCGTCCTCGCGCCAGACGATATCCAGTCCATGCCCGTGCAACTGCACCCGCTCGATCAGCAGTCGTGTGATGCGTTGCTGTTCGGCGGGGAATAACTGCGCCCACACGTCGCCGATGCGCTGCATCGCCACCACCACCTGCGCTTCGTCGAGCGTGCTACCTGCGGGGTGCTGCTGGCAGGCTCGCCAGACCGCGATCAGCATCTGGGGAGCCGAGAGTGCCGCGTGGATTTGCGCCAGCACCGCGTTCTCGATTTCGGCGGCGGGCAGATGACCCACGTCCGGCGTACCGGGCGACAGGCTCGCGCCCGCGTTTCGCCGCTTGTGCAGGTACGGGACGTAGTAGCGGTACTGCCGTCCGTTCTTCTTCTTGACGAAGGAGTGCAGCATGCGTTGCCCGTCGGGCGCGAACAGCAGACCCGCCAGCAGTGCCGGATGCTTGGCGGCGTGCTCGCGTGGCGCTTGCTTGCGTCGTTCGATGAAGGCATATACAGCGTCCCATAGGGCCGGGGCGACGATGGCCTCGTGCTGACCCGGATACCACTGCTCGTTGTGAGAAATTTCGCCGAGGTAGATACGGTTTCGCAGCATCGTGAAGAGGTACTGCTGGTCGATGGTGCGACCCGAGCGTTCGCGCCCGGTCTGCGTCACCCACGCCTTGGTGGTGTGGCCTTCGATGACCAGTTCGCGCACGAGCCGCGCCGCCGAGCCATGCTCGCCGTAGCGCCTGAATATGTCGCGCACCAGTGCCGCCTCGCGTTCGTTGACGACGAGCTTGCGCTCGACCACGTCATAGCCCAGGGGCGGCACGCCGCCCATCCACATGCCCTTGGCTTTGCTGGCGGCGATCTTGTCGCGGATGCGCTCGCCGGTGACTTCGCGCTCGAACTGTGCGAAGGACAGCAGGATGTTGAGCGTCAGCCGTCCCATCGAGGTCGTGGTGTTGAACTGCTGTGTGACCGAGACGAAAGACACGCCGTTGCGGTCGAACACCTCCACCAGCTTGGCGAAATCTGGCAGGCTGCGTGTGAGGCGGTCGATCTTGTAGACGACCACGGTGTCGATCTTCCCGGCTTCGATGTCGACCATCAGGCGGCACAAGGCGGGACGATCCATGTTGCCGCCGGAGTAGCCGCCATCGTCGTAGCCGTCGCCGACGGCGATCCAGCCCTCAATCCGTTGGCTGGCGATGAAGGCGAGGCCTGCATCGCGCTGGGCTTCGAGACTGTTGTATTCCTGATCCAGCCCTTCGTCGGTGGATTTGCGGGTGTAGACGGCGCAGCGCTTCTTCGGCGTGATGCTCTGGCTGCCCGGGGGCAGCGGATTGGCGCGCGGCGACCTCATGCCATCACCTTCTTCGATGCCGGCGACTTGAGGCCGAAGAACACGGGACCCGACCAGTGGCTGCCCGTGATGTGGCCCGCAATCGCGGACAGGCTCTTGAAGCGTTGCCCTTGGTATTCGAAATCGTTCGAGCCGCGCACCAGCACGCGATGCTCGACATCGTCGTAGATGCGCGTGAGGATGGTGCCGGGCAGCAGGCGCTGGCTGTCGCTGCGCAGTTGCTTAGGCAGGATGCCGGTTTCGCCGACTTCCTCGAGCTTCTTGCGCAGCGTTGGTCTCAGTCCACCGAAGGCACGTTCCTGAATCCGGTAGGCCAGTCGGCTCTCCAGCCAAGTGCGATGGTGATGGCCGGGGCGCTCATCAAAGTGGTCATCCCAGAGGGCCCAGAGGTCGTCCATCGAAAGATGGGGAAGCGCCGCGACACGTGCGGCGACTGAGGTGGTAGATGGTTGTGCGTGTGCTGTCATGGGCGAACTCCGTTGTTGTGATCGGGGTTCGCATTCACGCGCTGTTGGCCGGGGAAGCCAAGGCGAACGCACTCGCTGGTTTCGATGGTGTCCCGCGACGGACGCGTGCGCAGGCGCAGGAGTGCAGCGGCCAGCAGGTCGGCGATTTCCTGCTGCGCGTGCCGGGGGCAGTCAGACGGCGGGGAAATGGAGATGGGTTCGATTTTTGTCATGGCAGGCGTTTCGATGGAAAACGCTGCTCATGCTAAAAACCGTGGGCACTTCGCGTAACGTGATTTAGCGGGAGTGCGCGGGGTTGGTGCTATGCCTGTTTGGCCCGATACCAAGCCGCGCGCTGGCCGCCCACATCACGATATCGAAGCTCGAACAGGCGCGATTCGTGTACGACCTGCCGCCAACTGCTGCAACCGTACTTGACGGGCAGGTGTTCGGGGTGCCGCTCTGCGATCCAGCGTCCTGCCGATGCAACCGGTGCCCAGCCATCGACGGCCAGTTCAGCGGCGGCATCCCGCAGCGCGCGCACGATCCCTGCGGCAGGCCAATCCACCGAACCGTCCGGCGCGATGCCGTGGATCACCAGATCGTAGAACGCATCGGACTGGGCGAATTCCGCCGCCAGCCGTCGGACCTGATCCATGTGCTCGGCCCAGCCCCGCAGTTGCTCGAAGTGCTGATCGATGCGACTGTAGGCGGCCTTCAGGGTGTCGTGTGCGCCACGGCATCCGTCCAGGCTCCAAAGGTCATGCTGGTCGATGAAATGATGTACCAAGTTGTTCCTTAGCAGCACCAGTTCCTTCAACTCGTTCTGCGTCCTGTGGTAATCCTCAACCGACATGCGCAGATTCATCTTTACCTTGAACGAGATGATGTCGTCGAGTGCATTAGATTCGGAAGCAGCTTCCACCTGGTCGGTGGTGACACACGAACCGAGGAGTGTGCCGACCAAGGTGCCCAGCGTTTTGCTGGCGGCATCCGCGATGCGCTGCTCTTGATCCGACGCCAGCGGTGATCCAGCAGCCGAGATTTCGTGGTCGGCCACGATGGCCTTCATCAACTTTTCGTACTGCTGCAGACGCAGCAAGCAGCGGCCCAGCAATCGCTGAACCTCACGTTGCTGCATCGTCAGCGCATCATTGGCGGGCCATGTCGTCATGGATGAATCGCCAGCGATTGCCGATCAGACGTCGATGGGCGACGTCTTCCAGACATCCTGCGCCAAAGTGATCAGCAGTCCGTGGCGCCTCTCGATGGATGCAGCATTCCACGCAGGAAATGCAGCCAGCTTGGCATTGATCCGGGAAATGGATGTGTTCTGTCCGACGTCGGTCAGCGCCCCCAGACTGCGGGTCAGGTAGTTGCCGCTCTTGCCATACTCGACCTGCTTGGCCGTGTAGAAGTCGTTGCCCGCGACGATGTTGATCGGCTTTTCCAGCAAGGTCAGATTGCCGAGGCGATTCTTGTAGTCGTCGTAAACGGCATTCGGGTTCTCTGCCGCCCACGTGGCGCGCAGTTCCGCCTTCGGGTTGTCGGGCAGGATGTGCTCGATTTCCAGTTTGGTGAAGGGCTCCAGACTACCCGGGGTCTTAAGGCCGCTGAA
Source organism: Ramlibacter sp. (assembly GCA_019635415.1). Lineage (GTDB taxonomy): Bacteria > Pseudomonadota > Gammaproteobacteria > Burkholderiales > Burkholderiaceae_C > JAHBZM01. The sequence goes on from JAHBZN010000001.1 coordinate 853,681, forward strand.
TGCCATCTCGACGTGCTGCGTCAACCGCGCCAGCAGGTAGCGCGTGCGGTACTGCTGCATCGAGTACAGCGTGAAACGCTTGAGGGCGTCGGCCAGCTCCTGCGACTTGCCAGCCATGCTCTTCTCGAAGCGGTCGGCGACGAAGGCGTTGAGCTGCACCTTCTGCTTCACCGGATCGCTGGCGTCAGCAATCGCGCGCAGCTCGTCGGCCCATTGAGAGAAGCTGCGTTCCAGATCCTTGGTCGGCGTTTTGGTGAAGATGTAATAGAAGAGGAAACTCTCCAGCTGCGCCACGAAGTGATCGAACAGCGGCTTGGGGAAATTCGCCGCCGCCAGCAACAGGACGTAGTGCAAGCTGAACGCACCACCGGCCAGCCGTTTGAGGCTGTCCATCGCCAGGCTCGGTTTGCCATCGTTGCCCATTCCATTGGCGAAGGCGAGGTAGTGCTCGACGTTGCGGATGACCTTGCGGACGAACTCGAAGGGCTTGCCCGCGTAATCGCACAGCGCAGCGTTGTCCTTGGCGATAAACCAGTCGTAGATCTCGTCTTCGCGCACCACCGCATCGCCGCGCTCGTTCTTGATGACGTAGTTGGCCATCAGGAAGTAGCGCAGGAAACGCAGCGGCTTTTCCTTCTCCTTTTCCAGCGGCTTGGTGATCTTCTTCCACTCATCTTTGAGCTGGGTGAACTGCGCTTGCTTGACCTGCGTGAACAGCAGGTTCTTGAGCAAGTCCATCGGGTTCAGGCCCACGCCGCGCTCGTTGATGGTCTCGAAAATCTTCAGCGCGCTGCTGACGTCGGTGGAGATCTGAATGAACACCACGTTGTTGGCCAAGTAACCCCAATACTTCTTCAGCTTGGGGGTGTCGTCGTAGTTGTCCTTCAGGTAGCGGTACAGCGTGCTGTAGGCGTTGACCAGGTTCTCCAATGAGCCGAAGCTGGCGATTCCCGCTGCCTGAATGGCAGAGCGCACGGCCTGCGGTTCGGCGTCCAGCTCCACCAGCTTGGCCATTACCTCGCCCGCGCTCTCGTAGCGCGGCTCCAGCTTCAGGTTGGTGCGCACTTCGCCGTCGCTATCCACGTAGCTGGTCGAAATCAGCCCGGAAAGCATCTGCCGCTGCGGCTCGCCCTGGAACAGATGCTTCAGCGCGCACAGCAGCAGGAAGAAAGTGGTCAGGCGCTGCTGGCCGTCGATGACCTCGTAGTGGCTCTTCTGATCGGTTGGCGACACCAGCACGGTGCCAATGAAGTATTCCCGCGTGGTGCCCGCATCGATCTGCTCGCCGATGTCCTCCAGCAGCTGATGCACTTCCTTGTCGGTCCAGACGTATTCGCGCTGGTAGTCCGGGACGATGTAGAAGCACTCTTGGAAGGCTTCCACGATGCTGTATTTGTGGTTTTCTATGCGGGCCATGTTCTTTTTCCTGGGGCGTTCAAATCTATCGCCGATCCGGCAACTGGCCGTTCGACACGAACTGATCGAAGCTGTCGAAGCTCTCCTCGTCCTGCCACGACTGATCCCACGAGCGCGGCTCGGCGCTTTCGAGCAGGAGCAGCGTGAGGACGCGATCCCGCGTGGTGTAGCTGTGCTTGAACTCGCGCAGCCTCATGTGCTGCGCCTCTTCCGGACACCAGATCGCTGCGGGTATCTCCGCACCATCCCATTCCTGCGCGATGTTGGCGTCAGCGGCCAACGTGCCCGGCGGCGGTTCCGCTGGATCATCGTTGCGACGGATACGTGCACGCGTCTTGACGGCGCTGCTGCTGCGCCATTCGTACTTCGCGTAGCCGTTGTCCCAATAGACGAGGATCGCCCGCTGCGTCGTGAACTTGATGAAGCGAATGCACAGCGCCTCGAACGAAACTTGGAATCGTTCGGCGATGGCGCTGAGGACATGCAGGTCGATGCGCTGGTTCGATATCCACTCGCGCAACAAATCACCGGGCATCAGCAGGTTACTGGCGAAGTCGTCGGCTTCCCGCTCGATGACGCGGATGGTGTCGATACCGGAATAGACGCTTTCCTTGTCGCAGTTGAAGCTCTGCCTCTGACCGCGATGCAGGACGAAGTGGCCCAGCTCATGGGCGATGGTGAAGCGTCGGCGCGCGGGGCTGGCCTTGCCGTTGTAGAAAATGCCCCACTCGGCGGTGTCCTCCGGGTTGCGCACCAACATGCCTTCGCAGCTGTCGATGTCGAGCACCATCGGGGCTTTGATCTCCCGAACGCCAGTGCCGTAGGGCGTGGACGGCAGCATCTGCCGGACGATCTCCAGATCGACAGCGTCGGGCATGCCTTCGTTGTGCCACGCCCGCAACCACTTCTGGACGGTATTGGCGGCAATGGAACCAGTGAGGGCCTGCGCTGCGCTCAATCCTCAGCCCCCGGTTTCGCCCTTGTCGGGGAACATGATTTTGAGCGCCTGCCGGTAGCGATCCTTTTCCTCGCCCGTCATCCCCGCGTACTCGCGGAAGAAGGCCACGTCCTCTGGGCTGGCCTGGGGAACTTGCTGGATGGGTTCGCCCATCACGTCCTCCATCGTCACGCCCAGTACCTTGGCGATGGCCTGAATCCGTTCTGCGGACGGGCGCTGTCCGTCTTTCATTTCCAGTTCCCAGATGTACGCCTTGGTGCAGCCGACCGCGTCGGCGACCTGCTGCAGGGTCAACTTCTTCGCCTCGCGCAAGCGTCGCAGGCGTGCTCCGAACGCCGAAGCCATGGCGATGCTCCTGTAGTTGGAAAACAGTCAGTGAATGAAATCAAGACCGATAGTATAGCCGCGAGATACATAAAAGGTCCAGATGTGCCCCGTTGATTGACAAGCGGAAATCCGAGGTTCAGAATCTCGCTTGTATCTCGCGGCTTTACTTACGCGGGATTCGTGTTCAGTAACCAGTCGCTGGCCCGTGCAGCCCGTACATCGGTCGCAGACCTCCGACGCCGATCCAGAAAGGACGAACAAGATGAAGAAGACCTTTGTCGACGTGATGCTCGAGCTGCCGGTGGATGCCACGCTGCGCGACTTCCTGACCTCACATGGCCTGCCCGTGCCGGGCGGGTTCGCATGGGACGACACGCCGGAGACCAGCCAGTCCTTGGTGGAGGCGGTCAAGGTCTGGCCGGACACCGCCGCCCGCGACCAGATGACCGCCAACCTCATGGCCAGCGTCCAGTTGGGCGACCCGGCGGGCAAGCAGGCGATGTTCGAGGCCGTGGTTTCCGATGCCGCCGCGCTGGCGGGCCTGACGCTGTGCCGCAGCGACGTCCACCGCTCGTTCTGGCTCTACGTCACCCACCCGACGCTGTTCGAGCGTGCCTACGACTTCAGCTTTTGGGAGCACCACGGGCCGCAGACCCAGCAATACGACCTGGGCCTGAAACGCCAGCCGAATGGCTCGGATACGAACTTGGCCGGTTTGCGCAATGCGATCTCGGCCTTCTACAAGCGCGAGATGCAGTGCGGCGACAGCAGCGTGGCGCATCTGGTCGAGCGCAGTCCCGGCGTGTTCCTGCTGACCGTCCACGTCAAGGACATGGCGATGCTGCGGCTGGAGTTCGAGGGGCCGACCCTCAAACGCCGCGTCGGCAATCCCAATATCCACATGGTGCTGGAGTACGCCAAGACCACCGGCGTCGTGCGCACGCTGGTGCGCGGCGGGCAGAAGTACCAGCAGATGCTGGTCGAGGCCTTCGCCGAGCATGTGCTGGGCGTCAAGGCTAGCGCGAGCCGCATCAAGTCGCCGACCCTGGATTTGTCGATGCTGCGCACCGGCTTCGACGTGCCGGAGGCGTTCGAGGACGGTTTCTCGATGGTGCAGCTCAAGGCGCTCACGCTCCTCAGCCCCGACACCGCACTGAAGATCGAATGCACCGCGATGCAGTCCAGCCAGCAACGCTCGGTACACGAGCTGCTGAAGGAGAAGCTGCCCGGCCCGCTGGAAGGCCAGTGGGCGGTGACGGCGGCACAGGTCAATCTCTACTATCCGCCCGAGCCGGGCCGCACGCGCGCCAAGGTGGTCACCATCGAAGTGACCAGCAAGGGGCGTCTGAACCTGCACAAGTTCGACGCCAAGATGCAAGCGCAGTTGGAAGGCTATCTGGTCGGGGTGGGCATCTTGCAGAAGGGCCAGACTCTGAGCGCGCAGGAGATGCCGCCGGAAGCGGACGCGATCAGCTCGTCGTCGGTGTTCGAGGATTGATGTGTGGCGGCGCATGACGCTTGGGCCTTGATCTGCCGCCTGTTCGCAGGCGGCACGCCGGTCCTGCGCACCACGCTGTCGCCGCGTGACGTTGCTGTGCTGCCCGTCCTCGGCAAGGCGGTCAAGCCGACGGTCGTTGATCAGTCGTTTGTCCTCTGTCCTCACTGTCAGCAGCATCGGACGCAAGTTTGGGGTGACGGCCGTGGCGGACGTATATGCCGTTGCCCGGACTGCGGGCCGGTGGCCGTCGAGGCAGCCGATGGTGCGGCCTTGGCCTTGGACGAGGACTGGCTGCGGCAGAAGATGCGCCTCGCGCTCGACATCGAAAGCCGTGACGGCATCGATGACCTCGGCGACGGCGTGTGGCGGCTCGGCGATGCCCGGCGGTCGCCCGTCCTGCTGGCCCGCGACCTGACGCGCGTGCTGCAAGAACCGGGGCTGCTGGAGCGGGTGCGCGTGGCGGGCGGCGACATCCGGGTGATCACGCCAAGGCCGCGAACGACGCGCGGAGCACCATTCAGCGCGGGCGTGGAATGGCTGGTGCTGGAAGAACGCTTCACGTTCTATGGTGGCGGGATCACGTTCATTGCCGCGCCGCCGTCCACGATTCCAGCGGTCGTCGATCCGGCCAAACCCGTCCACGGGCCGTTCTCGGCGGACTTCAAGTGGGCGACGCTGCCGGACGGCGATGGCACGCCGATTCGATTCACCGACGGTCAGGCCAAAGTGTTCGAGGCGCTGTGGTCGTTCAAGGGCGAAGCCACGACGGCGGAACGGATCATGCAGCGCGCGGGTCTGGACAGCGCCAAGCCGAGCGACCTGTTCAAGATCAAGACAAAGGACAAGGGCAAGCCGGAGCCGGAAGCGCAGCACGCTGCCTACGGCGCGCTCGTTGCCACGCAGCAGCGCGCAGGGTTGTATTCGATTCCGTGCGCGGCGAGCGCGCTGGCGTCCTCCCCACACCAGACATCAGGAAAGGGGGAGACCTTCATGGCATGAGTTCCACCCCTGAAGCGCCAAGGCTCGCGCCGACTTCAAGAGCCTGTCCTTTTCAATTTTTGGAGCATTTGCAATGAGCGGAAAAAACCAATAGGTCGTACCCGTCAACGGCGGTGAACAGTGGGGTGTGCGTGGTGAAGGCAACGACCGCCTCACCTCCGTCCACAACACGCAGCAACAGGCGATTGACCGCGCGCGGGACATCGCCATCAACCAACAGAGCGAGATGCTCATCCAAGGGCGTGACGGCCAGATCCGTGAGCGCAACAGCTACGGTCATGATCCGTTCCCGCCCAAGGGCTGACGTTGCGGCTGGCCTCGCGGGTTTGCACGGGCAATGTGGAGCAGCAAACCCGCGAGCCAACCATTCCCATCGGCACATGCACAAGCCATTGACGAAGAACGCCGCCTGCGTGTGCCACGGCGAAGAAGTTGGCGCAGGTTTCGAGAGAAGATAGGGCAGAACAGGGGCGAACTGGGCGAGTCATGCCGCCCACGCCCGACACGGTTGGCACACGCAGAATGGCCCGGAAGCCCGCGCAGTGTGCGGAACCCGCAAAGGAAAACGCCCAACCGAGAACGGTTGGGCGTCGAATGGTGGTGGAGAGGAGGAGGATCGAACTCCCGACCTTCGCATTGCGAACGCGACGCTCTCCCAGCTGAGCTACCCCCCCACAACAACCGCTATTCTAGCAACAAGGCGCCGTGTTTTGAGGCAGCCTTGGATTATGCCAAAAAAAATTCATCGGGCTCAGGTCATGCCATTGCGGCTGGCCAGTTCGACGAAAAGTCCGGCGTGATCGAGGTCGGTCAGTCCATGGTCGATGCCTTGCGCATAGAGCTGCTCGAAGAGGTGGGTGATCGGTGCCTCAAAGCCGATTTCCTCGGCCGTGGCCAGCGCATTGCGCAGGTCCTTGAGCTGTACTGACATGCGCGCGCGCGGCGCGAAATCGCGCTCCACCATGCGTTGGCCGTGGATCTGCAGGATGCGGCTGTCGGCAAAGCCGCCCGTGATGGCCTCCTTGACCTTGCCCATGTGGGCGCCGCCTTTCTCGCACAGCAGCAGGGCCTCGGCCACCGCGCCGATGGTGATGCCCACGATCATCTGGTTGGCCAGCTTGGTCAACTGGCCCGAGCCGTGTGGCCCCACGTGGGTGGCACGGCCGAACACCTCGAACACGGGCTGCGCGCGCTCGAAATCCGCCGTGCGTCCGCCCACCATGATCACGAGCTGTCCGGCCTCGGCCCCACCAGTGCCCCCCGATACCGGGGCGTCGAGGTGGGCCACGCCCATGGCCCCGAGGCGCGCCGCGTGGTCGCGTGCCTCGCGGGGCTTGATCGACGCCATGTCGATGAACAGCGCACCCGGCTGCATGGCCTGGGCGGTCCCCTGGCCGAACAGCACGTCGTCCACCACGGCGCCGTTCTCCAGCATGCTCACCACCACCTGGCACGAGGCCACGGCGTCGGCGGCGCTGTCATGCACGGTGGCGCCAAACGGTTGCAGCCGCTCGGCCTTGTCACGCGACCGGTTCCAGGCGTGAACCTCATGCCCGGCTTCGCACAGGCGCCGGGCCATGGGAAAACCCATGAACCCGATACCCAGCACCGCAATCCTGATTGACTCACCCATGGCTGCCTCCTTTGTTGGTGGCAGACATGATGGAACCAATGGCCTGCCGCAGGCTGTCAGGCGGCTTTCAGCACCGGTGCGGCGAACAGGCCTTCCATCTCACGACGCAGTTTGTAAGCATGTGTCGTGGTGTCGATGGCGACGTCAGCCCAGCTCAGCGACTGGCCCTTCTTCACCGCGCGAACCACCTTGATGCCATGGGCCAGGCCGAGCGGAAGGCCGCCCATCTGCGTGGAGCGGTCGGCGGGCAGCAGCTTGCCCCAGACCGTGTAGCCGCCTTCACCATCCAGCACTTCGCCGGGCTGCAGGTCGCGCTTGGCGGTGGCGACCACGTCGGCGTTCCAGCCCGTGGCCACGCCCGTGGGCTCGCCGCGCAGCGCGACGCTGGCCACGCTCACGCCCACTTCCAGCCCGATCAGGTGCCAGCGCTTGTACAGCGTGAAGTAGCGCCCGCTCGGGTCGGTATGGGCGTTGTACTCCTCGAAGCAATTCTTGATGTAGTCCGTCTCGGCCTCGACGGTGACCCAGACGCCCATGCGGATGTCGTAGGGGATCTTGCGGCCGTCGGCCTCGAGCGAGGAGATCACCTCCACCATGCCTTTGCGTTCCAGCACACCGCCTTCGCTGAGGGGGCGCGTGACGTAGGGAATGTCCTCGACGCTGGCGGGCGGGTAGAGCAGGCCGTTGGATGGCACGCCCAGGCCCGTGGCGTTGGAGACGGCCGTGCTTTCGATCGACGGTTTGGAGCCGTCCAGGAAGCTGTTGAACATCTTGGGGTTGAGCCCACCACGCTGGGCCTGCTCGGGCGTCAGGCCGTAGTTGCCCCAGACCGTGTCGGGCGTGGACTCGCTGAAGTGCGGCAGCCACTTGTGGCCGCGCCCGGCGGCCACCACCGGGAAGCCGCAGGTGCGCGCCCAGTCCACCAGGTCGCAGATCAGCGCCGGCTGATCGCCAAAGGCCAGCGAATACACCACACCGGCCTGCGCCGCCTTGCGCGCGAGCAGCGGGCCGCAGAAGGCGTCGGCCTCCACCGTCACGTTGACCACATGCTTGCCGTGCGCAAAGGCTTCCAGGCAATGGTCGACGGCGGCAATCGGGTGGCCGGTGCATTCCACGATCACGTCGATGGCGGGGTGGCGCACGAGTGCCTGCCAGTCGTCGCCGATGTGGGTGTTGCCGTCCTTCACGGCGGCATCCAGCGACGCGGCCTGCGTCTGCGCGGGCGCCCAGCCCACGCGGGCCAGGTTGGCGCGCGCGCCGTCGGGCGACAGGTCGGCAATGCCCACCAGGTGCACGCCCGGCGTGCGCGGCACCTGGGCCAGGTACATGGAGCCGAACTTGCCGGCGCCGATCAGGCCGACGCGCACGGGCTTGCCTTGCGCGGCGCGTTGCTGCAGTTTGCTGTGCAGGTTCATCACGCGGCCTTCTTCATTTCGTCGAAGGGCACGCTGCTGGTCTGCAGGGCGCTGGCGGGCAGGCCGTCTTTCCACGGCAGGTCCACGTCGTAGTCCTTCAGCAGGCAATCGTCGGGCAGCAGCCCGATCGGCGTGAAGTCACGGTGCGCGATGTACTCGGGGCGCTTCGGCCGGCGGATGTGGTTGGACACGGCGCACAGGCTCAGGTACACCGCCACGCGGTGCCAGGGCGACAGGTTGCTGCCCGACGCATGCACCAGGCAGCTGTGGAACAGGATCATCGAGCCCGCGGGGCCGCGCGGCGCGACGATGCCGCCGTTCTTGCCGCCGGCGCGCTCGACCAGCTGGCCGATCAGGTCGTTGTCCACGGTCCACAGCGGATAGCTGGTGGTGGTCAGGTCGTGCTTGGCGTCGACCACGCCCTTCTTGTGGCTGCCGGGGATGAACATCAGCGGGCCGTTGTAGTCGTTCACGTCGTCCAGGAAGATCGCCACGTTCATGGCGCGCTCGGTGGGCATCAGGTCGTCGTTCATCCAGGTGCCGTAGTCCTGGTGCCACTGCCAGACATCGCCCTCGAACGCGGCCTTGCCGTTGATCTTGAACTGGTGCATGTAGACCTCTTCGTCGAACAGGTCCATCACCGGCTGCACCATGCGCGGGTGGCGGGCCAGCTTGGCGAACGGGGTGCTGTACATATGGGCGGCGAAGTTGGTGCGCACGGCATCCTTGCCCTTTTCGCGCACGTTGTAGGCCTCGCGGCGGCTGTACAGCTCGGGCACGGCGTCGGTCAGGGCCCGGGTCTCCTCGGGGGAGAAGTGGCCGGGGAAGAACAGGTAGCCGTCACGGTCAAACTGTTCCAGTTGTTCAGGGGTGAGTTTCATGCTTTGTCTCCTTGTCGGGTTTGTTGAAGGACCTGGGTGAGTTGCCGGGCCAGGTTGTCGCTGGCCTGGTGGCTGTGGTGATCGATGAGTCGCGCGGCGGTCTCGCCATCGCCACCGGCTATGGCCGCTGCAATGGCTTCGTGCTCATCCCACACGGTCTCGCGCTGGCGCGAGGACTGCAGCACCGCGCCCATCACGCGGCGCAGGTGGCGCCAGTGCTGCCGGGCGATCTGGCCGATCAGGGGGTTGTCCGAGGCCTCGTAGATGGCTTCGTGGAAGGCCATGTCGGCATCGATCATGGCCTTGACGTTCTTGCCGCGGGCGGCCTTGCGGCCCTGCTCGATCAGGCGCGCATCGATCCGGTAGCGCTGTGCCGCGGCCAGCCGCGCGGCCAGCGCGTCGATGGCGCCGCGCACCTCGTACACCTTGGTCATCCACTGCGCGTCCAGTGGCGCCACCAGCACGCCGCGGCCCGGCGCGTCGTGCACGAAGCCGTCCTTCTTGAGCTGGCGCAGCGCCTGCAGCACGGGCTGGCGCGAGACGGCCAGCTTCTCGGCAATGTCCTCCTGGGTGATGCGCTCGCCGGGCGCCAGCGAGCCTTCGCTGATGGCGTCGAGCAGGGCGCGGTAGACCTGATCCACCAGGTCGGGGGCGGTTTCGATCTTGACGAGCTGGGCGGCCATGCGTTCTCCGAAGTCTGTATACAGAATACATGATATTGGCAAAGCTGTCACATGGGGTGATCCCTCAGGCCGCGCTGTGCCAAGATGCGGCGCAGTTTTGTTGCTGTTTCAAGGAGTTCCGAATGGCCCGCCACGATCCCGCCTGGCTTGACCGCATGTACAACAACCGCGCGCTGGTGTCCGAGCATGCCCAGTACTTCAGCCGCTGGGCCGCTGCTTCGGCGGCCGCACGGGCGCAGGAAGCCTGTTCGCTGGACCTGCCCTACGGCGATGGCCCCGGGGAAACGCTGGACGTGTTTCCGGCCCACGGCGCGCCGGCAGCGGCGGGCACGCCCGTGCTGGTGTTCATCCACGGCGGCTACTGGCGCTCGCTGGACAAGTCCGACCACTCGTTCGTGGCCCCGGCCTTCACGCGGCAGGGGGTGTGCGTGGTCGTGCCGAACTACGCGTTGTGCCCGGCCGTCACCATTCCCGACATCGCGCTGCAGATGGTGCGCGCGCTGGCGTGGACGCATCGCCACATCGGGCGCTTCGGGGGTGATGCGAGCCGCATCACGGTGGCCGGGCATTCGGCGGGTGGGCACCTGGCGGCCATGCTGCTGGCCTGCCGCTGGCGCAGCCATGCGCGCGACCTGCCCGCGGGGCTGGTGCCGCGGGCGCTGTCGATCTCGGGCCTGTTCGACCTGGAGCCGCTGCGGCACACGCCCTTCCTGCAGGACTCGCTGCGCCTGACCGCGGCCGACGCGCGGCGGGCCAGCCCGGCGCACATGCCGGCGCCGCGCGGGGGCCTGCTGTACACCGTGGCCGGCGGCGACGAGAGCGCGGAATTCCTGCGGCACAACCAGCTGATCCGCCAGGCCTGGGGGCCGCGCACCGTCGGGGTGTGCGAGGCCCTGCCGGGGCTGAACCACTTCAGCGTGCTCGAGGCACTGGTCGATCCGGCCCACCGGCTGCACCGGCTGGCCTGCGAAATGCTATCCATTTAATAGCAACAAGTGGCCGTCTGGCACGGGCTACAGGCCAAAATGGCCTGAAACCTACATCAGCAGGTGCTCGCCGGCGTTGTCACCGCCCAGGATCACGTAGTTGACCTTGCGGATGTCCATGAGCCGCGTGCCCCCGGCATAGCTGATGGAGCTCTGCACATCCTGCTCCATCTCGGTCAGGGTCTCGGCCAGCGGGCCCTTGACCGGCTCGAGGATGCGCTTGCCTTCCACGTGCCGGTACTCGCCCTTGTTGAAATCGCTGGCGCTGCCGTAGTACTCCTTGTAGGCCATGCCATCGACCTGCACGGTCTGGCCCGGGGACTCCTCGTGGCCCGCGAACAGCGAGCCGATCATGACCATGCTGGCGCCAAAGCGGATGCTCTTGGCGATGTCGCCGTGGCTGCGGATGCCGCCGTCGGCAATGATGGGCTTGGTCGCCACGCGGGCACACCACTTGAGCGCGCTGAGCTGCCAGCCCCCGGTGCCAAAACCGGTCTTGAGCTTGGTGATGCAGACCTTGCCCGGGCCCACGCCGACCTTGGTGGCGTCGGCGCCCCAGTTCTCCAGGTCGATCACGGCCTCGGGCGTGGCCACGTTGCCGGCGATCACGAAGGTGCCGGGCAGCTTGTCCTTGAGGTAGCCGATCATGTTCTTCACGCTGTCGGCGTGGCCGTGGGCAATGTCGATGGTGACGTACTCGGGCACCAGGCCCAGCGCCACGAGCTGATCCACCACGGCGTAGTCCGGCGGCTTCACGCCGAGGGAGATCGAGGCGTAGCAGCCCTTGGCGTGCATGTCGCGCACGAACTTCACGTTGTCCAGGTCAAAGCGGTGCATCACGTAGAAGTAGCCGTTGCTTGCCAGCCAGGTACAGATCGGCTCGTCCACCACGGTCTTCATGTTGGACGGCACCACGGGCAGGCGGAACGAGCGGCTGCCCAGCTCCACCGCGGTGTCGCATTCAGAGCGGCTTTCCACGCGGCACTTGCGCGGCAGCAGCAGGACGTTGTCGTAGTCGAAAATTTCCATGAGAAAACCAGGCTCCAGAAAACTGTTGATGAACAGGGAGAGCGCTTGGCTTGGCCGGCCTTGGTGCCCCGGCGGGCAACAAGAAACCGGGCGCAAGAAACTTGGGCCCGGTGGCTGATTTTACCCGCTCAGGGTTTCTGTACACATGCGGATTGCGCTATGAACTGTATGCGTCCTTTCGCATCTTCCACCCAGCCGACCACGCGCAGGCGATCGGCTCGCGTGCCCTCGGGGATCAGCATCGGGCGGGCTTCGTAGAGCTTCTTTTGCTGCGCTTTTGATAGCGGAGCATCCCCGTCCCATGCGGGCTGCAAGGTGTTTCGCACCAGATTCCGCTCCACGGGCGTGCCCTCGGTGCCGGCGGGCACGGTCTCCACCAGGGCCAGCCAGGCTTTCCACGGCCCGCCGGTGCCGGGCTTGAGCTCGATGGCCGTGCCCACGTAGTCGTTGAAGGGCAGGCCATGCGCTACGCGCAGGCGGCGCTGGCCGCGCCGCACCGGCGTGAGGGCGGAGTCGGCTTCGAGCGGCACGGCGCGGCCCAGCGCCGCGAGCCGGTCAAGGCCATCGCGGCGGGCCGCGGCCGACAGCGGGGCGTCGTCGGCGCGGCTGCCGGGCACGATCCAGTCCAGCGCCAGCGCGCCGCGGGCGGGCTGCGGCGTCGCGGGGTCGGACCAGCAGGAGGCGCAGTCGGCGTTGATGAAGCGCTCCATCAGCTGCACGGGGCGCGGCTGGCCGTCGCTGGAGCACGAGGACTGGGCCTGCGCCGCCCAGGGCGAGGCCAGCGCAGCCAGCGCGGCGGTGAGTGTCAGCGTTTTCAACATGGAGTGCCTCTGTGACTTTCTACAATGCCCGTATGTTCCCAGAAGTCGCCGCGCAGTCCCCACTCTTACAGAATCTCAACCCGGAGCAGCGCGCGGCGGTCACCTTGCCGGCCGAGCACGCGCTCATTCTGGCGGGGGCCGGCTCCGGCAAGACCCGCGTGCTGACCACGCGCATCGCCTGGCTGCTGCAGAGCGGGCAGGTGTCGCCCGGCGGCGTGCTGGCCGTGACCTTCACCAACAAGGCCGCCAAGGAAATGATGACGCGCCTGACCGCCATGCTGCCGGTGAACGTCCGCGGCATGTGGATTGGCACCTTCCATGGCCTGTGCAACCGGTTCCTGCGCGCGCACCACAAGCTGGCCGGCCTGCCGCAGGCCTTCCAGATCCTGGACACGCAGGACCAGCTCAGCGCCATTAAGCGGCTGATGAAACAGCACAACGTGGACGACGAGCGCTTCCCGGCCAAGCAGACGCAGTGGTTCATCAACGGCTGCAAGGAAGATGGCCTGCGGCCCGGCCGGGTCGAGGTGCGCGACGAGGAGAGCCGCCGCAAGGTGGAGATCTACCAGCTCTACGAGGAACAGTGCCAGCGCGAGGGCGTGGTCGACTTTGGCGAGCTGATGCTGCGCAGCTACGAGCTGCTGCAGGACAACGACCCGATCCGCGAGCACTACCAGCGGCGCTTTCGCCATATCCTGATCGACGAATTCCAGGACACCAACAAGCTGCAGTACGCCTGGATCAAAATGCTCAGCACGCCGGCCAGCGTGGACGCCGCAACCCAGGGCGGCGCTGTGCTGGCCGTGGGGGACGATGACCAGAGCATCTACGCCTTTCGGGGCGCGCGTGTGGGCAACATGGCTGATTTCGTGCGCGAGTTCGGTGTGCAGCACCAGATCAAGCTCGAGCAGAACTACCGCAGCTACAGCAACATCCTCGATTCCGCCAACGAGCTGATCAGCCACAACCGGAGCCGGCTGGGCAAGAACCTGCGCACCGACCAGGGGCCGGGTGAACCCGTGCGCGTGTACGAGGCCACCAGCGACTTCGCGGAGGCGCAGTGGATGGTCGAGGAGATGCGCCACCTGGTGCGCGACCAGGGCACCGAGCCCGGTTTTTCGCGCAAGGAAATCGCGGTGCTCTACCGCAGCAACGCGCAAAGCCGCGTGATCGAGACCGCGCTGTTCAACGCCGCCATGCCCTACCGCGTGTACGGCGGGCTGCGCTTTTTCGAGCGCGCCGAGATCAAGCACGCGCTGGCCTACCTGCGCCTGCTCGAGAACCCCAATGACGACACCAGCTTCCTGCGGGTGGTCAACTTCCCGCCGCGCGGCATTGGCGCGCGCAGCATCGAGCAACTGCAAGACGGCGCACGCGCCGCGGGCTGCTCGCTGCACGACGCGGTGAGCGCCACCACGGGCAAGGCGGGCGCCAACCTGGGCGCCTTCGTGGCCAGGATCGACGTGCTGCGCGAGCAGACCCAGTCCATGACGCTGCGCGACATCATCGAGACCGTGCTGGACCACAGCGGACTGATCGAGCACTACAAGGGAGAGCGCGAGGGTGCCGACCGCATCGAGAACCTGGGCGAGCTGGTCAATGCCGCCGAGAGCTTCGTGATGCAGGAGGGCTTCGGCCGCGACGCTGTGGCCTTGCCGGTGGACGAGCTGGCGAAAGCGCCGCCGCTGCGCCAGTCGCCCGCCAGCCAGGGGCTGGACCCGGACCGGCCGTTCGTCTCGGGACCCGCGCCCGACGACGGGGCACCCGACGCCGAGACGGGTGAAACCCTGAGCCCGCTGGTGGCGTTCCTCACCCATGCCGCACTGGAAGCCGGGGACAACCAGGCCAAGGCAGGCGAGGAGGCCATCCAGCTCATGACCGTGCATTCGGCCAAGGGACTGGAGTTTGACTGCGTGTTCATCACCGGCCTCGAGGAGGGCCTGTTCCCGCACGAGAACTCGATGAACGACTACGAGGGCCTGGAGGAAGAGCGCCGGCTCATGTACGTGGCCATCACGCGCGCGCGCAAGCGCCTGTACCTGAGCCATTCACAGACGCGCATGCTGCACGGCCAGACCCGCTACAACATCAAGAGCCGCTTCTTCGACGAGTTGCCCGAAGGCGCTCTCAAGTGGATCACGCCCAAGCATCAGGGGTTTGCCTCGGGCTTCGGGTTTGCTCCTAATTCAGGAGCAGGCTATGGCGGCGGGGCAAGGGCTGGCGGCTCATTCGGCCGTGAGGCCCTGTCTTTTGCCAGCCCCCCGGTGCCGCCGCAGAAGGCCGCTCCCTCGCACGGCCTGCGTTCGGGCATGCAGGTGTTTCACACCAAGTTCGGCGAGGGCACGGTGCTGACGCTCGAAGGCGCGGGCGACGACGCGCGCGCGCAGATCAATTTTCCGCGCCACGGCGTCAAATGGCTGGCGCTGAGCGTGGCCAAGCTCACACCCGTGACCTGAGCCCGCGACCGGGTGGCGGGCGGCTCAGGTGCTGATGGCCGTGGTGAAGGTCAGGCGGTTGCCGAAGGGGTCGCGCACCGACATCTCGCGCGTGCCCCAGGGCGTGCCCTCCACCGAGGGGCGGGCGTAGCCATAGGCCTTGGCCTGTAGCTCGGAGTGCAGCGCATCGATGTCACCGCACTCGATCCGCAGCGCCGCGCCCGGGCAGCAGTCGCCATGGTGCCCGCTCAGATGCAGCACGCAGCCGTCTCGCGACACCTGCTGGTACAGCGGCAGGCCGGGTTCGAACCGGTGCTCCCAGTCAACGCGAAAGCCGAGGAAGTCCACGTAGAACTCCCGGGCACGGGCGTCGTCGAACGTCCTCAGGATGGGTGTGGTGCGGCTCAGGCGCATGGCGCGGGTCCGCTCAGCGGTAGAACGCCTCGACCTTGCCCTTGAGCTTGATCAGCAGCGGGTTGCCCTTGCGGTCCAGCGTCTTGCCGGCAGGCACCTTGACCCAGCCTTCGCTGACGCAGTATTCCTCGACGTTGGTGAGTTCCTTGTCGTTGAGGCGGATGCCCACTTCGTGTTCAAAGACAGCGGCCACATGGTGCGGGCTGCGCGGGTCGACCGAGAGGTGGTCGGGCAGGGGAGGGCGGGAGGTCACGTCGTTCATGGCGCCTATTGTCCCGAATTTGCGGGGGCAACCGGTGCGGGCGGGGTGGCATCGGCGCCGAGAGGCCAATTCTGCACAGCAATCCTCAATTTCATAGACAGAATGCAGAGTCGCCTGAAATATGTTCCACTTTGCGGAATGTCGAAAGCACCTGCCTCCGCCAAGGAAGACCGCCACTTCGTCACCGCGCTGGCGCGCGGACTGGACGTGCTCAGCGCCTTTCGCTCACGCGATCGCATGCTGGGCAACCAGGAACTGGCGCGGCGCTGTGGCCTGCCCAAATCCACCATCTCGCGCCTGACCTACACCCTGGTCAAGCATGGCTACCTCGAACACACCCAGGACGCCCACGGCACGCCGGGCTACAAGCTGGGCAGTGCGGTGCTGGCGCTGGGCAGCGCCATGATCGCGCGCATGGACATGCGCCAGCTCGCGCGCCCCTACATGCAGGAGCTGGCCGACCGCAGCGGGGCACTCGTGGCGCTGGGCATCCGGGACCGGTTGCGCATGATCTATGTCGAGACCTGCCGCGGCGATGCGGCACTCACACTGAGCCTGACCGTGGGCGCGCGCCTGCCGCTGGCTTCGTCGGCGATCGGCCGGGCCTACCTGGCTGTGAGCTCGGAGGACCGGCGCGCCGCGCTGATGGAACGCATCCGCCAGCAGGATCCGCTGCTGTGGCCCCAGGCACAGGCCCGCATCGAAAGCGCCCTGGCCGAGTACCGCGAACTGGGCTGCTGCACGTCGTTCGGCGAATGGCAGAAAGACGTGAGCGCCATTGCCGTGGCCTTCCACCCCCCGGGTGGCGGCGACGTCATGGCCATCAACTGCGGCGGGCCGGGTTCGGGCCTGTCGCGTGAATTCCTTCTGGGCGAAGTCCGTGACAAACTCATCGCCATGGCCGTGCGGCTGCAGGGCCTGGGCGGCGGTCCGGTGTAATCTTCGCGCGGCAGCTGCATCCGTTTGCGGGGCCGGTGCGTTTATCAGTTTTACTCAGGAGAACCCGATGAAGCTCAAGACCCTTTTGGTGGCCATGGCCGCCGCCGCCACCTTTGCCCACGCCGCCGACACCCCCGGCAGCAACCCCAGCATGCCGGCGCCGCCCTCGGTGGCCGAACGCCTGACAGCCGCGAGAAAGGCCATCGAAGCCAAGGACTGGAACCGCGCCATGTCGGAGCTCAATGCCGCCGAGCGCATCGAGCCGCGCAACGCCGATGTGCACAACCTGCTGGGCTACAGCTGGCGCAAGCGTGCCACGCCCAACCTGGCCAAGGCCTTCGAGCACTACAACACCGCGCTCAAGCTCGACCCCAAGCACCGCGGCGCCCATGAATACATTGGCGAGGCCTACCTGATGGACAAGAAGCCCGCTGAGGCCGAGAAGCACCTGGCCCAGCTCGAAGCCATCTGCGGCAACAAGACCTGCGAGGAATACGAGGACCTGGCCAAGGCCATCGCCGACTACAAGGCCAAGAACAAGTAGGCTGCTGCCTGCTGTGCAGGTGGCCCCGCCGGTGGTTTGCCGGTGGGGGTCTGTGCATCGGGAGTTGTTTTGCCCGAACCGCGCAGCGCAACCAGGGATTCCAAAACGGACCCATTGAGGAAGGTCTGAACAAGTCCACCAATGATGCCGTGGGACGTTCAATGATGCAAAGGAGCTTGCACGATTAGCCAGATCAGTCGGAGTACGCTGGCAAGCGCAAGAAAACGAGGCGTGAGGTGTTTCTTGAGGAGATGCACCTGGTCGAGCCGTGGAAAGTGGTGCTGAAGATCATCGAGCCGCTCTACCCGGCGGCCGGGCGCGGTCGCAAGCCCTACGCGCTGGAGTCGATGCTGCGGGAGCACCTGATGCAGAATTGGTTTGCCTTGAGCGACCCGGCGATGGAGGAAGCGCTGTACGAGATCGCCTCGCTTCGCAGCTTCGCGCACCCGAGCCTGAACGAGCCGATATCGGACGAGACGACGATCCTGAACTTTCGCCACTTGCTGGAGGCCAACGACCTGGCCGAGGGCACGCTGAAGGTGGTCAACGCGCTGCTGGCCAAGAAGGGCCTGCTGTTCAAGCGCGGCAGCATCGTGGACGCCACCATCATCGCCGCACCCAGTTCGACCAAGAACGCCGAAGGTGGGCGCGACCCCGAGATGCACCAGACCGGGAAAGGCAACCAGTGGTACTTCGGGATGAAAGCCCACATCGGTGTGGACGCCGACAGTGACCTGGTTCATACCGTGACCACGACGGCGGCCAACGAGGCTGACGTGAAGCAAGTGACCGACCTGCTGCACAGCAAGGAGTAACAGGTGTGGGCCGACTCTGACTACTGGGGCGCGCAGAGCAGGGTGGCGCGTGAAGTGCAATGGCACATAGCTGCGCGACCCAGCGACTTCGCCAAGTTGCCTGCGGGCCGGGCAAAGATCAAGGTGCGTAAGGCCGAGCACCCTAAGGCGAGCGTGCGGGCGAAGGTGGAGCATCCGCTCAGAGTCATCAAGCGCCAATTCGGGCTGATGAAGGTGAGGTTCCGCGGCTTGGCCAAGAACACGGCGCACGTGGTGACGCCGTTCGCACTGTCCAATCTGTGGATGGCGCGCAAGCTGTTGATGGCTTCGGCGGCAGTAGTGCGTCCGAAAGCAGCGTGAGGCCCAGGAATGTGATGCAAACTGCCTGAAATCGCTGGTCACGAGAGATACTCGTGATCAATTGCCGACCTGGTGTGCACGAAGTGCTTGCGGATCAGGCTTGTTCGGACCTTCCTTAGAGCTCTTCAAATGCAGATTCGCGTACTCGGAGCGTACCTTCCTCGCTTGGACCAGGTTGGCATTGCGAACTTTATCGAGAATGATGTGAAGGATTGGGTGACGGGCATCCGTGAGCTGCGAGAGCGAGGTATCACCCGGATCACTGAAGACGAGATCCAGTTGCGTGCGAGCGAGCTCCCTGAGGAGTTGGACGCCGACTTACAGCGATGCGCACTGTTCGAGCTGGAGGTGCGAGATAACGACTCGGAATTGGATCCGTCTCAGTTTGAGAGTGAATCAAGCTATTGCGGGTGGGAGCCTGTCTTCCTCTCGTTGGATGGAGAGAGCGTCATATTCGAAGGGTACAAGGCTCCGTCAACTCTGAAGGAGTTTCGCGTCGCCTTCTATGTACATGAGTGGGATCCCCCGGGCCGTCTCGTATCTCCTTGGGGTGATCATCAGCTCCCTGAATTTCAACCCGTACCGAATCGTCTCTGGCGACTGGCTCCGTACAGTTGCGTGGACTGATGAGCCCTAACTGGTCGTATATGGACTCCCCCGCAACGGCAAGAAACTGACCGCCAGCTTTAGCTTTTGGGGAAATGCGTGCCGGGGACTTCGGCCCCCAATGTTGACGAATTCCTGCGCAGTCAGGCCATTCAGCGCGTCTCGGGCATGTTCATGGCCGGGTGGGTGTGGCCCGGCCCGGTGTCCATGTAGCCCATGCCGTCCTTCACGCCCTTCTTGCCGGCGATCTGCCAGGCGGTTTTCTGGTTGACCAGGCGGGCCAGGAACTCCAGCTCTTCATCGGTGTGGTTGATCGCCTTGGCCGGCGTGAGGTAGTGGCCCTTCTTGGGCTCGGCCTCGCCCCAGAACGCCTGGTGGTACTCGGCCTGGCTCACGGTGCGGTCGCCGCCGGCGCCCATGTCCACGGTGCCGTAGCAGTTGCAGAAGTAGCTGCGGTAGCTTTGCGCCGGGAACACCTCGGTGTAGACCCCGGTGCCGCGGATGCCGGCGGTGATGGTGGGGGTGACGATCTGGCGGCTCAGCCCCTTGCCCCAGACGCTGGCCACAGCGCCGGTGATCATGCGCAGCAGGCTCACGGCGTTGAGCGTCGGACCGCGTTCCACGGTCATGCGCGAGTTCTGTCGCACCATGAACGAGGCATTGCCAATCACGAACACCAGGTTGGAACCGGGCCCGGTCTCCAGCGAATCGCCCGTCTGGATGATCTGCTGGGGGTGCAGCCGCTCACCATTGACCAGTGCGTCGCCGCGCAGCTCGACGATGTTGGTGCGCTGCTGCGCCTCGGCGGCCGCGTAGCCGCCCATGGCCGTCCAGGCGGCGGCAGCCTGCAGGAAGCCGCGGCGCTGGAACCAGGTGACCTCTTCTTCGGTGCGGCTTTGAAGGATGTGCTGTGTCATGGGCTTTCTCCGGAATTGAGAGGATCAATGTCCGCGACGAAGCTGTCGCAGAAGGTGAAGTACACCGAGGTGAAGAACATGGCGGCCATGATCAGGGCGGCGGGCACCATGGCCATGCCAGCGATCTGCGGGCTGCCCGTGAGCGCGGCGACGCTGGTGATGATCACACCTCCGCCGATGAATACCGCCACCCACATCAGGCCATAGACGGTAAAGGCCTTGAAGTTGCGCAGGCAGGCTACCAGGCTGAAGAACAGGCTCTTGACCGGTGCCACGCCGTGCCAGTGCACCAGCGCTGGCGCGTGCCAGAACAGCAGGGACAGCGGCAGGTACAGCGCCATGGCCAGCCACATGGCGGCCTGGAAATCGTCGGCCGTGACCAGCTCGCGCGTCATCTGTCCGCCCACCAGGTACAGCCGCGCGAACTTGCCGCCGTCCAGCAGGGCCGACAGGCCCATCACCGCGAGGAAGCCCGCGGCATACAGCGCGCCCAGCACCAGCATGGCCTGCAGGCGCTGCTGGCCCGCGCGAAAGGCTTCCACCAGGATCGAGGGCATGGGGAACTTGCCCCGGCTGGCCTCGCGCGTGGCGGCCATCAGGCCCAGGGTGGCGGCCGGCAGCAGGGCCAGCGCCAGGGCGCTGCCCACGAACGGCACCATGGTGGCGATGGACATCACCGCCATGAACATGAAGAACAGACCCGACAGAGCCAGCGGCTGGCGCAGGAAGGTACGGATGCCAAGCTTGACCCATTGGATGCCGGTGCGTGCGGGAACTAGGTTGAGTTTCATTCGATATACGGGTGGAAAGTCGGTCCGGATGCACGCGTCCTTACCTCGCGGCACCAGGGGCAGTATCGCCTGCTGGCCCGATGCGTGACAAATTTAACGCGGCGCCGCGGCCTCAAGCCTGCACCGGGCGGGCGATGCGCTGGCGCAGCACACGCTCGAAATGCGTGGGGTCATGCGGCTTGAGCATCGAGGCCTCGCGGGGCAGGTGGAAGTCCCACAGGCGCGATATCCAGAAGCGCAGGGCCCCGGCGCGCAGCATGGCGGGCAGCAGTTCGCGTTCGGCGCGGGCCAGTGGCCGCTCGGCGGCGTAGGCCTGCAGGAAGGCGTTGGCGCGCTCAGCGTCGTGTTCGCCGGTGGCGAGGTCGATGCACCAGTCGTTCAGGCACACGGCCATGTCGAACAGCCAGGTGTCCACGCCCGCAAAGTAGAAGTCGAAGAAGCCGGTGAGTTCGCCGCCATCAAACATCACGTTGTCGCGGAACAGGTCGGCGTGCACCGGCCCGCGCGGCAGCGCGGCGTAGGCCGAGCTGGCCGCCACGTGGTTCTGGAACGCCACCTCGGCCTGCAGCAGGCGGGCCTGGGGTGCATCGAGGTGGGGCAGCACCACGGGGGCGGTGTCGTTCCACCAGGGCAGGCCGCGCAGATTGGGCTGGCTGCGGTTGAAGTCGCGCGCGGCCAGGTGCATGCGTGCCAGCATCGTGCCCACGGCAGAGCAGTGCGCTGGCGTAGGCGCCAGCTCGCTCTTGCCGCGCAGGCGGTTGACCACGGCGGCGGGCTTGCCGCACACCGTGTGCAGGATGTCACCGTCGCGGTTGGCCGCCGGGTCGGGCACCGGGATGCCGCGCTGCGCCAGATGCTTCATCAGGTGCAGGTAAAACGGCAACTGGTCGAAACCCAGCCGCTCGAACAGCGTGAGCACGTAGTCCCCTTCGCTGGTGAAGGCGAAGTAGTTTGTGTTCTCGATGCCGCCCTCGATGCCGCGCAGCTCACGCAGCTCGCCCAGGTTCAGTTCGTTGAGCAGGGCCTGGGCCTGCCCGGCCGACACGTCGGTGAATACAGCCATGGCTCAGGGGAGGTCAGAATTTGAAAACGTTCCAGACGCGCTGGCCGTTGGCGCTGCTCAGGCCATCGCGGGCGAACATGCGGGTGCGGGCGCCGTCGGTGGCCTGCATTTCGTACTCGGGCAGGCCGTTCTTGGGCTGGACCGTGATGCTGCGGGTTTCGCCGCCCACGCGCAGTTCGTCCACGCGCGAGCCCGCGTCCTCGACGCGGATGCGCTCGATCTGCGGGTTGTTGCGGCCGACCGGTTGCTCTTGTTTTTGTAGCGGATCAGGGCCGCCAGTCAAGGGCTGAGGGGCAATCTGGTCTGCGGCCAGCGCCGGAAGGGTGGCGCAGGCCAGGGCCGAGGCAAGAAGAATGAGGGCACGCATGGGCCCGATTGTAGGAAATCGGGGCTGCGGCCTATTCGCACTCGGCCACGATGATCTTGCAGGCGCTGGTGCCGCAGTCGTTCATGGCCTTGGTGCGGGCCACGTCCATCGAGGCGCCGTAGCCGATGCCTGAATTCTTGCGTGACGAGGCGTAGGCGCCGCACTTGTCGAAGCGCACCGCCACCTTGCAGTTCTTGTTGCCCTGCTTGCGGCATTCGGCCAGGGCATCCTGGGCGGCCTCGTCGCGCGTGGCCGCGCCCGTGCTCACCCCGTAGCCGGGATCGGTATCCCCCTCATCGTCATCCACCGCGATGGCACCGGCAGCGAACGCGCCCAGGGGCAGGATTAAACTGGTGAGCATCAGCAGGCGGGACAGGTTGTTCATACAAGGCATCCCTCTGGAGGGACGAAAATCGATGGGATTTCAGGATAACCCGCCCAACCTGACCGCAAACAAAATATCCCCAAATGCCAGAAACTGTTGCTTCCCGCACACTCCTGCTTGTCGACGGCTCGAGTTACCTGTACCGGGCCTTCCATGCCATGCCCGACCTGCGCGCCGTGCCGGGCGACCCCACGAGCCCGGCCACCGGCGCCATCCGCGGCATGATCAACATGATGCAGAAGCTGCGCAAGGACGTGCGCGCCGACTACGCGGCCTGCGTGTTCGACGCCAAGGGCCCGACCTTCCGCGATGCGCTGTACCCCGACTACAAGGCCAACCGGTCGCCGATGCCAGACGACCTGCGCAGCCAGATTCCGCCGATCCACGAAGTGGTGAAGCTGCTGGGCTGGCAGGTGCTGGACGTGCCCGGCGTGGAGGCCGACGACGTGATCGGCACGCTGGCCCATGTCGCCGCGCAGCAGGGCATCGAGGTCATCATCTCCAGTGGCGACAAGGACCTGAGCCAGCTGGTCAACGAGCACATCACGGTGATCGACACCATGAATGACCGGCGGCGCGACATCGCCGGCGTCGAGGCTGAATTCGGCGTGCCGCCCCGCCTGATGCTGGACTACCAGACGCTGGTGGGCGATGCCGTGGACAACGTGCCGGGCGTGCCCAAGGTCGGCCCCAAGACGGCGGTGAAGTGGCTGCTCGAATACGGCTCGCTCGACGCCCTGGTGGCGCGGGCCGAGGAGATCAAGGGCGTGGCCGGCCAGAATCTGCGCGGGGCCATGGACTGGCTGCCCAAGGGCCGCGAGCTGCTGACGATCAAGACTGACTGCGACCTCACGGGCCATGTGGGCGGCCTGCCGTCGCTGGAGGCCATCACCATCGGCGAGCAGGACACCGAGGCGCTCAAGGCCTTTGGCGAGCGCTATGGTTTCAAGGGCCTGGTCAAGACCCTGGCCGCGCAGGAGGCGGCGCCCGAGCCGGTGACCGATCGCCCGGGCGGCAAGGGCCAGGGCGCCGGCGACGCGCCCGGCCTGTTCGACGAACCCGGCGAGTCAGCGCCGTCGCGGCTCACCCAAGTACGCTACGACACCATTCTGAGCTGGGAGCAACTGGATACCTGGCTGGCACGCCTGCAGACGGCGGAGCTGGCCGCGCTGGACACCGAAACCACCTCGCTGGACGAGATGCGCGCGGAGATCGTGGGCATCAGTTTCAGTGTGACCCCGGGCGAGGCGGCCTACATCCCGCTGCGCCATGCGGGCCCGGACGCGCCTTCGCAGCTGCCCTTTGACGAGGTGCTGGCCCGGCTCCGGCCCTGGCTCGAGGACGCCAGCAGAAAGAAGCTGGGGCAGCACATCAAGTACGACCGGCATGTGTTCGCCAACCACGGCATCGAGGTGCAGGGCTATGCCCACGACACCATGCTGCAAAGCTATGTGCTGGAAGTGCACAAGCCCCACGGCCTGGCCAGCCTGGCCGAGCGGCACCTCGGGCGCAGCGGAATCAGCTACGAGGACCTGTGCGGCAAGGGCGCCCACCAGATTCCGTTCAGCCAGGTGGATGTGGCCAAGGCCGCCGAATACTCCTGCGAGGACTCCGACCAGACGCTGGACGTGCACGGCGCGCTCTGGCCGCAGCTCGAGAAGGACGAGAAGCTGCGTTTCATCTACGAGCTGGAAATGCACAGCAGCGAGACGCTGTACCGCATCGAGCGCAATGGCGTGCTGATCGACGCCCAGCAGCTCGCCGCGCAAAGCCATGACCTGGGCCAGCGCATTCTGACGCTGGAGACCGAGGCCCACGAGCTCGCGGGCCAGCCCTTCAACCTCGGCAGCCCCAAGCAGATCGGCGAGATCTTCTTCACCAAGCTGGGCCTGCCGGTGGTCAAGAAAACGCCCAGCGGGGCGCCGAGCACTGACGAGGAAGTGCTGGAGAAACTCGCCGAGGACTACCCGCTGCCCGCCAAGATCCTGGAGCACCGGGGCCTGTCCAAGCTCAAGGGCACCTACACCGACAAGCTCGGCCAACTGGCCAGCCCCCGCACGGGCCGCGTGCACACGCACTACGCGCAGGCCGTGGCCGTGACGGGCCGGCTGTCCAGCAACGACCCCAACCTGCAGAACATCCCCATCCGCACGCCCGAAGGCCGGCGTGTGCGCGAGGCCTTTGTGGCGCCCGCGGGCAGCGTGATTGCCAGCGCCGACTACAGCCAGATCGAACTGCGCATCATGGCCCATATCAGCGGCGACGAGGCGCTGGTCAAGGCGTTCCATGAGGGTATGGACGTGCACCGCGCCACGGCCGCCGAGGTGTTTGGCGTGCCGCCGGACCAGGTCAGCAGCGAGCAGCGGCGCTATGCCAAGGTGATCAACTTCGGCCTCATCTACGGCATGAGCGCTTTCGGGCTGGCGCGCAACCTGGGCATCGACAACACGGCGGCCAAGAACTACATCGAGCGCTACTTCCAGCGCTTTGCCGGCGTCAAGACCTACATGGACGAGACCCGCCTGTCGGCCAAGAGCAAGGGCTACGTCGAGACCGTGTTTGGCCGTCGCCTGTACCTGCCCGAGATCAATTCACCCAACGGCCCGCGCCGTGGCGGTGCCGAGAGAGCGGCCATCAATGCGCCCATGCAGGGCACGGCCGCCGACCTGATCAAGCTCAGCATGAATACGGTCCAGCAGGTGCTGGACGATGAGCGGCGCGGCACCAAAATGATCATGCAGGTGCACGACGAACTGGTGTTCGAGGTGCCCGAGGCCGAAGTGGACTGGCTCAGGACCGAAGTCCCCCGCCTGATGGCCGGCGTGGCCGAACTCAAGGTGCCGCTGCTGGCGGAGGTGGGGGTGGGGCCCAACTGGGACAAGGCGCATTGACGGCGCGCCGGCCACCCCCCCGGGGAATCCGCCTTCCTAGCTCTTCTCCGACCACAACTCCCCACCCGTCGCCCAGTCGCTTTTCTTGACCTCGTGCAGGATCACGTCGACCGCCGTGGGCTTGATGCCCAGGCTTTCGACGGCGGCCTGGGTCAGGGCGCGGACGAGGTGTTTCTTCTGCTCGGGGGTGCGGCCCTCGAACATTTCGACACGGATGGTGGGCATGGGGACTCCTCTTTCTGTGTTTGGACAAACGGACCCTGGAGGACGGCCCTGGCGGGCTAGTGGTTTTCCATGGGCGGGCCACAATTCTGCGGCCTTTGCGAAAACTTTTCCTGCCCGCCTCATGTCAGACCGGGCTGTTCCTCAACCACCACCGGAGATTCCCATGCTGCGCGATGACCTCAAAGCCGAATTCGACTCCCTGCTGCCCGGCCCCTCCAGCGCCGCGGAGCCGACGCGCCGCACGGCGCTCAAGGCGGCCCTGGGCGTGGGCTATGCCGCGGCGGCGGCGCCCATCATGGCGCAGTCCGCCATCAAGACGCCGGTGGACGGACTGACCGCGGGCGAGATCACCATCGACGTCAACGGGTTCAAGATGCCGGCCTACCGCAGCGCCCCGGCGGGCAAGACGGGCCTGCCCGTGGTGCTGGTGATCCAGGAAATCTTCGGGGTGCATGAGCACATCGCCGACGTGACGCGCCGCTTTGCGCGCGAAGGCTACATGGCGATCGCGCCCGAGCTGTACGCCCGCCAGGGGGATCCGGGCAGCTACAACGAGATCGCCAAGCTCATGTCCGAAGTGGTGTCCAAGGTGCCCGACGAGCAGGTCATGGGCGACCTGGACGCCACGGTCAAATGGGCGGCTGCCAACGGCGGCAATGCCGGCCACCTGGGCATCACGGGCTTCTGCTGGGGCGGCCGCATCACCTGGCTGTACACGGCGCACAACCCGCAGGTCAAGGCCGGCGTGGCCTGGTACGGCCGGCTGGTGGGCAACAACACGCCGCTGACCCCCAAGCACCCGGTGGACATTGCCGCCGGCATCCACGGCCCGGTGCTGGGCCTGTATGGCGGCGCCGATCCCGGCATCCCCCTTGACACGGTTGATAAGATGAAATCCGCTCTGGCTGCGGGCAACGCGGCCGCCAAAGCCTCGGAATTTGTGGTGTACCCTGACACGCCGCATGCCTTCCATGCCGACTACCGGGCCAGCTACCGCGCGGGCCCCGCGCAGGACGGCTGGAAGCGTGCGCTGGCATGGTTCAAGGCCCACGGGGTGGCCTGAGCGAATCGCCGTGCTGCCGGGCTGAGGCCGGGTTGCCAGAGCAGGGCCGCGCATGCGGCCCTTTTTTGTGTTTTATGAATCAAATAGGGCTGTAGTCCTTTCTGGACGGCCACTTGTCGCTATGACTTTGATAGCAATCGTGATCGCCACGCTGGCCGCCGGCATTGGCAGTGTCTGGCTGGCCGCAGGCCTGATGTCCCTCGGCGCGCTGGCACGATCCGCACCCGGCGGGGCGGGTGGTGCCGCGCAGCACCTGCTGAGCCTGGCGGCCGGCGCGCTGCTGGCCACGGCGTTCATGCATCTGCTGCCTGAAGCCTTCGAGTCGTCCGTGGGCCCGCAGGCCCTGTTTGCCACCCTGCTGGTGGGGCTGGTGTTCTTCTTCCTGCTGGACAAGGCTGAACTCTGGCACCACGGCCACGAACACCATCACGGTGATGCCGCGGACCACGCCGGGCACGACCCGGCCCACCACCATGGCCATGATCACCATGCCCATGCGCCTCAGGGTGGCGGCAGCTGGGCCGTGCTCACCGGCGACAGCGTGCACTGCTTTGGCGACGGCATCCTCATTGCGTCGGCCTTCATCGCCGACCTGCGCTTGGGCCTGGTGGCAGCGCTGGCCGTGCTGGCCCACGAAGTGCCCCATCACATGGGTGATCTGGTGGTGTTGCGCCAGGCCAGCCGCAACCGGCGGATGGCCCTGGTCAAGGTGTCATTGGCCGGCGCCGTGACGGCGCTGGGCGGCGTGACGGGGTATTTCCTGGTGGAGCAGTTGCACGGCGAGCTGCCGTATTTTCTGGTGGTGGCCAGCAGTAGCTTCATTTACGTCGCCCTGGCCGACCTGATCCCGCAGCTCCAGAAGCGGCTGGGCGCGCGCGAGACGGCCGCGCAGGTGGCCTGGCTTTTGGCGGGCATCGTGCTGGTGACGGGCGTGAGCGCGCTGGCGCACAGCCACTGACCGGCGCGGGGGCTCAGCGCGGGCTGTAGCCCATGACGCGCCACTTGCCGTCGGCGTCACGCACGGTGGTGACGACTTCCTGCACCTCGGGCTTGTTGGCGAACTGGCTCACGAAGAGCACGGTCACATACTGGCCATCCGGCCGGCCGGGCATGGTGGTCTTGTAGATGGCCTCGCGCGGTTCGCGTTCGACCAGCGCGCCCAGCGGGTCGCGCACCTGGGGAATCGCATCCATCCAGGTACCGATGGGCACCTGGGTACGGAAGGCCTGCGTGGCGGACTGCCAGGCGGAGCCCCAGTCCCGGCGGTCCAGCAGCAGCAGCCAGCCCAGCGCGACCGTCTCGGCGGCGGTCTTGTCCGCGGCATGCTCGTCGGCGGTGGGCGCCGGGTCGGCGTTCGCCTCCGTGGGGGCAGGGGCCGGTGCCGCCGCGGCGGGCTTGGAGGAGGGCGCGGCATTGCGCGGCGCCTTCAACTGGGCGCTGGCCGTGGCACAGGTCAGGGCCAGCGCGGCCAGGGTCAGAACGGAACGGATGGAGGTCATGGCCGCCAGTCTAGCCTGACTGGCACGGTCCCACGGTAGGTGGCTTCCTACTGCGGGGCAGGCGCTTCAGCCCTTTTCGACGGGGCGCGAGGGATCGGTGCACCATTCGCTCCAGCTGCCGGCGTACAGCGCCGGCTGGCCGAGTCCGGCCAGCTCCATGGCGATCAGGTTCGGCACGGCGCTCACGCCGCTGCCGCAGTGCAGCACCACCGACGCCGGGTCACGGCCACCGAGCAGTTGGTCGAACTCGGCCCGCAGCTCGGAGGCCGGCTTGAAGCGCCCGTCCGGCCCGATGTTGCTCTGGAACGGCCGGTTCAGCGCGCCCGGAATGTGCCCGGCCACGGGGTCGAGCGGTTCCACTTCGCCGCGAAAGCGCGGGCCCGGGCGCGCGTCGATCACCGTCTGGTGCCCACCGGCAAGGCCCTCCAGCACTGAGGCCGAGGTGGCCAGCTGCCGCAATTCAGGCCCCAGTGCGAAGTTGGTCTGGAAGTGCGAGGGCTCGGCGCGGTCGGTCACCTCGCCGCCCGCGGCCTGCCAGGCCTGCAAGCCCCCATTGAGCACGGCCACGGCGTCGTGGCCCGCCCACTTGAGCATCCACCACAGCCGGCCGCAGTAGTTGGCGCCCTGGCGGTCGTACACCACGGCCTGCATGCCGTTGTCAAAGCCCACGCTGGACAGCCAGATCGCGAACTTTTCGCGGCTGGGCAACGGGTGGCGTCCGCCCGAGGCGGCGCCCGGCGGCGGCAGGACCTTGCCGCTGGCGTCGGGGGAACCCTTGTCGCTCAGCGCGGTGTCCAGATGGGCATAGACGGCGCCCGGGATATGGCCCTGGTGATACTGCGCCTCGCCCGCCGCCGGGTTCATGAGATCGAAGCTGCAGTCAAAAACCATCAGCGGTGCGCCGCCGGCGCGCAGCGCCAGCAGCTCTTCAGCGGAAATCAGGGTGGTGTACATGGTGTTTCCTTCAATGTTCTTCAGCCGGTGCGTTGGGCGCGGCCCGAGCGCGCAGCACGGTGGCGGCCACACCGCTCGCCACGATCAGGCCCATGCCGGCCCAGCCCAGCGGAGCGATCGCATCGCCGAATAGCAGGACGCTGTAGACCACGCCGAACACGATGCCCGAGTATTGCAAATTGGCGACGACCAGTGTGGCGCCGTGACTGTAGGCGCGTGTCATGCACAGCTGGCCGAGCGAGGCCAGCAGCCCGATCGGTAGCAGCCACAGCGCATGGGGCCAGTGCCAGGCTGACACGCCGCCAACGGCCATGCCCAGGCCACCCGCCACGGCCGAGCCGACGGCGAAATAGAACACGGTGCGCGTTTCGGGCTCGCCCAGCTTGCCCAGCGCCATGACCTGCATGTAGGCAAAGGCCGCGGCAAAACCCGACAGCAGCCCCACTAGCCCCGCAAACACCTGATGCTGCCCGATCGTGGGCCGCAGCAGCATCACCACGCCGGCGAAGCCGGCCAGCACCGTCAGCACCAGCGGGCCCTGGCGCAGCGGGGTGGCCGCGCCGCTGCGCGGGTTCCAGTTGATCAGGGCACCGCCCACGAGGAAAGCCGCCACCCAGACGCTGCTCATGTAGTTGAGCGTCATGGCCGTGGCCAGCGGCAGCCCGGCGATGGCATAGAACCACGCGCCCAGCGACAGGACGCCCACCAGGCTGCGCCAGGCGTGCATGCCGGGGAACTGCGTGCCCAGCCCCACGCCCTGGCGGCGTGCCAGCAGCCACATGAAAAGCATGCCGATCAGCCCCCGGTAGAACACCATTTCGGCGCTGTTGAACCAGGCCGAGGCGTACTTGACGCAGACCGCCATGGTGGCGAAGAAAAAGGCGCCGAGCACCATCCACAAAGCTTGCATTCAGGTGTCCTGTGAGGTGTCCAGTGTCTTGTCGAGCCAGGGCTGAGCGGCCAGGCGTGCGGCCTCGAATCCGGCAATGCGGTCGCGCTGGGCCAGTGTGGCGGCAATCCAGTCGCTGTCGCGGGTCAGCAGGTGCTGCTCGCGTTCCGTGAGCCTGAAGGGCAGGGCGCCGAGTCCGCCACTCAGTCGCAGGCTGAGCACGTCAATCTCGAAATGAAGGGTCTGCTTCTGCGCCAGGGTGAACAGGGCGTCCACCTGCGTGGCCGCGAGCTGGATGGCGGCGACTCCGTTGAAGGCGCAGTTCTGGCGGAAGATGTCGCCAAAGCTCGGCGCCACCACGGCCCGGAAGCCCTGGTCGCGCAGGGCCCACACTGCATGTTCGCGGCTCGAACCGCAGCCGAAGTTGTCGCGGGCCATGAGCACCGTGGCGCCGCGCAGCTCGGGGCGGTTGAGCACGAAGTCCGGGTTGGGCCGGCGGCGGCTGTGGTCGCTGTCCAGATCGCCGGGGTCCAGGTAGCGCCAGTGATCGAACAGCACGGGCCCGAAGCCGCTGCGTGCGGTGGAGCGCCCGTACTGCTTGGGAAAGATCGCGTCCGTGTCGACATTGGCCCGGTCCAGCGGCACCACGGTGCCGCTGTGCCGGCCTTGCGGGAAGGCCGGCATCAGCGCGGCAGCGGGTGGGCGCCGATGGCCTGGCGGTACCACTCATGGAAGTGCTGCATGCCATCTTCCATGGGGCTCTGGTAGGGGCCGATCTCGTTGTCGCCGCGGGCCATCAGGGCCTGCCGGCCGGCGTCCATGCGCTCGGCGATCTCATCGTCCTCGACGCAGGTCTCCATGTAGGCGGCCTGCTGTGACTCGATGAATTCGCGCTCGAAGGCGGCGATCTCTTCGGGGTAGTAGAACTCCACCATGTTCAGCGTCTTCTGGGGCCCGACGGGGTGCAGCGTCGACACCGTGAGCACATGGGGGTACCACTCGACCATGATGTGCGGGTAGTAGGTCAGCCAGATGGCGCCGTACTTGGGCGTGCGGCCGCCGCGATACGCCATCAGGGCCTGCTGCCAGCGCTCGTACACGGGGCTGCCGGCCTTGCCGAGGCGGTTGGCCACGCCCACGGTCTGCACCGAGTAGTGCTGCTTGAACTCCCAGCGCAGGTCGTCACAGGTCACGAAGCTGCCCAGGCCCGGGTGGAAGGGGCCCACATGGTAGTCCTCGAGGTAGACCTCGATGAAGGTCTTCCAGTTGTAGTTGCACTCGTGCAGTTCGATGCGGTCCAGCACCATGCCGCTGAAATCGAGGTCGGCGCGCGGGCCCATGCCGGCCAGGTCGGCCTGGATGTCGCGTCCGTTGTCCTCGAACAGCAGGCCGTTCCACTCGCGCAGGCCGTAGTTGCGCAGATTCAGGCAGGGGTCCTGCGCGAAATGCGGCGCGCCCAGCAGGGTGCCCGCGGGCGCCTGCTGTCCCGCGCTGTAAGTCCAGCGGTGCAGCGGGCAGACGATGTTGCCACCCGAACCCGCGCCCGCGTGGACGGAGCCACGGCCCTTGAGAATCACCGCCTGGCGATGCCGGCAGACGTTGGACACGAGTTCCACTCCCTGCGGCGTGCGCAGCAGGGCCCGGCCTTCGCCTTCCTGCGGCAGGGCATGGAAGTCGCCCACCTGGGGGACGGAAAGCTGATGCCCCACATAGCGGGGCCCGTGCTGGAAGATCGTGTCCAGCTCGCGCCGGAACAGCGCCTCGTCAAAGTAGCTCGAAACTGGTAGTTGGCTTGCGGCCTGCTGCAGTTGAAGACTTAAATCAGACATGGGAGACCTGACCTAGAGACTCCCCCTATGAAGGGGCAGGTTGCGCTTAATCCGGGGACTGGCGCGAGAAAAGAACGGGAGTCCGGCGTTGCCGGAAAAGGGGAAGGCGATTGTACCCCCCCTGTGTGTCATGCGGGACCGAGGTGTGAATGAATGGACCAATCGGGTGCATTCAGCGCCCTCCAGAGGGCCCTGGCCGCTCGGCGGGCGGATGCACCGCCTAAAATCAGGGCTTTGTCGTCACTGGTTCCTCCATGCCCAAGGCCCCTGCCTCTTCCCCCGCCGTACCCGTCGCCGCCAGCTATGAGGCTGCGCTGGAGGAACTGGAGCAGCTGGTGGCGCGCATCGAGTCCGGCCAGATGCCGCTGGATCAGTTGCTCTCGGGCTACCAGCGCGGCGCCGAGCTGCTCAAGTTCTGTCGCGACCGGCTGGAAGCAGTGGAAGACCAGATCAAGGTACTTGACGAAGGGACCCTCAAACCGTGGACGCAAGAGTGAAGCCCGCTGTGTTCGACCTCACTGGCTGGAGTGCCGGCCGGCTGGCGCGCGTGGAGGAGGCGCTGTCGCGCTGGGTGGTGGCGGATGCGCCGGCCGGCCTGGGAGACGCCATGCGCTACGCGGTGCTCGACGGCGGCAAGCGCCTGCGTCCGCTGCTGGTGCTGGCGGCCTGCGAAGCCGTGGGCGGCAATGAGACGGCGGCGCTGCGCGCTGCCTGCGCCACCGAATTGATCCACGCCTATTCGCTGGTGCACGACGACATGCCCTGCATGGACAACGACGTGCTGCGCCGGGGCAAACCCACCGTGCATGTCCAGTTCGGCGAAGCCGCCGCGCTGCTGGCTGGCGATGCGCTGCAGGCCCTGGCCTTCGAACTGCTGGTGCCTGACGATGGGACCGTCCCCACCGCCACGCAGGCGGCCCTGTGCCGGCTGCTCGCGCAGGCCGCGGGGCATTCAGGCATGGCGGGGGGACAGGCCATCGACCTGGCGAGCGTGGGGCAGGACCTGAGCGAAGACCAGTTGCGCGCCATGCACCGGCTCAAGACGGGGGCTTTGCTGCAGGGCAGTGTGATGATGGGGGCCGCCTGTGGCGAACCGGCTCCCGCGGCGGCCGTGGCCCTGCGGGACTATGGCGCGGCCCTGGGCCTGGCCTTTCAGGTGGTCGACGACATCCTGGATGTCACGGCCGACTCGGCCACGCTGGGCAAGACCGCTGGCAAGGATGCGGCGCAGGACAAGCCGACCTATGTTTCGCTGCTGGGACTGCAACGCTCGCAGGCGTACGCGCAGACCCTGTTCAGCCAGGCCACCGTGGCGCTCGATGCCAGCGGACTGGCGGACACGCGGGCGCTGCGCGCCCTGGCCGACATGGTGGTGAACAGGAACAATTGACACGATGGCTTCTCTTCTCGAATCGATCAACCAGCCTGCCGATCTGCGCCGGTTGCCGCGCACCCAGCTCAAGTTGCTGGCGGATGAGCTGCGCGCCTTCGTGCTGGACAGTGTCTCGCGCACCGGCGGGCATCTGAGTTCCAACCTCGGCACGGTCGAACTCACGGTGGCCTTGCACTACGTCTTCAACACGCCGCACGACCGGCTGGTCTGGGACGTGGGCCACCAGACCTATCCCCACAAGATCCTCACGGGCCGGCGTGCGCGCATGGGCAGCCTGCGCCAGCTCGGGGGCCTGTCCGGCTTTCCGCAGCGCGCCGAAAGCGAGTACGACACCTTTGGCACGGCGCATTCGTCCACCAGCATTTCCGCGGCGCTGGGCATGGCGCTGGCCGCCCGGCAAAAGGGCGAGGACCGCCATGCGGTGGCGATCATCGGTGATGGCGCCATGAGCGCCGGCATGGCCTTCGAGGCGCTGAACAACGCAGGCGTGGCCGACTGCAACCTGCTGGTGGTCCTCAACGACAACGACATGTCGATCAGCCCGCCCGTGGGCGCGCTGAACCGCTACCTGGCCCAGCTGATGAGCGGCCAGTTCTACGCGGCGGCCAAGAACGTGGGCAAGACCGTGCTCAAGCCGGTCCCGCC
Source organism: Ramlibacter sp. (assembly GCA_019635415.1). Taxonomy (GTDB): domain Bacteria; phylum Pseudomonadota; class Gammaproteobacteria; order Burkholderiales; family Burkholderiaceae_C; genus JAHBZM01. The sequence continues at coordinate 887,592 of JAHBZN010000001.1, forward strand.
GCTGTTCGAGCTGGCCAAACGCTTCGAGCAGCAGGCCAAGGGCATGGTGGTGCCGGCCACCCTGTTCGAGAAGTTCGGTTTCAACTACATCGGGCCGATCGATGGCCACGACCTTGAATCGCTGATTCCGACGCTGGAGAACATCAAGCAGCTCAGGGGCCCCCAGTTCCTCCATGTGGTCACCAAGAAGGGCCAGGGCTACAAGCTGGCCGAGGCCGATCCGGTGGCCTACCATGGCCCGGGCAAGTTCGACCCGGCCGTGGGGCTGCAAAAGCCCGCCACGCCTTCCAAGCCGACCTTCACGCAGGTGTTCGGCCAGTGGCTGTGCGACATGGCCGCGCAGGACAGCCGGCTCGTGGGCATCACGCCGGCCATGCGCGAGGGCTCGGGCTTGGTGGAGTTTGAAAAGCGCTTCCCCGACCGCTACCACGATGTGGGCATCGCCGAGCAGCATGCCGTGACCTTTGCCGCCGGACTCGCGTGCGAGGGGCTCAAGCCGGTCGTGGCGATCTATTCCACCTTCCTGCAGCGCGCCTACGACCAGCTGATCCATGACGTCGCGCTGCAGAACCTGCCAGTTGTCTTCGCACTGGATCGCGCTGGCCTGGTCGGTGCCGATGGCGCGACCCATGCGGGCGCCTACGACATTCCCTACCTTCGCTGCATTCCCAATGTGAGCGTGGCCTGCCCGGCCGACGAGAACGAATGCCGCCAACTGCTGACCACGGCCTTCGAGCAGAACCACCCGGTGGCGGTGCGCTACCCGCGCGGTGCGGGCGCGGGCGTGGCCACCGAGCCGGGCCTGAAGGCCCTGCCTTTCGGGCGTGGCGAGGTTCGTCGCGAGGGGCAGGGCATTGCGATCCTGGCCTTCGGCACGCTGCTGTACCCGGCGCTGGAGGCAGCGGCCCGGCTCAATGCGACGGTGGTCAACATGCGCTGGGCCAAGCCGCTCGACACCGCGCTGCTGCTCCAGGTGGCTGCTGGCCATGAGGCGCTGGTGACCGTGGAGGAGGGGGCGATCATGGGCGGCGCGGGCAGTGCGGTCAGCGAAGCCCTGCAGGCGGCCGGCGTGACCAAGCCGTTGCTGCACTTGGGCCTGCGCGACGAGTTCATCGAACACGGTGATCCGGCCAAGCTGCTGGCCCTGCAAGGCCTGGACGCCGTCGGCATCGAGGCGTCGATCCGCCAGCGCTTCGAGGCCTTGACCGAACACGCACGGCCGTCGCTCAAGGTCGTCAACTGAAGCTCGCCTGCGCGAGGCTGTCCCTTTGCTGACACCTGGCTGAATACCAAAGGTTTCGGGGTATTTCTCAAGGGAAAACCCCCGAAACCTTAAGTGTTCGCGTTCCTAGAATGGCTGCTGGTTTGACAACACTTAAGTTGTCTCCAATCAGCTTCACTCAAGCCATTTTCTGACCCACTAGAGGAGAAACACATGGATCGTCGTTCCCTAATCAAAAACGCCGGCATTGCCGGCGTGCTGGCAGCCGGTGTCGCGCCCGCTGTTCACGCGCAGGCCGCCATTCGCTGGCGCCTGGCCTCGAGCTTCCCGAAGGCGCTGGACACCATCTTTGGTGCCGCCGAAACCTTTGCGGCCAAGGTCAAGGCCATGTCGGGCGGCAAGTTCGAGATCTCGGTGCACCAGGGCGGCGAACTGATGCCTGCCTTCGGCGTGGTCGACGGCGTGCAGAACGGCACCGTGGAAATGGCGCACACCGCGCCTTACTACTTCTTCGGCAAGGATGAAACCTTTGCCCTGGGTTGTGCCATTCCCTTCGGCCTGAACAGCCGCCAGATGACTGCCTGGATGTACGAAGGCAACGGCCTGAAGCTGATGCGCGAGTTCTATTCCAAGTACAACATCGTGAACTTCCCTGGCGGCAACACGGGTGCCCAGATGGGCGGCTGGTTCCGCAAGGAAATCAAGTCGGTGGCCGACATCAAGGGCCTGAAGTTCCGTATCGGGGGCTTCGGCGGCAAGGTGCTGTCTCCCCTGGGCGCCGTGCCCCAGAGCATCCCTGGCGGCGAAATCTATCAGGCCCTCGAAAAGGGCACGATCGATGCCGCCGAGTGGGTGGGCCCTTATGACGACCAGAAGCTCGGCTTCAACAAGGTGGCTCCGTTCTACTACTACCCCGGCTGGTGGGAAGGTGGCCCGCAGCTCGACTTCTTCGTCAACAACAAGGCGCTGGCCGGCCTGTCGGCTGAGAACCAGGCCATCGTTGAGGCGGCCGCGGCATACGCCCACACCGAAATGCAAGCCAAGTACGATGCCAAGAACCCCGCCGCGCTCAAGCAGCTCGTGGGCTCGGGCACCAAGCTGCGCCCCTTCCCCAACGACGTGATGGCCGCCGCCTTCAAGTCCGCCATGAGCATTTACGAAGAGCTCAACAGCAAGAACGAGAGCTGGAAGAAGATCTACGCCGACTACTCCAAGTTCCGTGCCGACCAGAACCTGTGGTTCCGCTTCACCGAAGCCACGTTCGACCGCTTCATGCAGTCGCAAAAGCTGTAAGTCCCTTCCGGGATCTCGGCAACCGCGCTTCGGCGCGGTTTTTTTTGCCCGAGTGAACCAAGGCGTTAGCACTTGGTGATGAAGCCCGAACTTCTTAGGATCAAATCCCTAGGCGCGCTGCAAGCCTGCTGACAGCCGCTGCGCGCGGGCGGCCCCGATGATCCACGGGTTTCATCACACCCAAAGGAGAAATCGTTCATGGATCGCCGTTCACTCATCAAAAACGCCGGCCTCGCCGGCGTGCTGGCCGCGGGCGTTGCGCCTGCCGTCCACGCGCAGGCCGCCGTCCGCTGGCGCATTGCTTCCAGCTTCCCCAAGTCGCTGGACACGATCTATGGCGCCGCTGAGGTGTTCGCCAGCAAGGTCAAGGCCATGTCGGGCGGCAAGTTCGAGGTCACCGTGCATTCGGCTGGCGAACTGATGCCGGCCTTTGGCGTGGTGGACGGCGTGCAGAACGGCACGGTCGAGGCCTGCCACACCGTGCCGTACTACTTCTTTGGCAAGGACGAAACCTTCGCCATCGGCGGTGCCATTCCCTTCGGCCTGAACAGCCGCCAGATGAGCGCCTGGACCTATGAAGGCAATGGCCTGAAGCTGATGCGCGAGTTCTACGCCAAGTACAACATGATCAGCTTCCCCTGCGGCAACACGGGCGCCCAGATGGGCGGCTGGTTCCGCAAGGAAATCAAGTCGGTGGCCGACATCAAGGGCCTGAAGTTCCGCATTGGCGGCTTTGCCGGCAAGGTGCTCGAGCGCATGGGCGGCGTGCCGCAGAACATTCCGGGCGGCGAGATCTACCAATCGCTGGAAAAGGGCACGATCGACGCCGCCGAATGGGTGGGTCCGTACGATGACCAGAAGCTGGGCTTCAACAAGGTGGCCCCGTACTACTACTACCCGGGCTGGTGGGAAGGCGGTCCGCAGATCGACCTGTTTGTCAACCAGAAGGCCTATGACGCGCTGTCCCCCGAGAACAAGGCGATCGTCGAGTCGGCTGCGGCCTACGCGCACGTCGACATGCAGGCCAAGTACGACGTGAAGAACCCGACGGCGCTCAAGCAGCTCGTGGGAGCCGGCGCCAAGCTGCGTCCTTTCCCCAACGAGGTGCTGGCCGCTTCCTACAAGGCTTCGATGGCGCTGTACGACGAACTGTCGGCCAAGAACGAGAACTGGAAGAAGGTGTACTCCGACTACGCCAAGTTCCGCGCCGACCAGAACCTGTGGTTCCGCTTCACCGAGGCCACGTTCGACCGCTTCATGCAGTCGCAGAAGCTGTAAGCCTCAGACCGGCAACTCCTCCTCCAGTGAACCGCGCCTCGGCGCGGTTTTTTTTTTTTTGTGGCCAAGAAAAAGGGCCGCGGAGTGCGCGGCCCTGCAGGCGTGCGACGCGGGGCCATCCCGGCCCCTTTGTCGGTCACTTCTTGAACAGGTCGTCCAGTTCCTTCTGCTGCTGCTCGGGCGACTTGTTGGCATCGCCATCGGCGGCCGCGGGCGGCGTGTCGAGCTTGAACAGCTCCTTCATGTTGGGCGGGGGAAGTCCGCCGCCGGGCATGGCGTCAGGCGACATCTGCTGCAGCTCCATCGTGGCCTTCTTCATGTCGACCTTCTCGACCTTGTCGAGTCCGCCGGTCACCAGGCCAGGGAAGGCGATGATCATGCCCACCATGATGATCTGGATGAACACGAAGGGCACGGCTCCCCAGTAGATCTGCATGGTGGTCACGGGCTGGATGTTCTTGCCGGTGATGCGGTCGGTGTAGGGCTCGCTGGGGGCCACGCTGCGCAGGTAGAACAGCGCGAAGCCGAAGGGCGGGTGCATGAACGAGGTCTGCATGTTCACGGCCAACAGCACGCCGAACCAGATCAGGTCAATGCCCAGCTTGTCGGCCACCGGCGCCAGCAGGGGCACCACGATGAACGAGAGCTCGAAGAAGTCGAGGAAGAACGCGAGGAAGAAGATCAGCGCATTCACCACGATCAAGAAGCCCAGTTGGCCGCCAGGCAGGCCGGTCAGCAGGTGTTCCACCCAGCGCGGGCCATCGACGCCCTGGAAGGTCAGGCTGAACACCGTGGAGCCGATCAGGATGAAGACCACGAAGCACGACAGCTTGGTGGTGGTGTTCAGCGCCTGCTTGAGCAGCGTGAAGCTCAGGCGCCGGCGGGCGACGGCCATGGCAAACGCGCCCAGCGCACCCATGGCGCCGCCTTCGGTGGGGGTTGCGACACCCAGGAAGATGGTGCCCAGCACCAGGAAGATCAGCAGCAGCGGCGGGATCAGCACGAAGGTCACGCGCTCGGCCATGCGAGACAGCAGGCCCAGGCGGGTCACCTTGTTGATCACGGCAATCACGAACGCCAGCAGCACGCCGGCTGCCATGGACACCACGATGGTTTCGTCGGTGGCCACGGTCTCGATGGTCTTGCCCTCGAGCCACGACAGCACCTGGGCGTAGTGGCGCCCGAGCATGACGGCCGCCGTGGTCGAGATGATGGTGAGGATCAGCAGCGAGGGCAAGCCCGCCGAGCCGTTGTCCTCGCGGATGGTGCGGGCCTCGGGCGGCAGGGCCGGTGCCCAGTGGGGCTTGAACAGGGCGATCAGCATCACGTAGCCGACATAGATGCCGGTCAGCACGAAGCCGGGAATGAAGGCGCCCTTGTACATGTCGCCCACGCTGCGGCCCAGCTGGTCGGCCAGGATGATCAGCACCAGCGAAGGCGGGATGATCTGGGCCAGCGTGCCCGAGGCGGCGATCGCGCCCGAAGCCAGCCGACGGTCATAGCCGTAGCGCAGCATGATGGGCAGCGAGATCAGGCCCATCGAGATCACCGAGGCGGCAACCACCCCCGTGGTGGCGGCCAGCAGCGCGCCCACCAGGATCACGGCCAGCGCCAGGCCGCCGCGAATGGGGCCGAACAGCTGGCCGATGGTTTCGAGCAGGTCCTCGGCCATGCCGCTTCGCTCGAGAATCAGGCCCATCAGTGTGAAGAACGGGATCGCCAGCAAGGTGTCGTTCTGCATGATGCCGACGATGCGCAGCGGCAGCGCCTGCAGCAGCGCTTCGGGCAGCACGCCCAGCTCCACGCCGATGAAGCCGAAGAACAGGCCGCAGGCACCCAGGCTGAATGCCACCGGAAAGCCCAGTAGCAGGAAGAAGATCAGGCCGACAAACATGATCGGCGCCAGATTGGAGGTGATGAATTCCATGATGGTGGTTCCTTGGCTCAGCTGGCCTTGCCCTGGGCTTCGGAGAGGCGGCGAATGGATTCGGCCAGCTCTTCTTCGGCGGTCTTCTCGACTTTCTTGACGGAGGGGTCGTCGATCAGGCCCTGCAGGAAGGCCAGGCGCTTGATGAGTTCAGACAGACCTTGCAGCGTGAGCAGTGAAAAGCCCAGCGGCATCATCGCGAACACCGGCCAGCGGATCAGGCCCCCCGCGTTGGACGACATCTCGCCCGAGTAGAAACCCTTGAGCGCGAACGGGATGCCGAACCACAGCACCACCACGCACATCGGCATCAGGAAGCAGGTGAAGCCGAACACGTCGATCCACGTCTGCGTGCGCTTGGACAGGCGCCCGTAGATCACGTCGATCTTCACGTGTTCGCCATTGAGCAGCGTGTAGCCGGCGGCGAGCATGAAAGCCGCGGCAAACAGATACCACTGGACCTCGAGGTAGGCGTTCGAACTCATGTCGAAGGCCTTGCGGACCATGGCATTGACGCCGCTGATCACGGTGGAGGCCAGGATGAGCCAGATCACGTACTTGCCGACCTGGCCGTTGAGCCAGTCCACAGCCTTTGAAAACTTCAGTAAAGCGCGCATGTTGTCTCCGGGGAATGTATGCAGCCATCAGCACTGCACCCGGATAAACCGATGACGGGAGAAGTCGGTTCGCCGGGTGCGGTAAGTGAGAAGGTTGTAAGACGTAAATTCTAGAAGTGACTGTAAAAGACAAGCTGACAGCATGGTGACGGGAGATTCCCCAACGCCTCGGGGTTTGTACTAGCTTGCTCTTTTGCAGCGTGCCTGCGCGACCGGGCGTCTGATAATGGCCCATCATGTCCGCGTCCGCTCCCACCATCGCGCCCGGCGCCATCGACTCCCCCGGCATGAGGCAGGCGGGGCATGAGCTGCTGTCGCTCGCGCTCATGGACGCGCGCAACCACACGCTGAACCTGCTGGCGAGCTACGAACAGGCGCTGGGCCCCGCGGGCCTGCAGGTGCCTTGCCAGGAAGACCTGGAGCCGCCGCTGTGGCTGGTGGGCCATCTCGGCTGGTTTGCCGAGTTCTGGATCGGACGGAACACGCAGCGCGGCCTCGGACCGGCGTGCCCGGCGGAGCCGGTGCGGCTGGCCTCGATCGAGCCGCATGCCGACCGCTGGTGGAGTCCGATGCTGGTGCCCCACGAGGCCCGCTGGCTTCCGCAGCTGCCGGATGTCCCGGCCACCCGTGCCTGGTTGCTGGAAACGCTGGAGACCACGCTGGACCTGCTGGACAAGACGCCGGACGACGACGATGCGCTGTACTTCTATCGCCTCGCGTTGTTCCACGAGGACCTGCGCGGTGAGCAGCTCATCAGCATGGCCCAGGTGCTGGGCCTGCCGCTGCGACTGGAACTGCCCGGTGGCGTGCAGCCGCGCGAACCCCTGCTCATGCCCGCCACCCACTGGCTGCTCGGCCTGCCGCCCGGCGGCTTCGTGTTCGACACCGAGAAATGGGGCTACGAGGTGGCGGTGCCCGAGTTCGAGATCGATGCACAGCCGGTGAGCTGGGCGCAGTTCGTCGAGTTCGTGGACGACGGCGGCTACGACCGCCCCGAGCTGTGGCTGCCTGAAGGCTGGGACTGGTTGCAGAAGCTGGCCGAGGGCGAAGGCCGGCGTGGGCCGCGTTATGTCGAGCAGATTGGCGTGGCCAGCGGCGCGGTGATGCAGATGCACTTTGGCCGCTCGGTGCGCATGTCGGGCAGCCAGAGCGCCATGCATGTGAGCTGGTGGGAGGCCGACGCCTGGTGCCGCTGGGCTGGCCGCCGCCTGCCGGCCGAGGTGGAGTGGGAGGTGGCCGCGCACGCGGCGGCGCGGCGCGGCTTCCGCTGGGGCGATGTCCGTGAATGGACGGCCACCACGCTGCGCCCCTGGCCCGGTTTCGTTCCCGACCCGTGGAGCCACAGCACCGACGGGTCGGCCCTGTCCTGGTGGGGCCGCGCACGGGTGCAGCGCGGTGCGTCGTTCGCGACACGCGCGCGCATGAAGCATCCCAAGTTCCGCAGCTTTGCGGCACCGGGGCGTGACGACGGGTTTGTGGGTTTTCGCTCCTGCGCGCTGTAGCGCACACCGCATTTGCTACTCTTTCAATAGCAGGAAGTGGCCGCCCGCCAAGGGCTACAAGCCAATTCGACTGAAATCGCGGGTTGAAATTCAGTCCACCAGGGCGATGCCCTTGACCTGCGCATACGCCGGCATGCCGGGCCGCAGGCCCAGCAGCGCCGCCGACTTGCCGGTGATGCGCGCCAGCAGCGGCGTGCCTCCCGCGTCCAGCGCCACCATGACCTGGCCTGCGCCATCGTCGTGCAGGTGGGTCACGCACACCGGCAGGATGTTGAGGATGCTGGAGTCCGGGGGCGGCGTCAGGCACAGGCTCACATCACGCGCCTGCACCCGCAGGCGCACCGGCCGGCCCACCGGGTGCGGTGGGGCACCCGCGAGCTGCAACTGTCCCCCCGCAAAAGCCACGCTGGTGAGCTGCCAGGCCGGGTCGTGGCCCAGCACGGTGCCGGCGATCAGGGCGCCCGCGGCCTCGGTGCGGGCCAGGGGCAGGTCGCTGCGAGCCAGCAGGTCCTGCGCCGGCCCGCTGGCCAGCACCCGGCCCGCCTCCATCAGCACCAGATGATCGGCCAGCCGCGCGACCTCTTCCACCGCGTGGCTCACATAGACCACCGGAATGTCCAGCTCGCGGTGCAGGCGCTCGAGCCAGGGCAGCACCTCGGCCTTGCGCTGCGCGTCCAGGGCCGCCAGTGGTTCGTCCATCAGGAGCAGGCGGGGGCGGGTGGCCAGTGCCCGTGCCATGGCCACGCGTTGCCGCTCGCCGCCCGACAACCCGTCGGGCCGCCGGTCCATGAGCGGCCCAATGCCCAGCAGCTCCACGGCCTGCGAAAGAGAGACCTGCCGCTGCGCCGGGGCCGCCCGGCGCATGCCGAACTCCACATTGCCGCGCACCGTGAGGTGCGCGAACAACGGGCTGTCCTGGAACACGAAGCCCAGCGCACGCCGGTGCGTGGGCATGAAGAGCCCGCGGGCGTCGTCCTGCCAGGTCTCGTCCTGGACCTGCAGATGTCCCGCGGCATGCTCCAGGCCCGCGAGCGCGCGCAGCGTGGTGGTCTTGCCGCAGCCCGAGGGGCCCAGCAGTGCGCTGACACCCCGGCCCGGCAGGTCCAGCGCCACGTCCAGCACGAAGCCGGGGCGCGCCAGCCGCAACTGAGCGGTGACGCGTGGGCCGGCGGCACTCAACGCCGCCTCCCGGTCGGATTCAGCACGTACAGCGCCAGCAGCACGGCGAACGAAAAGGCCAGCATGCCGCCCGCCAGCCAGTGCGCCTGGGTGTATTCCAGCGCCTCCACATGGTCATAGATCTGCACCGACACCACGCGGGTCTGCCCCGCGATGTTGCCGCCCATCATCAGCACCACGCCAAACTCGCCCACGGTGTGGGCGAAGCCCATCACCGTCGCGGTCAGGTAGCCGGGCCGGGCCAGCGGCAGCACCACGCTGAAGAAGGTGTCCAGCGGTGAGGCCCGCAGCGTGGCCGCCGCTTCCAGCGGACCCTCGCCCAGCGCCTCGAACGCGTTCTGCAGCGGCTGCACCACGAAAGGCAGCGAATACAGCACCGAGCCCACCACCAGCCCGGTGAAGGTGAAGGGCAGCAGCCCCAGGCCCAGGGCCTGCGTGAGCTGGCCACCCGGGCCCTGCGGGCCCAGGCCGACGAGCAGGTAGAAACCCAGCACGCTGGGCGGCAGCACCAGCGGCAGCGCCACGAGCGCGCTGGCCGGCCCCTTGGCACGCGACCGGGTCCGCGCGAGCCACCAGGCCAGTGGCGTGCCGATGAGCAGCAGGATGAGCGTGGTCAGTCCGGCCAGCCGAAGCGTCAACGCCACGGCGGCCCAGGCTTCGGAGGCGGGCACTCCAGCCGGCATGGCTAGTCCTGGTAGCCGTAGGCGCGGATGACGGCCCGCGCCGGTTCGGTCTTGAGGTAGCCGAGCAGGGCCCGGGCCGCGGGGTTGGCCTGGCCGCGCTGCAGCAAGAGCGCATCCTGGCGCAGCGGCGCATGCAGGTCGGCCGGCACCACCCAGGCCGAGCCGCTTCGCAGGCGGCCGTTCTCGTAGACCTGCGACAGCGCGACAAAACCCAGCGGCGCATTGCCACTGGCAACGAAGCTGTAGGTTTGGCCAATGCTTTCCCCCTGCACGAGCTTGGGGGTCACGCGCTCCAGCAGGCCCAGGCTTGCGAGCGTCTGGGACGCGGCGGCGCCGTAGGGCGCCAGCTTGGGCGCAGCGATGGCCAGTTGCGTGAATTCATTGCGGCGCAGTACCTCGCCCTGGGCATCGACCACGCCGGGCGCGGCGGACCACAGCACGAGCCGGCCGGTGGCGTAGGTGAAGCGGCTGCCGGCCACGGCCTCGCCGTCGCTCTCGAGCCGGTGCGGCGTGTCCTCGTCGGCCGCCAGGAACACCTCGAACGGCGCGCCGTTGCGGATCTGCGCATAGAGCTTGCCGGTGGACCCGAAGGCCAGCCGCGCCTGATGGCCGGTCTCTTTCTCGAACAGCGCGGCAATGGCTTTCATGGGCGCCGTGAAGTTGGCCGCCACCGCGACCTGCACGGTCTCGGCGCGCAGGGCGGGAGCGAGCACAAGGGCGGTGAGGGCGGCCAGCAACCGGGCAACGGGATTCATGGGGGGCTACTTTCGCTATTACCTAAATGAATAGCGAAAGTGTAGCACCGTCTCTGCGGTGCCCCCCGTGTCCCGCACAATGCGCGGATGCCCCGCGCCCCTCTTGCTCCGGTGTCCTTCAATTCCGCGCTCAGCCACAGCTCGGCCGACAAGCGCATCCACATCCTGCGGGCCGTTGGCGCCAGCGGCTCGATCTCGCAGGCCGCACGCGACGCGGGCGTGAGCTACAAGGCGGCCTGGCAGGCCATCGACACCCTGACCAACCTCGCCGGCGCGCCGCTGGTGGAGCGGGCTGTGGGCGGGGCGGGCGGTGGCGGGGCCCGCCTGACGGAGCAGGGCCGGCAACTGCTGGCGGCGGCCGACCAGATCGCGCAGGCGCGTCACCAGGTGCTGGGACGCCTGCGCCGCGATGGCCCGGCCGCTACGCAGGCCCCGCTGTCGCACCTGGCGATCCGCACCAGCATGCGCAACCAGATGCCCTGCTCGGTGAGCGCGGTCGAGGGCCGGGGGGCCGTGGTCCGCGTGCATCTGCGGCTGGACGATGCCACCGCGCTGGTGGCGCGTGTCACGCGCGAGAGCGTGCAACTGCTCGGGCTGGTGCCTGGCGTGGCGGTGCTGGTGCTGTGCAAGGCCACGGCGGTCACGGTGACGGCGGTGGGCGCAAGCGTGGGAGCGAGCCGGCCGGGGACCAACCGGCTGGCGGGCCTGGCCACGCGGGTCTCGCGCAGCGCGGAGGGCGACGAGGTGTCCGCCACGCTGGACGCCGGCGTGGCCCTGGTGGGCTTTGCCGCCGCGCGCAGCGGCCTGCGGGCGCGCAGCCGGGTCTGGCTGGACGTGGACGAGGCGGCGCTCGTGCTGGCCCTGCCTGACTGAGATTGCTCCTGAATTCATAGCGCCAGGTAACCAGCCTGCCAGGGCTTTCGCCGGTTTCTTCTGATATTTCCGAAGCTGAGACGGACAGCCAAGCCCGGGGCGGCCGTTTGCGACGCTGGGCCTAACGCGCCGCCGGACGGCGTGGCGACAATCGCGGCCATCAGGAGAACGTCATGGGTGCAAAGGGGCCGAAGGCCATCGTTCCGTACGCAGAATGGTTGCGGCGGACTTCACTGACATTCAAGAAGCGCAGTGCCGATACCCAGCGGCTGGACGCCGCCTACCGCAACTGGAGTGTCACCCCCCACAGCTACCCGGCCGCCTGGGAGCTGTACCAGACGCTGGCCGAGTACCTGTCCGCCAAGGGGGGGAACTGGAGCCGGGTCGAGCGCGACAAGGTCAGCGGCGGCCTGATCGAATGGGTGTTCCAGGAGGTGCAGAAGGTGCCCGGCGTGCGGCCTCCGGCGCCCAGCAGGGCACAGGCTGCGCTGCAGGCCATGGACATTCCGCACTCGCGCTACGGTGTGCTGTACCTGCTGGGCAACATCCGCATCGACATGAGCATGGCCGCCATCAGCCTGGAGGGCGTGGCAGCCCTGGGCAACGCGGTGGGGACGGGGCTGTCCACCCAGTTCAATCACCTGGACAACGCCAAGCTGGCCTCGCGCACCGTGGAGGTGATGGGGAACATGGTGGAAACGCGCCACATCTCCAGTGGCGGTGCGCTCGCGGTGAAGACGCTGGGCAACAAGATCGGAGGTGTGACCGACCCGGCCCTGAAACCGCGCCAGCACCTGGTGGCGCCCCCGGTGAAGCGGCAGACCCCCGGCTTCCCGCTCACGCTGGCCATGTACGAGATCGTCAAGGAGGACCCGGTCCTGATGCTCAACCCGTTCATGCTCGGGGCCACGCTCACGGTCACCGCGGGCGCGGCCGTCATCGATGCGCTGAACAGCCTGCGCATCGTGCTGCAGAACGCGGTGAGCGATCTGGCGCACTACATCCTGGAGAAGGTGGCCAACCCCTCGGCCAAGAGCCTGGCCACACTGGGGACCGTGATCCGCGGCATGGTGAAGTTCGTGGTCGCCAAATGCCTGGAAAGCGCCGCGCCCCTGGTGGGCGGTGCGCTGGACCTCGCGGGCGGCCTGATCAAGACCCTGCGCGCGGCCAAGGAGCGCATCGGCGTGTGGCTGCTGCGCCGCCAGATTGTCATCAACCCCGGCCACCCCGAGCTGCTCGCCAACGGCATCGAGTCGCAGCTCGACAAGGGTGTGTTTGCCGGCCTGTGGACGCTGTTGAAGGGCGTGGCGAACACGGCGCTGACGGTGTTCCTGCCCGGCGCCAGTTCGCTGGTGGCCGCGCTCGTGACGGGCATCGAATGGCTGGTCAAGTTCGCCTGGCGCCTGATCGAGCAGCACCAGATCAGCGAATTCCTCAAGGAAGCGCGCCAGCGCTTCCTTGAAGTGCGGGCCAGGGCCACGCGCGTCGAGACCACGGGGGTGCGCAACTACACCGACTCGATGGGGCGGCCTCAGCGCATTGCCGAGCAGTACGTGCGCTACGAGCCGGACCTGGACAGGAGCAAGGGCGGCTTCATCCACGACCTGGATGCGTTTTCCAGCTTTTTCCAGAAGGGCTGCGATGCCAGCCCGCTGATCCCGATGCTGGTGCTCAACAGCGGGATCTGCGGCAGCCTCATGGTGCTGCTCAAGATGTTCGACGACCTGAACCGGCCCATCACCCACCAGACGGTGTACGACGCCGGCAATCAGTACTTCACCCGGCTCAAGGAGTTCAGCCGCGGCTACATGGCCGCCTCGGGCTTCGAGTTCAAGGTCCGCCCTTCGGAGGATGGCATCTCGTACGACCCCGATTCGTCCCAGAACCGCGAGCGCCGGTATCTGCAGGGCCTGCTCAACCATTCGCTGCGTGACCACTACCGGGGTGAGACCCGGGCCGACAAGGCCGCAGCCTTCTTCGGGGCCTGAGGCCGTAGGCGCCAAGGAGTCTTGCAGACATGAATACCTCGGTGGCCGCAGGTGCGGTGCTCCCTCCGGAAGATCCTGAAATCGTCCAGGCCATGGTACTGGCGGACCAGGTGAGCGGTGCGTCGGCCCGGGTCACGGGCGTGCAGCAGCGCGTGGGTGTGCGCAATGCCGCCGGGCAGGTCTATCGCCACACCCTGTTCAAGACCCGTACGCAGGTGCTGCGCCTGGCCCAGCGGCTGGCCCGTCTCGGGTATGCCAACGAGCTGGCGGGCTGCAGCGAAAGGCAGGGCGACTTTGACGCCATCTTCAGCCGCGTCGCCGGGCAGGCCGTGCCGGGGGGTGAAGTCAAGCCGCGGGCTTGAGTGCCACGGCGCCGGCGCGCGCCTCGCCCGGGGTCAGTCCGTAGTGGCGCTTGAACATGCGGCTGAAGCTGGCCTGGTCCAGGAAGCCGCTATGAAAGGCAATGTCGGCCAGCGGCAGGCGGGCGAAAGGCGCCGCGCCCATCATGTGGCGGGCCCGCTCCAGCCGTGACCGCCAGATCAGGGCGGCCACGCTCTCGCCATGGCGTGCGAAAAGCCGGTACAGCGTGGCACGCGAACAGCCGATCTGGGCAGCCACCCGGGCCGGATCGAGCTGGGGGTCGCCACAGTGCCGAGCGATGAGCTGCCGTGCGGCTTCGTACACGCCGCTGGCGAACTGGTCCGCGTCGGCTGCGCCCTCGCGTGCGGTCTGTACCGCGGCCAGGGCCATCTCGACACAGGCCGAGATCACCACCACACGCTGCTCGGGGGGCATGAACTCCGCCTGCGTGGCACACATGCGCATGTGCGACTGCAGGACCGCGCCGATGCCGCTTCGGGCCTCGAGCGCGCGAGGGAGCTGGCGAAGGTCGGTGCCCAGGGATGTTTCCAGCTTCTGCCTGGGAATGAAGATGGACACGCTCTCGTGAGCCGGCAGCCGGAATTTGACCGGCTGCGCCGAATCGATGAAGTAGACCGATCCGGTCTTCACCGTGCGTGGGCCGTGGTGGTCAATGGCGCCGCCGGCACAGTCCAGCATGAGGTTGAGGCTCACGTAGTCGATGCCGTCACGCCGGCACTGGGCGGCGCTGCGTTCCGCGTCGAGCGCGCCCGAGGCGTGCGTCATGAGGTGGGCTTCGGAGCCCAGGACGCGGCGCACCCGGCCCTCGAATGGCGCGTCGCGGGAGGACGTGATGCCCGACAGGGCCATGCGTCCCAGATGGACGTCGTGCCAGTAGTCCGCTCGCTCGTGCGGGGCAACGCCTTCGGTGCTCAGTCTGATCAGGGCGCCGGCCTCACCCGCATGCGTTCGCGTGGGCGCGGCGCCGGGCTCGGGTGCGGGGACCGGCAGGCGGGCGGGCATCGCGGGTATCTCGGGCGGTGAGGGGCTGACGGGGTTGGTGCATTGTCGCGCAAATCCTGCGTCGCCCCGGCGGCCTCAGCCTGCGGCGCCGGCGGTTTCCTGGGTATCGTCAGGGCCGGCAGGGCCGGCAGGGCCGGAGGCCGGCAGGCTGGCGCGGGGCAGGCTCTGGCTGACCGAGTCTGGCGCCCCGGTGTGGCCCGCCGAGGCATGTGGCGTCAGCGGGGCCAGGCTGCCCAGCAGTTCCCTGAGCTCGTCGGGCAGTTGCAACTGCTCCGAGGCGTGCAGCCAGAGCCCCGTGAAATGGCTGTAGTCGGCCAGCCAGGTGGCGCGCACGGTCTTGCGGATCTTGGCCTCGAGCAGCGGCAGCCCCAGCAGGATACGCAGGCCGGACGTCCGCTCCCAGCGAACCATCCGCACCATGCCCACGAACACGTCGTAGCCATCGGGGGCCTGGCCCATTTTCTTGACCTCGACGGTCACGCACTGGTTGTCGATGCCCCAGCGGCGAAAGTGCGACGCGATGATGGCCTGGTAGTCGGTTTCAAGCCCGTCGCCGCCACCGTTGGCGGGCAGGTAGTCGGTGTCTGCCCCGTCGTCGAGACTGCCGCCTGTCACAGGATCACCGCTGCGCGCGAATATTCTCCGGATATCGAACTTCAAAAGTGGTCTCCGGCACGGCAGGTGCCCGGTGTGTCTCTCTGAGGGGGAGTGTCTCGCCGCGCAGGCGAGGCCGGGCGCGAACTTTTACCCTAATTCTAACGTCACTTTGGCGACAATTTGGGTGGCGAGATAGCGATAAAGACCTAGTTTTGAGAGGGCCGCTTGCCCAGTTTGCGGTACACCGTGGCGCGGCTGATGCCCAGGGCCCGGGCCGCCTGCATCACGTTGCCGCGGGCCTCGTGCACGGCCTTGCGGATCAGTTCGGTCTCGAGGTCCTTGAGGGGCAGCGGGTTCGCGGGAGGGCGCGAACTCACCACCTGCCCGGCGCGCCCCGGTGCCTGCGGCAGCGCATTCAGCCGCAGGCCGGACCACAGCGGGACTTCGAGCTGCGCCTCGCGCCCGCTGCCGTCGAACAGCGATTCCCAGGGCATGGCGAACAGTTCGCTGCAATGCAGCGTGCCCTGGCCCAGGCTGCCGAGCTGCGACACCATCTGGCGTGCCGTCTGGTTGGCGCCGGTGACCCAGCCATCGGCGTCCAGGCAGACCAGCCCGTCGGTTTCGTCGCCGATCAGGCGGCCGGGCCAGTTGAGCCGCACCACGAGGCTGTGCGGCCGGGCGAGCGCCAGCGCGTTCTCGATGCTGCGGGCCGACTGCGCCACGAGATGCTTGAGTTCGGGCCGCTCGGCGGTCTCGATGCCCGTCAGGTCCAGCATGCCGACGCAGCGGCCATCGGGTCCGAACAGCGGGGCCCCCGCGCAGCTGTAGACGCTGGTGTCGTCAAAAAAATGCTCGCCGCGGTGCAGCCACAGCGGTTGCAGCTCGGCCAGCACCGCGCCGATGGCGGTGGTGCCGACGCTGCGCTCGGACAGGTCAACGCCGATGCGCGTGATGAGCTGGGCCCGCCGGTCGCTGCGGTCGATCGGACCGTTGACGTCGATCACCACGCCCTTGGCGTCGGTCAGGATGGCGAAATAGCGGGTGTTGGCAATGGCCCGGCCAAGCCGCTCGAGCACGGGCCTGGCCGCCGTGACGAGGTCATGGCTGGCTTCCTCGGTGCGGCGGCGGGCCTCGGCTGGCAGCACGTCGAAGGCCACGCGCTGGTCGGGCCGCTGGCCGCTGGCCAGGCAGCGCTGCCAGGAGCGTTCGATCCAGGCGCGCTCGAACCATGAGTCCACCATCAGGTCGGTCATGGAGCGGCCTTCGATCATCACGGCGTGGCGTGCCTGCCGGATCTGCATCAGGCGCAACTCGCTGGCGGAGGAGGGGGCGTCGTTCATCGGAGTCGGGCGGTTTGGCGCGCAGTGTGACAAGACGTGCGCAGGCCCATTGTTCCATTTTGAGAATTTCGTGTCATGCGCGGTGCAACCTAGGGTTTAGCCTAGGGTGGGGTGCGGGTCACGGTTCAACAATGGTCCGCGCCAATCCCACCCACCCACAGAAGGAGACAAGCCCCATGCAGGTACAACTCAAGGTCAACGGCAAGGCAGCCTCGGTTGACGTCGCGCCCAACACCCTTCTGGTTCAGGCCATCCGCGAGAACCTCCAGCTCACCGGCACCCATGTGGGTTGCGACACCGCCCAGTGCGGTGCCTGCACGGTGCTGGTCAATGGCCGGGCCATCAAGTCATGCAACACCCTGGCCGTGCAGCACCAGGGCGCCGAGATCACGACCATCGAAGGCATGGCCGAGGCCGACGGCACCCTGCATCCCATGCAGGCGGCTTTCAAGGAATGCCACGGCCTGCAGTGCGGCTTCTGCACGCCGGGCATGGTCATGAGCGCGGTGGACCTGTGCAAGAACCATCCGCAGGCGAGCGAGAGTGAAATCCGTGAACTGCTCGAAGGCAACCTGTGCCGCTGCACGGGCTACCAGAACATCGTGAAGGCCGTGCAGCAGGGCCAGGCTGCCATGGCCAAGGCCTGAAGAACATCAAGGAGACAGAACCATGGGTGCATCCGATTTCTCCAACCTCCCGCACATCGGCGAAGCCGTCAAGCGTAAGGAGGACTACCGCTTTCTGACCGGCGCTGGCAGTTACACCGACGACATCAATCTGGCCAACCAGCGCGTGGCCGTTTTCGTGCGCTCCCCGCATGCGCATGCCACGCTCAAGAGCGTGAATGTCAGCCGGGCCGAAGCCATGCCCGGCGTGGCCAAGGTGTTCACCGGCAAGGATGTGGAGGGCAAGATGGGCGGCCTGCCCTGCGGCTGGCTCATCACCAGCACCGACGGCACGCCCATGAAGGAGCCGCCGCATCCCATCCTGGCGCAGGGCAAGGTCCGCTACGTGGGGGATCACGTGGCCATGGTCGTGGCCGATACGCTGGAGCAGGCCAGGAACGCCGCCGAGGCGGTCGAGGTCGACTACGACGTGCTGCCCGCGGTGGTGAACGTGGGCGACGCTGCCAAGGCCACGGCACTGCACGAGGCCGCACCGGACAACCACTGCTACAAGTGGGCCATTGGCGACAAGGGGGCGGTGGACGACGTGTTTGCCAAGGCCGCCCACATCACCCGGCTCGACCTGACCAACAACCGCCTGGTGCCCAATGCCATGGAGCCGCGGGCGGCCATCGGCTCCTACAACCGCGCGAGCGACGAGTACACGCTGTACGTGGCCAACCAGAACCCGCACGTCGAGCGGCTGCTCATGACCGCCTTCGTGCTGGGACTGCCGGAGCACAAGGTGCGCGTGATTGCTCCTGACGTGGGGGGCGGCTTCGGCTCCAAGATCTATCTCTATGCCGAGGACGTGTGCCTGACCTGGGCCGCCAAGCAGCTCAATTGCAGCATCAAGTGGACGGCCGACCGCAGCGAGGCCTTCCTCAGCGATGCCCATGGCCGTGACCATGTGAGCCATGCCGAGATGGCGATGGACAAGGACGGCAAGTTCCTCGCCATGCGCGTGCACACCGATGCCAACCTCGGCGCCTACCTGTCCACCTTCTCCACGGCGGTGCCGACCATCCTGTACGCGACCTTGCTGGCGGGCCAGTACACCTGCCCGCAGATCTACGTGGAAGTCGACGCCTGGTTCACCAACACGGCGCCGGTCGATGCCTACCGGGGCGCGGGCCGGCCCGAGGCCACCTACCTGCTGGAGCGGCTGGTCAGCCGCTGCGGCTGGGAGCTGGGCCTGGGCCAGGACGAGATCCGCAAGCGCAACTTCATCACCAGCTGGCCCTACCAGACCCCCGTAGCGCTGCAGTACGACGTGGGCGACTACATGGCCTGCATGACCAAGGCGCAAAAGCTCGCCGAGGTGGAGGGCTTTGAAGCGCGCAAAAAAGCCAGCGCGGCCAAGGGCCTGAAGCGCGGCATCGGCTACAGCAGCTACATCGAGGCCTGCGGCATCGCGCCGTCCAACATCGCCGGCGCCCTGGGCGCGCGCGCCGGCCTGTTCGAGTGCGGCGAGATCCGCGTGCATCCCACCGGCAGCGTGACGGTGTTCACCGGCTCGCACAGCCATGGCCAGGGCCACGAAACCACGTTCGCCCAGGTGGTGGCGGCGCGCCTGGGCATCCCGGTGGAGAACGTGGACGTGGTCCACGGCGACACCGGCCGCGTGCCGTTTGGTATGGGCACTTACGGTTCGCGCTCCATCTCGGTGGGCGGCGCGGCCATCATGAAGGCGCTGGACAAGATCGAGGCCAAGGCCAAGAAGATCGCGGCGCACCTGATGGAAGCCAGTGACGCCGACATCGAGTTCGCCAACGGTGAATTCACGGTCAAGGGCACCGACAAGAAGGTGCCTTTCGGCAGTGTCTCGCTGGCCGCCTATGTGCCGCACAACTACCCGCTGGACAAGCTGGAGCCGGGGCTGAACGAAACCGCGTTCTACGACCCGACCAACTTCACCTTCCCGGCCGGCACCTACATCTGCGAAGTCGAGATCGACCCGGCCACGGGCGTCACCCGCGTGGACCGCTTCACCGCGGTCGATGACTTCGGCACCATCATCAACCCGATGATCGTGGAAGGCCAGGTGCATGGCGGGCTGGTGCAGGGCATTGGCCAGGCACTGATGGAGAATTGCGTCTACGACAAGGAGACCGGCCAGCTGCTCACCGGCAGCTTCATGGACTACACCATGCCGCGCGCCGATGACTTCCCGCAGTTCAGGCTGGATACCGTGTGCACCCCGTGCTCCCACAATCCGCTGGGCACCAAGGGCTGCGGCGAGGCCGGCGCCATTGGCTCGCCGCCGGCGGTCATCAACGCCGTGCTCGACGCCCTGGGTGACCTGGGCGTGAAGGAGTTCGACATGCCCGCGACGCCGCACCGCGTGTGGGAAGCCATCCAGTCCGCCAAAGCCTGAGGAGACAAGAACATGTACGCATTCACTTTCGAGCGCCCCGCCTCCGCCGCCGATGCGGCCAAGCTTGCCGCCGCGGGCGGCAAGGTCCTGGCGGGCGGGCAGACCCTGCTGGCCTCCATGAAGCTGCGCCTGGCCAGCCCCGAGCAGCTGGTGGACCTGGGAGGCATCAAGGACCTGTCGGGCATCCGGAAAGACGGCAACCATTTCGTCATTGGCGCGATGACGCGCCATGCCGACGTGGCCAGCAGTGCCGAGGTGCGCGCCGGGATTCCCGCGCTGGCCGACCTGGCCTCGCACATTGGCGACCGCCAGGTGCGCGCCATGGGCACGATGGGGGGCTCGGTAGCCAACAACGACCCCTCAGCCTGCTACCCGAGTGCCGTGCTCGGTCTGGGCGCCACGGTGATCACCAGCAAACGCAAGATCGCTGCCGATGACTTCTTTCAGGGCATGTTCACCACCGCGCTCGAGGACGGCGAACTGATCACCGCCATCAGCTTCCCGGTGCCCAAGCGGGCGGCTTACCTGAAGTTCAAGCAGCCGGCGTCGCGCTTCGCGCTGATCGGCGTTTTCGTGGCGCAGGTCGAGGGCGGCGTGCGCGTGGCCGTGACGGGCGGCGGCAATGGCGTGTTCCGCCATGCCGGGCTCGAGGCCGCGCTGGCCAAGTCCTTCACCCCCGAGGCTGCCGCGGCGGTCAAGATCGATGATGGCGAACTGTCGTCCGATCTGCACGCAACGGCGGCCTACCGCGCCAACCTGATCAGCGTCATGGCGCAGCGCGCCGTGGCCAAGGCCAACGGCTGACCACGCGACGGCCCGCTGGGCAGGGACCCGCCGCGTGCGGCGGGTCTTTCCCTCAGCTTTGGGGCCTTTCAGGGCTGGAGTCCAGACGGGACGGTCACTTTCAGCTATAAAAGTAGTAGCAAATGAACTCTCCCGCAACATCGCCCCCCCTTTCATCGATCGACGCCGTGATCGATGCCCTGCGCGCGGTCGGCTACTTTGCCGATCGCAGGCTGGCCACGGCCGTGTTTCTCGCGCTCAAGCTGCGTCGGCCGCTGCTGCTGGAGGGCGAGCCCGGCGTGGGCAAGACCGAACTGGCGAAGGCGCTGTCGGCGGCCCTGCAGCGGGTGCTGCTGCGGCTGCAGTGCTACGACGGCCTGGAGCAGCGGGAGGCGCTGTACGAGTGGAACTACGCAGCGCAACTGCTCCATCTGCGCGCGGCCGAGCTGAGAGGCCCCGGCGGGGGCGGTCGTCCCGATGCCACCGGGGTGGACGCCGTTGAGCGCGAGGTCTACCAGGACCGCTACCTGATCCGCCGTCCGCTGCTGCAAGCGCTGCAGGCGCCCGAGCCTGGCGCCGTGCTGCTGATCGACGAGGTGGACCGCGCCGATGAGCCGTTCGAGGCCTTCCTGCTCGAATACCTGGGCGAATACCAGGTCAGCATTCCCGAGATCGGCACCATCCGCGCGGCGGCCACGCCGGTCACGCTCCTGACCAGCAACCGGACCCGTGAGCTGAATGACGCGGTCAAGCGCCGTTGCCTGTACCACTGGCTCGACTATCCCGAGCGCGAGCGCGAGCTCGCCATCGTGCAGGCCCAGGTGCCGGGCGCGAGCGCCGCGCTGGCGCAGCAGGTCGCGCAGTTCGTGGGCCGGCTGCGCAGCCAGCCCTTTGCCAACGCCTTCCAGCGCGCGCCCGGCATTGCCGAAAGTGTGGAATGGGCCAAGGCCCTGGTGGCGCTGGACACCCTGGTGGTGGACCCCGAGGTGGTGAGCGACACGGCCGGCATTCTCTTCAAGCAGCGCGAGGACGTGGCGGCCCTGACCCGCGATTTCGCGGCCGAGCTGCTGAAGCCGCAGGAAGAGGCCGCGTGATGGCGTCGGTCCGCGTGCTTCGCCTTGCGTGGGCGTGGGCGGCTTGGGGTCCGCAGGAGGCAGCCCGCCATGCAGCTGGGTGATGCGCGGACCGGCAAGCTTGCCGACAACGTGACGGGCTTTGGCCGTGCGTTGCGCCGCGCCGGGGTGCACATGGACAGCGCGCGCATCGCGTTGGCGCAGCAGGCGGCCCTGCTGGTGGGTGTGGAGCGCAGGGCCGATCTCGGCGCCGCGATGGAGGCCGTGATGGTCAGCCGCGAACAGGACCGTCTGGTGTTCCGGGAGCTGTTCGACGTGTACTTCCGCAATCCCGATGTCGCCAACAAGCTGCTGGCGCAGCTCCTGCCCAGCGCCCAGGGCAAGGCCGAGCCCTCCAGGCGGCGCCCGCGCGTGCGCGAGGCGCTGTCACCGCCGAAACCGGTGGCCGCTGCGGGTACGCCGGCCCAGAAGGACGACAAGCTCGAGTTCGACGCCGCCATGACCGCTAGCGACCTGCAGCGACTCAAGCATGCCGACTTCAGCGCGCTCAGTGCCACCGAATACCATCTGGTCGCCCGGCTGGCCCGTGACGTGGCCCTGCCGGTTCCGCAGCTGCCCAGCCGCCGCATGCGCCCGGGCCTGCGGGGGCCGCACCTGCACTGGAACGGCGCCATGCGCGACGCTGCGCAGACGGGTGGCGAGCTCATCCGTCTGCGTCATCTGCGGCGCAAGCGCCAGCCCCTGCCCCTGCTGGTGCTGGTCGATGTGTCGGGGTCCATGGAGCGCTATGCCCGCCTGCTGCTGGCGTTCCTGCACGCGGCCACGCGTGATGTGCCCGGGCGGCGCGTGCGGCGCGACGTGTTTGCGTTCGGCACCCACCTGACCGACCTGACCCCGGCCTTCCGGTTGGCCGACACCGATGCCATGCTGGGCGCTGCGAGTGCGCTCATCGACGATTTCGCCGGGGGGACCCGGCTGGGCGACTCGCTGGCCACGCTGAGGCGGGAGCACGCCCGCAGGCTGGTGGGCCGGCGCACGCTGGTCCTGGTGATCAGCGACGGCCTGGACACCGGTGAATCCCATGACCTCGCGCGCGAACTGGCCTGGCTGCGCCAGCACAGCCGGCGCCTGCTCTGGCTCAATCCACTGCTGCGCTTTGACGGCTATCAGCCGCTGGCGCGCGGTGCCGCCGTGCTGCACCAGCACGCGCACGGCATGCTGGCCGTGCACAACATCAGCAAGCTCGAGGAACTGGCCGCCAGCCTCGCAGCTCTCATGAAACACTGAACGGAGGGACACCCCATGGACATGCAAGGAAGCCGCGCACTGGCGGTCACACAACAACAGGCCTGGGACGCCTTGAACAATCCCGAAGTGCTCAAGGCCTGCATTCCCGGATGCGACAAGGTCGAGGCCACCGGCGAGGACCAGTACGCCGTGGGCGTGGCGGTCAAGATCGGCCCGGTGGCCGCCAAGTTCAACGGCAAGATCACGCTCAGCGACATCAACCCGCCCAACAGCTACACCATCACCTT
This sequence comes from Ramlibacter sp., assembly GCA_019635415.1. GTDB lineage: Bacteria > Pseudomonadota > Gammaproteobacteria > Burkholderiales > Burkholderiaceae_C > JAHBZM01. Next base: position 910,662 of record JAHBZN010000001.1, read on the forward strand.
CGACGGGCAGGGCGGTGCCGCCGGTTTCGGCAAGGGCAACTCGGCCGTCCAGCTCAAGCCCGCGGCCGAGGGCAGCGGCTGCGAGCTGAGCTACACCGTGCATGCGTCGGTGGGCGGAAAAATCGCCCAGCTTGGCCAGCGCCTGATCGACGGCGTGGCCAAGTCCATGGCGGAAGACTTTTTCAAGCGCTTCGACGAGGAAATGCAACGCCGCCATCCCGAGGCCTATGCGGCGGCGGCAGCCACCACCGCCGCACCGCCGGCGCCCGCGCCGGCGGGGGGCAAGGTGCCGGTCTGGGTCTGGCTGGCGGGCGCCGCGGTCGTGCTGGCCGCGGTCTGGTTCCTGCGCTGAGGGGTTCGGCGGCAGGTGCAAGCGAAGGAGTGGGGCCATGGAAAATCTTGACGTGATGGTGCTGCGCACCCTGCGCGACTGGCGGCTGGCCGGCCGCCGCGCGCTGCTGGCCACGGTGGTGCGAACCTGGGGCAGTTCACCCCGGCCGGTCGGTTCGATCATGGCGCTGTGCGAGGATGGCTCGGTGGTGGGGTCGGTGTCGGGCGGCTGCATCGAGGACGACCTGATCTACCGTTTCACGCAGGCCTATTCGGGCCAGGGCGAGGACCGGCAGATTCCCAGTGGCGCGCCGGGCTTCGTCAAGTACGGGGTCACGGCCGATGAAGCCCATCAGTTCGGCCTGCCGTGCGGCGGGACGCTGGAGCTGCTGCTTGAGTACGACCCCGATGCGGATCGCCTGGCCGAACTCGTGACGCGGCTCGAAGCCGGCACCCTGATGCGGCGCAGTGTCCGCCTGAGCGACGGCCAGGTCACGCTGCGCGAGGCGCAGGTGCCCGAAGAACTGGGCGTGAGCGACACCGAACTGGTGAACACCTTCGGTCCCGAGTACCGCATGCTGCTCATCGGCGCCGGCCAGCTCACCGAATACCTGGCCACCATGGCCCTGTTCAGCGGCTTTGCCGTGACCGTGTGCGACCCGCGCGAGGAATACCGCGGTGCCTGGAGCGTGGCGGGCGCCAGGGTGGTGGCCGACATGCCCGACGACGTGGTCACCGCTTTCAGGCCGGACCGGCGCAGTTGCGTGGTGGCCCTCACGCACGACCCCAAGCTCGACGACCTGGCGTTGCTGGAAGCTCTGAAGTCCGACGCCTTCTACGTCGGCGCGATCGGCAGCCGCCGCAACAACGACCTGCGCCATGACCGCATGATCGAGCACTTCGAGCAGACCCGGGAAAGCCTGCAGCGCCTGCGCGGCCCCATCGGCATCTACATCGGCAGCAAGACGCCACCTGAGATCGCGGTGAGCATCATGGCTGAAATCCTGGCGGTGAAGAACGGCGTGACCCTGCCGCGCGACATGGCGGTGGGCCCCGCCAAGAATGACCGGGCCGTGCCCGCGAATGACCCGGGTGTGCTGGTGTGCGGTGTGCCGCGCGGCGGCGCGGCTACTGGCAGGCGGCCCGGATGATCCGCTGGGTCGGATTCGGGGCCACGTCCTTGAACAGCATGGGCCTGACCTGGTCGGGGGTGAACACCGAGGTGGTGTGCGAGGTTCCCTGCCAGCCGGGCCGCAGGTAGAACACCAGCGACAGGTACTGCGCCTTTTGCTGGCGGCAGTCGAACAGCACGGTGGATTCGTAGGAGCGGTAGGCCACGCCGTCCCAGCTCTTGCGCAGCGTGGAGCGGCTCACCCGAACCCGCATGGTGCGCAGCAGGCCGTCCCCGTCGAGCGGGACCGGATTGACTTCGATGGTGTCGACCCGGGGATTGGCCCGGTCGCCCATGACCGTGAACCACACTTCTTCAGCGCGGCCGGGGCAGCTGGCGAGAACGAGCAGGGCCAGGATCAGCGGTTTCATGGTGTGGCGGCATTCTGCCAGAACGGGCCAGCGCGGGCCCAGTCAGAAAAAAGGCTATAGCCCGCGATTATCCGGCCCGGGATGCTATGAAAAACATAGCGGATTTGAGTCCCAGCAACGTCAGTGCCAGCGAGCCGGCCAGGTGCAGCAGGGCGGTCACGCCCGCCAGGGCATAGCGCTGCTGCATGAGCATGCCCACGACCTCGGCGGAAAAACTGGAGAAGGTGGTGAGCGCGCCCAGCAGCCCGGTCACCAGGGCGAGCCGCCATGCGGGATCGAGATGGGGCAGGGCCTGGAAGACCGCCACGCACACACCGATGAGGTACGCGCCCAGCAGGTTGGCCGTCAGCGTGCCCCAGGGCAGCAGCGCCCCGGGGTTGAGCCACAGGCTCAGGCCCCAGCGGCCCAGCGCGCCCAGGCTGGCACCGATGCAGATCGCGACGACATTGAGCATGCGACACCTAATGCATCATCTGCTGCGGCAGCCAGGTCACGATGCCAGGGAAGGCATAGATGAGCGCGATGGCCACGCACATGAGAATGAACATGGGAATGGTGACCTTGGCGATCCAGGTCAGCTCGCGGCCCGTCATGCCCTGCAGCACGAACAGGTTGAAGCCCACGGGCGGCGTGATCTGCGCCATCTCGACGACCAGCACCACGAAGATGCCGAACCAGATCGGGTCGATGCCCGCCTTCTGCACCGTGGGCATGATCACGCCCATGGTCAGCACGACCATCGAGATGCCGTCCAGGAAGCAACCGAGCACGATGAAGAACACCGCCAGCGCCGCGATCAGCTGCCCCTGGCTCAGCCCCAGCGTGGAGATCCACTCGGCCAGGTGCCGGGGCAGGCCGATGTAGCCCATGCTGAGTGTGAGAAAGGCCGCGCCGGACAGGATCAGCGCGATCATGCAGTACAGCCGCGTGGCGCCCATCAGCGAGTCCTTGAAGGTCTGCCAGTTCATCGAGCCCTGCAGGCTGGAGATGATGAGCGAACCCACCACCCCCACGGCAGCGGCTTCGGTGGCGGTGGCCACGCCGGTGTAGATCGAGCCGAGCACCGCCGCGATCAGGGTCACCACCGGAATCAGGCTGCGCGATTCGGCCAGCTTCTGCATGAAGCTCATGCGCGTGTCGGCCGCCGGGATGCGCCCCGGGTTGGTCAGCGCCCACAGCGCGATGTAGCCTGAAAACAGCAGGGCCAGCAGCACCCCGGGCAGCACGCCAGCGATGAACAGCCGCGCGATCGACACCTCGGCGCTCACGCCGTACACGATCATGATGATCGACGGAGGAATCAGCAGGCCCAGCGTGCTGGCGCCGGCCAGCGTGCCCACGATCATGTGCTCGGGGTAGCCGCGCCGGCTGAGCTCGGGCAGTGACATCTTGCCAATGGTGGCGCAGGTGGCGGCACTGGAGCCCGAGACCGCGGCAAAGATGGTGCAGCCCACCACGTTGGTGTGCAGCAGGCGGCCGGGCAGGCTCTGCATCCAGGGCGCCAGGCCCTTGAACATGTCCTGGCTCAGCCGGGTCCGGAACAGGATCTCCCCCATCCAGACGAACAGGGGCAGGGCGGTGAGCGTCCAGCTCGAGGCGCTCCCCCAGATGGTGACGGCCATGGCGTCGCCGGCGGGACGCGACGAGAACAGCTGCATGCCGATCCAGGCCACCCCCGAGAGCGTGAGGCCGATCCACACGCCGCTGCCCAGGATCAGGAACAGGCTCAGGACCAGCAGGCCCGTGATGGCGAAATCACTCATTGCGCAGGGCCTCACCGGAGGGGGCGGCCGCGCGCTGGCCGCGCAGCTCGAGCACCAGCTCGTCAACAAAGGCGATCGCCAGGATCACCGTGCCCACGGCCATGGCGATCTGGGGCATCCACAGCGGCGTGGCGTCGCTGGCCGTGGAGATGTCATGAAAGGTGTAGGACTGCCAGGACAGGCGGCAGCTGTAGAAGGCAAACAGGCACGACAGCAGCGCCGCGACGCCGAGGGCCCAGAGCTCGGACACCTTGCGAAAGGGCCCCTTGAGCGCGTTGATCACCAGTGTCACGCGGATGTGTTCACCGCGCTTGAGCGTGTGCGCCAGGGCCAGGAAGCCGCTGGCGGCCATGAGGTAGCCCGCATAGGCATCGGTGCCCGGCACGTGAAAGTGGAATTGCCGGCTGGCGATGGACAGCAGCACCATCACCAGCAGGCCCACCAGAAAAAGCGCCGCCAGGGCGGCGGCGCTGAGGTAGAGCGCGTCCAGGGCCTTGCGCATCAGCTTACTTGCGGTAAGCGTCGACGAGGGCCTGGCCTTCCGGTCCGGCCTTGTCCAGCCATTCCTTGAGCATCACGTCACCGACCTTCTTCATGTCGGCCTTGAGCTGGGCCGAGGGCGGCAGGATCTGCATGCCGTTGGCCTTGAGCTTGTCGAGCACTTCGCCATTGACCTTCTTGCTGGACGCCCAGCCGCGGGTCTCGGCCTCGGCGGCGGCCTTCAGCAGGGCGTCCTGCGTGGGCTTGTCGAGGGCGTCAAAAGCCTTCTTGTTGACGATCACGGCGTTCTTGGGGAGCCAGGCCTGGGTGTCGTACCAGTACTTGAGGTGCTCGTAGGTCTTGGTGTCGTAGCCGGTGGAACCGGACGACATGTAACTCTCCACCACGCCGGTGGCCATGGCTTGCGACAGTTCGGCGGCCTGCACGGTCACGGGCTGCGCGCCCACGAGTTCGGCGATGCGCGCGGTGGCCGGGCTGTAGGCGCGCCACTTCACGCCCTTGAGGTCGGCGGCGCTGTTGATCGGCTTCTTGACGTAGATGCCCTGCGGAGGCCAGGGCACAGCGTACAGCAGGGCCATGCCGTCGGCGGCGAGCTTCTTCTCGAGCATCGGCCTCTGGGCCTTGTAGAGCTTCATGGCGGCGTCGTAGCTGTCAGCCAGGAAAGGCATGCCGTCGGCGGCGTAGATCGGCCATTCGTTGGCGAAGTTCGCCAGCAGGATTTCGCCGGCTTGGGCCTGGCCGCCCTGCACGGCGCGCTTGATTTCCGGTGCCTTGAAGAGCGAGGCGCCCGGATGCACGGTGATCTTGAGCTTGCCGCCCGTGGCCTTGTCCACGTCGCTGGCGAACTGGGCCAGGTTCTCGCTGTGGAAATTGGTCGCGGGATAGGCAGCGGGCAGGTCCCACTTGGTCTGCGCGAAGGCCGAGGCGCCCAGGGTCAGGGCAGCGGCCATCAATCCGAGTTTGAGTTTCATGTTCTCTCCGGGACAATGGTATGGATGAATGAGAGCCCGAGCATAAATGCAAATAGCGCGCCACCCCCTCCGGTGTTTCCCCCGGGCCAGGTGCCTCCCGCCGTGGGCGTGGTGATGCTGGACACCCGCTTTCCGCGCCCGCCCGGGGATGTGGGCCACCCGCTGAGCTGGGCGGCACCCGTGAACTTTCGTATCGTGCGCGGGGTCTGGCCGGACAAGGTGGTGCAGTCGGCGCGCGGCTTGCGCGCCGGCCGCGTCGTGCCGGCCTTTGTCGCGGTGGCGCGCGGGCTGGAGCAACTGGGCGTATCGGTCATCACCACCAGCTGCGGCTTCCTGGTGCTGTTGCAGAAGGAGCTTCAGGCTGCGGTCAAGGTGCCGGTGGTCACGTCCAGCCTTCTGCAACTGCCGCGGCTGCTGAAGGATGAGGCCCAGGTGGGGGTGCTGACCATCAGCGCGGGCAAGCTGGGCAGCGAGCACATCCGCAGTGCGGGCGTGCCCCGGGAGCGGGTTTCCGACGTGCTGGTGCAGGGTGTTGACCCGGCGGGTGAATTCGCCTCGGCCATCCTGGGCAACCGCGAGCAGATGGACCTGCAGGCCGCGCAGGCCGATGTCGTGGCCGCCGCGCTGGCGCTCAAGGCGCGGGCGCCGGGGCTGCAGACCCTGGTGCTGGAGTGCACCAACATGCCGCCGTATGCGCGGCAGATACGCGAGGCCACGGGGTGGCGCGTGCTGTCGCTGTTCGACGCCCCGGCCCTCCGGCCTCATGCCGCCGCGGCAAGGGAGACCTCATGAATCTGCGATTTGTCGAAGCCTTCTACTGGGTGGCGTCGCTCAAGAGCGTGACCCGGGCTGCCGAGAAGCTGTACCTCACGCAATCCGCCATGTCCAGCCGCATTGCGGCGCTCGAGGAAGAACTCGGGGTGCTGTTGCTGGACCGGCGGGACAAGCATTTCCGACTGACCGTGGCCGGCACGCGATTCTTCACCTATTCGCAGCGGCTGCTCGAGCTGCAGCGCGAGGTCAAGGCAGAGATGGGCTCCGGCGCGCCCCTCGCGGTGTCGATGCGGATTGGCGCGATCGAGTCCGTGCTGCACTCCTGGCTCATCCCGTGGATCGAAAAACTGCGCGTGGACCAGCCCGCGCTCGAGCTCGAGCTGACGGTGGAAACCACGCCCATCCTGGTCGAGCAGATCCGGCGCGGCACTCAGGATCTGGTGTTTGCAGCACTGCCGGCGTCGGGCGATGGGGTGCGCAGCCGCTCGCTGCCGCCGATGGAAATGGTCTTCATGGGCAATGCGCAGAAGCACCGCAGGCGCAGCTACGCGCTGGAGGATCTGGGCGAGCAGGAAATCCTCACCTTCCAGCGCGGCTCGCAGCCGCACGTCACGCTGGTCGATCTGTTTCGCCAGGCCGAGGTCGAGCCGCGCCGGGTGCACACCATCTCATCGATTTCTGCGATGGTGCAACTTGTCCAGGGGGGGTTTGGTGTGGCCACATTGCCGCGCCGGGCGGTCGAGCGACTACTGGTATTCCCCAATTTGAAGCAGCTCAAGTGTGATGTGTCGCTGGCTCCATTGCCCATTCACGCAAGCTTCCGGACCGACCCTTCCACGAGGACTGTCGAGACGGTTGTGAAGTCGGCGATGGCGTTTGTCGACTCGGAATCAGAAGGAAGACCGTCTGATGCGCGCACTCGATTGAAGCGTTCGCCCCAAACTGGAGCATCGAAAAAATCGATGATGTAAGCGAAATATTTCGAATTTGCAGTAGCGCATCCCGGCAACCACAATCCGCCCAACGTCATGCAGTTGACACAATTCGCAACAAGGAGTCGTGGTGGGATCAGTTTCCGATTTGGCGCTGGAGGTGTTTGGCTCTGAGGGCATGCAGAACGCGGCCCATGTGCGCGGGCTGATTCGCCAGGGGCTCTGGACCTCCCACACGAGTGGTCTGGCCGACGACCATGTTCAGGGCAATGTGGTCATCCTGCCCAAGGCGCAGGCCGATGATTTCCTGCGCTACTGCCAGCGCAACCCCAAACCCTGTCCCCTGCTCGCGGTGTCGGAGCCCGGTCACGCGATGCTTCCCTCGCTGGGGCGCGACATCAACATCTGCACGGACGTGCCCCGGTATCGCGTGTGGCGTGATGGCGAACTGGTGGAGGAGCCCTGCGACATCACCGCGCTTTGGCGCAATGACCTGGTCACCTTCGTCATCGGCTGCTCCTTCAGCTTCGAGCAGGCGCTGATGGAGGCGGGCCTGTCCCTGCGCCACGTGGAGCAGGGCAGGAACGTGGCGATGTACCGCACCAACGTGCCCACCCAGGCCGCCGGCGTGTTCAGTGGCCCTCTGGTGGTCTCCATGCGTCCCTTGCGCGCCGCCGCGGTGATCCGCGCCGTGCAGGTCACCTCCCGCTTCCCCGACGTGCATGGCGCGCCGGTCCACATCGGCGACCCGTCGCTGATCGGCATTGCCGACCTCTCGCAGCCTGACTACGGCGACGCGGTGGACGTGATGCCCGATGAACTGCCCGTGTTCTGGGCCTGCGGTGTCACGCCTCAGGCCGCGATCCGGCAGGCCCGCCCCGAGTTCTGCATCACCCACGCCCCCGGCGCGATGCTGATCACCGATCTTCTCAATAACCAGCTAGCCAGTTTCTAAACAAGGAGCAACCCGATGAAAAAATTCATGTTCTGCCTGTCCGCCGTGGCCTGTGCCACGCTCGCCCAGGCCCAGACCAAGTGGGACCTGCCCACCGGTTACGGTGCCAACACCTTCCAGACGCAAAACGTGCAGCAGTTTGCAGACGATGTGGACAAGCTCAGCGGTGGCAAACTGAAGATCACGGTGCACCCCGGTGGCTCCCTGTTCAAGCAGCCCGAGATCAAGCGCGCCATCCAGGGCGGCCTGGCACCGGCGGGTGAGTTCATCATTTCCGGTCTGGCCAACGAGAACCCGCTGTACGGCGTGGACTCCATTCCCTTCCTGGCCACCAGCTATGCGGACGCAAAGCGCCTGTACGAGGCGGCCAAGCCCGTGCAGGCCAAGGTGCTTGCGGCGCAGGGCGTGAAGCCGCTGTTCTCGGTGCCGTGGCCCGGCCAGTCGCTGTATTCGGTCAAGCCGATCAACAGCGCTGACGACTTCAAGGGCACCAAGATGCGTGCCTACAACCCGGCCACCACCAAGATCGCGCAGATGCTGGGGGCCTCGCCGGTCACCATCCAGTTGCCTGAACTCGGGCAGGCCCTCGCCACGGGGGCTGCCAACAACTTCCTGACCTCCAGCGCCAGCGGCGCCGACGGCAAGCTGTACGAGCAGACCAAGTTCTTCTACCCGGTCAACGGCTGGCTTCCGCGCAATGTCACGGCGGTCAACCAGAAGGCTTTCGACGCGCTCGACAAGGCCACCCAGGACGCCGTGCTCAAGGCCGCCGCCGCAGCCGAGCAGCGCGGCTGGCAGGCCAGCGAAAAGGTGGACACCGATTCCATCAAGGTGCTGGGCAGCAACGGCATGACCATTGCCCAGCCCTCCGAGAGCGTGCGCAAGGCGCTGCTGGCGATTGGCGAGACGATGACGGCCGAGTGGCTGGCCTCGGCTGGCCCCGATGGCAAGGCCATCATCGACGCGTACCGCAAGCACTAAGCCGCTTCCCCCGCCCCCCGCATGTCCCGGCGCCTGACGCCGGGACATGCAAAAGCAAGAGATCAACCTGTCGTTGGAGTTGACTGTGGACAAGCTCGCCCGGAATTTCTACAACACGCTGCTGGCGCTGGCCTGCGTGTCCATGCTGGCAGCGTTGCTGTCGATCACTCTCAACATCGCCACGCGGCTGGTCGACGGCTGGAGCATTCCCGGCCTCGACGGCTACGCCGGCTATTCGATTGCCGCCGCTCTGTTCCTCGCGCTGCCCTCGGCCTTTCGCCACGGGGACCACATCCGCGTGACGCTGCTGCTGCAGAACTCGCCGCCGCGCATGCGCACCGCGCTGGAGTACTGGAGCCTGGGCGCGGGTGTGCTGCTGTCGCTGTACATCGCCTGGTTTGCCTGCCGCATGGTGTGGCTGTCGTACACGCTGCATGACGTGGCACCCACGGGAGACGCCACCCCGATGTGGATTCCCCAACTCACCATGGCCGTGGGCAGCATCGGCTTTGCCGTGGCCATGGTCCACGGTTTCATTGCCCGAGTTCGCGGCGCCACGTTCTTCGAGGCGACCTCGGGCGAAGCCGCCCGCTCCGAATAAGCGAAGCCATCCCCCAGAAAAGAATCAGGAGCACATCATGGAAGTTCTATTGGCCCTGGGACTCGTCGTCCTGCTGTTCATCATCCTGGGCTCCGGCGTATGGATCGGCATGTCCCTGCTGGGCGTGGGCCTGATTGCCATGCAGTTCGTCAGCCCCCGGCCTGTGGGGGACAGCATGATGCTCACCATCTGGGGCTCCACCTCCAGCTGGACACTGACGGCGCTTCCCTTGTTCCTCTGGATGGGAGAGATCCTGTTCCGCACCAAGCTGTCGGAAGACATGTTCAAGGGGCTCGCTCCCTGGTTCAACCGCCTGCCGGGCCGTCTGCTGCACGTGAACGTGATCGGCAGCACCATCTTCGCGGCCGTGTCAGGCTCGTCCGCGGCCACCTGCGCCACCATCGGCAAGATTTCGCTGCCGGAACTCAAGCGCCGCGGCTATCCGGAGTCCATGGCCGTCGGCACGCTGGCGGGGGCTGCCACCCTGGGTCTGCTCATCCCGCCTTCGATCATCATGATCGTCTACGGGGTGGCGGCCGACGTGTCGATCGCCAAGCTGTTCATCGGGGGCGTCCTGCCGGGCCTGCTGCTGGCCACGCTGTTCATGGGCTACATCATCGTCTGGGCGCTGTTCAACAAGGACAAGGTGCCGGCCGCGGACGCGTCGATGACCCTGATGCAGAAGATCCATGCCGCGCGCCATCTGATTCCCGTGGTGGCGCTGATCGGTGCCGTCCTGGGCTCCATCTATTCCGGCGTGGCCACGGCCACCGAGGCCGCCGCGATCGGCGTGCTGGGGTCTTTCGCGCTGGCAGCGGTGGAGGGCAGCCTGAGCTGGAAGCGTGTGGCCGAGGGCCTGGCGGCAGCCTGCCGCGTCTACTGCATGATCGGGCTGATCCTGGCCGGCGCCGCCTTTCTCACGCTGGCCATGGGCTTCGTCGGCCTGCCGCGCCACCTTGCCGAGTTTGTCGGCGCGCTGCACCTGTCACCGCTGATGCTGGTGCTGGCGCTCACGGTGTTCTTCCTGGTCCTCGGTTGCTTCCTGGACGGCATCTCCATGGTGGTTCTGACCATCGGTGTGCTGATGCCGACGGTGCAGGCGGCCGGCCTGGACCTGATCTGGTTCGGCATCTTCGTGGTGCTGGTGGTCGAGATCGCCCAGATCACCCCGCCCGTCGGCCTAAACCTGTTCGTGCTGCAGGGCCTCACACGCCACGAAATCACCTACATCGCCCGGACCGTGATCCCGATGTTCGCGCTGATGCTCGCGGCGATTCTCCTGATCTATTTCTTCCCCGACGTGGTTCTGTGGCTGCCACGCCGGATGTAAGGCTTGTCAGCCACTTCTGGAGTACCTCATGAAGACCTATCTGATCGCTGCCTTGACTGTCGCCGCCTCGATGGCGCACGCCCAGACCCAGTGGAAACTCGCCACGGGCTATCGCGCGGAGTCCTTCCACACCCAGAACATCGCGCAGTTCGCCAAGGATGTGGAGCAGGCCACCTCCGGGGCGCTTCGCATCGAGGTTCATCCGAACAACGAACTGTTCAAGCTCAACGATATCCGGCAGGCCGTGCAGGACGGCAAAGTGCAGGCGGGCGAAACCATCATGACCAGCATGGTCAAGGACATCCCCATTGCCGGGGCCGACGCGATCCCCTTCGTGGTGGGCAGCTATGACGATGCGCGGCGCATGTGGGACCTGCAGCGCCCCCTGATCGACAAGCACTTCGCCGAACGCGGGCTCAAGGCGCTGTACGCCGTGCCGTGGCCGCCGCAAGGGCTGTACGCCGGCACCCCGGTGAAGTCCTCGGCCGACTTCAAGGGCACGCGCATGCGCACCTACAACTCCTCCACGGTCCGCATTGCCCAGATGCTGGGCGCCACGCCGGTGGACGTGCCCATGGTCGACGTCAACAAGGCGCTGGCCAGCGGCAGGATGGACAACATGATCACCTCGGCGGTGACCGGCGTCGAGAACCAGGTGTGGGGCCAGATCAAGAACTACTACGAGATCAACGCCTGGTTCCCGAAGAACATCGTGTTCGTGAACCTCAAGGCCTTCGACAGCCTGCCCCCCGCGACCCGGCAGGCGGTGCTGAAGGCCTCCCAGCAGGCCGAAACCCGGGGCTGGGCCATGAGCCAGGCCGTGGCTTCGGAGTCCACCCTGGAGCTCAAGTCCAAGGGCATGAAGGTGGACCGGATTCCCGCCGACTTCGAGGCTGAACTCAAGCGCATGGGCGAGAAGTTCTCACGCGAATGGGTGCGTACCGTGGGCAACGAGGCGAACAACATCTTCGTGCCCTACTACATCCAGCGCTGAGCGGCGTTGCAACGCCGACATGGAACCGACCGCCGCTGCTCCATCCAACCCCGGGAGGCCCGCCGATCATGCACACCCCGCCCCACAAACCCCTGGTCCCGGCGGCCGGCGACAGGCTGGTGCTGCATGACCGCGAGACTTCCAGCAACTGCTACAAGGTGCGGCTGTTCCTGTCCTTCCTCGCGTTGCCTTACCAGAGGGTTCCGGTGCGGCTGCAGGCCGGGCGCAACGCGGTCGATACGGCCTACCTCTCGCTCAATCCGCGCGGCCAGGTGCCCACGCTGGCCGACGGTGGTGTGGTGCTCTGGGGATCGACGGCCATCCTGTGCTACCTGGCCCGGCGCTATGACGAGTCGCGCGAGTGGCTGCCCATCGATGCCGCCGCCATGGCCCGGGTCTGCCAGTGGCTTGAACTGGCCCAGAACGAAATTGCGTCGGGGCTGTTCATGGCGCGCGCCATCCAGCGCTTCGGCTACACCGGCGACCTCGCGGCCTCCCGCGCCGCGGGCGAACAGGCCCTGCGGGTCCTCGAGGGCCAGCTGGAGCGTGATGACTGGCTGGCCGGCGAGCGGGCCACGCTGGCTGACGTGGCCTGCTTTCCCCACGTGGCGCTGGCCGGGCAGGGAGGCTTCGAGCTCGCAGGCTATCCCTCGGTCGGTCGCTGGCTGGCCCGGTTCCGCAAGCTCGAGCGATTCATCCCTATGCCCGGTGTGGCGTAACCTCTCGCCCTGAGCCATGGAACCTCTCGATATTTTTCCCCTGACACCGCATCGTCCGGCCCGCCCGGACGCAGCGGAGTCCCTTCACACTCAGAACTGAAGCACCATGCAAGACACATCTTCCTCCCCGGGTACGAGCCGCTGGCAATTCTGGATCGACCGCGGCGGCACATTCACCGACATCGTGGCCAAGCGGCCCGACGGGTCGCTGACCACGCACAAGCTGCTGTCCGAGAACCCGGAACAGTACAAGGATGCGGCGGTGGCCGGCATCCGGCACCTGCTGGGCCTCAAGCGCGGCGAGCCGGTGACCCCCGAGCTGGTGGAGTGCGTGAAGATGGGCACCACGGTGGCCACCAATGCCTTGCTCGAGCGCAAGGGCGAGCCCACCCTGCTGGTGACCAGCCAGGGCTTCCGTGATGCCCTGCGCATCGCCTACCAGAACCGTCCCCGGCTCTTTGACCGCCATGTGGTGCTGCCCGAACTGCTGTACACCGAAGTGATCGAGGCCAGCGAGCGCATCGGCGCGCACGGTGACGTGGTGCGTCCGCTGGACGAAGCCAGCCTGCGCGGCGACCTGCTCGCGGCTTGGGGCAGGGGCCTGCGCAGCGTGGCCATCGTCTTTATGCACGGCTACCGGTACACCGAGCACGAGCAGCAGGCCGCTGCCATCGCCCGCAAGGTGGGGTTCACGCAGGTCAGTACTTCGCACGAGACCAGCCCGATGATGAAGTTCGTCAGCCGCGGTGACACCACCGTGGTCGATGCCTACCTGTCACCGATCCTGCGCCGGTATGTGGAACAGGTGGCCGGCGAGATGCCGGGGGTCAAGCTGTTCTTCATGCAGTCTTCCGGGGGCCTGACCGATGCCCATGCCTTCCAGGGCAAGGATGCCATTCTGTCCGGGCCCGCCGGCGGCATCGTGGGCATGGCCCGCACCGCGGCGCTGGCCGGGCAGGACAAGGTTATCGGCTTTGACATGGGCGGCACCTCCACCGACGTTTCGCACTACGCGGGGGAGTTCGAGCGCGAATTTGAAACCCAGGTGGCCGGTGTGCGCATGCGTGCGCCCATGATGAGCATCCATACCGTGGCGGCGGGCGGTGGCTCGATCCTCGAGTTCGACGGCTCGCGCTTCCGCGTGGGCCCCGAGAGCGCGGGTGCCAACCCTGGCCCGGCCAGTTACCGGCGCGGCGGCCCGCTGGCCGTGACCGACGCCAACGTGATGACCGGCAAGATCCAGCCGCGTTACTTCCCCAAGGTGTTTGGTGCGCACGCTGACGAGGCGCTGAGCTACGAAATCGTCGAGGCCCGGTTCAACGAGCTGGCCGGCCGCACCGGCCGCAGCGCCGAGGTGGTGGCCGAGGGCTTCATCAACATCGCGGTGCAGCAGATGGCCAATGCCATCAAGAAGATCTCCGTGGCGCGCGGCTACGACGTGACCCGCTACACCCTGCAATGCTTCGGTGGCGCGGGCGGGCAGCATGCCTGCCTGGTGGCCGATGCGCTGGGCATGACGCGCGTCTTCGTGCACCCGCTGGCCGGCGTGCTCAGTGCCTACGGCATGGGTCTGGCCGACCAGAACGTGATTCGCGAGCAGGCGGTGGAAATGCCGCTCGCGCCGGAGTCGCTGCCGCTGATCGCCGAGCGCCTGGAAAGCCTGGGCGCGGCCGCGCAGGGCGAACTCGAGCGCCAGCAGATCAGCGCCGGCCTGGTGACCGTCCACTACCGCGTGCATGTGCGCTACGAGGGCAGTGACTCGGCGCTGGTGGTTCCCTTTGGCGATCTGGCGGCTATCCGCAGCGCCTTCGAGGCGGCCTACCGCCAGCGCTTTGCCTTCCTGATGCAGGGCAAGCGCCTGATGGTCGAGGCCGTGTCCGTGGAGGCGGTCGTGGCGGGAGACGCACCGGCCGAGCCGCGTCACGAAACCTTCGAGCCGCGCGAGGTGCCGCGCCGTGAAACCGTGCGCATGTACTCGGGCGGCCAGTGGCATGACGCGGCCCTGGTCGTGCGCGAGGACCTGCGCCCCGGCGACGTGGTGCCTGGTCCCGCGATCATTGCCGAGAAGAACGCGACCACGGTGGTGGAGCCCGGCTGGGAAGCGGAGCTGACGGCGCTGGACCATCTGGTGCTGGACCGCCGCATTCCGCGCGCTGCCCGATTTGCCGTGGGCACCACGGTGGACCCGGTCCTGCTGGAGGTGTTCAACAACCTGTTCATGAACATCGCCGAGCAGATGGGCCTGCAGCTGCAGAACACGGCCTACTCCGTCAACATCAAGGAGCGGCTGGATTTCAGCTGCGCGCTGTTCGATGCCGAAGGCAATCTCATTGCCAATGCACCCCACATGCCCGTGCACCTGGGCTCCATGGGCGAGAGCATCAAGACCGTGATCCGCGAGAACACGGGCCGCATGCAGCCCGGCGATGTGTACGTGCTCAACGACCCATACCACGGTGGCACCCACCTGCCGGACGTGACCGTGATCACGCCGGTCTACCTGGGTGCCGCGGCCCACGACAGGCCATTGTTCTATGTGGGCAGCCGCGGCCACCACGCCGACATCGGTGGCACCACGCCGGGCTCCATGCCCCCGTTCTCGACGCTGATCGAGGAAGAGGGGGTACAGATCAACAACGTCAAGCTGGTCGATGCCGGGGTGCTGCGCGAGGCCGAGATGGTGGCCCTGCTGCAAAGCGGCAAGTACCCGAGCCGCAACCCCCAGCAGAACATGGCCGACCTGAAGGCCCAGATCGCGGCCAATGAGAAAGGCGTGCAGGAGTTGCGCAAGATGGTCGACCAGTTTGGCCTGGATGTGGTGCAGGCCTACATGGGCCATGTGCAGGACAACGCCGAAGAATCCGTGCGCCGCGTGATCACCCGGCTCAAGGACAGCGCCTTCACGCTCCCGCTGGACAACGGCGCCCAGATCCAGGTGGCGATCCGCGTGAATGCGCGTCAGCGCAGCGCCGAGATCGACTTCACCGGCACCTCGGCGCAGCAGCTCAACAACTTCAATGCGCCCACCGCGGTCTGCATGGCCGCCGTGCTGTATGTGTTCCGCACGCTGGTGGACGACGACATCCCGCTCAATGCCGGCTGCCTGAAGCCGTTGAAGGTCATCATCCCGGCAGGCTCCATGCTCAACCCCAATCCGCCGGCCTCGGTGGTGGCGGGCAATGTGGAGACGTCGACCTGCATCACCAACGCGCTGTACGGCGCGCTGGGCGTGATGGCGGCCAGCCAGTGCACGATGAACAACTTCACCTTCGGCAACGCCTCGCACCAGTACTACGAGACCATCTCGGGCGGCAGTGGTGCCGGCGCGGTGACCGACGCCCACGGCGCGGTGGTGGGCGGCTTCGACGGCACCAGCGTGGTCCAGACCCACATGACGAATTCGCGGCTGACCGATCCCGAGGTGCTGGAGTTCCGCTTTCCGGTCCGGCTGGAAAGCTACGAAATCCGGGCCGGCTCGGGTGGGGCCGGCAAGTGGACGGGTGGCAACGGCGGCGTGCGTCGCGTGTGCTTCCTGGAGGACATGACGGCCAGCATCCTGTCGAACGGCCGCAAGCATGGGGCCTTCGGCCTGGCGGGCGGGCAGCCGGGGCAGGTGGGCATCAACCGCGTCGTGCGCGGGAACGGACAAGTGGAGGAACTGGGTCACATCGGCCAGGCGGAAATGAAGCCGGGTGATGTGTTTGAAATCCTGACGCCCGGTGGGGGCGGTTACGGCGTGGCCTGATCCCGCGCCAGGAGAATCTTCCATGGACATGACTCAACGCGTTCAGCGGTGGCTGGCATCCACTTGGGGCTCACGGGGCCAGGACACGCAGGCGCAGGAGGCCCTGGCGCCTCCAGTGGACCTCGAGGCGATTCGCCAGGCCATGCGCCTGGCGACAGGCCCGTGCAGCCATGAGCACCGCGCCCGGGCCGCTGGGCAGATCGCGCGCGCGAGCACCGTGATCGAGCTGTGGCTGCTGCGGTCCACGCTGTACCAGTACCTCGCGCAGGATCTGGGGCAGGCGGCGGCGGCCAGCCGCGTGGACGGCTTGTTGCCGTTGTTCGGGCCGGCGGTGCCGGGGGCTGCATCCGGCCGCGGAAATGCGGACAATGCAGCGCATGGACAGCGCCTTCATTGACAACTACCGGTTCCTTGCCCGTTACAACCGCTGGTTCAACCAGCGCCTCTACGCGGCTTGCGACCCGATGGGCGACGAGGGGCGGCGGCTGGACCGGGGGGCTTTCTTCGGCTCCATCCACGGCACGCTGAATCACCTGGTCTGGGCCGATTCGATGTGGCTTCAGCGCTTCGCGCGGCAGGGCGTGGCCTTTGCGGCGCTTGCTGGAGACCTGTTGTTACTGCCGGCCGGGGCTTCGTTCGCCACCGAACTCGAGGCCGACTGGGACGCCCTCAGGGCCCGGCGCGAGCGGCTGGATGCAGCGGTGGAAGACTGGCTGGCCGACATGCCGCCCGGCTTCCTGCAGCAGACCATGCGCTATGCCAACAGCAAGGGGGTCTGGCGCGAACACCCGGCCTGGCAGGCGCTGACCCATTTTTTCAACCACCAGACGCACCACCGCGGCCAGGCAACCACGCTGCTCACGCAGGCGGGCGTGGATGTGGGCACCACTGACCTGATTGCGCTGGTCTGAAGCAGAGTCGGCTCGCTATGTTATTGATAGCTGACAGTGGCCGGCTGGCAAGGGCTAACGCTTGATTTGACAAAAAAGCCCGCCAAAGCGGGCTTGGGGGTGCTGCGAGAAACCGCTTACTTCTTGGCGGCGCTGGCGGCGGCCTTGGGGGCCTCTGCCTTCTTCTCGTCCTTCTTTGCGGCGGCGGCTTTCTTGGCCTCTTCCTTGGCCTTCATGTCGGCTTCCTTCTTGGCCTTGGCTTCTTCGGCTTTCTTGGCCTTTTCTTCGGCCTTGGCCTTCTTGTCAGCTCCCTTCTTGGCTTTGGCTTCGTCGGCCTTCATCTTGGCTTCGGCCTTGGGGTCCTTCTTCTCTTCCTTGGCGGCCGGCGCGGCAGCCGCAGCGGGGGTGGGCTTGGCCTCGGCCTTCTTGTCGGCCGGTGCCGCCGCGGCACCCTTGAAGGCGGCGCCGTTGACCGTCAGGCCGTCGGCGGAGAACTTGGCGGCATTGCCTTCACCCACGCCCTTGACGCGGCTGATGAAGTCGGACCAATCCTTGAAATTGCCTTTCTTGCGCTCATCGACGATCTTGGCCGAGATCGCAGGGCCGATGCCCTTGATGCCGTCGAGTTCGGCGGCGCTGGCCTTGTTCACATCAACGGCCGCAAAGGACGCAGCCGCGTACAGCATGGCCACCAGGGCCAGAATCTTCTTCAACATGGGATCTCCTCAGGGGATGGACAAACCGGCACCCTCCGCGCCGGGCTGGGTCTTTAACGGCGCAACCCGCCGTTCGTTGACCGGTTCCAGTCCTTTGGATAGGGGCTTACCCTTGGCTCACCCCCAGCGCGTCCATGTACCGGGCGACACCGGTCTGCACATCGCAGAACGCGTGCTCGCAGCCGGCGGCGCGCAGGTGGCCCAGGTCGGCCTGGGTGTAGCACTGGTACTTGCCGCGCAGCGCGTCCGGAAAGCCCACGTACTCGATGAGCTGCTGCCGCGTGGCTTCCGCGAGGTCCAGCGCGGCGTGCCCGTCGCGGGCCCGCAGGCCGTTGACCACCGCGAGCGCCACGTCGTTGAAGGGCTGTGCCCGGCCAGTGCCGAGGTTGAAGATGCCCGACCGATCCGGATGATCCAGGAACCAGAGATTCACGGCCACCACGTCGTCGATGAAGACAAAATCGCGCATCTGCTCGCCGGGGCCGTAGCCGCCGTACTCGCCGAACAGCTTGACGCGTCCTTCAGCCTGGAACTGGTTGAACTCGTGGAAAGCCACGCTGGCCATGCGGCCCTTGTGCTGCTCGCGCGGGCCGTAGACGTTGAAGTAGCGGAAGCCGGCCACCTGTGTCGAGGCATCCGAGAAATCGGACCCGAGTTCTCGTCGCATTCTCTGGTCGAACAGCAGCTTGCTGTAGCCGTAGACGTTCAGCGGCTTCTCGAATTCGGGCGTCTCGCGAAAGGTGTCGGACCCACCGTAGGTGGCGGCCGAGGACGCGTAGAGCAGGCGCGTGCCACGCTCCCTGCAGGCGTTGAACAGGCCACACGACAGCGTGTAGTTGTTGTCCATCATGTACTTGCCGTCGGTCTCCATCGTGTCGCTGCAGGCGCCTTCGTGGAAGATCGCCTCGACCTGGCCGAAGTAGCCGTCGGCGAACGAGTCGTAGAACAGGTCAGCGTCCACGTAGTCGGCGATGCGCAGGTCGGCGAGGTTGCGGAATTTGTCGCCCTGGGTGAGGTCGTCCACGGCGATGATGTCGTCGATGCCGCGGGCGTTCAGGCCCTTGACCAGGTTGCTGCCAATGAAGCCGGCGGCGCCGGTCACAACGATGCGGGTCACGAGAAAAGCTCCTCATACGAAACGGTGGCCGTGCCGAACTTGCCCACGACGATGCCCCCCGCCTTGTTGGCCAGGGGCAGGGCGTCGCGCAGGTTCAGGCCCGCGGCCACCAGGGCGGCCAGCGTGGCAATCACGGTGTCACCGGCGCCGGTCACGTCGAACACCTCGCGCGCCTGGGCCTTGACGTGAACTTCGCCCTGCGCGTCGAACAGGCTCATGCCTTCCTCGCTGCGCGTGACCAGCAGGGCCTGCAGGCGCAGGGTTTCACGCAGACCCTGCGCCTTGGCGCGCAGCTCGTCCTCGCCGTGCCAGCTGCCCACCACCTGCTGCAGCTCGGCACGGTTGGGGGTGATGATGGTGGCGCCGGTGTAGCGCGAATAGTCGCTGCCCTTGGGGTCCACCAGCACCGGTTTGCCCGCGGCGCGCGCGGCTTCGATCATGGTGCCCACATGGGCGAGCCCTCCCTTGCCGTAGTCGGAGAACAGGATGGCGCCGTGCTGCGGCGCCAGCAGGGCGAATGTTTCGGTCTGCGACGCCAGTGCCTCGTGGTCCGGCTCGTTCTCGAAGTCCATGCGCAGCAGCTGCTGCTGGCGCCCGATCACGCGCAGCTTGACGGTGGTCTGCAGGCCCGGGTCGCGCGCCAGGTGCGTCTGGACGCCGGTGTTGCGCATCAGGGCTTCGAGCTTGCGGCCGGGCTCATCTTCGCCCATCACGCCAATGAAACTGGCCTGGGCCCCGAGCGTGGTGACATTGAAGGCCACGTTGCCGGCTCCGCCGATGGTTTCGATCTCACGGGTGACGCGCACCACGGGCACTGGCGCCTCGGGTGAGATGCGGTCCACCGCGCCATGCCAGTAGCGGTCGAGCATGGCGTCACCCACCACGAGCACGCGGGCGGCAGCGAGTTGTTGTCTGCTGGGATTCATAGTTCTTCGACGCGGCGAGGCGGGTAGCTGTCCCAGGCCTGGCAGCCGGGGCATTGCCAGAAATGCTGCTTGGCCTCGAAGCCGCAGGCCGCGCAGCGGTAGCGGGTCAGGGGGCGGGCGGCATGCTCCAGCGCATTCTGCACATGCAGGTGGATGTCCTCGCTGGCGAGCTTCTCGCCGGCCAGCCACTTGGTGGCGGCGACCAGGGAGGGCTCGCGCTTGAGGTGATTGGCGTACCACTCACGCGCCGCGGCGGGATCGGACTCGAGCGCGGCGATGGCGTCCAGCACGTCCAGGGAAGGCGACAGTTCGTAGCTGGCCTGCAGCACCTGCAGGGCCTGGTCCTGCTGTCCACTGGCCGTGGCGGCCTCGGCGAGCTTTCGGGCCGTGAGCGCGATGGAGGTGGGCACGGCATGGGCCAGTGACAGCAGCGTCCGGGTGGCGGCGGCGGCGTCGCCTCGACGGCTTTGCAGCGCGGCCATCTCCATGCGTGCGCGCGGCGCCTGTGGCGCGGCGGACAGGGCCTGGCGCAGCAGCGGTTCGGCCTGGTCGTCGGGTGCGCGTGCGGCCTGCTCGCACAGGTAGTGCGCCAGCCTCGTGCGAAAGCTGCCTTCTCCCGAGGCTTCGAGCCGCTCGGCCACCTCGCTGGCCTGTGCCCAGTCGCGCGAGCGTTCGTAGATGGCCAGCAGCGCCAGGCGGGCCTGGGCCTCGAAGGCCGTGCCCTCGAGGCGGCGCAGGGCATCCTCGGCCCGGTCCAGCAGGCCGGCTTTCAGAAAGTCCAGTGCCAGCGCATGCTGGGCCCGGTCGCGGTCGGCGCGGGCCAGGTCACCACGCGACAGCAGATGCTCATGCACCCGCACCGCGCGTTCGTACTCGCCGCGGCGGCGGAACAGGTTGCCCAGCGCGAAGTGCAGCTCCGAGGTGTCGGGGTCGTTCTGGACGGCTTCGATGAAGGCGTCGATGGCCTGGTCCTGCTGTTCGTTGAGCAGGTAGTTGAGGCCGCGGAAATACGCCTTGGGCGCCTGGCGGTTCTCGATGCGCAACTGGCGCAGGTCCAGCCGCGAGGCCACCCAGCCCAGAACGAACACCACGGGCAGGCCCAGCAGCAGCCAGCTCAGGTCAAAGTCCATGGTGCAGGGTCGAGCTGGCGTCTTCGGGTGTCGCCGTCTGCGGTCCGTGGCTGGCCTTGCGTGCGGCACGGCGGTGTTTCCACCAGCGCGGCACCATGCCCATCACGCCTACGGCCAGGCCCAGCGCGAAAGCCACCAGCACCACCAGCACCTGCGGCGCGCGCCACTGGGTGCCAAAAAAGAAGTGCACCGTGGCGTCCTGCTGGTTGTTCAGCGCAAAGGCGAACAGGGTAAAAAAAATGGCTGCCTTGAGCAGCCACATGAGGTATTTCATCCATCTCCTCAGTGACGAAGAGATTCTATCGGGCTCAGTCGCTGGCGGGCTGTGCCACGGCCACGGCTTCGAGCTCGGCCGTGCGCTTGTCCACCGCTTCGCGCAGGGCCTTGCCCGGCTTGAAGTGGGGAACGCGCTTTTCGGGAATGTGCACGCTTTCGCCGCTGCGCGGGTTGCGCCCCATGCGGGGCGGCCTGCGGTTGATCGAGAAGCTGCCGAAGCCGCGGATCTCGATGCGGTGGCCTCGCACCAGCGCGTCGCTCATGGCATCAAGAATGGTCTTGACAGCATATTCGGCATCACGGTGCGTGAGCTGGCTGAAGCGGGCGGCCAGCTCTTCGACAAGGTCAGATCGGGTCATATCGGGCACGACACGGCGAGGCGGGCCCCACCGTGTCGCCAGGACGGTTTACTTGTCGGAGTTGTCCAGCTTGGCGCGCAGCAGGGCGCCCAGGCTGGTGGTGCCGGCGTTCTCGCGGGAAGACTGCTGGTTCAGGCTGGCCATCGCACCCTGCTCGTCAGCCATGTCCTTGGCCTTGATCGAGAGCTGGATGTTGCGTGTCTTGCGGTCGATGTTGACGACCACGGTCGACACTTCGTCGCCTTCCTTGAGCACATTGCGGGCGTCTTCCACGCGGTCGCGGGAGATTTCCGAGGCACGCAGGTAGCCCACGATGTCTTCGCCCAGGTCGATCTCGGCGCCCTTGGCGTCCACGGTCTTGACCTTGCCGGACACCACGGAGCCCTTGTCGTGCACCGAGACGAAGGTGGCAAACGGGTCGCCGTCGAGCTGCTTGATGCCCAGGCTGATGCGCTCGCGGTCCACGTCCACGGCCAGCACGATGGCGTCCACTTCCTGGCCCTTCTTGTAGTTGCGCACGGCGGCTTCGCCGGGCTCGTTCCAGGACAGGTCGGACAGGTGCACCAGGCCGTCGATGCCGGCAGCCAGACCCACGAACACGCCGAAGTCGGTGATCGACTTGATCGGGCCCTTGACGCGGTCGCCGCGCTTGGTGTTCTGCGCGAATTCCTGCCACGGGTTGGCCTTGCACTGCTTCATGCCCAGGGAGATGCGGCGCTTGTCTTCGTCGATCTCCAGGACCATGACTTCCACTTCGTCGCCCAGGGAGACGATCTTGGAGGGGGCCACGTTCTTGTTGGTCCAGTCCATTTCGGAGACGTGCACCAGGCCTTCGATGCCGGGCTCGAGTTCCACGAACGCGCCGTAGTCGGCGATGTTGGTGATCTTGCCGAACATGCGGGTGCCCTGCGGGTAGCGGCGGTTCACGCCCATCCAGGGGTCGTCGCCCATCTGCTTGAGACCCAGGGACACGCGGTTCTTCTCGGTGTCGAACTTGAGGATCTTGGCGGTGATTTCCTGGCCGGCCTGAACGACTTCGCTCGGGTGGCGGACACGGCGCCAGGCCATGTCGGTGATGTGCAGCAGGCCGTCGATGCCGCCCAGGTCCACGAACGCACCGTACTCGGTGATGTTCTTGACCACGCCGCGCACGACGGAACCTTCCTTGAGGGTTTCCATCAGCTTGGCGCGCTCTTCGCCCATGGAGGCTTCGACCACGGCGCGGCGGCTCAGCACCACGTTGTTGCGCTTGCGGTCCAGCTTGATGACCTTGAACTCGAGGGTCTTGTTCTCGAACGGGGTCAGGTCCTTGATGGGACGGGTGTCGATCAGCGAGCCGGGCAGGAAGGCGCGGATGCCATTGACCAGCACGGTCAGGCCGCCCTTGACCTTGCCGCTGGTGGTGCCGGTCACGAATTCGCCGGACTCCAGGGCCTTTTCCAGGCTCATCCACGAGGCCAGGCGCTTGGCCTTGTCGCGCGACAGGATGGTGTCGCCGTAGCCGTTTTCGATGGCGTCGATGGCCACCGAGACGAAATCGCCCACCTGGACTTCGATTTCGCCCTTGTCATTCTTGAATTCGTCGATCGGCACATAGGCTTCGGACTTGAGCCCGGCGTTGACGACGACGAAACTGTGTTCGATACGGACCACTTCGGAGGTGATCACTTCGCCGGCGCGCATTTCAGAGCGCTGCAGCGATTCTTCGAACATCGAGGCAAATGATTCAGACATTGGGTTTCCTTGCACGTCACGCAGGTTTCCAGCGGCACCATTGCAGCTGTTTCTAGGACTGATGACGGCGGTTGGTTGCGGATCAGGTCCGCGGGTTAGGTAGATGAACCACACTGCCTGGGCGCTGGCGCGCGAGAGGGGCAGTGCGGGCCTTCAGTCTTTCGGGGAAGCCCCGAATGGCTGTTTGTCCTGCCACCATGACAGCACCTGGGCAACCGATTCTTCAACCGACTGCTCGGAGTTGTCGAGCAACAGGGCATCTGCGGCAGGCCTCAGTGGCGCCACGCTGCGGGACGAGTCCCTGGCATCGCGGGCTTCCAAATCTTGCCGAAGACTGTCGAGTGTAGCTGAAAAACCCTTTGAAATCAACTGCTTATGGCGCCGTTCGGCGCGCTTGGCGGCACTGGCCGTCAAAAACAGCTTGAGGGGGGCCTGCGGGAAGATCACCGTGCCCATGTCCCGCCCGTCGGCCACCAGCCCCGGCAGCCGCCGGAAGCTGTGCTGCAGCGCCACCAGCGCCGTGCGCACCGATGGCAGTGCCGAGACGCGCGAGGCGTTCATGCCGGCCTCCTCGGTGCGGATGGCGTCGCTCACGTCCTCGCCGTCGAGCAGCACATGGCCCCCTGCGAAGCGCACCGGCAGCTGGCGGGCCAGCGTGGCGATGGCGGCTTCGTGGGCAGCGTCCAGCGCCAGGCCGGCGCGCAGCGCGGCCAGCGCAGTGACCCGGTACAGCGCCCCCGAGTCGAGGTAGTGGTAGCCCAGTTGCTGCGCCAGCGTGGCCGCCAGCGTGCCCTTGCCGGACGCCGTGGGGCCGTCGATGCAGATCACGGGCACCCGGTCCGCCACGGGTTCGACCACCGAGAACAGGGTCTCGAAATAGTCGGGAAAGGTCTTGGCCACGCAGCGCGGGTCCTCGATGCGCACCGGCACCGCATCGGCGTTGAACGCCGCGAGCGAGAAGCACATGGCCACGCGGTGATCGTCATAGGTGTGGATGCTGGCGGCCTTCCAGCGCCGGGGCGGAGTGATGCGCAGCCAGTCCGGGCCTTCTTCCACCGTGGCGCCGAGCTTGGCGCATTCGGTGGCCATGGCGGCAATGCGGTCGGTCTCCTTGACGCGCCAACTGGCGATGTTGCGCAGCGTGGTGGTGCCGTCGGCAAACAGGGCCATCACGGCCAGTGTCATGGCCGCATCGGGGATGTGGTTGCAATCGAGGTCGATGGCCTTGAGCGGCCAGCCCTTGCCGGGCTCGCCGCGCGACACCTCCAGCCAGTTCGGGCCGCTGCGCACCACGGCACCCATGGCCTGGGCGGCTTCGATGAAGCGGATGTCGCCCTGGATCGAATCCGCGCCGACCCCCTGAATTTTCAGGCCATTCTGGCCTGCAGCCCTTGCTGCCAGGGCACCGAGCGCTATGAAATAGCTAGCAGACGAGGCATCGGCTTCGACGTGGATGCTGCCCGGGGAGCGGTAGCGGCTGCCTGCGGGCAGGGTGAAGCGCTGCCAGCGGTCCTCGCCGTCCGGTCGCTGCACCGTGATGCCGAAGCGCGCCAGCAGGTTGAGCGTGATCTCGATGTAGGGCCGGGAGATCAGCTCACCCACCACCTCGATCACCACGTCGCGCTGCGCCACCAGGGGCAGGGCCATGAGCAGGGCCGTGAGGAACTGGCTCGACACGTCGCCGCGCACGCGGATCGGTGCCTGCAGCGCCAGCACCGGCCGCCCGATGCGCAGGGGCGGAAAGCCCTCCTGCCCCAGGTAGTCGATCGCGCAGCCCAGCTGGCGCAGCGCATCCACGAGGTCGCCGATGGGCCGCTCGTGCATGCGCGGCACGCCACTGAGCTCGAATTCCCCCCCCAGCACAGCCAGCGCGGCCGTGAGCGGCCGCATGGCCGTGCCCGCGTTGCCCATGAAGAGCCTGGCCGGGGAGACCGGCGTCCGTCCGCCGAGGCCGGTGATGCGCACCAGCGCCCCCTCGTGGGTGACGCTGCAGCCGAGTTGGCGCAACGCGGCGAGCATCACGCGCGTGTCGTCGGAGTCCAGCAGGTCGTGGATTTCGGTGGTGCCCTCGCACAGCGCGGCAAGCAGCAGCACCCGGTTGGAGATGCTTTTGGACCCGGGCAGGGTGACGGTACCGCCCGCGCGGGCCAGGGGAGGGAGGTCGAGGAACTCGGTGGCGTACATCAGCGGCGGCGCGGCAGCCCAGCCGCCGGCATGGCATTCATGGTTATTTCTTCGGGGCGGTGCCCATGCGCCAGTGCGCGCGGGTCTCGCTGGCCTGGCGCACCAGGCCCTCCAGCGCGTCGGAGTTGCCGCTCTGGATCATGATTTCGAGCGAGTGCAGGGCATCGCGGAATTTCTTGGACTGGCTCAGCAGCTCCTCGCGGTTGGCCAGCAGCACGTCACGCCACATCTTGGGGTCGCTGGCGGCGATGCGCGTGAAGTCGCGAAAGCCCGGCCCCGCCAGCGACAGGTAGTCGCGGCCGTGCGGCTGGTTGGTGATGCCGTTGATCAGGGCAAACGCCACCAGATGGGGCAGGTGGCTGACGGCGGCGAAGGCCGCATCATGCGACTCGGGGGACATCTGGATCACCTTGCTGCCCAGGGCGGTCCACAGGTCCACCGCCTGCTGGAGCTTGGCAGTCATGGTGCGTTCGATCGGCGTCAGGATGACCTGCTTGCCGCTGTAGAGATCCGGGTCGGCATGGTCCACGCCCGACACTTCCTTGCCGGTCACGGGGTGGGCCGGGATGAAGGTGGCCACGTGGGCGCCCAGCACCCGGCGGGCGGCATCGACCACGTCCCGCTTGGTCGACCCCACGTCCATGATCAGGGTGTTGGCGGTGACCAGGTGCTTGATGGCCTTGAGCGTGGCCTCGGTCGCCGAGACCGGCACGGCCAGCAGCACGATGTCGGCGCCCGACACGGCCAGCAGCGCGGACGGGGCCTCCACGTCGATCACGCCCATCTGGCGTGCCCGCTCGGTGGTGGACGGCGACTTGCTGTAGCCGACCACGCGCTTGACCAGGCCGGCGCGCTTGAGCGCCAGTGCGAAGGAGCCGCCCATGAGGCCGCAGCCGATCAGTCCCAGTTGTTCAAACATCGGTCAACGCTCCCGAAGGGCCGCCCCAGGGGAGGCTGGCCACAGGGGGCCGGACAATGAAGGTGAAGGCAGGTGCCATGTCATTCTCCCACCGGGTAGGTGCCCAGCACCTTGTAGAACGCGCACAGGCTTTGCAGGTCGCGCAGCGCGGCAGCCACATGCGGCTCGGTGGGGTGGCCCTGTACGTCAATGTAGAAATAGTATTCCCACTGCCCCGAACGCGCGGGGCGCGACTCGAAGCGCGTCATGGACACGCCGTGCTTCTTGAGCGGCACCAGGATGTCATGGACCGCCCCGGGCTTGTTGGGCACCGACACGATCAGGCTCACGCAGTCGCGGCCCGACGCCTGGGGCGCCGCCAGCGTCTGCGGCAGGCAGATCACGGCGAAACGGGTGCGGTTGAAGGCATCGTCCTGCACCGCATGGGCCGCGATGTGCAGGCCGAACTCGCTGCCCGCGCGTTCGCTGGCAATGGCGGCCCAGCCCGGATTCCCGGCGGCCTGCCGGGCGCCTTCGGCGTTGCTGGACACGGCGCGCCGCTCCGCCCCGGGCAGGTGCTTGGTGAGCCAGCCCTGGCACTGGGCCAGGGCCTGCGGATGGGCCAGCACGACCTCGACGCCATCGAGCGACTTGGACAGGCGAAGCAGATGGTGGCGCACCAGCAGGCTGATCTCGCCAACGATGTGCAGCGGCGATTGCAGCAGCAGGTCGAGCGAGCGGGTGACCACGCCTTCGGTGTTGTTCTCCACCGGGACCACGCCGAAGTCGGCCGTGCCTGCGGTGGCAGCGTGGAACACTTCGTCGAAGTTCACGCAGGGCACATGCTCGATGCTCGAACCGAAGAACTGCACTGCCGCCTGTTCACTGAAGGTGCCGGCCGGACCGAGGTAGGCCACGCGCTGCGGTGCCTCCAGGGCGCGGCAGGCCGACATGACCTCTCGCCAGATGGTGGCCACATTGGCCGCCTTCAGCGGCCCGGGGTTGGCGGCCTGCAGCCCGTTGATGACCTGGGCCTCGCGCTCGGGCCGGAACACGGCCGAACCCTCGGCCCGCTTGATTTCTCCGACCTCGTTGGCCAGCGCCGCGCGGCGATTCAGCAACGTGAGCAGCTCGCTGTCGACGGCGTCGATCTGCGTGCGGAGGTCGGCAAGGGATTGGGGCATGTGGCGCAAATTCAGGTGTTCTTTTTCTCAAATTCTCGCATGTAGTCCACCAGCGCCTGCACGCCGGCCAGCGGCATGGCGTTGTAGATGCTGGCGCGCATGCCGCCGACCGACTTGTGGCCCTTGAGCTGCAGCAGCCCGCGCGCCTTCGCTCCCGCCAGGAAATCATCATTGCGCGATTCATCGGCCAGGAAGAAGGGCACATTCATTCGCGAGCGGCAGTTTCTGGCAACCTTGTTGGCATAAAACGCCGAACCGTCGATGAAGTCGTACAGCAGGGCCGCCTTGGCCATGTTGCGCCGCTCCATCGCGGCGATGCCGCTGGCATCGCCCTCGGTCTGCCGCTTGATCCACTGGAAGGTCAGGCCCGCGATGTAGATGGCCCAGGTCGGCGGCGTGTTGTACATGGATTGCTGCTCGGCCACGATCTTGTAGTCGAAGGCGCTGGGGCAGATGGGCAGGGCATGGCCCAGCAGGTCCTCGCGCACCACCACCAGGGTGACGCCGGCCGGTCCGAGGTTCTTCTGGGCGCCGCCAAAGGCCAGGCCCACGCGCGACCAGTCCACGGGGCGCGAAGCCACATGCGAGGAGAAGTCGATCACCAGCGGCGCGTCGCAGCCCAGCGATTTCAGGTCCGGCAGTTCGTGAAACTCCACGCCGTGGATGGTTTCGTTGGTGCAGGCCTGCACATAGCGGGTTCCGGTGCTCAGGTTCCAGCGCGCAGGTTCGGGCAGGGTGGTGTGGCCGTCGGCCTCGTTGCTGGCGGCAATGTGGACCTGGCTGCAGTACTTGCGCGCTTCCTTCTGCGACTTCTGGCTCCAGCTGCCGGTGATCACGTGGTCGACGGTGGCGGCGTGCGACAGGTTCAGCGGCACGATGGCGTTCTCGGCCAGGCCGCCGCCCTGCATGAACAGGATGCGGAAGTTCGCCGGCACGGCCAGCAACTCGCGCAGGTCGGACTCGGCCTGCTCGTAGATCGAGATGAACTCCCTGCCGCGGTGGCTCATCTCCATGACCCCCATGCCACTGCCGTGCCAGTCGAGCATTTCGGCCGCGGCCTGCTGCAACACCTCAGGTGGGATGGCGGCCGGGCCGGCGGAGAAGTTGTAGGGGCGGTTCATTCGACAGATTCAAGACAAAATGGCCTGTAGCCCACGCCATTCGGGCGTGGTTAGCTATTGAAAATATAGCAATCAACTCTCGCTGGCAGCGTCGCCGGACGGGGCGTCGCTCTCGTCATCGGCCGGGTTGGCGTCGTTCTCGACGATGCGCTGCAGTCCGCTGAGCTTGGAGCCTTCGTCCAGTCCGATCAGGGTCACTCCCTGCGTGGCCCGGCCCAGCTCGCGGATCTCGCTGACCCGGGTGCGCACCAGCACGCCCTTGTCGGTGATCAGCATGATCTCGTCGTCGGCGTGGACCAGCGTGGCCGCGACCACCTTGCCGTTGCGCTCGCTCTGCTGGATGGCGATCATGCCCTTGGTGCCACGGCCGTGGCGGGTGTACTCGCCAATCGGGGTGCGCTTGCCATAGCCGTTGACGGTGGCGGTGAGCACCGACTGCTGCTCGTCCTCGGCCACCAGCATGGCGATCACGCTCTGGCCTTCCTCGAGCATCATGCCGCGCACGCCGCGGGCATTGCGGCCCAGCGGGCGGACGTCGTCCTCATCGAAGCGCACGGCCTTGCCGCCGTCGGAGAACAGCATCACGTCGTGCTGGCCATCGGTCAGCGCCGCGCCAACGAGGTAGTCGCCCTCGTCGAGGTTCACCGCGATGATGCCGCCCTTGCGCGGGTTGTTGAACTCATCCAGCGCGGTCTTCTTGACCGTGCCCATGGAGGTCGCCATGAACACGTAGTGGTCGGCCGGGAAGCTGCGGAACTCGCCGGTCAGCGGCAGCACCACGTTGATCTTCTCGCCTTCCTGCAGCGGGAACATGTTGACAATGGGCCGGCCGCGAGAGCCCCGCGAGCCCGCGGGCACTTCCCAGACCTTGAGCCAGTACAGCCGGCCGCGGTTGGAGAAGGCCAGCAGGTAGTCGTGGGTGTTGGCGATGAACAGCTGGTCGACCCAGTCGTCTTCCTTGGTGGCGGTGGCCTGCTTGCCGCGCCCGCCGCGCTTCTGGGCCCGGTATTCGGACAGCGGCTGGCTCTTGATGTAGCCCGTGTGGCTGAGCGTCACCACCATGTCGGTGGGGGTGATCAGGTCTTCGGTGGCCAGATCCTGGGCGTTGTGCTCGACCACGCTGCGGCGTGCGCCCAGCTTGGTCTGCCCGAACTCCTGGCGCAGGGTCGTCAGCTCGTCGCCAATGATGGTGGACACGCGCTCGGGCTTGGCCAGGATATCGAGCAGGTCCTCGATCTCGGCCATCACCTCCTTGTACTCCGCGACGATCTTGTCCTGCTCCAGGCCAGTCAGGCGCTGCAGGCGCATCTGAAGGATTTCCTGGGCCTGTGTCTCGGAGAGCCGGTACAGACCGTCATGGCCCATGCCGAAGGCGCGCTCCAGCCCTTCGGGGCGGTAGTCGTCGGCATTCACCACGCCGCCGTCTGCGCGTGTGCGCGTGAGCATCTCGCGCACCAGCTTGCTGTCCCAGGGACGGGCCATCAGCTCGGCCTTGGCGACGGGCGGTGTGGGCGACTCCCGGATGATGCGGATGAATTCGTCGATGTTGGCCAGGGCCACGGCCAGGCCTTCCAGCACGTGGCCCCGCTCGCGCGCCTTGCGCAGCGCGAACACGGTGCGCCGTGTCACTACCTCGCGGCGGTGCTGCAGGAAGACCTTGATCAGGTCCTTCAGATTGCACAGGCGCGGCTGGCCATCGATCAGGGCCACCATGTTGATGCCGAAGGTGTCCTGCAACTGTGTCTGCTTGTACAGGTTGTTCAGCACCACCTCGGGCACCTCGCCGCGCTTGAGCTCGATCACCAGGCGCATGCCAGACTTGTCCGACTCGTCCTGGATGTGGCTGATGCCTTCGATTTTCTTTTCGTTGACCAGTTCGGCCATGCGCTCCTGCAGGGTCTTCTTGTTGACCTGGTAGGGCAGCTCGTCAACGATGATGGCCTGGCGCGCACCCTTGTCGATGTCCTCGAAATGGCACTTGGCCCGCATCACGACGCGGCCGCGGCCGGTGCGGTAACCGTCGCGCACGCCATTGATGCCGTAGATGATGCCGGCCGTGGGGAAGTCCGGGGCCGGGATGATCTCCATCAGCTCGTCGATGGAGGCCTCCGGGTGGCGCAGCAGGTGAAGGCAACCGTCCACCACCTCGTTGAGGTTGTGCGGCGGGATGTTGGTGGCCATGCCGACCGCGATGCCACCCGAGCCGTTGACCAGCAGGTTGGGCAGCTTGCTGGGCAGGACCAGCGGTTCCTTCTCGCTGCCGTCGTAGTTGGGGCCGAAGTCGACGGTTTCCTTGTCGATGTCGGCCAGCATCTCGTGGGCAATCTTGGCCAGCCGGATTTCCGTATACCGCATTGCCGCCGCGTTGTCACCATCCACGGACCCGAAATTGCCCTGGCCGTCCACCAGCATGTGGCGCATCGAGAAGTCCTGAGCCAGCCGAACGATGGTGTCGTACACCGACTGGTCGCCGTGAGGGTGGTACTTACCGATGACGTCACCGACGATACGGGCCGACTTCTTGTACGGCCGGTTCCAGTCGTTGTTGAGCTCGTGCATGGCGTACAGCACGCGCCGGTGCACCGGCTTGAGGCCGTCGCGCGCGTCCGGCAGGGCCCGGCCCACGATCACGCTCATCGCGTAGTCGAGGTAGCTGCGCCGCATTTCCTCTTCAAGACTGATGGGCAGGGTTTCTTTGGCGAACTGGGTCATGAAGGGCGGTGTGACGGCGGAAAGAGTGCAATTTTACGGGCAAGCGGCTGTAGCGATACCGCAACATATGGTTGCGAAGCGGTTTTGTCCTACGTGGACCTGAGCCGATAACCGTTGCGTGTGTAAGGACGTGTGGCACAATTGTCCCAACGCTTTTGGTGATGGTCACCTTAATCGTCTTGTATCGCAGCGCGGCTGCGGCTTTTTCCCCAAGAGGAGAACCATGAAGAAACTGAACAAAGTGGCGATGTTGTTTGCCTCCGCTGCGCTCGCAACCGCCGCTGGCGCCCAGTCGATCGACAACTGGCGCAACGGCACCTCCGAACTCGTCTGGAAGAACGGCACCAATGAACTGTGCTGGCGCGATGCCAACTGGACGCCTGCTACGGCAGCGGCCAATTGCGATGGCGCCATCAAGGCTGCGGCTGCTGCTCCGGCACCGGCCCCGTCGGCCGCTCCGGCACCGGCTCCGTCGGCTGCTCCGGCTCCCGCTCCCGCAGCGGCTCCGAAGCCCCCGGCACCTGCCGCCGCCACCAAGGTGACCTACGCCGCTGACGCCTTCTTCGACTTCGACAAGTCGGTCCTGAAGCCCGAAGGCAAGGCCAAGCTGGAAGACCTGACCAGCAAGGTCAAGGGCATCAACCTGGAAGTCATCATTGCCGTGGGTCACACCGACTCCGTGGGTTCTGATGCCTACAACCAGAAGCTGTCGGTCCGCCGCGCTGAAGCCGTGAAGGCCTTCCTGGTGTCCAAGGGCATCGAGAAGAACCGCGTGTACACCGAAGGCAAGGGCGAGAAGCAGCCCGTGGCCGACAACAAGACCGCCGAAGGCCGTGCGAAAAACCGTCGCGTGGAAATCGAAGTGGTCGGTACCCGCTCCAACAAGTAATCCCCTGCGGATCGCTTAGAAAAAGCCCCGGCAACGGGGCTTTTTTCATGGCCTCGAGGAAAATGGTCGCATGAGTGACACCGTCAATGTCGATCCATCGGAAATCGCCAAGTTCTCGGAACTGGCGCATCGGTGGTGGGACCCGGATAGCGAATTCCGTCCGCTTCACCAGATCAATCCCCTGAGGTTGGGCTGGATCGAGGGCTTCACGCCACTGGCGGGCCGCCATGTGCTGGACGTGGGCTGTGGGGGTGGCATCCTGGCAGATGCGATGGCGCGTCGCGGCGCTGATGTCCTGGGGATCGACCTCGCCGCGCGTGCGCTCAAGGTGGCCCAGCTCCATGCGCTGGAGGTGCAGACTCAGGGGGTGGCTTACCGTGAAGTCAGCGTGGAAGCCCTGGCCGCCGAGATGCCGGGCCGTTTCGACGTGGTCACCTGCATGGAAATGCTGGAGCACGTGCCTGACCCCGCGTCTGTGGTGCGTGCCTGCTCGGCGCTGGTCAAACCCGGAGGCTGGGTGTTCTTTTCCACCATCAATCGCAATGCCCGCGCGTTCCTGCTGGCGATCGTGGGGGCAGAGTACCTGCTCAACCTGCTGCCCCGGGGGACGCACGAGTATGAAAAGCTGATCCGGCCCAGTGAACTGGCCGGGTGGTGCCGCAGTTATGCGCTGGACCTCCAGGCCACCCGAGGCCTGGAGCACAACCCGCTGACACGCCGGTACTGGCTGTCGGCGGACACCCGGGTCAACTACCTGTTGGCCACGCGCAAGGCCGGTGCCTGATGTTTTTGGGCATTGAAGCCGTCCTGTTCGACCTGGACGGCACGCTCATCGACAGCGCACCCGACCTCGGGGCTGCGGCGGACCAGATGCGCGTGGCCCGTGGCCTGCCGTCGTTGCCGCTGGAGCAGTACCGGCCCATGGCCGGGGCGGGTGCCCGCGGCATGCTCGGCATCGCGTTCGACATGACGCCCTCCCATCCTGACTTTGATGCCATGCGCGAGGAGTTTTTCGTCAATTACGAGCGCCGCATGACGCAGCTCACGCGGGCCTTCGACGGTGTGGCGGAGCTGGTGGAGCGCCTGCACGGCATGGGACTGGCCTGGGGCGTGGTGACCAACAAATCCATGCGCTTTGCCGGGCCGCTCACGCGGGGAATGCCGCTGTTCGGCACGGCCGGCACCGTGGTGGGGGGCGACACCACGCCGCATGCCAAGCCGCACCCCGCGCCGCTGCTGGAAGCGGCGCGCCAGCTCGGTCTGGACCCGACCTCCTGCCTTTACGTGGGCGACGATGAGCGTGACGTGGTGGCCGGCCTGGCCGCAGGCATGGGCACCGTGGCCGCGACCTACGGGTACCTGGGGCGCAACGCGGACACGACGGCGTGGGGAGCCCATGCCCACATTCACAACCCGCTTGATCTGCTTTCACTCTTGCAATCGCCTGCGAGGGCCTAAAATAGGGATTCCCGGGGCTGCACTGGTTTCGACGTGGGTTCGGACGCGTGGCAGGGCATGTCGAGCTGAATGTGCTCGTAAATCAGATTCAAACAAACTAACTGCAAACGACGAACGTTTCGCACTCGCCGCTTAATTGCCGGTGAGCTTTGCAACAGCAGGCCTATGGGCTGGGCAAGGGGTCTTGGCGCAAGCCACAGACTCCCGGCTGCAAAGATAATTTCATAGGCTGGTTTCGCGTCGGGCAACTTGGCGCGGAACGAGATCATAGGTTGCTGGCGTCCTGTGCAGCGTGCCGCTGCGCGGCTCAGGAAGCGAGATCCAAACCAGACGGCTAAACATGTAGAACTGCGCGAAGAAGGCTTGCGGACGGGGGTTCAATTCCCCCCAGCTCCACCACAATTTGAAATCTCAACCCTTATCGGTTGGGATTTTTTTGCCCGGAACGCCAGTGTTGGCGCGGTTTCGCGCCTTGGCCTCTTGAGCACACCCCTCCCGAAGTCGCCGTTCCGGGCGCGCATTCCGCCGTTTTTTTCTCTCTGTTCTCTGCTGCCCTCTTGAGCATTCAAGGCCCGAAGTCGTGTATGGGCGCGGGTTTGCGGGCCATCGGTTTGCATCTTCGTCTGCTCGGGAGCGCGCGACCGAGACAGCGAAAGGCACAAAAAAAACCGCCCTGCGGCGGCGTGACCGTGCGGCGTGGCTGTCAGCGAGAGCCTGCCACCAGCGCCTCACGTTGCGCCAGCCAGGACGCCGACAACTTGCCGCGCAGCAGCTGGCTGACGCCCACCTCGAGGCGTCCCAGGGCGATGCTCTCGATCAGGTCGGGGGCCAGTTGCGCCAGTCGGCTCATCTTGCTGGCTTGGCCGAGGTCGATGCCTTCGGCCGCCGCGATCTCGGTCATGGAACTGAACCGTCCCTCGTCCAGCAGACGCTGCCAGTGGTGCGCGAGGCCGAGCGCTCGCATCAAGGGGGTGTCCTGCGCCATCTCTCGCACCTGCCGCTCGCGGCGGGCCTCGTCCAGGAATTCCTGCGGCGCGTCCAGCGGCGTGATGACCTGCTTCTTCAGACCCCGGCGCACCAGCGTCCAGGGCAGGAAGGTCTCCATCTGCACGCCGCCAGCGGGCAACGGCGTCTGATACGTCACCGGGTCGCCCTTGGCCCGGCCGCGATGCTTGAGACTCATGCCTCCTCCTCAAAACTGGCCATGAGCTGGCGCTGGGCGTGCCAGTCGACCATCAGGCGGTTTCGCTGAAACCACATCAGCGTCAGCCGCCGTGGCTGCTTGCCCGCCATGAACTGCTCAATGATGTCGGGGGCCAGCAGGGTCAGGCGCAGCAGTTCGTTGACCACCGAGTGGTGCAGCTTCTCGGCGCGGGCGATGGCCGACCCGCTCTGCATCGCGCCGGTGTCCAGCAGGTGCTGCCAGTAGAAGGCCCGTGCCACACCGTCGAGCAGTGTCACGTCGTGGACGTGCCGGTCGTCGGCAGCCACGCGTTGGACGCCCCGGCGGCGAAACGTCAGGGGCACAAAGGTTTCCATCGACTCATCCATCAGGCTTCGACCTCCAGCAGTTCGGCACCGATGCTGTCGGGCGCGAATTCCTCGATGAGCGCATTCCAGCCCACCTCACGCCACTTCACCTTTATCCCCTGTACCTCGCCTGCGTGGACGAGGTCGATGCGCTCGATCATCAGATTGGCGATGCGGTGGCGCTCGACCGGGAACAGTTGATCCCACACGTTGTTGAGGCGTCCCATAGCCATCACGGTGGTGGCCTCGTCGATCAGGGCACCGTTGCGTTGGATGTGCCGCACCACCGACGCCACGGTCTCCGGGCTGGTCAGCACCGTTCGGATCTGGGCCACCACCGCCCCCTCGATCTCCGGCGCGGGCAGGCGCTCGTAGCTCTTGCCCGGCGCGCCGAACCGCGCTTCCGACTTGGACACGTAGTAGTGGTACTTGCGCCCGTTCTTGCGCGAGTAGGTCGGATACATCCGCTCGCCCGAGGGCGCGTACAGCAGGCCGCGCAGCAACGCGTCGGTGCGCGACCTGATCTTGGTCTCGACCGACCGGGTGTGGCCATCCTTGGCCAGCACCTCGTGAACCCGGCCCCACAGCCCGGGATCGATGATGGCTTGATGCACGCCCGGGTACCAACTGCCCTTGTGCGACAACTCACCGAGGTAAATGCGGTTACGCAGCAGCTTGTGCAGGTACTTCTTGTCGATGCGCGTGCCCGCCCGTGTCTGACCGTCCTGTGTCGTCCACGCCTTGGTGGTGATGCCATCCAGCGTTAGGTTGGCGGCAATCTGGGTGGGCGAGCCGATGGTCAGCATTTCCTCGAAGATGCGCCGCACCACCGCCGCCTCGGTGTCGTTGATGACCAGCAGACGGTTCTCGACGTCGAAGCCGAGCGGCGGCACGCCACCCATCCACATCCCTTTGCGCTTGCTGGCGGCGATCTTGTCGCGGATGCGCTCACCGGTGACCTCGCGCTCGAACTGGGCGAAGGACAGCAGCACGTTGAGCATCAGCCGCCCCATCGATGTGGTGGTGTTGAACTGCTGCGTGACCGACACGAACGACACGCCGTGGCGCTCAAATACCTCGACCATCTTGGAGAAGTCGGCAAGGCTGCGCGTCAGGCGGTCGATCTTGTAGACCACCACGATGTCGATCTGGCCGCGCTCAATGTCGGCCATCAGGCGTTTTAGCCCCGGCCGATCCGTGTTGCCGCCGGAGAAGCCGGGGTCGTCGTAGTCGTCGGCCACTGGAATCCAACCCTCGGCGCGCTGGCTCGCCACATAGGCGTGGCCTGCTTCCTTCTGCGCGTCGATGGAGTTGAACTCCTGGTCAAGGCGTTCGTCCGAGGACACCCGGCAGTAGACCGCGCAGCGTTTGCGCGCCTTGGGAGAGGCGATTTGGGTGGCGTCGCTCATTGCGCACCTGCCTTGGCCGTAAGGCCAAAGAACAGCGGGCCCGACCAGTGCGTGCCGGTGATCTGCCGGGCCACGGCTGTCAGGCTCTTGAAGGTGCTGCCCTCGTACTCGAACAGACCTTCGGCGGTGACCGCCACCTTGTGCTCGCGGTCGCCCCATTCGCGCAGCAGCACCGTGCCGGGCGCGAAGTTGGTGTCGCGCGGCCGTGCCCGCAGCTTGATCTTGGAATGCTTGGCACCGATGGCCTCCAGGCGCTGGCGCGTGTTGTGCGCCAGACCGCCAAAGGCTTCCTCCTGCATCTTGTAGGCGATGCGCGACTCGATGAAGACGCGGTTGGGGTTGATGGGGCGACTGCTGAAGTACCGATCCCACACTGGCCACAGCTCGGCGATGGGCAGGCTCGATAGCTCCGCGATCCGCGCGGCGACTGATGCTTGTTTCTCGTTCATTACAACTTCTCCTGTTGATAGGGGGTTGTATGAACGCGCTGGTCGGGCAGGAAGCCAAGGCCAACTTCTCTCTGTTTTGGCGCTTCTGCGACGACGGTGCGGACGATGGCGGCCGCAAGGATGGCGGTGATTTCACCAGCGCGGGCGCTGGCGGACATCTCTGAGGGAGATGCGAGTTCGAGGTTCTTCATGACGGCTCCGAGGAATTGCAACCGTCACAGATGATGTGCGCGATGTTCCGAAGCGGATGGCAATTCCGGGTAATCGGGCTCATTTGGTGGCTCGGCCTCGATGCCCCGGCAGGCCAGCGGTGCCTGTCTGGCAGGGAACCGGATTGCGCGTTAACGAAACAGTTGACAGGCGTCGATCTGCTCGATACGATGACGTCAATTAACTAATCACGCAATTGGGTCATAACATGGCATTTGGTGCCTACATCAGACAGAAGAGGGAGGCGAAGGGCATTCAGATGAATGACTTCGCCCGGCAGCTGGACATCTCGCCTGCCTACTGGTCGCGCATAGAGCGCGACATCGAGAAGCCGCCCAAGGACGAGCTGATCCGCAAGGCGGCAGAAATCCTTGGCGAGAATGTCGACGACGCTTTTGTTGAGGCCAGCCGCCTTCCGCCAGACATGCGCGACGACGTGGGGGGCCTGGTACGGATGTATCGCAAGCAAGCGACGGGGGACAAGTGAATGCCGGTGTTGACTCTTGGCTACCGGCATTGCGACCGAAAGCGCCCCAGCTACATCAGGAACTCCGAGATTGAGGGCATCGCCGTCTTGGCCCGCCAGCAACTGGTGGACCCGGCTGCTGATGCCATCCCGCTCACGACCTTGAGCGCCATCTCCGGCCTGAAGATCAATGGTGTGGTGTTCGACCTGTTCGTGGGCACCGGTGACGTCGTGCATGACGAGCGCGGGAACCCTGTCCTGGGCATCTGTGAGTACGATCCTGGCGTGCCGGACACCGCGATGGTGTCGGTGTCACCGGTTGGCGTGAACGCCAGCGAGGAGTTGGTACTGAGCACCCTCGGGCACGAGCTCGGCCACGCCATCTTCGATGCGCCAGGATGGATCGTCGATGCCAGCAAGGGGCCGGGTCTGTTCGATGAGCCCAGCGACGCGGCGCGGCGGGCTTACCGCACGACCACACGCGACGTCGAGCACTTGGCGAAAGTCACGCCCGTGGCCGAGGCGGCTGCGACGCCCTCGCTGGCGATTCCGGGCCACACCACCAAGGAAGAATACTTCGCCGAGCTGCGTGCCAACGAGTTCATGGGATCGTTGCTGGTGCCGCGCCAGCGCTTGAATCTGGCTGTCGAAGAGATGGCTGCGAAACACGGCGTGACGATCCATCGCAGCCCGTCGCTCGACCCCGAGTTGCCCGGCACCAGTCTTCACCTGACGGCTGATGGCGACATCGAATGTTTGCAGAAGGCCGTGGCCAAGCGCTTCGGCGTCAACCGACGCTTCATCCAGGTACGGATGGAGCGCTATGGTCTTCTAAAGCCGGGGGCCAAGATCGTCTGATCAACGCCTTCATCTCGCCGCCGACCGCGTGTCGGCATTTTTTGAACCGTTCAGTTAACCACTCGCGCAATCGCGCACTTCGTTTAGAAAAGGAAATTGCCTATGCCAGCAGACGAACAGATCACCGCCCAGGAACACGACGAGTCGACTGCCGCGCAGCAGCAGTCCTCGAAGCAGGTGCGACCCCGTCAATCGGACGATGGCCCGGAAATCCTGCCGTGCATGGAGCACTTCGTCACCGTGGTGCGCAAAGCCAAGCGTCCCGGCCTCGCCTTGCTCCTGGTCGAACGTGCCAGCGCTACGTCGCTGCCGGAAATTGCGGCGCTGACAGACGCTGCCAAAGGCATCCTCGCGGTGCAGTCCCGCAAGGCGATGTTCCACGCCGTCGCCAAGCTCGGCTCGGACGTCCAGCAGCACATCGAGCGTGCGGCCGAGCGCGTGGTGCTGCTCGATGACGAATACGGCACGCAGGCCGTCCAATCCCTCCTTGACGACCAAGACGCCAGCGACGCTGCCGTCTTGGCCACGCCCAGTGACCGGTATAGCCGGGCCCTGCACCTCTGTCTGCGGCAGGATTTTCCGGAGGTCGGTGCCAAGCGCGATCAGCGCTTCGACAACGCCGAGCGCTTGCAGGTGATGCATCGCCAGTGGAAGAGCGAGAACTACTCCAGCCACTACCTCGGCCCGAAAGGCGTGGTGCCGAGCATTGATGCCGATGTTGAGGGTGTGTTGCGCGGGCGCATTTCGGCGCTGTTCCCGCAAGTGGCTTCTGACCAAATCCTCATCGAGCAGTTCACGCGCCGTGATCTTGCGCATGCCGACCGCTGCGGCGGCAAAGACACCGACGAGGTCGCGCCCGTGCTCTTGCACACCCTGACTGCAACTTTCAACGGATCGACGGCGCACTTCCGGCAGGTTGCCAACGGCGAGGTGGTCGAGCACGAAGAACCTGCAGCGATGTCGGCCAGCTTCTCGTGGGAGCCCGGCACCGGTGCGCTCGGTGTGTTCTGCGAAGACCGTGAGGTGCGCCGTGAACTGGCGACCATCTTCCGCGATGTCGTTTTGGCGTGCGACGGGGAGATCAACGACATGCCGATGCGCGAGTTCGACCTGTTCGGCTTCTCGACACCAGCGATGCTCAAGCGCATTGAGCAGGAGCGTGTGGCGGGCATTGAAAAAATCTCGATCCTGCAGATCAAAGTCGCCCGGCCCTTCGAGCAGCAAACCACCGACGCCGCCAATGGGCGTGATCTGATCCAGCACCTGTCGAGCACGATGCTGATCGGCAAGGATCGGCGTGATACCCGCCAGATCTATCAGGTCGCCTATGACGACTATGGCATCGACGACCTGACGGGATACACGCTGGCGCAGGTGAAGCTGGTGTTCCGAATGGCCAAACAGCCGCACCGCAAGGCCCACAACGTTGCTGTCCAAATCACGTCGCCGAACGGCCTGAACGACAAGAGCAAGACCGAGGATGACCGCAAGCGCGTGCTGGAACAGCTCACGCGAATTGGGGTGCTCCGTGAGTTCTGAAGACGCTACCGCGAAGTCGGCACATCTGAGCTTTCTGGCAGCGCTGGAGCGGCTGCCCCGGGTCGATTCCCGCGTCAGGGCGGCCGAGCTCGGGCGATGCAGACCAACGTTTCTGCAGCGACGATGGATCACGGAAGAGGACTACCTCACACATCTGATGGTGCCCGTCCTGGATTCTGAGCAGGAAGTCGAGGTTGAGATCGATCACGACGCGGCGGTGTACCGGTACCGCAGTCCCCAGCAGCGGTCACGAACGGTTGAGCGACCTCTTGCCGACATCGCGCTGTATACCTTCCAAGTGGATGCGTGGCTCGCCGACTTGGCATCCTTGATCGGCATCGAAGATCGACGACGATCCGACCGTCGACATCGCGTGCCGGGCCACCTGTGGCACCTCGGGGAAGTACGAATCGCTTGCACACACGACTTTGCCCCGGTGTTCGTTGCCAGAGCGTGGGAGCGTGCTCCTGTTGCCGCGATGACCTCGGTGTTGAGCGACCCAATCTGGTCGCGTGGCGGCATTGTATTGCGGCATCAGCGAGATCCCGTTGATCTGCCCCGTGACCATGTCATGCGCGTGCTGGACGAGTTCGTTCGCGTGGACGACGGCCAGGACGTTTTCGACGCGAGCGCATTCGACAGGGTGCTGCGTGGCTACGTCACGCCCAGCGGTGCGCCAGAGCCGGTTGAGTTCTTCCAAGGCAATCGACTGAAGCTGCCCCACTTCACCGAGTCGCGTGAGCTGTCTGCGGAGCGCGCCAAGATCGTCAAGCAGATGTGGAGTGCCGACGGGAAGAACGCGCCAGAGGTGTCCTGGGCCGAGGTCAACAGGATCGCCAATACCGGCTACCAGTCGTTCGATGACGCCTTCGGCGGAAAGGCTGAACGCGAGGACGTGATCGCATTGGTCAAGCGCGGCAAATACCGACTGCGACGCAACACATAAACGCGCCCATAAATCAAACCAGACACGGGCCATAAACCCGTGCGGAGACTTCGATGTGCCCATTTCATCTAGGAGGCACATCGAAATGCAAACTCAAGTTCCATCAATCGAATCCGGTCGGAATCCCCGCCGGATGAATCCCGGCGGTGCAGCCTGCATCGCGCTCGACGAAAACGAGCTCGCCATCCGCTGGGGGCTCTCCGTCAAGACGCTGCGCCGCTGGCGTCAAGAGCAGCTCGGCCCGATCTACTGCAAGCTCGGTCGCCGGGTCACCTACCTCCTGCACGAAATCGAAGCCTTCGAGCGCCGCGTCTCGCGCTACTCGAGCTTCACTCGTGCGTACCAGTGAGGAGGACGGCCATGAGCGATCTGACCATCTTCCCCGTCGACATCGCTGAGATGTCTGTGAGCCAACTGGCCGCGCTGCCGGCCGAGCAGAAGCGCGAGGTCGACAAGAACCTTGATGCTGCCATCGACTGGCTAAAGAAGGCTCGCACCAAGTTCGATGCGGCGCTGGAACAGTGCTACGGCGAGCAGGCCCGTGTCGCACTGCGTGAATCCGGCCGTGACTTTGGTACCGCCCACATCAGCGACGGCCCGATGCACATCAAGTTCGAGCTGCCCAAAAAGGTCAGCTGGAACCAGAAACAGTTGGGCGAAATCGCCGAGCGCATCGTGGCCTCGGGCGAGAAGGTCGAGGGCTACCTCGACGTCAAGCTCTCCGTGTCCGAGTCCCGGTACATCAACTGGCCGCCTGCGTTGCAGCAGCAGTTCGCGGCCGCCCGCACGGTCGATTCCGGCAAGCCGTCCTTCACCTTGAGCACCGACGGGGGTGAGGCATGAAAAAGCTCCCCATCGTGTCCGCCATCGAACGCATGGCCGAGCGCAAGGGCGTGAAGCTGCTGATGCTGGGCAAGTCCGGCAACCGCATCGCCGAGAACGCGGGCTGGGACGACGCGATGCTGCGCATCGAGATCGCGTCCCTGCAGGACGACGACTTTGACGTGTCGCTGACTGGCTTCGATGCCGATGCACTGGCGGAATTGATGGCGGGCGACGAGCCGGACGGCGAAGGCGAAACCGATGACGATGCGGTGCCCGAGGTGTCAGAGACACCCGTCTCGCGCCCGGGCGATGTCTGGCTGCTCGGTGGCCACCGTCTGCTGTGTGGCGACTCCACTGTGGCTGAGAGCTACGACCGGGTTCTCGATGGCGAGCCGGTGGACATGGTCTTCACCGACCCGCCGTACAACGTGAACTACGCCAACAGCGCCAAGGACAAGATGCGCGGCAAGGATCGCGCGATCCTGAACGACAACCTCGGCGACGGCTTCTACGACTTCCTGCTGGCGGCGTTGACGCCGACCATTGGGAACTGCCGGGGCGGCATCTACGTGGCGATGTCGTCCAGCGAACTGGATGTGCTGCAGGCAGCGTTCCGTGCCGCCGGTGGAAAGTGGTCGACGTTCATCATCTGGGCCAAGAACACCTTCACGCTGGGCCGGGCCGACTACCAGCGCCAGTACGAACCAATCCTGTACGGATGGCCCGAGGGCGCGCAGCGTCACTGGTGCGGCGACCGCGACCAGGGCGACGTCTGGAACATCAAGAAGCCGCAGAAGAACGACCTGCACCCGACGATGAAGCCGGTGGAGTTGGTCGAGCGCGCGATCCGCAATTCGAGCCGACCGGGCAACGTGGTGCTCGACCCGTTCGGCGGCTCCGGCACGACGCTGATTGCCGCCGAAAAGTCAGGGCGGCTGGCACGGCTGATCGAACTCGACCCTAAGTATGTGGACGTGATCGTGCGGCGCTGGCAGGAATGGACTGGCAAGCAAGCCACCCGCGAGTCGGATGGCGCGCTGTTCGATGATCAGGCGACGAGCGACTCCTCGGCGATCTCGCAGTGAATCACAAAGCCCGTCAGGTAAGGCAGGCCGCGCGGGATGCCGTACTGCTTGCTGGTCTGGCGGCCAATCGTCCAGCCCATCCATTGTTGGGTGGCGGCGTTGATCGCGTCCGCCAGGGTCTCGCCCCGGTACAGCCCGTTTTGCACATCGTCCGCAAAGTAGCGTCCGTGGCGGCTGTCGAGGAAAGCCCGGACTGATTCGAGGGGCTGGCTGGTGGCGTCCGAGATGGCGGTCATCGCCAGGTGCCACGCGGCGCTGGCGTGTTCGTTCATCGTGCCCCAGAAGCCCCAGGCTTCGTTCTGGGTGGCGGGGATCTGTTGGTTGGTGTTCATCTCTGGCTCCTTGGTGTTGATCGTTGCGACACCCGTAGTAACGCGCTGTTCGATTGAGAAGCCAAGCTGTTCTTGGCCTCTCTCTCAATCTAATTCGATCACCCGAGACGGGCCACATAGCGTGCGTAGTCGCCGCCCTCTGGATTCACGTAAAGGTAGGGTCGACCCGGTGCGGTGACCTCGACGCAAAGATAGCCGTCGCCGGTTCCACCACCTTTGCCACGCAGCCAGTCGCGCGATACCAACAGGCTGCGGGCAAAGGCATCGAACTCGTCGACGGTGAGTTCCTTGGTCTCTATGACGTAGACCTTGGTCTGACCCTGGCCGCCAACTTCGTCCAAGTCGGCAGGCTTGCGGGCAAACGGCAATCGGACGCTCAACTCCTCGACCTGCAAGGTGGTGTCGCCAAACTGCAGGGTGCGAGGCGTGCGTTCGATGGTGATGGTCATGGTGCTCATGGATGTTCTCCTGGGTGTTGGCGTGGCGATCAGGCTTCTGCGGCGATCCGGTAGACCCGCTCGCCACCTTGGGCCTTGTCCGAGACGATGGTCAGGCCGAGCTTCTTCTTGAAGGCCCCGGCAAAGGTGCCGCGCACCGTGTGCGCCTGCCAGCCGGTGGTCTGGCAGATCTGCTGCACCGTTGCCCCTTCGGGGCGCTGCAGCATCTGGATCACCGTGGCCTGCTTGCTGTTCTCGCGGGTGCGAGGTTTGGCGGCCGCCTTTTCTTGCGCCCACGTGGCCTCGGCTGCCGTCACGGCTGCGTCGAGTTCGGAGTCGGCGGTCACTGGCTCAGGTGCAGGTCGGTCGCGACCCATCGCGTCGTAGCCCTCGGCGGCAACGAACCAGTGGGTGCCGTCGGAGGTAATCAAGGCGCGGTTGAACAGGCCGTCGAGCACTTTCTTGCGTGCGCCGCCTTTGATGTTTTCGGGGAACCAGTCGATCTTGCCGTCGGTGTGTTCGAGGGCGTAGGCCAGGATCGCGTGCTGCGCCGGGGTCAGTTGGGTGGTGGTCATTTGCTTCTCCTTCGGAGGGGTTGATGGGGTGACGTGATGAACGCGCTGTTCGGGAGTGAAGCCAAGCGCTTTCTGCTTGGCTTCGACGGTTCTTGATCAGTTGTTGGCCTTGTCCGACTTCGCCGCCTTGCGGCCCTGTTCGACGCCTGCGTTGAACGCGGCTTCAAGGGCGTCGCGCAGGCACCAAACCGCCACGTCGTGGAAGTCGAGGCTGTCCGACTTGCGGGTTTCCAGGGTTTCGATGCCCAGCTTGCTTTGCGCGATCTGGGTCAGGAGTTGTTCGAGCTTGCTCATTGCTGCGTCCTTTGATGGTGTTGATGACGTCCGTATGAACGCGCTGTTCCAGAGAGAAGCCAAGCTGATTTCGAGTGAATGACGAACAAATGATTGAAGGGGCAACCGGTTCTCAAAATGGGCATTTCGATTCGCGCTTACGCCCGTCACCGTGGTGTGACCGACACCGCTGTTCACAAGGCAATTCGCGCAGG
Organism: Ramlibacter sp.; assembly: GCA_019635415.1. GTDB lineage: Bacteria > Pseudomonadota > Gammaproteobacteria > Burkholderiales > Burkholderiaceae_C > JAHBZM01. The sequence goes on from JAHBZN010000001.1 coordinate 955,543, forward strand.
TCGGATCACGCCGGAGACTGACGGCACCATTGATGCCGACCGTGCTGATCGCGAGTGGGCTCGCAACTCCGATGTGCCGAAGACCGGTACGCGGGCCAAGGCCGCAAAGGTCGCCGTGCCGGAAGGCGGTACCGGTGTTGGCGGTTATGGGCCTGCGGCCCTACCCACTGGCGGCGCGTCCCTGCTTCAGGCGCGCACGGTCAATGAGGTCGTCAAGGCGCAGACCAACAAGGTGCGTCTGGCCCGGCTGAAGGGCGAGTTGGTGGATCGGCCGCAGGCCATCGCCCACGTTTTCAAGCTGGCGCGCTCCGAGCGCGATGCGTGGCTGAACTGGCCCGCGCGCATCTCGGCGCAGATGGCGGCCAAGCTCAATATCGATCCGCACACGATGCACGTCGCCCTGGAGGCGGCGGTACGTGAGCACCTGCAGGAACTGGGCGAACTGCGGCCCCGGGTGGACTGATGCTGGATGTTGAATACGAAGGCGCTGCCGAAATCGAGCGCGCGTGGCGCGAAGGTCTGACACCTGATCCTCTGCTCTCGGTGTCCGAATGGTCTGATCGCCACAGGATGCTTTCGAGCAAGGCGTCCGCTGAGCCTGGGCGCTGGCGCACCAGCCGCACGCCGTACCTGAAGGCCATCATGGACTGCCTGTCGCCGACCTCGCCGGTCGAGCGCGTGGTGTTCATGAAAGCTGCACAGCTCGGTGCGACCGAGATGGGCTCGAACTGGATCGGCTACGTGATCCACCACGCGCCCGGGCCGATGATGGCGGTGTGGCCGACGGTGGATATGGCCAAGCGCAACTCCAAGCAGCGGATCGATCCGTTGATCGAGGAGTCGGCGGCGTTGAGCGAACTGATCTCCCCGGCACGGTCACGCGACTCGGGCAACACCATCCTGGCCAAGGAGTTCCGGGGCGGCGTCCTTGTGATGACCGGGGCCAACAGCGCGGTCGGACTGCGCTCGATGCCGGTTCGGTATCTGTTCCTGGACGAGGTGGATGGCTATCCACTGGACGTCGAGGGTGAAGGCGATGCGATCTCGCTGGCCGAGGCGCGCACGCGAACCTTCGCTCGACGCAAGATCTTCATCGTTTCAACCCCGACGATCTCGGGGGCGAGCGCCATCGAGCGCGAGTACGAAGCCAGTGACCAGCGTCGCTATTTCGTGCCGTGCCCGCACTGCTCGCACCGCCAGTGGCTGCGCTTCGAACAGTTGCGCTGGGAGAAAGGACAAGCGGACACCGCTGCCTACATCTGCGAATCGTGTGACGAGTCGATTGCCGAGCATCACAAGACCTGGATGCTGGAGCACGGTGAGTGGCGCGCAATGATCAGCGACGGCACGGGCAAGACGGCGGGATTCCACCTGTCGTCGCTGTACAGCCCGGTGGGCTGGCGCAGTTGGCGCGACATTGCCGCCGCGTGGGAAAGCTCCGTCAACAAGGAATCGGGGTCGGCGGCCGCCATCAAGACCTTCAAAAATACCGAACTGGGTGAAACCTGGGTTGAGGAAGGCGAAGCGCCCGACTGGCAACGGCTGGTCGAGCGCCGTGAGGAATACCGGATCGGCATGGTGCCACCGGGTGGATTGCTCCTGGTGGGCGCTGCCGACGTGCAGAAGGATCGCATCGAGGCGTCCATCTGGGCGTTCGGGCGTGGCAAGGAGTCCTGGCTGGTCGAACACCGCGTGATGATGGGCGACACCGCCCGCGACGCGGTGTGGAAACGACTCGCCGAGTTGCTTGCCGAAAACTGGACACACGCCTCGGGCGCGGCGATGCCGCTGGCTCGTTTCGCCCTGGACACCGGCTTTGCGACACAAGAGGCCTACGCCTTCGTGCGGGCTTGCCGCGACCCGCGCGTGATGCCTGTCAAGGGCGTACCGCGCGGTGCGGCACTGATCGGCACGCCGACGGCCATCGATGTCTCGCAAGGCGGCAAGAAACTGCGCCGGGGCATCAAGGTGTTCACGGTGGCGGTCGGCATCGCCAAGTTGGAGTTCTACAACAACCTGCGCAAGGGCGCGGACGTCAGCGAGGACGGCGTGACCACCGTCTACCCGACGGGGTTCGTCCACCTGCCAAAGATCGACGCCGAGTTCATCCAGCAGCTCTGCGCCGAACAGTTGATTACCCGCCGCGACCGCAACGGCTTCCCGGTGCGCGAGTGGCAAAAGATGCGCGAGCGCAATGAAGCGCTCGACTGCTACGTGTACGCCCGGGCGGCCGCATCGGCGGCGGGCCTGGATCGCTTCGAGGAACGCCACTGGCGCGAACTGGAGCGCCAACTCGGGATGGAACGGCCACCGGATGAGCCACCCCCGATTCAAGCATTCGACCCAGACGAGGCCACCCAACGAGGTGGCCTTTCTGTTTCTGCAACCCCATCACGGCGGCGGGTCATCCGAAGCCGCTGGCTTCGCTGATCCCCGCTGGCTGTCCTGATTTTCAGAGGAGTTTTCATGAGTCTTGCCACCCGTATCGAGAGCCTGGTCATCCGGGTCGCCCAGGAGTTCAACGACGTCCGGGCGACGGCGGGCAATCTCGCTGGCCTGTCCACCACCGACAAGTCGAGTCTGGTCGCGGCGATCAACGAACTGAAGGCGGCGGTGCTGTCCGCCACCGCCATCGACGACAGCCAGATCGCCACCTCCAGCACCTACTCGTCGAACAAGATCGTGTCGCTGCTCGACGCGCTCAAGGCCGACATTTTGGGTGGCGCGGACGCCGCCTACGACACCCTGGTGGAAATCCAGCAGTTGCTGCAGAACGGCACCACGGGACTGGATGCGCTTCTGGCCGCAGTCAATCTGCGCGTGCGTTTCGACGCGGCGCAGACCCTGACGGTGGCCGAGCAACTGCAGGCCCGCACCAACATCGGTGCGGTGGCGGCCAGCGATGTCGGGAACACCGATACCGACTTCGTCGTGATCTTTGACGGAGCGCTGGCCTGATGAGCCTCGCGTCCAGCATTGGCGCACTGGCGGCGCGCATTGGTTTCGAGGTCAAGACCAAGATCGACGCCACGCATCCAGGCCTCGCCCGGGTGTGGGTCAGCTTCGGCTACGTGGGCGGTCAGGTCGTGATCGCCAGTGCGCGCAATGTGGCCAGCGTCGTGCGCACGGCGGCGGGCCGGTACCGCGTGCATTTCGCCGTGGCGATGCCGGATGCGAACTACTGCTGGACGGCGCTCGCCCGCAGCAGCACCAACACCGGTCAGCAGCGCGTAGCCGTCGTGCGCGCCAGCTCCGACCTAAAGACGGCCCAGTACGTCGACATCTCCTGCGCGACGACCGCAGCGTCGTTCGACGACTCCTCCGAAATCAATCTCGTGGTGTACCGCTGATGGCCTACACAGAAGTCCAACTCCAGGCGCTGGAATCCGCGCTCGCCAAGGGCGAACACCGCGTCACCTTCGGCGACAAGACAGTCGAGTACCGCTCGGTCGATGACCTGAAGGCCGCGATTCGCGAGGTCAAGCGCGGCCTGTTGCAGCAGGCAGCCGAAACCGGCCTCTTGCCTGGCGCACCGCGCCAGATCCGGGTCACGACCTCGAAGGGGTTCTGATGGCTTGGTATTCGAAACTTCGTGGCCTGTTCGGCCAAGCACCGGTACACGAGGCCGCTGGCCGTGGCCGCCGTTCGTTGGCTTGGATGCCCGGCAACCCCGGCGCGGTCGCCGCGATGCTGGCGACCAACACCGAACTGCGCATCAAGAGCCGCGACCTTGTGCGCCGCAATGCCTGGGCGCAGGCCGGTATCGAAGCCTTCGTCGCCAACGCGGTCGGCACCGGCATCAAGCCCCAGAGCCTGTCGCCCGACGAGGCGTTCAAGGCTGAAGTGCAGGCGCTGTGGCGCGACTGGACGGCGGAGGCCGACGCCGCCGGGCAGACCGACTTCTACGGCCTGCAAGCCTTGGCCTGCCGCGCGATGCTCGAAGGCGGCGAATGCCTGATCCGCCTGCGGCCACGCCGTCCGGAAGATGGGCTGGTGGTGCCCCTGCAGCTCCAGTTGCTGGAGCCCGAGCACCTGCCGATCCATCTGAACACCGATCTGCCCTCGGGCAACGTGGTGCGCTCCGGAATCGAGTTCGACAGCCTCGGTCGCCGCGTGGCCTACCACCTGTACCGCTCGCACCCCGAAGACGGGCGACTGGCCCCGATGTCGGGCCAGGGTGGCATGGACACGGTGCGCATCGATGCAAAGGAAATCATCCACCTGTTCCGTGTGCTGCGTCCGGGCCAGATCCGAGGTGAGCCGTGGTTGTCGCGGGCCCTGGTCAAGCTCAACGAGCTCGACCAGTATGACGACGCCGAGTTGGTGCGCAAAAAAACCGCTGCGATGTTCGCCGGGTTCGTGACCCGCCAGAACCCAGAGGACAACCTGATGGGGGAAGGCGCTGCCGACAGCGATGGCATCGCGCTGGCCGGGCTGGAGCCGGGAACACTGCAGATTCTGGAGCCCGGCGAGGACATCAAGTTCTCCGACCCGGCCGACGTCGGCGGCTCGTATGGCGAGTTCCTGCGCACGCAGTTCCGGGCCGTCGCCGCAGCCATCGGCATCACCTACGAGCAACTGACCGGCGATCTGACGGGCGTGAACTACTCGTCCATCCGAGCCGGGATGCTGGAGTTTCGGCGTCGGTGCGAGATGGTGCAGCACGGCGTGCTGGTACATCAGATGTGCCGCCCGGTCTGGGCCGCCTGGATGAAGCAGGCCGTGCTCGCTGGTGCGCTCGAAGCGCCGGGCTTCGCGCGTGGCGGGACGGCGCGTCGCCGCCAGTACCTGCAGGTGAAGTGGATTCCCCAGGGCTGGCAGTGGGTCGATCCGGAGAAGGAATTCAAGGCGATGTTGCTGGCCATCCGCGCGGGCCTGATGAGCCGCTCGGAAGCCATCTCGGCCAATGGGTACGACGCCGAAGACGTCGACCGCGAGATTGCGGCCGACAACCAGCGCGCCGACGACCTCGGCTTGATCTTCGACTCCGACCCTCGCTACACGTCCAAAGACGGCGGCAGCGCCGAACCCAACCGCAGCGCCAACGCGCCGGACATCACCGGCAGCCAAACGTCTTCCTGAACGGCTGCCAGACCGCCTTCCACAAGGATTCCCATGACCGTGCTACCTCATCTGGCGGCGCGCCTGTTCGGCGTGCCGCTGGCGATCCATCGCCCGAAACTCGATGTCATCCTTTCGGTGCTCGGTGCGCGCATCGGCCTCGCCGACCTCGCCGCGCCCGTGGGTTACACGCCTGCGGCCCGCGCGCCCGGGCCTCCGAGCGGCAAGGTCGCCGTCATCCCGATCCACGGCACGCTGGTGCGCCGAACCTCGGGCATCGAAGCCGAATCGGGCCTCGCCAGCTACACCGGCATCGCCGCGCAACTGGATGCGGCGCTGGCCAGCCCTGAGATCGCCGCGATCCTGCTCGACATCGATTCGCCGGGTGGCGAGTCGGGCGGCGTGTTCGATCTGGCTGACCGCATCCGCGCGGCGTCGGAAGTGAAGCCCGTCTGGGCCGTGGCCAACGACATGGCGTTCTCTGCAGCCTATGCGCTGGCGTCAGCCGCCACCCGCGTGTTTGTCGCGCGAACCGGAGGCGTCGGCTCGATCGGCGTCATCGCCATGCACGTCGATCAGTCGGTGAAGGACGCCCAGGACGGCGTTCGCTACACCGCCGTGTTCGCGGGCGAACGCAAGAACGACCTCAACCCGCACGAACCGATCTCCAACGAAGCCCACGTCGTCCTCAAGGCCGAGGTGGACCGCATCTATGACCTGTTCGTCGAGACGGTCGCGCGCCATCGCGGCCTCGATGCGGACACCGTGCGCGCCACGGAAGCGGGTCTGTTCTTCGGCCCGGATGCCGTCGCCACCGGTCTTGCCGATGCCGTCGGCAGTCTCGACGACGCGCTCACGCAACTCACGCAATCGCTTTCCCCACTCCCGACTCAGGTGGCTCCGGCCAGCCAAGCGGGCTTTCTTCGCAACCACCAGATGGAGTCTTCCATGAATGATCGAACCGACCCCGCTGCTCCTGATCGGCCTCTTGCTGATCCTGCTGGCAGTCATCCTCAACCGTCCGCCACCGCCACCGCGCTGAGCGTGGCGGACGCCGTCGAAATCGCCCAGACCTGCACGCTGGCCGGGCGCACTGACCTGATCGCTGGCTTTCTCGAAGCCCAGTCCTCGCCCGCCAAGGTGCGCAGCCAACTGCTCTCAGCACAGGCCGAAGCCAGTCCCGAAATCACCAGCCTGATCCGACCCGATTCGGCGGCCGATGCTGCGCGTATTTCCGCCACCAGTCCGCTGATCGACGCCGCCAAGCGGATCGCGGCGCAATCCACCAAGAAGGAGATCTGAGATGCCCGCTCTTGCCGAACTTCTGAACCTGGGCGACCTGCTCAAGTACGAAGCCTCAAACCTTTACTCGCGCGACCGTGTCACCGTCGCATCGGGCCAGAACCTGCCGCTGGGCACGGTCGTCGGCCTCGTTACCGCCACCGGGAAGTTCAAACAGATCGACCCTTCCGCCGAGGATGGCTCGCAGGTCGCCGCTGGCGTGCTGCTGCAGACCTGCGACGCCACCTTGATCGACCGCGATGACGGTCTCGTCGTTGCGCGCCACGCCATCGTCGCCCACCACGCGCTCGCGTGGCCCGACGCCATCACCACCGCCGAAAAACTCACCGCCATTGCGCAGCTCAAGGCGCTGGGCGTGCTCGTCCGCCAAGGAGCTTGACCATGAACAACCCCTTCAGCAATCCCGCCTTTTCGATGACGGCGCTGACCGCTGCCATCAACATCCTGCCCAACCGGTACGGGCGTCTGGAAGAACTGAACCTGATGCCGTCCAAGCCGGTACGTCAGCGCCAGATCGTCGTCGAGGAAATGAACGGCGTGCTCAACCTGCTGCCCACGCTGCCGCCGGGTTCGCCTGGCACGGTCGGCGTGCGCGGCAAGCGTAAGCTGCGCTCCTTCGTGGTGCCGCACATTCCGCACGACGACGTCGTGCTGCCCGAAGAAGTGCAAGGCATCCGCGCCTTCGGTTCGGAAACGGAAACCGAGACGGTCGCGGGCGTGATCGCACGCCATTTGGAAACCATGCGCAACAAGCATGCGATCACGCTGGAGCACCTGCGCATGGGCGCACTCAAGGGCGTGATCCTCGACGCGGACGGCTCGGTGCTCTACGACCTGTTCGATGCCTTCGATATCACCCAACAGGCGGTGGCCTTCGAGCTGGGCACGGCAGGCACCAACGTCAAGGCCAAATGCACCACGGTGCTGGCAACCATCGAGGAGAACCTCAAAGGCGAGTTCATGAACGGCGTCCACTGCCTGTGCTCACCGGAGTTCTTCGCCGCGCTCACCGGTCATGCCAAGGTCGAGAAGGCCTTCGAGAACTGGCAGAACGGGGCCATCCTCATCAACGACGTGCGTCGCGGCTTCACCTACGGCGGGATTACTTTCGAGGAGTACCGGGGGCAGGCCACCGATGCCAGCGGCACTGCCCGCCGCTTCATCGCCGCTGGCGAGGCCCATGCCTTCCCGTTGGGCACCATCGACACCTTCGGCACCTACTTCGCACCGGCGGACTTCAACGAGACCGTCAACACGGTCGGCCAGCCGCTGTACGCCAAGCAGGAGCCGCGCAAGTTCGACCGGGGCACCGACCTGCACACGCAGTCCAATCCGCTGCCGATGTGCCATCGCCCTGGGGTGCTGGTGAAGCTGACGGTGGCGTGATGAACCTCATCGACCAAATCTATGAGTCGGCCGCAAACTCTGGTCTGCTGAAGGAGTGTCTTTGGTATCCGTCGAACGGTGCGCCATCGCAACGGCATCAGGTCGGCTTTGCCGCGCCGGATGAGTCCCTTCTCGACGGCCTGACCTTGAGCACCGACTACGAGATGACCTACCCGGTCACGGCGTTCGGGGGGCTTGTTGCCCGCGAAGTCGTCGAAATCGGTGGCACGTCCTTCCAGGTGCGAGACATCCGGGCCGTGGGTGACGGCTCCGAGATCCGCGCCAAGCTCACCCGGCTGTAAACCCATGGCAGACAACTCCATCCGCGAGCGGATTCTGCTGGCGGTGATGGCGGCTGCCCGTCCCGCAGTCGAAGGGCTCGGGGCCACGCTGCACCGGTCGCCCACGGTGGCCATCAGCCGCGAACTTTGCCCGGCGCTCGCGGTGTTTCCCGAGTCGGAGTCCATCACTGAGCGCGCCAACGACCGCGTCACACGCGAATTGACCGTTCGCGTCGTGGCTCTGGCTCGGGCCGTTCCACCCGCGTCTCCCGAAACCGATGCCGACCGCCTGCTCACCGCCGCGCACGCCGCTCTGTTCGCGGATGGCACGTTTGGTGGGTTGGCGCTGGGCATCCGGGAACAGGAGAGCGAGTGGGAAGTCGAGGACGCCGATGCGGTGGCCGTGGCGCTCCCGGCGCGTTACCGCATCACGTACCGGACGCTGGCCAATGACCTTTCAACCCTTGGATGACCCCTATGACCCAGCTTGTTCTGACACGCCCGCACACCCACGCGGGCAAGACCTATGGCGTCGGTGACCGGATCGAGAGCGACGCGACATCAGCCGACTGGTTGATCTCGCACGACATCGCCACGCCGGAGCCGACCGCCCCAACCGCTGAACCCATTCCCGAACCCAAACCCCTCCAACGCAAGGAACCCAAGCAATGAGCACCTATGCCAGTTTTCAAGGCCGCGTCTTTCTCGGCAAGCGCGACACCGACGGTCTTCCCATCGAAGTGCGCTCGCCCGGCAACGTCGCCGAGCTGAAGCTCTCCCTCAAGACCGACGTCCTGGAGCACTACGAGAGCCAGACCGGCCAGCGCTCGCTGGATCACCGGATGGTCAAGCAGAAGTCCGCCACCGTGAACCTCACCATCGAGGAATTCACCAAGGAGAACCTTGCGCTGGCTCTCTACGGCAACCACGTCGTCGGCACGCCGGGAACGGTCACCGCCGAGCCGGTGGGCGGTGCCACGCCGATTGCGGGCGACCGCTATTTCCTTGCCCACCCGAAAGTGTCGTCCTTGGTCGTGGTGGATTCGGCAGGCACGCCCGCGACCCTGGTCTTGGGCACGAACTACACGGCTGATCCCGACTTCGGTGCCCTCCAGTTTCTGGATACCACCGGCTTCACTGCGCCGTTCAAGGCCAGTTACGCCTACGGCGTGGCCACCGAGATCGGCATCTTCACGCAGGCGCTGCCCGAGCGCTTCCTGCGGCTCGAAGGCATCAACACGGCCCAGGGCAATGCCAAGGTGCTGGTCGAGCTCTACCGCGTGGCCTTCGATCCGCTGAAGGAAATCTCCTTCATCTCGGACGAGTACAACAAGTTCGAGCTGGAGGGATCGCTGCTGGCCGACACCACCAAGCCCTTCGACGCGGTGCTCGGCCAGTTCGGCCGCATCGTGCAACTGTGATGGGTGCCGCCATGAGTGATCTGGACACCCTCATTCCGCAGGCGGTCGAACTGGTGATCGACGGTGAGCCGCTGGCCATCAAACCGCTGAAGGTGGGGCAGATGCCCGGCTTTTTGCGGGCGATCTCGCCGGTGATGCAGCAGCTCACTGCCTCCAACATCGACTGGCTGGCGCTGTTCGGCGAGCGTGGTGATGACCTGTTGTCGGCCATCGCCATTGCCGTCGGCAAGCCTCGGGCGTGGGTCGACGAACTGGCTGCCGACGAGGCCATCCTGCTGGCGGCCAAGGTGATCGAGGTGAACGCCGATTTTTTTACCCGGACGGTGATGCCGAAGCTCGACGGCCTGTTTGGCCAAGTGAAGCTGCCGCCCATCGTGAAGGTGGCGGCTGGTTCGATGCCGTCCAGCACCTGATCGAGCACGGCCACCGCCTGCCAGACATCCTCGACTACACGTTGGCGCAGGTGCGCGGCTTCGTCGCAGCGACGGCGCGCACCGATGCAGCCCGCGATGCGCGGTTGCTGTCCGTGATTGCCATCGGCACGCGCAGCGATCCCCGCCACCTCGACCAAACCCTCGACCGACTTACTGACAAGGCCACCGACCGTGCCTGATCACCATGCGCATTTCCGTCCAGATCGATAGCGCAGCCGCCCAGGCGCAATTGCGCCGTTGGGGCGGCGAGTTCCGCGACAAGGTCAAGAAGGCGGTGTCTCGGGCGATTGCCAGCGAGGCAGTCGAACTCAAGCAGGACGTGCGCAGCCACGTCGCCAGCCAGATGGCCGTGGTCAAGAAGTCCTTCCTCAAGGGCTTCAGCGCCAAGGTGCTGGACAAAGACCCGAACCGATTGCCAGCGCTCTACGTGGGCTCGCGCATTCCGTGGTCGGGGATGCACGAGACCGGCGGCCAGATTGCCGGGCGGATGCTGATTCCACTGAACGGTCGGGTTGGCCGCAAGCGCTTCAAGGCGCAGGTGGCCGAGCTGATGCGCGGCGGCAATGCCTATTTCATCAAGAACGCGAAGGGAAACATCGTCCTGATGGCCGAGAACATCAAAGAGCACGACCGGCCTCTGGCGGGCTTCAAGCGCCGCTACCGCAAGGCCGAGGGCATCAAGCGCCTCAAACGCGGCGCGGACATCCCGATTGCCGTCCTGGTGCCCAAGGTTGCGCTCAGGAAGCGCCTCGATGTCGAGCGCTTGGTCGCGGGTCGTATCCCGCGTCTGGCGGCGGCGGTCGAGAAGCAGATCAGCACGGTGGATTGATTCATGGCCAAGCGAATTTCCATCCTCGTCGCGCTCGAAGGGGCCGACGATGGGCTCAAACGTGCCATCACGTCGGCCGAGCGCAGTCTCGGTGAGCTGTCGACCACCGCCAAGACCGCTGGAGCGAAGGCTGCCGCCGGAATAGCTGAGGTTAAGGCCGGGATGTCAGCCTTCGGCGATCAGGTGGGGACGGCCAAGACGCAGTTGCTGGCCTTCCTGTCGATCAGCTGGGTCGCTGGCAAGGTGCAGGATATCGTTCAGATCGCCGACGCCTGGAACATGATGTCCGCGCGCCTGAAGCTGGCGACGGCGGGTCAGCGTGAGTTCACCACTGCCCAAGCGGCCCTGTTCGACATCGCCCAGCGCATTGGCGTGCCGATTCAGGAAACGGCCGCCCTGTACGGCAAGCTCCAGCAGGCCGTGCGGATGCTGGGTGGCGAGCAGAAGGACGCGCTCACGATCACCGAGAGCATCTCGCAGGCACTGCGCCTGTCGGGCGCATCGGCCACCGAGGCGCAGTCGTCCCTGCTGCAGTTCGGGCAGGCGCTCGCCTCCGGGGTGCTGCGGGGAGAGGAATTCAACTCCGTCGTCGAGAACAGCCCCCGTCTGGCGCAGGCCTTGGCCGATGGTCTGAACGTGCCCATCGGGCGGCTGCGCAAGCTGGCCGAAGAAGGCCGCCTGACTGCTGACGTGGTGGTCAACGCGCTCATGAGCCAGAAGGACAAGCTGGCCAGCGAGTACGCCCAACTGCCGCAGACGGTGAGCCAGGCCTTCGAGCGCCTGCGCAATGCCTTCGGGCAGTGGATCAACCGGGTCGATGAATCTACGGGCCTGACCAAGAAGCTGGCCGAGGCGCTGACCTTTCTTGCCAACAACCTCGACACGGTGATGCAGTGGCTCAAGCGCATCGCCGAAGTCGGGCTGGCCGTGCTGATCTACCGCCTGATCCCGGCGCTGATCACGGCGTGGCAGACCGCCGGTGCGGCGGCCGTCACAGCCGCCAGCGCCACCGCTGCGGCGTGGACGACGGCGAATCTGTCGGTGTCGGCCGCCGTAGCCAGCGTCGGCGTGCTCAAGACGGCGTTCGCCGTGCTGGGCGCGTTCCTGGTCGGCTGGGAGATCGGGACTTGGTTGTCGGAGAAATTCGAGATCGTCCGCAAGGCGGGCATCTTCATGGTCGAGATGCTGGTCAAGGCGGTTGAGCAGCTGCGCTACCGCTGGGAAGCCTTCGCCGCCATCTTCACGTCGGACACGATTGCAGAGGCCACCAAGCGCCACGAGGCCCGTCTCGCCGAGATGAACCAGATCTTCGCGCAGATGTATGCCGACGCGACCAAGGGGGCGGATGCTGCCAAGGGTGCGATGAACACCGCCGCTACCGCCGCCGAGGAAATCGCCAAGCGTCTGGAGGCTGTGCGCCAGGGCACGCAGGAAGCGGTCGGTCGCGGCATTGAGGCCGTCCACAGCGCTCTGGAGAAGCTGAAATCCCGCCTTGGTGAGGTTGAGCAGGCCGTCGGCAAGGCCAATCAGACGGTCAACGACGCCACCGCCAAAATGGCCGAGGCCTACAAGGGCCTGACGTCCATCGTTGAGGCCAACCTGCTGCGGCAGATCGAAGCGGTCAAGGCGCGCTACCAGCAGGAACAGTCGGCGCTGGAGACATCCAAGCAGTCCGAAGCGGCGCTGATCACCAAGTCGACGCAGCTGCTGACGGATGCCCTCACGCAGCAGACCACGCTGCGGCGGCAGTCCACGACCGACACGCTAAAACTCATTGACGATGAGTCGAAAGCCCGGATCGAGTCGGCCCGCCGCCAGGGTCAGACGGAAGAAGAGCGCCGCGCCAACGTCCAGCGGGTCGAAAACGACATCCTGGCCACCAAGCGCCAGACGATGACGCAGGCGCTGGCCGAGTACCGGCAGCACATCGACGCGCTCAACGCCGAGGCCAACCGGCATCTGGCCGAGATCAAACGCATCGAGGAGGAGAAGCGCCAGCTCTCGATGACGACCGAGGAACGTGTCCGCGACATCCGTCGTCAGGGCATGACCGACTTCGAGGCCACGGAAGACCGCAAGCGTCAGATCGCCGAGTACCAGGGGAAGGCCCGCGAGGCGCTGGCCAATGGCGAGTTCGAGCAGGCGCGGCAACTGGCCCAGAAGGCGATGGACTTGGCCTCGCAGGTGGCCAGCTCGCAAACCAGTGAAGCCAAGCGCGGTGAGGACGCCCGCAAGCAGTCCGAGCAGGCGGTTTCGCAGGTCACCCAACTGGAATCGCAGTCCCGCGATGCCTACCGCAAGCAGGAATATGCGCAAGCCGAAGCCCTGATGCGCCAAGCAGACGCGTTGCGCGTCGAACTGGCCCAGAAGACCAAGGATGCCGACGCACAGATCGCACAGAGCAAGGATGGCGTCAATCAAGCCATCCAGCGCATCCGGGAATCGGAAGAGATTCTCAACAAGACCCTGGATGCAGAAGCCAAGGCGCACCAGACCGCCGCGCAGTCGGCATTGACCGCGCGCGACCAGATCCAGCAGACCCTCACCCAGACCGAAAGCCAGATCGACCAGATCACGGCCAAGCTGAAAGACGGTCTGAAGGTCACGCTGGATGCCGACACGACCCGCTTCGACAAAGCCATCGCCGATCTCGACAAGGCCATCGCCGAGAAGGAGTACCTGCTCAAGATTCAGGCCGACTTGCAGGAGGCAGAGAAGAAGCTGCAGCAGTACGAGCAGCTGCTGAAGGAAGGCAAGACCCTGCCTGTCGATGCCGACGTGTCCAAGGCCAAAGAGGCGCTGGACAAGCTCAAGACCTACGCCGACCAGAACTCGCAGTTCGAACTGAAGGTGGCGACCGAGAAGGCGCAGGCCGCGATCACCAACGTCGAGGGGATGATCAAGGCGCTGGATCGTATCCAGACCGAGTCCCGGCATCAGGTCAGCACCAACGCCGATGCGGCCCGCGCCGAAATCATGAGTCTCAACGGGGCCAACACCTCAAGCACGCACACGATCTACGTGCGCAAGGTGGAGGCAAACGCCACTGGTGGGTTGGTGGGCAGTGGCGTGCGCCGCTTTGCTGACGGCGGTGCTGTTGCCCCAGCCTTTCCTCGAATGAGCGGTGGATCGGTTCCCGGCTCTGGCCACCACGACACTGTGCCGCGCACCTTGGATGCCGGTGCCTTCGTGATTCGCAAGGCTGCTGTGCAGAAGTACGGCGGCGGTGCGCTCTCGCGGCTGGCCAACGGTGTCGCCCGATTCGCCGTCGGCGGCCGCGTGCTGACTTCTGGCAGCGGCAGTTCCGGGTCTGGCAACGCCGATGGCCAGCCCAGCACCCCGAAAAAGAACCGGGAGGCGGTCGAAGCTCTGAAGATGATCGATCTCGGCCTGCAGGGCATGAACGAGTACACCAACTGGCTCCAGTGGAACTACGGTGCCTCGGTCAGCCTGGACATGCGCAGCAAGACGATGGACAGCTACGGCAAGCAGGCCCAGCAGGATCGGCGGGCGCTGGAGGACTTCATCAGCCGCAAGACGCTCACCGGCAACGAGCGCCAGAACCTGGAGCGCATCAAACAGACGTGGCGGCAGGCGATGGCCCAGCCGCTGCTCTGGGGCAAAGACCTGGAGCGCGAGCTGATCGACTACATGGAGCAGAACCAGGGCGAGTTCTACCGTCGCGGCGGCATGGCCAAGTCCGACACCGTCCCGGCGATGCTCACGCCTGGTGAGTTCGTCGTGAACAAGGATGCCGTGTCCCGCTACGGCGCTGGCTTCTTCGAGGCGATCAACAGCCTGTCCGCTCCGGCACAGGCCCTGGCCGGTCGTGTGATGGCGGGTGTCCAGGGCTTCGCATCCGGCGGTCTGGTTCGGCCCGTCGGCAGCAGCATGCCGCGTCCTTCTCTGCCCGACAGCACGCCGACACGCACGGTGCGTGTGGAGCTGTCTTCGGGGCAGCAGAGGGTCAACGCCACCGTCGACGCACGCGACGAGTCCCGTCTGCTGCAACTGTTGGACGCAGCCCGCGCCCGCACTTCCTGAAGGTTTTCCGATGCAACTGACGAACCTCGAAACCGGGGTGGCTTTGCCATTGCCCGATGACTTGCTGTGGAGCGATGAGCACGCGTGGTCGCCCGCCGTGGCATCCACGTCCTACCTGATCACCGGTGCCTTGTTGATCCAGTCCGCGACGCGGCAGGCCGGTCGCCCAATCACCTTGGTGGGCGCGCCTGACATGGCCTGGGCCACCCGGGCCACGGTCGAGCAGCTGCGGGCCTGGGCCGCGTTCCCGGTCGGCAACACCTCAGGGCGCTTCTCGCTGACTTTCGCCGATGGCCGCTCGTTCACCGTGGCCTTCCGCCACGCGGAGACGGCCATCGAAGCGGAGCCGGTGCTTGGCATTCCCGCGCGGGCCGACACCGATTTCTACCGACTGACCCTTCGATTCCTGGAGATCTGACATGCCGATCCAATCCGGCGACGTGAAACTGCTGAAGTCCGCCGTGATGGCGGACGTGCCCGAAGGGGGTGGCGCGCCCAGGGGCAACACCATTGCCGATGGTGTCTCGAACGCCATCTTCCCTGACATCTCGGAACTGGACCGCGCCGGAGGCCGGGTCAACCTGCGCAAGTCCTTCGTCTCGGTGCAGACCGACGACACCGACACCTACTTCGGTGCCAATGTGATCGTGGCCGAGCCGCCGCAGGATGCCCGTGTCAGCGTCACCCTGTTCAGCACCGAGAAGACCTTCGACACCCGCGAGCAGGCGCAAGTCCGCATCGAGGCCTACCTCAACAAGGGCCCCGAGTGGGCGGGCTACCTGTTCGAGAACCACATTGCGGGCCAGCGCGTCATCCAGCTCTTCCAGCGCACGACCGACACCGTCCCCAACGTCGGCCAGACCCTGGTCTTGATCGAAAACGAGGGCTTGGGCACGCAGAAAGAGCAGTACATCCGGGCCACCTCGGTGTCGGTCGTGGAGCGCACCTTCACCTACAACAGCGACCAGGACTACAAGGCCAATGTCGTCACGGTCGAGATCAGCGACGCGCTGCGCTACGACTTCACCGGCTCACCCGCCACGCGCACCTTCACGCGCGCCAGCAATAGCACCAAGACCCGCGACACGGTCGTGGCCGACGCGGGCACCTACGTCGGCGTGGTGCCACTGACCCAGGCGGCCGCCGTCGGTGATTTCACGATCAAGGGCGCTTCGATCTACACCCAACTGGTGCCCAGCGCCCAGACCGAAACGCCGATCTCCTTCGTGCCGCCGTATGCGGCCGCAGGGCTGCCCGTGCCGGGCGCGGTGCCGGTCAGCTACACGGCCAGCCACGCCTGGACGACGAGCATCAAATTCAACCTGCCGGGCGGCTGCTTGCCGGGCTCGGTGACCATCGCCACGGATGGCATCACGATTTTCGACGACGCGGGCCTGCTAAAGACGGCCAGCGGAACGATGGGCACCATCGACTACGCCAACGGCATCCTGAGCCTCAACTCCGGCTCGATGTCGAACACCAAGGCCATCACCTACACGCCCGCCGCGCAGATTCTGCGTGCGCCGCAAAGCTCGGAAATTCCGGTCACGCCCGAGTCGCGCAGCCAGTCCTATGTCGGCACGGTCAATCCGGTGCCGCAGCCCGGCACGCTGTCGATCAGCTACATGGCACAAGGCCGCTGGTACGTGTTGTCCGATGCCGGAAACGGCTCCCTCAAGGGCCTGGACGCCAGCTACGGTGCGGGCACCTTCAACCGGAACACCGGTGCGTTCGTCGTGACGCTGGGAGCGCTGCCCGACGTCGGCAGTTCACTCGTCCTGACCTGGAACGTGCCGACGCAGGAAACGCAGCAGCCATCCACCACCCTAAAGGCGGCGCAAAGCCTCGCCTTGAACCCGCCCGCAGGGACGGCGGTGCAACCCGGGTCGCTCACCGTGTCCTGGGAGTACGGCGGCACAAAGACGGCAACGGCAGCCACGTCGGGCGTGCTGTCCGGGGCGGCTACCGGGTTCTTGAGCGTTGCGCAGAACCGCCTGGACTTCGCGCCCAACGTGCTGCCGTCGGTGGGCACGCAGCTCACCGTGAGCTACGTGGCAGGCCCGAAGCAGGAGGATTCGTTCGCGCATCCGTCCCGCAATGGCGCGGGGACGCTGCCGGTCACAGCGACCCTCGGGGCCATCGATCCTGGGTCGCTCGAAGTCGAATGGAACACGCTGACCGACACGTCGGTGCTGGGCGCGTACACCTTCCAGCAGTTGATGGAGATGGGCGTGCCGTTCGCGTGGCGCGACCCGACCCAGATCGCCCGCGACGATGGCGGCGGCAACGTCGTCCTCAATGGCGCGAGCATCGGCACCGTCAACTACGCGACCGGCGCGGTGGTGTTCAACCCGGACGTGAGCATCCTGATTCCGCGCCCGAACTACACCGCTGTCGCCATCGCGGGCATCGGACGCTGGCGGCTGAACTACGGTGGCATCTCCTATGTCGCTGCGCCGTCGCTCTACCCGAACGACGAATCGGGCTACGTGAAGCTGCGCTACAACAGCCCGGGCTCCACCAGCAACCACTCGGAGACGTTCCAGTTTGCGCCCAGCTTCAAGCTGGTGCCTGGTGTGAATGCACAGGTGGTGACGGGCACGGTGCTTCTCACGATCTCGGGCGCGCAGCCCTGGGGTGACAACGGCCAGGGCACGCTGCGCGAGTTCACCACCAGCGGCTGGATCACGCGCGGCGCGATCAACTATCTCTCGGGTGACGTCACCCTGACGTCCTGGACGGCGGGCGTGACCAACGCCATCACGCGCGCCAGTTGCGTGACCACGGTCGGCGAGAACATCTCCAGCGAATTCGTGTTCCGTACCGGCGCGGCTCCGCTGCGCCCGGGGTCGCTGTCGATCCAGTACGCCCGCGCCGTCGGCGGCACGCAAAACGTGACGGCCGGAATCGACGGCAAGATCGAGGCGACCGGCATCACTGGCAGCGTCGACTACGAGACCGGTCTGGTGCGCGTTCGCTTCGGAACGATGGTCACGGCGGCAGGGAACGAGAGCCAGCCTTGGTACGCCGCCGACCGGGTGGGCACGGACGGCAAGATCTTCCGACCCGAGCCAGTGGCTGCATCCAGCGTGCGCTACAGCGCTGTGGCCTACAGCTATCTGCCGCTGGACGCTGATTTGCTTGGCATCGATCCGGTGCGCCTGCCCAGCGATGGACGCGTGCCGATCTTTCGGCCGGGCGGCTTTGCCGTGGTGGGCCATACCGGCAAGATCACCACTTCGGTCAGCAACGGCCAGACCATCAACTGCGCGCGGGTGCGCCTGTCGCGCGTGCGGGTGGTCGGCCACGACGGCTCGGTGATCCACACCGGCTACACCACCGATCTGGAGGCGGGTACCGTCACCTTCACCAACGTGACGGGCTACAGCCAGCCCGTGACCATCGAGCACCGCATCGAGGACATGGCCGTGGTGCGTGACGTGCAGATCAGCGGTGAGATCAGCTTCACGCGCGCGCTGACGCACGAATATCCGCTCGGAAGCCACGTCTCCAGCGCCTTGGTCGCCGGAGACCTGTTCGCCCGCGTGAATCTCGTTTTCGACCAAGCAACGTGGAACGGCGCGTGGTCGGATGCGCTGTCGGGAAGCTCGGCGACGGCAACCTTCAACAACACCCAGTACCCGATCCGGGTCACCAACCGGGGTGCGCTGACCGAACGCTGGATCGTGCGCCTGACAAACAGCACTTCATTCGAGGTGATCGGCGAGAACGTCGGCGTGATTGCCAACGGCAACACCAGCGCCGATTGCGCCCCCAACAACCCGGCGACCGGCGTGCCGTACTTCGTGCTTCCCGCGCTCGGCTGGGGCAACGGCTGGGCGACCGGCAACGTGCTGCGCTTCAACACCATCGGCGCGCAGTTCCCGGTTTGGGTGGTTCGCACCGTCCAGCAAGGGCCGGAGTCCGTGCCTGACGACAACTTCACGTTGCTGATTCGCGGCGACGTCGACACCCCTTGAAACCGTAGACAGGAACCATTGAGATGACCGACCTGACCGTCAAATACTTCAACAGCGGCATGACCGGCGCGCCACAGATCGCCAACAACTGGGGCGATCTGGTGACGATGCTCGATGCCTGCCTCGTCAACGGCTTCGCGCTGAAGGCCATCGACACGCTGACCTTCGCCAATGGCGTGGCCACCGCCACCATCATGGCGGGACACGCCTACCAGCCACATCAGGTGGTGTTGGTCGCCGGAGCTGAGCAGCCTGAGTACAACGGATCGTTTCGCGTGTTGACGACGACCATGACCACGTTCACTTACGAGGTGACGGGCACGCCGATGTCGCCTGCGACGACCAGGACGAACCTGAGCGCCAAGGTGGCACCTCTTGGGTGGGAAAAGCCTTTCGCGGGGACGGGCAAGGCTGCCTACCGCAGCAAGAACCCGCAGTCACCGCAGAACATCCTGCTGATCGACGACAGTCTCAAGACGCCGGGTTACACGACCACCTGGGCCAAGTGGGCGAATGTTGGGATCGTGGAAGACCTGTCGGACATCGACACCATCGTCGGCGCGCAGGCCCCCTATGACCCGAACAACCCGACGCAGAACTGGAAGCAAGTTCAAGCTGGCCAGTGGGGTTGGTACAAGTGGTACCACGGCCGCACCAGCGGCTACGACAACTCTGGTGACAGCGGCGGTGGCAACCGCAACTGGGTGCTCGTCGGCGATGACCGGTTGTTCTTCTTGTTCTGCACCAATGCTGCCGGATACGGCTGGTACGGGCGCAGCTCGTATTGCTTCGGGGACATGAGCAGCTTCAAGCCCGGCGACAACTACGGAACCGTGCTCTGCGCTGACGACCTCTACTGGAGTAACAGCAACAGCGGCTATTCGAGCTACCCGGGGCAGTACAACGGCTACGGGCTGGTTTCGTCTTTGGACTTCACGGGCAAGGTGCTGCTGCGCAATCACACCCAGCTCGGCAACCCGGTTCGCTTCGGGCTGACGTCGCTGAATACGAACAACGGTCAGCAGATCTGCGGCCGTGGCCCGACGCCGTTTCCGAATGGCGCGGACTACAGCTTGTGGCTGTTGCCCACCTACGTGCGGCAGGAGGACGGCCATATGCGCGGCATCCTGCCCGGGATGCTGTGGATGCCCCAAGACCGACCCTACAGCGATCAGACCATCGTGGACAACGTGGTCGGTCAGGCGGGCAAGCGCTTCCTGCTGGTCAGGACGCAGTACAGCTCGGAAACCGAGGGTGCGCAGATCGCGTTCGACATCACCGGCCCGTGGAGGTAAGCCATGAGCTACCCGCTGAGCGAAACCTTCGCCACGGCTCCGGCGAATGGCTACACCACGGTACTCGGCAGCATGTCCGCCAGCCACAACAGCGCGCAGCAGGCCATCGACATCTCGGCACCGAATGCCCAGTCGATCCTGCGCTTCAACGAAACGGCGCACGGCGACTTCTGGTTCGAGGCCGATGTTGAGTTCCTGACTGACCCTTCTGCCCGCAAGCACGTCGGTCTGTGGATGACCACCGGCAACGGTTCCGAGGGCTACCGCTTCGCGCATCTGGACGGTGCCTGGATGGTGACCCGCTGGAACAGCGGCTTCGGTGACGGCGCGGCGGTGACCGGCGGCGTCAACGATGGGGCCAAGCCCATCGCTGGTGTGGCTGACGTCGCCCCAACCTTCAACGTTGGCCAGCGGATGACCCTGCGTTGCGAGGTCATCGTCGGAGCCTTTGACAGCAATGGCGTGCCGTGGGCGCGGCTGATCCAGTTCAAGGCCGGTGGCGTGCTGATGTTCCAGGTCGGCGATGCGTCCTACCGGGGCAAGCTGATTCCGGGCGTGTTCCTGTACGGGGCCACGGCGCGCGTCCACGCCATCGCCGGTGCCACACCGTCGGGGCTGCCCGCGTTTCCCGCGACCGTGGGCGTGAACGCCGCTGATGACCTGTTGCCGCTGGCCGGAGGATCGACCTCGGTACTGCCTGATCCTGCCGCCAACATCGGTGTCAATTCCGATTGCGACCTGATGCGCCGAAACAGTCCTGCGTCCGAACTGTGGAACCGGGGTGGCGGCTACGACTGGCACTTCCACCCGATTCCAACCGGTCGCAAAGACATCCACTTCAGCGGTCACGGCGTGATTGCGGGAACCGTCAAGGAGAAGGGGCAGCCCGACCAGCCTCTGGTGCGGCGGGTGCAACTCATCAGCGAGAACACCCGCGTCCTGGTGGCTGAGACCTGGAGCGATGCCACCGGCGCGTACCGGTTCGAGTACATCGACCCGGCGCAGCGATACACGGTGGTGAGCTACGACTACAAGCAGATGTACCGCGCCGTGATCGCGGACAACCTTCACCCGGAGATGATGCCGTGACCGTTGCCATCACTGTCGAACACAACGAGGCGCGGCTGGCGGGCACTCTGGCATTCCTGGATGCGGGCAGCAACCCGGCGCGCCTGCGCATCTACGGCGGGACGCGACCCGCCACTCCGGCGACGACCCCGACGAGCGCGATGCTGGTCGAGATCAGACTGACCAAGCCCGCAGGCACGATCTCGGGTGGGTTGCTCACGCTGACGCAGCAGGAAGATGGGCTGATCACGGCGACCGGCATCGCCACCTGGGCGCGGCTCGTGAATGGCAACGATGTGAATGCCCTGGATCTGGACTGCAGCGGCACCGACGGCAACGGCGATGTAAAGCTGGCCAGCACCAATCTCTATCTGGGTGGCGATGCCCGGATGGTGTCTGCGATCCTGGGGTAGGCCGTGCCAAGCGCACCCAGCGAACTGACGCTGGCCGCCACTTTGCCAGTGCCCGGAGTCAGCATTCAGATCGAGCCACCACTGGTCGACCTGCTGTTCGACCAACCCGCAGCAACCGACGCCGAATTGGTGTTCGGGGCGAGCTTCATCGCGCCGCGCGACGACGTCGTGGTGCTGGCCAACTTGCCGTTGCCGGTCGTGGCGATCAAGTTCATCCCGCCAGCGCGGGCCGAACTGCTGGCCGAGCTACCTGCCTTGACGGTCAGAACGTTGCTGCTGCGCCCGAGCGTGCCCTTGGACGTGGCGGGCGCAAGTCTTCCCGGTGTCGTGTTCTCCGGCGAGGTCCGGTACTACTCGCGCACGCAGCGACCGACGGTTGGCCAGACCGCTCACCCTTGGCAATTGGCGAGACAGACCGAGGACGGTGCCACGCAGGGCCAGCAGGACGCTGCCGCTACACCCGCAGGCTGGGACACGTTCTGGCGACGCACCTTGGGTGTTCCTCAAGGCATCGAGCACAGGTTGCCACCGGTGCTGGCAGCAGCGCCAGAGCAACGAGGCGCTCGCTACCAGGATGCGACCCGGCTGCAGGATTCGACGTGGTTCGCGCACCAGGACGCCACGCGGTTTGAAGCGGCCCGACGCGGTCTGTTCCAGAACGCAGGCCCTCTGCGGGATGCCACGCGGTTCCGGCATCAGGACGGTGACCGCACCAAGCGCGCGGGGAGGTTGTCCCGGTGGCAAAGCGCTGTGTTGGTGGTGCGTGGCCAGGGGAGCGATTTTCAGACCGCACGGCCGCAACTAAAGGGCTGGCAGGGCAGGTATCAGGAGGCGGTGCCGCCGCCACCGGGCATCAGCCGGTGGGTGGTGCCCGAGCCGCCCGTTCCGCAGCCTTGCTACACGCCCAGTCCGCACCTGCTGTTTGCCGCGCTGGCCGCGACCGATGGGCATCTGCTGTTCCTTTGTGAAAGCCACGTCACCCCACCTCCTCCGGATGGTGAGCCGGTGGTCATTCCTGTTCGGAGGGTCTATTTCGTGATCAACAACGTGACCCTGTTCCGCGTGTCCGATGGCGCGCCGATACCGGTGTTCAATCTCTCGCTGTCACTCGATGCCTCGTCTTGGGCGTGGGGCTTCGATGCGGTTCTGCCTGCCAGGGCCGAGGCCCTGGTCGCGCCCGGCAGCGCATCCGGGCCCGTCGAACTCGTGGCCAGCATCAACGGCACCCCGTTTCGCGTGCTGGCCGAGAGCATCAGCCGCGAGCGCATCTTTGGTGACGCCAGCATCCGCATCTCCGGACGGGGGCGCAACGCCGTTCTGGCCGCGCCCTACGCGCCGGTGATGACGTTCTCGAATACCGAGGGCCGCACTGCTCGGCAGTTGATGGACGATGTGCTCACGGTCAATGGCATCCCGCTGGGCTGGGCGGTCGATTGGGGCCTGACGGACTGGAACGTCCCCGCCGGTGCGTTCGCGCAGCAGGGAACGTGGATCGAGGCGTTGAGCGCCATCGCTGGCGCTGCGGGTGGCTACTTGATTCCGCATCCCTCGGCCCAGAGCATCCGCGTGCGTCATCGCTACCCGGTCGCCCCTTGGGAATGGAGCACGGTCACGCCCGACTTCGTGTTGCCAGTCGATGCTGTCGCCCGCGAGTCGCTGCGCTGGCTGGAAAAGCCTGCGTACAACCGCGTGTTTGTTTCCGGGCAGGACGTCGGCGTGCTCGGGCAAGTGACCCGGGCCGGGACTGCCGGAGATGTGCTGGCACCGATGGTCGTTGATCCGCTCATCACCGAAGCCGCCGCCGCGCGTCAGCGTGGCATCTCCGTGTTGGCCGACACGGGTCAGCAGATCGAGGTCAGCCTGCGCCTGCCGTTGCTCGCCGAGACCGGGATCATCGAACCCGGCGCGTTCGTGGAGTACCAGGATGGCAGCACCACTCGGCTCGGCATCGTCCGCGCGACCCAAGTGGAAGCCGGTATGCCCGAGGTCTGGCAGACGCTGGGAGTGCAGGCCTATGCATAACCTCTACGAGCAGTTTCGCCAACTGATCCCCGACCCGCCGCTGCAGGCGGGCACCGTGATCGATGTCGGCTCTGGCGTGGTCACTGTCGCATTACCCGGTGGTGGCCGAATAAAGGCGAGGGGCTCTGCGGCCCTTGGCCAGAAGGTGTTCGTCCGCGACGACGCCATCGAAGGCATCGCCCCCAGCCTGACGCTGGAAATCATCGAGATCTGAAACCCAACTGATTCAACCCTGAGACCCGCCCTGATGCTCGCGCATCGGGCGGGTTTCGCATTTCTGGAGCACGCAAATGAACGCACCGACTGTGACCGAGGGCATGGTGACCATGCCCAAGGACGAATTCGAAGAACTGCTGGAGCGCGTCGCCGAACGCGGCGCTCGCCACGCGCTGGCTGACGTGGGCCTCGATGGCGAAGACGCTGCCAGCGACATCCGCGAGCTGCGGGGCCTGCTGGAGGCCTTCAACACGGCCAAGCACACCGCGTGGCAGACGGTGGTCAAGGTGATCACCACCGGCTTCCTGTTGGCGCTGGTCGCAGGGGCAGTCATCAAGCTCAAGGTGTTCGGAGGTGGCCAATGATCGAAACCCTGCTCGGTGGTCTCCTTGGAGGGGCCTTCCGTCTCGCGCCCGAACTGCTCAAGTGGCTGGACCGCCAAGGCGAGCGTGGTCACGAACTGGCGATGCAGGACAAGGCGCTGGAGTTTGAAAGGTTGCGTGGCGCGCAGCGGATGGCCGAAATCGGCGCGAGCGCCGATGCGGCGTGGAACGTCGGGGCCATCGATGCGCTGCGCGACGCCGTCCGCACCCAGGGTGAGAAGACCGGCGTGCGCTGGGCCGACGCGCTCTCAACCAGCGTGCGTCCAGTGATCACCTACTGGTTCATGGCCCTGTACTGCGCTGCCAAGACGGCGGCATTTGTGGCTGCCGTGACCGCTGGCGCTGGCTGGGGCACAGCCATCCTGCATGCCTGGACGGAAGCCGATCAGGCGCTGTGGGCCGGGGTGTTGAACTTCTGGTTCCTCGGGCGCGTGTTTGACCGGGTGCGTTCGTGACCGGGGTGCCGAAAACGGCTATCGAGCTGGCCAAACATTTCGAAGGGTTCGAGCGCAAAGTGAAGCGCGGCGCTGAAATCACCGCCATCGCCTACGTGTGCCCCGCCGGTTTCTGGACAATTGGATACGGCCATCTTTGCGATCCGAAGCACTCGCCAATCACCGAAGCCGAAGCCGAGGTCTATCTGGCGCGCGACCTGCAATCGGCGCTCGCCGCCACGCTGCGCTTCTGCCCGGTGCTGGCCACCGAGCCCGAAAGCAGGCTCGCTGCCATCGTGGATTTCACATTCAACCTCGGCGTCGGGCGATTACAGACGTCGACGCTGCGACGGCGCGTCAACCAGCGGGACTGGGCTGCCGCCGCAAGGGAGCTGCGGCGCTGGGTCTATGGCGGTGGGAAAGTACTGCCGGGGCTTGTCACTCGCAGAGAGACCGAGGCTGCTTGGCTGCTTCTCAACGTTTAATCCAAAAAGTGTGTGAAAAACATCATTCGCCCGAGTGTGGAAAAACCAGGGAAAAGCACGTGACGCCTTGCGCAGACTTCACACTGGCTCGACCACCATGAGCCTCGACAATCGCCTTGGTGATGGCCAAGCCCAGCCCAGCGCCATCGGAGATGGGATGCGCGCGCGCGGGGTCGGCGCGGTAGAAGCGGTCAAACAGTCGCGGTAGCACCTCGGGATCAATGTCTTCACCAGTGTTCTCCACAGAAACCTCGGTGCCGGCTGGCCGCTCAGCCACCATGATCCGGACGTGGCTACCTGCCGGGGCATGGCGTAGCGCATTCGA
Organism: Ramlibacter sp.; assembly: GCA_019635415.1. Lineage (GTDB taxonomy): Bacteria > Pseudomonadota > Gammaproteobacteria > Burkholderiales > Burkholderiaceae_C > JAHBZM01. Next base: position 980,922 of record JAHBZN010000001.1, read on the forward strand.
AAGCAGGTTGCTCAACGCGCGGCGGAACATCAGGCAATCCCCCTCGATGCTGCCGTTGCCCTGCACCGTGAGGCGGATGCCTTTGTCGTCTGCCACCGCCTCGTAGAAGTCGAGCAAAGCCTGGGCTTCATCGGCCGCCATGAAGCGTTCCTTGTGCGGCAGATCCACACCCCGTTCGGTTTTAGCCAGAAACAGCATGTCAGCCACCATGCGGGCCAGGCGCTGCAACTCCTCAGCATTGGAGGCCAGGATGTCACGGTAGGCGGCGTTCTCGCGCGGGGTCGCCAGGGTCACCTGGGTCTGCGTCAGCATGTTGCTGATCGGGGTGCGCAACTCATGGGCCAAATCCGAAGCAAACTCCGACAAGCGACGAAAGTCGTCCTGCAGACGCTCCAGCATCTGATTGAGTGTCTGAGCCAGATCGGCCATTTCCGCAGGGACGGCCTGCACCGGCATGCACGCCTGCAAGCGTTGCGCTGTCACTGCAACCGCATGCGCTTTGATCGCGCGCAGGGGGGCCAGACCGTAGTGGACGGCGGCCCATCCGAGCAGCCCGCTGGCCAGAATGGCGGCCAGGGCATACACCGCAAAGGTGCGCAGCAGATCATCCAGAAAATGCCGATGGTGAATCGTATCCATGGCCAGTGTGATCACCAGTGGGGACTCGGGCGCGAACTGCGCCTGGGCACGGACCTGCTGGGTGCGGTATTGCCGCTGTCCGTGCTGCCCCCTCGTCAAGGCATGAAGGAACGTTTCGTGCTCGGGCAACAGCCAGCGATCCGGTTCCGGAAAGCCCTCGGTCTGAAACAGGGTCTGGCCTGTCGGAGTGGTCACCCGTGCGAACAGCCCGTGATGATGGTTGAGCGCTTCGGAGAGCCGCCAACGCAGGTCCTCGGCAGAATTGGCGCTGGCCAGAATGTCGTCGATGAGGTGTCGCTTGTCTTGCAGTACGCTGCGATCTAGCTCGATGAAATGACGGTCCGCCGCCGTCATGAACAGCCCGCCCAATCCCAGCACCACACTGGCGGCCACCAGGGTGAAGAACAGGCTCAGACGGCGGGTCAGTGATAAACGGGAAAGCAATAAGCGGCTCAACATTCAAGGTTCCTGCGCTGCTTCCAGCACATAGCCCATGCCCCGCACGGTCTGGATCAGTTTGACTGACTGTCCATCGTCAACCTTCAACCGCAGTCGGCGCATGGCCACTTCGATGACATTGGTGTCGGAGTCGAAATTCATGTCCCACACCTGCGAGGCGATCAATGAGCGCGGCAGCACTTCGCCTTGACGGCGCATCAGCAATTCCAGCAAACCGAACTCCTTGGCCGTCAGGTCAATGCGCTTTCCGCCTCGCGTGACGCGGCGGCGCAGCAAGTCCAGCTCCAGATCGGCCACGCGCAGGACATTGCTGTCCAGTCCGCCGCCTCGTCCACGCCGCAGGATGGTGCGCACGCGGGCCAATAGCTCGGCAAAAGAAAACGGTTTGACCAGGTAATCGTCGGCTCCCAACTCCAGCCCCTTCACACGGTCTTCCACCTGATCGCGGGCGGTCAGAAACAGCACCGGCATTTCCAGCCCACGCCGCCGCAGTGATGCCAGCACCTGCCAGCCATCCAGCTCCGGCAACATCACGTCCAGGATCACCAAGTCGTATTCGCCATGCAAAGCCAAGTGCAGCCCATCGCTGCCATTGGCCGCCAAGTCCGCCACAAAGCCGGCTTCATTCAAGCCTTGACGCAGGTATTCGCCGGTTTTCGGTTCGTCTTCAACAATCAGTATTTTCACGGGCCTGCTCCATCTATTGCTCCCCGCTAGTCTGACAGCAATTCGACTTTATGGCAGCAAGATGACAGAAATGTCATCTTCGACTCACCTTCCCGACAGGGGTGAAGGTCCAAACTCCCTTCAATTACCCATACATTGAAAGGAGCCTGCGGTGATGCTCAACCCTTCGTCCCTGTTCAGAAGCCTGGTGCCGTGGCTCAGCTTGCTGGCTGCCAGTGTGGCATTGGCTGCTCCTGCGGAGAAAAATCAGGTCAATCCACCGCCGACCAAGCTGCAGTACACCTCTGCATTGGCGAGTTATCAGGGCTACACCGATCAGGCGGTGCAGTCCTGGCGTGAGGCCAATGACCGGGTTGGCCGGATTGGCGGCTGGCGCGCCTACGCCAAGGAAGCCGCAACTGGACAGTCAGCACCCGATACGCCACCGGCGGCCAATCCGCACGCCGGTCACCATGAGGGAGGCAAGCAATGAAGCGCTTGCTCTCATCTCGTCGCGCCAAGCTGGCGGTGTCCGTGGTTGCTATCGGGGTTTTGTCTGGCTGTGCCAGCGTCAGCCTTGAGCAGAACGTGAACCGCGTCAATACCGAGACCACCGGCTTCACTGACGGGCAATTGAGCTTGGCCCAAAGCAATCAGGAACGTGAGCAACGCGCACAGCTCGCTGCCCAATTGCTGGCAAAACCCCTTGGGCAGAAAGAAGCTGTGCAGCTCGCATTGACCAACAGCCACGCCTTGCAAGCCCTGCTGGCGCAAGGTTGGGCGGAGTCCGCCGACGCCGCACAGGTCGGCCGCATTGCCAACCCCATCTTCAGTTTTGAGCGCATGGTGGTTGGTGATGAGCTGGAGTTGGCACGCTCGCTCTCGTTTGGTCTGCTGGATCTCTTGACCTTGCCTGCCCGCACGGGCATCGCCGAGCGCCGCATCGAGCAGGCGCAATTGCGTCTTTCTGCTGAGGTGGTGGATCGCGTGACACAGGTACGCCAAGCCTGGGTGCGTGCCGTGGCGGCTCAGCAGGCCCTGAGCTACGCGCGACAGGTGTTTGAAAGCGCCGAGGCCGGTGCCGAACTCGCGCGGCGCATGCAGTCGGTAGGCAACTTCAATCGCATCAGTCGTGCCCGTGAGCAATCTTTCTATGCCGATGCCGCTACCCGCCTGGCGACTGCCCAACACCAAGCGACCGCGAGCCGGGAGGAACTGATTCGTTTGCTGGGGCTTGATGAGGCGCAGGCGCAACAACTCCAACTGTCCGAACGTCTGCCCGATTTGCCCAAAGCGCCGCTCGAACCAAATACGGTAGGCGCATTGGCGACGAATGGTCGTCTGGACATTCGTTTGGCGCAAAGCGCACTGGCTGGCGCGGGCAAGGCACAAGGCTTGAACATCATCACCAGTTTCACCGACATCGAGTTGACCGCGCGACGCAATACGGTATTTGACAACGCCGCAGGAACCCGAACCGAACCGCGCGGATTCGAGGTGGCGGTTCGCTTACCAATTTTCGACTGGGGCGGCATGCAGCGCGATGCGTGGAATGCCCGCACGCTCGCGGCGGCCAATCAACTGGAGGCCACGGTGCGCGCGGCGGGCTCGCACTTGCGCGAGAGTTATTCGGCCTATCGCACATCATTTGATGTGGCCAAGCATTACCGGGATGAAGTGCTGCCCGTGCGCCGTGTGATCTCCGATGAAAACCAACTTCGCTACAACGGCATGCTGATTGGTGTCTTCGAGTTGCTGGCCGACGCTCGTGATCAGGTTGGAACCGTGACAGCCGCCATTAATGCGCAGCAACAGTTCTGGCTGGCGGACGCAGCCTTGCAGGCGTCGTTGATCGGCCGCCCCACCACGACCTCCCTGTCCGTGATGACCAGCGCACCCAGTGCTGGTGCGGCTGGACATTGACTAAGGGATTGAAGCCATGACATCCAGAAGAGATTTTTTCCGATTGGCCAGTATCGCTGGTGGTGCAGTTGCAGCCAGTGCTGTGAGCCGCGTGGCACTTGCAGCCTTGCCAGAGCCCGTCATTCAAACCAGCCCTGACACCATGCCGCCACTGGTGCCCAATACTGGGCGCTCATACAACCCGGTGGTGACACTCAACGGCTGGACCTTGCCCTGGCGTATGAACAACGGCGTCAAAGAGTTTCACTTGGTGGCCGAACCGGTGGTGCGCGAGATGGCCCCCGGCTTCAAGGCCCACCTTTGGGGCTACAACGGGCAAAGCCCTGGCCCCACCATCGAAGTGGTCGAGGGCGACCGCGTGCGGATCTTTGTGACAAACAAGCTCCCTGAGCACACCAGTATTCACTGGCATGGACAACGCTTGCCCAATGGTATGGATGGGGTTGCTGGACTGAATCAACCCGCCATTCAACCAGGCAAAACCTTTGTATATGAATTTGTCGCACGTCGTCCCGGCACCTTCATGTATCACCCACACGCGGATGAAATGACGCAGATGGCCATGGGCATGATGGGCTTCTGGGTCACTCACCCCAAAGCCAAGCACCCGTTGATCGATGAAGTGAACCGGGATTTTTGTTTTCTGCTCAACGCCTACGACATCGACCCTGGGAGCTACACGCCCAAGATCATGACGATGCTGGACTTCAACCTGTGGAGCTGGAACAGCCGAATCTTCCCCGGCATCGATTCATTAAATGTGCGGTTGAACGACAAGGTTCGCATTCGTATCGGCAACCTGACGATGACCAACCACCCGATCCACCTGCACGGGCACGAGTTTCTCGTCACTGGCACAGATGGCGGGCCAACTCCCAAGAGCACCCGCTGGTACGAGGTCACCACCGATGTCGCGGTCGGCCAAATGCGGCAGATCGAATTTCTCGCCGACGAGGAAGGCGACTGGGCCTTCCACTGCCACAAGAGCCACCACACCATGAATGCCATGGGCCACAACGTGCCCACGCTCATCGGAGTCGATCATCGTGGCATTGCCAAGAAGATTAATTCCTTGATTCCTGATTACATGGTAATGGGCGAACGCGGCATGGCCGACATGACCGAGATGGAAATGCCCATTCCAGATAACACTGCGCCCATGATGACCGGCGAGGGGCCGTTCGGCTCGGTCGAGATGGGTGGCATGTTCAGCGTGCTCAAGGTACGCCGCGACCAAAAGCCCGGCGACTACAGCAATCCGGGCTGGTTCAAGCACCCGGAAGGCACGGTGGCGCACGAATACACCGGGCCGCTGGCCGAACCTGCCCGCTTCAAGTCGGAAGGAGGGCAATCCATGCCACGCGCCCAGAAGCCGCTCGCCCCAACAGAAGTGAAGGTGCGCAAGCCCAGCAGTGGCCATGACAACCACTGATCCACTTTGATTTAACCCAGGAGACCTTGTAATGACTCAGATGATCCGCACCCTTCGCCCTTTGACCTTGATCGCCGTGTTGGCCTTGTCTAGTGCTGCTTTTGCCGGTGGCACCCATGGAGGTGGCCACGGCCACGACAGCGACGAGACCGCGATTGGTAAACCCGGCGTGGCCAGCAAAGCCAGCCGAACCGTCACCGTTCAGATGACGGACAACATGCGCTATACGCCCGCCGAGATTCAGGTCAAGCAAGGTGAGACGGTTCGTTTCATCGTCAAAAACAAGGGTCAGGTCAAACACGAGCTAAGTTTGGGCACTCAGCAGGAACTGTTGGAACACTTGGAACAGATGCGCAAATTCCCGGACATGGAACACGACGAGCCCAGCAAGGTCACGTTGGCTCCCGGGAAACAGGGAGAAATCGTCTGGCAGTTCACCAAAGCGGGCACCGTGAATTTTGCTTGCCTGATGCCGGGGCACTACGAGGCTGGTATGAAGGGTCAAGTCAAGGTCAGCAAAAAATAGTTTGAGCAATCAACAAGGAGCGCCCTATGTCCCGACTGCACTCAATCGCGCGGACCACCCGACGCGCTTGGCTTGCCGGTATCGCCGTGATGGTACTGGCACCTTCGACCATGGTCGCCTACGCCGCACCGGCAACTTTGCAGGTCTGGAAAGATCCCAACTGCGGCTGCTGCAAAGACTGGATTGCGCACCTCGAAAAAAGCGGATTTGCAGCCACAGTCATTGAACAAGGTAACAGCGCTGCACGCGCACGTCTCGGTATGCCGCAGAAATTCGGCTCTTGTCACACGGCCTTGATCCAGGGCTACGTGATTGAGGGTCACGTGCCCGCTGCAGACATCCAACGCTTGCTCAAAGAAAAACCCAAAGCCTTGGGACTGGCAGTGCCAGGCATGCCGATTGGGTCGCCAGGCATGGATGGGCCCGCTTACGACAACCGGCGCGATGCGTATCAGGTGCTGCTGATCCAGCGCGATGGCAGCACCACTGTTTTCAACACCTACCCACGAGGATAGCCATGAACATCATCCAGAAAATCACCACCGTTTCCGCCCTGGCCTTGGGCATTGCTCTGCCTGTGAGCAGCATGGCGCAGACCACCATGGATCATAGCAAGATGGACATGTCGCAGACTGCTGTGTCGATGACCGAAGGTGAGGTCAAGAAAGTAGACCTTGATGTCGGCAAAGTCACCATCAAACACGGCCCCATCAAACACATGGACATGCCTGGTATGACCATGGTTTTCACTGCCAAGGACAAAGGGCTGCTCGCCAATGTGAAGCCAGGCGACAAGATTCAATTCATGGTGGTAAATGAAGGCGGAAAGATGGTTGTTACCGAGATTCAAGCTGCGCGATAAAAACCCCTGTATTGGCGTACCGTGGCTGAATGTCGCGTAAAACATCGGCGACATTAGTCGTTTACAACTCACAGAAGGAGAAATTCATGAACAGCAATCGCAAATATTTGATCGGACTGTGCGTCGCCACCCTGTCGCTCGGCGCGCTGGCTCAAAACGCTGACGAGCACAAAGATCACCACCCCGCTGGCACCAAACCCGTTGCAACTGCAGTCCAGAAACCTTCCTCTGGTCCCGTGGGGGCGGACAAGATGGTGGCAGTGGATCAGCATATGAAAATCATGCAGACCATGCACGAAAAATTTTTGGCAGCAAAGACTCCGGAAGAACGTCAAGCGTTGATGGCGGAGCACATGAAATTGATGCAGGACGGAATGGCCATGATGAAGCAGATGGGCGGTATGTCTGCAGGAATGGCCAAAAACTCCAAGACGACTGATCGCCAACAGATGATGGAAAAACGAATGGACATGATGGAGTCCATGATGCAAATGATGATGGACCGGATGCCTGTACAAAACAAATAACCTGTCGAATTCTTGGAGAACTGCTATGAACCACCAACGTGAGGGACACGAAACGCCCAGAAGCTTTTGGTCTTCACGCTACGCCATTGGACTATTGGTCATTGGTGGCATAGCGGCCTACTTTCTATTAACTGAGCACTTGGCGCATGTCGTCGGCGCTTTACCATTTCTGCTTCTTCTGGCTTGTCCGCTGATGCATGTATTCATGCACGGTGGTCATGGACATCACCGGGGACGCAGCCATTCGGAGTCGAAGAGTAATTCCGAGTCAGGAAAGCCGGGAGAGCCGTCATGAACCACAGTGAATCAGCTTACGGCTTGTGGTCGCTGGTTATCTTGAACTCAGCGATATTCATCATGTTCGCATTCAGCTTTTTCAAACCAAATACGGCGCGAGATTGGAGAACCTTCAGTGCCTTCGCGGCGTTTGTCGTGGCTTTATTTGTGGAAATGTATGGTTTTCCGCTGACCATTTACTTGTTGTCGGGTTGGCTCCAAACTCGTTTCCCAGGACTTGATTTGCTCTCCCACAACTCGGGGCATCTGTGGTCGACGCTGCTTGGAGAGAAAGGAGATCCACATTTTGGGGTTCTGCATATCGCCAGTTACATCTTCCTAGGCTATGGCTTTTATTTGCTTTCAACAGCTTGGAATGTGCTGTACCACGCTCAGCGGCACAACTCTTTGGCAACCAGCGGTCCTTACGCACGAGTTCGGCACCCGCAATACGTGGCCTTTGTGATGATTCTTTTCGGCTTCCTCTTGCAGTGGCCCACTTTGCTGACTTTAGTCATGTTTCCGATTCTTCTGATCATGTACGGACGGCTGTCAGTTGCTGAGGAAGTAGAGATGCAATCGCATTTTGGTGATACGTACAAGCGCTACGCTGAAAAGACTCCGCGCTTTTTCCCGAGGATCAGTTCACCCACAGATCTATCCAAAAATAGTTAAGTCTGAATCGACGTAATAAAAGGGCATGGCATCGATTGGGTAAAGGATGTGGCTACGACTATGGGCATACTATGAACGTACATCAAAGCAATCATCACACGCATGACCATGGGCACATTCGTCATAGGCCGAATAGTCATGGCGAATCTGCTTTGCCTTTGGGCACGGGTAATTCCAATCCTTCAAACCTGAAGGATCCAGTTTGTGGAATGACGGTAACCAACCAGTCTGAATGCCGGTCTGTCCACATGGGAAGGATGTTTTTCTTTTGCGGGACTAAGTGCAAAGCGAAGTTTGATGCCGACCCCATGCAGTACATGGAAGAACGCACCGACAAGTCGCCCACTTCACCTGCGGCATCAGGAACAGCCTATACCTGTCCTATGCATCCTGAAATCCGTCAGGACCATCCAGGCAATTGTCCCAAGTGCGGCATGACACTCGAGCCGCTTTTGCCAGAGTTGGAGGAAGACGAAAACCCCGAGTTGCATGACTTCCAGCGACGCTTTTGGTGGACGCTCCCACTCACCATCGTGGTGACTTTTTTGGCAATGGCCGGCCACCGGTTGAACTGGTTCGACATGGCTGTGCAAAGCTGGATCGAATTTGCGCTATCCCTGCCAATTGTCATGTGGGCAGGCTGGCCATTTTTCTCACGAGGCTGGCAATCTGTTGTGAACCGTAGTCCAAACATGTGGACACTGATTGGCCTGGGCACTGGTGCCGCCTTTGTATACAGCGTGGTTGCCACTGTGGCACCGCATGTATTTCCAGACTCCTTTATCTCGATGGGCCGAGTCGCCGTGTATTTCGAAGCAACGGCTGTCATCATTTCACTGACCCTGTTGGGGCAAGTTCTTGAACTTAAGGCTCGTTCTCAGACTTCTGCGGCCATCAAATCACTTCTCGGGCTGGCCCCCAAGACGGCACGTCGCCTGTACCCTGATGGCTCTGAGGAAGATGTCCCTTTGACGCATGTGCATGTGGGCGACTTGCTGCGCATTCGCCCCGGTGAAAAGGTTCCAGTTGATGGGGAAGTGACAGAGGGCAGTAGTGCAGTCGATGAATCCATGCTGACCGGTGAACCTGTACCAGTGTCTAAGCGAGTTGGCGACAAGGTGATCGGAGCAACGCTCAACACCAACGGTGCTCTCGTGATGCGGTCTGAAAAAGTCGGCTCAGCCACCATGCTGTCGCAAATCGTTCAAATGGTGGCCCAAGCGCAACGCTCCAAAGCGCCGATGCAACGAATGGCTGACACCGTGGCGGGCTGGTTCGTGATGGCCGTTGTCAGCGTTGCCTTGCTCACTTTTTTTGCTTGGGGTCTGTTTGGGCCCGAGCCCAGCTGGGTTTACGCCCTGATTAACGCAGTGGCGGTTTTGATCATTGCTTGCCCATGCGCACTTGGCCTGGCAACACCGATGTCGATCATGGTCGCTACGGGGCGCGGTGCCACTCATGGCGTTCTTTTCCGTGATGCGGCGGCAATCGAGAATCTGAGAAAAATTGATACCTTGATCATTGATAAAACTGGCACGCTGACAGAGGGAAAACCGGCTTTTGATCGCGCAGTGGCCGCGCCGGGTTTTGAAGAAACAGAGGTGCTACGCCTCGCTGCCAGCCTGGACCAGGGCAGCGAACACCCACTGGCTGATGCCATCGTTCGCGCGGCCCGTGATCGTCATCTGTCTTTGGACAAGCCGGAGAACTTTGAGTCGAGCTCAGGAATTGGCGTGCGAGGTCAGGTCGGAGGACGACAACTGGCCCTCGGCAACACGGCATTGATGGAGCAACTTGGCGTGGCTGTCAAGGCACTCGTATCACAGGCGGAGTCTTTGCGATCAGAGGGAGCAAGCGTGATGCACCTGGCCGTTGACGGGCAGCTGGCAGGTCTGTTGGCCGTATCTGATCCGATCAAGGCAAGCACGCCCGAGGCTCTGGCCACACTCAAAGCTGCCGGTCTGCGTATCGTCATGGCGACCGGTGACGGTTTGACCACTGCCCGCGCCGTTGGTGAACGACTTGGAATCGACGAGGTCCACGGTGAAGTCAAGCCTGCAGACAAATTAGCATTCGTGGATCAGCTGCAAAAGCAAGGACGTATCGTGGCAATGGCGGGTGATGGCATTAATGACGCACCAGCACTAGCCAAGGCCGATGTCGGTATTGCCATGGGAACTGGCACCGACGTAGCCATGAACAGCGCCCAAGTGACTCTCGTGAAAGGTGATTTGCGCGGGATAGCGGTAGCTCGCACGCTCTCGCAGGATACTGTAAGCAACATGAAGCAGAACCTGCTGTTTGCTTTTCTGTACAACGCACTGGGGATTCCTGTGGCGGCCGGAGTGCTGTATCCCTTGACTGGCTGGCTGCTGTCCCCGCTGATCGCTGCGCTTGCCATGAGCTTCAGTTCAGCTTCGGTGATCGGCAATGCTCTTCGCCTGCGCCGTGGAGATTGAATTTGGCACACTATCCTGCTTCAGCCAGAAGATTGCTGGTGGCTTGTGATTGCACTACCATGTGAAACATGCGTCGACTTCTGTTGATTCTCTTGGTTTGCTTGTTGCCACTGCAAAGTTTTGCGGCGAGCTACGCACGCCTGCGGATGGACAACATGGCCATGGCAACAGAGCAAGGTGCCATGGCCTACCATGAAGACGCAGACAGTACCGCCACAGACCGAGATGGCTGTTGCAAGAGCACAGCATCATGTGAGTTGGTGTGCGCTCTATCCGTTGCGATCTTTTCTGGCGAGATCACGCCGCACGTTCCCGCTACATCCGCAGCGCACTACGTTGGATTGCAGGCATTTTTAGCCAGCACACATCCCGGACAGCCTGTAAAACCGCCCATCCTCTGATCTCCCTAGCCTAAGTCCGTCCGCATTTTGCGGACGCTTTGTGTTTTGCTGGAGATTTAGAGTGAAAAAAATCCTACTCGGCATTTTTATCAATGCCATTCTTTGGATCGGCCATGCTGCGCATGCAGGGCCGGTTCTGTCCCTCGACCGGGCTTTGCAGCTTGCCGAAAGTCGGTCGCGCCAGCTCACCGCCCAAGATGCCGCCGCCACCGCATCACGCGATATGGCCTTGGCTGCCGGGCAACTCCCCGACCCCACGCTCAAATTCGGCGTCAACAATCTGCCGATCAACGGCGAAGACCGTTTCAGCCTGACGCAGGACTTCATGACCATGCGCTCGGTTGGTGTGATGCAGGAAATCACGCGGAGCGACAAGCTCAAGGCCCGCTCCGCACGTTTCAACCGTGAAGCAGAGGCCGCAGAAGCCGGCCGTACTGTGGCCCTTGCCAACTTGCGACGCGACACAGCGATGGCATGGCTGGACCGCCACTATCAGGAGCGCATGCTCGACGTATTGCGCGCCCAGCGGACTGAGGCGGGCTTGCAGATCGACGCTGCCGACGCAGCCTACCGTGGCGGGCGTGGAACCCAAGCGGATGTTTTCGCGGCCCGGTCGATGGTGGCGCAGATCGATGACCGCATCCGCCAGACAGAGAAGCAGATTGGCACGGCCAAGATCAAACTGGCGCGATGGGTTGGTGACGATGCTGCCCAGGCACTGGACACACCACCCAGACTGGAGGTCGTTCGCCTCGATCCGGCCAGCCTGGAAAGCCAGTTGGCCCACCACCCGCAAATCGCGTTGATGGCCAAACAGGAAGAGGTGGCGCACGCCGAGGCGGATGTTGCGCGGAGCAACAAACGCGCTGACTGGAGCGTGGAGTTGATGTACAGCCAGCGGGGTCCCGCCTACTCGAACATGGTGTCCGTCAACGTCTCCATCCCGTTGCAGTGGGATCAAAAGAACCGACAAGACCGGGAGCTCTCCGCCAAGCTGGCCATCGCTGAGCAGATGCGTGCCCAGCGCGAGGAAGACACACGGGAGCATGTTGCCGACACCCGCATGTGGTTGCAGGAGTGGCAGAGCAACCGCGAGCGTTTGGCGCAATACGACAGCGCTCTGATTCCGCTGGCGGCTGAACGCGCCCGTGCCGCGATAGCCGCCTACCGGGGAGGCAGTGGCCCGCTCACGGCTGTGCTGGAAGCACGGCGCATGGCCATCGACACCCAGATGGATCGCCTGCGTCTGGCGATGGAAACCGCCGCTCTGTGGGCGCAGTTGGAGTATCTGATTCCCGCAGAACACCAACCGACTATGGAGCCACGCCAGCCCTCGTTCCCCACCACCACAACAGCAACGGAGAAATAGCATGACAAAACTCAAACCACTGCTGGTGGGCCTGGTCGGTGCGGGCGTGCTCGCCGCAAGCGGTTACGGTCTCTACACCGTTGGCACGCAGCGCGGCATGGGCATGGCTACTTCCTCCGCCCCGTCAGCAGGAGCAGCCGCAACGGGAAGCGTTGCGCACGGCGCAGTCCCTCAAAGCGTTGCCGAAGGCGAAGACGCCACCCGCCGCCATATCGAAAAAGGCATCAAGGCCGGCGATGTGGACCCAACCACCGGACGCAAGATCCTCTACTACCACGACCCCATGGTGCCGGGCAACAAGTTCGATAAGCCCGGCAAGTCCCCCTTTATGGACATGATGATGGTGCCGGTCTACGCCGACGGGGACGCTGGCAGCGACGGCAGCAAGGTCACTGTCAGTCCGCGCATCCAGCAGAACCTCGGGGTGCGGACTGCCGAAGTCACTGAGGGCCTGCTGTCGCCGCAGGTCTCTGCGGTAGGAAACATCGCCTTCAATGAACGCGACCAGGCCTTTGTGCAGGCCCGTGCCACCGGCTACATCGAGCGCCTGCATGTGCGCGCAACGCTGGACCGCGTGAGCAAAGGGCAGCCTTTGGCCGAACTCTACGTGCCCGACTGGATTGCGGCACAAGAGGAATTTCTGTCGGTGCGGCGCATGCAGGGCACAGACCTGGCACCGTTGGTCGATGGCGCCCGCCAGCGTATGCGCCAGGTGGGCATGAGCGATGAACAGATTCGCCTGGTGGAAAGCAGCGGCAAAACCCAAGCCCGCATCACCCTGACCGCACCAATAGGTGGTGTGGTGGTGGAACTGATGGCCCGCGAAGGCATGACGGTGATGCCGGGCGCGACGCTGTTCCGTATCAACGGTCTGGGCAGCGTGTGGGCCAATGCCGAAGTACCAGAAAGCCAGGCGGCCCTGATTCGCCCCGGTACCAAGGTGCAGGCCAGCAGCGCCGCTGCCCCCGGCACGGCCCTGCGCGGCACGGTGCAAGCGATATTGCCCGAGGTGAACGCGGTCACCCGCACGCTCAAGGCCCGCGTGGAACTGGCCAACCCCGGCAACCTGCTGGTGCCCGGCATGTTCGTCAACATGCAGTTCATGGACATGCGGGCAGAGAAGTCCTTGCTGATTCCCACGGAAGCCGTGATCCAGACCGGCAAGCGTGTGGTGGTCATGCTGGCCGAGGACAAAGGCAAGTTCCGTCCGGTCGAGGTGGAAACCGGCATCGAAAGCAATGGCCAGACCGAGATCAAACGCGGCCTGCAAATGGGGCAGCGCGTGGTGGTGTCGTCCCAGTTCCTGATCGACTCGGAAGCCAGCCTCAAAGGTGTGGAAGCACGTTTGAACGATGCCCCCAAGCCAAGCGCGGCCAACACCGCACCTCGCCATGAGGGCGAAGCCAGGATTGAGGCCATTGGCAAGGACAGCGTCACGCTCGCGCACAGCCCGATTCCTTCCCTCAAATGGGGTGCCATGACCATGGACTTCAAACTGCCTGCCAGCGGCCAGCCGCGCAATCTGGAGCCTGGCGACAAGGTGAGTTTCGAGTTCTACATGGATGCGGAAGGCTTGCCACAGCTCACCCGCGTGAGCGCCATGGCACCGGAGCCCAAAGCGGCCACCGCCAAACCAGCTGGGAGCAAACCATGATTGCCAAGCTCATCCGCTGGTCTATAGGCAACCGCTTTCTGGTACTGCTGGCGACCTTGATCGTTGCGGCCTGGGGCGTCTATTCCGTGATCCGCACACCCCTCGATGCCTTGCCGGACCTGTCGGACGTACAGGTCATTATCCGCACGACCTATCCGGGGCAGGCGCCGCGCATTGTCGAGAACCAGATCACCTACCCGCTGACGACCACCATGCTGTCGGTGCCGGGGGCCAAGACGGTGCGCGGCTACTCGTTTTTTGGTGATTCGTTTGTCTACGTGCTGTTTGAGGATGGCACAGACTTGTACTGGGCACGCTCTCGTGTGCTGGAGTACCTGAACCAGGTGCAATCCCGCCTGCCACCCGGAGCCAAGGCCACACTCGGCCCGGATGCTACCGGGGTGGGCTGGATCTACCAGTATTCCCTGGTGGACCGCAGCGGCACGCAGGACGCCTCGCAACTTCGTGCCCTGCAAGACTGGTTCCTCAAGTACGAACTCAAGACCGTGCCTAATGTGGCTGAGGTGGCCTCCATCGGTGGCATGGTGCGCCAGTACCAGATCGTGCTGCAGCCCGACAAACTGGCTGCCTACGGCATCCCGCACAGCAAGGTGGTGGAGGCCATTCAGAAGGGCAACCAGGAGGCCGGAGGCTCGGTGCTGGAACTGGGCGAAGCCGAATACATGGTGCGCGCCAGCGGCTACCTGCAATCACTGGACGACTTCCGCAAGGTGCCGCTGATGACTACGGCGACTGGCGTGTCAGTCCGTTTGGGCGACGTGGCGCGTATCCAGCTCGGGCCAGAGATGCGCCGGGGCATTGGTGAACTTGATGGCGAAGGTGAGGCCGCAGGCGGCGTGATCGTGATGCGTTCCGGTAAGAACGCGCTGGAGACCATTGCCGCCGTCAAGGCCAAGCTCAAGAGCCTGCAATCCAGCCTGCCCAAGGGGGTGGAGATCGTGCCCGTTTACGACCGCTCCGGACTGATCGAGCGGGCAGTGGAGAACCTGGGCTACAAGCTGCTGGAAGAGTTTGCGGTGGTGGCAGTGGTCTGCTTCATATTCCTGTTCCACCTGCGTTCGGCCTTGGTCGCCATCGTGTCACTGCCGCTAGGCATCCTGGCTGCGTTCATTGTCATGCACTACCAGGGCGTGAACGCCAACATCATGTCGCTGGGGGGTATTGCCATTGCCATCGGGGCCATGGTCGATGCGGCGGTGGTGATGATCGAGAACGCCCACAAGCATCTGGAGCACTGGAGCCACAATCACCCGGACCAAAAGCTCGTAGGGGATGCCCGCTGGCGGGTGATTGGCGAGTCGGCAGCTGAAGTAGGCCCTGCGCTGTTCTTCTCGCTGCT
This sequence comes from Ramlibacter sp., assembly GCA_019635415.1. GTDB lineage: Bacteria > Pseudomonadota > Gammaproteobacteria > Burkholderiales > Burkholderiaceae_C > JAHBZM01. The sequence continues at coordinate 996,150 of JAHBZN010000001.1, forward strand.
CATCATCACGCTGTCCTTCATTCCGGTGTTCACGCTGGAAGCGCAGGAAGGCCGCTTGTTCTCACCGCTGGCATTCACCAAGACCTACGCCATGGCAGCGGCAGCGGCACTGTCGGTTACGCTGATTCCGGTGCTGATGGGCTACCTGATTCGGGGCCGTATCCCGGATGAGAAGTCCAACCCACTGAATCGCTTCCTGATTGCGATCTACCGCCCACTGCTGAACGCGGTGCTGGACTGGCCCAAGGCCACGCTGGCAGTGGCTGCGCTGTTGCTGGGCCTGAGCTTCTGGCCTTTGCAGCACATTGGCGGTGAATTCATGCCGCGCCTGGACGAAGGCGATTTGCTCTACATGCCGTCCGCGCTGCCGGGCTTGTCCGCAGGCAAGGCCAGCGAGCTGCTGCAGCAGACAGACCGGCTTATCAAGACGGTGCCCGAGGTGCTGAGCGTATACGGAAAGGCCGGCCGTGCCGAAACCGCCACCGACCCCGCCCCCATGGAAATGTTCGAGACCACCATCCAGTTCAAGCCTAAAGACCAATGGCGGCCCGGCATGACGCAGGACAAGTTGGTGGACGAGCTGGACCGCATTGTGAAAGTGCCAGGCCTGGCCAACATCTGGGTGCCGCCGATCCGCAACCGCATCGACATGCTGGCCACCGGCATCAAAAGCCCGGTGGGGGTCAAAGTGGCCGGAACCGACCTGGCCACCATCGACCGCCTGACCGGCGAGATCGAAAAAGCGCTGAAGGACGTGCCCGGCGTCAGCAGCGCCTTGGCTGAACGCCTGACGGGGGGGCGTTATGTGGACGTGAACATCAACCGCGATGCGGCCTCCCGCTTTGGGATGAACATCGCGGATGTGCAGTCCGTCATCACCTCCGCCGTGGGGGGCGACAACATCGGCGAGACGGTGGAGGGGCTGCAACGCTTCCCCATCAACATGCGCTATCCCCGTGAAATCCGTGACTCGCTGGAGAAGCTGCGCGTCCTGCCCATCGTCTCGGAGAGCGGCCAACGGCTGGTGCTGTCCGATGTGGCCGACATCCGCATCACCGACGGCCCACCCATGCTGCGAAGCGAGAACGCCCGACTCTCAGGCTGGGTGTATGTGGACATTCGCGGGCGTGACTTGCGTTCGGCGGTGCAGGACATGCAAAAGGCGGTGGCCGAGAAGGTGGCTCTGCCTGCCGGGTATTCGGTGTCTTGGTCGGGGCAGTTCGAGTTTCTGGAACGTGCCACGGCCAAGCTCAAGGTGGTGGTGCCGTTCACGCTGCTCATCATCTTTGTGCTGCTGTACCTGACCTTCAAGCGGTTTGATGAAGCCCTGCTCATCATGGCAACGCTGCCCTTCGCCCTGGTGGGGGGCATCTGGCTACTGTATCTGCTGGGCTACAACCTGTCGGTGGCTGGGGCCGTGGGCTTCATTGCGCTGGCCGGGGTGTCGGCAGAGTTCGGGGTCATCATGCTGCTGTACCTCAAACATGCGTGGGATGAGCGCCTCGCGCAGGGTAAAGCCAGCACAGAAGACCTGCTGGACGCGATCCGCGAAGGGGCGGTGCTGCGCGTGCGTCCCAAGGCCATGACGGTGGCAGTCATCTTGGCGGGCTTGTTTCCGATCATGTGGGGCAGTGGAACTGGCTCTGAGGTGATGCAGCGCATTGCTGCGCCCATGGTCGGTGGAATGATTACCGCGCCATTGCTGTCGATGTTTGTGGTGCCTGCGGTTTACTTCTTGATGCGTCGTCGCCAAAGGACACGGGGGTACCCTTAGATCGCAACTTCCTTTTTATCCCCCTCATGCGGCTGGAATTCTTCCGTGTGAGGGGCACGCATGTCTCCATACCACCGAGCGTTATTTCTCTCACACCATTTCAACCCAACGCGATGCTGAGGCACGGCTACTTGGCTGACACCGTTCGTTCAATGCTTTCCTTTGAGGCTGTGTGCCCCATGGACATGGCCCATGCTGGTCGTTGAGCCGTGATCTTGGAGCGATGCCGTGGACAATCCGGTCAGAATGCCGCATTGGCTGGCCTGCTGAGATTCACGACAGTTTTCCCGCAAAGTCTTGAGCTGTCGTTCCAGCGCCTTCAACTCTTTGATGCGGGCAGCTACATGGCCTATGTGCTCGTCGAGCAGGTCGTTCACTTGTGCGCAGTTCTCGTGAGGCGAATCCTTGAAGCGCAGCAGCACTCGGATTTCGTCCAACGTCATGTCCAACCCTCGGCAGTGCCGAATGAAGGACAGTCGGTCAACGTGTTCGCTGCCGTACACCCGGTAGTTACCTTCTGTGCGAGGCGTTTCTGGCAACAATCCTTCGCGTTCGTAATACCGGATCGTCTCAACCTGGGTGTGAGCGGCCTTGGCCAGTTCACCGATTTTCATATCTTCACCTTGAGCGGTGGCAGGAAGGTTGCACACAGTTTTATTGTAAGCACTTGACATTGTAGTGGCTACAGGGTTTTTAATCCATCCAACAAGGAGAAGATCATGAACCCTACTCACCAACGCCAACAAGTTGACACTGCCTGCGGTTGTGGGAGTGGCTGCGCGACATCGCCTGCTGTGGGCGGGCCGATGGCGTCTAATGCAACGGCTGTTGAGCCGCAGCGATTCCGGATCGCGAACATGGACTGCGCATCGGAAGAGTCAGAAATTCGCCGAGCGCTGGACGGCGTGGCAGGCATTCGTGGTTTGCAGTTCAACTTGGGCGACCGCGAGTTGGCCATTGCTGCCGAGGAACATGCTCTGCGGGTGGCACTGGATGCAATTCGCAAAGCGGGCTTCAAACCGGAACCTATCAGGACAAAGGATAAATCTGAGGGTGCTGCTGCGACCCAGCCAATCGGTTTCTGGGCCTCATGGGGCAAATTGATTGCTGCATTGGGGCTGGCCGTGGCGGCTGAAGGCTTGGCATTCGCTTTTCCAGACGGTTGGCCAACAAGAGCTCTTGGAATGGCGCTGGCCGGAGTGGCCATCGCCCTGGCGGGTTTCTCCGTCTACGGAAAAGGGCTTTCCGCACTGCGGCAAGGCCGCTTGAACATCAACGCATTGATGACGGTGGCCGTTACGGGCGCCTTCTTGATAGGCCAGTGGCCCGAAGCTGCCATGGTGATGGCCTTGTATGCGATAGCAGAGGCCATCGAGGCTCGAGCGGTGGATCGGGCGCGCAGCGCCATCAAGAGCTTGCTGGCTCTTGCACCGGAGCAAGCCGAGGTGCGTCAAAGTGACGGCAGTTGGACACGCGTTGGCGTCAAAGCGGTCGTTGTCGATGCGATAGTGCGCATCCGTCCAGGAGAGCGCGTTCCGCTCGATGGCGTCGTGACGCTGGGCCAGAGCGCCATCGACCAGTCCCCTGTGACTGGGGAAAGCCTGCCTATAGACAAGGCTCCTGGCGACGAAGTCTACGCAGGCACCATTAACCAATCTGCAGCCTTGGAATTCCGTGTCACCGCGCCCGCTTCGGACAGTACCTTGGCGCGCATCATCCACGCAGTCGAGCAAGCACAGTCGTCGCGTGCGCCAACACAGCGCTTTGTAGATCGGTTTGCCGCGATCTACACCCCTGCAGTTTTCATCCTGGCTGTCGCCGTCGCGTTGCTAGCGCCGTGGATCACGGACTTGACCTGGATGCAGGCTGTCTACAAGGCCTTGGTGTTGTTGGTCATCGCTTGCCCTTGTGCCTTGGTTATTTCCACACCTGTCACGGTCGTCAGCGGTTTGGCAGCCGGGGCAAGGCGGGGGATTTTGATCAAAGGCGGCGTTTACTTGGAGGATGCGCGAAAGATCAAAGCTGTGGCCCTGGACAAGACCGGCACGATCACGGAAGGTAAGCCAAAACTGGTGGCCTTCGAGCCCGTGGACACAGGTCTTGATCAACGGGTGCTGGAGGGGCTTGCAAAGAGTCTCGCGGGCCGGTCGGATCACCCGGTTTCCAAAGCCATCGCAGAGGGGCTGTCAACCGCCGATCTAGAGGTGGGAGAGTTTCAAGCCGTTGCAGGGCGTGGAGTGCAAGGCGTCATCGGCAATCATTCCTACGCGCTGGCCAACCACCGCTGGATCGAGGAGCGTGGGCAATGTTCGGCTGAACTCGAAGCCCGCCTCGCGGTTCATGAAGAGGCAGGTCGCACGGTCACACTCCTCGCTAACAGCGAACGTGTGATGGCGATCTGCGCTGTGGCGGACACCATCAAGCCATCCTCCGCCCAAGCGGTGGCCGACCTGAAGTCGCTCGGCGTGACACCGGTCATGCTGACAGGAGATAACATCGCGACCGCGCACACCGTCGGCTCTCAGGCGGGCATAGCCGAGGTGCGGGGCAACCTGCTACCCGAAGACAAGTTGCAGGCCATCTGCGAACTTCAACAGCGCTTGGGCATCACGGCGATGACAGGCGATGGCATCAATGATGCGCCAGCACTTGCCAAGGCCGACATCGGCTTCGCCATGGGTGCTGCTGGAACCCATACGGCGATGGAGGCCGCCGATGTTGTGGTCATGAACGACGACCTGCGGCGTCTGCCAGAAACGATACGGCTCTCGAAGCGCACCCACGCCGTGCTTTGGCAGAACATCAGTCTTGCGCTAGGCATCAAGCTGGTCTTCTTACTTCTGGCCATCTTCGACAATGCCTCGATGTGGATGGCAGTGTTTGCGGATATGGGGGCAAGCTTGCTGGTGGTCTTCAATGGGCTAAGGTTGCTTGGAAGGCAACAGAGCAAGTAGAAAAGATGCACAGGGAAGTCTATAGCTGCTACACTGTTGATATGCGTAAATGGTTGGCAATCCTTTTGTTGGTGTTTATGCCGCTACAGCTTGGCTGGGCGGCTGCAGCCAGCTATTGCCAACACGAAACCGGTGCCGCAGCCAAGCACTTTGGTCACCATGACCATCAGCACAAGACTGCGGATGGCAAAGACGCATCTTCCGATCCAGCCAAGACCATCGGTGGCGATCCCGATTGCGCGTCCTGTCACGCGGGATGTTTGTCGGCCTTGCCTGGGGCAGTCACGATTGCATCGCTGGCCGACTCGTCTCTGGATACAGCAGATTACGGGGCTCGTCTCACGTCGCCCCCTTTTGAACGCCTCGAACGCCCTCAGTGGCGTGTCCTCGCCTGATCGGCGGGGAGCGCGTTCCTTTCCCTTCGTCATCACCAATGCACGGACACGCCTAGCGCGTGACCGTATCAAGCCGACCTCGCTCGGTTGACGTGACGACGAGCAGGCGATCATTTGGATCGCTCTCCGCCGATTCCCTCGTGTATTTGAATATCACTGGAGAATCGGATGTTGAAGAGTCATCACAATCACAAACGACGGAAGCCAGTCTCCGTCCTCCGCACATCAAGAGTTGCGGCTGCGACGAGCTTGCTCGTAGCGCTCACTGCAGGGGCAGCTTTCGCTCAGGCGTTGCCAGCAGCACAAGACAATCGTTCAGCCGTCAGAAGCGGCTTGCAGAGCGAAGCGGCAACGATCCTGACGCTGCAAAAGGCCATCGATTTAGCCTTGGACAGCAATCTAGACTTGGCTGTCGCAAGGCGGGAAATCGAGGCAACGCAAGGTCAGGTGATCCAGGGGCAAGCTCGCCCCAATCCCGAACTGGCGTACTCGCTGGAAGACCAGCGGGCAGCGACCCGCACACAAAGTGTGCAGATCAATCTGCCCGTCGAAATGGGTGGCAAGCGCGCCGCCCGTATCACGGCGGCAGAGCGAGGACGCGACATTGCGGTCGAAGAACTGAACTTGCGCCGCGTCGAAATTCACGCCACTGTCATCGCTGCCTTCTTTGAGACATTGGCGGCACAGGAGCGCACAGCCTTGGCTCACGCCAGTGTCGATCTGGCAAAACGGGCCACTGACGCCGTTGCCAAACGTGTGGCAGCGGGCAAGGTTTCTCCGGTCGAAGAAACCAAGGCACGGGTGGCCGAAGCAGGTGTGCGAGTCGAATTGGCACAGGCCCAGAGCGAGCAACGCAGTGCTCGGGCACGTTTGGCCAGTTTGCTTGGAGCTAATCCGCCGCGATTTACCCTCGTGGCGGGCAGTGTGGATGAACTTCCGGCTGTTCCTTCGTTCGATAACGTCCAGCAGCGCCTGTCTGCTTCGCCAACGCTGCGCCGGGCGCAGCTGGAGGTTGAGCGCCGCAGGTCGTTGGTCGATGTAGAGCGCAGCAAACGGATACCCGACGTCACTTTCAGCCTGGGGGTGAAACGCCCCAACGAACTGCAGCGCGATCAACTGCTGTTCAGTGTTTCCGTACCCTTGCCGCTGTTTGATCGGAATCAGGGCAACTTGTTGGAAGCTTTGAAGCGTGAAGACAAGGCGCGGGACGAACTTCAAGCACTGAACGTTCGCGTCAGCACGGATGTATTGCAAGCCCGCGAGCGGCTGGAATCCATTCGTGGGGAAGTCGACGTCCTGCAACGGGATGTTTTACCCGGGGCCAAGAGCGCCTATGACGCGGCCACCGTCGGGTTTGAAAACGGCAAGTTCAACTTCTTGGAAGTGCTGGACGCACAGCGCACCTACTTTGCCGCCAAGTCTCAATACCTCAAAGCATTGGCTGAGGCGCATCGCACGGCTGCGGACATTGACCGCGTGCTCGGCGAATCTGGCGCAAATGCTACCCAGCCAGCGAATAAGGAATAAACATGAAAATCGATACCAACAAACTGAACGTCAGCAAGAAGCATCTGATCGCCATCGCCGTGATCGTTGCGACGGGCGTTGTACTGGGCAGCGCCATTCTCGGCGGCAAAGCAACCAAGACAGCCGAAGATGACGGCCACGGTCACGGCAGCCACGTTGAAGCCAAGGCACACAGTGATGGTGAGCATCACGGCAAGGAGAGTGGAGACAAACACGACCACGACAAGGGTCATGCGGACGGCGAACACCACGAGGCCCCGACCAAGGGGCCGCATGGAGGCAAGCTGTTCAAGGAGGGGGATTTCGGGCTGGAAGCGTTGCTGGCCGAGGACAATGGCGAACCCCGTTTGCGCATCTGGCTGTTCAACAAGGATAAGCCTCTACCCAGCAGTGCCGCCAAGGTCAGCGCCACTATCACGCGCTTGACCGGAGAGAAACAGACACTCAATTTCGCGCCTGACAAGGACAGCCTGTTGAGCCGCGAGGTCGTGCCGGAGCCGCACGCGTTTGAGATAAGCATCGTTGCCCAGACAGCCAACGAACCCTTCATGTTCGTTCTCACCCAAGAAGAAGGGAAGGTCGAACTCAGTGATGCACAAATTAAAGCGGCATCCATAGGTATCGATACGGCTGGTGCGGCACGAATCAAGTCAGCCCTGCTATTGCCGGGGGAAATTCGCTTGAACGAAGACCGGACGTCGCACGTTGTGCCACGCATTGCTGGGGTGGTCGAGAGCGTGCAGGCCAGCTTGGGACAAGCAGTCAGACGAGGACAGGTTCTCGCTGTCATTGCGAGCCCGGCCGCGTCTGAGCAACGCAGTGAACTGCAAACCGCACAAAAGCGTCTGACCTTGGCCAAGACCACGTTCGAGCGTGAAAAGCGACTCTGGGAGCAGAAAATTTCCGCAGAGCAAGACTATCTGCAAGCAGGGCAAGCGCTGCACGAGGCGGAAGTCGCTGTGGCCAACGCTCAACAGAAGCTCTCCGCTTTGGGCCTAGCCACGGGTTCTCAGGGGGGCCTTAACCGCTTTGAATTGCGTGCGCCCTTCGATGGCTTGGTGATTGAAAAGCATCTCAGCCTCGGCGAAGCCGTCAAGGAAGATGCTGCCGTGTTCACCGTGTCCGATCTGGGGCAGGTTTGGGCTGAAATCAACGTACCTGCCAAAGACTTGCCGCTCGTCAGGGTCGGCGAGAAGGTTGCCATCAAGGCCACTGCATTCGATGCCAGCGCGACCGGAGTCATCACCTTTGTTGGGTCGCTGATTGGCGAACAGACCCGCATGGCCAAGGCCCGCGTGGTCTTGTCCAATCCCAAAGGTGCTTGGCGTCCTGGACTGTTCGTCAACGTGGAAGTGACATCCTCAGAGGCCGACGTACCCGTGACCGTGGCCAGCGATGCCATTCAGACCGTGGGCGATAAGCCAGTGGTGTTCCTAAAGGTGAATGGGGGATTCATTGCTCAGCCCGTGCAGTTGGGCCGCAGCGATGGCAAGCGCGTCGAGGTGGTGCAAGGGCTCAGAGCCGGGGCGCCGTATGCGTCGGCGGGAAGCTTTGTAGTGAAGTCAGAGCTAGGCAAAGCCTCGGCCGAACACACCCATTGATGCCGGAGCGACGCACATGTTTGAAAAACTCATTCGCGCAGCCATCGAGCACCGATGGTTGGTGTTGCTGGCAGTCCTTGGTATGGCCGCCATCGGCGTATTTAACTATCAAAAACTACCCATTGATGCCGTTCCGGACATCACCAACGTCCAGGTACAGATCAACACCCAAGCGCCGGGATATTCCCCTCTGGAGACCGAGCAACGGGTGACCTACCCCATTGAAACCGTGATGGCGGGCCTTCCCAACCTGGAACAAACCCGCTCCCTGTCCCGCTACGGGTTGTCGCAAGTGACCGTGATTTTCAAGGACGGCACTGACATCTACTTCGCGCGACAGTTGGTCAATGAACGAATCCAGGAGGCCCGCGACAAACTGCCTTCCGGTATTACTCCTGCGATGGGGCCTATATCGACAGGCTTGGGCGAGATTTACCTCTGGACAGTCGAAGCCAAGGATGGCGCGAAAAAACCTGATGGCCAGCCCTACACGGCCACCGATCTGCGCGAAATTCAGGACTGGATCATCAAACCGCAGTTGCGAAATGTGCCCGGCGTGACAGAAATCAACTCGATTGGTAGTTTTGCCAAGGAATACCAAATCTCACCGATACCCGAGCGACTGGCCTCGCTAGGCGTCACCCTGCAGGACATTGTGACGGCTCTGGATCGCAACAACGGCAACGTGGGCGCGGGCTATATCGAAAAGCGCGGCGAGCAGTACCTGATTCGAGCCCCCGGGCAGGTCAAGACACTTGAGGACATCGGTAATGTCATCCTCAGCAGCGCGGGTGGTGTGCCGATTCGGGTGCGTGATGTTGCCGAGGTCGGCATCGGACGTGAGCTTCGCACCGGTGCTGCTACGGACAATGGCCGTGAAGTGGTGCTGGGCACCGTCTTCATGCTCATCGGCCAAAACAGTCGAACGGTTTCGCAAGCTGTCGACAAGAAGATGATTGAGATCAACCGCAGCCTGCCCGAGGGTGTACACGCGGTGACCGTCTACGACCGCACCGTCCTGGTGGATAAGGCGATCAACACGGTCAAGAAGAATTTGTTGGAAGGCGCGATCCTGGTGATCGTGATCCTGTTCCTGTTCCTAGGCAACATCCGCGCGGCCATCATCACTGCAACCGTGATTCCCTTGTCGATGCTATTCACCTTCACAGGGATGGTGAGCTACAAGGTCAGCGCCAATTTGATGAGCCTCGGCGCACTGGACTTCGGCATCATCATTGATGGCGCAGTGGTGATCGTCGAGAACTGTGTTCGCCGTCTTGCCCATGCGCAAGTTCACTACGGCAGGCCATTGACGCGCTCAGAACGCTTTCACGAGGTGTTCCTTGCATCCAAGGAATCACGTCGCCCACTATTGTTTGGTCAGTTGATCATCATGGTGGTGTACTTGCCCATCTTTGCCCTGACCGGCGTCGAAGGGAAGATGTTTCATCCGATGGCGTTCACGGTGGTGGCGGCGCTCGTGGGAGCCATGATTTTGTCGGTAACCTTCATTCCGGCTGCGGTCGCGCTGTTCATTGGCAACCGTGTCAGCGAGAAAGAAAACTTCTTGATGGTGCAAGCCAAGCGCTGGTACGGCCCTTTGCTGGATCGCGTGATGGAGGCCAAGGCTGTGGTGTTGGCTACCGCCGCTGTGGCGGTGGTGTTGTGCGGGTTGATCGCTACCCGCATGGGTAGTGAGTTCGTGCCCAGCTTGAACGAAGGAGACTTCGCCATTCAGGCCTTGCGCATTCCTGGTACCAGTTTGTCGCAATCGGTAGCGATGCAGCAGCAACTGGAAGCAACACTGAAAGCCAAGTTCCCCGAGATAGACCGCATCTTCGCGCGCACAGGAACGGCGGAAATTGCCTCCGACCCCATGCCACCGAACATTTCTGACGGCTACATCATGCTCAAGCCAATGTCTGAGTGGCCCGAGCCGCGGAAGTCTCGCGACGAGTTGCTGGCCGCCGTGCAGGAGGTCGTGGGCAAGATACCGGGTAACAACTACGAGTTCTCCCAGCCGATCCAACTTCGATTCAACGAACTCATCTCGGGGGTGCGAAGCGATGTGGCGGTGAAGATCTTCGGGGACGACATGGGCGTCTTGAACAAGACAGCCGAAGAAGTCTCGTCCAAGTTGCAAAAAATCCCCGGTGCGTCAGAAGTGAAGGTGGAGCAAACCACAGGATTGCCGATGCTCACGGTCAACATTGATCGTCAGAAGTCCGCACGCTACGGATTAAACGTGGCTGACATCCAGGATGCTGTAGCCACGGCCATCGGCGGGCGTGAGGCCGGTACGTTGTTTGAAGGTGACCGTCGATTCGACATCTTGGTGCGCTTGCCAGAATCCTTGCGCAACGACCTTGAGAGCATGAAACGCTTGCCGATTCCTTTGCCTCGCGGTGCGGGCGGCGTCGAAGGACGAACCAATTTCATCCAACTGGCCGAGGTGGCTAGCTTCGAGCTGGCACCGGGGCCTAATCAGGTTAGCCGCGAGAACGGCAAGCGTCGCATTGTGGTGAGTGCAAACGTGCGTGGCCGTGATGTCGGTTCCTTTGTGGCCGACGCGGAAGCTGCTTTGGCGCAGGTCAAAATTCCCGCAGGGTACTGGACGAGCTGGGGCGGCACATTTGAGAACCTGCAATCCGCGACACAGCGTTTGCAAATTGTTGTCCCGGTGTCGTTGCTTCTGGTCTTCGTATTGCTGTTTGCAATGTTCGGCAATGTCAAGGATGGTTTGCTGGTCTTCACCGGCATTCCGTTTGCCTTGACCGGCGGCATTCTGGCGCTGTGGCTGCGCGACATCCCGATGTCGATTTCCGCAGCAGTGGGTTTTATCGCCCTGTCAGGTGTTGCAGTGCTCAATGGCCTCGTGATGATTTCCTACATCCGCAGTCTGCGAGAGGATGGAACGCCCCTGGACGCAGCCATCCGAGAGGGAGCATTGACTCGTTTGCGTCCTGTGCTGATGACGGCCTTGGTGGCTTCATTGGGTTTCATTCCAATGGCAATCGCCACGGGAACCGGCGCGGAAGTGCAGCGTCCACTGGCCACCGTGGTAATTGGAGGCATCTTGTCTTCCACACTGCTAACGCTGCTCGTGCTCCCGATTCTGTATCGGCTGGCTCATCGTCCAGACGAGGAAATGGAGGATGTCACTGCCGAACCGGTGCATCCGCAGGCAGTGGCTGCTTCGCAGAATTCATAAACCATTAATTTGATTTGATTCTTAACCTGTACTTTTGAAAGGAAAACTCATGAAATTGATTTCGACCACCTTCGCTTTGATGTTGATGGCATCGGGCAGCGTATTTGCCGCAGACAAACATGACCATGGTCATGAAGACAAGCCTCTCCATGGTGGTTTGGTCACAGAGATCAAGGATGTCGATTACGAACTCGTAGCTAAACCCGATGTGCTGCAGTTGTACGTGCGCGATCACGGGAAACCAGTTGATGTCAGCAAGGCAACAGCAAAAATTACCTTGCTCTCAGGCGGCGACAAACAAGAAGTGGAACTGAAGCCATCGGCTGACAGGCTTGAAGCCAAGGGCAGTTTCAAGGTCACGCCTGGAACGAAGGTTGTCGCGCAGGTGAATCTTGCAAGCAAGGCAACGACGGCACGATTTGTTCTGAAATGAATTTAGGGCCGAGAACCGTCTTCTCGATCTTTCTTCGCTCTTGAAAGGCAACCATGAAAACATTTATCAAAGGCATTTTTTTATCAGCAGCAATACTTGCTTTGGCTGGCTGTGCGACGCCGGTAGATCGCTATGCTGAGAAGCCCTACTGTCACACAGACCGTGGCAGAAACGCTTACTGCACCAAAGAAAATGCGCCAAGCCTTAGTAAAGATGAGGAGGCAAAGCAGTTTTCCTCTGATCCTGGCGCAGTCACTGTATACGTGGTTCGCTACTGGGGCGATGGACATCACCCTTTGGATATATTGATCGATGGCGCGACATCGATGGAGACTGTTCCAAACTCCATGATTCGGTTGCGACTAAAGCCGGGAAGCCATCGAATTTCCTTTTCGGTGGCTGGGAAATCCTATGACCGAATCATCAATGGGTCTGCGGGGGACGTAAAACTTCTCGGTGTCACTGGTACTGATTGGTCTTGGGGAAGTTCTTCCCATGCGTGGGCTGAGGATTCTGATGACCAAGTCAAACGACAAGCTCGCCGATCTCGCTTGATCAAAGACGTTTCGCTTCTGTGACCGGGTTCGGCCAAATCGTCAAATCCACGCCCTCAGGGCAGAGGCGTTACTATCTGGCTCGGAAAGCGGACGCGGGTTCGGTTCCGTGTTCCACCACCAAATCCGGGTCAAGCCGCCAGCGGATCATCGCTGGCGGCTTTTTCCTTGGGTCATCGCATTGCCGCAGGAGCCTTCATGCAACAAGCCGCCGTTCTTCCGCTGGATCCCTCGATTGTCGAAACGCTCAAGGGCGTGACCACGGCCACACTGACCACCGTGCTGCTCAAGAAGGGGCTGCGCAACGTCTGGATGCGCGGCACGCGCCCGCTGCGTCCTGAGCAGCCGCGTGTGGTGGGGCGTGCCTTCACCCTGCGGTTCGTGCCGGCGCGCGAGGACCTGGCCACGCCGGCGTCCTGGGGGGCGCCGATCTCGACGCGCGCCGCCATCGAAGCCATGCCGGAAGGGGTGATCGCCGTGGTGGATGCCATGGGGGTCACGGATGCCGGCATCTTCGGCGACATCCTTTGCGCCCGCATGGCCCGTCGCGGGGTCGCGGCGCTGGTGACCGACGGCGTGGTGCGCGACCTGTCGGGTGTGCTCGGGACCGGCCTGCCCGTGTGGTGCCAGGGCACAGCGGCGCCAGCGTCGGTGGCCGGCCTGACCTTCGTCAACTGGCAGGAGCCCGTGGGCTGCGGCGGCGTGGCGGTTTTTCCTAACGATGTGGTGGTGGTCGACACCGATGGCGCCGTATTGATCCCGGCGGCGATGCTGGACGAAGTCATGGCCGCCGCGGTCGAACAGGAGCGCCTGGAGGGCTGGATCATGTCGCAGGTCGAGGCCGGCACGCCCTTGCCCGGGCTCTACCCGCCGAACGAGGCCAACAAAGCCAAATACGAGGCCTGGAAGCGCGACGCTGCCTGACACCATGCGACTGGAGGAGGTGCTTTACTCGCAGGGCTTCGGCACGCGCCGCATCTGTGCCGGGCTGATCCAGCAGGGCCTGGTGGCCCTTGAGACCGGCATTTGTACCGATGCGGGCCATGACGTGGTGACCGAGGGCCTGCGTTTCACCGTGCGGGGTGAGGCCTGGGTCTTCCGCGCGCCTGCCTACCTCATGCTGCACAAACCGGCCGGCACCGAGTGCTCGCAGAAACCGTCGGCCTGGCCCAGCATCTACACCCTTTTGCCGGCTCCACTGCGCCAGCGTCCGCAAAAGGGCGCGGTGCAAGGCGTGCAGGCGGTGGGCCGGCTCGACCAGGACACCACCGGCTTGCTGCTGCTCACCGATGACGGGCAGTTCATCCACCGCATGAACTCGCCGCGCCACCATGTTCCCAAGGTGTACGAGGTGACCACCCGTCACCCGCTGGACGAGACGCAGGTGCGGCGCCTGCTGGACGGTGTGGTGCTCGACGACGACCCCCGGCCGGTGGCCGCCGCCGCCTGCGAGGCCGTGGCGCCTTTGCACCTGCGCCTGACTTTGACGGAGGGCAAGTACCACCAGGTCAAGCGCATGGTGGCCGCGGTCGGCAATCGCGTGGAGGGCCTGCATCGCTCCCGGATCGGTGGGCTGGGCCTGCCCGATGACCTGGCACCGGGCCAATGGCGCTGGCTGGAGGCGACCGACCTGGCCGCGCTCAGGGGCTGAGGTCCGCGAGAAAGTCGGCGACCAGATGCGTGGCCTGGGTCGGCTGATCACGATGCGGTGAGTGTCCGCAGGCCGCGATCTTCTCCATCCTGAACGGGCCCTGGGTCGGGGCGATGTCCTCGATCTGGCGCAAGGTACCGTAGGCATCGTCCTCCCCCTGCAGCGCAAGTACCGGGGCACTGATGCGCCGGCATTCCCCGCGGATGTCGAAGGTCCTGAACCCGGGGCTCAGCCAGATGTCGTTCCATTGCCAGAATGCGCCGTCAACGTCGGCGTGGTAGCGCGCCAGCCGCTCGCGCAGGCCCCCGGACTCGAAGGCCTGACGCGCCTGCTCGATCGACCGGATCGATACCTCCTCCACGATCACGTGCGGCGCCATCACGATGCAGGCGGCCACCGGGTGCCGGCTGGCGTGCAGCAGCGCGATGCTGCCGCCGTCGGAATGGCCCAGCAGCACCGGCCGGGAGACGCCCAGCCGGTCCAGCAGCGCAGGCAGAACGGTCCAGGCTTCGTGGTGCATGTAGTCTGGCCGCAACCGGCCGGCACCACGGACGTCGGGGACCGGGTCAGACCGGCCGTAGCCCCGCCGGGACCAGACCACGCCGGGCCGGCCCGTGAGGTTGCAGACGGTTTCGGGCCAGAACCCGTCCCGCCCCTGCCACATGGCGACACTGCCCAGGCCCTCGTGCAGGAAAACGATGGGCGCCTGCGAATTGCCGGGGATCAGCCGCACTTCGAGCTGCACGCCCAGGATGTCCAGTTTTTCCATGGCAGCATGTTACGGGAAGGGCCAATGGCGGGTTGGGGGGCGGCTACACTCACGGGTTGGCCCTCGAACTGGTTTGTTTGTGACGTTTTCTTCCCGATTTGCCGCATTGGTGGCGCCTGTGCTGCTGGCGGCGGTACCCCTGCTTGCGCGGGCCCAGACGTCGCCGATCTTCGTGCTGAACTCGCTCGACGCGAGTGTCAGCGTGATCGACCCCCAGACCTGGAAGGAAACGCGCCGCATTGCCACCGGCAAGGAACCACACCACCTCTATCTCACGCCGGACGAAAAGTCGCTCATCGTCGCCAATGCGCTGGGCGACTCGTTGACCTTCGTTGACCCGCGCACCGCCGAGGTCCAGCGCACCGTGCGCGGCATCCTGGATCCCTACCAGCTTCGGTTTTCGCCCGACATGAAGTGGTTCCTGACCGCGGCGAACCGGCTCAACCACGTGGACATCTACCGCTGGGACGGCAAGGACATGACGCTCGCGCGTCGCGTGTCGACCGGCAAGACGCCCAGCCACATCTGGATCGACAGCAAGAGCACCACGGCTTTCGTGACCATGCAGGACAGCGACGAGCTGGTGGCGATCGATCTGGCCAGCCAGACGCTGCTGTGGCGCGTCAAGACCGGCACCATGCCGGCTGACGTGTATGGCACGGCAGACGACAGCAAGTTGCTGGTGGGGCTGACCGGCAGCCACAGCGTGGAGGTCTACGACGTGACGGGCAAGACGCCGCGGCTGTTCAAGAAGATCCGCACCGGCGATGGCGCCCACGCCTTTCGGGCGTCAGGCGACCGGCGCCACGTGTTCCTGAGCAACCGGGTGGCCAACACCATCAGCAAGATCGATCTGCAGACCCTCGAAGTCGTGGCCAGTTATCCCGCGCCTGGCGGGCCGGATTGCATGGAAGTCATGACCGGCGGCAAGCTGCTGTTGGTCACCTCGCGCTGGGCGCGCAAGCTCACCGTGATCGACACCGGGCAGCAGAAGGTGGTGCGGCAGGTCAATGTTGGAAAATCGCCCCATGGCGTCTGGACGCTCGATCACATGCCGCGTTGAACCCGCCCGCTGGCGGTGGGTCCGGAACCTGTTTGCTATTTTTTTAATAGCAATAAATGGCCAAGGGGTGTGGGCTAGCAGCTCAAATGACTGCAAGAACCCGCTGTACCTGACCTTCGACACCGGCCACATGGGCGTGGCGCCGCTGGTGGCCGATGTGCTGCGCCGCCAGCAGGTCCGCGTGACCTTCTTTGCCGCCAACGAGCGCACCCAGGCTGGCGACGGCAGCCTCGGCGACGACTGGGCGCCCTGGTGGAAGGCCCGCGCCGCCGAGGGCCACGAATTCGCGTCCCATACCTGGGACCACGTGTACTGGCGGGCCGACCTGCCCGGCAAGACGCCGAGCTTTCGCATGCGGCCGTCAGCGGGCCCGCAGGAGGGGCGCAACCTCACTTGGGATGCCCCGGCCTATTGCGCCGAGATCAACCGAGCCTCGCGGCGCCTGGCGGCGATCACGGGCAAGAAGCCTCTGCCCCTGTTCCGCGCTCCAGGCGGCAAGACTTCACCCGCCCTGCTGGCCGCTGCGCGTGCCTGCGGGTACGCCCACGTGGGCTGGGCACCCGCGGGCTTCCTGGGCGACGAACTTCCGAGTGAGACGTTCAGCAACACGGCGCTGCTGGAGAAGGCGCTGCGCGACATCCGCAGCGGCGACATCCTGCTGGCGCACCTGGGCATCTGGTCGCGCAAGGACGCCTGGGCCCCTGCGGTCCTCGAGCCCCTGATCACCGGGCTCAAGGAGCGCGGATTCTGCTTCGAGACCTTGCGCGAGCACCCGGCCTACCGCGCCTGGATCGCGACGCACGGATAGGACCGCGGCATGGACTGGCTCGGCGACGCCTTCCTCACCGCCCAGCAGTGGCTGTTCGAGGCCGTGGTGCAACCGCTGGTGTACGCGCTCGGGCTGGGTGGCCTGCTGGAGGATGCCTACGTCGGCACCGGCTGGCTGCTTGTGGGCCTGGCGCAGATCCTGGTGCTGGTGCTGGTGATTGGTGCCCTGCAGCGCTGGCGGCCTGTGGAGCCCGTGACTGACCGGTCCACCATCCGCACCGACATCCTCTACACCCTGATCCACCGTCTGGGTGTGTTCCGCGTGGCGCTGTTTTTCACCGTCGATCCGCTGTTTGATGACCTGTTCGGGCAACTGCGCGTGGCGGGCCTGCCTACGCTGCACCTGGGCGAGCTCTGGCCCGGCGTGACCGATGTGCCCTGGCTCAATTTCGTGCTGTACCTGGTGGTGTTCGATTTTGCCGACTACTGGATCCATCGCGGGCAGCATGCCTTCAACTGGTGGTGGAGCCTGCATTCACTGCATCACGCACAGCGCCAGATGACCATGTGGAGCGACAACCGCAACCACCTGCTCGATGACCTGCTGCGCGATGCGCTGGTGGTGGTGCTGGCGCAGATCATTGGTGTGCCACCGGGCCAGTTCGTCGCCGTGGTGGCGTTCACGCAGCTTAGCGAAAGCCTGCAGCACGCCAACCTGCGGCTCTGGTATGGCCCGGTGGGGGAGCGGCTGTGGATCAGTCCGCGTTTTCACCGGCTGCACCACAGCATCGGGATCGGACATGAAGCCGCGGGCCGTGGCACCCTGGGAGGCCACAATTTCGGCGTGTTGCTGCCCTGGTGGGACATGCTGTTTGGCACCGCCAATTTCGAGCACCGCTACGACGCCACGGGTGTGCGCGACCAGGTGGAGCAGGGGCGGGACTATGGCCGCGGCTTCTGGGCCCAGCAGTGGCTGGGACTGAAGCGCCTGGTCGGGCGGGCGTGATCGGCAACGCGCTATGCTTGCCCCGTGAGCCTGTTTTTCGACTCCTTCTGGCGCGCCGTGGCCTACTGCCTTCACCCCCGGGTGATCGCGCTGTCGTTCCTGCCGCTGGTGCTCATGGTGGCGCTGGCATGGGGGCTGGGCTATTTCTACTGGCAACCGGCCATTGACTGGGTTTTCGGTTTGCTGGGGTCGTCGGATCTCATGGGCAGCGTCTGGTCCTGGCTGCAGGGCATGGGGGCAGGGGATCTCAAGACCGTGGTGGCGCCGCTGATCGTCATCTTTGCCGTCACGCCGGTCATCGTGCTGTTGTCGCTGGTCGTGGTGGCCGTGTCGATGACGCCCGCCATGGTGGCGATGGTTGCCGAGCGACGTTTTCCCCAGCTGGAGCGCAAAAAAGGGGGCTCGCTGTGGCTCAGCCTGCTCTGGTCTTTCGGCTCCACCCTGCTGGCCGCCGTGGCGTTGGTCGTTTCGATTCCGCTGTGGCTGGTGCCGCCGCTGATTCTGGTGCTGCCCCCGCTGATCTGGGGCTGGCTGACCTACCGCGTGATGACCTTCGATGCCCTGGCTGAACATGCCAGCAAGGAGGAGCGGCGCGAGATCTTCCGGCGCCACCGCGGCGCCTTGCTGGGCATCGGCATCCTCACGGGGTACCTGGGCGCCGCACCGAGTGTGGTGTGGGCCTCGGGCGCGCTGTTTGCCGCGGCTTTTGTCGTGCTGGTGCCCGTCGCCATCTGGATCTACACGCTGGTGTTTGCCTTCTCTTCGCTGTGGTTCTCGCATTACTGCCTGGCCGCGCTTGAGCGAATGCGCGCCAGCCCTCCTTCCAGCGGCGCGGTTGCCGTGCCCGCAACTCCTTTGCCAGGATGGTCCCATGAACCCGCCGATCCCGTCCCGCCCCGTGTCCTCCCTCCCGCAGCCTGACGCCCCGGCCCGTGTCGGGCTGGTGATCGTGGGCGATGAAATCCTGTCTGGCAAGCGTGCCGACAAGCACATGCCCAAGGTGATCGAACTGCTGGCCGCGCGAGGCCTGAGCCTGGACTGGGCGGAGTATGTGGGAGATGCGCCCGAGCGCATCACCGCCACGCTCAGGCGGGCGTTCGAGTCCAGTGACCTGGTGTTTTCGTGCGGTGGCATTGGGGCCACGCCGGACGACCACACGCGCCAGTGTGCGGCGCGCGCCCTGGGCGTGGACCTGGCGCTGCACCCCGAAGCCGAAGCCCTGATCCGCGAGCGCATGCAGGACACCGCGCGGGAGCAGGGCATCCCCTACGAGCCCGACCGCCCGGACAACATCCATCGGCTCAACATGGGCGTGTTCCCGGTGGGGGCCCGGATCATTCCGAACCCCTACAACAAGATTGCCGGTTTCAGCGTGGGCCATGTTCACTTCGTGCCGGGCTTTCCGGTCATGGCATGGCCCATGATCGAATGGCTGCTCGATCAGCACTACGCACACTGGTTCCGCCAGTCGGCCTGGGCGGAAAAGTCGGTGATCGTGTTCGGTGCGATGGAGGCCACGCTGACCCCGCTCATGGAGGACATCGAGCGCCTTCACTCAGGCGTCAAGGTGTTCAGCCTGCCCAGCGTGGACCATCCGGAGTACGGGCGCCACATCGAGCTCGGCGTCAAGGGAACGCCAGCCCTGGTGGCCCAGGCGTATCCCGCGCTGCTGACGGGACTGGCTGGATTTGGCGCACGCCTTGGCCCTGAATTGGTGCGTCAATAGGAGTGAACCAAATTGGTGCAAAAGAGGTTTGCACCAATTTGGAACTCTCGTGTGAAATTGCTGCGCTGACACAGGGAAACGTCAGGAACTCAGGGCACAATGGCCGGCACCCGCGTGACGCCGAATGCACCAGCTTTGGCACAAAAACTGCATTCGTCCCGCGTCCTCTTTTTTTAACAACCATCCAACCCAGGAGATCCTGATGGCAAAGACCGTCGCAGACGTGATGAAGATGGTGAAGGAAAACGAAGTCAAGTTTGTTGACTTCCGCTTCACCGACACCCGTGGCAAGGAACAGCACGTCACCGTGCCCGTTTCGCACTTTGACGAAGACAAATTCTCGTCGGGCCACGCGTTTGACGGTTCGTCCGTTGCGGGCTGGAAGGGCATTGAGGCTTCCGACATGCTGCTGATGCCGGACGCCAACACCGCCAACATCGATCCGTTCTACGAAGAGACCACGTTGTTCATGAGCTGCGACGTGCTCGACCCGACGGACGGCAAAGCCTATGACCGCGATCCGCGCTCCATTGCCAAGCGCGCCGAAGCCTACCTCAAGTCCACGGGCCTGGGTGACACCGCGTTCTTCGGACCCGAACCCGAATTCTTCATCTTCGACGACGTGCGCTGGAACAGTGACATGTCGGGCACCTTCTACAAGATCGAAGAATACGAAGCCCCCTGGAACACCGGCAACAAGCTCGAAGGTGGCAACCGTGGCCATCGTCCCGCCGTCAAGGGGGGCTATTTCCCCGTGCCGCCGGTTGACAGCACGCAGGACATGCGCGCCGAGATGTCCCTGATTCTCGAATCGCTGGGCGTTCCCGTCGAAGTGTTCCACCACGAAGTGGCCGGCGCCGGCCAGAATGAACTCGGCACCAAGTTCAGCACGCTGGTCCAGCGCGCTGACTGGACGCTGCTGCTCAAGTACGTGGTGCAGAACGTGGCCAATGCCTACGGCAAGACTGCCACCTTCATGCCCAAGCCCATCGTGGGCGACAACGGCTCCGGCATGCACGTGCACCAGTCCATCTGGAAGGATGGCAAGAACCTGTTTGCTGGCGACGGCTATGCTGGTCTGAGTGACTTCGCGCTGTACTACATCGGCGGCATCATCAAGCACGCCCGCGCGCTGAACGCCATCACCAACCCCGGCACCAACAGCTACAAGCGCCTGGTGCCCGGCTTCGAAGCCCCGGTGAAGCTGGCCTACTCGGCCAAGAACCGCTCGGCCTCGATCCGCATTCCGTTCGTGGCGAATCCCAAGGGCCGCCGCATCGAGGCCCGCTTCCCCGATCCCCTGTGCAACCCCTACCTCGGCTTCTCGGCCCTGATGATGGCGGGTCTGGACGGCGTGGAAAACAAGATCCATCCCGGCGAAGCCGCCACCAAGGACCTGTACCACCTGCCGCCCGAGGAAGACGCGAAGATCCCGACCGTATGCCACAGCCTCG
Source organism: Ramlibacter sp. (assembly GCA_019635415.1). Taxonomy (GTDB): domain Bacteria; phylum Pseudomonadota; class Gammaproteobacteria; order Burkholderiales; family Burkholderiaceae_C; genus JAHBZM01. The sequence continues at coordinate 1,017,036 of JAHBZN010000001.1, forward strand.
ACCAGGCGCTGGAGTACCTCGACAAGGGTCGTTCGTTCCTGACCAAGGGGGGTGTGTTCACCGACACCATGATCGATGCCTACATCGAGCTCAAGATGCAGGAAGTCACGCGGTTCCGCATGGCGACGCACCCGGTGGAGTTCGACATGTACTACTCACTGTAATTGCTTACAGTCTGTGGCGAAAAAAGGACGGCGAAAGCCGTCCTTTTTCTTTGGGGACAAGCCCCTGATTTTGCTTTATTGCCTGATTGGACGATACTGGCAGGCCGTCCCTGCATTTTGGCGATGCGAGGAGAAAGCATGAAGTACCCTGTATTGATCACGTTGGCTGCTACGCTTTTGGTAGCAAACAGCCATGCCGAAAACCGCATCTTCCGGTGCGGCAACGAATACACCAACAACGCCGCCATGGCCCAGAGCCGTGGCTGCAAGCTCGTCGAAGGTGGCAATGTGACCGTGGTGGAAGGCACGCGCGTGGCCGCGCCATCGGCTGTGCGCGTCGCCACCAATGCGCCGTCCACCAACCCGCGTGTGGACAGCAACGAGCAACGCGCCCGGGACAACGATGCACGCGCCATCCTTGAAGCCGAGTTGCGCAAGGCCGAGGCCCGGCAGGCCGAGCTGGCCAAGGAATACAACAACGGTGAGCCCGACAAACTGGGACCCGAGACCAAGAATTACCAGAAATACCTGGATCGCGTGGCCGAACTCAAGGCCAGCATCGCGCGCAACGAGAGCGATATCGCCGGCATCCGTCGTGAGCTGGGCCGCGCCGGGGCAAAATAGGCGGCTTGGAACAAGCCCGCCACCCCTCCTTCACCCGTTTTCAGTCGTTTGACCTGCTGGCCACCTTGGTGGCCGTGGTGCGTGGCGACGGCACGGTCCTGTTTGCCAACGCCGCGCTCGAAGACGCGCTGGGCACCTCCCGTCGCATGATCGAGGGATCGCCGCTGCCCGACTGCTTCACCGAGCCCCACATCCTGCAGAACGCGCTGGAAGGCGCGGGCAGCAACGAGTTCGCGGCGCTGCGCTACGACGCCTGGCTCAGGCGCCTGAACCATGAGCCGCTGCCTGTGCACGTGATCGTCGCGCAGACCGAGCGGCCTGGCGAAATCATCGTGGAGCTGTTGCCGCTGGAGGCCCAGGCCAAGCAGGACCGCGAGGAGCGCCTGATTGACCAGGCCCAGGCCAACAAGGAACTGATCCGCAATCTGGCGCATGAGATCAAGAACCCGCTGGGCGGCATCCGCGGCGCGGCGCAATTGCTGCAGCTCGAGATCGACGCCGGCCTGACCGAATACACCCAGGTCATCATCCACGAGGCCGACCGCCTGCAGACCCTGGTGGACCGGCTGCTTGCGCCGCATCGTCGCCCGCATGTGGTGGGGGACGTGAACATCCACGAAGTCTGTGAACGGGTGCGCTCGCTGATCCTGGCGGAATTTCCTCGCGGGCTGAAGGTGGGCCGTGAGTACGACACCTCGATCCCCGAGTTCCGTGGCGACCGTGAGCAACTCATCCAGGCCGTGCTGAACATCGCACACAACGCCTGCCAGGCGCTCGCCGAACGCATCCATGCAGGCGACGCGCAGTTGGTATTCCGTACCCGCATCGCCAGACAAGTGACATTTGGAAAGCAGCGCTATCGACTGGCACTGGAATTGCATGTCATGGACAACGGGCCCGGTGTGCCGGACTCGATCAAGGACCGCATTTTCTACCCGCTGGTGTCGGGTCGGGAGGGGGGTTCAGGGCTGGGGCTGACACTGGCGCAAACCTTTGTGCAGCAGCATCATGGCCTGATCGAGTGCGACAGCGTGCCCGGCCGGACGGATTTCAAGATCTTGATTCCGTTGCCATGAAGTAGCGACTGCCGTTTGACCTGAGGTGACAAAAATACATGAAGCCGATCTGGATAGTTGATGATGACCAATCGATCCGCTTCGTGCTGGAAAAGGCGCTGTTGCGCGAAGACCTGCCGACCCGCAGCTTCACCAATCCGCGCGAAGTGCTCTCCGCTCTCGAAGGCGCGAATGACGAGGACGGCCCCCAGATCCTGGTGAGCGACATCCGCATGCCGGGGGGGTCAGGGCTGGACCTTCTGGCCAAGGTCAAGGAAAAGCACCCGGGCCTGCCCGTCATCATCATGACGGCCTTCTCCGATCTGGACAGTGCCGTGAGCGCCTTCCAGGGGGGCGCGTTTGAATACCTGCCCAAGCCGTTCGACCTGCCCAAGGCCGTGGAGCTGATCCGCCGCGCCGTGGAGGAAAGCCAGCGAGAGGAAGTGGCCGAGGAGCGCATGAGCGCCGCGCCCGAGATGCTCGGCCAGGCACCGGCCATGCAGGACGTGTTCCGCGCGATCGGCCGCCTCAGCCAGAGCAATGTCACGGTGATGATCACCGGTGAGTCGGGCTCGGGCAAGGAACTGGTGGCGCGCGCACTGCACAAGCATTCGCCGCGCGCCAGCGGTCCCTTCGTGGCGATCAATACCGCGGCCATCCCCAAGGACCTGCTCGAGAGTGAACTCTTTGGCCACGAGCGCGGTGCCTTCACCGGGGCGCAGACCATGCGACGCGGCCGCTTCGAGCAGGCCGAGGGTGGCACGCTGTTCCTCGACGAAATCGGCGACATGCCGTTCGATCTGCAGACCCGCCTGCTGCGCGTGTTGTCGGATGGGCATTTCTATCGCGTGGGCGGCCACAGCTCGGTCAAGGCCAATGTGCGCGTGATCGCTGCCACCCACCAGGACCTGGAGCAGCGTGTCAAGGAAGGGGTGTTCCGCGAAGACCTGTTCCACCGCCTCAATGTGATCCGCCTTCGCCTGCCGCGTCTGAGCGACCGGCGCGAGGACGTGCCCATGCTCACGCGCCACTTCCTGCAGCAAAGCGCCAAGCAGCTGGGCGTGGAGCCCAAGCGCATTTCCGACGCGGCGCTGGCTCGGCTGAGCAGCTTCAGTTTTCCCGGCAATGTGCGCCAGCTCGAGAACATCTGCCATTGGCTGACGGTGATGGCCCCCGCGCAGGTGATCGAGGCCAAGGACCTGCCGCCCGAAGTCGCCGCGCTGCCCGATACCGCGGCCACGGAGGCCCCTGCGCCGCGGGCCGATTCGTCAGTGCGCACCATGCCCGCGGACGAGGGGGCCTCCACGGCCGAGACGCAGGCCGACTTTGCGCTCCCCGCCCATGCCGGCGGACTCAACGGGACGGCCTGGGAATCCGGCCTGGAGGTCGAAGCCCAGGAACTGCTGGCCTCGGGCCGCCACGACGTGTGGGACGAACTCACCAAGCGGTTCGAGTCCAAACTCATTCTCACGGCGCTGGCCAATACGCGCGGCCGCCGCATCGAGGCTGCGCAGAAGCTCGGCATCGGTCGCAACACCATCACCCGCAAGATCCAGGAACTCGGCCTGGAGTAGGGCGCCGCAGGGCGCCTGCAGGCACTGCTCTAGGCGATCTCGGCGATCACCGGCGCGTGGTCGCTGGGCTTGTCCCACTTGCGCGGCACCCGGTCCACCACGCAGCCCTGCAGGCGCGGCTTCAGGGCCTCGCTCACCAGGATGTGGTCGATGCGCAGACCCCGGTTCTTGGGGTAACCCAGCATACGGTAGTCCCACCATGAAAAGCTCTTCTCGGGCTGCTCGAACAACCGGAAGCTGTCGGTCAGGCCCAGTGCCAGCAGGCGCCGGAACTGCTCCCGTTCCTCGGTCGTGTGGTGGATGGTTTCGCGCAGGCCGTCAGGGTCGTAGCTGTCGCGGTCCTCGGGCGTGATGTTGAAGTCCCCCAGCAGGGCCAGTTGGGGGTGGCTGGCCAGCTCCCCGCGCAGCCAGTCGTGCAGCGCGTCCAGCCACTTCATCTTGTAGGCGAATTTTTCGCTGCCGGGTTCCTGCCCGTTGACGAAATAGCCATTGATCAGGCGCAGCGGGCCAGCCGCTGTGTCCAGCGTCGCCGCGATCACGCGCGACTGCTCATCGGCAAAGCCGGCGATGTTGCGCGCCACGTCACGCACCGGCGTTCGGCTCAGGATGGCCACGCCGTTGTAGGTCTTCTGGCCAAAGGCCGCGGCATGGTAGCCCGCGGCTTGCAGCGCGTCGAACGGAAACTTGTCGTCCGTCATCTTCAGCTCCTGCAGACACAAAGCATCCACAGGGTTGGCGGCAAGCCAGTCCAGCACATGCTGCAGTCGTGCGGTGAGAGAGTTGACGTTCCAGGTCGCGATTTTCACGGGATCAGCTTTCTAGCCGGGTATTGAGGTAGTCGACGAAGCTGTAGACCAGCCCGTTGGACGAGGTATGGCGCGCGCGGGACACCTCTTGCCAATGCACTTGTAGCGCAGGCGCGTAGGCGTCACCTTCAAAGTCGGCATCGATGTCGGTGAGCGCCACGCGGTGGGCCAGTGGCAGGGCCTGGGCATACACTTCGGCTCCGCCAATCACCCACACGTCCGGGTTATGCTCGCAAATTTGTAGCGCGGCATCAAGGCTGGGCATGGGCTCTGCGCCATTTTGGCTCCAGTCAGTGGACCGCGTGATGACCAGGTTGCGGCGCCCCGGCAAGGGCCTGAAGCGAGGTGGCAGCGAGTCCCAGGTCTTGCGACCCATGATCACGGGGCAGCCCATCGTGAGCGCCTTGAAGCGCGCCATGTCCTCGGGCAGGCGCCAGGGGATGGCGTTGTCCTTGCCGATCACACGGTGGCGTGCCTGGGCCCAGATCAGGTTGATCTTCATGACGTACTCACACCGCCACCGGCGCCTTGATGGCCCCATGGCACTGGTAGTCGACCACCTCGAAGTCTTCGTACTCATAGCCAAAAATCGAGTCGGGCTTGCGCTTGATGTTCAGCAACGGGTACGGGTAGGGCGTGCGGCTCAATTGCAGCTCCACCTGTTCATGGTGGTTGCTGTAGATGTGGCAGTCGCCGCCGGTCCAGACGAAGTCGCCCACGGCCAGGCCGCATTGCTGCGCCACCATGTGTGTGAGCAGGGCATAGCTTGCAATGTTGAACGGCACGCCGAGGAAAATGTCGGCGCTACGCTGATAGAGCTGGCAGCTCAGCCTGGCCGGCTCGCCGGCCACCGGAGACGGCGCCACGTAGAACTGGAAGAACGCGTGGCACGGCATGAGCGCCATCTTGTCCAGCTCGGCCACGTTCCAGGCGCTGACGATGATGCGGCGGGAATCGGGGTTGGTCTTCAGGGCCTGCATGACCTGCGCGATCTGGTCGATGTGGCCGCCGTCGGGTGTGGGCCAGCTGCGCCACTGCACGCCGTAGACCGGTCCCAGGTCGCCGTCCTCGCGTGCCCATTCGTCCCAGATCGTCACGCCGCGCTCCTTGAGCCAGTTGTTGTTGGACGAGCCGGTCAGGAACCACAGCAGCTCCTGGATGATGGACTTGAGGTGCACCTTCTTGGTCGTCACCAGCGGAAAGCCTTCATTGAGGTCAAACCGCATCTGGTAGCCAAACACGCTGCGCGTGCCCGTGCCCGTGCGGTCGGTCTTGGGCGCGCCCGTGGTGTACACGTGGCGCATGAAATCTTCGTACTGGGAGCGGACGGGGCGGTCAGGATTCGCAACGGTCATTCAGTAGGCTCCAAACAGGCAATCCATGGCGGCGATGATCTCCAGGCGCTGGGCATCCAGGCTGCCCACGCGTTTGACCAGCTCGCGCACGGGGAAGGCGGCGAGGGCGGCGGTGTCCAGCACCACAGCCTTGCCATCCACTTCAAACGCGGGGTTGAGGTCGCGCAGCGGCATGCGGTAAAGCGAGGCCGACCTCAGGGGAATGACCACACGCGTGTCCAGGCGGTCAATGAAATTGTTCTGCACATCAAGCAAAAACGGCGTGTTCTTGCGCAGCGCCGCGTCGGGATGGGCATACACGTCGAAACGCGCCATGGTCAGAAGCTGCGGTACTTGGCGAGTGGCGGCCCTTCACGTGCGATGCGTGCGTTGTACTCGTCGATGGCTTCCTTGTTCTCCTCATTCCAGCGTTCCCAGTAGCGGCGCCGGACTTCATCGGTCAACAGAGCCTCCACCGTTTGCGAGATGTTCATGCCCATCTCACGCGCCGCATCCAGCACCTTGGCGTTGAGCGACAGGTTGGTGGCTTTTTTGGGGGCGTTGTCGAAGTTAAGCATGGGGGCTCCATCGATGATGCGCATATTTTATGCGCATATGGATTGACGGTGTGCGTCAGGCCAGCACCCGCCCCGGGTTCATGATGCCCTTGGGGTCCAGCGCCTGCTTGATCGCTGCCATCATCTGCAGCGCCACAGGCGACTTGTAGTGCGGCAGCTTGCTGGCCTTGAGTTCGCCCACACCGTGCTCAGCCGAAATCGAGCCACCGAAGGCATGGACCTGGTCATACACCAGCGTGTTGACCCGCTCCTCGAAGTCACGCAGGAAGGCTGCGGCATCGCCGCCGGCGGGGGCCTGCACGTTGTAGTGCAGGTTGCCGTCGCCCAGGTGACCGAAGTTGACCAGCCGCACGCCAGGGATGTCCTGCTGCAGGCGCGCATCGGTTTCGGCGCAGAAGGCGGGGATGCGTGACACGGCAATCGAGATGTCGTGCTTGATGTTCAGTCCCTCTTCGGCCTGGGCCAGCGGAATGCTCTCACGCACATGCCATAGCTGGTGGGCCTGGGCCAGGTTTTCGGCCACCACGGCGTCGGTCACACAACCTTCTTCCATAGCGGTTTCGAGCAGGGACTCGAATCGCGCGCGCGCGTGGTCCTCGCCCTCGTTGTCGGAGTTTTCCAGCAGCACGCAGTAGGGCGTGTCCTGGTACAGCGGCACGCGCAATTGGGGGTAGTGCTGCGCCACCAGGCCCAGCGCGAACTGGCCCATGACTTCAAACCCGGTGAGCCCCGCGCCCAGGCGCTGGTGAGCCAGGCCCAGCAGCGCCACGGCCTGCGCCAGCGACGGCACGGCGGCCCAGGCGGTGAGCGTGGCGGCCGGCAGCGGGTACAGCTTGAGCGTGGCGGCGGTGATGACGCCCAGCGTGCCTTCGCTGCCGATGAACAGGTCGCGCAGGTCATAGCCGGTGTTGTCCTTGCGCAGCCCGCTCAGGCCTTCCCAGATGTCGCCCTGCGCCGTGACCACTTCCAGCCCCAGGCAGAGTTCGCGCGCGTTGCCATAGCGCACGACCTGCGTGCCGCCAGCGTTGGTTCCCAGATTGCCGCCGATGGTGCAGCTGCCCTCGGCCGCCAGGCTCAGCGGGAACAGGTAGCCGGCCTTTTCAGCGGTCTCCTGCAAAGTCTGCAGGATGCAACCGGCCTCGACCGTCATGGTCAGGTTGGCGCCGTCGATGGCGCGCACCTGGTTCAGGCGTGTGAGGCTGAGCACGACCTGCGTGCCCGAGCCGTCGGGCGTGGAGCCCACCACCAGGCCGGTGTTCCCTCCCTGCGGCACGATGGCGGTGCCGGCGCCCGCGCAGGCCCGCACTACCGCGGCCACCTCGGCGGTGCTGCCGGGGCGCACCACGGCCAGCGCCTTGCCGCGCACACGCTTGCGCCAGTCCTGTTCCCAGGCGGCCAGGTCGGTGCAGGGGTCGTCGCGCGTGAGCACATGGGCTTGGCCCACGATGCCTCGCAGGGCCTGGATCAGGTCGGTCGGTTCGGTCATGCAGCGGCTTTCTTCTGACGCAACCGCACATGCAGCACGCAGGCGGCAAACAGGCTCAGGCACAGCGCCACTTCCGCGAGTGCCAGGTAGGAGCTGGGCGCGCGATCGCCGGTGGCCCGGACCACGCCTTCGATGAAGTACAGCCACACCACCAGGCTCACCCACCGGTAGGTGTACATGCGGTTGCGCAGCAGCCCGGCCAGCGGAAGGCACAGTGGCAGCACCTTGAGGGCCAGCCACGATCCCCCGGGGCGCACCGGCGCCGCCCACAGTTCCCAGACCAGCCCGAGCACGATCAGCCCCAGCAGGCTGCCCACCGCCAGCCAGCGCGTGAGGCGAACATGGGCATCGGCAGGGGTGGCAGGCGTGGCGGGCGCCGGCGAGGTGGCGGGGGCTTGGGGTGACATGGCGATGGCATCATAGCGGCGATGAACTTTCAGCAGCTTCTGCAGGACCTTTCCCGCTTCCCCTGGAAAACCACGGCGCTGACCCTGCGCGAGCGCTTCCGCGAGGACCGCCTGGGCCTCACGGCCAGCAGCCTGACCTTCACCACCACCATTGCGCTGGTGCCGTTCTTCACGGTGGTGCTGGCGGTGTTCACGGCGTTTCCGATGTTCAGCAAGCTGCAGGGCACGCTGCAGACCTGGCTGGTGCAGAGCCTGGTGCCCGACGCCATTGCGCGCCAGGTGCTGGGCTACCTGACCCAGTTCGCGGGCAAGGCCAGCCGGCTGGGCACGGTGGGGGTGGCGGCGCTGTTCGTCACGGCGCTGGCGTTGATCCTGACCATTGACCGCACCCTCAACAACATCTGGCGGGTGCGCCGGCCGCGGCCGCTGACGCAGCGGGTGCTGGTCTATTGGGCCACCATGACCCTGGGGCCGCTGGTGCTGGCGGCCAGCCTGGCTACCACGTCGTACGTGATCTCGGCTTCGCGCGGACTGGTGGGGGGCATGCCGGGTGGGGTGCGCTACCTGCTGGACGCGCTGGAGTTCGTACTGCTGTCGGGCGGGCTGGCCGCGCTGTACCGCTACGTGCCTCACACCCATGTGAAGCGCGGCCACGCCTGGGCCGGCGGCCTGTTCGCGGCGCTGGGCATCGAGGTGGCCAAGAACCTGCTGGCGCTGTACATCAGCGTGGTGCCCACTTACTCCGCCGTGTACGGCGCCTTTGCCACGCTGCCCATTTTGCTGGTGTGGATCTATGTGGCCTGGGTGATCGTGCTGCTCGGCGCGGTGGTGGCCGCCTACCTGCCCAGCCTGCTGCAGGGTGTGGCGCGGCGCGGTGGCGGGCACGGCTGGCAGTTCCAGCTGGCGCTGGAGGTGCTGCAGCAGCTCAATCGTTCGCGTCCCACGGCGCGGCGTGGGCTCAGCGCGGCCGAACTGGAGCGCGCGCTGCAGGTGGACACGCTGCAACTCGAACCCGTGTTCGAGACCCTGACCGCGCTGGACTGGGTGGGCCGACTCAACGAAGTGGATGACGAGGCCGAAACCCGCTACATCCTGTTGGCCGACCCTGACGCCACGGTCATGGAGCCCCTGGTGCGCCACCTGCTGCTGGCGCACACGCCCGGCACCGAGAATCTGTGGAAAAACATCCGATTGCCCGCGCTGCTGCTGCGCGACGTGCTATGAACAAGAAAGTAGGGCATGTTATGCCGGGACCAATCAAGATCACGGCGGAAAATTGCCAGCGCATCCGCGAACCATGGATTTCAAACTCGAGTCTTGTACAACCGTTAATGGTGCGAATACCTCCATCCCAACGATGGAGGAGGGTTTATCTTTTTTTAGGGAATGCGGCGGGAGCCAAGAGAACGATTCACGGGAAATCTTCGTTCTATTACGTCCGAACAAAAGACGATCCACATTTAGAAGTTGAGCTGCCTGATGGCGCTTTTAGGCGAGAAAAATAGGCAGGGATAAGACTGCGCGCCAACGTTGTTCGCTACTTGACCAGCAGCGATTCAAAACTGAAATGTAAATTTCAGAACGGGATCTTGCCGGTGAGGATGTCCCGGTACATGACCCAGTCGCCCATGAAGCTGAACAGCGGGCGCTTGAAGCTCGCGGGCTTGTTCTTCTCGAAGCCGAAGTGGCCGATCCAGGCAAAGCCGTAGCCGCACAGCAGGCCCGCCAGGATGAACAGCGGCTGGCCCGTGGTGGCGAACAGCAGCAGGCATGACAGCGCCAGACTGCTGCCCACAAAGTGCAGGCGGCGGCAGGTGCGGTTGCTGTGCTCCGTGAGATAGAACGGGTAGAACTCGGCAAAGGTCCTGAAGCTGCGCGGGTCGACGGCGGCGGGGCTGGCGGTGCTGTCCATGGCGGTGTCTCCTTGTCGGGGCAGTTTAGGCCACGCTGAACGGGGCGTGCAAGAAGCCCCTGAAGCGCGCGCGGCCCCCGCGCTGCGGCGCGGCCGTGAGCCGGTAGTCAGGAAAGCGCTGCAGGAAGCGGCCGATAGCCACCCGCCCTTCAAGCCGCGCCAGGCTCAGGCCCGCACACTGGTGGATGCCGAAGCCGAACGCCAGGTGGCGGTTGGTCTCGCGCGCCAGGTCCAGCTGGTCAGGGTTGGCAAACTGCGCCGGGTCGCGGTTGGCGGCGCCAATGCACAGGGTGACCAGCGCGCCTTCCTCCAGCGCCACGCCGCCGATTTCGCAAGCCCGCACGGCGCGGCGGTTGCCCAGCTGGTTGGACGACTCAAAGCGCAGGAATTCGTCCACGGCCAGAGTAAAAAGTGCCTCCAGCCCTTGCGGGTCGGTCACTTTGTGCTGCATTTTTGATAGCAAATCGGCCTTGGCCTGCGGCCACTCCTGCAGCGCTACGAGCGCGTTGCCAATCAGGTTGGTCGTGGTTTCGTGGCCGGCGTTGAGGATGAACACGCAGTTCTGCAACAGCTCCACCTCGCTGAGCTGGTCACCGCTTGACTCGCCCTGAATCAGGCGCGTGAGCACGTCGTGCTCGGGGTCGCCGGGGTGAGCGCGGCGGTGCTTGACGAGCTCGCGCAGGTAGGCCACAAACTCGCTCACGCTGCGGTTGCCCAGCGCCTCCTGCTCCGGCGTCAGCCGCGGCTCCAGCGCCCCCAGGATGGCCAGTGACCAGTCGCGCAGCGGCCCGCGGTCGGCATGCGGAACGCCCAGCAGGTTGCCGATGATTTCCACCGGGATGGCCGAGGCAAAGTCCTCGATCAGGTCGCCGCCGCCGCGTGCCTCGATGCCATCGAGCAGCCGGTCCACCAGTTCGATCAGGCCGGGCTCCATGTCGGCGATGGCGCGGCGCGTCAGCGCGCCCATGATGAGCTTGCGCACGCGCGTGTGCAGCGGCGGGTCGTTGAAGACCAGGCTGGTGGTGTGGTGCTCCAGCAGTGGTGCACCCGCGCCGTACTTCGGTGTGAACTCCACCTTCTTGTCCGAGCTGAAGCCCTGCGCATCGCGGTACACCGCCACCAGATCGGCATAGCGGGTGAGGAAATAGGAGCCATCGGGCATGCGCTTGACCGGCTCGGTCTGGCGCAGCAGCGCGTACACGGGGTAGGGGTTGGCGTAGAAGTCGGCTGGCAGGTCGCGCAGGTCGAGACTGGCGGCAAGGGCCTGCGCGCGGGCGGGAGACAGCGCGGGAGTAATGGTCGAGGCGGCGAAGGACATGCGGCGTTATACCGCGTGGGCGGATTTCAGTCTTGGCGCCCCCGCTCCGATGGGGCGTCGCGCGAGCGGAACTCTGGCGAACGCTCCTCGATGGTTGAAGCGACGCGCGACTTGAGGTTGCCAATGAACTCGCGAATGCTGGGCTGAACGCTGCTGAACAGGGGGTCGGACCGGTGCGCAAGCATCACACCGCTGAACAATTTGAGGCCCAGTGCCAGCGCACGGGCGTCGTCTGCTGAGAACGTCGTTCCTGCGCTGACCCGGTGAATGATGTCCAGCACGTCGTCGTGGTGTTGCACCTCGAAGCTCACGCGGTCTTCCGCAGGGGCTTCACTCGCGCCCAGCCGTTCGACGCTGATCCGGAAAGCGTGTTTCTTGTGAGCAGGCATGGCGGGATCAATGAGCAGGGGCTGGGTCGGTCAGTTGCCGATGGGCTTCCATCCAGTTCTCCAGGTGGTAGGTCCGCGCAATCCGTCCGTCCCGTACGGTGTGGACGTCGAGAGTCATGAGTCGAAAGGCGCGCCCATTGGGTGGCACGCCCAGAAAGGCTTGGACCGGCGTGCCCGTGACTTGACCGCGGACGACCATTTGAGAACCGGAAATGATGAGGTCCTTGAGCACCCATTGCATCTCGGGAATCACGCCTGTTCGCGCCGCCCATCGCTGCAAGGTCTGGCCTTGCGTCTGGCAATGCGCATCGTCGCTGCAATTCATCCAGTCGGGGTGGGTGGCCTTTTCCAGCGTCGACTTCATGGTTTCGGGGGGTGACGTGGTCAACGCGGTGTAGAAATCGCGGATCAACGCCTGGGCCATCTGGCGATCCAGGGCGGGCGGTGTCTCGGCGTGAGTCACGGCCATCAGGGAAGCGCCCATGACCATGGGCATGGCGCTGGCAACCTTGCGCGCCGTGTTGAGGGTGTTGCTGAGCAGGTGCATGAGTTTTATTCGAGAAAGTGGGCGCTGATTTCGAACTCGGCGGGTGATGAAAGCCCGACCGCGGGGCGGTCGGGCGGGGCTTACTTCGCGGGGCTTTTTCCCATCTTCTCGAGGGTCAGGGTCTCGTCTGCGCGTCCCCATCCCCCGTCGGCGACTTCGTCGACGAGCACCATGGTGAAGGGACGTACGCCCTCACCGAAATACTCCACGAACATGGCCGTCGTGCGATGGATGATCTCCTCCTTGCGGGCGTGGTCAACAATCCCTTCCGGGAATTTGAAATTTGCGAATGGCATGGATTTCTCTTTCAAAGGATGTCCGAGTGGAAGAAGGAAGTCATCCCGGCGGACTCCGGAACGACTCCGTAGTGAAACCAGGTTTCAGTTCGACGGGTGGGCGTGGGGGCGCATCAGGTGTGCAAATCCGATGCGCTGCAGGAACTCCTGGCGCACCCGGTCAATCACCGCGTAGGCGACAGCGGAGCCGTCGCTGGCAGGGTCGATCACCACCCTGAACGGTCGCTGCCCGTGGGGCATGGACACAATGTCCACGGCAGCCTGGCTGACCAGCTCCGGGTCGGCCTCATCGGGCACGGTCGCAGCCAACGCCGCCAGCATGGACTCGTTGAAGCCCTCGGGAAGATGGCTGGCGTAAGCGGCCACCCGGTCTGGCTCCGCGGGCCTTCCGGCGCGGGCGAAGTGATTGGTGCCACGCGTGAACGCTCCGGGAACGAGAATGGACGTTTCAATGCCGAAAGGTGTCAACTCGCGCGCGTAGCTCACCGCCAGTGCGTCCATGGCCGCCTTGGCGGCAAAGTAGGGCCCCAGCAGGGGCGGAACGCCGCCAGCCGCGCTGCTGCTTCCAATCCACAGCAGCAGCCCTGTTCGCGCATGACGCATGTGCGGCAGGGCTGCGCGGTTCACACGTTGTGCCCCGAGGACGTTGACGTCGTAGAGCTCGGCCAGTTGTTCAGGCGTGAAGGACTCGCTGGGCCCCCACACCATGTGGCCGGCGTTGTGGACCACCACGTCCAGGCGTCCTTGCTCGTCCATGATGTGGTCTACGGCCGCGGTCACCGATGTGTCCGATTGCACGTCCAGCTCCAGCGCACGAAGGTCTATTCCTCGCAGGGTGGCGTGCTCGCGCAGCGCCGCCGCATGGAGGCTGTTTTTGCTTTGTGTCGCCCGCATGGACGCGTACACCACATGTCCATCGCCGGCCAGGGCGAGGGCCATCAGGCGTCCGAAGCCGCTGGACGCACCGGTGATCAGGATGACCTTGTTCATGTCAGGTCCCTCCCGCGTCAGGCGAATCCACCGTTGACGCGCACGACTTGGGCATTGACCCAGCCCCCGTCAGGACCGGCTAGAAAAGAGACCGCGGAGGCAATGTCTTCGGGCTGGCCAATGCGCTCCAGCGGCGCCTGTCTGGCGATCTGGTCAATCAGCTGCTCGGACTTGCCGCGAAGGAACAGTTCCGTGGCGACCGGACCCGGGGCCACGGCATTGACCGTGATGTTGCGCCCCCGCAGTTCGTTGGCGAGCACGTGCACCAGTCCCTCGACTGCGGCCTTGCTGGCAATGTAGGGGCCGTATTGGGGAAAGGCCTTGGCCAGCACACTGGACGAGAAAACGATGATTCGTCCCCCCGCCGGCAGTTGCTCGGCGGCCTGCGCCATGACCAGGAAAGACCCTCGCAGGTTGGTGTTGACCACCTGATCGAAGGCCTCCAGGCTGGCCGGAGTGATGGCAGCCATCGGCATGATGCCGGCGCTGTTGACGACGACATCGATGCCGCCGAAGTGCCGGCGTGCGGTGTCGAAAAGGGTGGCCACGTCCTGCGGGCGGCCCACGTCGCCCTGGATCGCGATGGCGTCTCCCCCTTGGGCCTTGATTGCGGCGACCACCTCTGCGGCTTTCTCGGCATTGTCCGCGTAGTTGACGGCCACCGAGTGCCCGTCCCTGGCAAGACGCAGAGCAATGGCGCGACCGATGCCCCGCGACGCGCCGGTCACGATCGCAACGCGTTTGTTTTGTGAGTTCATGACGGTTTTCCTTTCAATCCGAGTGAGTCGATGGGGCGAATATTGACTGTTCTTTTGAATTGAATAAATATGCAAAAATTGACATATAAATTCAAAATTCAACAACAAAAAACCCGTCCACTCGTCCATGGATCGATTCACCGCCCTGCAGCTGTTCACCCGGATCGTTGAGCTCGGCAGCTTCAGCCGTGCGGCGGACCAGCTCGACATGCCCAGGGCCACCGCGACCTATGCCATCAAGGCGCTGGAGTCGCGGCTGGGCGTGCGGTTGCTGGAGCGCAGTACCCGCGCTGTGCGTCCGACCCTCGATGGGCAGGCTTTTCATGAGCGCTGCGTCCAGATCCTGAGCGAGCTGGAGGACGCCGAGGGCTCATTGCGCCAAATTGCCGTCAATCCGCGGGGCGTCCTGCGCGTCGACATGAATGGCACGCATGCAACGCGCATCGTCTTGCCGCGGATTGACGAATTTCGCAGCCGCTACCCCAACATCGAGGTCGTGCTCAGCTGCGGCGACCGATTGGTGGACCTTGTCCGCGAAGGCGTGGACTGCGTGATTCGGGCGGGCGAGCCGCGGGACTCATCCCTTGTCGCCCGTCGATTGGCGGTCATGCCGCAAGTGCTTTGCGCGAGTCCTGAATACCTCGCCTTTTTCGGCACTCCGCGGCATCCGGGCGAGTTGGAGGCTCATCAGGCTGTGTGTTTCTTTTCCAGCACGGGCAACATCCAGTATCCGATCGAGCTGGAAGTCGAGTCCGAGTCCAGGAAATACGACGTGGGAGGGTGGCTGTCCGTCAACGATGCGGAGAGCTATGTCGCCGCGGCCCTGCGCGGCGGGGGGCTCATCCAGTTGCCCAGATTTCACGTCGAGGAGTACCTGCAGGAGGGCCGGCTCGTTGAAGTGCTTGCTGATTTCCCCAGTCCGGGCCTGGTGCTTTCGGCGATGTACCCCTACCGTCGGCAACTCTCCCCGCGGGTGCGCGTCTTTGTGGACTGGATCAGCCGACTCTACGAGCAGAAATTTCCGCAAGGCTAGACGCCGCGGCGCTCGGGTGCCCACAGCGCGGCATTTGCGCCGCGGTCCAATTTTTTGATTTGAAAGCCAGTGCATGCACAACGACGAAATCAAGGCCCTCTTCGACCAGCAGGCGGCCAGCTACGACCAGCAATGGGCCAAGACCGCTCCGATCCGCGAGGGCCTGCTGTTCCTCGTGGAGGCGGTGTTTGCGGGGCTGGCGCCCGATGCACGCCTTCTTTGCGTCGGCGTTGGCACGGGCGAGGAGATGGCCTATCTGGCGCGGCGTCATCCCGCGTGGCGTTTTTTGGCGGTCGAGCCCTCCAGTGCCATGCTGCACGTGTGCCGCGACAAGGCCGTGGCCCAGGGCTTTGCCGGGCGCTGCGAGTTCCACGAAGGCTACCTGGACTCCCTGGTGGACACCGAGGGGTTCGACGCGGCCACCTGTTTTCTGGTGTCCCAGTTCATTCTGGACCGTGCGGCGCGTTCCGAGTTCTTCCGTAGCATTGCCACGCGCCTGCGGCCGGGCGGCGTGCTTGCGAGTTCCGACCTGGCCTCGCAGACGGGCACGGCCAGCTACGAAGCGCTCCTGCGGGTCTGGATGACGATGATGGCGTCGGCCGACGTGACGCCCGAGATGCTGGAGCGCGTGCGCAAGGCCTATGCGAGTGATGTGGCGGTGCTGCCGCCAGAAGCCGTGGCGTCGATCATGGCGTCGGGCGGCTTTGAGCCGCCGGTGCCGTTCTATCAGGCCGGGCTGATCCACGCCTGGTTCGCCAGGCGCTCAGAGGTTGCCTGAAAACAGTTTGCGCAGAAACAGCTTCTTGAAGCTGCCGGCCTCGTCCAGGCCCAGGCGCTGCAGATAGGCGGGCGGGGCCTCGCGGTCAGACCACAGGCTCTTGAGCACCATGCTGACCAGCTCCACCGGGTGGGTGGTGGCGTGCTGCATGCGCTTGAGCGCTCGCACGATGTGCAGTTCGTCAGCCGTCAGGTCGGTGCCGAACGGAAAGTCGGGCAGCAGGCCGGCTTCGCTCCAGGGGTGCAGTTGCGCGTCAAGCCGCTCAGGCAGGTTGTGGCGGTAGCGCTCGGGCACGGTGTAGCTGGCGGC
The DNA here is from genome assembly GCA_019635415.1 of Ramlibacter sp. Lineage (GTDB taxonomy): Bacteria > Pseudomonadota > Gammaproteobacteria > Burkholderiales > Burkholderiaceae_C > JAHBZM01. Next base: position 1,033,394 of record JAHBZN010000001.1, read on the forward strand.
CAGCTTGCCGGCGGCCTGAGCCTGCTGCACCAGTTCGGTCTGGAAGCGCGAATCGGCAATGGCAATCAGCCGCTGGATCACTTCGCCGTCGGGCTGGGCGCGCAGGTCGGCCACGCCGTATTCGGTGATCACGATGTCACGCAGGTGGCGCGGGATGGTGGTGTGGGCGTAGTTCCAGACGATGTTGCTGCGCAGGCCCTGCTTGTGCTCGTGCGTGGCGCGCAGCATGAGCACCGAGCGCGCATCGGGCAGGGCATGGCCCATGGCGACAAAGTTGTACTGCCCGCCCACGCCCGACACCACCTGCCCGTCGTCCAGGCCATCGGACACGGCCGCGCCCAGCAACGTGACCATCATGGCGGTGTTCATGAAGCGCGCCCCGGTGCGCTGGGCCGCTTTGAGTTCGCTGTCCCCCTGCAACTGGTTGATGAATTCGACCCCGGTCATGTCGATCTGCGCCAGCGCTTCGGGCGCCATGGTGCGCAGGCGCTCATAGAAGTCGGTGGGGCCGAGAAAGAAGCCCCCGTGCAGCACCACGCCGCCCGCCAGCCGTTGGCCCAGGCCGCCCGCCGCCTGCAGCGCCCGGAGATGGTCTCCATCGTCGAGCCGGTTGGGCAGCACCGTCGGGCCCACCGTGAGGCACTGGCCATCTTCGGTCAGTGCAACGGCGGGGCTCAGCACGCCGCTGCGTTGAAGAAACCGCAGGTCTGGGGCCTGCAACCGGGCGGGCACGCGCGCCGACGCGATCAGGGCCAGAAGGTCTTCGGGGCGCACGCTGCCCTCCGGAAAGGCGCCCGCATTGACGAGTCGCTGCAGGCTCAGGTCATCGAACACCTGGCGGCGGATGAGGCCGGCATCGATGAGCCGCAGCAGCGCGTTGGCGAACATTTCCGAGCAGCCGTACAGGCCCCGCACAAAGGGGCCCAGTTCGCGCCCTTCAAGGCCATCGGGGCACAAGCCTTCGAGCATGCGGCGGTATTCGGCGCCGTCGCGCTCGCGCACGATCAGGGCCTGGGCAATGGCATCGCCCAGGGCGCCTATGCCGATCTGCAGCGTGCCGCCGTCGGGCACCAGGCTGGCGGCGTGCAGCCCGATGGCGTAGTCCGTGATGCTGACCTTGCCATTGGGCGGCGCAAAGACGGTATGGGTGGCGGCCGGATCGGTCACCACGAGGTTGAAGAACCCCGCGGGCGCCACGGCGCTGCCGGGCATGAAGGGCAGTTGCCGGTTGATGATCCCGACGGTGAACAGCGGGCGCCCCGCCTGCGCACAACGCTCGGCCAGTTCAAAGGTGACGTCGGGGTTGCCTGACAGCGAGAGCGTGAGGCCCGCGGCCCGCTCCTGGGCGGCCACGGCCTGCGCGATCACGTTCACGCCCAGGCGCACCATGTCGCGCGCCACGAAGGTGTAGTTGGTGGAGATGTACGCTTGCTGCGCACGCGGATTGCCCAGGTAGTCGCCCGTCTTGAAGAAGAACTCGCTCACTTCGATGTGGGGTGGCAGGGTCCCGGCGCGCAGGTCCTTGACGTAGTCGAGGTCGGGGTAGTCCTTGAACACGCGTGCCACGAGCGGGTTGAGGAAATGCTGTTCCAGCTCACTGTGGCCCACGGGCTTTTCAAGTGACAACGCGGTGATGATCGTGAGCCGACGTGGGGAGGCGGTGCCGGCTTGTGCCTTGATGCGCTGGTACAGCAGGTTGACGAAGGGGTTGGGCTTGCCGATGCCCAGCGGCAGGCCCAGCACGATGTCGCCGGCCACCGCCTGCAGCACTTCGTCGACCGCTGCGGTCAGCGTATCAAGCGTCCGCATCATGCGAGGCTGCGCGCAAGCCCGAGCCTGAAGAAGTGCGTGTGATGTCGCATCGCACCGTTATACACCCCGCCCGGTGCAAGAATGGGGGCTGACCCACACGGAGACCGACATGACCCACCCCACCCTTGCCGCCTGGCATCAGATCCTCAAGACCCGTGACCTCAAGGCCCTGAGCGCCTTGCTGGCCGACGAGGTGGTGTTCCACTCGCCCGTGGTCCATACCCCCCAGGCGGGCAAGGCCGTGGCGCTGCAGTACCTCGGTGCGGCATTCCAGGTCTTTGGCGACCCCTCTTTCCGCTATGTGCGCGAAGTCGAAGGGCCGAACGATGCGGTGCTGGAGTTCCAGCTCGATATCGGCGGCATCTCCGTCAACGGCGTGGACATGATTCGCTGGAATGCCGATGGTCGCATCACCGATTTCAAGGTCATGATCCGGCCGCTCAAGGCGATCCAGCTCATTCACCAGTCCATGGGGGCGATGTTGCAATCGCAGCAACAGCAATGACGCCGTTCGCCAGCCTGATGCTGCCGGCGCAGCGCACGGTCGTGGCGCCTGACGGCTCCGATGTGCGCGTGCTGCTGGGCCTCCCGGGCGGCGGCATGGCGCACTTTGCGCTGGCGCCCGGGCAGGTGGCCGCCGCCGTGACCCACCGCACGGTGGAAGAGATCTGGTACGTGGTGTCAGGCCGTGGCGAGATGTGGCGCCGGCAGGGAAACCTCGAGGAACGGGTGGACCTGATGCCCGGCCTGTGCCTGACCATCCCGCTGGGGACCCATTTCCAGTTCCGTGCTGCGCCCGACCAGGGGCTGGCCGCGGTGGCCGTCACCCTGCCGCCGTGGCCAGGCGAGGGCGAGGCCGTGCCCGTGACGGGGCCTTGGCAGGCCACCTGCGCACCAGCATGAGCGGGGCCCGCTGCCGCCCGAGCCAAGACGGCGCCCGGCGGATCAGCCCCGCAGGAAGTCCCGGATGGCGAACAGCGTCTGGTCTGGCGTCTCGCTCATCTGGTGGTGGCCCACGGGCAATGTGGCGATCCTGATGGCCTTGCCGCTGGACTCGGCCTGGCGGATCAGAGGCTGCGCGGCCTTGGCCTGGGTCATCTGATCCTGCGCGCCCAGCACGAAGAGCACCGGGCAGGTGAGCCGGGCCATGGCGGCCTCGCCGCCGGCGTAGTCATTGCAGGCCTTGAAGCCCCGATGGAACACATTGACCAGTGTGTTGCTGGCCAGCACGCGCCGACCCAGCGCCATGCTCGCGCCGTACACCCAGGTGCCCGGGCCCAGCGCCGAGGGCGGGGCGGCCAGCGTGCTGCGGCTGAACACGTTGATCATGGTGAGCGCCTTCAGGGGGTCGCTGAGCGAAGTCTCCAGCAGTGCCGGCGACACCTTCATGGGAAAGGCCGTGCCCACCAGCACCAGGTGGCTGACCCGTTCCTGCAGGCGGCCCGCAGCTTCCAGTGCAATCAGGGAACCCCAGCTGTGGCCCACGAGCGCGGCCTTGCGGACGCCGGCGGCATCGAGCAGGGCGGCAATAAATTCCGCCGCCTCCTCCACGGTGGCAGGCGCCTCGCCAGCACTGCGGCAATGGCCGGGCAGGTCCACGGCCAGGACGTTCCAGCCGTGATGAGCCAGGTAGCGGGTCTGCAGGATCCAGACGCTGTGGTCGTTGAGCACGCCGTGGATGAAGACCACGGTGGGCCGGGCCGCACCAAAGGGCTTGCCGCCCGTGTAGCAGTAGGTGCTGGCGCCGTTGACGTTGAGTTCCATGGTCAGGCCTCCGTCTTTTCCGCGGCCTTGAGCGCGCGCTTCAGGTCGTCGATCAGATCGTCCGGGTCTTCCAGGCCGATCGACAGGCGGATGGTGCCCTGGCCAATGCCGCCGGCGGCCAGGGCCTCGTCGCTCATGCGGAAATGGGTGGTGCTGGCCGGGTGGATCACCAGCGACCGGCAGTCACCGACATTGGCGAGGTGGCTGAAGACCTTCAGCGCTTCGATGAAGGCGCGGCCCTGGGTCCGATTGCCCTTGATGTCGAAGCTGAACACCGAACCCGCGCCCTTGGGCAGGAGCTTCCGGGCCAGCGCGTGGCTTGGGTGCGACTTCAGCATCGGGTGGCCCACGCGCGACACAAACGGGTGCGAGGCGAGGAATTCCACCACCTTGGCGGTGTTGGCCATGTGCCGGTCCATGCGCAGCGGCAGTGTCTCGATGCCTTGCAGGATGAGCCAGGCCGTGTGCGGGCTCATTGCAGCGCCAAAGTCTCGCAAGCCTTCGCGCCGTGCGCGCAACAGGAAGGCACCCACGGTCGATTCTTCGGAGAACACCATGTTGTGGAAACCGTCGTAGGGCTGCGTGAGTTCCGCGAACCGGCCTTGGGTGGCGCGACCTTCCCAGTCGAAACTGCCACCGTCCACCACGATGCCGCCAATGACCGTGCCGTGGCCGCTGAGGAATTTGGTGGCCGAGTGGTAGACCAGGTCGGCGCCGAGTTCCAGGGGCCTCATGAGGTAAGGGGAGGTGAGGGTTGAATCCACGAGCAACGGTACGCCGGCCTCATGCGCAATGGCGCTCACCACGGGAATGTCCAGCACGTCCAGACCGGGGTTGCCCACGGTTTCGCCAAACAGCAGCTTGGTGTCTGGACGGATGGCGGCACGCCAGCCGTCGATGTCGCCGGGCTTGACGAAGGTGGTCTCGATGCCAAAGCGGCGCAGGGTGTAGTGCAGCAGGTTCTGGCTACCCCCGTACAGCGCGGTGCTCGCCACGATGTGCGAGCCCGCGCCCATCAGGGTGGCCACCGCGAGATGCAGAGCCGCCTGGCCGCTGGCGGTGGCAATGGCGCCAATGCCGCCCTCCAGTGCGGCCACGCGCTGCTCCAGCACCGCGTTGGTCGGATTGCTGATGCGGCTGTAGACGTGGCCCGCGCGTTCCAGGTTGAACAGTGCCGCCGCATGGTCGCTGGACTCGAACACGAACGAGGTGGTCAGGTGGATGGGCACCGCGCGGGCACCGGTGGCGGGGTCAGGGGCGGCGCCGGCGTGCAGCGCCAGGGTGTCAAAGCCGGGGTCGGAATAGCCGGGCATGGGTGTCTCTCCGGTTCACTCTGTTGTGGAATAGCCCGGCATTGTGGGCTATATTCGTTTGAAGCTCAGTCACCCGCGTCAGCCAGAGGAGAACACCATGAAAGTCAGCGACATCCTGCGCGTCAAGGGCAACACCCTGTACACCGCCACCCCTGATGAACCGTTGTCCCGCGCCGTGGAACTCATGGCCGAGAAAGACATTGGTTCGCTGGTGGTCATGGAGCACGGTGATCTGGTGGGCATGCTGACCTTTCGTGAGGTGATCCAGACGGTGGTCAGGAACGGAGGCGCGGTGGGCAGCACCCTGGTGCGCAAGGCCATGGACGACGCGCCCCTGACCTGCACCGCCGAAACCGAACTCGACGAGGTGCGCCGCATGATGCTGGACCGCCACGCGCGCTACATGCCGGTCATGGACAAAAAGATGCTGATGGGCGTGATCAGTTTCTACGACGTGGCCAAGGCGGTGGTGGACAGCCAGAACTTCGAGAACCGCATGCTCAAGGCCTACATCCGCGACTGGCCGGGTGAGGAAGAGGCCAGCCAGGGACAGTGAACCGGCCCGTCAACCGCCGATCGGGCTCTGAAGCAGTGCCCGGCCATGGTCGCTGAGTGCCAGGCCACCGTCGATCCCGACCGTGACGAAGCCATTCTCGTAGAGCCGGTCCGAATAATCGCGCTTGATGTCTTCGGGGAAGGGCATGGACTCACCGGAGGCCAGCCGGCGCAGCAAGGCCAACTCGGCCGCGGTGGGAACAAAGGCAGGGGTGGCATCAGACATGAAGTTCTCCTGGCTCGCGCCGCGTGGGATGCCCCCATTGTGCGCACGCATCGCGCCGAACGCGTCGGCCTGCGCGCCGTGTGTGTGTCAGCGAAGGTAACAGGGCGATCAGCCCATGCTGGCGTGAATCACTTCGCGCACCCGGGGGTAAATCTGCTGGTTCCACTTGCGGCCGCTGAATACGCCGTAGTGGCCCACGCCAACCTGGATGTGGTGGGTTTTCATGTAGGGCCGGATCCCGGTGCACAAATCCTGCGCCGCCACGGTCTGGCCCACTGAACAGATGTCATCGCGCTCGCCTTCCACCGTGAGCAGGGCGGTACGGCGGATGGCGGCCGGATTGACCCGGCGGCCGCGCCAGGTGAGCTGGCCCACCGCGAGGTCGTAGGTCTGGAAGACCTTTTCCACGGTTTCCAGATAGAACTCCGCGGGCAGGTCGTTGACGGCAAGATACTCGTCATAGAAGACGCGGATCACGTCGGCCTGCGCCTCTTCTCCCTGCACGAGGTGGTGGTAGAGGTTGCGGAACTGCTGCTTGTGGCGTTCGAGATTCATCGACAGGAAGGCGCTGAGCTGCACGAAGCCCGGATACACGCGGCGCATGTAACCCGCGTGGGGCAGCGGCACGTGGCTGATGAGGTTCTGCTCGAACCATTCAATGGGCTTGCTGGTCGCCAATTCGTTGACGCTGGTCGGATTGACGCGGCAGTCCACCGGGCCGGCCATGAGCGTGAGGCTGCGCGGCTGGGCAGGGTGATTGTCCTCGGCCATAAGGGCGGTGGCGGCCAGGGCCGCCACACAGGGCTGGCACACCGCCACCACGTGAACGCCAGGGCCAATCGTGGCCATGGCCTGCATCATGTAGTCGATGTAGTTGTCCAATCCGAAGGCGCCATGGCGCAGGCTCACGTCGCGCGCGTTGTGCCAGTCCGTGATGTAGACGTCATGGTCCTGCAGCAACGTTCGCGCCGTTTCGCGCAGCAGCGTGGCGAAGTGGCCCGACAGCGGGGCCACGAGCAGCACCGGCGGCTGGCCGCTGACGCCGGCCTTGCTGAAATGCAGCAGCGTGCCAAAGGGCAGGGACAGCGCCTTGACCTCGGTGACCGGGATGTCTTCGCCGCCCATCGTGATCGAGGTGATATCAAAGGCCGGCCGCGAGTGCGTGAGGCGCATGCGGGAAAACACTTCACTGGCGGCGGACAGCTTGCGCAGGACCGAGCCTTCAGTGTGGCGCAGCCAGAGGGCGGCACTGCTGCTCTGGGCCAGCAGCCGGAAGGGGGACATCAGGTCGGACTGGGTTTGATAGGCCTGATACAGCATGGGCATCCTGACGTTGGGCGGGCATTTGCAGGGCAGGGCTTGTGGCCCTGTGCGGAAACTGAAGGCAAGTTGCGGGCCAGCCGTCCAACACCGTGCTGGCCATGCACCGCTCTGGCACAGCCCTTGCTCGAAACCGAGTCGCCCCTGCCCTCAGACCACCCGGAGCTCCCATGGCCAAAGCCGTTCTCACCATCAGCAGCAAGAACTACGGGGCCTGGGCGTTGCGCGGCTGGTTGATGGCCCGATTTGCCGGGCTGGACTTCACCGAAAAGGTCATTCCGCCGGATGACCCGGCGATGAAGGCGGAGATGTTGCTGCTCGCGCCCTCCATGCTGGTGCCCTCGCTGACGCACAACGGCATCAAGGTGTGGGACACGCTGGCCATTGGCGAGTACCTGCACGAGACCAAGCCCAAGGCGGGTTTGTTGCCCGTCGACGTCAAGGCGCGTGCGCATTGCCGCGCCGTGTGCGGCGAAATGCATTCGGGTTTCTCGGCGCTGCGCGGCGCTCTGCCGATGAATCTCAAGGCCCACTTTCCCAACTTCAAGGTCTGGTCCCGTGCCCAGGCGGACATCGACCGGGTGCTGGCCATCTGGAAGGAGTGCCTGGCGGCCTACGGTGGCCCGTTCCTTTTCGGCAGGACACCGGGACTGGCGGACGCGATGTACGCCCCTGTGGTGACGCGGTTCCTCACCTACGATGTGCCGCTGGACAAGACCAGCGCAGCCTACTGCAAACGCGTCATGGAACTGCCTGCCATGAAGGAATGGGTGGCGGCCGCCAAGCAGGAGCCCGACGAGATCGACGAACTCGATGCCGAGTTCTGAGATTCAGGCCGGCCAGGGTGTCGGCGCGGGGATGTCGCACACCGGCTCGACATCAATGCTCTTGAAGTCGGCGGGCGACACGATCTCCAGGTATTCCATGTCGGGCGAATAGTCGAACAGATAGTGGCGAATGCCCGGGCGCTGGTGGACCACGTCACCGGCCTCGACCAGCGTCTCCTTGTCTTCGTACATGAAACGGGCCCAGCCCTTGACCATGATCACGATCTGGAAATCCGCTTCATGGCGGTGCCAGCCGGTGCCCGCTTCTGGTGCCATGTTGGCCTTGACCAGGTGCGCGATGACTTTGCCATGGGTGGCCTCGGCAACCCCCAGATCGCGGTAGAGGAAGAAGTCGCGCAAGCCTCCGGAGACGAACGAGGTATCCGAGGGTTTGACATGTGAGAACTTGGTTTGCGTTCGGTCGAGCATGGGGTTTCTCCATCAGCAAATCGTGATTGCTGCGGCGCAACATCAAGCATGAAGCGTTCCATCGGTCCCACAAACGCCCGGCGGGAGGCACGCTGCCCGGGCCCTGGGCAAGCCAGCCCGGGTCTGCGGGCCTGCCCGATAATGCGGGCCATGAGCGGTAACACCTTCGGAACAATTTTCGCGGTCACCAACTTTGGTGAATCGCATGGCCCGGCCATTGGCTGCGTGATCGACGGCTGCCCACCGGGCATGGCACTGGCGGAAGCGGACATCCAGGGCGACCTGGATCGCCGGCGTCCGGGGACCAGCCGTCACGTGACCCAGCGCAACGAGCCCGACACGGTGGAGATCCTCAGTGGTGTCTATGAAGGCAAGACCACGGGCACGCCGATCTGCCTACTGATCCGCAACACCGACCAGCGCAGCAAGGACTACAGCGAGATCGCCCAGACCTTCCGGCCGGGCCACGCGGACTTCACCTACCTTCGCAAGTATGGGTTACGGGACCCGCGTGGCGGAGGCCGGTCGTCGGCGCGCCTGACAGCGCCCATGGTGGCGGCCGGAGCCGTGGCCAAGAAGTGGTTGAAGGAAAGATATGGCACCACTTTCCGTGGCTGCATGGCCCAGGTCGGGGAGATCGAGATACCGTTCGAAAGCTGGGACCATGTCCCCAACAACCCGTTCTTCGCGCCGGTGGAGGATGTGAGCCATCTGGAGGCCTACATGGACAGCCTGCGCAAGGCGGGCGATTCCTGCGGCGCGCGCGTGCGTGTCACCGCCAGCGGCGTGCCGGTGGGTCTTGGCGAGCCCCTGTTCGACAAACTGGACGCCGACATTGCCTGGGCCATGATGGGCATCAACGCCGTGAAGGGCGTGGAAATCGGCGCGGGCTTTGGCAGTGTGACCCAGCGCGGCACCACGCATGGAGACTCCCTGACCCCGCAGGGCTTCCAGACCAACAATGCCGGCGGCGTGCTCGGTGGCATCAGCTCGGGCCAGGACCTTGACGTGGCGATTGCCATCAAGCCCACCAGTTCCATCATCAGCCCGCGCGACACCATCAACACCCGGGGCGAGGCCACCCAGGTCATCACCAAAGGGCGCCACGACCCCTGCGTGGGCATCCGGGCCACGCCGATTGCCGAGGCCATGCTGGCGCTGGTCGTGATGGACCATGCACTGCGCCACCGCGCCCAGAACGGCGATACGGCCGCCGCGCCCGCCACGCTGCAGGCCTCGTTCCTCTAGGCCCGCGTGGCCGACGCCGCGGCTGCGCGCCGCTCGCTGCTGCCCTTCGCCGCGCTGTCGGCGACCTATTTCGCGCACATCGGGTTCTTCAACCCCTACCTGCCGCTGTGGCTCAAGAGCCTGGGGCTTCCCATCGTGGTGATCAGCCTGCTGACCTCGGTGCAGAGCCTGACCCGCGTGTTCGCTCCCTACGCGTGGGGGGCACTCAGCGACCACACCGGCGAGCGCGTGCGGCTGCTGCGCCTGAGCGCCACAGTGGCGCTGGTAGTGTCCGCGGGGTTGTGGATCGAGGGGGGTGCCTGGTGGCAGGGCCTGGTGCTTCTGCTCCTGTTCACACACACCAGCTCCATGATGTCGCTCACCGAGGCGGCCATGGCCCATCTGGTGGCGGGCGATTGGGGGCGTTACGGCCGCATCAGGCTGTGGGGTTCCGTGGGTTTCATGCTCACGGTGTTTCTCGCCGGCGCCTGGTTCGAGGCGCGGGGCATGAAGGACTTTCCGGCCTGGACGGCGGTCACTTTGGGCGCGGTGTTGCTGTGCACCTGGTGGCTGCCCGACGTGCGCGAGAAGCCGTCGCAGGAGCATGCCGCCGGCCTGCCCATAGGCCCGGTGCTGCGCCAGCCGGCCGTGCGCTGGTTCTTTGCCTCGCTGTTCTTTCACGTGATGGCCCACTTTTCGGTGTACGGCTTCCTCTCGCTGTACCTGGATGCACGCGGCTACAGCAAGGCCATGATCGGCGTCCTGTGGGCGGCGTCGGTGCTGGTGGAAATTGGCTGGTTCTTTGCGCAGGGCCGCTGGACGGGGCGAATGCGCATGACGCGCTGGATGGTGATCTGCGGGCTGGCCATGGTGGTGCGCATGGCACTCACGGCGGGCTTGAACCAGTGGCTGGTGGCGCTGCTGGTGGCGCAGGCCCTGCATGCTTTGACCTTTGCCTGCCACCACACTGCCTGCATTGCACTGCTCAGCCGTCATTTCCCGGGCCGTCTGCGCGGACGGGGCCAGGCCCTGTTCACGGTCACGGGTTATGGCTGCGGCGGGGTCCTGGGTGTGCTCGCGGGCGGGTCGCTCGTGGCATGGGTGGGGTTCGAGATGATGTACGTCGTGGCCGCGGCCGTGGCGGCGGTTGCGACGGGCTGCGCCTGGCGTGCCGATGTGCTGGAGCAGGCCGCTGCGGTCCGCGCGTCAGCGGCTGGAGGCCTGCAGTGACAGCGTGCGCTTGAGCACGAGACCTGTGGAACTGCTCTGGGTGTCCTGGCTGACAAGGGTGGCGCCCTGAGGCACCGGCAGCGCCGACTTGAAGGCCACTGTGCCCACGGCGGCCACCGCGCAACTGATGGTCGCGAAGAGTAAATACCAGGGCCAACGTGTTGCACGTTGTTGCAAATCAGGCAGCGGTGCAGGGCGGCTCATGCGGGTTTTGAGGCCGGTCCGGGCCGACTTGCGAGCCGCGTGGCGCGCAATCCACTGGTCATGTTCTTCGCGTTGCGCCGGGTCCGACAGCACTTCGTAGGCCTTGTTCAGATTGGCCATCACGCGTGGCGCATGGCTGTTGTCGGGCGACTTGTCAGGGTGGTAGCGCTGGGCCAGGCGGCGATAGGCCGCGCGCACGTCGTCGGCTGGCGCGTCACGCGCCACCTGGAGGATGTCGTAATAACTTGGAACGGACGCTTGCACGGTATGAATGGTCTTCTTGGCCGTTAACCCGCGCGGATTCTAGTAGCGCCGCTATGAAAATAAAAGCGAATGTGTTGCACATTTGCAGCGTCAGGGTTCGGGCGGCGTGCCCCGAAAAGGGTTGAATCCGGTGATCAGCGCGGTCGCCGCGAGCACCAGAAGGCAGCCAGGCAGCATGCCCAGCGTCACGGGCTCGCCCAGGAACAGCCCTCCCCAGGTGACACCGAACAGCGGAATCATGAAGGCGGCCGAGGTGGCCGCGCTGGCGGGGATCACGCGCATGAGGCGCATGCTGATCCAGTACACGAACCCCGACGTGATCACGCCGAGGGTGCCGGCGGCCACCAGCGCGCCGGGCGACACCTGCATGGCCGGGACCGAAGCGCCCAGCGGCAGCAGCAGCAGGACCGCGGCCACCACATGCACCGTGGCCGAAGCGGGCAGGGGCTCGTGGGCCATCGTGGCGCGCTTCATGAGGATGGCGCCCACGCCGTAGGCCGCGGCCGCTGTGGTACAGGCCAGCGCAGCCAGCACCACCGGGGTGGTGACTGCCACCGGCCCCAACTGGACCAGCAGCGCAACGCCCGCAAAGCCAAGGGCGCAGCCCGTGAGCCGGCGGCCGGTGAGCCGCTCTTCCCCGAGCGCGGCCGCGCCCAGCACGCCGAACAGCGGCGTCGTGGCATTCAGAACGGCCGAATAGCCTGCGGGCAGCACCAGTCCGGCCAGGTTGAACAGCACGAAGGGGCAGACCACGGTGAGCAGCGCGACCAGGGCCAGCCGTTTCCAGGCCGCGCGCGCAGGCCATGCATGGCGCAGCAGCCGCATCAGCAGGCCCAGCACCGCGGCCGCCAGCACGCAGCGTATGCCCGCCAGGCCGAAAGGCCCGAGTGCGGGGCTGGCGATGCGGATCAGCGGGAACGACGCCCCCCAGAGGGCGGACAGGGCAATCAGCTGGGCGAAGTGGCGTGTTTTCATGAAGCGGCGAGCCATTGTGCGGCAGCCATGCCACGTCCGCCGGACCCTACGGGCAAACCGCATCAATACATTTTGAAACTGACGGCACAATGCGCGCAGGGACCAACCAAGTCAGGGAAAAGAATTCATGCCGCAACTGAACTTCGTCAAGCAGGGCAAGGGGCCGACTCTGGTGCTGAGCCATGCGCTGGGCTGTGACCTGACCATGTGGGACGACGTGGCCAGCCTGCTGCAAAAGCGCTACACCGTGCTGCGGTATGACCATCGGGGCCATGGCCACTCCGAGCAGTTGCGCGGTCCGTATTCGATGGAAGTGTTCGCCGATGACGCCGCTGCGCTGATCGAGGAGCACGCGAAGGGGCCGGTCACCTTTGTCGGGCTGGTGATGGGCGGCATGACGGGGCAGCAACTCGCCGTGCGCTATCCGCATCTCGTGCAGTGCATCGTGATGGCCAACTCGGCCAGCTACTTTGACGACAACATCCGCGCCCGTCTGACGGCGCGTGCGCAGGTGGCTCTGGAACAAGGCATGGAGGCCGTGGCCGATGAGGCCATGACGCACTGGTTCTCGCCGGCCTTCATGGCAACGGCCGAGGGTGCCGCCAAGGCGGCGCGACTGCGGGCCTCGCTGGTGGCCATGGACCCGCGCGTCTACGTGGCCAGCTGCGACGCCATGATGGAGGTCGATTTCGGCAGCAGCAACCCGTTGATCGGCTGCCCTACGCTGGTCGTGGCCGGCACCCAGGACGACAGCATCTCGGTGCAGACCGCCGAAGCGCTGTGCCGCAGCATCTCCGGTGCCGATCTGCGCACGCTCGACACCGGCCGCATGAGCGCCGTGGAACGGCCTGTCGAGTTTGCTACCCTCGTGCATGAATTCCTCAAGGAAATCAAGATCCGATGAAAACCGCCGTCGTCCTCAACGGGCCCAACCTCAATTTGCTCGGCACCCGGGAGCCCGCTGTCTATGGCTCGCACACTCTCGCCGACGTGCAGAAGCTCTGCGCCGATGCCTGTGCGGCGCAAGGCTTCAACCTGGATTTCCGCCAGACCAACCATGAAGGGGTGCTGGTCGACTGGCTTCAGGAAGCCGGCCGGGCGCAGGCCGAGGGCACCGTGGTGGGCGTGGTGCTCAACGCAGGCGCATACACCCACACCAGCGTGGCCCTGCACGACGCCATCAAGGGCACGGGCCTGACCCTGATCGAGTTGCACATCAGCAATGTCCATGCACGCGAGCCCTTTCGCCATCACAGCTACATCTCGCCAGCGGCTCGCGCCGTGATGGCGGGCTTCGGCGTCCAGGGCTATCCACTGGCCATCGCGGCGCTGGCTTCCCTGTAGGCCCGCAGCGCCCCTGTCTGCGCTCCATTCTTAGCTAAATCGACCGGTAGCCCTTGCCGGATGGCCACTCTTTGCTACCAAAATGGTAGCGCTTGGCGTGTTGGCGTTCGCTGTTGTCCCTCAGGTCCAGGCGGGATGCTCGAACGCCGCCACGAGAAAGTCCACCATGGCCCGCACCTTGCCCGGCACGTGCCGGCGGCTCGGGTATAGCGCCTGGATATCCAGCCTGGGTCCGCTGTAGTGCGGCAGGATCTCGACCAGGCGGCCCGCGGCCAGGTCCGGCCCCACCAGAAAGGCCGGCTGGAAGATGAGCCCCTGGTCGGCCAGCGCCGCGGCGCGGCAGGTGTCGCCGCTGTTGGCGCGCAGACAGGGGTGGACGGGAACGCTGTGCGGCCGGCCTTCGGGGCCCTGGAAGGTCCAGGCGTCGCCTCCCGACCAGAGTGAGTACGCCACGGCGCTGTGGTCGGCAATGTCCTCGATGCGGCGGATGGCCGGGGCCATGCGCAGGTACTCCGGTGAGGCACACAGCACCACGCGGTCGGTGGCGAGCGGCCGCGCCACCAGCGACGAGCTTTGCGGGCGGCCCACGCGAACCGCCAGGTCGTAGCCTTCGTCCACCAGGTCCACAAGCCGGTCGGTGAGCGTGATGTCCAGTTCCACCTGAGGGTGGCGTTGGAGAAACTGGCCCCACAGCGGTGCCAGGTGCAGATTGCCGAAGGTCACGGGCACGTTGATGCGCAGGCGGCCGGCCGGGCGCAGGGTGGTAGCGCTGGCCGCGGCATTGGCTTCCGCGAGGTCGTCGAGGATCTGGCGCGCGCGCTCATGGTAGGCGCTGCCCGAGTCGGTGAGCGAGACCTTGCGCGTGGTCCGGTTCAGCAGCCGGGTGCCGAGCTGGCCTTCAAGCTCGATCACCAGCCGCGACACCGCGGCGCGGGACAGCCCCAGGCGGTCGGCCGCGGCCACGAAGCTGCCGAGTTGGGCCACTGCACAAAAAGCCTCGATTCGTCGCAGGGAATCCATGGGTCGATTGAATTGTCAAATTTTGAATGACAGTTTGTCCATCAATTGATAGTTTATCTTGAATGGCGCGACAACTATAGTCCTTCCATGTCCGATGAAAAGGAAAACTCCATGACCTCCGACGCCGTTCCTGCCCTGTTCGTGTCGCACGGGGCGCCCCTGTTTGCCGTGGACGCTGGCGAGACCGGCCCGGCGCTCACGCGCTTTGGCGCTGAACTGGCGGCCGCGCAGCCTCAGGGCCTGCGCGGTGTGGTCCTCATGTCGCCCCACTGGATGGCGCGCAGCCCGGCCGTGATGACCAGTGCCGCACCCGCCACCTGGCACGACTTTGGAGGCTTTCCGCCAGAGCTGTACCGCCTGCAGTACCCGGCCCACGGCCACCCGGCGCTGGGCCAGGAAGTGATCGCTTTGCTGGGGCAGGCCGGCATCGAGGCGCAGGCCGACGCCGCGCGGCCTATGGACCACGGGGCCTGGGTGCCGCTCATGCACCTGTTTCCCCAGGCCGATGTCCCTGTGGTGCAGGTGGCGCTGCCTGCGCGCCAGGGGCCGGCCGAGGTGTTCGCGATGGGCCGTGCGCTGCGGGGGCTGCGTGGACAGGGCGTGCTGGTCATGGGGTCGGGCAGCATGACCCACAACCTGGCCGAATTCTTTGGCGGCGAGCGCGAGCCCGCGCCGTACGTCGTGGCCTTCAGCCGCTGGGTGGAAAACGCGCTCACCCAGGGCCACCTGGACGCGATGCTGGACTATCGGCATGCGGCGCCGCATGCCGCGCGGGCCCACCCGACCGACGACCACTTCCTGCCCATCTTCTTTGCCCTCGGGGCTGCGGGCTTCGGCGAACCGGGGGTGCAGCCCCGCTACCTGAGCCGTGAGGTGATGTACGGCATGCTGTCGATGGACGCTTTTGCGATGTCCGCGCCGCACTGAGGCCGGTTGTACGATTTCTGCAAGGTCATTGGAAGGCCGTTAGCATAGGATGGACATCCAGGCGCTGGTGAACGGCCGGCGCCGCCGAGAGAGGCCCGTCCATGAGCACCCCCCTGAAAATCGACTTTGTTTCCGACGTTTCCTGCCCCTGGTGCGCCATCGGCCTGAGCGCGCTTGAACAGGCCCTGGACCGCGTGAAGGGCGACGTCCAGGCCGAGCTGCACTTCCAGCCCTTCGAGCTCAACCCCGGCATGGGCCCGGGAGGGCAGGACATCACCGAACACCTGACCCAGAAGTACGGGTCCACGCCGGCTCAACAGGAGCAGATCCGCGAGAACATCCGCTTGCGCGGCGAAGCCGTGGGCTTCACCTTCCGCAAGGAAGGTCGCGGCCGCATCTACAACACCTTCGACGCCCACCGCCTTCTGCACTGGGCCGAGGCGCAGGGAGAAGGGCGCCAGCACGCGCTCAAGAAAAACCTGCTGACGGCCTATTTCACGTACGGCGAAGCGCCCGAATCGCACGAGGTGCTGGTGCGTGCCGCCGAGGCGGCGGGGCTGGATGGCGCGCGCGCCCGCGACATCCTGGCCGGTGATGAATTTGCCGCCGAGGTGCGGGCCCAGGAGCGGCGCTATCTGGACGCCGGCATTCACTCGGTGCCCGCCATCATCTTCAACGATCGGCACCTCATTTCCGGCGGCCAGCCGGTCGAGGTGTTCGAACAGGCCATCAGGCAAATCGCGGCGGGCGAGGCCTGACCATCGCATGACGGTGACCCCTGCGGTGCTGTATCCCGACATCCGGCGCGTGCTTGCGGGCGCGACCCGCCTCACCACGCCCTGCGGCGCGGGGGAACTGGTCTGGCACAGCTGGGGGGAGGGCGAGCCGCTGGTGCTGTTGCATGGCGGCAGCGGAAGCTGGACTCACTGGATCCGCAACGTCGAGCCGCTGGCCGCATCGGGGCGGCGGGTACTGGTGCCGGACCTGCCAGGCTTCGGTGACTCGGCGCAGCCGCCGGGGGGCAGTGATGCCGATGCCCTGCCTGAGCCGCTGGAGGCCGGCCTGGCTCAGTTGATCGGTAGCGCGGCCTGCGACATCGCCGGTTTTTCCTTCGGGGGCATGACGGCCGGATTGATGCTGGCGCGCTACCCGGCGCGCGCGCGCCGGCTGGTGGTGATTGGCGCGCCGGGGCTGGGTCTGGCGAGCCGCCGCATGGTGGCGCTCACCCCCTGGCGGCACATCGAGGATGAGGCCGAGCGCGACGCGATCCACCGCAGCAACCTTGCGGCGCTGATGCTGTTCCGCCCCGAGGCGATCGACCAGCTGGCCCTGGAAGTGCACAAGGCCAATGTCGTGCGCGACCGCATGAAGGGCCGCAGCCTGGCCTTCACCGACGCGCTGGTGCGCGCGCTGGCCTCCGTGCGCTGCCCGGTCTGGGCCATCTACGGCGCCGAGGATGCGCTCTACCAGGGCCGCATGGCGGAAGTGGAGCCCGCCCTGCGCGCCGCACCCGACTTCCGGGGCCTGACGCTGCTGCCAGAGGCCGGGCACTGGGTGCAGTTCGAGCAGCCCGGTGCTTTTGATACGGCCTTGCTGGCTGCCCTCAATACTCGCTGACCGGCACGCAACTGCAGAACAGATTGCGGTCGCCGTAGACGTTGTCCACGCGTCCGACGGGGGGCCAGTATTTGGCGTGGCGGGTAGTGCCGAGCACAGCGGCCCCGTCCTCGCGTGAATAGGCGTGGTTCCATTCGCTCTTGAGCAAGGCCGCAGCAGTGTGCGGTGCGTGCTTGAGCGGGTTGTCCTCGCGTGGCCACTCGCCGCGTTCGACGCGGCGGATTTCCTCCCGGATGGCGATCATGGCGTCGATGAAGCGGTCCAGTTCGTCGAGGGTTTCGCTCTCGGTGGGCTCGACCATCAGCGTCCCGGCCACCGGGAAGCTCAGCGTCGGCGCATGGAAGCCATGGTCGATCAGGCGCTTGGCCACATCCTCGGCGGTGATGCCGCTGCTTTCCTTGAGCGGGCGCAGGTCCAGGATGCACTCGTGGGCCACGTGGCCATTGGCGCTGGCGTACAGCGTGGGGTAGTGGTCCTTGAGCCGCGCACTGATGTAGTTGGCGCTGAGGATAGCGATTTCCGTGGCCTGCTTCAGACCCTCGGCGCCCATCATGCGGCAGTACATCCAGCTGATGGGCAGCACCGCCGCATTCCCCAGGGGTGCGGCCGAGATGGCCCCCACGCCGCCCGGGATGCCGGCGGTGGCATGGCCGGGGAGGAAAGGCACGAGGTCTTCCACCACGCACACGGGCCCGACACCCGGGCCGCCACCGCCGTGGGGAATGCAGAAGGTCTTGTGCAGGTTCAGATGGCTCACGTCGCCACCGAACTCGCCGGGTGCGGCCACGCCGACCAGCGCATTCATGTTGGCGCCGTCCACGTAGACACGGCCGCCGTGCTGGTGCACGAGCGCGCACAGCTCCTTGACCTGCATCTCGAACACGCCGTGCGTGCTGGGGTAGGTGATCATCACGCAGGCCAGGTGGGCGCTGTGCTGTTCACATTTGGCCTGCAGATCGGCCATGTCGACGTTGCCCCGGGCGTCACACGCGGTGACCACCACCTGCATGCCGACCATCTGGGCACTGGCCGGATTGGTACCGTGCGCCGAGGACGGGATCAGGCAGATGTTGCGGTGGCCCTGGCCCTTGCTTTCATGGAACGCCTTGATGGCCAGCAGACCGGCGTATTCCCCTTGCGAGCCGGCGTTGGGCTGCAGGCTGATGCCGGCGTACCCCGTGGCCTGGCACAGCCATTCGCGCAGCTGGGCGTCCAGCTCGGCGTAACCCTGCAACTGGTCAGCCGGCGCGAACGGGTGGACATGCGCGAATTCGGGCCAGGTGATGGGGATCATCTCGCTGGTGGCATTGAGCTTCATGGTGCAACTGCCCAGCGGGATCATGCTGCGGTCCAGCGCCAGGTCCTTGTCGCTCAGCGCCCGCAGGTAGCGCAGCATGCCGGTCTCGGAGTGGTGCGTGTTGAACACCGGGTGCGTCAGATAGGGGCTGGTGCGGCGCAGCTCGGCCGGGATCATCGGCTCGACGCCTTTCTCAGCCGTCGCGAACGAGGGCAGGGCTTGGCCTTCGCGGGCAAAGACCTTCCACAGCAGCTCCACGTCGGCGCGCGTGGTGGTCTCGTCCAGCGACAGCGTGATGTATTCGCCAAAGTAGCGGCGCAGGTTGGCGCCGAGGGACAGGGCGCGCTGCATCAGGTCCTGGGTGGCGGCACCGGTGTGCAGCGACAGGGTGTCGAAGGCGCTGTCCTGCCGGGGCGAATGGCCCAGTTCGGCCAGGCCGCGCGCCAGGATGGCGGTGTAGCTGGCCACGCGCTGGGCAATGCGCTTGAGGCCTTGCGGGCCATGGTAGACGGCGTACATGCTCGCGACCACGGCGGGCAGCACCTGCGCCGTGCAGATGTTGGAGGTGGCCTTCTCCCGGCGGATGTGCTGCTCGCGCGTCTGCAAGGCCAGGCGATAGGCCGGATGGCCGTGCGCGTCCACGCTCACGCCCACCAGACGGCCGGGCAGTGAACGCTTGAATTCATCGCGGCAGGCCATGAAGGCCGCGTGCGGGCCACCCGCCCCCATGGGCATGCCGAAGCGCTGCGTGGAGCCCACCACGATGTCGGCGCCCCATTCCCCGGGCGGCGCCAGCAGCGTCAGCGCCAGCAGGTCGGTGGCGACGATCAGCGCGGCCTGTCGGGCATGGACGCGCGCGGCGTCGGCGCGCAAGTCGTCGATGCGGCCGCTGGTGGTGGGGTAGGCCGCCAGCACGGCAAAGAAGTCACCGTCCAGCAGGTCATGCCATTCGGGGCCGGAGTTGGCCAGCAGCACTTCGATGCCCAGGGGCCGGGCCCGGGTCTGGATCACCTCGATCACCTGCGGATGGCAGTCCCCGGCCACCACGAAGCGGTTGCTCCTGCTTTTGACGCTGCGCCGGGCCAGGGTCATGGCCTCGGCCGCGGCGGTCGCTTCGTCAAGCATGGAGGCGTTGGCAATGGGCATCGCCGTGAGGTCGCACACCATGGTCTGAAAATTCACCAGGGCTTCCATGCGCCCCTGGGAGATCTCGGCCTGGTAGGGGGTGTAGGCCGTGTACCAGGCGGGGTTTTCCAGCACGTTGCGCAGGATCACGCCCGGTGTGTGCGTGCCGTAGTAACCCTGGCCGATGAAGCTCTTGAACAGGCGGTTCCTGCCGGCCATCGCACGCAGCTCGGCGAGGGCAGCCGCCTCGGTGATGGCGGCGGGCATCTTCATGGCCTGGGCGCGCGCGATCGGGCGCGGCACGATGCCGTCCACCAGCGCCCGGCGCGACGCTTCGCCAATGACGGAGAGCATGTGGGCCTCGCCGGCCTCATCGATCCCGATGTGGCGGGCGACGAACTCGGACGGGTTTTCAAGCTCGCCCAGCGGGCGCGCGGTGGACATCAGCATGGCGTGGCCTTTCAGGCGCTGTTCTGGAGGGAGGGCTTCAGGAGTTTTCCTGGGTGAACTTGATGTAGCCGGGTTCGTCCATCAGGGCATCGAACTCCGCCATGTCCTTGATGAGGATGCTGAAGAACCAGCCGTTGCCCAGCGGGTCGGTGTTGGCCAGCGACGGGTCGGCGCGCAGGGCCTCGTTGACCTCGGTCACTTCGCCAGCGATGGGCATGTACACGTCGGCGGCGGCCTTGACGGACTCGACCACGCCGGCGACCTCGCCCTTGGCATAGACCCGGCCCACTTCGGGCAGTTCGACAAACACCACGTCACCGAGTGCATCCTGCGCGTGCTGCGTGATGCCGACCGTGGCGGCCTCGTGGTCTTCGAGCTGGATCCACTCATGGTCCTGGGTGTATTTCATGGTCATGTCGCGCTCCTGGATAAAGGTTGGAATCTGAATTTAACCGCGGGATCAGCCGCGGTAGTAGCGTGTGGGCACAAAGGGCATGGCACTCACCTCCATGGGCACGGCCTTGCCGCGCACCATGGCATTGACCCGCGTGCCCAGTGCCGCATGGGCGATGTCCACGTAGCCCATGGCCACGGGCCGGTCGATGGTCGGCCCCAGCAGGCCGCTGGTGACCTCGCCGATTCGCTGGCCCGCCAGGTCGTGCAGTTCGGAGTGATCGCGCACCGGTACGCGCTCCAGCGCGATCAGGCCCACGCGCTTGCGGGCAAGGCCCTCGCCGCGCAGCTGCGCCAGGACCCGCGGGGCGCCCGGGAAGCCGCCTGCACGCTCACCGCCGTCACGCCGGACCTTCTGCAGGGCCCAGGTCAGCCCCGCCTCCACGGGCGTGGTGTGGGTGTCGATGTCGCTGCCGTAGAGGCACAGACCCGCTTCCAGGCGCAGGGAGTTGCGCGCACCCAGGCCAATCGGTTTGACTTCGGGCTGGGCCAGGAGCTGCCGCGCCAGGGCTTCGGCGTGGCCGGCCGGCACCGAGATTTCAAAGCCGTCCTCACCGGTGTAGCCGCTGCGGGTGATGAACAGGTCCGCGCCCTCCCAGATGAAATGGCCCCCGGTCATGAAGACCAGCCGGTCCACCCCGGTCAGCAGGCGCGACAGCGCCGTGACCGCCTGGGGGCCCTGCAGCGCCAGCAGGGCCCGGTCAGGCAAAGGCAAGACGGCACAGCGATTGCCGATCCGGTCCTGGATGTGGGCAATGTCCGTGGCCTTGCAGGCGCCGTTGACGATGACAAAGAGGTCCTCGCCACGGTTCACGAACATCAGGTCGTCGATGATGGTGCCGTCGTCGGTCAGCAGCAGTCCGTAGCGTTGCCGGCACACGCCGTTGTCGTAGCCCAGGCCAATCACATCCACCGGCATGAGCGTCTCCAGCGCCGCGGCGGCGTCCGGCCCCACCAGCTTGAGCTGGCCCATGTGGGACACGTCAAACAGGCCGGCGGCTTGGCGCGTGTGGTGGTGCTCGGCCATCAGGCCCGAGGGGTACTGCACGGGCATGCTGTAGCCGGCAAAGGGCACCATGCGGGCGCCGAGTTCCAGATGCAATGCGTGCAGCGGAGTCTTGAGGAGGGATTCGGTGGGGGCGGTCAAGCGGCGGTCTCCGGGGCAAACGGGCGGATCATGGCTTGCGCCATGGGCTGCCCCTGCTGTCCGCTTTACCTGAGAGATTCACGCCAGCGATGTGGCGCTTGCTCCTTCGGTGGACCGCGGTGGCGCGGTCTCTCTCCAGCAAGGAAACACCTCCTGCGAGGTGCTTTGTCAGTCCTTTTGCCTGAGCGTTCGGGGGGACCCTGCGCCTTCGGCGGCTTCCTGAAGGGAAGCTCTCTCCTGACCGGCCGATTCTAACCCGCGGTCGGGGGGCTAGCGGGCGTAGACCAGGTCGCGCAGCGTGAGCGACAGGGAGGGGACGTAGGTGATGACGACCAGGCACGCAAGAATCACCAGCACGAAAGGGATCAGGTGCCCCACGATGCGGTCCAGCGACACCTTGGCGACCGTGCAGGCGGCGAACAGGTTCACGCCAAAGGGCGGCGTGATCATGCCCAGCGCCAGATTGACCACCATGATCAGCCCGAAATGCACCGGGTCGACGCCGAAGTGCTGCGCCACCGGCGCGAGGATGGGCGCCAGCACGATGATGGCGGCGCTGGTCTCGATGAACATGCCGATGAAGAACAGTGCCGCATTCACGCCCAGCAGGAACAGGGCCGGGCTCTGCAGCACCGCTTCGAGCCAGCGGCCGATGGCATCGGGGACTCCGGCGCGCGTGATCAGGAAGGCAAACAGGCCGGCGTTGGCGATGATGAACATGATCACCGCCGACGACAGCACCGACTTGCGCAGGATGGGGTACAGGTCCTTGAAGCCGATTTCGCGGTAGATCACCACGCCCACGATCAGCGCATAGAACACGGCCACGGCCGAAGCCTCGGTTGGGGTGAACACGCCGCCATAGATGCCGCCCAGGATGATGACCGGCATCAGCAGGGCCCAGCCGGCCTGCAGCGTGGCTTGGCCCAGGCCCAGGCGGCCGTCACCGTCGGCCTTGCCCCAGCCCTTCCACTTGCAGTAGAGGTAGACGAACAGCATGAGTGCGCTGCCGATCAACAAGCCTGGGCCGAAACCCGCGATGAACAGTTCACCAATCGAGACCTCGGCGCTCACGCCGTACAGGATGAGCGGGATCGACGGTGGAATGATCACGCCCAGCTCGGCGCTGGTGGCCTGCAGTGCGGCGGCATAGGTCACGGGGTAGCCGTGCTTGACCAGTGCGGGAATCAGGATCGCGCCGATCGCGAAGGTGGTGGCCACCGAGGAGCCCGAGACCGCCGCGAAGATCATGCAGGTCAGCACGCAGGTCATGGGCAGCCCGCCCTGCACGCCACCCACCACGCTCTTGGCAAATTCCACCAGCCGGCGGGAGATGCCGCCCGTCTCCATGAGATTGCCGGCCAGGATGAAGAACGGGATGGCCGCCAGCGGAAACTTGTTGATGGAGTTGAACATCTCCTTGACGGAGATCAGCATGTGGGCGTGGGCGACCTGGATGCCCAGCACCGCTGACAGCCCGATGGACACGGCCACCGACACGGTGAGCGCGAAGCACAGCACCATGGTGGAAATCATCACGGTGGTCATGCCGTCCTCCTCATGGGGTATTGCCGCGAAGCGTTCATTGGGCGGTCTCCAGCTCGAGCCGCTGCGGATCTAGCAGGTTGCCCACGATGCCCAGCGCACTGAACACCGCACCGACGGGCATGGCCAGGTAGGCCCAGAACATCGAAACGCTCTCGAGTCCGATCATGGTCTGCACCCGGCCGCGCACGGCATAGTCCCAGCCCCACCAGAAGATGACGCCGATCAGCGCCAGCGCGGCCACACAGACCACACCGTCCAGCACCCGGCGGAAGCGGGGAGGGCTCCAGCGGTACAGCACATCCACGCTGACCATGGCTCCCTGGCGAAAGGCGGTGGGAACACCCATGAACACCATCCAGATCAGGCTGAAGCGGATGAGCACCTCTGTCCATTCGGCAGGCTGTTCCAGCACGAACCGCATGATGATCTGAAACATGCCCAGTCCCGCCGAGAGCACCAGCATGGCGCAGGCCGCCAGCATGGTGAGCAGGGTGGTGGTGTGTTCCAGCCGCAAAAAGGCCTGTTTCATGGCGTGGCTCCGGTTGACTCCGCAACTTTAGATGAAAAACGCCCGCAGCCCTCGAGCTGCGGGCGTTGCCCGCTATCAAAAAGCTAGCAATTACTTGTAGTTGCGGATGCGGTCGAGGTTGGCCTTGCCGAACTGCTTCTCGAACTCGGCGTTGACCGGGGCCAGCGCGGCCACGAACTTGGCCTTGTCGAGGTTGTCGATCACGGTCATGCCCTTGGAGCGCAGGTCAGCCACGCCCTTGGCGTCGTCTTCGTCGACACGGGCCCGGTTGGCCTTGGCGCCTTCCTTGGCGGCGTCGATGAAGGCCTGCTTGTCAGCGGCGCTGAGCTTGTCGAATTCGGCCTTGTTCATCAGGAAGATGCAGGGCGAATAGACGTGGCCGGTCAGCGACAGGTGCTTCTGCACCTGGTCAAACTTGGCGGCGATGATCACCGACAGAGGGTTCTCCTGGCCGTCCACGGTGCCTTGTTGCAGCGCGGTGAACACCTCCGGGAAGGCCATGGGCGTGGTCACGATGCCGAAGCCCTTGTAGGCCGCGATGTGAACCGGGTTCTCCATGGTGCGCATCTTCAGGCCCTTGAGGTCTTCGGGGGCCTTGACGTCGCGCTTGCTGTTGGTCATGTGGCGAAAGCCGTTCTCGGCCCAGGCCAGCGCCTTGAAGCCCTTGGCGTCGAACTTGGCCAGCAGTTCCTGGCCGATCGGGCCGTCCAGCACGGCACGGGCATGCGCCTTGTCCCGGAACAGGAACGGCACGTCCAGGATCTTGGTCTCGGGCACGAAATTCGGCACCGGACCGGTGGAGCTGAAAGCCAGGGCCTGCGTGCCCAACTGCACGGCCTCGATCGACTCGCGTTCGCCGCCCAGCGAGCCGCTGTAGAAGGTCTGGATCTTGTAGCGGCCGCTGGTGCGCTTTTCGACTTCCTTGGCAAAGGTGTCGATGGCCACGCCCTGGTGGGAGTTCTGAGCCACCGAAATGCTGATGCGCATGGTGGTCTGGGCTGCCGCGCTGGCCACGAAGCCGGCGGCAAGCGTGAGGGCGAGAACCAGTCTGGAAATTTTCATTGAGATGTCTCCGGGTGTGTTGTTGAATCCGCGAGCCCGGATTCTGCCAGATCGGCGAAAAGTTGTCATACAACTTTCGGGCTACGCCCTTGTCGGGGGACGAAGGCTCAGCGCGCGCGCAGCTTGAGCAGGCGTTCGCGGGCCATGCCCAGATGCTCGCGCAGGGTGTACCAGCGGTCGGCAAAGCGGTCGGGCAGGTCGAGCGAGGCGACTTCCTGCTCCATGGTGTCGAGCTTGGTCAGCACATCGCGCAGCGCCATGGGGCTGTCGGTGGCCATGCGCGCCATGTCGTTCTCCAGAAACTTGAGTTCACCGTAGTAGTGCGAGAGCACGGCGTTCACGCGCAGGCTGAACAGCTGAGGGATCCACAACAGCGCCGCGCCGGTGATCAGCAGCACGGGCAAGACCACGTACAGCAGCAGTTCCGCGAGCTGCGCCCACCAGTAGGGCAGCGCCGCCTCCAGCCAGGGCTGGTAGCCGTGGGCGTAGCGCTGCGCCTGCGGCGACAGCGGGAAATCGCTGTCGCTGAAGTCCGGGTACTCGGACTGGCGCTGCAGGAAGGTCGGGCTGGCGTGGATCACGGTGGCGGCGTCCAGCAGCGCCCGCTGCAGGGCCGGGTGCAGGGTGTCGCGCACGAGCAGGTGGGTGCCGGTGTACAGCAGGGTCAAGTCCCGCGGGGGCACGTCGCCGCGCAGCTCGATGGTGCCCTGCGGCAGCACGAAGGCCCGCAGCTTGGGTTCGCGCGCGGCCAGGGCGTTGGCCCGTTCCACCCCGAGCATGAAGATGCCGGGGGAGCGCGTGAGCAAGCGCACGGCCGGGGCGTCGCTGCTGCCCAGCAGGATCATGGCGTCGATGCGGCCCTCGATGAGTTCATTGGCCGTGCCCATCGGGCCACGGTCCTGTTCCCAGGTGACGTCGCTCTCGCGCACCTGGGCCTGGGCCAGCAGCAGGTTGGCGATCTGGCGCACCGCGCCGCGCGGCGCACCGGCCGCCACGCGCATGCCACGCAGCTGGGCCACGCTGGTGATGCCTGCTCCGTGTGTGAAGATCCAGAGGGGTTGCTTCCCGATCACGGCCAGTGCCTGCACGGCGGCTTCCGGGCCGCGATCGGACAGCAGGCCATGGGCAAAGCCTGCCTGGACCCCATTGCCCGCCATGGCAAGCCGCTGCAGCGGCCCGGGGGTTCCCTCGGGGCTGTAGACCACATCCACGGTGATGCCGCGACGCCCCAGCTCGTCACGGTAGCGCTCGGCCAGCCTGGCATGGCTGCCCAGCGGTTCGCCCGCGGCCAGCGACAGCGTCGTGGGCGGCAGCGGAAACCACCAGCGCGACGCCATCACCACCACCAGCGCGGCGAAGGCCAGCACCGGAACATAGAACAGGCCCCAGCGGCGCCGGTACCAGAGCATGACCCTCATCGGCCCCGCCTTCGGAACAGGCCCATCCGGACGAAGTCGATGTGCTGGCGCAGCGTGTACCAGCGCGGCATCAGGTACGCCGGCGTGACAAAGGCTTCCATGCGCCGTTCGATGCTGTTGAGCCGGTCCAGGTACTTGGTCAGGTCCAGGCCGGTGAGGTGATCGCGGGTGAGGTCGTTCTCGATGTACTTGAGCTCGCCGTACCAGCGCGTCACGCGGCTTTCGAGTAGCCAGCGCAGGTAAGCGGGCAACATGCGCGCCAGCCAGTAGGCCAGCAAGGCTACGGGCAGGCAGATGACAAGGAGGCGCGTGACCACCTGGGCCCACCAGAAAGGCAGCCGGTCTTCCAGCCAGGGCAGACCGTGGATCAGCGTGCGCCGGGCTTCGTCAGAGGCGGGAAACTCCACCCGCTTGAGCGACGGAAACTCGCCGGGGTGGTGAAACACCCCGCCGCGTGCATGGACCTGACCGGCAACATGGGTGGCCAGCCGTTGCAGGGCGGGGTGCAGGTCTGCGCGGGCCACCAGGCTGGCCGAGCTGGTGAGAACGGTGGCGTCCCGGGCCGGCAGACGGTTGCCGTCCAGGGCGCCCTGAGCCAGCAGCCGGGTCTGCAGGTAGGGCAGCCGCTCGGTGATGGCCGCCGTGCGCCGCAATTGCACGAGGTGAACGGAGGGGGCGAGCAGCAGTGATTTGACCACCTGGGACTCCGGGGCTGACACCATGAGCATCACGTCCAGCGTGCCCTGCCGCAATGCGTCGACCGCGGCCGCCCCTGCGAGTTCTGAATCGTTGACGTCGCGTGGCTGCAGGCGCACCTGGTCGAGCAGGGCGAGCCCCAGTTGCCGGGTCCCGCTGCCTGCCGGACCCAGCGAAACGCGTAGCCCCTGCAACTGCTGCAGCGAATCGACATAGGCCAGCCGCGAGAAGATCCACAGGGGCTCAATGTCCACCCGGGCCAGGGTGAGCAAGCGTGCGCCCCCATCGTGCTCTGCGGGCGGGTAGCCCACGCCGCCTTGCATGAAAGCCAGGTCCGCCTGAGGCTGTGCCGTGCCGCGAAGCCGCTGCAGGTTCTGCAGCGAGCCCTCGGATTCGAGGACCTTGAGCGTGATCCCCTGTTGGGCAAACAGCTCGGCATAGCGTCTGGCATAGGCGTGGTACACACCATCAGCGCGGCCGGCCGACAGGGAGATTTCAGATGGAGGCAGCGGCAGCCAGGCAGTCCAGAGCCAAGCCATGACAGCGACCGCCGCCACGGCGATCGGCAGTTTGATCAGAACCCATTTGCGCTGATAGAGCCGCGCTGCCGCCAAGCAAGCCTCCCTGGGATCATTGGCCCGGAAGCCTTTTATAGCGCAAAGCGATGGCAGGCGGTAGAACCCATGGGGCCACCGCCTGCCCTGCCGGCCTTACATGCCGACGTAGTTGGGGCCGCCGCCGCCCTCCGGGGTGACCCAGACGATGTTCTGGGTCGGGTCCTTGATGTCGCAGGTCTTGCAGTGCACGCAATTCTGGGCGTTGATCTGTAATCGATCGGTGTTGTCCTCGTTCTTGACGAATTCGTAGACACCCGCAGGGCAGTAGCGCGCTTCCGGCCCGGCGTAACGTGCGAGGTTGACGTTCACGGGCACGGCTGCGTCCTTGAGCGTCAGGTGTGCCGGCTGGTTCTCCTCGTGGTTGGTGTTGCTGATGAACACCGACGAGAGACGGTCGAAGGTGAGCTTGCCATCCGGCTTGGGGTAGGCAATGGGCTGGCACTCGGCCGCGGGCTTGAGGTAGGCGTGGTCGGGTTTGTCGCGCCGCAGCGTCCACGGAATGTGGCCGCGCAGCACGAACTGCTCGAAGCCGTTCATCAGGGTGGCGATGGTCAGGCCATGGCGGAACCAGTTCTTGAAATTGCGGTCCTTGTTGAGCTCCGCGTGCAGCCAGCTTTTCTCGAAGGCCGCGGGGTAGGCGGCCAGCTCGTCGTGTTGGCGGCCTGCGATCACGGCGTCATAGGCCGCCTCGGCGGCCAGCATGCCGGACTTGATGGCGGCGTGGCTGCCCTTGATGCGGCCCACGTTCAGATAGCCCGCGTTGCAGCCCACCAGTGCGCCACCCGGGAACACGGTTTTGGGCAGGGCGTTGATGCCACTGGCGTTGATGGCCCGTGCGCCATAGGACAGCCGCTTGGCCGTGACCTCGCCCTGGTCGTTTTCGAAGTAGTAGCGGATCCGCGGATGTGTCTTCCAGCGCTGGAATTCCTCGAAGGGGCTGAGGTAGGGATTGCTGTAACCCAGGCCGACCACGAAGCCTAGCGCCACCTTGTTGTCGTCCAGGTGGTAGAGGAAGGCGCCCCCGTAGGTGTCGGGGTCCATGGGCCACCCCGCGGTGTGCATCACGAAACCCGGGGTGTGGCGGCTCGGGTCGATCTCCCACAGCTCCTTGATGCCGATGCCGAAGCTTTGTGGGTCACGGCCTTCATCGAGCTTGAACCGGGCGATCAGCTGGCGGCCCAGGTGGCCGCGGGCGCCTTCTGCGAAGACGGTGTATTTGGCATGCAGCTCCATGCCGAGCTGGAAATTCTCGGTGGGCTCGCCATCCTTGCCGACACCCATGTTGCCGGTGGCCACGCCCTTGACCGAGCCGTCATCGTTGTACAGCACTTCAGCGGCAGCGAAGCCCGGGAAGATTTCCACGCCCAGGGCCTCGGCCTGTTCTCCCAGCCACTTGGTGACATTGCCCAGGCTCACGATGTAGTTGCCGTGGTTGTGCGCAAAGGGCGGGAGCAGCGGGTTGGGCACGCGAAAGCCCGACTTTTCGCCCAGGAAGACGTAGGCGTCATCGGTCACAGGCTGGTTCAGCGGTGCGCCGCGCTCCTTCCAGTCGGGGATCAGTTCGGTCAGTGCCCGCGGATCCATGATGGCGCCCGACAGGATGTGGGCTCCGGGCTCGGAGCCCTTTTCCAGGACCACCACGGAAATATCGGTGCCTTTTTCGGCAGCCAGCTGCTTGAGGCGGATCGCGGTGGACAGGCCGCCCGGGCCGCCGCCGACCACCACCACGTCGTACTCCATGGCTTCTCGGGGGCCGAACTGTGCCAGTATCTCGTCGTGGGTCATGAGGGTCTCGCTGATAATGAATTTTTGAGTGCGGCCGGGGCCGTCGGGCCAGCCGCCGTGTCACTGCATTTTATGCGGCAAGGCCGCACAATCGAACGATCGTACTAATTGGTTTAGACAGGAGACTCTGACGTGGCGTACAGCATGGATCTCTCGGGCCGCGTGGCCTTCATTACCGGGGCCTCGAGCGGCCTCGGCGCACAGTTCGCGCTCACCCTTTCGCGTGCAGGTGCCGCTGTGGTCCTGGCCAGCCGTCGTGTGGAAAAACTCAAGGACCTGCGGGCCCGGATCGAGGCCGAAGGCGGTGACGCGCATGTGACAGAGCTGGACGTGACGGACCGCAACAGCATCAAGTCGGCGGTCGCGCATGCCGAGACGGAGGTCGGTTCGATCGACATCCTCGTGAACAACTCGGGCGTGAGCACCACCCAGCGCATCCAGGACGTGGAGGAGGATGACTACGACTTCATCTTCGATACCAACGTCAAGGGCGCTTTCTTCGTGGCGCAGGAAGTCGGCAAGCGCATGCTGGCACGTGCGCGAGGCGCCGCGCCGGGTACCTACACGGGCGGGCGGATCATCAACATCGCCAGCATGGCCGGACTCAAGGTGCTGCCTCAGATCGGCGTGTATTGCATGAGCAAGGCCGCCGTGGTGCAGATGACCAAGGCCCTGGCGCTCGAGTGGGGCCGCTTCGGCATCAACGTCAATGCCATTTGCCCGGGTTACATCGACACCGAGATCAATCACCACCACTGGCAGACCGAGCAGGGCCAGAAGTTGATGCAGATGCTGCCGCGCAAGCGCGTGGGGCATCCGCAGGATCTTGACGCGCTGGTCGTGATGCTGGCCAGCGGGCAAAGCCACTTCATCAACGGCGCGGTGATCGCGGCTGACGACGGCTTTGGCGTCTGAGTGCCCGCAGCACTCCCGTATTAGTCAGGGCGCGCCGATGAAGATTGAAATTCCCGAGCAGAAGAAGCTCGTCTATGAGATGGTCATCCCCATCCGGTGGGGCGACATGGACGCCATGAACCATGTCAACAACGCCAGCTATTTCCGCTACCTGGAGACCATCCGCATCGAGTGGATGCGCAGCATTGGCTGCCAGCCCGATCCCCGGGGTGAGGGGCCGGTGATCGTCAATGCGTTCTGCAACTTCTATCGCCAGCTCGAGTACCCCGGCGACGTGCTCATGAAGATGTATGCCAGCGACCCGGCTCGCAGCACCTTCGAAACCTGGGGCACCATGGAGCGAACAGACAGCCCCGGAGTGATCCACGCCGCGGGCGGCGCCACCACCATCTGGGTGAATTTTCCGGCGCAGAAATCGGCGCCGCTGCCCGACTGGCTGCGCGCGCACCTGGC
Source organism: Ramlibacter sp. (assembly GCA_019635415.1). Classification (GTDB taxonomy): domain Bacteria; phylum Pseudomonadota; class Gammaproteobacteria; order Burkholderiales; family Burkholderiaceae_C; genus JAHBZM01. The sequence goes on from JAHBZN010000001.1 coordinate 1,063,943, forward strand.
CTGACGCGCCGGCGAGTGCCTCAGGTGGCTTTGCGGCGCTGCCCGGCAGCCGGGCTCGGGGTCTTGGCGCGGGTCACGCCCGGCTTGCCCGGGTTGTCGCGCAACTGGTTCACCTTGCGGTTGACCATCCGGGCGCCCACCAGCCATTTCATGCGGGTGGACCAGTTCAGGCGGCTTCGCACATATGGCACGGACGAGTAGAACTGGTACGGGTCGTCGAACGCCCCCCAGTCGTGCAGGGGCATGCTGGCCGGATCACCCGTGGTGAATTGGCCGAAGGAGTGGCCCCGGCCGTTCCAGGTGACGGCGCCATCCACGTGCATGCCGTAGCCGAGCTTGCGGCCCTCCATGGCCAGGCGTGCCTTGGCCGCCAGTGCCAGGCGCACGTCGACGACATAGCTGTCCACGGCCTGCCAGGTGCCGTCGAGCAGGACTTCGGTGTACGCGTGCTCCAGGGGCTGGCCTCCGGTGTCGATGATGCCGTAGAGGAAGTCGGGCTTGATCGTGACGAAACGCATGCGCGAAGGAATCTTCAGGGACCGCAGCAAGGCGATCATCAGCGTGCTCTTGGAGTGGCAGTCCCCCTTTCCGTGCCGCAGGACGGCCATGGCCGAGGTGCTGGTGCTGTCGGCGATGCAACCGAAGGGGAGGGACCGGATGTAGGCGAAACAGGCCAGCGCCTTGTCCCGCGGACTGCTCTTGAGCTGGGTCAACCGGGTGGCCAGCAGCCGGATCTTGGGCAGGTCCAGTTGCAGCAGCGGCGTGTCGGCGAGCCATCGGCGCGGGTCGTCGTCCTCCAGTGTGCCGAGGTAGCTGGTTCCGAGACCGGACGAATTGAATCCGCTGTCAGTCCGGGACGGCCTGGACTGAAGGGCTGAGAAATCCAACGACATGTGTTCCCTCTTGTGGAGACGCGCAAAGGGGATGCTACGCAGGAATCAGGCCTGCGGATTCACCATCGACGGGAAATTGGGGGTAACTTTACATACCCGCCGCCAGGGCTAATTAATAAGTATAAACATGATTGGCGGCGTCACTTCTGCTTGGGCACCCGGCCCATCAGGTAGAACTCGGGATTGGGCAGCATGCCGGAGAAGCTGGCCATGCGATTGGACAGGCCGAAGAATGCGGTGATGGCGCCGATGTCCCAGGCATCCTCGTCGCTGAAGCCGTGGGCGTGCAGCGCGGCGAAATCGGCATCGTCGATCTCGTCGGACTTCTGGCAGACCTTCATCGCAAACTCCAGCATGGCCCGCTGGCGCGGCGTGATGTCGGCCTTGCGCCAGTTCACCGCCACCTGGTCGGCGACCAGGGGCTTTTTCTCGTAGATGCGCAGGATGGCGCCGTGCGCGACCACGCAATACAGGCAGTTGTTGGCGGCGCTGGTGGTGGTGACGATCATCTCTCGGTCGCCCTTGGTCAACCCGCTCTCGCGGCCCACAGTCTCGGGCGTCATGAGCGCATCGTGGTAGGCAAAGAACGCTCGCCACTCGGCTGGCCGGCGCGCCAGCGCCAGGAAGACGTTGGGCACGAAGCCCGCCTTCTCCTGCACTTCAAGTACCTTGGCCCGGATGTCCTCGGGGAGGTCCTTGATCTCGGGGGCGGGGTAGCGGTTGGCCATGGCGTGTCTCCTGTCTGTGATGTGGCGCGGCCATGATAGCGGCACGCGGCTATGCTCGGACCTTTACCTCCGAGGACTTCCGCCAATGGAACTACCGCAAGACCCCGAGTTGCAAAAAGGCCTGGCCACGCGTCGCGCGGTGCTGGGCAACGAGTATGTTCAGGCCGCGCTCGACCGCGCCACGGATTTCACCGCGCCGTTGCAGGCGCTGGTCACCCGCCATGCCTGGGGCAACACCTGGCAGCGTGACGGCATCGACCTGAAGACCCGCAGCATCGTCACGGTGTCGATGCTGGTGGCGCTGGGCCGGATGCACGAACTCAAGATTCACGTGCGCGGTGCCTTGAACAACGGCGTGACGCCGGCCGAACTGCAGGAGATCTTCCTGCACGCCAGCGTGTACTGCGGCTTTCCGGCCGCGGTGGACGCGTTCCGCACGGCGTCGGAAGTGATTGACGCCGGCTAGCCACCGGCCATCAGCTTGTGAACGAGGTCGGCCGTGGTGCTGGCCTTGTACTTGCGCATCAGCCGGGCACGGTAGATTTCGACCGTGCGGTGGCTGATTGCCAGCGCCTTGCCGATTTCCTTGCTGGTCATGCCCTCCAGCAGGCGCGCGGCCACTTCGCGCTCGCGCGCGGTCAGTTCGGCGCGCACCGGACGCTGTGAGCTCAGGTCTTCAAACGCCCAGATGCCGGCCTCGTGCGGGGCCGCTCGGTTCAGGGCACGGCCCGTCACGTGGCACCAGAACACCTCGCCGCTGGCCCGCTTCATGATCCGGTCATCAGCGTAGTGCCCCTTGGCGTTGAGGATCGGCGCCATGCGCGCGCCCAACCGCTCGTACTCGTCGGCGCTGGGATAAAGCACCTGGAAGGATTCGCCGATCAGCAGCTCGCGCGAGGCGCCGAACATCTCACACAGATGCTGGTTGCAGTCCACAATGGCGCGGTTGCGCGACAGCACCAGACCCACCGGGGCGAGGTTGAAGGCGAGGCTGTAGTCAACGTCCATGGTGATTTCCTTTACGGGGAACTACGTAACTCTTTAAGTAGTATCGTAGCGGACTGACCTTCCAGCAGGAGACCTTCGTGAACAAAATCTATCCTTCCGCCGCCGAGGCGCTCAAGGGCATTGTCAAGGACGGCCAGCTCATGGCGGTCGGCGGCTTCGGCCTGTGCGGCATTCCCGAGGCGCTGATCGACGCTCTGCGTGACTCGGCCGTCAAGAACCTCACCGTGATTTCCAACAACGCGGGCGTCGATGGCTTCGGCCTCGGCAAGCTGCTGGAAACGCGCCAGATCAAGCGCATGATCTCGAGCTACGTGGGTGAAAACAAGGAGTTCGAGCGGCAGTATTTGGCCGGCGAACTCGAGCTTGAATTCACCCCGCAGGGCACGCTGGCCGAAAAGCTGCGCGCCGGAGGCGCCGGTATCCCCGCCTTCTTCACCAAGACCGGCGTGGGCACCGTGGTGGCCGAGGGCAAGGAACTGCGCGAATTTGATGGCGAGACCTATGTGATGGAGCGCTCGCTGGTGCCTGAGGTGTCCCTGGTGAAGGCGCAGCGCGCGGACAAGTCTGGCAACCTGCAATTCAACCTGACTGCCCGCAATTTCAATCCGGCCGCCGCCATGGCTGGCAAGATCTGCGTGGTCGAGGTGGAGGAAATCGTCGAGACCGGAGACATGGTGCCCGACCAGATCCATCTGCCGGGCATCTACGTTCACCGCATCGTGCTGAACGCCCATCCCGAAAAGCGCATCGAGAAGCGCACGATCACCGAAAAAGCAGGAGCGTAAATCATGCCTTGGACCCAAGACCAGATGGCGGCGCGTGCCGCCCAGGAACTCGAAGACGGCTTCTACGTCAACCTCGGCATCGGTATCCCGACGCTGGTGGCGAACTTCACCGGCGACAAGGAGGTGTGGCTGCAATCGGAGAACGGCATGCTGGGCATCGGCCCGTTCCCCACCGAGGACCAGGTCGATGCCGACCTGATCAACGCCGGCAAGCAGACCGTGACCACCATCAAGGGCAGCAGCATCTTCGGCAGCCACGACAGCTTCGCCATGATCCGTGGCGGCAAGATCAACCTGTCCATCCTCGGGGCCATGCAGGTGAGTGAGAAAGGCGACCTGGCGAACTGGATGATTCCCGGCAAGATGGTCAAGGGCATGGGCGGCGCCATGGATCTGGTGGCGGGCGTCAAGCGCGTGATCATCCTCATGGAGCATGTGGCGAGGAAGAAGGACGGCAGCGAGGACATGAAGATCCTGCCGCAATGCACCCTGCCGCTGACCGGCGTGGGCGTGGTCGATCGCATCATTACCGATCTGGCTGTGATGGACGTGACGCCCGAAGGCCTGAAAGTGGTGGAACTTGCTCCCGACGTGACGATGGAGCAGCTTCAGGCCAAGACCGGCGTCAAGTTGCACTGACGCGGGCCGCGCTCTGCCACGAAAGCCGCCCCCCGGGGCGGCTTTGTTTTGGTCAGCCGCCGGCTTCCCGGCGCAGGCGCCGGATCGAGAGGTTCATGCGGATGGACAGCAGCCGGTTGCGCACCAGGGTGAACCACCAGCGAAAAAAGGTTCGGCGCCGCATCTGGGCCGCGAAGGCCTGCGGGTCGTCGTAGACCCCCAGGTACTGGGCAGGGCGCTCACTGCGTGAACGGTCCGGGATGATCATAACCAGGGCCTCGTCGACCCCGTTCCAGTCGGACTGCCCATTGCGATGGATGCCAAATCCCATGGGCCAGTTCCTCTCGGCCAGGGCTTCGCGCGCCGTGGCCAGGTAGGACGGATCGTAGAGGTAACTGTCGGTGGCCACCCAGCGATGCTGGATCCAGACCTCCACCACCGGCAGCTCCACGCGAAAGCGCGTGTTGACCAACCCCCGGAACAGCTCGGGCGGCACCCGGATCATGCGCACCCGGGCCGGCACGCCAGCCACCCTCAGCATGGCCATGAACAGCGCCGCCTTGCTGTACCAGCCCACGGCCCGGCGCTGCCGCAACGTCTTGCGTGTGCGTTTCATGCCAGCAAAAGCCGGAACGTTGAACGGGATGGCGGCCACATAGCGCGCCACGCACTGCAGCCTTTCGGGGTCGGTCCGGCTGAACTGGATCACGGTCTTGACCCGCAGGCGCAGCTTGTCATCCCCGAGATTCAGCATGGCGGTGTTACCCAGCCAGTGGATCGGGTCGGCCTCGTTGTAGGAGATCGGTGGTCGCGCCATAACACTCAGGCGTGATGGTAGCGCCGCGCCCCGCCGTTGCAGGGACATGCCCATGCCATGTTTGCATTGCGCAGGCCGTGGCGGGAATGGTGGGTCCGGAACCGGCGAGCGGACGGCCCGTCCCGGACCTAAGCTGCAGGCACTGCTCTGGAGTCCCGCCATGCCCCTGAACCTTTCCGTGCCGTCGATCGGCTCCCCTGATATTCCTGAAGAGGCCCTGGCCGAGCTCGACGCAAGTGGCTATGCCGTGCTGCCCGGCCTGCTGTCCGCCGGTGACTGTGCCGCCCTGGCCGCCGGGTATGCAGAGCCTCGCCAATTCCGCAGCCGCGTGGTGATGGCCCGTCACGGCTTTGGTCGCGGCGAATACCAGTACTTCAACGACCCCTTGCCGCCGCTGGTGCAGGCGCTCAGGCACCGCCTCTATGCCGGGCTGGTGGGGCTCGCGAACACGTGGCACGAGCGCATGGGGCTGCCCGGGCGTTTCCCACCGCGGCACGAGGACTTTCTGGCGCGCTGCCACGGCGCCGGGCAAACCCGCCCGACACCCCTGCTGCTCCAATATGGCGAGGGCGACTACAACTGCCTGCATCAGGACCTGTACGGCGAACACGTGTTCCCGGTCCAGGCGACCGTGCTTCTGTCGCGCCCGGGGCTGGACTTCACGGGCGGCGAGTTCGTGCTGACCGAGCAGCGGCCCCGTATGCAGTCGCGGGCCGAGGTGGTCTCACTCTCGCAGGGCGATGCCGTGTTGTTCGCCGTGCATCAGCGGCCGGTGCACGGAAGCCGTGGCAGCTACCGTGTGAACCTGCGGCATGGCGTGAGCCGGCTGCGATCGGGCCGCCGCCATGCGCTGGGGGTCATCCTGCACGATGCCACCTAGCCTGTGGCGAGCCGGCGTGGTGACGCCGACGGTGCCTGCCCGCTGGTGGACGGCACGCTGTCCCAGCCGCCGCCCAGGGCACGGATCAGGTCCACCGTGGCCTGGTACTGCGCGGACTTGACCTGAAGGGCTTCGCGCCGGTTCTGCAATTCGCTGCGGCGTGCGTCCAGCAATTCGAGCTGGCTCACCATGCCGTTGCGGTAACGCGAGTCCGACAGCACCGTGGCCCGGGCCGCCGAGGCCACGGCCTGATCCTGGGCCTGGGCCTGCTCCTGCAACCAGCGCAGGGAAGCGAGCTGGTCCTCGACGTCGCGGAATGCGTTGAGTACCTGGCCGCGGTAGGCGGCCAGCGCCTCGTCCAGTCGGGCCTGCGCGCCCTGCACGCCCGCTTCGCGGCGGCCACCATCAAACAGGGGCAGGGCCAGCAGCGCGTTCACGCTCCAGGCCCGGGCAGACCACTTGAACAGGTCGCCCAGTTCAGGGGAGGCGTAGCCGCCGGCTGCGGTGAGCGACAGATTGGGAAACCACGCCGCCCGGGCGATGCCCACACGGGCCTGGGCCGCCATCAGCGCGCTCTGCGCTGCCGACACGTCTGGCCGCCGTGCCAGCACCGTGCCCGGCACGCCGGGCGGGATGGCCGGCAAGGCCGTGGACCACTCGGCCGCCGGCAGGGCGAAGCCGGAGGCAGCCTCACCCAGCAGGACGGCCAGCGCATGCTCCAGCGTCGCCCGGCGCCGGTCAAGGGCGAGCCCCTGCGATTCGGTGGCGGCCAGCTCGGTTGTCACGCGGGCCACGTCCAGCTCCGCCACGTCACCGGCCTGGTAGCGCCGCTCGGTGAGGTGCAGGGTGTCGCGGTAGGCCTGCACGGTCTGGCGCATCAGTGCGCGTTCGCTGTCGGCTGCGCGCAGGGCGAGGTAGGTTCGCGCCACCTCGGCCTGGACCATCAGCCGGGTGCTTTGCAGCAGCGCTTCACGGGCTTGCGCATCCAGTGCCGCGGCGTCGCTGGCGCGCGCCAGTCGCCCGAACAGGTCCACTTCATAGGACAGCGTGGCGCCCGCTTGCGTCAACGTTGCGGGCTGGCTGCCGCTTGCGGTGTTGGCGCCGGCCTGCCGTGTGGCACCCGCGCTCAGGCCGATCTGGGGCAACCGGTCGGCGTCGGTGCTGCGCAGCAGCGCGCGCGCCTGCGCCAGTTGCGCGGCCGCCTCGCCGATGCGGGTGTTCTGCAGGCTGGCGCGTTCGACCAGGCCGTCGAGCACCGGGTCGGCAAAGGCTTTCCACCAGGTGCCGCGGTCCCGGCTCTCGGCCGGTGTGGCAATGGTCCATCGCTGGGGGCTTTCCTTGAAGCGGATCGGGGTGGGCGGGGCGGTGGGCAGATCGCCCACGGGCGCGGTCACGCAGCCAGCCAGCGTCAGGGCGGCCAGCAGCGGCAGCAGCAGGCTGCGCGCGGGAAGGGTCGAAAAGGTCATCTTTGGATCTCCTTGATGAACGGGATCATTCGTGGTGGCCCAGCGGCGCCGCAGGCAAGGGCCGCGCGGGGGCGCCGCCGCCCAGCACGGGCGAGGCGGCAAAACTGTCGGCCGGCGGGGCCTCTCCATGCTGCTTCAGCGCGCGGTTGCCCGCGAGGCGGCGCAGCACCACGTAGAACACGGGAGTGAGGAACAGGCCGAACGCGGTCACGCCGATCATTCCGGCGAACACCGCCACACCCATGGCCTGGCGCATCTCAGCCCCGGCGCCGGTGCTCACTACCAGCGGCAGCACACCCATCACAAAAGCCAGCGAGGTCATGAGAATCGGGCGCAACCGCAGGCGGCTTGCTTCCAGCGCGGCCTGCACGGGAGTGCGTCCGGCGAACTCGAGCTCGCGCGCGAACTCCACGATCAGGATGGCGTTCTTGGCCGATAACCCGACCAGCACCATGAGCCCGATCTGGGTGAACACATTGTTGTCGCCGTGGCTGAGCCAGACACCGGCCATGGCCGCGAGCAGGCCCATGGGCACGATCAGGATGATGGCAATGGGCAGCGTGAGGCTTTCATACTGCGCGGCCAGCACCAGGAACACCAGCAGGATGGCCAGCGGGAACACCCACACGGCCGAATTGCCTGCCAGGATTTCCTGATAGGTCAGCTCGGTCCACTCGTAGCTGATGCCCACAGGCAGCGTCTCGGCAGCAATCCGGGCCACGGCCGCCTGGGCCTGACCGGACGAATAGCCCGGTGCAGGCCCTCCGTTGATGTCGGCCGACAGGTAGCCGTTGTAGCGCATGGCGCGTTCCGGTCCGAAGCTGGGCTTGATGTTCATCAGCGCCGACAGCGGCACCATCTCGCCGGTGGCCGAGCGCACCTTGAGCAGGCCCACGTCCTCGGCGCGGGCGCGGTAGGGGGCGTCCGCTTGCACGCGGACCGAATAGGTGCGGCCGAACCGGTTGAAGTCGTTCGCGTACAGGCTACCCAGGTAGATCTGCATGGTGTCGAACACCTCCGTCACCGACACGCCGAGCTGGCGCGCCTTGGTGCGGTCGATGTCGGCATAGAGCTGCGGCACGTTGACCTGGTAGCTGGAGAACAGGCCGGCCAGCTCGGGGGTCTGGTAGGCCTTGGCCATGAAGGCCTTCAGTGCACCGTCCAGCGCCTCATAGCCCAGCGAGCCGCGGTCTTCCAGCTGCAGCTTGAAGCCGCCCGTGGTGCCCAGGCCCTGCACGGGCGGCGGCGGGAACATCATCACGAAGGCGTCCTGCAACTGCGCGAACTGGGCGTTGAGCTGGCCCGCGATGGCACCGGCGCTCTGGCTGGGGTCACGCCGCTGGTCAAACGGCTTGAGCGTGGCGAACACGATGCCGGCGTTGGAGCTGTTGGTGAAGCCGTTGATCGACAGGCCCGGGAAGGACACCGCGTGCTCCACGCCGGGCTGCTTGAGTGTGATCTCGCTCATGCGGCGGATCACGTCCTCGGTGCGGTCCAGCGTGGCGCCGTCGGGCAACTGGGCAAAGCCGATCAGGTACTGCTTGTCCTGCGCCGGCACGAAGCCGCCGGGCACCAGCTTGAACAGGCCCACCGTGGCGCCGGCCAGCACCAGGTACATGGCCAGCATCAGGGTCTTGCGTGAGATCGCCCCCCTGACCCCGTTGCTGTAGGCGGCCGCGCCGCGGCCGAACAGCCGGTTGAAGCCGCTGAAGAAGCGGCCCAGCACCCGGTCCATGCCGCGCGTGAGCGCATCGCGCGGTGCGTCATGGCTCTTGAGCAGCAAGGCCGCGAGGGCCGGCGACAGCGTCAGCGAATTGATGGCCGAGATCACCGTGGAAATGGCGATGGTCAGCGCGAACTGCCGGTAGAACTGGCCCGTGAGCCCGCTGATGAAGGCCAGTGGCACGAACACCGCAATCAGCACCAGCGCGATGGCGATGATGGGCCCCGACACCTCGCGCATGGCGCGGTAGGTCGCCTCGCGTGGCGACAGGCCGGCTTCGATGTTGCGCTCCACGTTCTCCACCACCACGATGGCGTCGTCCACCACGATGCCGATGGCCAGCACCAGACCGAACAGGCTTAAGGCATTGATCGAGAAGCCGAACAGGTGCATCACCGCGAAGGTGCCGACCACCGAGATCGGGACCGCCAGCAGCGGGATGACCGAGGCGCGCCAGGTCTGCAGGAACAGGATCACCACCAGCACCACCAGCGCAATCGCCTCGAGCAGCGTGTGGATCACCGACTCGATGGAGGCGCGCACGAACTGCGTCGGGTCGTAGACGATTTCATAGTCCACGTCCTGCGGCATGGTCTTCTTGAGCTCGGCCATGGCGGCACGCACGTTGTCGGAAATCTGGATCGCGTTGGAGCCCGGCGCCGCGAACACCGGCACCGCCACCGCGTCCTTGTTGTCCAGCAGCGAGCGCAGCGAGTAACCGGACGCGCCCAGCTCCAGCCGGGCCACGTCGCGCAGGCGGGTCACGGCGCCGTCGGCACCGGCCTTGACGATGATGTCGCCAAACTCCTCCTCGTTGCGCAGCCGGCCCTGGGCATTGATGGACAGTTGCAGGTCCACGCCCTTGAGTCCGGGGGAAGCGCCCACCACGCCGGCGGCCGCCTGCACGTTCTGCTCGCGGATGGCGCGCACCACGTCGCTGGCGGACAGGCCGCGCTGGGCCACCTTCTGCGGGTCGAGCCAGACGCGCATCGAGTAGTCGCCCGAACCGAACAGCTGCACATCACCCACGCCGGGGACTCGGGCCAGCCGGTCCTTGACGTTGAGCAACGCGTAGTTGCGCAGGTAGGTCATGTCGTAGCGGTGGTTGGGCGACAGCAGGTGCACCACCATCGTGAGATCGGGTGAACTCTTGATGGTGCTCACGCCCAGGCGCCGGACTTCCTCCGGCAGACGCGCCTCGGCCTGGGCCACGCGGTTCTGCACCAGTTGCTGGGCCTTGTCGGGGTCGGTGCCCAGCTTGAAGGTGACGTTGAGCGTCATCAGGCCATCGGTGGTGGCCTGGCTGCCCATGTAGAGCATGCCCTCGACCCCGTTGATGGCTTCTTCCAGCGGCATGGCCACGGTTTCGGCGATCACCTTGGGGTTGGCGCCCGGGTAGTTGGCGCGCACCACGATCGAGGGGGGGACCACCTCCGGGTACTCCGACACCGGCAGTCCGCGCAGGGCGATCAGTCCGGCGATGAAGATCAGGAACGACAGCACTCCGGCAAAGATCGGCCGGTCGATGAAAAATTTCGACAGATTCATGGGTATTCCTCCTCATGCCCCGCGGGGCTCAGGACTTGGCCGCCTCCGCGGCGCTGGCCTGCATTTCAGGCTTGCTTTCCATGCTCACCGGCTGCGGCTGCACCAGCGCGCCGGGCCGGATGTGCTGAAGGCCGTTGACCACGATGCGCTCGCCGGCCTTCAGGCCGCTGGTGACCACGCGCAGGCCGCCCGAGGGAGCGCCCAGCGTGACCTCGCGGTACTCGGCCTTGTTGTCGGCCCCCACCACCAGCACGAACTTCTTGCTCTGGTCGGTGCCCACGGCACGCTCATTGATCAGCAGGGCCTGCGCCGTCTGGGCCTGGCCCATGCGGATGCGCGCAAACTGGCCGGGCATCAGCGCGCCGTCCTTGTTGTCAAAGGCCGCCCTTACCCGGATGGTGCCGCTCTTGGCGTCCACCTGGTTGTCGATCAACTGCAACTTGCCGTGGTAGGGCGTGCCGGTCATGGCCGCCGTGCCGATCTGCACCGGGATGCGCTCGAGCAGCGCGCGAGCGCTCGCACCGCTGCCCTGCAGGCCCTTGAGCGCGCGGGCCACCACCTGCTCGTCGGCGTCAAAGCTCGCGTAGATCGGGCTCACCGACACCAGCGTGGTCAGCACCGGCGCCCCGGGGCCGGCGGCCACCAGATTACCCACGGTGATCTCAAGCCGCCCGACCCGGCCCGCGACCGGTGCGCGCACCTGGGTGTAGCCCAGGTTCAGGCGGGTGGACTGCAGGGCTGCCTGGGCGGCGCGCAGGTTGGCGTCGGCCTCGCGCTGGGCATTGAGCCGCTCGTCGTACTCGCGCTGGGCGATGGCGTGCTCCGTCAGCAGCCGCTGGGCGCGTTCCTGCTCGCTGTGGGTGTGCGTCACCCGGGCCTGCGCGGCGGCGACCTGGGCTTCGGCACGCTCCACTTCGGCCGCGTAGGGGGCCGGGTCGATGGTAATCAGCAGATCACCCTGGCGCACCAGCGCGCCTTCGCGGAAATGCACGGCCTGCACCGCACCGGCCACGCGGGAGCGCACGTCCACCCGTTCGACGGCCTCCAGCCGGCCCGAGAACTCGTCCCAGGCCGAGACTTCGCGCTCGGTCACGATGGCCACAGACACCGGGGTGGCCTGTGGCTCGGCGGGGCCGGCGCTGGCCTGCGCGCTCTCGCCGTGCAGGGTGATGACGCCGGCGGCCAGGCTGCTCAGGGTTGCCACGGCGGCGGCCACCGCCCAGAGCTTGCGGCGAGGGGTGAGGGAAGTGTTTTGCGGGTTCATGATGTTTCCTTTGTGAGGGATGAGCAGGGCCGCCCCGGCGTGTTGCGCCGGGTGGCGGGAATGAAACGGGGAAAGGCGCGGGGGTCTTACGAAGGCGGTGGCAGGGGCCGGGCCTTGCTGAAGAACGCGCGCAGGTGCTGCTGTACCGCCGCACCGCATGGGCATTCGTCGTCAGGTGGAGCCCCCAGCGCATCGGGCCAGCCAGTGCTGTCGCCCAGCACGTCGCTGGTCACCGGGATGCCCGCCTTGCGCAGCCGTGCGGCGTAGGCCAGGGCTTCGTCGCGCATGGCGTCGTCGGCGCCGGTCAGGATCAGCGCGGGGGGCAGGTCTGCCAGCCGCTGCGCGTGCGCCGGCACGGCGTAGGGGTGCTCGGCGTCCATCGGACTGCGCAGGTACTGGTGCCAGCCGTCGGCCCATTTGCAGCCGGTGGCGTCGCCCACGGCCTCGCGTTGCGAGGGCATGGCGGTACAGGGGTCCAGCATCGGAGCCACCAGGATCTGCCCGGCCAGCGGCGGGTGGGCGCGGTCGCGCGCCACCATGGCCACGGCCGCCGCCAGGTTGCCGCCGGCTTCCTCGCCGGCCACATACACGGGGGCGTCCTTGCCCGCGAGCCGGGCACGGTGCTTGTAGACCCATTCGAGGCCTGCATAGCCCGCCTCGACCGCCTGGGGAAACGGGTGAGCCGGTGCCAGTGGATAGGCCAGCGATACCACGACGGCGCCTGCGCCCGTGACCAGCTGCGCCAGGCAGGCGCCGCAGTCCAGGCTGCCGGCCGTGAACGCGCCACCATGTAGGTGCAGCACCAGGGGCATCACCGCACCAGTGGTCTTCTTGCCATAGATCCGCACGGCCAGCGGCTCGCAGCCCGGCAGCACGATGGTACTGTCGGTCACGCGCGGGGCAGGCAGGGACGGCTTGCGAGTCATGGCGTGAACTATAGGCACACCTGCCGTGCGGATAAACAGCCCTCCTGCCAGTTCTCTGTTTCTTCTGCGGGAACAATCCGCCACTTGAAAGTCTTCAAACAAGGACAGAGGGAATGGACCAGCTCCAATCAATGAGGGTATTTGTCCGGGTGGTGGAAGCCGGCACGTTCACGCGCGCGGCGGAGTCGCTGGACCTGCCCAAGGGCACGGTCACCAAGCTGGTGCAGCACCTGGAGGCCCGGCTCAAGGTGCGCCTGCTCAACCGCACCACCCGCCGCGTCACCGTCACGCCCGACGGTGCCGCGTACTACGAGCGCACCCTGCGCGTGCTGAACGACCTGGACGACATCGAGGCCAGCATGAGCAACGCCCAGGCTAACCCCAGCGGGCGGCTGCGCGTGGACGTCGGCACCTCGGTGGCGCGGCTGGTCATCATTCCGGCGTTGCCGGGCTTTTACGAGCGCTACCCCGACATCCAGCTCGACCTCGGGGCCAGCGACCGCCCGGTGGACCTGATCAGCGACAACGTGGACTGCGTGATCCGCGGCGGCGATCTCGTGGAACAGTCCCTGGTGGCCAGGCGCATCGGCAACATGGGGCTGGTGACCGTGGCCGCGCCGTCCTATGTGGAGCGCCACGGCATGCCGCGCCACCCCCATGACCTGACGCAGGGCCCGCACGCGACCATCAACTTCTTCTCGGCGCGCACCGGCCGCATGTACCCGCAGGAGTTTGACAAGGACGGCGAACACATCGAGATCACCGGGCGCCACCGGCTGGCCCTCAATGACAGCAACGCCCACCTCGCGGCCGTGCTGGCTGGCCTGGGCATCACCCAGACGGTCCGCTTTGCCGCCGCGCCGCACATTGCCCGCGGCGAGCTGGTGGAGCTGCTCACCGACTGGTCCCGTGAACCGATCCCGATTCACGTGGTGTATCCGCCCAACCGCCATTTGAGTGCCAAGGTACGGGCCTTTGTGGATTGGGCGGCCGACCTGTTTGCCAAACACCCGCATTTGCAGCGCGGTTGAGGCATTTGAGGGTCAAAAAGGCCTGGAGTCCAGAGCTGGCGGGCACTGTGTGCTACTGAAAATGTAGCAACCCAGGCATTCCAGCTGGGCCCCGGCCCGTCCAGTTCCCCCAGAAACCCACCGGCTGTCACCATCGCCGCCATGGACCGCCTGATCGTGCTGGACGCCGGGCGCATCGTGGAGGAAGGCGACCACCGCAGCCTGCTGGCCCAGGGCGGGCTGTATGCGCGGCTGTGGGCGCATCAGAGCGGTGGGTTTCTGGGGGAGACGGATGAGGAAGACGCTGCACTTGAGTTGGAAGTGAGGGGGTAGTCCCGCCTTCTCCGGTGCAATGGCTCACGCGGAATGCCGCGTCACCACAGGTGCATGTTGCGCCATCAGCGCAGCCACCCAGTCGATGAACACGCGCAGCTTGGCGCTGACACGCCGGTTTGGCGGGTAAGCCACATAAAGCGGCATGGGGTCGCAATGCCAGTCTTCAAACAAGGACATCAGTTCACCACGGGCCAAGTACTCCTTGCACATGTACTCGGGCAACCACAGTATGCCCAGGCCCGCCAGCCCAGCCGCAAGGTAGGCATTGCCATCGTCCACAGCAAGCATGTAGCGGCCCCGTACCTCGATGCGCTCCTCACCGCGGTACATGACTTGGGGCGCGGTCTTGCCCCCGCGCGACCACAGGAAGCCCACGATGCGATGGTCCGCGTCGTGCAAGGCCTGCGGGTGCGACGGTGTTCCCGCGCGCGCCAGATAGCCCGGTGCAGCGCAGGCCCGAAGTTGCAGGTCGCCCACTTGGCGCGCCCTGAGGGACTGGCTGGCGACGTGGCCCCCACGCACGACGCAATCCACGCTCTCGTCAATCAGGTCCACCCTGCGGTCACTCACCCCCATGTCGATCTGAATGTCGGGGTAGCGCGTGTGGAATGACGGCAGCGCCGGAATCAGGATCATGCGGGCCAAGGGGCTGGGCACATCCACGCGCAGCCGGCCACCAGGGACTGCGGTGGCGCTTGAAAGGCTGGTCTCGGCGTCGTCCATGTCGGCTAGCAGGCGCTGCACACGCTCGTAATAGGCCGCGCCATCGGCGGTGACGTTGACTTTGCGCGTGGTGCGGTTGAGCAGCTTGACGCGCAAGCGGGCCTCCAGTTGCTGCACCAATTGGGTCACGCTGGTCTTGCTCATGTGGAGCGTGTCGGCGGCCTTGGTGAAGCTGCCGGTCTCCACCACGCGGGCAAAGGCCTGCATGGCGTCAAAACGGTCCATCTTTGCTCCAGGTGCTGGCTGATTGTTTGGATTTTACAAACAGTGCTGCTCAACCTTGCCTGTTTATCCCGGCCACACACTTTTCTACAGTGCATTCAACGTCGGCACACCGTCGATAGCAAACACCTCAAGGAACCCTTCATGAACTCACGCGATGTTGTTTTTCCCCCTGGGCGCCAAGCACTGTATGACAGGAACCGCTATTCCCCGGCCATCCGCTCCAACGGCCTTCTGTTTGTTTCGGGGCAAGTCGGCAGCCGTGAAGATGGCTCGCCCGAACCCGACCTGGCCGCGCAGGCGCGGCTTGCGTTCGACAACCTCAATGCCGTGCTGGCAGCGGCAGGCTGCACTTTTGACGATGTGATTGATGTCACCGTCTTCATCGTTGACCCTCAGGCCAACTTCGACACCATCTGGAATGTGATTCCAGCCTACTGGGGCGACGCGCCCCACCCCACTCTGACGGGCGTGGGCGTGACGTGGCTCTACGGCTTCCAGTTTGAAATCAAGGTGATTGCCAAGCTGCCAAAGGGGCAGTGACGCCGCTTCCAGGAGCCGATGGGGTTTGAAGCCCGGCAGGCCCATGGCGCCCATGCGCGGCATGGCCGGGCGCGAACCTCGCGCAGTTCGCCCCTCCATGCGCGAAAACGATTGGTGACGCGGCATTCCGCGTGAGCCATTGCACCGGAGAAGGCGGGACTACCCCCTCACTTCCAACTCAAGTGCAGCGTCTTCCTCATCCGTCTCCCCCAGAAACCCACCGCTCTGATGCGCCCACAGCCGCGCATACAGCCCGCCCTGGGCCAGCAGGCTGCGGTGGTCGCCTTCCTCCACGATGCGCCCGGCGTCCAGCACGATCAGGCGGTCCATGGCGGCGATGGTGGACAGGCGGTGCGCGATGGCGATCACGGTCTTGCCCTGCATCAGCGCGTTGAGGCTGGTCTGGATCGCGGCTTCTACTTCGGAATCCAGCGCGCTGGTGGCCTCGTCCAGCAGCAGGATGGGGGCGTCCTTGAGCATCACTCGGGCAATGGCGATGCGCTGGCGCTGGCCGCCCGACAGCTTCACGCCGCGCTCGCCCACATGGGCGTCGTAGCCGGTACGGCCCTGCAGGTCGGTCAGGCTGCCGATGAACCCGTGCGCTTCGGCGCGCATCGCGGCGGCCCTCATGGCGTCATCACCTGCATCGGGGCGGCCGTAGAGGATGTTGTCGCGCATCGAGCGGTGCAGCAGCGAGGTGTCCTGCGTCACCATGCCGATATGGCTGCGCAGGCTGTCCTGCGTGGCCTGGGCGATGTCCTGGCCGTCGATGAGGATGCGCCCGCCTTCGAGGTCATGAAAGCGCAGCAGCAGGTTCACCAGTGTCGACTTGCCGGCGCCCGAGCGCCCGATCAGGCCGATCTTCTCGCCGGGGCGCACCGTGAGGGTGAGGTCATCGATCACCGGGCGGTTCTTGCCGTAGCTGAAGCGCACCTGCTCGAACCGGACCTCGCCGCGCGGCACGGCCAGCGCGGTGGCGTCCGGCGCGTCGACCACCACGCGCGGGCGGGTCAGCGTGCTGATGCCATCCTGCACGGTGCCGATGTTCTCGAACAGCGAGGTCATCTCCCACATGATCCAGTGCGACATGCCGCTGATGCGCAGCGCCATGGCCGTGACCGCCGCCACCGCGCCTACGCCGACCTGTCCCAGCGACCACAGCCACAGGGCCGTGGCCGTGACGGCGATGATCAGCCCCACCACCAGCGCGTGGTTGACGATCTCGAACGCGCTGACCAGCCGCATCTGGCTGTAGCCCGTGGCCATGAACTCCTGCATGGCGGCGCGAGCAAAATGCGCCTCGCGCTGGGTGTGCGAGAACAGCTTGACCGTCGAGATGTTGGTGTAGGCGTCGGTGATGCGCCCCGTCATCATCGAGCGCGCATCGGCCTGGGCCTTGCCGATGCGGCCCAGTCGCGGCACGAAGTACACCACCGAGGCCGCGTACAGCGCCAGCCAGCCCATCAGCGGCCACAGCAGGCGGGCGTCAAAGCCCGCGGCCAGCACCGCGATGGTGATGAAGTACACGCCAATGCCCACCATCACGTCGGTGGTGGTGAAGATCATCTCGCGCACCGACAGCGCCGTCTGCATGACCTTGGTGGTGATGCGCCCGGCGAACTCGTCCGAATAGAACGCCATGCTCTGGCCCAGCATCAGGCGGTGGAAATTCCAGCGCAGGCGCAGCGGGAAATTGATGGCCAGCGTCTGGTGCTTGACGATGGTCTGCAGCGCAATCAGCCCGGTGCTGGCGACCAGCACCGTGGCCAGCAGGCCCAGCATGGCGCCCTGCTCGTCCCAGAGCCGGCCCGGCTGCACGCGGCCCAGCCAGTCCACCACGTGGCCCAGCATCGCGAACAGCAGCGCCTCATAGGCTGAAATGGCCGCGCCCAGCAGGGCCAGTGTGGCGATGTAGCCGCGCAGTCCGTCCGTGCAGGCCCAGACGAAGGCCAGAAACCCCCTGGGGGGCAGCGAGGGCTCGGCCTCGGGGTAGGGGGCGAGAAGTTTTTCGAAAAGGCGAAACAAACAGGCTCCGGTGGGGCGGTAGGGCGGATGGGGCAGGGCGCTATTTGAGCAGGAATGGCAAGACCCCGCCTCCGGACAGTCTTGCCCGAAAAAGAGCCCATGGCGCTCATAAATACTGTATAAATAAACAGTTATTGATGCCTGTCCATGCCTGCCCTGGCCCTTGTTCCTCCCGTTGATCCTGCTGACCTGCCCCACGTCTGGCGGGTGGATGAACTCGCCATGGAAGAGGAGCGCGTGCTGCCCTCGGGCCATGCGGCGCTGGACGCGCAACTGCCCGGCGGCGGCTGGCCGCTGGGGGGCCTGGTGGAACTGCTGCAGCCACAGCCCGCCTCGCCGGTGTGGCCGCTGTTGCTGCCCGCGCTGGCACAGGTGGTACGGCAGCAGCCGGGGCCGGTGGTGTTGGTGGGCGCGCCGTTCGAACCCTTTGGGCCCGGCCTGTCGGCGCAGGGCCTGCCGGGTGAGCGGCTGCTTTGCGTGCGGGCCGAGAAGCCCGCCGCGCGGCTGTGGGCCGCCGAACAGGCACTGCGCTGCGCCGAGGTGGCGGCCGTGCTGGCCTGGCTGCCGCAGGCACGCAGCGCCGAACTGCGGCGCCTGCACCTGGCGGCCCAGCAGCAGGGGCGGCTGCTGTTCGTGTTGCGCACGCTGGCGGTCGAGCACGAGTCGTCCCCCGCGCGGCTGCGGTTGCGGCTGCACGGTACCGACGGCCTGCAGGTGCACCTGCTCAAGCGGCGCGGCCCGCCGCTGCTGGCGCCGGTGGCCTTGCCGCTGCATGCGCCGCTGCTGGCCGCCTTGCTGGCGGCGCGGCACGGCCGCCGTGCGGGGCAGGGCACGGTGGCTCCAGTTCCGGCACCCGCACCGGCTGGTATTCCCCGGAGGACTCATGCACTGGCTCGCGTTGCAACCGCCTGAGGGCGAACAGGCGGCCTGGAGCTGGCGCGCATTGCAGTTCACGCCCCGCGTGGCCTGGATGGACGAAGCGCTGGTGCTGGAGATCTCGGGCTCGCAGCGGCTGTGGGGCGGCCATGAACGCCTGCTGCGCCGGTTTTTCAAGCCAAAAGTGGCTGGAGCCCTTGTCCCGTGGTCACAGGGCGCTACATCTTTCATAGCGGTTGCGTTGTTGCGCCTGACGCTGCGTGAAAAGGCCGTCCCTGCCGACGTGCCCGGCCAGTTGCCGCTGGCCACGCTGACCGCAGCGCTCGCCCACCTGGACACGCTGGAGCGCACGGGCTGTCGCACCTGGGGCCAGTTGCGCGCGCTGCCGCGCGCCGGGGTGGCTCGCCGCTTTGGCGCCCCCCTGCTCGAGGCGCTGGATGCCGCCTGGGGCGAGCGCCCCGAGCGCCACACCTGGCTGACCCTGCCCGAGGTGTTCGACCTGCGGCTGGAGTTGCCCGCGCTGGCCACCGGCGGGCCCGAGCTGATGTGGGCGGCCCAGCGGCTGCTGGGGGCCCTGCAGGTATGGCTGCGGCTGCGCCAGCAGGGCGTGCTGGCGCTGGAGCTCGAATGGACGCACGACCTGCGCCGCCTCGACGGCGTCGACCTGCCGCGCCACGGGCAACTGCCCATCCGCACGGCCCAACCCACGCAGGACATGGCGCACCTGCGCCGGCTCATGGGCGAGCACCTGTCGCGCACCACGCTGCGCGCGCCGGTCAACCATCTGCGTTTGCGCACCCTGCAGACCGCCCCCTGGGCCGGCGCCAGCGTCAGCCTGCTGCCCGACGACCAGGTCAAGGGTGAGCGCCTGCACGAACTGGTCGAGCGCCTGAGCGTGCGCCTGGGTGAGCACAACGTCACGGTGCCGCAGGCCCGGGCCGACCACCGGCCCGAGCGCATGCAGCGCTGGGCGCCGGCGCGCGGGCCGGCGGGGCAGCTGGCGCCGGCCGCCACCACGCTCCGCGGCGCAACGGCCCCCGCCCATGCGCTGGCCGCCCTGTACCCGCCCTGGCTGCTGCCCACGCCACTGCCCCTGCGGGTGCAGCACGACCTGCCGCACTACCAGGGGCCGCTGCAAATGCTCACACGTGCCCAGCGGCTGGAGGCCGGCTGGTGGGATGGCGAAGCGCCGGCGGCGCTGCGCGACTACTACATCGCGCGCAGCCCGCAGGCCGGCCTGGTGTGGGTGTATTGCGAGCGGCCGCTGGTGGGCCACAGCGCCCCCCGCTGGTTCTTGCAGGGCCTGTATGGCTGAAACCTCCACCACGCCGGCGGCGCAACTGCCGGGCTACGCCGAGCTGCACTGCATCAGCAACTTCAGCTTCCAGCGCGGTGCCTCGCACCCGGAAGAACTCGTGGTGCGGGCCTTCGAGCTGGGCTACGAGGCGCTGGCCATCACCGATGAATGCTCGGTGGCCGGCGTGGTGCGTGCCTGGGCCGGCCTGCGCGACCACCTGGCCGCGCAAGGGGAGGCTGCACCCCAGCGGCCTCCTTTCAGGCTGCTCTACGGCAGCGAGTTCGTGCTCCAGCCGGGCCTGGCGCGCCTCGTGGTGATTGCGCGCAACCTGCACGGCTGGGGCAACCTGTGCGAGTTCATCAGCACCGCGCGGCGCAGCGCGCCCAAGGGCGAATACCAGGTGCAGTGGCCCGGCAGCCCCTGGGCCAGCCTGACCGGCTGCGAAGTGATCTACCTGCCGGCCCACACCGGGGATGCTATTGATTCCATAGCGGTCAGTGCCGATCTGGCCTACGCTCTGGCCACCTTTGAGCCCGAATCACTGAGCCTGGGCGTGGAACTGCTGCAGGGGCTGGACGACGAGCTGCGCCTGGCGACCCTGCAGCAGCTGGGCGCGCAGGCCGGTGTGCCGCTGGTGGCCGCGGGCGACGTGCACATGCATGTGCGCTCGCGCAAGGCCCTGCAGGACGTGCTCACCGCCGTGCGCCTGGGCCGGCCAGTGGCCGACTGCGGCCTGGCCCTGCAGCGCAACGCCGAGCGGCACCTGCGCCTGCGCTCGCGCCTGGCGCGCATCTACCCGCCCGCGCTGCTGGCCCGCACGCTGGCGGTGGCGCAGCGCTGCACCTTCGCGCTGGACGAGGTGCGCTACAACTACCCGCAGGAGACCGTGCCGGCGGGCATGACCCCCACCCAGGCGCTGCGCCAGCTCACGCTGGCCGGCGCGCAGCGGCGCTACCCGCAGGGCGTGCCCGCGCAGGTGACGGCCTGGCTTGACAAAGAACTGGCCCTGATTGCCGAGTGCCGCTACGAGATGTTCTTTCTCACCGTGGAAGACATCGTGCGCGAAGCGCGCCGCCGGCACATCCTTTGCCAGGGGCGCGGCTCGGCGGCCAACTCGGTGGTCTGCTATTGCCTGGGCATCACCGCGGCCGACCCGATGTACTCACACCCGCTGCTGGAGCGCTTCATCAGCCTGGACCGGCGCAACGAGCCGCCCGATATCGACGTGGACTTTGAACACGAGCGGCGCGAGGAGGTCATCCAGTACATCTACGACAAATACGGCCGCGAGCGCGCCGCACTGGCCGCCACCGTCATCACCTGGCGGACCCGCAGCGCCGTGCGCGACAGCGGCAAGGCGCTGGGAATCGCGCCGCCGCTCATCGACGCCTTTGCCAGGGAGCATTACTGGTTCGACGACGCGCTGGCCGCGCAGCGCCTGGACGAACTTGCCCGGCAACACGGCCTGACGCTGGCGCCGCGGCTGGCGCAGCTGTGGCTTGAAATCGCGCAGGGGCTGATGGGCTTTCCGCGCCACCTGAGCCAGCACGTGGGCGGCTTCGTGCTCACGCAAGACAAGCTCACGCGGCTGGTGCCCGTGGAAAACGCCAGCATGCCGCTGCGCAGCGTGATCCAGTGGGAGAAGGACGACCTGGAGGCCCTGGGCCTGCTCAAGGTCGACGTGCTGGCCCTGGGCATGCTCACCGCCATCCGCCGCTGCATCGACCTGGTCGCGCAGCGCCGCAAGGCGCCCTTCAGCATCTACGACATCACGCCTGAAGACCCGGCCACCTACGCCATGATCCGCCGCGCCGACACCGTGGGCGTGTTCCAGATCGAGAGCCGCGCGCAGATGTCGATGCTGCCGCGCCTCAAGCCCACCACGTTCTACGACCTGGTGGTCGAGGTGGCCATCGTGCGCCCCGGGCCGATCTCGGGCGGCATGGTGCACCCCTACCTCAAGGCCCGGGCCCGGCGCGAGAACCGCCTGCCCATTGCCTACGAGCGCTCGGCGCTGGATGGGCCCGGCGAGCCGCCACGCCTTCAGAAGGCGCTGGAGCGCACCCTGGGCGTGCCCATCTTCCAGGAGCAGGTCATGGAAATTTCCATGATCGCCGCCGGCTTCAGCGCCACCGAGGCCGACGCCCTGCGCCGTGCCATGGCCGCCTGGAAGCGCAAGGGCGGGGTCGAGAAATTCAAGGGCAAGCTGGTCGACGGCATGCTCCGCAATGGCTACACGCCCGAGTTTGCCGAGCGCATCTTCAGGCAGATCCTGGGCTTTGGGGAATACGGCTTCCCTGAAAGCCACGCCTACAGCTTCGCCCTGCTGGCCTATGGCAGCAGCTGGCTCAAGTGCCATGAGCCTGAGTGCTTTCTGGCGGCCATGCTCAATTCCCAGCCCATGGGCTTCTACCCCCCCTCGCAGCTGATCCAGGATGCGCAGCGCCATGGCGTGCAGGTGCTGCCCGCCGACGTGTCGCACAGTGACTGGGACTGCACGCTGGCGCAACCTCTTGCCGTGCGCCTGGGCCTGCGCCTGGTGGGCGGCCTGGGCGAGGAGGGCGCGCAGCGCCTCGTGGCGGCGCGGCGCGAGGCGCCTTTCAGCAGCACCGAGGACCTTTCGCTGCGTGCCCGGCTCGACGTCAAGGACCTCAATGCCCTGGCCGCCGCCGACGCGCTGCAGTCCCTGGCCGGCCACCGGCGCCAGCAGGTCTGGGAGGCGGCGGCGCGCCTGCGCGCGCCCGCGCTGCTGCGCGGGGCGCCCGTCCACGAAGACCCGCTGGTGCTGCCGGCCGCCCCCGAGGGCGAGGAGATCGTGTTCGACTATGCCGCCATGGGCCTCACGCTGCGCCGCCATCCGCTGGCGCTGCTGCGTCCACGCCTGGCGCGCATGAAGATCCTCAATGCCGATGAGCTGCGCGATCTGCCCCACGGCCAGCGCGTGCGCGCCTGCGGCCTGGTCACCGTGCGCCAGCAGCCGCAGACCGCCAAGGGCACCATCTTCGTCACACTGGAAGACGAGACCGGCCCGGTCAACGTCATCGTCTGGAAGCATGTGCGCGAGGCCCAGCGCGAAGCCCTGCTGCGCTCGCGCCTGCTGGCCGTGCAGGGCGTGTGGCAGCGCGATGTGGACAGCGGCGGCGAGGTGCGCCACCTGGTCGCGCACCGCCTCAAGGACCTCACGCCGCTATTGGGCCGGTTGGGGCAGCAGCGCAGCAACAGCCGGGATTTCCATTGAGCGGGCATCAATGAAAAACCTCGTGCTGATGCTGTTCCCCACGCCGCCAGTGCGTGACCTGCTGGACGACTACCGTCGTCGCTGTTCGTTTCCCGCCGGGCACCGATTTGCGGACTCGCGGCGCCTGCATCTCACTCTGTATTCCCTGGGGCTGGTGTCTGACACCCGTGTGCAAGGTTTGCGCGAGATTCTGCGTGAGGTTCGGATGGAGCCCTTGGAGCTGTGGCTGTACAGGCCTCCGCAGTCAGCCGGGGTGAGAGCCGTTCCGGTGAGGTCCAGCCGCCCGTTGACGCAGTTTCGCGAGCGCCTGCGCGCGGGATTGACTAACGGTGGATTTGCCCATGACGGGGGCAATCGGCCGCACATTTCACTGACCTACGATGCGATCACCCGGTCGCCCGCGCCCGAAACCCGCGACATTCCCTGGAGAGCCTGTGAATTCAAGCTGGTCTGGTCCCAGCTGCCTCCGGAGTTTGCCTGGGGCCGCCATGTCGTGATTGAGTGCTATCCGGCGCAGCCACCGTTGCAGCAGCGGCTTTTTGATTGAGACCCCGCCCGCAGGCTCCCCGGCGGCACGATGTAACAGTGCCGATGGGCGGCCTTGTCCGACAGCTCCCACCTGGTGCCGGGCCTATACCTGAGGCTTGTTCCACCTTCTCTGGAGACGACCCCATGAAGACCGAAGCCTACAAAGCCTGCATCGACGCCTGCAACGCCTGCGCCCTGGCCTGCGACCAGTGCGCCACGGCCTGCCTGCACGAGAGCGACCCCAAGCCCATGGTGCGCTGCATTGCCAACGACCGGGACTGCGCTGACCTGTGCCGTCTGGCCGCGGCGCTCATGGCGCGGCAGAGCCCGCAGGCCAAGGCGCTGTGCAGCCTGTGCGCCAAGGCCTGCGACGCCTGCGCCGAGGAGTGCGGCAAGCACTCCATGGACCACTGCAAGCGCTGCGCCGAGGCCTGCCGCCGCTGCGCGGACGCCTGCCGCGCCATGGCCTGAGCGGCGCGTTGTCCTGAACATCACCCATCGGCCAAAATGACCCGATGGGAAGACTGCTGAGAGCCCTCTTTGGCTGGATCACGCGGCATCTGTTGCTGTTGGGGCTGATCGTGGCCTTGCTGGTGGCGGTGCCGCTGCTGGTGGGGCAGTGGCGTGGGTTGGCCGATGCGGGCCAGCGCGTCGAATCACTCGCGCGCAGCGCGGCGGCCATCGCGCAAGCCGGCGCCACCTTGCGCCAGCAGCTCGATGCGCAGATTCCCCAGGGGCAGCAACCCGCCGAGTGGACGCAGTGGGCGGCTACGCTGGGCCAGCGCATTGCCGCGCAAAGGCAGGCCCGCGAGCAACTCGTGCGGCAGTACCCGCTGCAAAGCCGCGTGCTCACCAGCGATGCCTACCGCCAGCTCAAGACGCTGGAACTGGAGATCCATCTGCTCGAGCAGGGCCGCGCGTATGCGGGCTCGGTGCTCACCGTGCTGCGCGGCGTGGTGGCCGGTGAACAGGCCGCGCAGGAACAGTTGTCGCTGTGCCTGCGCCACGTGGCCGCGGCCGAAGCCCGCCTGTATGACAACCGGCGTGCCCAGTGGCAGTTGTCAAAGGACTTCCCGCTCGCCTGGCAGGTGCCGGGGCTGGCGACCTATCAGCAGATGAAGGCGCTGGAAGCGCAGCAGCGCGAACTCACCGACGCTGCGCGCGAGGCCCACCAGCGCTGCAACACCCTCACGCTGGTGATGAACGAGAAGGCCCGCGTGGCGGCTTACATCGCGCCGTTCGATCCGGCCAGCAGCCCGGCCGAACAGGCCCTGCGCGAACTCGGGGCCGAGCAGGCAAGGCTGCAGGCCTACACCCAGGGCCACTGGCTGCGCCAGGCCGTGGACACCGCCCGACAGGTGGTGCCCGTGGCGTTGTGGGTGCTGGTGGGCATCATCGTCACGCCCATTGCCATCAAGCTGGTCTTCTACTTTGTGCTGGCGCCGCTGGCGGCCCGGCGCCCGCCCGTGTGCCTGCTGCCGGGCAGCAGCGGCCGCGTGCGCGTGCCGCCGGGCGGGCGCGTTTCGGCCGTGTCGCAGTCCATCGTGCTGGGCCCGGGCGAGGAAATGCTGGTCCACCCCCAGTACCTGCAAAGCGCGGCGCTGGGGGCGGCCAAGTCCACGCGCTGGCTGCTGAGCTGGGCCATGCCCCTGACAAGCCTGGCCTCGGGCCTGTTTGGGCTCACGCGCGTGCTGCCGCACGAGGCCGAGCCGCTGGTGGTCTCGTCCACGCGCGACCCGCTGAGCGAGGTGGGCCTGATCGAGCTGCCCGCCGGCTCGGCCCTGGCCCTGCAGCCGCGCAACCTCATCGGCCTGGTGCAGCGGCAGGCCGCGCCGCTGCGCATCACGCGCCACTGGCGGCTGGGCCATCTGCACAGCTGGCTCACGCTGCAGCTGCGCTACGTGGTGTTTCATGGCCCGGCCATCCTGCTGGTCAAGGGCTGCCGCGGCGTGCGGGTGGAGGCGCCGCAGGCCGGCCGCGCCATCAACCAGGCGCTGACCATGGGCTTCAGCGCCAATCTGCGCTACGCCACCACGCGCTGCGAAACCTTTGCGGCCTACTGGATGGGGCAGCAGGAGCTGTTCAACGACCGCTTTGCCCAGCCGGACGACGGCGGCAGCGGGTTCTATGTGTACGAGGAAATGATCCACCCCCAGCGCAAGACCGGTGTGACCGGGAGGGGGCTGGAGGGCGTGACCGACGCGCTGCTGAAAGCGTTCGGCGTTTGAGGGCGAGTGGGGGCAGAAGCTGGAGCGGGCGATGGGAATCGAACCCACGTCTTGAGCTTGGGAAGCTCAGGTCCTACCATTGAACGACGCCCGCAGGACAGGTGGGGATTCTAACGCTCAGAGCAGGCAGCCCGCCACCGCCTCGGCCCAGCCATCAATCATGCGGGTGAAGGTCTCGCCCTCGTAGCCTTGCAGCGCCTGCTCGCCTTCGGGGGTGAGGGCGGTCATGTCGTAGGTCACGGTCACGTCGCAGGCCTGGCCGCCGGGCTGGGGCTGGCAGTTGATTTCCACAAAGCCTGCGTGCAGCGCGGGGGTCACGCGGGCGTAGCGCGCGGTGCGGCTGGCGGCGTCAAAGTCGGCCACCTGCCACAGGGTGGTGTGGCCGCCGCCGGTGGTGGTGAAGACCAGGCCGCGCACGGTTTCGCCGCTGGCCGGGTGGATGTAGTGCGGCTCCCAGCCGGGCACCCAGCGCTCCTCGCCCTTGGGGGTGAAGAACGGGAAGGCCACGTCGGCCGGGGCGGGGAGGCTGATGCGGTGCTGGTTGCGAACGTGCAGGGGCATCCGTCAACGCCTCAGGGCCGGACGTAGGACCAGCCTTCGGACTGCCGGACCATGATCTCGGTCACGCCGGCAGGCACGTAGCCGATGGCGGCATTCATGTCTTCCTTGGTGAGCTTCTGGCCGTGCATGGTGTTCTCGCAGGCCACCACCTTCACGCCGGCCTGGGTGGCTTCGGTCACGCGCGACGCCACGGTGGAGTCCAGCTTGAGCATGCCGATGCCCGGGCCGTAGGCGACGATTTCCACGTCCACGTTGGCGGCGCCCAGGTCTTTCTGCACGTTCTTGGCGTTGTTGAGCGCCAGGTTCCACTTGCCGGGGTCGGCGTCGCTGACCTGGAGGATCAGTTTTTGGCGTTTATTGCCACCAGCCCCCGTGGACTGGGCACTTGCTGCTACCAAAAAAGTAGCAGATGCCGCCAGAGCGGCGGTCTTGAGTAGGTGTCTGCGGTTCATTTCAGGATGTCTCCAAGGCAAAGGTATTTCATTTCAACATACTCGTCGATGCCATGGGAAGAGCCCTCGCGGCCCAGCCCGCTTTGCTTCACGCCACCGAACGGCACGTGCTCGGTGGCGATGATGCCCACGTTGATGCCGACCATGCCGTACTCCAGCGCCTCGCTCACGCGGAAGATGCGGCCCACGTCCCGGCTGTAGAAGTAGCTGGCCAGGCCGAACTCGGTGTTGTTGGCGGCGTCAATGGCTTCCTGCTCGGTCTTGAAGCGGAACACGGGCGCAAACGGGCCAAAGGTTTCTTCCCGCGCGCACAGCATGTCGGCCGTGGCGTCGGCCACCACCGTGGGCTCGAAGAACTGGCCCTTGAGCTTGTGGCCGCCGGCCAGTACCCTGCCGCCCTTGGCCACGGCGTCGGCCACGTGGCGCGCCACCTTGTCCACGGCGGCGTCCTCGATCAGCGGGCCCTGCACCACGCCGTCTTCAAAGCCGTTGCCCACCTTGAGCGCCTTGACCCGCTCGGCAAACTTCTGCACGAACTCGTCGTACACGCCGTCCTGCACGTACAGGCGGTTGGCGCACACGCAGGTCTGGCCCGCGTTGCGGTACTTGCTGGCCATGGCGCCTTCGACGGCGCTGTCGACGTCGGCGTCGTCAAACACGATGAAGGGGGCGTTGCCGCCCAGCTCCAGCGCCAGCTTCTTCACCGTCGGCGCGCTTTGCGCCATGAGGATGCGGCCCACCTCGGTGCTGCCGGTGAAGCTGATGTGGCGCACCACGTCGCTGGCGCAGAACACCTTGCCCACGGCAATGCTGTTGGCGCCGTCGGCCGTGAGCAGGTTGAGCACGCCGGGCGGAATGCCCGCGCGCATGGCCAGTTCGGCGGCGGCCAGCGCGGTCAGCGGAGTCAGCTCGGCGGGTTTGATGACCACCGGGCAGCCTGCCGCCAGGGCCGGGGCCACCTTGCGCGTGATCATGGCCAGCGGGAAGTTCCAGGGCGTGATGGCGGCGCACACGCCAATCGGCTGGCGGATCACCATCAGGCGGCGGTTGTTGTCGAACTGGGGCAGGGTTTCGCCATTGACGCGCTTGGCCTCCTCGGCATACCACTCCACAAAGCTCGCGCCGTAGGCCACTTCGCCCTTGGCCTCGGCGAACGGCTTGCCCTGCTCGGCGGTCATGATGCGGCCCAGGTCCTCCTGGTTGGCCATGAGCAGGTCGAACCAGCGGCGCAGGATGGCGCTGCGCTCCTTGGCAGTCCTGGCGCGCCAGGCGGGCCAGGCGGCATTGGCGGCGGCAATGGCGGCTTCGGCGTCGGCCGGGCCCAGGTTGGCCACGTCGGCCAGCCGGGTGCCGTTGCTCGGGTCGTTCACGTCGAAGCGGCTCGACCCCCGGACCCATTGGCCGTTGATGAGCGCGTCGGTTTTGAGCAGGCTAGGGTCCTTGAGCAGGGCCAGCGGGGAGGTCTTCATGTCCATGGGGTCTCCGGTGTTTGTTTATTTAACCTGTTAATTAATTTTGCCAGCTTTCGGGGCCCGTCATGCGGCGGGGCCTTGCCGGGGTGGGCGGGTGCGCGAGGGGCCTCAAACTTATAATTGAAAGTTCCGCCAAATCAAGCATTTACGCGTCACAGCGCGGGCTCGCAGCCCCAGGCACCACAACATGAGCACACCGTCTTTTTCCGTCGCAGACATCCGCAAGAGCTTTCTGGACTTCTTCGCCTCCAAGGGCCACACCGTGGTCGCCTCCAGCCCGCTGGTGCCGGGCAACGACCCCACGCTGATGTTCACCAACTCGGGCATGGTGCAGTTCAAGGACGTGTTCCTCGGTGAAGACAAGCGTCCCTATGTGCGTGCGGCCTCGGTTCAGGCCTGCCTGCGCGCCGGCGGCAAGCACAACGACCTGGAGAACGTGGGCTACACCGCGCGCCACCACACCTTCTTCGAGATGCTGGGCAACTGGAGCTTCGGCGACTACTTCAAGCGCGAGAGCCTGAAGTGGGGCTGGGAACTGCTGACGCAGGTCTACAAGCTGCCGCCGGAGCGGCTGATGGCCACGGTCTACATCGACGACGACGAGGCCTACGACATCTGGACCCAGGAAATCGGCCTGCCCGCTGACCGCGTGGTGCGCATCGGCGACAACAAGGGCGGCAAGTACAAGTCCGACAACTTCTGGATGATGGCCGACACCGGCCCCTGCGGCCCGTGCTCCGAAATCTTCTACGACCACGGCCCGCACATCCCCGGCGGCCCGCCCGGCAGTCCCGATGAGGACGGCGACCGCTTCATCGAAATCTGGAACCACGTGTTCATGCAGTTCGACATGCAGCCCGACGGCTCCGTCAAGAAGCTGCCCGCGCCCTGCGTGGACACCGGCATGGGCCTGGAGCGCCTCGCCGCCATCCTGCAGCACGTGCACAGCAACTACGAGATCGACCTGTTCGACACGCTCATCAAGGCCGCCTCGCGCGAGACCGGCGAGAAGGACCTGAACAACAAGAGCCTGCGCGTGATCGCCGACCACATCCGCGCCACGGCTTTCCTGGTGAGCGACGGCGTCATCCCCAGCAACGAGGGACGCGGCTACGTGCAACGGCGCATCATCCGCCGCGCCATCCGCCACGGCTACAAGCTGGGGTGCAAGACGCCGTTCTTCCACAAGCTGGTGCCGGACCTGGTGGCCCTCATGGGCGCGGCCTATCCCAACCTGGCCGCGCAGAAGGACCGCATCATGGACGTGCTGCGGGTCGAGGAAGAGCGCTTCTTCGAGACGCTGGAAAACGGCATGGAAATCCTCGATGCCGCGATGGCCGGTGGCCAGAAGGTGCTGCCCGGCGACCTGGCGTTCAAGCTGCACGACACCTATGGTTTCCCGCTGGACCTGACCAACGACGTCTGCCGCGAGCGCGGCGTGACGGTGGACGAGGCCGGCTTCAACACCGCCATGGAAAAGCAGAAGGCCGCGGGCCGCGCGGCCGGCAAGTTCAAGATGGACCGCGCGCTCGAATACACCGGCCCGGGCAACACGTTCACGGGCTACGACAAGCTCGAGGAACCGGCCCGGGTGGTGGCGCTGTACCTCGAGGGATCGCCCGTCAATGAACTGCAGGCCGGCCAGAGCGGCGCCGTGGTGCTGGACACCACGCCGTTCTACGCCGAGTCCGGCGGGCAGGTGGGTGACCAGGGCGCCATCGTGGCCGGTGGGGCCCGCTTTGACGTGGCCGACACCCAGAAAATCAAGGCCGACGTGTTCGGCCATCACGGGGTGATGGCCCAGGGCGCGCTCAAGGTGGGCGACGCGGTCACGGCGCAGGTCAACACCACGTTGCGTGCCGCCACCGTGCGCAACCACAGCGTGACCCACCTGATGCACAAGGCCCTGCGCGAGGTGCTGGGCAGCCATGTGCAGCAAAAGGGCAGCCTGGTGGATGCCGACAAGACGCGCTTCGACTTCACCCACAACGCACCGGTGACCGACGAACAGATCCGCGAGATCGAGTCGCGCGTCAACGCCGAGATCCTGGCCAACGCGCCCACCCAGGCCCGTGTCATGCCGATCGAGGCGGCGCAGAAGACCGGCGCCGTCATGCTGTTTGGCGAGAAGTACGGCGATGAAGTGCGGGTGCTGGACATCGGCACCAGCCGCGAGCTGTGCGGCGGCACCCATGTGCAGCGCACCGGCGACATCGGCTTCTTCACCATCACGGCCGAAGGCGGCGTGGCCGCCGGCATCCGCCGGGTGGAGGCCGTGACGGGCCTGAACGCCCTGGCCTATGTGCAGGGCATGGAGACCACGCTCGGTGGCGTGGCGGGCACGCTCAAGGTTGTGCCGGGCGAAGTGCCGGCGCGCGTGGGCGCAATGCTGGAGCAGATGCGCGAGCTCGAGAAGGAGCTTGCCGGCCTCAAGGGCAAGCTGGCCTCGGTCCAGGGCGACGAACTGGTGAACCAGGCCGTGGACGTCAAGGGCATCAAGGTGCTGGCGGCCCAGCTCAATGGCGCTGACGCCAAGGCCCTGCGCGAGACCATGGACAAGCTCAAGGACAAGCTCAAGACCGCCGCCATCGTGCTGGCCGCCGTGGACGGCGGCAAGGTGCAGCTGGCCGCGGGCGTGACGGCCGACAGCGTGGGCAAGGTCAAGGCGGGCGAGCTGGTCAACTTCGTGGCCCAGCAGGTGGGCGGCAAGGGCGGAGGCAAGGCCGACATGGCCATGGCAGGCGGCACCGACGCCAGCCAGCTCGGGGCGGCGCTGCAGTCGGTGCAAGGCTGGGTCGCCGAGCGCGCCTGAGCCGGGGTGGGGCTCGCTTGAGGCGCTTTTTGCTCCTGTTTTGATAGCTAATAGTGGCCACCAGGCAAGGGCTACAGACCTTTTTGGCCCTGATTCTGGGCCTGTTGATCGCTGGTGGCGCCGGGCCGGTGGCGGCCGCGACGCCGCAGGCCGTGACCCTGAACAGCCGCGATGGCACGGCGCTGACTGGCTGGCTGTTCCGGCCTGAGCCTGCCGCCGACACGCCGCGCGGCACGGTGATTGCCCTGCACGGCTGCGGCGGGCTCTACGCCACCACGGGCTCTCGCAAGGGCCTGCTCAATGCCCGTCATCAGGCCATGGCCGACACCCTGGTGGCGGTGGGCTACAACGTCTTGTTCCCGGACAGCCTCACGCCGCGCGGCGAGACCAGCCTGTGCACGCAGAAGATCGGCCAGCGCCGCATCGACCAGACCGAGCGCCGCGCCGACGCGCTCGGTGCATTGGCCTGGGTGGTGGCGCAGCCCTGGGCCGACGCGCAGCGTGTGGCCTTGCTGGGCTGGTCGCACGGCGGCAGCGCCGTGCTGTCGGCCACCGACGCCACGCGGGCCGACGTGCAGGCGCTGGCCCACCCACCCGTGCTGGCGGTGGCGTTCTACCCCGGCTGCAGCGCGCCACTCAGGTCAGGCTACCGGCCATCGACGCGGCTGGTCCTGATGCTCGGTGCGCTGGACGACTGGACCCCGCCACAGCCATGCATCGACCTCGGGCAGCGCGTGGGAGCCGAGGTCAATGTCTACCCCGACAGCTATCACGACTTCGACAGCCCGGTGGGCCAGGTGCGGGTGCGCGCCGACGTGCCCAATGGCGTCAACCCGGGGCAGGGCGTGCATGTGGGCCCCAACCCGGCGGCCCGCGACAAGGCCTATGCCCGGCTGAGGGATCTGCTGGTCGCTGCGCTGAAGCGTTGAGCAGGCCAGATCTCAGAGCCCCCACTCTCCCCCGCTTTGGGTGGGTCACTGCCTCCCGAGGGGGCCTTCGCGCCTTGGGGCGGCCCGGCGGCGCTCAGGCCAGCGGCTTGGCGCTGCCCCTCTATTGCCTCAGGGTGTCCAGGGGTGGCTGATTGCTGAGGGCGGGCCTGCGCCGCCCGGACCGTGACGGATGTCCGCGATCGCGTTCCGGCGTATGGCGTGGATCCAACGCCCGGGGCCCCAGGAGGCTTGCGGTGGGGGAACGGGGCAGGTTCCGCTTATAGTGGAGGGCGTACCCAACAAGGAAGAGGGTTGCAAAAATGCTGCAATCGCCCATTGGCAAAAAGCATCGTCGGAGCCTGGTGTGTGCCGCGGGGCTGGTCGTGTGTGCCAGCGCCATGGCGCAGAGCGGAGCGGCCACTCCCCTGGAGCGCCAGACCGAGGAGGCTTTCCGCCAGGTGCTTCAACAGCCGCAGGACCTGGCGCTGTGGTCCCAATACGCCCAGCTCCTGGTGCAGGCCGGCAATTACGAAGGCGGCATCGCCGCGCTCGAGCGGCTGCTTCTGAACCCCGATGCGCCGCCGGACCTGCGGGTGGACATCGCGAGCCTGTATTTCCGTCTGGGCTCCTACGCCATGTCCGAAGCCATGTTGCGCCATGCCCTGGCGGACAGCCGGCTGCAGGGCGAGAAGCTCGCTTTCGCGCAGGCCCTGCAGGTGGAATTGGCCAAGCGCAACCAGCGTTCACGGCTCAGTGGCGCGCTGGTGGCGGGGCTGCGCCACCAGTCAAACCCCATGTACCGGACAGATGCCGCCCAGGTGCTGGCCGCAGGCGTGCTGGTCCCGGCGCCCGCCAACCAGGCCCCGCAGTCTGACAACGACCTCAGCCTGGGGTTGCGCCTCCAGCACGCCTATGACCTCGAGCGGCAGAATTCCGCGACGATCGTCAGCGGGTTCGGGGCCTACCTCGCGGACTACCGCTCGTCGTCGGGCCGCCAGCTCACGGCCAGTCCCACCACCCCTTACGACCTGCTGGTGCTGGACCTCAACACCGGCGTGCGCTTCAAGCCGGCGCCGGAGCAGTTGCCGGGCGTGACCCTGCGGCCGCATGTGCTGTTCCTGAACGTCACGGCCCAGGGCCACCAGTACCTGCGCAACCAGGGGCTGGGGCTGGACCTGACCTGGCAGCAAAGCGAGAAGACGCAATATGCGTTCACGCTGGAAGCCGTGGACCGCAGTTTCGAGCGCCGCATCGATGTCCCTGCGGCCAGCCAGCTCGATGGCCATCTGTACACACTGCGCGGCCGCGTGAACCACGAGCTGAACGCCGGCCACGTGCTGAGCGTGGATGCGGCCGCAAGCCGCAACCGCGCCGGGCAGGGCCTCTACGATTTCAACTCCCAGGAGTTTCGCGTGACCTATTCGGTGTCGTATGCGAGCCCTGTGTCCAAGGGAACCTACTGGACCACCAATGTGTGGATGGGAGGCTTGCGCCGTACCTATGGCGCCGCGGACCCTGCCGTGAGCGCCACCGAGGCGCACAAGGACCGCGAATGGCGCATCGGTGTCGGGCACACCATGCCGCTGGCTCCCGCCTGGTCGCTGGTGCTGTCGGTTGAGCACGCGCGCAACCGGGCCAACCAGCCGAATTTCAACTACCGGAACACGACGCTGTCGGGTTCCGTGGTGCGCAGCTTCTGAGGAGTAGACGATGAGCCCGCCAATTCACAAAGACTGGTGGCTGGCAGCGGCGCTGACCAGTGCCACGCTGCCCACGGCCCTGGCGCAGCCGGCCACGCCGGCAGGTGGCCGCCAGACCGGTGTGGTGACCACCGTGACCAAGGGCGCCTCGCCCGTGTCGACCAGCTCCGCCATCTACATTGACGGCACCTCCGGCCAGAAGCTGGTGACCGGCCCGAACCAGTCGATGCACGTGCTGTTCTCCGATCAGTCCGCGATGACGCTGGGCCCGAACTCCGAGGTGGTGATCGCCGAATACCGCTTTGACAAGAAGACCCAGGACGGCAATCTGCTGGTCGACATGACCAAGGGCCTGCTGCGCGTGGTCGGCGGCTTCCTGAGCAAGAGCCGGGACACCGTGGTGCGCACCAACACCGCCACGGTGGGTATCCGCGGCGGCATCAGCACGATCGAGAACAACGGCCAGACCACCCGTGGCACGTTCCTGTTCGGGAACCACATGACCATGTCGAACACCGGGGGCGACTCCCAGACGATCACCCGGCCCGGTTTCGGTCTGACCGGCAGCGGCAACGGTATCGGAACGCCCCAGCGGATCACCTCCAACGACCTGACCCAGCAGCTCAGCCAGTTCGACCAGCAGAACAACCCGCCACCACCGCCCCCGCCTCCGTCGGGGCCACCAGCGCCCAATCAGGGCGTGCAGAACATCGACCCCAACCGGGCGGGCTCACCGCCGCCCGGCTCCGGTGGAGGCAACAACTTCCAGCCGACGTTCAAGGACCTTCTGGGCAGCTTGCCACCGCCGCCCGTGTCCTGAACGTGCCGGTCGACCCTTGCCCGCCGCGGCCACCGGCGAAATGAGGCGCTGAGCCCGTATGCGCGTCCTTTTCGTCTCCGACTACCCGCACCTGCCCGACGTCAAGGGCGGGTTGCAAACGACGACTCACGACCTGTGCCTGGCCATTGGCATGGCGGGTGCCGAGGCCGCCGTGCTGTGCGGGCTCTCCGGCGGCGAAAGCAGTGACACCCGCGACCTCGCGCACAGTGACAACGCGCTGGGTTATCTCTGCATGCGCGCCGCCTCACCGCAGCGGGTCCTGCCACTGGTGGCGGCCGCCTGGGACGCCACGGCCATCGTGGTGCAGAGCGGTACCGCGCTGGCCCCCATGGTGTTGGCGAGCCTGGAGACCGGCCGACCCACGGCGGTGTATCTGCACAACGTGGAGGTGCACCAGTTGCGGGGCATGCTGATGGCCGACCCTTCGCTGCTGTATCTGGCCAACTCGGATTTCACGGCCGCGCGCTGGCATGCTCTGTGCGGCCTGACCTGCGAAGTGATCCCCCCGGTAGTCCGGCCTGAAGGCTACCTGGCGGCCGGCAGCGGTTCCAAGGTGCTGTTTGTGAACCCGACACCCATCAAGGGCGTTGAGATCATGTTTGCGCTGGCGGCGCAGTGCCCCGACGTGCAATTCCTGGTGGTCGAGAGCTGGCATCTGGAGCCCAACTGGCGCCAGATGTGCCGCCAACGTGCGCAGGCCCTGGGCAATGTGGAGTGGCAGGGGCCGACCGACGACATGCGGCCGCTGTTCGCGCAGTCGCGCCTGTTGCTCATGCCCTCAGTATGGGAAGAGTCGTTTGGCCGCACCGTGATCGAGGCCCAGCTCAATGGCTTGCCCGTGCTGGCCAGCCAGCGCGGTGCCTTACCCCAGACCGTGGGAGCGGGCGGGCTGCTGGTGGACCCGCATGCGCCGATCTGGGCCTGGGCCTCGGCGCTGCGCCGGCTGCTGGCCGGGCACGATGCCTACAGCGCCGCAGCGCGCTCGCACGGGCTGGGGCATGCGGCGGCCACACCGCTGATCGTTGCGCGTTTGCTGGGCCTGCTGGCCGGCCACGCCGCCTGAGCGGCGTCATGGACGCCGCGTCCACGTCCGCATTGCAATGGGTTCAGGAGGCCTGGCAGCTGTTCGCGGCGGGCGAACCACAGGAGGCGCTGCTCAGGGCGCGGCAGGCCCACGCGTCGGGCAATCCCGCTCCCCAAGCCAGCGCGGCGCTGGGCTTCTTCCTGATCCAGGCGCACCGCGAAGACGAGGCGGCCGACGTGCTGGAGCCAGCCCTGGCGCAGACCCCTGACCATGCGCCCCTGCACTGGTACACCGGCTACCTTCATCAGCGTCGTGGGGACGCGGCTGCGGCCGCCGCGGCTTTTCAACGTGCCTGCGCGCTGGACGGCTCGCTCGACGAAGCGGCCTATGCCCTGGCCTGGGCGCTGCACGACCTGGGCCGGCTGGATGAGGCCGCGGCCTGGGCAGCGCATGCCCTGGCGCACCGGAAATTGCCGCAGCGATGGATGCAGATGGGCTGGCTGCAGCAGCAGCGAGGATTTCATGCTTCCGCCGTGCAGGCCTATCGGGAAGCCATCCAGACCTTCCACTCGAGCGCGGCCGAGCAGGCCCGGCTGCACCTTCACCTGTCGCAATGCCTGCTCGAGCTGGGTGACCGTGAAGAGGCCGACGCGGCGCTGCAGCGCGCGCTGGACCAGTGGCCGGGTGATGCCGAACTGCTCACCGAGCTTATCCAGCGTCTGCGCGACCGCGGCGACCCGGCCGGGGCCCGGCGGGTGGCGCGCGATCTGGTGCGTGAGCATTCCCAACGCGCCGCGGCCTGGCACCTGCTGGGCCTGGTCGAGCAGGATCTCGGCGATCTGGAAGAGGCCGACGAGGCGCTGACCCGGGCGCATGCACTTGACCCGGGCTTCACGGATGCACTGTTGCGGCGGGCCCGAATCCAGCGCGAGCTGCAGCGCTTCGCCGGTGCCCGGTGGCTTCTGGACAGGGTGCTCTACGACGAACCGGACAACCGGGTTGCCCTGGACCTTCTGGCGCAGGTGCTGCTGGACCTGGGTGAGCTGCAGGAGGCCCGCCGGATCTTGCTCAGACGCCTGCGCCAGCAGCCGCAGGCGCTGGA
The DNA here is from genome assembly GCA_019635415.1 of Ramlibacter sp. GTDB lineage: Bacteria > Pseudomonadota > Gammaproteobacteria > Burkholderiales > Burkholderiaceae_C > JAHBZM01. Next base: position 1,100,518 of record JAHBZN010000001.1, read on the forward strand.
ATTGCGGCGGCTGCTGGCCGTGGCGCAATGGCGCCGGGGCCGCGCCTGGATGGCCCAGCGAACCCTGCGGCAGGTGCTGGCCGCGGCGCCCCACCACATCGAGGCCTTGCGCATGCAGGGCTGGCTGGCGCTGGACCTGGGTCACACCACGCTGGCCGTTGAAACCTTGCGGGTCCTGTTGACGCGCCTGCCCGGTGACAGCGCCGCCCAGGTGCAGGCGGCGTTCGTGTTTGCCCATGCCAACCAGATCGCCGAGGCCCAGGGCTGGGCCGAGCGGGCCGTGGCCCATGCGCCTGATTCGGCCGAAGCCTGGCGGGCGCTGTCCGAAGTCCGGTTGCGCCAGCGGCGGCTGGCGGACGCGGAACTGGCCGTCGCGCACGCGCTGCGCCTGGCGCCGGACCGCGTGGACGGACTGCGGCAGATGGGGTGGGTGATGCTGAACGCAGCCCGGCCGGCCCAGGCGCAGCTGGCGTTCCTGCGGGCGATCGAATGCAGCCCGGCCGATCCGGTGCCGCGGCTGGAGCTGGCCGAGGCCCAGCGCCGCAGTGGCCAGTTCGATCTGGCCCTGTCGGGCGTGCAGGACCTGCTGGCCGAGCGTGCCGACTGGCTGCCGGCGTGGTTGCTCAAGGCCCGCTTGCTGACCGAGTCGGGGCACGAGGAGGCCCTTGAGGCGTGCGCCCGCCTGTTGCGTCGCGACCGGTCCTCGCCCGATGCGATCAAGGCCGTTCTGCGCCTGGCGGGGTTGGGCGACCACGGGGCTCGCGCGCTGCTGCGGCTGGTTCCGGTGGAGCGGTTGCGGGGCGCCCTGCGGGAGGCCCTGCAGGAAGCGGTCTACACCCAGGGCCCCGGCTGTCTTGGCGCGCTCACGCGCATCGCGCGGGAGGACCTGGACGACGACCCGTGGACAGGCGCGGCCGCGCTGTATGGCGCGTCGCTGGATCCCCGCTCCGACCTGCCGACGCTGGCGCTGCAGGCGCGGCAGTGGTACCGCAGCCTCAAGGTGCGCAGCGGGCTGGCCCGGCTTCCCGCGACCCGGAAGGCGCTGGAGCTGGATGCCAGGCCGCGTATCGCCTACGTGGCGGGACAACTGCACCAGAGCCTGCTGCGCCGGGTGCTCGCGGCCCATGCGGGCGACCGCGCGCAGGTCTTCGTCTACACCAATCAGCCCTGTCCCGACCTGCCGTCGCACATTCACTTGCAGCCCCTGATGGTCGAGACCCTGGCGGAATCGTGTGCCGCCAATCGCATCGATGTGGTGATCGACGCGGGAGGCCTTCACCCGTTTGAGGGCCAGTTCGCCCTCCTGCAGGCGTACGCGCGCCGCCTCGCGCCGGTGCAGGTGGGGTGGCTGGGGTGCTGGGGGCCATCAGGAGGCCTGTTCGATGTGCTGCTGGCCGATGAAGCGTCCGTGCCCGAAGGCCATGAAGGGGGCTATGACGAGGCCATTCGCCGCCTGCAAGGGGGGCAGTGGTGCTGGGACCCGCCCGCCATGGCCCCCCCTGTCAGTCCGGCGCCGCTCATCGCGCGGGGCACTGTGACCTTCGGGGTGACGGCGCGCAGCCTGAGGCTGAGTGCGGATTACCTCGATGCCTGTGCCCGCATCGTGGGCGGCACCCCGGGTTCGGCGATACGCTTCATTGGCGAAGTGGCGGGCGACTGGCCCCTGAGGAGGGTGATCCTGTCGCGCATGCAGGCCTGTGGCGTCGTGGCCGGGCGCGTGTATTTCCACCCGTTCATGCCGCGCGCGGACTATCTGGCCTGGTTTGGCCAGGTGGATCTGGTGCTCGACAGCTTTCCCGGCAACGGCGGCCTGAGCCTGCTGGACCCCTTGTGGATGGGGGTCCCGGTGGTGACGCTGGCCGGTCCATGGGCCGGGGCTCGCCAGGGGCTCTCGGTGCTGGCTTCGCTGGGCCTGGCGGGCTGGAGCGCCGAGACTCTGGACGGGTTCTGCGCACTGGCCTGCAGGATGGCCGGGGACCCGACGGGGCTGCGCGCGCATCGCGCTTCCCTGCGCCAGCGCATCTTCGAGTCGCCGCTGGTCGACGGGCTGCGCGTGGCTTCGCAGATCGAGGCGATCTGCGCGCAATTGAAGCAGTCCTGTGCGGGGCTTTCGACGGCCGGCAGCGTGAAGCGGCGCACGCAATGGCGCGCACAGATCGCCTTGCAGGAGTGGTTGCAGCGGCCGCGCGCGATCGACCTTGCCACCGCCGGAACCTCCGCGCCTCCTGATCTCTCGGTGATCGTGGTGCTGTTCAACCAGGCCGGCCTGTCGCAGCGGACCTTTCAGGCGCTGGCGGACCAGCGCGACGTGAGCTTCGAGACCATCGTGGTGGACAACGCGTCGCACGACCGCACGCCGGATCTTCTGGCCTGCCTGCGAGGCGCGCGCGTCATTCGCAATGCGCAGAACCTCGGCTTCCTTCAGGCGGCCCGGCAAGGCGCAGACGCTGCGCGCGGCCGCTACCTGGTTTTCCTGAACAGCGACGCGGTCCTCCTCGAAGGGGCGCTGGCCCACGCCCGTGATGCGATGGAGGCGGACGCTTCCATCGGGGCTCTTGGGGGGCGTGTGGTGCTCACGGACGGCGGCCTGCAGGAAGCCGGCAATGTTGTTTTCGACAACGGGCTGGCGGGCGGGATTGGCCGTGGCGAGGACCCGTTTGGCCATGCGGCGCTGTCCGCACGGGCAACGGACTATGTCTCCGGTGTCCTGCTGGTCACACCCGCGGCGGTCTGGCGCATGCTGGGGGGCTTTGATGAGGCCTTCGTGCCCGCCTACTACGAGGACACGGACTACTGCCTGCGGGTGTGGCAGGCCGGTCTGCGCGTGGTGTACGAGCCCTCGGTCCTGCTCGAGCACCTTGAATGGGGCAGTGCCACTGGCGACAGTGCCACCGAACTCATGGAGCGCAACCGCTCGGTGTTCCGCAGCCGCCATGCTGCCTGGCTCAAGGGTCAGCCGCCGCCACAGGCGCTGCCGCTGGACGGGGACAAGTGGCGGTCCCCCAAGGACAGGGAGCGCCGCCCCCGTGTGCTGTTCGTCGAGAACGAAGTCCCGCACATGTTCAAGGGCGGCGGATTGCCGCGCGCGCGGCTGATGCTCCAGGCGCTGCGCGACTGGCCTCTGACCCTGTTCCCGCTCTGGACGCTGCACGACGACTGGCGTGCGGTCTACGCCTCCATCCCGCGCAGCGTGGAAGTCGCGCTGGGCCATGGGCTGGCGGGGCTGGAGGCTTTCCTGGAGCGCCGGCGTGGCGTCTATGACATCCTGATGGTCAGCCGTCCTCCCAATCTGCAGGCCTTGCAGCCGCTTCGCCAGCGCCGGCCAGACCTGTTTGCCGGCATGCAGCTCGTCTACGACGCCGAGGCGCTGTTCGCGCTGCGCGAAATTGCCATGGCTGGCGTGCAGGGCCATCCGTTGACCCGGCAGGCGGCGCAGGCCCGGATCGGCGCCGAAATGGCGCTGGCGGCCGGTGCCCGCGACGTGCTGGTGGTGTCTGGCCGCGACGCCGGCTACTTTGAAGCGGCTGGCCACCGGGTATGCACCCTCAGCCACAGCATCCCGGTGCGCCGCCACGCCCCCGGCGTGGCCCGGCGCAGCGGCCTGCTGTTCGTGGGCGCCCTGCATCCCGGCACACCCAACGAAGACGGGTTGCTCTGGTTTCTTCGCGAGGTGATGCCCTTGCTGCGTGAGCGGTTGCCGTCGCCCCCCCACCTGACGGTGGTGGGCGTGTGCCTGTCCGACAAGGTGGCGGCGCAGGCGGGGCCCGAGGTGAGCATTCTGGGCCCCCAGGAGGCGCTGGAGCCCCACTACGACGCGGCCCGGGTTTTCATTGCCCCCGTGCGCTTTGCCGGGGGCGTGCCCGCCAAGGTGATCGAGGCCGCTGCCAGCGGCATTCCCACGGTGGCTTCCGCGCTGCTGGTGCGGCAGCTGGCCTGGCGTGACGGGCTGGACATCGTCGGTGCCCGGGATGCCAGAACCTTTGCCATGGCCATTGCGCGGCTGCTTCTGGACGACGGGGCCTGGGAGCGGCAACAGGCGGCCGCGTGGGAGCAGTGCGACTCGCGTTACCACCCTGACCTGTTTGCCCGCAACCTGCGCGGGGTGCTGCAGCGCGCCGCAGCCAGGGATTCCCGCGTGTGAAGCCTCATCCACTGGAGCGCGCCGCCCTGGCGAGGTTCCGCCTCCTGTTGGCAGGCGGACCCGCGGGCCCCGAGCATGGCTCCGGCTTCTCTACCGGGGACGGCTTGACGCTCGTTCCGTGCCTTAGGGCTGCGTCCCAAGCTTCGGGGCGTCGCGCTGCCCGTTGCACCCACAGGCCTCACGCGGGTGACCAGGCTGGATCCGCAGGCGCGTGTGCTGCGCGAGCGGAAGGCGCACATCGTGCAGGCCTGTGAGCGGCTCGACCCCCGGGCGCATGGCGGAGCGGCCTGCGGCCGTGGCGGGGCTCCTGGGTGTCAGCGAGATCAACCGGCTGCGCCGCTGGCTGCGTGATGGGGACGCGCGATGATGCAGCTGAAGTGGTGTTCCAGCCGGCCCAGCCGGTCGAGCTCTTCTTCAGCATCGATCAGGGCCTGAAGCCAGGGCCGGGCCTGCGGCGGCTCGAAGTTCTGCGCCACGTCCGCCAGCAGCAGATGCAGCAGCGAGCCCCCATAGGGCCGTTGCACGACCACCTCGAAATGCTCGCCCAGCAGCGGCAGGATCTGCGATGAACAGACCGCCTCGCTCGGGTCCACGGCAACGACTTCGTCCACCGTCGGTGCCCGGAAGCCCCGCTTGACCTCGCCGCCGCGCGTGGTGAGCAGCCGGTCGGGCAGCAGGTCGGCCAGCGCGCAGACCTGGGCCATGTGGGTGGGGGAGTACTGGAACCGGTCTGGCCCGACATACTCGTCCAGGAAAAACCAGCCGCCGGGCACCAGCAGGCGCGAGACGGCGCTGAACAGCGCGTGCAAGCGCGAACAATGGTGCACGCTGGCAATGCCCAGCACGGCGTCAAAACTGCCGGGCATGAACGGCGGCTCGCCCAGGGGCAGGTCGTCCATGTTGGCCTGGACGTATTCGATCGCTGCGATGCCGGCGGCGTTCGCGCGCGCCACGTCGAGCACCTTGGGGGACAGGTCGAATGCCACGATCTCCCGTGCCCAGCCTCGCGCGTGCAGTTCACGCTCGACCCGCCCGGCACCGCAGCCCAGCACCAGCACGCGGCCCAGGGGCGGGGCGCCGCTGGTGGCCAGATGGCGGGCGAACCAGGCCAGTGGCCCGATGGCCGCGTCACCGCTGACCCGGCGGTTGATCAAGGCGCGGACTTCTTCCAGGTGGGTCCATTGCAGGCCATTGGCCACCCAGGAGTCAGGATTGCCCCAGGCGGCATCCAGCTGAGCGGAGAGGTGGGCGTCAAGCATGCGTGCGAATCCTACGCCAGGTCTGGGCGCTGCGGGACAAGCTGTCGGGCGGTGGACATTCGCGAACCGGCGCAACTCGCGCTGCTGGAGCGCCTGCGGCCCCCTGTGGGCGGCATCGACTACCCCGCCGACGCACCGGCCGAGCCCGGTCGCTTCTACTACATGAATGGCGTGTTCCCGGTGCTCGACGCCGAGCTTCTGTACGGGGCGCTGGACCTGTTCAAACCCCGGCGCATCGTGGAGGTGGGCTCCCTGCTGTTCGTCGATTCAACCACGACTGGCAGGTGGTGTGGATGGCGCATTACATGCTCAGCCGCCCGCGCGACGCGGTGACCTCGGTGTTTCCGCGGGGTCCCGCGCTGGGCGCGGGCGGCAGCTTCTGGATGCAGCGTTGCCAGCGCTGAGATCCCGGCGCAACCAGCGCTACGCCGCCGAGCGGATGGGCGAGGCGAGGTCGTCCAGCGGTGCGGCCAGCTCGCGTTGCCAGAACCGCCCCTGCGTGCAGGCAGGCGCAAAGCCCAGCCGGGGGTAGAGGTCGGCCACGACGCCGTTGCGCGGTGTGGGGAGGTACTCACCGCGCAGAACGGTGGCCCCTTGTTCGCGGGCCAAGGCTGCAAGCCCACCCAGAATGAACTGTTCGGCCGAGCGCGCGAACACGCGGCAACTCATGAGCCAGCTGTCGATGGTCAATGCATCCCCTTCGCGCACCACCACGAGGGAGGCGACCAGCCCGTGGTCGCCAAACCGGTCCTTGAGCTGAAAGGTGAGAAGCTGGCGGCCGGCCTGTCCCAGCGCGCCTGCCAGTTGCACCTGTGAATAGCGCCGCGTGGTCAGGTTGAACTGGTTGGTCTTGAGCTCCATCTGCGCCAGCCGCGGCAGATCGGTGGTTTGCGCAAGGGCCAGCTGCCCGACCATGTCGAGATCGGCCAGGTAGGACGCAAGGTCGCCTGCCGTGGACTGCGCGGCGCGCGCTTCGCGGCGCGCAGCGTAGGCTGCCGTGCGTTGCAGGTCGGCGGCGGTATGGCCCTGCGAGTCGAACCAGTGCCCGGCTTCCAGCCGGTCGATGAAGCGGGCCGGGTCCGTGCCCAGGTCCACCACCGTGACCTCGGGCAGCAGCCGCTGCACCAGGGCGCGCTCGGCGGGGTTGTCGTCCACGAAGACCATGGCATCGAGCCCGAGGTTGAGTTCGGCCGCGATCTGGCGCAGGCCCGTGGCCTTGTCGTCCCAGCTGCAGACGAAGGCGGCCAAGTCGTCGCGGCGCAGCACGCTGAAGCGGTGGTCGAATCCGCTGGCCGCCAGTTCGGGTGCGTTCTTGCTGCACACGGCCAGCATGACGCCTCGCTGGCCCAGTTGGGCAATGTAGTGTTGCCATGCGGCAAAGGCCTCGCCCCGGGCGCCGTGGTCCGGGCCCAGCGCAATCCCCTCCAGGCCATCGTCACCAATGGTCCCGCCCCAGAGGGTGTCGTCCAGGTCCAGCACCAGCAGTTTCTTGGCGCGGCCGGTCGCGGCGCGCCAGGCGCCGCGAAACCAGGGCAGGTAGTCGGGCAGGAATCTGGGATCGAAGCCGATTTTTCCGGCGTAGTGGAACCGCGCTGGCGACCAGGCCGCGAGCCCCACCTGAGCCGCCAGCCGGTCGGCCTCCAGCCAGCAGACCCGCCCCGCGCCAGCTTCCAGCAGGGCGCGGTTGAGCGCATCAATGCGGCTGCAGAGGCCGGCTGCGCTGCGGCGTTCCGCGATGCCCTGCCATTGCAGCGGTGGCGGCACCAGGGTGTGCTGGATGAGGGTGCAGCCCCGTGCTTCCAGGGCGGCCCACAGATGCTCGAAGCGGCTCACCTGCTGCTGGATGTCTGCATCGACCGCTGCGGCGGGCGTATCGGGTGGCAAGGGCTGCACCGTCTCGCGCCAGTCGGGGGCCAGCACCACCAGGTCGGGACCAAACGCGTGCAGGGCAGAGGCCGGGTTCAGGCATTCCTGCTGCATCACGCCGAAGGGGGCCACATGCAGCAGGGGCACATCGCCTTCCTGTGCCATGGCGCAGGCGATGGCCCGGGCCAGCAGGTCGCACGTGAAGTCGCCAGCCACGGCAACCCGCACAACGCCCGCGCCGCTGCCCGCCGCTTCCTGCGCAAAGCGCTGCAGGGCCTCGGCGCAGGCAAACAGGTCAGCAGGCGTCCATGGGGGTTGCGACAGGCGCGCGCGCAGCGCGCCGGGAAGCTCACTGGCGGCCATGTCGGGCCAGCACCCCCCGGACACCCGGGATCGAGGTGAGCTGTTCAATATCGTGGTTGTCCAGCGTGATGCCGTAGGTGATCTCGATCATGCTGGCCAGCAGGATGGTCTTCAGGCTGTCCCAGGCCGGGACAGTCTCTGTACCATCGTCTTCCCGAAGGTCCGCGGGTTGAATTTGCAGGACCGATGCCACCAGGGCCAGTACGTCTGACATGTGTTCTCATCCACCAAAAACCACAGGGGATTCTGCCTCATGCTGCCCGTGAGTCCTGATCTGGACTGGCTCAAGAAGAGCCTTACCGCCACCCTGGATGCACCCGAGCCCGATGCCCAGGCGGGTGGTGCGCGCTATCTCGTTGACTTTCTGGGTCACTACGTGAACGGCAGCGCGGTCACCATGGTGCCGATGGCGCGCATGGAGCAGCTCCAGGCCTGCATTGAGGACGTGCTGCGGCGCGGCGTGCCCGGTGACCTGATGGAGTGTGGCGTGTGGCGTGGTGGCCTGCCCATCTTCATGCGCGCGGTGCTGAAGACCCACGGCGTTACCGACCGCTGCGTGTGGGCGGCCGATTCGTTCGAGGGCTTGCCCGAACCCGACGCGAAGCGATTCCCCAAGGAGGCCAAGGCCCACCACGGGGCCCTGATGCGCGACGGCTTCAGACACTTCGCGGCGGGGCTTGACGTGGTCAGGGCGAACTTTGAACGCTATGGCCTGCTGGACGGGCAGGTGCGCTTCCTGCCGGGCTGGTTCAAGGACACCCTGCCCGATGCGCCCATCGAACAGCTGGCGGTTCTCCGGCTGGATGGCGACTACCACGAGTCCACGCGTGACTGCCTGGTGCATCTGTACGACAGGCTCTCGGTCGGGGGCTATCTGATCGTTGACGACTATGGTGAGGACGAATGGACCGATTGCCGCGCGGCCGTGGACGCTTTCAGGGCCGGGCGCGGCATCGACGAGCCGATGGTGCAGGTGGACCGCCGCTGCTGGTATTGGCGGCGCGCGCGCTAGCAGGGGCGCTCTACCAGCTGGTGTCGAGCGGGATATAGCGCGCCATGTAGTCGTAGAACGTCCAGTGCTGCGTGTACCACTGGTAGGTCATGTCGGGCGCGCAAAAGCGCAACCCCAGCCGGTCCGTGACCATCGGATGAATCGGCATCTGCAGTTCGCCCATGCCGGGCGGCTCTACCGCGGCAAGGCAAGTCTCCATCCTGCCGGCCTGCCCGCCCAGGTAGGGACGGGCCACGGCGGCGACACGCCGCGCCAGTTCGCTGACCGCCCCGCCGGACATGTGCCCGCTGGTCCAGAACAGGTGCTGGTCGCGGAAATTCGCCTCGACGAAGTCGGCGAGCTGGACGTCGCACTGGGCGTCGTAGCGGTGCATGCGGTCGATGTCGCGCTGCAGGCGGACCTCCAGGGCCGGCATTTTCTGCAGGGACAGGTCAAGGTAGGCCGCCACGGCGAGCGGGCCGCTGAGCCCCGTGGCCCTGATCTGCAAGCCGATCATGTCGCCCAGGGGGTAGCGCCCCCAGGGGTAAGCCGGGTCCACGGCGCCGCGCGGTTCCGGGCATTCGAAGGGCCACAGGCTTGTCATCACGAAGCTGGGGTACGTGACCACCGGGCAGTGCGCCGGCAGCCGGGCCCGGACCGCCAATGCCGCGGGATTGGCGGCGTACTCCTCGAACTGCCACAGCACCAGCGCCACATTCTCGAAACAGTGGTCAGGAGGCACGGGGGCCTTCTGTTCGCCCGGGAGCGCGTGGTTGGGGGCATAGACGAAACGGTAGTCGTCGTTCAGGTCGTCCAGCGCGGCCAGCATTTGCGCCAGGAAAGGAGCCTGGCAGTTGCCGTAGACCAGGACGTTTCGCGGTTGCGCCGTCCGGCCCCCGTACATCAGAACCTGCGACAACGGATGCTCCCCCGGCGGGCAAACCGAATGCTGCGCAATGAGGCGATCGGCCACAATGCGGGGCTGGATGAAGGGTGGCAAACCGGTGACATTTGAGCGGTATTACGACAGTGAGTGGCTTGAGCGTGGAGCATACTTTGTTCACCACCGGCGCCGCTTTGTGCAGACCTGGAACGCCGTCGCCGGGCTCGGGCTTGGCGGCGGGCGGGTGCTGGACGCCGGTGGGGTGGGGCCGGTGGCCGCCTGCCTGGCCCGAAGCGGCTGGGAGGCCCACGGGACCGATGTCGACCTGCGGGGCCCGTTGCCGTTCCCGGACCACTGCTTTCACCTGAGCCTGTGCACCGAGGTCATCGAGCACATCAAGGACGTTGACAGCCACGAAGTGAAGGACCTGGAGGCCTTCAATTACTCAGGCGTCAGGAACATGTTGCGCGAGCTGCGGCGCACGCTGCGGCCTGATGGCCTGCTGCTGGTGACCACGCCCAACGCGTCGTCGCTGCACATGCTGGGCAAATGGATCCATGGCGAGTTGTTGCTGGCCGATCCCCATCACGTTCGTGAGTTCACGCCTGCGGAGCTGGGTCGCGTGGCGCAGGACTGCGGCCTCAGGCCGGTGTGGTCCCGGACCATCGACAGCTGGGATCAGGGGCGCAGCGAGGCCCTGGACCGCGTCGCCGGACTGTTGCAAGGCATGCCGTCGCTCCCGGAGATCGACCGGGGTGACAACATCCTCGCGCTGTTTGCGCCTGCCTGAGATGTGCGGTGGCTAGCGGATGATCTTGCCGTCAGGGGTGATCGAAATCAAGTCGATCGCCCGCACCGAGTCGCGCACGCCGGCTCGCAGGTTGATGCGGAATCCGCCGATGTCGTAGTCGGTCATGCTGGCCATGGTGGCCTGCAGCTTGGCCTTGTCGAAATTCTTGCCGGCGCGGCGCACGGCCTCGTTCAGGGTCTTGGCGGCAATGAAGCCCTCGAGGCTTTCATAGGACGGGGCCTGCTCGGAGTTGTCGATGGCCGCGAGGTATTCCTTGACGATCGGGGTGGCCGAACTGCGTGGCGATGGCACGACCTGTGACACCACCACACCGCCGATGTCCTTGCCCAGCGCGGTGAAAAGCGGGTCAATGCCCACCACCGAGAAGTTCATGAACGAGCCCGCGTAGCCGGCCTTGCGCATCTTGCGGATGAAGGCGGCCGTGGAATGGAACAGCGAGACCTGGATGATGGCCTGCGGCTCCGCCTTGAACAGGGTGGCCACGGCGGCGTCCACCTTGTCGCTGTTGACGGGCACAAAGGCGGAGGCCGCCAGCGGGGGGAGCTTGAGGTCAGCGATGGCCTTGTTGATCGACGCGAGGCCGGCACGCCCCATGGCGTCGTCCTCGGCGAACACGGCAATCCGGTTCTGGCCCAGCGTGGCGCAATGCCGCACCATCTTGAAAGCCTCGTCGGCCATGCTGGGCCGCACATGGAACACGCCGGTGTGGGCGGTGTCGCGCAGGGCGTCGGACGCGGCGAACGGGGCAAAGAACAGCGCGTTCTCGGCCTTGGCCACGGCGGCGCCGGCATCGGCGCTGGCCGTGCCGACAAAGCCGAACAGCAGATCGGCGCCATCGGCCAGCATCGCCTTGGCGTTGGCACTGGCCTTGGCGGGGTCGTAGCCGTCGTCCAGCTGGCGCAGCTCGAACGTCCAGCCGGGATTGTTCTTGCGTTCGTTGAACGCGTCGACATAGAGCTTGGCGCCCGCTGCGAAGGCGAGGCCGATTTCGGCGGCGGCACCGGTCAGCGGCACCGATTGGCCCAGCACGATTTTGCGCGGGCCACCCTTGGCTTGCGCCCAGGCCGGGCTACCAGAGAGACCCCACAGGCCCAGGCTCATGGCCGCTGCGGACCCCAACAACGATCTGCGCTTGGTGTTCATGGTTGAACTCCTTGTAGTTATCAAAAGCCATGCAAACTTGATGCCAGGAAAGATACTCCAGTGGCAAAAGTAGGGCAATAGTTCATGCTGGCCGATATCGGAAACGGCCATGCTCTTTTTGCATGGCCGAGGCAGTTCAGCGCCTCGTGAACACCAGGTCCCACACGCCGTGCCCAAGCTTGAGGCCTCGGTTCTCGAATTTGGTCAGGGGCCGGTAGTCCGGCTTGGGGGCAAAGTCCGCCGCCGTGTTGCGCAGGAGCGGTTCGGCGCCCAGAACCTGCAGCATTTGCTGCGCGTAGGGCTCCCAATCGGTGGCGCAGTGCAGGTAGCCGCCCGGCCGCAGGCGTTGGGCCAGCCGGTTGACCAGCGGGGGCTGGATCAGCCGCCGCTTGTTGTGCTTTTTCTTGTGCCAAGGATCGGGGAAGAAGACATGCACACCGTCCAGGCTGTCTGCCGGCAGCATGTGGTCGATGACCTCCACCGCGTCGTGCGCAAGGATGCGCACATGGGTGAGTTCGCGCTCGCCCAGGCGTTTGAGCAAGGCTCCCACCCCGGGCTCGTGCACTTCACAGCACAGAAAATTCGTGGCGGGCAGCAGCCCTGCGATGTGGGCGGTGGCCTCGCCCATGCCAAAGCCGATCTCGAGCACCGTCGGGGCGCTGCGGCCAAACACCGCTGCGTAGTCGAGCAGGCGATCCTGGTAGGGCAGGATGAAACGGGGGCCTAGGGCTTCGAAGGCCTTGGCCTGGGCCAGCGTGGTGCGGCCGGCGCGGCGCACGAAGCTGCGGATGGTCCGGGGATGTGGGACCGCGGTGACAGGAGGTTCGCTCATGGCGCTATTGTCCGCGACGGCGCCGCTAGAAGCCGGTGGCGGTCACGCCACAGGTCACGACGAAGGTGGCCGTGGACCCCGAGGGGAAGGTGGCGATCTGCACCCCCGTGGTCAGGCTGCCAAAGGGCATCGAGGGCGCCGGGCAGACGGCGCCCCCCGCGGCCGCGCAGGTCACGCTGGTGCAGTTCAGTCCGGTGCCCGGGCTGTCGGTGAGCGTCATGTTGGCTGCGCTGTCAGGGCCCAGGTTGCTCACCGTCACCGTGTAGCTGGTGGTGCTGCCCGAGGCCACCGTGCCGGTGCCGTTGGTCTTGGTGATCTGCACATTGGCGGTGGAGCAGGTCACGGTGGTGACGGCGGTGGCCGTGTTGTCCGCGGTGAGGGTTTCACCCGTCGCGACCGAGATGGCCACGCTGTTGGTCTGGGGCACGGCACCCGTGCAGGCCTGGGTGAGCGTGGCAGTCCCCGTGATCGAGGGGAAGCTGGTGGCCGCCGCAATGGGGTAAGCACTGGCGTTGGCCAGGGCGCAGACCATGGGGCCGGTGCCGCTGCAGGTCCAGCCCGTGCCGGTGAAGACCGCCCCCACGGTGACGCCGGCGGGCAGCGTGTCGGTCACGGTGACCGGATTGGACCCGAGGGTGGCCGGCACATTGGCGGTGGTGACGTCGGTGGCCTGGTTCACGCTGTAGGTCAGGCTGCCGATGGCCCGGCCGTTGTTGCGCGGGGTGATGGTGTAGCTGATCGTGCGCCCGGGTGTGGCCGAGGCCGGGGCGGTCTTGGTGATGCTGAAGTCTGGCAGCAGTTGCACGTCCTCGGTGGTGGGGCCGCCGGCCAGTCCGCTGAAGTTGCTGCCCTGGACGCTGCTGGTCGCGCCGGTGGCGTAGGTCGTGTTGGCGCTGTAGTTGGTGCCCGAGCGGTTGGCGTTGGCCTGGCTGGCCGGCGTCACCATGCGGACCGCGGTGCTGCTGCGGGTGGGGTCCAGGAAGATCACGCCGGCAGGGTTGTGGTACGTCCCGACGGTCGCGGTGTCGGGGATGGTGGCCACGAAGCTGACCGTGATGCTGCCGTTCTGGGGCAGGTAGAAGCTGCCGAAGTTCGGGCCGTTGCTGCCCGTGGTCGGCGTGACCCCGGGCGCCGAGCCGGCGGCGCGCAGCGAGACGGCGGTGACCGAATTGGCCGTGGCCACCGTGCTGACCGGCAGCGCGCCGGGTGTGCCCGCGGAGGTGGTTTCGGCACCGGCCGCCGCCGAATTGGCGGCTGGCGGCGGAGCCGGGCTGTAGGTGAAGGTGGGCGCCGGCGTGCTGGCATAGGCCCAGCCGGGGGGCAGGGTGGCATCGAGCAGGAACACGTTGGAGGCCGCGCCACCGCTGTTGCTCAGGTTGATGCTGTAAAGCGCGGTGGCCCCCGTGGCCGCGGTGATGGTGGGCGTCAGCGTGCTCTTGCTGACATTGATGACCGGCAGGCAGGCATAGCTGCTTTGCACGCCGGTGGCGGACCCGCCACTGGTGGAGCTCACACCGTTGCTGCCCGCCGTCGAGTTCCAGGCCTTGGGGCTGCCGTTGCCACCGGTGCCACCACAGCAGGCATCCAGGCCGTTGAGTCCGGCCGTCACGTCGATGGTGGCGCCGGAAAAGTTGGTGAGCACATAGCCGCCACCCGCGCCACCGCCCGGACCGTGGTTGAAGTAGTCCGAGCTGCCGCCGTAGCCGCCACGTGCGCGGATGGTCAGGCCCGCGCCGGTACCGCTGCCCGCCGTCACCATCACCGAGCCGCCCGCGCCGCCGCCGCCGGCTGAGTCGGTGTTGCTGGTGGGCGATTTGTTGTGGGCGTTGTAGCCGCTGGCGTCGATCACACCGGCGGTGGCGCTCAGGGAGCCGGTGCGCACCAGCACGACGCCCCCGCCGCTGGCCCCGGACGAGGCGATCGGGCCGCCCGCGCCGTTGGCCACGGTCGAGGTGGTGGGGGGCCAGGTGGTCACGCTGTTGGCGGGCGTGGCGCCATTGTTGGCGGTGCCGGCGCCACCGCCGCCACCCATGACCAGGCGCGTGGCGCCGTTGGTCACGGCATTGCCGCCCAGGCCGCCGGCCTCGTTGCCGGTGTTGCCGCCCAGGGGCTGGTTGAGCGAGCCGCCCGAGCCGTTGCTGTTCCAGGTATTGCCGCCCCGGCCACCGGCGCCGCCATTGCCGCCGCCGCCGCCGCCGGAGTTGTACTGGTTGCCGCTGGCCACCGGCTCCCCGTCGTTGCCCCCGCCGGCGGCGTTGCTGCGTGCCCCGCGGCCCGCGGCACCCGCGGCATACCCCTGGCCGAGCAGGGTGTAGTAGTTGACGGGCGTGGCCGTGCCGTCGAACACCACGAACGGCGTGCCCTCGATCCCTTCGCCCTTGGGGGCGCCGTTCATGTTGGCCACGGTGGTGGTGAAGTTGTAGTCGGTGTCGGTGTAGGTGCCCCCGGCGCGATTGCCCGTGCCATGGAAGCCCGCGCCGCCGCGAAAGCCCGAGCCCGCCGCCGTGATGGTGCCGTTGAGGGTCAGCGCGCCGGCCACGTCCAGGGCCACCACGCCCCCGGTGCCCACCCCGGTGGTGGTGTTGATCGTCCAGCGGTCGGCGCTGACGGTGCCGCTGATGGTGGCGGCGGAGTATTGCGGCACCCAGACCACCTGCCAGTTGCGCACGTTGCTGGTGTTCATGCTCTGCGCGTAGGAGTGGCTCAGCGGACGGTTGAGCGACAGTGTGGTTCCGCTGATCGCCACGATCTGGGCGTACTCGTACTGGCCGGCGTTGGCGGGGCTGGAGGAGTCCTGCATCTGGATCACCAGGATCAGGTCGCCCACCCGCAAGGCGCGTGTGTTGGTGCGCTGGCCCGAGGCCGAGGCCACGCTGATGGAAGTGGCGCCGGCCGAGGGGCTGCCGCTGCCGCCATGGTAGGCGTTGATCACGCCGCTGGCCGTGACCGGGCCGTCCCAGCCGGGCAGGGCACAGGTCTGGGCCCAAGCCGCCCCGATCAGGGCGACCAGCGCGAACAGGGCCAGCGCACGCCCGCAGCGGGCGAGCCGCAGGCAGCGGGTCAGGAAGAGGCCGAACGACATGGTTGTTTCAGCCCAGTTTAACGCCACGGTCCCTGGGGCGCGGCCTCAATCCGGCCACCGGTTCCAGTAGGGCAGCGCAGCCTCCAGCCAGGCGCCCACGGTGCGGGCCTGCGCGGTGGCGTTGGCCGGCAGGCCCAGCACCTGGCCCGCCCGCGCAAGGGCCTGCAGGGGCTGGCTGAGGTCCAGCGCCTGCGCGCCGTTCTGCTTGGACAGTTTTTCACCGTGGGCGCCCAGGACCAGCGGGGTGTGCAGGTAGGTGGGCAGGGGCAGGCCCAGCGCGCGTTGCAGGGCGATCTGGCGCGGCGTGTTGTCGGCCAGATCTTCGCCGCGCACCACGTGCGTCACGCCCTGCTGGGCATCGTCCACCACCACCGCCAACTGGTAGGCCCACAGGCCGTCGGCACGGCGCAGCACGAAGTCGCCCACCTCGGTGGCCAGGGCCTGATGTTGCGCGCCGAGCCGTCGGTCATGCCAGTGAATGACCGGTTCCGCTATGTTTTTAGTAGCTGAAAGTGACCGTCCGGCAAGGGCTACAGCCCGATTTGATTCATTTCCAGTGGTCCGGAAGCGCCATGCGCGGGCGCTGCGGCCGTGCAGGCCATCGCGGCAGGTGCCCGGGTAGACGAGTTCGGCATGGCGCTGGTGCGGCAGGCCGCGGGCGGCCCAGGCATCGGCAATGTCCTTGCGCGAGCAGGCGCAGGGGTAGGCCTGGCCCTGGTCCAGCAACTGGTCCAGCGCGGCCTGGTACAGCGCGCCGCGGTGCGACTGCCACACGGGGGGCTCGTCCGGGACAAGGCCGCAGGCCACAAGCTGCTGCAGGATCAGGTCCGCCCCCCCCGGAACGCAGCGAGGGGTGTCCACGTCCTCGATGCGCACCAGCCACCGGCCCGCGTGGGCGCGCGCGTCGAGCCAGCTCGCCAGTGCGGCCACCAGCGAGCCCGCATGCAGGGGGCCGGTCGGGGACGGCGCGAAACGCCCGGTGTAGCCGCTGTTCAAGCTGCGGTTCCCGGTGCGCCGGCCATGGTCACGCGATCTTCAGCGCCAGCTCCAGACCGGACACGAACGCGTTTTCCACGCGGTGGCCCAGGCACCAGTCGCCGCACAGGCCGATGCGGTCCTTGCTGTCCCACAGGAAGCTCTTGCCCAGCGGTGTCTCGGTCTTGGCGTGCCGCCAGCGGTGCATCTCGGCGTGGGCCGGCTCGGCGCGGATGCCGGTGATCTCCGCAAAGGCCTTGAGCAGCTTGGCCTGGACCCGGGGCGCGTCGTCCTCCAGATGTTCGCGCGACCAGGCCGCACTGGCCTGCACGGTCCAGCGCTCCGTCGTTTCACGCCCCGGCTTGGAGGATTCGCGCGCTAGCCACGCGACACGGTGATGGGTGCTGAGGGCCGCATTCCATTGCGGCCCGATATGCGTCATGTTGATCTGCACGGCCTGCGGGAAGGCCAGCATCAGGGTCCAGCAGGGGGCCACCTGCACGGCGTCCAGCCGCGCGGCGAGGTCGGGTGCCAGCGCCGACAGGCGCAGCAGGTTTTGCGCCTGGGCCGCGGGAATGGCCAGCACCACGCTGTCGAAGCCCGAGAACACGTGCACCGAGTCCGCCACGCCCGTCGTGCGCAGTTGCCAGCGCCGCGGGTTGAGCTTGTCACGTTCGATGCGGGTGACCTGGGTCTCCAGCTCCACCGCGCCGTCGGTGGCGAGCGGGTGCGCCCATTCGCGCACCAGCGCGTTCATGCCGGGCGTGCCCACGCAATGCGCCTCGCGCGTGGGCAGGGCGGCCTCGGCGACGCGACCCAGCGGGTCGAGCACACGCACGGCCGTGGCACTCCAGGGCTTGACACGGCCGGGTGCGGTTTCCAGGGCACGCGCAAAGCGCTCGTCGCGCACGGTGAAGTACTGGGCACCATGGTCAAAGGTGCCGAAGGGGGTCTTGCGCGTGGCCATGCGCCCGCCGAAGCCCCGGCTCTTTTCAAACACCATGACCTGATGGCCCGCTTGCACGAGTGTGCGGGCACAGGTGATGCCGGCCATGCCGGCGCCAATGATGGCGATGTGTTGGGGGGCGTCTGGCTTCAGGGGCATGGATGTCTCGGTGTGATTCTGTGATTGGGGCTAACTCTACACGGTGCCCGCCTTCTGTCCGCCCTGCACCCGCCCCGTGCCGGGCCACGCGGCCGGCTCAGGGGCCCTGGTGGCGCTCCAGCAAGGCCGTGCGCGTCGCGGGGCTCTCCAGTTGCTGCAGCCACCAGGCCAGGGCGCGGCCGTGGCGCGCGGATTCGCCGCCGCGCCAGGCGTAGCCGACGCGCACCAGGCGGGTGGCGCGCTGCACCTGCCGGACCACCAGCCGGCCAGTCTCCACGTAGGGCCTGGCCATCGGCTCGGGCAGGAAGCCGCAGCCCAGACCACGCAGCTGCGCGTCCAGCTTGGCGGGCATGGTGGACACCGTGAGCACGTCCTGACCGCCCAGCAGGCCCAGGGTGATGCCGTGGCCGCGCTGCACCGAGTCGGCGGCCGCCACGGCGCGGTGCTGCTGTAGCAACGCATCGGGCAGGGGCTCCGCGGCGGTGGCCAGCGGGTGGTGCGGCGCCACCGCGTAGACGAACGCCAGGCTGCCCAGCGGCTTGCCCGCGATGCCGGCCACGTTGCCCGGCTCCAGCACCACGCCCAGGGCCAGGTCGGCCTGTCCGTTGGTCAGCGCCTCGAGGGTACCGGTCAGGGTCTCGTCGCGGATGCGCAGCCGGGTGGGCGGGTTCAGCGCAAAAAAGGCTTCGGCCAGCTCCATGATCACCGGGCGCGAGATCACGCTGTCGGCGGCAATGGTGAACTGCGCTTCCCAGCCCGTGGCCACGCGGCGCACCCGGTTGGCTACGGCGTCGATGTCGTCCAGCAGCCGGGCGCCTTCGCGCAGCAGCTCGGCGCCGGCCTCGGTCATCCGCGCCTGCCGTGTGCTCCGGTCGAACAGCAGCACGTCCAGCGCGTCCTCGACCTGGCGGATGCGGTAGGTCACGGCGCTGGGCACCAGGCCCAGCTTGCGCGCGGCGGCGGCGAAGCTGCCCGTCTGCTGCACCGTCTGCAGCAGCGACAGGGTGTCGGGCGTGAGCACGTCACGCGGCGAGGCGATGGTTCTGCTTTGCATGATTTGGCCATGATATTTCAAATTATTTGAATGAACACGTCAAATGCCGGTGCTCGATGAGCGGCCAGCCCGGCTCTACATTGCAGTCATGGGCAACACATCTGAAAGGACGCCACCATGCTGACCGTACGCAAATCACAGGACCGTGGCCACGCCGACCATGGCTGGCTCAAGTCGTACCACAGCTTTTCGTTCGCGGGCTACTTCGACCCGCGCCACATGGGCTTTGGCAACCTGCGCGTGATCAACGAGGACCGCATCGCGCCCGGCACCGGGTTCGGCACGCACGGTCACCGCGACATGGAAATCATCAGCTACGTGCTCAGCGGCAATCTCGCGCACCGCGACACGCTGGGCAACGTCAAGGGCATTCCACCGGGCGACGTGCAGCGCATGAGCGCGGGCACCGGCGTGCAGCACAGCGAGTTCAATCACGCGGCCGACCAGACCACGCACTTTCTGCAGATCTGGATCGAACCCAATGTGACCGGCATTCCGGCCAGCTACGAGCAAAAAACCTTCGATGACGGCGAGAAGCGGGGCCGCCTGCGGCTGGTGGCATCCCCCGATGGCGCAGAAGGCTCGGTCACCGTGCATGCCGACGCTTCGCTGCGTGCCGGCCTGTTCGATGGAACTGAATCGGCGGAACTGGCTCTGAACCCTGCGCGCAAAGCCTACGTCCATCTGGTGCGGGGCGAGCTCGATGTCAATGGCCAGAAGCTGGTGACCGGCGACGCAGCCCTGATCGAGAACGAGAGCCGGCTCTCGCTCGGCCAGGGCAAGGACGCCGAAGTGCTGGTGTTCGATCTGGCGGCCTGATGTTCTTTTTCCATTTGTTTTTTTCACTTCATTAACCGAGGACTTTTCATGAACCCTTCCGTTTCCACCCAGAACCTGCTGTCGCTGATCG
The DNA here is from genome assembly GCA_019635415.1 of Ramlibacter sp. Taxonomy (GTDB): domain Bacteria; phylum Pseudomonadota; class Gammaproteobacteria; order Burkholderiales; family Burkholderiaceae_C; genus JAHBZM01. The sequence continues at coordinate 1,119,933 of JAHBZN010000001.1, forward strand.
GGCGCGCGCTGATTGCGCTGCTGTTCGTGCCCGCCGGATTCAGCAAGATCGCCAGCTTCGCGGGGACCGCGGGCTACATCGCGTCCAAGGGGGTGCCGCTGCCTGAACTCGCGGCCGCCGCGGCGATCGCGATCGAGCTGGGGCTGGGCCTGCTGCTGCTGGTGGGCTGGCAGACGCGCTGGGCGGCACTGGGCATGGCCCTGTTCACCGTGGTGATCACCTTCATCTTCCACAATTTCTGGGCCGTGCCGGCGCCGCAGGCCACGATGCAGATGCAGGCCTTCTACAAGAACATCGCCGTGGTGGGTGGCCTGCTCGCACTGGTGGCCTGGGGCCCGGGTGGCTTCAGCCTCGATGGCCGGCGCAAGGGCTGATGGCGGACTGACCCCTCACAACAGGACTTTCCAATGACTCATACCGTTGTGGTTTACCACTCTGGCTACGGCCACACCCAGCGCATGGCGCAGGCCGTGGCCGAGGGGGCCGGTGCCTCGCTGGTGGCCATCGACGCCGACGGGCATCTGCCCGAAGGCGGCTGGGACGCGCTGGCCGAAGCCGACGCCATCATCTTCGGCTCGCCCACCTACATGGGCAGCGTGAGCTGGCAGTTCAAGAAATTTGCCGACGCGTCGTCCAAGGTCTGGTTTGCCCAGGGCTGGAAAGACAAGATCGCCGCGGGCTTCACCAACAGCGCGGGCATGAGCGGCGACAAGCAGGGCACGCTGACCACGCTGTTCACGCTGGCCATGCAGCACTCGATGATCTGGGTCAGCCAGGGCCTGATGCCGGCCAACACCAAGGGCGCCCGGCGCGACGACCCGAACTACCTCGTGTCGTACAGCGGTGCGATGGCCCAGTCGCCCTCCGACGGCGGCGCCAGTGATATGGCCGCGGGCGACCTGGAGACGGCGCGGCAGTTTGGCCAGCGTGTGGCCGAGGTTGCGGCGCGGTTCAAGCGCTGATAGGCTGGTCTTCGACACTCCAGGAGTCCTTCATGACGGTACAGCTTGCGCACGTTCCCGGCGCTCCCATGGCGCAGACCCTGACCATCCGCCACCACACGCTGCGGGTGGACGGCGGCGTGGCCGAGGGTGGCACCGATGACGGGCCTGATCCGCACGACCTCTACGATGCCGCGCTGGGCGCCTGTAAGGCGCTGACGCTGCTGTGGTACGCCCGGCGCAAGGGCTGGGCCGTGGAAGATGTCCGGACCGAGGTGGCGCGCGATGCGTCCGGGGAGCGCCAGGGCACCTACCGCCTGGCCGCGCGCCTGCAGGTCAGCGGCGCGCTGACCGACGCGCAGCTTCAGGAGTTGCAGGCCGTGGCGCACAAGTGCCCGGTGCACAAGCTCATGACCGCCGTGACCACCGAGATCAGCACCTCCGTGGAGCGTCTGTCATGAGCGCCCCCCTGCGGCTCACGGGCCATACCAAGGACCTGGGTGGCGGCTTCATGGTGCGGCGGCTGCTGCCCGCGGCGCAGCGCCGCTCGGTGGGCCCCTTCATCTTTTTCGACCACTTCGGGCCCGTGACCGAAGTGCCCGAGGCCAACCACGATGTGCGGCCCCACCCGCACATCGGGTTGGCCACGGTGACCTACCTGTTCGAGGGCGCGATGATGCACCGCGACAGCCTCGGATCGGTGCAGCAGATCGAGCCTGGCGCCATCAACTGGATGACGGCGGGCCGCGGCATCGTGCATTCCGAGCGCAAGCCGCAGTCGCTGGCCGGCCGCTCCTTCGTCAACCACGGCCTTCAGTTGTGGGTGGCGCTTCCGCAGGCTTTTGAAGAGGTCGCGCCCTCGTTCACGCACACGCCGGCCGAGGCCATTCCGCAGACCATGGTGGGCGCGGCAACGGTCCGCGTGCTCATTGGTTCGGCGTTCGGCCACAGCTCGCCCGTGGCCACGCTGGCCCCCACGCTCTATCTGGACATCCGGTTGCCGGCCGGTGCGCAGATCGAGCTGCCCGCGCTGGCGGACGAGATGGCGCTGTACCCGGTGAGTGGCGACGCCCGGGTGGACGATGAACCGCTGGCGCAGCACACCCTGCAGGTGCTGGCGGACGGGGCGGGCGCCCAGATCAGTGCGGGCGACACGCCCGTGCAGCTGGTGGTGATTGGCGGGGCCGCTCTGGATGGCCCGCGCCACATGTGGTGGAACTTCGTTTCCAGCCGCAAGGAGCGCATCGTGCAGGCGGCCGACGATTGGGAGGCCGGCCGCTTCGACGCGGTGGACGGAGAAACCGAGTTCATTCCCCTGCCGCCGCGCCACTTCACCTGACCCGCCAGGCCCCGCCGGGGTGAACAGGCAGAATCTCGGGGCATGCGCGGTGGCGCATGCAGGGTTCGGCAAATCAGGCGAGGGGTACATACCGGTGATGCACAGGCGTAGCAACGCGTTCGGTCGGCTGGGCCGTGGGCTCCGGGCTGCCTTGGTCTGGCTCATGCTTTGCTGGAGTCTGGTGCCGCTGGGCGCCGGGGCGGCCGAGGTGCCGCTGCTGCCACTGGCCTCGGGGCCGCTGCGCCTCGAGCTGCCGGCCCACATGGTGGCCAACGCGGTGCCGCTGGACGAGCCTGCCGACCCCGACCGCCTGTGGGCCAACGTGCCGGATGAGCCCCTGGCGTCGGTGGCGCGCTGGCGCGTCCGGCCCGGCGAGCGCCTGGTGGCAAGGTTGTCGCTGGTGGCGCCGGCGGGGCCGCAGGCCTATGTGGTCCAGGTGCCCGCCGCTTGGATCGACGAGGTCCAGGTCTGGTTTCGTGAGCAGGGCGGCGCCTGGCAGGGCGCCCTGGCCGGCGACCTCGTGGCCCAGTCGCGCTGGCCTTTTGCCGGGCAGTCGCCGGCGTTTCCGCTCACGCTGGGCCAGCGGCCTGTGGACCTGATGATGGTGATGGCCAATGACTCCCGGGGGCGGGTGCCCGGCTGGCTGCTGACCGATCCGGATTTCCGGGAATACCAGGTCCGGCAGGCCAACCTGTCGGGCGTCATCATGGGGCTGGGCCTCATGGTGGTGGTGGTCACGGTCATCGGCGCGGTCATCCTGGGGCGCCGGGCCAACTGGCTGCTGGCCGTGGTGGCCGCCTGGCTGCTGGGCACGGTGCTGTGCCTCAACGGCTACATGGCCGTCTGGTTCACCCCGCAGTGGCCGGCCTTCAACGACGCCAGCAAGCATTTCTCGGGCGTGATGCTGGTGTCGCTGATCGTGGCCCTGACGGCCGAGGCGCTGGACCAGCGCTATCTCTCGCGCTGGGAGCGCGCCCTCAAGCTGGGCGCCCCGCTGGGCGGGCTGGCCTATGTCGTGGTGCAGTGGCTGTGGCTGCCCGGCAGCTGGCGCCCGCCGGGTGCGCTGGTGTGGACCGTGCTGGTGCTGTCGGCCTGCCTGACCATGTGCGGGCTGAGCGCCCTGCGCGGCGGGCGGTATGTACGCCTGATTGCGATGGCCGTGGCCTGCTTCGGGTCGGGGGTGGCGCTGGTCTACACGCCTTTCGATTTCGTGGCCGGGCTGGATGCGCGCGCCGCGCTGGTGGGGGTGCTGCTGTTCTCCAGCATGCTGCTGTACTACCAGGCCCTGTTTGCGCGCGAGCGCTATGGCCGCGACGTGCTCGGCCGCGCCGCTGTGGCGGCCAGCCGCGACCCGCTGACCGCACTGCTGTCCTACCAGGGGTTCGAGCAGGCCTACGACCGTGCCCTGCTCCGGCAGGGCGCCGGGCGCGGGCAGGCCCCGGTGATGCTGTTCATGCTGCCGGGGCTGGACGTGGTGGGCGTCGACCACGGTTTCGTGGTCACGGAACGCCTGATCGTGCGGTTCGCGGCCTGTCTGCAGGGCGTGCTGGGCGACACCTGGTCGATCGCCCGGCTCAACAAGACGCGGTTTGTCTGCATGGGAACGGCCAGCCTGGCCAGTGATGACCTGCTGGCCCTGGCCACGCAGGTGCTGGCCAGCTTCACTCGGATCTCGGACCCGGTGGTGCCGGTGGCCGGGCTCGACCTGCGCATCGCGTGCTCGCAGCGCCAACTGGCGCCCGCGGGGCTCAAGGCGCTGCTGCGGGACCTGGACGATGCCGCCGCCGCGATCCGCCGACCCAAGCGGATCGTGATGGTCTGACGGGCCGGGCGCCCGTCGCCCGGCGGCCTGCATTTCCTACAATGCCCCCATGTTTGTCCACCTGCGCCTGCACACCGAATTTTCCGTCGTTGACGGCACCAACCGAGTCGACGACATCGTCAAGGCCGCGAAGGCGGATGGCCAGCCCGCGCTGGCCATCACCGACCTGAACAACCTGTTTGGCGCGATCAAGTTCTACAAGGCGGCGCGCTCGGCCGGCGTCAAGCCGGTGATGGGGGCGGAGATCATGGTGCAGGGGCTGGCCAAGGACCCGCAACAGGTCTCGCGCCTGGTGCTGCTGGTGCAAAGCCACCGCGGCTACCTGAACCTGTGCGAGCTGCTGGCCCGGGGCTGGACGCAGAACGTGGTCAAGGCGCAGGCCGTGTGCCGGCCCGAATGGCTGCAGGAGCTGGGCGACGGCCTGATTGTGCTGGCCGGTGCGCAGGCAGGCCCGGTCGGGCAGGCGCTGGTGCAGGGCGACGAGGCCCAGGCCGGCGAAGCCGCGCTGCGGCTGGCCTCCATGTTTCCGCACCGGTTCTACATCGAGCTGCAGCGCGCGGGCCGGCCTGACGACGAGACCCATGTGAGCGCCGCCGTGCAACTGGCGGCGCGGCTCAAGCTGCCGGTGGTGGCCACGCACCCGGTGCAGTTCACGCTCGAGGACGACTACGAGGCCCATGAGGCGCGGGTGTGCATCTCCGAGGGCGAGATCCTGGGCAACCAGCGCCGTGTGCGCAAGTTCACGCGCGAGCAGTACTTCAAGTCGGCGGCGCAGATGCAGGCCCTGTTTGCCGACGTACCGTCGGCGGTGGCCAACACGCTGGAAATCGCCCGGCGCTGCAGCCTTACCCTGGCGCTGGGCAAGCCGCGGCTGCCCGACTACCCCACGCCCAATGGCATGCCGATCGAGGAGTACTTCCGCTTCTCGTCGCACGAAGGGCTGAAGGAGCGCATGCTGCGGCTGTACCCCAACGAGGCCGAGCGCGAGCGGCAGATGCCGCGCTATGTGGAGCGGCTGGAGTTCGAGATCAGCACCATCCTGAAGATGGGCTTTCCGGGCTACTTCCTGATCGTGGGCGACTTCATCAACTGGGCCAAGTCGCATGGCTGTCCGGTGGGACCGGGCCGGGGCTCGGGCGCGGGCTCGCTGGTGGCGTATGCGCTGAAGATCACCGACCTGGACCCGCTGGAATACAACCTGCTGTTCGAACGCTTCCTGAACCCCGAGCGGGTGTCCATGCCCGACTTCGACATCGACTTCTGCCAGAGCAACCGCAACCTGGTGATCGATTACGTCAAGTCCAAGTACGGCAAGGACGCGGTGAGCCAGATCGCCACCTTCGGCACCATGGCGGCGCGCGCCGCCATCCGTGACGTGGGCCGCGTGCTGGACATGAGCTACACCTTCTGCGACGGTATCAGCAAGCTGATCCCCAACAAGCCGGGCACCCACATCACCATTGACGGCGCGATCAAGGCCGAGCCCGTGCTGGCCGAGCGCCTGGAGAAGGAAGACGACGTCAAGACCCTGCTGGCGCTGGCGCAGAAGCTCGAGGGCATGACGCGCAACGTGGGCATGCACGCGGGCGGCGTGCTGATTGCGCCGGGCAAGCTCACCGACTTCACGCCGCTGTACCAGCAGCCCGGCAGCGAATCCGCCGTGAGCCAGTACGACAAGGACGACGTGGAGGCCGCCGGCCTGGTCAAGTTCGACTTTCTGGGGCTGGCCACGCTCACCATCCTGGAGATCGCCAAGGAGTTCATCTCGGCGCGGCACAAGGGCCAGGAGAACTTTGCGTTCGAGGACATCCCGCTCGACGACGCGGCCACCTACCAGCTGTTCACCGACGGCAAGACCGAGGCGGTGTTCCAGTTTGAAAGCCGCGGCATGCAGGGCATGCTGCGCGACGCACGGCCCACGCGGCTGGAAGACCTGATCGCGCTCAATGCGCTGTACCGGCCGGGCCCGATGGACCTGATCCCCAGCTTCGTGGCGCGCAAGCATGGCCGCGAGGAAGTGGAGTACCCGCACCCGGCGGTGGCCAACATGCTTTCCGAGACCTACGGCATCATGGTCTACCAGGAGCAGGTGATGCAGACCGCGCAGATCCTGGGCGGCTATTCGCTGGGCGGCGCCGACTTGCTGCGCCGCGCCATGGGCAAGAAGAAGGCCGAGGAGATGGCCGAGCACCGCGAGAAATTCCGCGCCGGTGCCAAGGCCACGCACAACATCCCCGAGGGCAAGGCCGACGAAATCTTCGACCTGATGGAGAAGTTCGCGGGCTACGGCTTCAACAAGTCGCACGCGGCCGCCTACTCGCTGCTGGCCTACCACACGGGCTGGCTCAAGGTGCACTACACGGCCGAGTTCTTCTGCGCCAACATGACGGTGGAAATGGACAACACCGACAAGCTCAAGGTGCTGTTCGAGGACGCGCAGAAGAACTTTGGCCTGAGCTTCGAGCCGCCCGACGTGAACCGTGGTGGCCACCGCTTCGAGCCGATTTCCGACAAGGTCATCCGCTATGGGCTGGGCGCCGTCAAGGGCACGGGGCAGCAGGCCATCGAGGCCATCGTCAAGGCGCGCGAGGAGGGCGGGCCGTTCACCAGCCTGTACGACTTCTGCTGCCGTGTGGACCGCACGCGGCTGAACAAGCGCACGGTGGAGGCACTGATCAAGGCGGGGGCGTTCGATTCGTTGCAGCTCAACCGCGCCTCGCTGGTGGCGTCGATCGACCGGGCCTTCGAGTTTGCCAACACCACCGAGGCCAACGCGCTGCAGACCGGCCTGTTCGACATGGGGGACTCGCATGCCGCGAGCACGCAGGAGCCCGACCTGGTCGAAGCCATGCCCTGGGGCGTGAAGGAGCGGCTCACCTACGAAAAGACGGCCGTGGGGTTCTACCTCTCGGGGCACCTGTTCGACGAGGTGGTGCTGGAAGTGCGCCGCTTTGCCAGGCGCCAGATGGACGAGCTGATCGACACCCGCGAGCCGCAGCTGCTGGCCGGCATCATCAGCGACTTCCGCGTCATCAACGGCCAGCGCGGCAAGCTCGCACTGTTCAAGCTCGACGACAAGTCCGCCACCATGGAGGCCACGGCCGACGAGGCCCTGATCAACGCCAACCGCCACCTGCTCAAGGACGACGAGCTGGTGATCGTCATGGCCAAGATGCAGCCCGACCGTTTTTCGGGCGGCTTTCGCCTGAATGTGCAGCAGGTCTGGGACCTGGCCACGGCGCGCTGCCGCTTTGGCAAGTACCTCAAGGTGGCGGTCAACGGCAAGGCACCCGACATCGCTCAGATGGTGCGTGAGTTTCCGCCGCGCCGCGAGATGAGCGAGCAGGGCGAGCTGGTGCGTGGCCTGCCGGTGCGGCTGGCCCTGCGCCGCGCTGAAGCCACGGCCGAACTGCAGCTGGGCGAGGACGCCCGCTTCTTCCCCAGCGACGCCGCACTGGCCAGCTGGATGGCCCAGGCCGACGCGGGGCAGGCGCAGATCGTCTACGAAGCCTCGGCGTGACGCCCCGGTTGGCCCCAGCCGGCCCCCCACCGGCGCGAGTCACGCGCCAGGCGTATGCTGGTCCCTTCAAGGAGATCACACCGCATGCGCTACACCGCTTTGGGCCAGACCGGCCTGTATGTTTCTGAACTGTGCCTGGGCACCATGACCTTCGGCGGCGCCGAAGGCATGTGGGGCAAGATCGGCACGCTGCAGCAGGCCGAGGCCGAAACCCTGGTCGGCCAGGCGCTGGACGCCGGCCTGAATTTCATCGACACAGCCGACGTGTATGCCGGCGGTGCCTCGGAGCAGATCACCGGCCAGGCCCTGAAGAACCTCAAGGTGCCGCGCGACAGCGTGGTGGTGGCCACCAAGGTCTTTGGTGAAACCACCGGCGGGCCCAATGGCCGGGGCCTGTCGCGCAGCCACATCATCGATGGTGTCCAGGCCAGCCTCAGGCGGCTGCAGCTGGACCACATCGACCTGTACCAGGTGCATGGCTTTGACCCGGCCACACCCATGCAGGAAACACTGGAAGCGCTGGACCTGCTGGTGCGCCACGGCCACGTGCGCTACGTGGGCGTGTCCAACTGGGCTGCGTGGCAGATTGCCAAGGCGCTGGGTCTCTCGCAGCGCCTGAACCTGGCGCGGTTTGCGTCGCTGCAGGCCTACTACACCGTGGCCAGCCGCGAGCTGGAGCGCGAGCTCGTGCCCATGCTGCGCAGCGAAGGCGTGGGCCTGATGGTCTGGAGCCCGCTGGCCGGCGGCCTGCTCAGCGGCAAGTACACCCGCGAGATGGAAGCCGAAGCTGGCAGCCGCCGCGTGGCGTTTGACTTTCCGCCCGTGGACAAGGACCGCGCCTGGAAATGCATCGACGTCATGCGCCCCATCGCCGAGGCCAAGGGCGCCAGCGTGGCGCAGGTGGCGCTGGCCTGGCTGCTGCACCAGCCGTGCGTGAGCAGCGTCATCGTCGGCGCCAAGCGGCCCGACCAGTTGGCCGACAACATCGCGGCGACGAAGTTGTCGTTGACGGCCGATGAGATGGCACAGATCGACCAGGTGAGCCAGATTCCGGCAGAGTACCCGGGCTGGATGTTTGAGCGCCAGGGCGAATACCGGCGCAATCAGATGGCGCAGGCGGTGAAGCAGCCTGGCAGAGTGGGCTGAGGGTCGCTACGCCCTCACTTCTGAATGAAAAGTGCCTGGAGTCCAGGAGGGGCGGTACTTTTCAGCTATCAAAAAGAGAGCGATTGGCCCGACCAGACATGCCGCGCGGTGCATGTGGCTGTGGGGTTTGACTGGCTTTTTATTTTGCTGAGGCGATGCAAGAATGTGCCAAACTTTCAATCGGGGCAACTACTTGGCGCAGGTTTGTATGACCAGCTTATCGAGCAGGTAGTGCTCTATGCATTAAGTTAGGTCTCGCAGCAGGAGGGCGGATGGAACTAAAGAACTTCATATCGCAGGCGCTTACTTCAATCGTTGAAGGGGTTGTCGATGCTCAGAAAAAGACTGAGAAGTTGGGCGCTCACGTGAACCCCGGTGGACTGACGCGAACCACCCAGCACATATCAAACGACGCGCTATGGGATAACACGACGAACAACTTTGCCCGGCTGGTGAACTTTGACGTCGCCGTGACTGTGGAGGAGGGGACGAAGACCAATGCAAAGATTGGCGTCGTCGCCGGTGTTCTCAATCTGGGTGCGGGCGGAGCGTCGGAGAACAAGGAACTCGCCGTGAGTCGTATCCAGTTCTCCGTCCCTGTCTTGCTTCCCGTGGTCCAAAAGGAGGGCGCGCGTGCGCCGAAGCTCAAATACCCGGCGAGGACCTAACGGGGCGATCGACTCGGACACATTGCTGCCCCTACCGTAACGTGCCTGGCACCTTCAAGTTAGGCGTCTCAAATGCCGCGAAGACAACGAACTGGGGAATGCGTTTACTGTGGCCGGACGGGCCCTGTAACCGCGGATCATGTCCCGCCGAAATGCCTGTTTCCACGAGAGTCACGCCTGAACTTGATGACGGTAGACGCCTGCAACACTTGCAATAGCTCTTTCAAGCAAGACGACGAGTACTTCAGAATCGTCTTGTCATTCCGATCTGATCTGCCACAGAACGAAAACTCTGAGTTCCTTAAGAGCCAGACGAAGCGAAGCTTGAAGAAGGTCGAGGCAAAAGGTCTCCGCAAGTCTCTCCGTGCAGCGACTTCTCTGCGGCCACTCCACTCCGAGGGCGGCATTTACCTAGGTCATGCGCCATCATTGAAGATTCAGTCTTCGAGAATCATTCGAACATCAGATCGAATCATTAGAGGTCTGTACTCAAAGCTCTTCGGAGTGTCCTTGCCGCAAATCTACGAGGCGTCTGCAGTCCTTCTGGATCTACAAAGAGACGGTTCTGCAATAAACCATCCGGACGTACAAGAATCACTAAAGCTTGTTGTCGGTACAGGTGTACACAAAAAATACGGAGATGTTCTCGATGTCTACGCTTTGCATGTCGAAGACGATCCCTTCTCTAGCATGTGGCTGGTCAGGTTGCACGAGGTGTTTAGCTTCATTGGCTACACCAATCCAAGAGATGCCTAGCCCTTCCATCGAGAGGACTTAGCCCGGCAAGCGGGTCTAAGCCTCCCATATCAAACATCAGTGCTGTAAAAAATTTGGCCTGAAATTTCACATGCATTGCCTGAAAAATCAACGCATCAAAACGACGCACACGCCACGATCCTCGGTAAAGGAAGGGGTTGAGTACCCCCTAAGCAGCACCCTCGGGTATCTCAAACTGAGGACACCATGGGACTCCTGACCTTCAGCATCAACGTCACTCTGGACGGCTGCATCGACCACCAGGAAGGAATCGCCGACGACGAGACGCACGCCTTCTTCACCCGCCTCATGGACGGGGGCGGGGCGATGCTGTGGGGCCGCGTCACCTACGAGATGATGGAGAGCTATTGGCCAGCGGTTGCCCGGGGTGACGAGGAGGCGCCGCCAGCGATTCGCGAATGGGCGGTCAAGCTGGAGGCCAAGCCGAAATACGTGGTGTCCTCGATGCGCAAGGACTTCCCGTGGACCAACAGCCACCGCATTGCAGGCGATCTGCGCTCGGGCATACAGAAGCTCAAGGACGCGACCCCCAACGGCGTGCTCCTTGGCAGCGGCAAGCTGGCGGCCGAACTGGACCGGCTCGATCTGATCGATGAGTACCAGTTGCTCGTCCACCCCCGGATCGCCGGCCACGGCCCGACCCTGTACGAGGGCGGGCTGCCCGGCACGCGGCGGCTCGAGTTGATCTCAGCAAAGCCGCTTCGCAACGGCGCGGTCGCCATGCACTACCGGCGCGCGCGCTGACCTCGAGATCAAACCTGGGCGCACACCTGGAGCATAGGTGCGGGAGAAGATAAACCGCAGGCTGATATCGATTCAGGACATTCTGGCGTGTCCCATTGGATCGATTCCAAATCACCTTGCAGCCTCATTTTTGAATGAAAAGTGCCTGTAGCCCAGGCAGGCCGGCACTTCTACGCTATCAAAACAGGAGCGGCCTGCAGCACCATGCGGGTCCATGACACGTCGGTCCGCCCGAACAGGCCCGTGGTGCTGACCGAGCACAGCGGCACGAGGCCGTGGGGCCTGGCCGACTCGGCCAGCTCGGCGCCACGGACGTCGAACATGCGCCGGCCCTCGGGGATGGGGCCGTGGCGCAGGCTGAACGACAGGCGCCCGCCGGGTTTGACCAAGGTGGCCAGCGCGGCCATGCCGGCATGGCGCTCGTCGGCGTCCAGGTGCATCCACACGGCGGTCAGCAGGATCAGGTCGTAGCGCTGCGGCCGGGCGATGGCCACAGGCAGAGCGGGCAGACTGTCATCGAGCCACTCGATGCCCAGCCCCGCGTGGGCCTGCTCGCCATACGTCCGCAGCTCGGGCGTGGGCTCCAGGGCTGTGACGCGGTGCCCCTGGCGTGCCAGAGCGGCCGCGTCGCGGCCCGTGCCGGCCCCCACGTCCAGCACGTCTGCAGGCGCCCTGGGGTACAGGTGCATCACTTCGCCATGGACCTGCTCGAAGCTCAGGCTCTCGTACTGCGGGATGAGCGCCGGGGCTGTTTCGCTGTAGCCGGCGGTGGAGGGCAGGGGCAGCATGCGGGGCGGTTCCGGCGCGGTGGCTTCTTGATGAAAAGTGGCTGTAGCCCTTGCCAAATGGTCACTGTCTGCTATCAAAAAAGAAGCAGACGGGCGACTCAATCCTTGGGCCTGAAGGCGAACGGGATGACCGGCGGCACCCGGCCGTCGATGTCGCGCGGCAGCGTCTCGGTCTTGTGCAGGGCCTTGACCACGGCGTCGTCCCACGACTTCACGCCGCTGGACTTGGTGATCCGGACGCCGACGATGGTGCCGTCGGGCGCCGTGCGGACTTCGACCTCGGCGGTGGGGTTGCCCGCGATGTCATCGGTGAACACGATGTTGGGCTTGACCCGCGCGATGAGCCGGCCGATGTAGCTGCGCGAGGGGCCGGACGCCTGTTGGGCGGTGCCGGTGGCGTTGGGGGCGCCGGTGGCACCCGCCAGACCGGCCATGCGCTTGAGGTTCTCCTGGCGCAGCGCCTCGCGCTGCCTGGCTTCCTCCTGGGCCTGTTTGGCCTTGGCGGCGGCTTCCTGCTTCTTCTTGTCCTCGGCCGCTTTTCTGGCCTGCTCTTGCTTGCGCAGTTCTTCCTGGCGCTTGAGTTCGGCCTGGCGCTTCTGCTCTTCCTGCTTCTTGCGCGCTTCCTCGATCTGCTTCTGGCGCTCCAGTTCTTCCTGGCGCTTCTTGGCTTCGGCGAGCTGCTTCTGCTTCTCGCGCTCCAGGGCGATGTCGGCCTGGCTGGGCAGGGGGGCAGGCGGCGGTGGCGCCGGTGTGGGGGCGGGCGTGGGTGCCGGGGCCGGTGCGGGTGCCGGGGGGGCCGGCGCCGGCCGCGGCGCGGCCTCTTTGGGCACACTGGACCAGAGCTCGGCATCGACCGAGATTTCCTGCGGGTTGCGCTTCCAGCTCACGCCCCAGGTCAGGGCCAGCAGCAGCAGCAGGTGGGCCGCCACCGCAAGCACCACCGCGCGCAGAAAGCCCGGCGGTGGAGGCGGGGCAAATTCAAGGCGGTCTGCGGCCGTGTTCATGCGCGGGCTATTTGGCGAGCTGCACCGACAGGCCAACGCGCTGCACGCCGGCCTGTTGCAGCTCGTCCATGACCTTGACCACCGTTTCGTACTTGGCGCTGCGGTCCGCGCTGATCACCACGGCCGTGCTGCCGGCCTCGGTGCCGGTCTGCGCGAACTTGATGGCGGCGGCCATTTCCTTCAGGCCCATGCGCAGGGTCTTGTCCTTGATCTTGAGTTCGAGCGATTCGTCCTTGGTGATGACGATCTGCACCACTTGGTCGGGCTGGCGGGCAGCCTTGCCCACGCTGGGCAGGTTGATCACGCTGGGCGTGATCAGCGGCGCCGTGACCATGAAGATGATCAGCAGCACCAGCATCACGTCAATGAACGGCACCATGTTGATCTCGTTGATGGTGCGGCGGCCTCGGCCCCGGGAAACGACGGCAGGCATGAGATCGTCCCTCCGGCGTCAGTGACCCGAGGGCGAATGTGCGCCCAGGTTGCGCTGCAGGATGTTGGAGAACTCCTCGATGAAGGTCTCCAGCTTGATGGCCACGCGGTCAATGTCCCGTGCAAAGCGGTTGTAGGCCACCACGGCCGGAATGGCGGCGAACAGGCCGATGGCCGTGGCCACCAGCGCCTCGGCAATGCCGGGTGCCACGGTGGCCAGCGTGACCTGCTGCAGGCTGGCCAGGCCCGTGAACGCGTGCATGATGCCCCACACCGTGCCGAACAGGCCAACATAGGGCGACACCGAGCCGACCGAGGCCAGGAAGGACAGGTTGGTTTCCACCGCGTCCAGCTCGCGCTGGAAGCTGGCCCGCATGGCACGGCGGGCGCCGTCCATCAGGGTACTGGTGTCGTTGACGCGGCGTTCACGCAGCTTCTGGTATTCGCGCATGCCGCTGGCGAAAATGCGCTCCATGGGGCCGGAGCTCTTGGCGTTCTGCGCGGCGGCGGCGAACAGGTCGTTCAGGCTGGTGCCCGACCAGAACTCACGCTCGAACTCGTCGTTGAGCGATTTGACGCGCTTGAGCGCGAACAGCTTGCGGAAGATGGCTGCCCAGCTGGTGACGGACACGGCCAGCAGCAACAGCATGACGAGTTGCACCACCAGGCTGGCATTCAGGACAAGCTGGAGGATGGACAGGTCTTGGTTCATGTGAGCTTTTCCAGGATGTTGGCGGGAATTCTCGCAGGCCGCAGGGTCGTGGCGTCGACCCAGCCGATGCGGATCGTGCCTTCGCAGAGCAGTTGCTCACCGCGCAGGGCCCGCTGGGCAATTGTCAACGACGCCCGGCCTGATTCTGTGAGCGATGCCGTAACAAGAAGTTCATCGTCCAGCCGCGCGCTCAGGTGGTAGCGCACCTGCGTCTCGGAGACCACGAACATGCCGCCGCTGGCCTCGCGCAGGGCCTGCTGGCCCACGCCCAGCGAGCGCAGCCACTCGGTGCGGGCCCGTTCAAAGAACTTGAGGTAGTTGGCGTAGAAGACGATGCCGCCGGCGTCGGTGTCCTCCCAGTAGACACGCACGGGCCAGCGGAACGCTTGTGCCGTCATGCGAGCATGGCCCGCAGCCGCGCCACCGATTCCTGCAGGTGGGCCATGGAGCTGGCGGTGGAGAAGCGCACGTAGCGCTCCATGTCGTTCTGGCCGAAATCGCGGCCCGGTGTGATGGCCACGTGAGCGCGCCGCATCACCTCGAAGGAAAAGTCCCAGGAGTCCTTGATGCCGAGCCTTGCGCAGGCCTGCGAACAGTCGGCCCAGGCGTAGAAGGCCCCGTCGGGCATGACCGGCACCGTGAGGCCCAGCGCATTGAGCTGCGGGATGAACCAGTCGCGGCGGGCCTTGAACTCGGCGCGCCGGCGTTCGTATTCCGCGATGCTGTCCGGCTCGAAGCAGGCCAGCGCGGCGTGCTGTGACACGGTGCTGGGGCAGATGAACAGGTTTTGCGCCAGCCGCTCGACCACGGGCACGAGTTCGTCGGGCACCACCAGCCAGCCCAGGCGCCAGCCCGTCATGTTGAAGTACTTGGAAAAGCTGTTGATGCTGATGACCTGGTCGTCCAGGCCCAGCGCCGTCTGGCCGAACGCCGCGTCATGGCTCAGCCCGAGGTAAATCTCGTCGAGCAGGGTGATGCCGCCGCGGCCGCTCACGAACTGGTGGATGCGGCGCAACTCGTCCGGGTGGATCGAGGTGCCCGTGGGGTTGGACGGCGAGGCCAGCAGCACGCCGCGCGTGGCCGGCCCCCAGGCGGCCTCGACCTTGGCCGCGCTGAGCTGGAAGCGTTCCTGTGCGGTGGTGGGCAGCAGCACGGCCTGGCCTTCGGCCGCGCTGACGAAGTGCCGGTTGCAGGGGTAGCTCGGGTCCGGCATGAGAATCTCGTCGCCGGCCTCGATCAGGGCCAGGCAGGCGAGCTGCAGCGCCGCTGACGCGCCCGCCGTGACCACGATGCGCCGCGCCGGCACCGTGACGCCGAAGCGGGTGCGGTACCAGTCGCTGATGCGTTCGCGCAGGGGCTCCAGCCCGGTGGCCTGGGTGTACTGCGTGGCGCCGTCGCGCACGGCGCGGGCCGCGGCTTCCTGAACCCGCGGCGGGGCAGTGAAGTCGGGCTCGCCGATGTTGAGGAAGATCATGGGCCGGTCGCTGTGGGCGACCTCGCGCGCCAGCACGCCGGCGGCCTTGGCCACTTCCATGACATAGAACGGTTCGATGCGCTGCGCGCGGCGGGACACTCTCATCCGCGAGCTTTTCCGGAGGCCTTGTCGGCGGCCACCTCGGTGGCGCGCAGCGACGGCGCCAGGCCGTTGAGCACGGCGTTCACGTACTTGTGGCCGTCGGTGCCGCCGAACTCCTTGGCCAGTTCGATGCATTCGTTGATGACCACGCGCCAGGGCACGTCGGGGCAGTGGCGGAACTCGTAGGCGCCGATCCACATCACGCTGTGCTCGATGGGCGAGATCTCGGCCATCTTGCGGTCCAGCAGCGGCACGATCAGGGCGTCCAGGTCGCTGGACTCCTGGATGCAGCCGTGGAGCAGGGCATCGTAGTGGGCCGAGTCGGCCTTGTGGAAGCCGGACAGGTCCCGCGTGAAGGCGTCGATGGCGGTGGCTTCGTTGCCACCCACCAGGTGCTGGTACAGCGCCTGCAGCGCGAACTCGCGCGCGCGGCTGCGGTTGGACTTGGCGGCGGCCTTGCGGGCGCCCGTGGCGGTGAGGCCGGTGCGCGACTGACGGGGCGGCTTGCCGGGGGCTTGCTTGGAGTCTTCAGTCATGAGAGGTCGTCGAGCAGGTGGGCCATTTCAATTGCCACTCGGGCGGCGTCCCGGCCCTTGTCGGTCTGGCGGGCGACGGCCTGCTCCATGTTTTCGGTGGTGAGGATGGCGTTGGCCACTGGCACCTGGTAGTCCAGGCTGATGCGGGTGACGCCGGCCCCCGATTCGTTGGCCACGAGTTCAAAGTGGTAGGTTTCGCCGCGGATGATGCAGCCCAGGGCGATGAGCGCGTCGTACTTGTCCTTCTCAGCCATGGCCTGCAGGGCCAGGGGCACTTCCAGGGCACCGGGCACGCGCACGTGGGTGATGTTCTTTTCCTCGACGCCGAGCGCCGCCAACTCGGCCAGGCAGGCCTGGGCCAGTGCGTTGGTGATGCTCTCGTTGAAGCGGGCCTGGACGATCCCGATGTGAAGCCGCTTGCCGTCCAGTGGGCCGGTCGTTCCCTTGTCTGCGCCAAACATGAATGGTCCTTGGTGTGTTTTTTGAGGTTCTTGTGAAGGGTCAGGGCGCAATGTGGGCGCAGATTTCCAGGCCGTACCCCGCCATGCTGGGCATGCGGCGCGGGTTGCCCAGCAGGTTCATCTTGTGAACGCCGCACTCGCGCAGGATCTGCGCGCCGATGCCGTAGGTCCGCAGGTCCATGCGTCCGCGCTCGGGCGCCTGGGCCGCCCGCGCCGTGCCTTCGAACTGCGCCAGCAGTTGCGAGGCGCTTTCGCCGCAGTTGAGGAAGACCGCCACGCCTGTGCCCTGGGTGGCGATGTGCCGCAGGCTGGCGTCCAGCCCCCAGGAGTGCATGCCGCGGTTGACCTCGAGCGCGTCGAGCACCGACAGGGGTTCGTGCACCCGCACCGGCACCGTGTCGGTGGGTTGCCACTGCCCCTTGACCAGCGCCAGATGAAGGCCCTGGCTGGGCTTGTCCTTGAAGGCGTGGGCCGTGAAGCGGCCGAAAGCGGTTTCAATCTCGCGCTGGCCCACTTTTTCCACCAGCGATTCATGGCGGCTGCGGTGCTCGATGAGGTCGGCGATGGTGCCGATCTTCAGCCCGTGCTCGGCCGCGAACAGTTGCAGATCAGGCAGGCGGGCCATGGTGCCGTCGTCCTTCATGATCTCGCAGATCACCGCCGCGGGCGTGCAGCCGGCCATGGCCGACAGATCACAGCCGGCTTCCGTGTGGCCGGCGCGCATGAGCACGCCGCCGTCGACCGCCTGCAGCGGAAAGATGTGGCCGGGCTGCACGAGGTCGTCGGCCACGGCGTTCCGGGCCACGGCGGCCTGCACCGTGCGCGCGCGATCGGCCGCGGAAATGCCGGTGGTGACGCCTTCGGCCGCCTCGATCGACACGGTGAACGCGGTGGCGTGCTTGGTGCCGTTGCGCGTGGCCATGGGCGGCAGGCGCAGCCGCTCGCAGCGTTCGCGGGTCAGCGTGAGGCAGATCAGACCCCGGCCGTAGCGCGCCATGAAGTTGATGGCCTCGGCGGTCACATGGTCGGCGGCGAGGACGAGGTCGCCTTCGTTTTCGCGGTCTTCCTCATCGACCAGGATCACCATGCGGCCGGCCCGCATGTCGGCCACGATGTCCTCAACGGGGGAGATGGCAACGGGGGTGAGGGCGGTCATACGGGGGCTTTCGTGAGGGGCTGGCCGGCGCTGAGCATGCGCTCGACGTAGCGCGCGATGAGGTCGATCTCGAGATTGACGGCGCTGCCGGCGGCCAGCGTGCCCAACGCGGTGTTGTGGACCGTGTGGGGGATGAGGTTGATGCTGACTTCCGTGCCGGCCGGGCTGTCGGCGATCCGGTTCACCGTCAGGCTCACCCCGTTCACGGTGATGGAGCCCTTGTAGGCGAGGTATTTTCCCAGGGTGGCGGGTGCCATCACCCGCAGCTCCCAGCTTTCACCCACCTGCGCGAAGTGCGTGACGGTGCCTGTCCCGTCCACATGGCCCGAGACGATGTGGCCGCCCAGGCGGTCATGCGCCCGCAGCGCCTTTTCGAGGTTGACAGGGCCGATGTGGTTGAGTCCTGCGGTTTTATCCAGTGATTCGGCCGAGATGTCGATCGTGAACTGGTGGCGCGCGGGGTCCAGCGTGGTCACGGTCATGCAGGCACCGTTCAGCGCAATGCTGTCCCCCGGGCCGACGTCATCGAGGTAGCCGGCAGGGGCCTCCAGGCTGAGGCGCTTGCCGTGCTGTAAAGAGCTTCCCAGGTCGTGGATGGCGGCGATGCGCCCCACGCCGGTGATGATTCCGGTGAACATCCCGCCATTTTCGCAGGGATTCCAACCGAAGGCTGGGGCAAACCCTTAAAAGCTGTCGCGTCCGGGAATCCGTGCCACCACGCGCAGGTCGGGACCCACGGGCTCGCAGGAGCGGAACGCAAGCGGCACGGCTTGCGCCAGCTCGCGCAGCGGGCCGAAGCTGGCCATGTCGCGGCCCTGGCCGATCAGAAGGGGCGCCAGGTAGACCAAGAATTCGTCCACCAGCCCTTCGCGCACAAGCGACCCGTTGAGCTTGTGGCCGGCCTCGACGTGCAACTCGTTGATTTCCTTGCGGGCCAGGTCGGTCAGCATGGCTCGCAGATCGACTTTGCCGTGTTCTCCAGGCAGAGCGACGACGGTGGCGCCGCGAGACTGCAGTGCGGCCTGGCGTGCTGCATCAGCTTGCGCGGTGTAGATGTAGACCTTGCGCCCGGGAGTGAACAGCCGGGCGTCGGGCGGGGTCTCGAGCCGGCTGTCGACCACAACGGCGTGGGGCTGCCGCGGCGTGTCGACTAGGCGCACATCGAGCTGGGGGTCGTCCTCGAGCACGGTGCCGATGCCACTGAGCACCGCGCAGGCGCGGGCGCGCCAGGCGTGGCCGTCAGTGCGCGCGGCCTCGGAGGTGATCCACTGGCTGGTGCCGTTGTCCAGGGCCGTCTTGCCGTCCAGCGAGGCCGCCACTTTCAGCCGGACCCAGGGTGTCTTGCGGATCATGCGGCTGAAAAAGCCCAGGTTGAGTTCGCGTGACTCGGCGCCGCAGGGGCCAATTTCGACCTCCACGCCTGCCGCACGCAACCGCTCGAAGCCCCGGCCCGAAACCAGCGGGTTGGGGTCCGCGATGGCCGCAACCACCTTCGCGATGCCTGCCGCGATCAGGGCATCGCAGCACGGGCCGGTGCGACCTTGATGGGAGCAGGGCTCCAGGGTGACGTAGGCGGTAGCGCCACGCACGTCGTGGCCGCGCGCGGCAGCATCCCGCAGTGCCATGATTTCAGCGTGGGGTCCGCCGGCCTGCTGGGTGTGGCCGTGGCCGATTTCCTGTCCGGTGGGGGAGTGGAGGACGCAGCCGACCCGGGGGTTGGGGGCCGCCAAAAGCATTGCTTGTTCAGCGCACTGCAGAGGCGTCGTCATTCAGGAAGGCGTTGAGACAGGAAATTGAAACTCTGCTTATTCTAGGTTGGTGCGCAACCGGGTGAGGTTTTTGGATCGCAGATGCGTGCGCGGCCCACCCGGGAGACCACGATGTACTTTTGCCGTCCCGTCAGACCGGATTTCAGCATCACGCTACCGGCATTCTGTCCCGCAACGGTGGCCAGAAATCCGTCGGCATTGAAAGCCACAATTGCCAAGGTTGAGTTCTCCCCGGTTCCGGTCAGGCTGCCGACGACCAGGTCTGAAGCCAGGGGCTCGTGGGTGACCACGAGCGTGTCCGAGCCGCTGTCAAAAGTCGAATTGGCATTGACGTCCACGTAGACGCTCCAACCCGAGCGCCAGTCTGTACCCGTCGTTGGCTGCACGACGACCCGCCGATTGACTTTCAGGGCGGTGGATCTGGCCTGCAGTACGGCACTCATCAGGTCGGAGGTCGCGCCGCTCAGTGCCTGATTGGCTGCCAGTTCCTTGAATGCGGGGACCGCCAGGGAGCCGAGCAGAGCGACGATGGCCACCGTCACCAGAAGCTCGATCAGGGTAAAACCCAGCGCCTGGCGCCTGATGGCCTGGCGTGGACGCAGCGGATTGATTAGGGCCAGCATGTTTTGTTGGTGGTCGTGCGGGAGCCTGAGACAGTACAGCCTTTCTCACTGTCACTGTTGAGGTAGATATAACCGATGGATGAATCGCTCACCAAAAGACGGCCCCTCAGTTCTATGCATTGCGTGACGTTGGTACTCGCCGGGGATTGGCAATTGGTGGCGGTGATCAGGCAGGAACTCGCCGCGGCCGTATCTCCGGAAAAAGCCTTGGTCTTGGCTGACGCTGAGCCTTCGGTGAAGGCTGTGTAGGTATTGAACTGGGTGAAATACCGTTCCTGTTGCTGCATGGATTGAAACAGCGCGCTTCGACATTCGGCTCGACGGCCCTTGGCGATCTGGCTGACGTATGCGGGGTACGCTACGCCGGCCAGGATCGCCACGATCCCGACCACGATCATGAGTTCTATCAAGCTGAAGCCGGCGTGCCTGTGATGTGATTTGTGCATGAAGGTCTCTAGCGGAAGTTTCTGATTTCACGCCACCCCATTCTTCCGTCGAGAACGGTTTGGGCGGATATTTTTTCGGTTTGGGCATTGGTGTTGCCCGCCGAGGTGATCTGGGTTCCGGTGGTTACCAGAGCCTGCCGCACGGTTTCTTTTCGGCGTCCGGTGGGAGATCGGGTCGTGACGATCGTGTCGTCAATGATGGTGACGTTGGGTTTGCTCAGCAAGCCGATTTTTGAGAGCGAGAACGCGCATTGCGCTGTTCCATACACGGATCCGAAGCACATGGCTCGTCCGCTACCGTCTCCGGAACAACCCCCCTCAGGAATCGTGGAGTTGAAGGCGACGAAGCCCAGGCCTTGCGCGCCTTCGGTCGCCACGCGTTCTCGAGGTGCAGGGAGATCCACGTACCAGCCTCGATAGGTTCCGGACGTGCCACTACCCAAGGCAAAGGTCGCACTGCCTGACAGGGTGGTGGTCGCGGTCCCTACGGTCATGGTCCGTTGATAGAGCTTGGATCGGCCAACCTGGAAGTCGCCAGCCGTATCACTCAACGAATCCCACACCCCGTACACGGCTTGCACACCCACGGTGTCGCCGTCCGAAGGTTCCATGAATTTCCCGGTGCCAAACACCACCATGAAGCCCTTGCCCAGTCCCGGGGTGATCTGGGCCGGCGCACTGATGGGTTGGCGGTTGGAGCTGGCGTCCTTCGCGATGACCATGGGGATGGGGACTCCCGAAGACGTCTTGACGGCATTTGTTGCATTGGTCGAGCTGAGGCCGCTGGAGAAGTCGAACTTCCACATGTTCCCCTGCAGGTCACCGGCGTACAGAATGGCGGCCTCGCCAGAAGGGCCGGGCGCAAAGCCCGGATTGGTGAGGCCGGTAGCCATGGTTGTCACGGGGTCCGAGAGAAGCACCTTGAAATAGTTGGTGTTCAGCGTCCAGGCTTCCGTGGGTTGCTTGTCCAGGCTCAACAGGAAAAGGGCCTGCCGTCCCGTGAGGCTGTAGCTTCCGTCGTTCTTGTAGTTGTTCATCCCGCTTCCCACTGCGATGAACCACTTGTAAACGGGGGCGCCCGCGCCGGCCATGCGCATACGGACAATCCGCGGCTGGAAAAGAATGTTCCCCATGTCCGAATCATCCTGGTCGGTGAATTCAAACATGATGTTCGACGCTCCGAATGTTGTCGGTGAAGTCACGTCAATGGCAAAAACGCCTTGTGCCCCACCTCCCATGCCCGACGCGAGAACGGTCTTCCAGCTACCGTTGACACGCGCTTCGTTAACCGCGGGAACGCCATCGACGAAGGGTTGGTGAACGTAGTTGGGGTGTGTCAGCTTGTTCAGGTTTTGGGCGACGGCCCGGGGTATGTAGGCAAACATTTCCTTGCCGTCCGAGGCGCGGAAGCCGTGCATCATGCCATCGTTGGCTCCCACGTAAATCATCGCGATCCGGCTGGCCACACTGTCAGCGAAAGCCGCGATGCCTGGCCCTTCTGCGGTGGTGTCGACCCCCTTCTTGTACACCGGGCCGGAGTTGATGATGTCGCCCATGATCGAATTGCGGCGACGCAAGGTGCCACTGGTCGAATTCTGTTCGTCCGAGCGAACGCCGCGAATCCAGTTGATGCGAATGTCCGCTTGCCCGTCCACGGCCGCAGTTGTTGGGTTGGTGTTCAGTGCCGCTTGCACGGCGGCATCCAGTGCGCCCTTGTTCGCCACGGTGAAGGCCTGCCCCGTGGTCGCACTGGCGCCGCCTGCCATGGTGAATATCTTGCGGTCCGCCGGCTTGACATACGGGTCCGCCAGGGTTGCTGTGGAATTGTTGGCGGCGTAGGTCAGGATCGTGTTGGCGTCCCATTTGACACCGGCCAGCGTATCGATATTGCCTGTGGTGGTGTTGTAGCGAAGCCCGGTTCTTTGAACCGTACCGGACCAGTCCCGGGAGTCGAATCTGGGGGAGAAAAGATCACCATTGGGCTCACTGGTCGTGAAGCGCTGTGAACTGAGTGAGGAAACGGATACCGCTCCCTTTTCCGAAGCTGCTGCACTGAAGAACTTCTTGATGCCGTCCAGCATTTTCTGGGCCTGGCTCGCCACGACATATCCATCAGGCGTCCCGGGGGCGTTGGCATCTTCCCATTCAGCATTGTTGGTAACGCCGCCGGAGGTCTTGTAGGGGTTGCCATCAAGATTCGCGTCCGCGAACCAGCCGTACTTGCCAGCGAGGTAGAACGACCGGGTCGGCTGCAATGAACCGTTGCCGTTTTCATCGACGTCAATGATGAAGGTCTTGACCCGCACGTCCTTCATGCTTTGTCCGCCCTTGGTATCCAGGCGGATGGGCTGCGTATTGGCCCAGTAGGCTGCGCCAGCCCAGTAGTACGCCGCGTTCGTGGCGCCGGTGCTCTTGCTCGCGAGGTTGCTGTTGGAGCCGTTGGGGCTTGGATTGCCCAGCGTGTTCTGTGAGCGCCCCAGCGCATCTGTGTAGGCGACGCTGGTATTGGTTTCAAAGCCAGAAAGAACGTTGGTCCAGTCCACGACGTTGAAATTCTTGGTAGCGTCACCCAGCAGGGGCTCGACGGCGCGCGCCGGATCGTCAGAGTTGACCAGCACACTGCTGACGCCGGTTCCGTGTCCCGGAAGCTGCCGGTCATTGTGCGTATTGTTGTCACCAATGGCCAGGATGAAGTTTCGTCGCTGACACGCGTTTTGCACAGGGTCTGCCCAGCCGGGAGTGGTGCTGGTGCCGCTGACAACGGTGTTGTAGACAGGGAAGTTGTCGTAGAGACCGGAGCCTGCAGTCAACCCTGATGATGCTGCTGCGGTGGGTGGAAGCCCCTGGAAGTAACGGAGCACTTCGTAGTACAACTCACCCACCGGGTCATAGGTCTTGTAGACCCCGGTGCTCCCGAATTTATTGAGGTAGTTGATCACGCCGCTTCGCGGGAAGGTGGGGGAGGCGTTCAGCGGATCGGTTGCGAAGATCCCGCTGTTGACATCCCACTCCGGCGCGGGATTGGTCTGGACGATGCCACCCGAGTCCCGATAGTTGGGCCCGGTGAACCGCATGGGTGCGCGCAGCACCCCGCCGTACCTGGCCCGGGTGTCGTCCATCAGGTAGCCGAAGGCGGCGACCCGCAACCCTTCAGCGCGCCGCTGAATTTCACCAATGGGCTTGTAGTTGCCATTGGGGTAACGCCAGCAAAGGTCGGTTCGCGTGGTCGCCTCCGATCCATCGCACACCCGCACTCGGGCATACATGGGCCCTGGGGAGGAGCTGGCGTAGTAGGTGTAGTACTGGCGTTGTTCGTAGACGCGATAGACCGTCTGCGGCGCCCAGTTTTGGTACAGATTGGCGACGGTGTAGTTCTGATAGACCGGAACCTTGTTGTACCGTTCGTACAGGGTCTCAACCTGCGAGGAATTGTTGCTGTTGGACCAGCCGAACTCGGGCCGGGCCCTGCTTCGGTTGGCGTTGCCAGGAAGCGGGGGATCCAAATCAGGATTGCCACTCGGGTCATCGCACCAACTGTTGGTCACGCCGCTGCTGGTGGGGAGCCCGCCACTCAATCGGCCAAAGACACGGCCACCGATCTCGCAAACGCGAATGCCACGATTCCCGCTGGAGGTATTGGCGAAGGTGAAGGCGCGTCCGAAGCCTGCTCCGGGATTGACGGAGTCCCACACCGCGGGGCTGGTGGTGGCTGTGTTGTAGTACAGCACGCTGGTATTGGGGGCGCCCGCCAATGGCGTGGTTCTTGTTCCGCTGGCCGTGTAGGTGGAGCTGACGGGGGTCTGCGAGACGGGGCCTCCAGGCGCCGCGGTATTGGTGGTGCCGGGGACCGAAACATAGCGAACATAGGTGTCGGTTGTCGGCCCGCCGTTGGTCGGCGCCGAAGTCTGAGTCACCAGGGGGTTGGTGACATCCCAGGTGACTGTTCCCAACGCAAAGCCGGGGGCGGACTGGTGTGCGGCGGGAATGGCGGACCCGTAAACCACGCTGGCAACGGTTGGCGCTCCGGACGGCACACCTTTGTTCAGGTTGCCTGATGTTCCCGGGCTCGTGCAATTGTTGCTGCTGTTGCTGCGCCCGAAGACGACACGGTCATCGCAGGACCCGGCATACACGTCGGCCGTGCTGCTGTCCGGGTAGTCAGGCGTCACCAGGCCCTCCAAGGCTGCAGGAATCCGCCTGGACGGGAAGTTGGAACCGTTGTTGAGCCAGCCGGCGCGCAGGTAGGCCCGGGCCAGAATGGTGGTGGTGTCCGTATCCGCGACGCGGTCGCCGCCGGTCAAACCGTAGCGAAGCAGATCGATGGACGATGTGGCGACGTAGTTCAAGGCATTGCCGCTGTATCCGGTGCCGGCGCCACCGGTATTGCAGTACCCGTTTACGTCAACGTCACCGGTCCGGAAGAAGTATTCGCCACCCAAGGGGGCTCCGGGCGTGGTGTCCTTGTAGTCGTAGCAGCCCTTGGAGTCCCAATAGCCCAGGTAGACCGTGGAGTGGTTGTACGTGCTGTTGCGGTAGGCGGCCCCAACGGTGGGGAATTCCACCGACAGTGCCAGCGCCACGTTGACGGCCTGCGAATTGATTGCAACCGGGCCCACGCTGAGGTCAACGGTTGGCATGGGCGGCGAGACTTGAGCCGCACCTGACAGCAGAAGGGCCGAGGCAGCCATGACAAGCCCGCGGGCGATCCAGCCTTTGCGGTTGATTTTCTTCATATGGTGTCTCCCACGCACGAATCTGCCATCAGGGGTTTGACGAAAACGGCCTCAAGCAGTACCTGGGTCTCCCGCGACGCCCCGTAGCCGAGCGCGTAGACACGGTAACCGTGGGGTGTTGTTCCTGGCTCCGGCTGGCCGACGACCGGGAATTTGGTGAGCCTTCGACTCTGCACGATGATGTACTTGGGCGGCATCACGGGGCCCCCACCATTGCCGGTTTGCAGGTATTCACCGCGTCCAGTGAACTCGCCGTAATTGACATAGGCACGGGTGGCGTCCGAGGTGTCATTCCAGTCCACCGCCTTGTACATCGGTGTGTCTGCATCGTCCAGCGCCTGCGAGCTCTTGCAGACGCCGCGTCGTGTTGCTGACGATTGGCACTTTCCCTCTTCGGCCATGACAGCCTTGCCAAAGAGGCAGGCACGTTTGTTGGGGACGTCGATGGTTGGGTCCATGATGTCCCGTTCTGCATCATTCAGCGCCATTTCGGCCGCCTGGAATGCCACCTGCCTGTCACGGTCATTGCGAGCGGCCCGTTCACTCAGCAAGGTGGTGCGGGCCGCGATGATGGCCACCGCGCTGATGATGGACATCATGACCAGCACGAAAATCAGGGCTATCCCCTTCTGGCCAACCGTATTGCGCCGCCGTATTGGTGTCTTGCAGAGTCGGGGCATGTGTGGGAGTGAGCTGCGAAAGTTCATGGTCAGAACTCGTTCCTCAGCAAATAGGTGGTTGCGTAGGCGCGCCTCATTCGGGTGTCATTCGGCGGGGTAAAAATGAGGCCGGTTTCAGCGCTGGGTCCGGTGAAATCCTGTCCCAGTGGGTAGAGGTTGGTGCTGCTGGGTGCCGTGCCCTGAGAACTGCCTGGGGCGCTTCTCAGCACCAAGCCGACCCTTACAGCCCTGACCAACATCCAGTTGGACACCGATTGGGCGCTGACCCATCGGTTGGCCACGCCATCCCCATCGGTATCGAGTCCGTACATGACCTGGAACGTCTCAACGCCGCGAACCAGGGGCTGCGAATTTCGCACGCCCGATGAACTGATGGAAATGCAGGACAACTCGGGCTCGGAGGCTGACGTGGTCACCCAGAACAAGCTGAGTCCCAGCCCGCTGTTCTGGAGACCTTGGCCTGTTCCGGATGTCTGGGGTGTAGGTTGGGCCACGCCTTGACAGTCAAGGATGGATCCGTCTGCTACGGTGACGTTGCTCAGCTTGCTCGATCCGGCAAAAGTGACGCCAAGCGTGTCACTGGCGTTCACTCCCCCGTTGTTGGTCGTTCCGAAGTCGTCGATATTAGTCACGGAAGCCACCTTGGCGTTGTTGGCACCAATGATCGGACACGGAATGAACGGAATAGTCGCGCTGCTGCACGACGTGGGATACACATTGCCGCCCGTGACGTCGTCCAGTCCCTTGGGGCTGAATTCCTGATAGCCAGCTTGCCGAATCGCCTGGCCGATGACCTCGAACGCGAACCTTGCGTTGTCGTCCAGTTCCTGGCTCGCATCGGTGGTACGGTAACTGCTGCTGGACACTGAGTACAGTGTCACGGTGGCAAGGGTCACCAGGCCCATGAGCACCATGGCGACAAGGAGCTCGACGAGCGTCAGGCCGCTTGACCGGATCGCCGAGCGCGAAAGATGATGAGGGCGCAAGCGATCGTTTCTCATGGTGCCTTGTAGTCCTTGAAATTACCCATGAGGGGCAAAACCAGGCGGGGGCGTGTATTGCCCAGCACCTCGCCCTTGTCGGACTTGGCGAACCAGCCAACCTTGACAACCACCAGATCGCCGTCGCCGTTGCAGTTGCCCCATTGCAGATTGCCGTCACTGTCGCGAGGGTCCGAGTCCCGGCATACCTCTGCGCGTCCACCGGGCAAGGCCACTTTGACGCGCTCGCTCCAGTCCCGGATTTCAGCGCCTAGCAACTGCGATGGGTCGCAGGTGGTTGACGCACCATTGCATGCGCTGGCTGCGGTGGCGGTCCCCATGGTCGATGTGTCGATGAAGAAGCTGCTGGTGACCGACGACGAGCTGACCGACGAACTGGGGTAGGACTGCATCAACTCCCCGTATTCGCGGGCGAGGGAGGCCGCGGTGGCCGAAGCGGTCGTGAATTGATTCGACTTGAGGGTGGAAATCTGCAGGCCCGCCGCACCGAGCAGGGCAAATGCAAATATCACCAGAGCGACGAGCACTTCAACAAGAGACAGTCCTCGCTGTGCTTGCAGTACGCAGGGCATTTTCATGCCCGGACTCTAAAAAGTCTGCCCGCCGTTAGCCAGTGCCGTTCGACAGGCGGGACGAAGGTTCGGACGAGCGGTAGGAGTGGGCGAAGTCCGGAGCCCGGAGCCCTAGCGCCTTACCTCATCCACCAGCGTCTTGAATTCGTCGATGTCCTCGAAACTGCGGTAGACGCTGGCAAACCGCACGTAAGCCACCTTGTCGAGCTTCTTGAGTTCCCGCATGACCAGTTCGCCGATGCGGTTGGAGGCTATTTCGCGCACCCCCAGATTGAGCAGCTTTTCTTCGATGCGCTCGATGGCGCCGTCGATCTGCTCGGTGCTCACCGGGCGCTTTCGAAGCGCCAGATTCATGGATCCGACCAGCTTGCTGCGGTCAAATTCGATGCGCCGGCCGTCTTTTTTGACGACGGCCGGGAAATTGACTTCCGGGTGCTCGTAGGTGGTAAAGCGCTTCTCGCAGGCGCCGCATTGGCGCCTGCGCCGGATGAAGTCACCATCCTCGGCCACGCGTGTTTCGACCACCTGGGTCTCGGCGTGGCCGCAGAAAGGACATTTCATCGGCTGAAGGTCACTTGTAGACCGGGAAGCGTGCGGTCAATTCGTTGACCTTCGCGCGCACGGCAGCGATGTTGCTGACATCACGCGGGTTGTCCAGCACATCGGCGATCAGGTTGGCGGTGAGGCGGGCCTCTTCTTCCTTGAACCCGCGCGTGGTCATGGCGGGTGTGCCGATTCGCACACCGCTCGTCACCATGGGCTTTTCAGGGTCGTTGGGGATCGCGTTCTTGTTGATCGTCATGTGGGCGCTGCCGAGCACGGCTTCGGCTTCCTTGCCGGTGATGCCCTTGGCGCGCAGATCCACCAGCATCACGTGGCTTTCCGTGCGGCCGCTGACGATCCGCAGTCCACGCTGCACCAGCGTCTCGGCGACCACGACGGCATTCTTGGCCACTTGCTGCTGGTAGGTCTTGAACTCGGGCATCAGCGCTTCCTTGAAGGCCACCGCCTTGGCAGCGATCACGTGCATCAGCGGGCCGCCCTGCAGACCCGGGAAGATGGCGCTGTTGATGGCCTTTTCGTGCTCGGCCTTCATCAGGATGATCCCTCCGCGCGGACCACGCAGGCTCTTGTGCGTGGTGGAGGTCACCACGTCGGCATGTGGCACGGGATTCGGGTAGACGCCCGCGGCGATCAGACCGGCGTAGTGAGCCATGTCAACCATGAAGATGGCGCCCACGTCCCTTGCCACCTTGGCGAAGCGTTCGAAGTCGATGCGCAGACTGTAGGCCGAGGCCCCTGCGATGAGGAGCTTGGGCTTGGTCTCGTGAGCCTTGCGCTCCATCGCGTCGTAGTCGATCTCTTCCTTGTCGTTGAGGCCATAGCTCACGACGTTGAACCACTTGCCACTCATGTTCAGCGCCATGCCGTGGGTAAGGTGTCCCCCCTCGGCGAGGCTCATGCCCATGATGGTGTCGCCGGGCTTGAGAAAGGCCAGGAACACGGCTTCGTTGGCCGAGGCGCCGCAATGGGCCTGCACATTGGCGGCCTGGGCGCCAAAGATCTGTTTGACGCGATCAATGGCCAGCTGCTCGGCCACGTCCACGTGCTCGCAACCGCCGTAGTAGCGCTTGCCGGGGTAGCCTTCGGCGTACTTGTTGGTGAGCTGGGTACCTTGCGCAGCCATCACGGCAGGCGAGGCGTAGTTTTCGCTGGCAATCAGCTCGATGTGATGTTCCTGGCGCGCATTCTCGGCCAGGATGGCGGCCCAGAGTTCGGGGTCGGTTTGCTCGACAAGGGTGTGGCGGTCGTACATGGCAGTCCTTCAAGACGGTGGTCCCGGTGCATGGCACGGGCTGCCCAGGCGAACGGCTGAAACACCTCTGGCCGTGGCAGTGAACTGCTTGGGCCGGGCGGTACGCTTCCCAGTGGTTGTCTGCAGGAGCTGCGGGGGTCCACGTCAGCGCTGGCCACCCGCGAGGGGCGCCGCGCCTATCGCCAGTCGCGTACCCCTCAAGTGTAGCTGACCCGGCTGCGGGGCGCCCTCGCGGGCCTGTGATCAGGAACTGGCGAGCGCGGCGACCTTGTCGCCGGTCGCGGGTGCCAGGGGCGGCGCCACCACGGGGATGGACTGCGCTGGAGGCGCGACAAAGGTTGGAACCGCCTTGCCGGTCGCCACGAGATGAAGTCGCTGGTGCTCGGCCATGACCTTGCTGGCATAGCCACCGTCATCATCGAGGTTCGCCGCGCCCACATAGAATTTCAGGCCGCCTTCCAGCGAGCCGGCACGGGCGATGCATTCCTGCAGGACCTTCACGCCGACACGCAGGTTGGTGACAGGGTCGAAAGCAGCGAGCTTTCCGCCGAAGCTTTCGTACTTGTCGCTGTGCACGCCGGTCATGACCTGCATCAGGCCCTGCGCCCCGACGGGACTCTGGGCAAACGGATTGAAGCCCGATTCGATGGCCATGACGGCCAGAATCAAGGTCGGATCCAGCTTGGTACGGGCTCCGATGTCGTAGGCCTCGGCCACCAGTGCGCCCAACGGCTCCGGCGCAACGCGGTACTTGCGGCTCAGCCAGTAGGCCACGGCAGCCTGCTGCTTGGGCAGCGATTTCGGGTTGGTGGCGGTGGCGCGCTCGATGGCACCGCTCTCGACTTCAATGCCGAGGGCGGCAATCTGGCGGGCCTGCAGCCAGCTGATCAATTTCACTTCGCCGGTCTGACGCAGGTCAGGCCGGGCAGTCAGGGTGATCGCCGCGAAAACGACGGCCAGGCCCACCAGGGCGAAGCCGTTGTGCGTGATCTCAAAAAAGCCTTGGGCAACGTCGGATGCGAAGGTTCGCACGCCCTGGGCGATTTGTCCTAACGCTGTCATAGCACTTCCTTTCTACGCGCGGGCCCGGTTGATCCTGCTGGCTGGCCAGCATTGCAACTCAGGCTCCTCGTTTGGATTGGTACGCCATCAAAATCCTGAGATGCCCTCTGACATCTTGCAGCGATTTGACTTAGCCGGGGTCGGCAGCGGGTTCGGGTTGTCCCTAGGTTTTTGGGACTGGGCGGATTCTGATCGATTCAAAATACCCGGTCAATCATATGGAATTTGAAATTCATGCATTTTTTACATTTAGAAAACTGTATGGATAACCATGTCTTTAGGCGTCGACATGGCGCTGGCCCAAGCTCGCCAAGCCCTGCCGAGGGGACGCAACTCGCAGTAGCCTCGAGCGGGCATGTCGGTTTGTGACATCCGTGTCTGGAGTCAAACACCTATCGCGCCGACACCTGGGCGACAGGGTGTCCCTGGAATCACCGCAAGGGTCTCTGTCAAGCCAAATGCGGCAATCACGCGCGGCAGCGCCATTGAAAATTCGATTTGCAATCAGCGGGGCCGTCTACTAAGTTTGGGGGGCTTGTTAGTTCAAGCATCAAGCCGGTAGGAGCCAATCCGCGTTGCAAGACGGTGTGAGGCAGCAGCCCCGGCCATTCATGGAAGCAATCCGTTGCTCCCAACGCAGTGCGGGACTCGACTCTCCTGCCTGCGCACCCCGACGGCAAGGACATAACGTCAGCCGTCAAGCCCGGCGGCAGGCTTCAGGCCAACCGACCGGGCTTTCTCTTGGCTGGAATGGCGATATGCTCGGGCGGCCTCCGGATCGGGGGACTCCGGTTCTCCGAGCGTCGGCCCATGGGCAGATAAAAGGCGAAAATACCGGTTTCGCCGACCGTCGGCGTTTCATCCAGCCAACCACCATTTCCCCAGTGACTTCCAACAGTTCCAAAACCATCGACACCCAGGCGCTGGACGCCCTGACCGGCGGCGCTTTTTCAGCCCCCACCTCGGGGGAGCGTGCCGCTCGCGTGCGTGACTGGCTGGCCACCCAGCCGGCCGCAGAAACCATGCAGGACGTCCACCGGGAACTCAGCGGTCGCGACAAGGGAGCGGCCAAGCTGCTGCGCGAAAAGCTTGATGAAATCAAGCGCAGCAAAGGCCAGGAGGCCATTGCCGCCGAGTGGGCCGAGAAAGGCCAGGCGCTGTTGGCGCTGGCCCGCCTCAACGTGGCTGACGCCATGGCCTGGCAGCGCGACGCCGCCAAAGCCGGGGCGCCGCTGTCGCGGGAGCCGCTGGCGGGGGTGAAGGCCCAGCTCGCGGAGAGGGTCAAGGGCATTGAAGACCTGCAACATCGTGTGCAGGTGCAGCGTGAAGCCGCGGTGCTGCTGGCCCAGCGCATCGAAATACTCTCCGCCAAGTCCTGGCGTGACGCCCACGCCGCCGCCGAGACGCTGGCGCGTGACGTGCCCTCCTGGCAGACCCAGGCCGACGCGCTGCTGGTCGACGCCAACTGGTCCAGCCTTGACGGCAAGTTTCCTTCGTTGCTGGAGGCTTCCCGCGCGCAACTGCAGGTGGTGTGGGATGCGTTCCAGAGCGCTGTTGCCATGGCCGTCACCGCCGATGCCGATGCCAGCGCCGATCTGCCTCCGGTTCCCGTCTGGGCCGACGAATTGCGCGTCGCGCGTGGCTTGCCCGCCGAGGCCGCCGCGCCACGGCCCACGCGCCCCAAGGTGGATCCTGAAGTGCGGGCCCGCGCGAGCCAGGCGGTGCGTGAAGCACTGGGCACGCTGGAGAAAGAGATTGCCGAAGGCCATGGCAAGGCCAGCGCGGGGGCGGCGGCGGCCCTGCGCAACGCGCTGAAGGAACACGGCAAGTCGGTGGACGACAAGCTCGAGAACCAGGCCCACGCCGCGCTCGCGGCGGCCGGCGAACTGGAGGGCTGGCAGCGCTGGCGTGCCGATCAGTTGCGCGAGGAGCTGGTGGCCAAGGCCGAGGGCCTGTTTGAGAAGGTGGCACCGGTTGATGGGCAGGAGCCCCCGGCGCCACGGCCGCGCTTCGGCGGGCGCAAGATGCAGGAGACGCTGCGTGGCCTGCGCGAGCAATGGAAGCAGACCGACCAGGGGGGCGTTCCCAACCACGCCCTGTGGAAGCGCTTTGACGAAGCCTGCAACGAAGCCTACAAGGTGGTCGAGGCCTGGCTCGACAAAGTCAAGGCGGATGCAGCGGAGCACAAGGCCCAACGGCTGGCGCTGATCGCCGAACTCAAGGCCTGGGCTGCCGAGAACACCACCGCCAAGGATGGCGACTGGAAGGGATTCAACCGCATTCTTCACCAGTTCAGCGACCGCTGGCGCGAAGCCGGGCACCTCAGTGAAAAGGCCTTTGCGGAAATGCAGCCGCAGTGGAAGGACGCCTTCCATGCCGCCGCGGCGCCGCTGGACCTGGTGCAAAAGCAGAGCCTGGAGCGCCGCCACGCCATGATCGACGAGGCGCGCGCCCTGGGCGCGGCCCCCGCGCTCCGTGTGGACGCCGTGAAGGCGCTGCAGCAGCGTTGGCAGGCCGAAGCGCAGGGCGTGCCGCTGGACCGCAAGCAGGAGCAAAAGCTGTGGGACGCTTTCCGCAAGCCGATCGACGAGGCCTTCCAGCGCAAGGATGAGGCGCGCGGCAAGGCCGCGGCCGCGCTGAGCGAGCGGGATCGCGTGGTACTGGAAGCCTCCAAGGCGCTGGAGGCGGCCAACGCCGCAGGCGATGCCCAGAAGATCCGGTTGGCCATGGCGGAGCTTGATGCCGCGTTACGCGGCCAGGCTCAGGCCGCTGCGGCCGTGGCGCGCGAGAATGGCGCGCAAAGTGCCGCGGCAGCCTCCAACGACCCGAAAACACCTGGAGCGATGGAAGGCGCGGCGGCCGACGGCGCCGCTCAGCCCGACGTGCCCGCGGAGGCCGTCGCCCCGGAAGCCGATGCGGCACCTGCCGCCGCCGCTGAGCCCGTGGCGGCGCCCAAGCCGGCACCCAAGCCTGTGATTGCGATGCGCGGCGACGATCGCCCGGGCATGAAGAAGTCCGAGCCGGCCTCGGCTGCGCGCGGCAACGGCAAGTTCGGTGACCGCAAGGGCCCCGGCGGTGGGCGCCCCGATGCACGGGGCCCGCGTGGTGCCGGAGACAACCGCTTCGAGCCGCGCCGTGATGACCGGGGAGGCCGTTTTGGCGACCGTGATCGTGAAGACCGGGGCCCGCGACTGGGCGACGCCGCGTTCCGGGCCCAGCGCGATGCCATTGAACACGCGCAGCTGGCGCTGAAGAAGCTGGCCGCGCAGGCCCATGGCGAGGCCCTCACGCAACTGCTGTCGGCCTGGGAACAGCGGGCCGCGGACCAGGTGCCGGCTCAACAGGAACTGGGCCGCTCGGTCGCGCCTGCGGTGCGGGGCAAGTGGGTGCAGGCCATTGGTGCCGCGCCCGGGGGCGACGCCTCGGAAGCCCTGTTGCGCCTGGAGATGGCGGCCGAGGTCCCGACGCCGGCCGAGCACCTCAATGCGCGGCGCCAGTTGCAACTGCAGTTGCTCACGCGGCGCAATGACCCGGCTCCCGCCGAAACCTGGGGGCAGGATGCGGCTCACGTGCTGGCCGCGGCGCATGATGCGTCCACCGCACGGCGCCTGCAGACGGCCCTCAGGACCTTGCTGCGCAAGTAGGACCCGGATCGAGACCACCGAATGCTATCTATTTGATAGCGTTTGGTGGCCGGCTGGCAAGGGCTACAACCCGATTTGGCTTGAAGAATCCGTCAAACAGCGCGACCAGCGCCGGAAAGTCGCCAGCGAACCGCGGGCGGTTCACAAAATAGGCTTCGCAGGCCACTGCAAAGAATTCGTCGGGCGACTGCGCTCCGTACGGATCGAGCCAGGCGGGCTCGCCACCAAAGCGTTCGGCCAGAATGACCTGCTCTCGGAACGTTTCATAGGCGCCGTTGAGAGTGTCGAGCCAGGCCTGGCGTGCGGCCGCACTGGGCAGCGGGGGGCAGCCATCGGGAAGGCCGTCGCGCAGGTCGATCTTGTGAATGAATTCGTGGATCACCACGTTGTAGCCGTCCCGCGCGGTCTCACCGGCGTCGCGTACGTCATGCCAGCTCAGCATCACCGGCCCGCCGTCCATGGCCTCGCCGGTCAGCACCTCGCTGTAGTGGTGGACCACGCCGTCTTCATCGACCACCTCGCGCTGGGCCAGGACCTCACCGGCGTGCACCACGATGCCAACGAAATCGTCGTACCAGCGCAGCGCTTCGCCCGGGGACGCGGGTGGGGCCAGGTGCAGCAAGGGCAACACGGCCTGGGCCGAGAT
Source organism: Ramlibacter sp. (assembly GCA_019635415.1). Lineage (GTDB taxonomy): Bacteria > Pseudomonadota > Gammaproteobacteria > Burkholderiales > Burkholderiaceae_C > JAHBZM01. The sequence goes on from JAHBZN010000001.1 coordinate 1,154,547, forward strand.
GTCCAGCGCCATGTCGTCGGTCACGGTCAGGCCGTGGGCGCCGTGAAACTCCTTTTGCGCGAGAAAGCCCGCCGCCAGGGCGCGCAGCCTCTGCAACTCGTCGTCAGGCCGCTGGGCCAGGAAGGGGTAGCGCGCCAGCGTGCCCTGCCACAGGGCCGGCGGGATGTCGGGCGGCGACCGCCGCCGGCGCAGCCAGGCCAGCATCAGCCCAGGGGCAGTCGCTGCAGCCCGCCGGGAGTCAGGCGCAGCACCTGCAATCGCGGCGGCCGTGCGGCCGCGTCCCAATCGCTGAGCACCACGCGGGACAGGCCGGTGCCCAGGTCATGCTCCGCTGGTCGGTGGGTATGTCCGTGGACCAGGACTTGTGCCCCGGCGGCCTGCAACCAGACCCGCGCCGTGGTGGGATCCACATCGGCATACGGGGCCCCAGAGCGTTTGCGCTGCTCGCTGGCGTCGCGCAGGGTCCTGGCCACGGCCTGGCGTTCGGCCAGCGGCCGGGCCAGAAAGGACTGCCGCCATTCGGGGGTGCGGACCTGCGCCCGGAATGCCAGGTAGTCGTGGTCGTCCAGGCACAGGGCGTCGCCGTGGCTCAGCAGCCAGCGCCGGCTGTGGAAGCCCAGCACGCAAGGGTCGTCGAGCTGGGTGATGCCCGCCGCCGTTGCCAGGGCATCTCCCACCAGGAAGTCCCGGTTGCCATGCATGAAGAACACCGCCCGCCGTGCGCTGGTGGCTCGCAACACCGCGACGCAGCGGGTCTCGAACCTCGCGCTGGCCGACTGAATCACGTCATCGCCGACCCAGACCTCGAAAAGATCGCCGAGGATGAACACCGCATCCGCCGGTGTCTCGTGCATGTAGCGCTGCCAGGCCTCGAAGGTGGCCGGCTCGCCGGCCTGCAGATGCAGGTCCGAAATGAAATCGACCGTGCGCCAGTCTGCAGGAGCGTCCAGCTCGGCAAACCGGGGCACGGTCGGGGTGCTCACGCGCGAGGCGATCAGACCACGACGGCCTTTTCGATCACCACGTCCTCATTCGGCACGTCATCGTGGAAGCCCTTGCGTCCGGTCTTCACGGCTTTGATCTTGTCCACTACCTCGGTGCCGCTCACCACCTTGCCGAAGACGGCGTAGCCCCAGCCCTGCATGCTGGGCGCCGTGTGGTTCAGGAAGCCGTTGTCGGCCACGTTGATGAAGAACTGGGCCGAGGCGGAGTGGGGCGCCTGCGTGCGCGCCATGGCCACGGTGTAGTTGTCGTTCTTGAGGCCGTTGTTGGCTTCGTTCTCGATCGGCGCGTCGGTCGGCTTCTGGTTCATGCCCGGCTCGAAGCCGCCGCCCTGCACCATGAAGCCGGGAATCACGCGATGGAAGATGGTGTTGTTGTAGTGGCCCTTGGTCACGTAGCTGACGAAGTTGGCGACCGTCTTGGGGGCCTTGTCGGCGTTCAGCTCGAGGGTGATGACGCCGTGCTTGGCGATGTGCAGTTCGACTTTGGGGTTGCTCATGGGGATTCCTTGCTGGATTACTTCAGCAGCGTGGCGCTGTTGATGATGATGGGGGTCTTGGGCACGTCGCTGCCAAACGGGCCGCCGGGACCGGTGGGCACGGCCTTGATCTTGTTGACCACATCCATGCCGCTGACCACCTTGCCGAAGACGGTGTAGCCGTACAGCTGGGGCGAGTTCATCAGGTTGGCTCGCGGCACGTTCTCATAGGTCCGGCCACCGTACTCGAACTTGGGCACCGGGTCGCCGGGCGGGATGATGGTGGGGTCGAGAAAGGCGTTGTCCTTGACGTTGATGAAGAACTGCGCCGAAGCCGAGTTGGGGTCGTTGGTGCGCGCCATGGCCAGGGTGCCCACCACGTTGCGTGGGCCTCCCTTGGCCAGGGCCTCGCGGCCCTCATGGGCGACCGGCGGCCGCGTGGGCTTCTGCACGTACTTGGCGTCAAAGCCTCCGCCCTGGATCATGAAGTTGTCGATCACCCGGTGGAAGATCGTCCCGTCGTAGTGTTTGTCCTTGACGTACTGGAGGAAGTTCTCCACCGTCTTGGGCGCCTTGTCGGGGTAGACCTCGACCACGATGTCGCCAGCACTCGTGGCGAACTTGACCCGCGGGGGATCCTGTGCCCAGGCCTGGCCGGCAATCAGGCCGCAGGCCAGCAAGGTGGCCGCGGTGCGGCGCGAGACCGCCGTGATGGATGCTTTCATCCAATGACTCCTTCAAAGAAAATTTTCCATTGCTGGCCCTGCCGGACCCAGTACTGGCGCTTGGTCTGGCCGCTGCGGGCCCCTTCAGCCACTTCGCCAAAGGTTACCACCATGGTGTCGGCTGAATCGGTCCAGCGCAGGTAGGACAGGTCCTTGAGCTGGATGCCGCGGCCGCCGCTGCGGTCGAGCTCGCTGCGCAGCGTGGGCGTCCATTGGGCCAGGGTCTTGCCATAGCTGTTGAAGTCGGCCGTGTAGAAGCTCAGCGTGCGGTTCAGGTCACCGCTGGACTTGGCGTTGCGCCAGGCCTGCAGCGCATCCTCGAAGCGGTAGCTGCTGGCCATCGCGGTCTGCGGCGGCACCCATTGCAGTTGCGATGCGATGACCACGGGCGTGGTGCGCACTTCCACGGTGCTGATGATGCGTTCCAGGTCCGGGTTGGCCAGCACCACGCACCCGTCGGTCGCCTTGGGCGCGCGCGAGAACTGGCCTGGCGGCGTGCCATGCAGCCAGATGCCGCTGCCGGTCTTGCCACGCCGCGCGTCGTAGGGGTTGGGGTAGTTGATGGGCAACGCCCCCACCCCGTAAAAGTCCTTGAGTGACTTGGGGTCGAGGTTGCTGGTAATGAAATACACACCCAACGGGGTGCGCTGGTCGCCTTCGGCGGCCTTCTCGATCCCCAGCTTGCCGACCGAGATGTAGTAGTCCGCCACCAGCCGCAGGCCTGTGGTGGAGTTCTCGAACAGGTACAGGCGCGAACGTGAAGCATCCACCGCGATCGCGTGGCGGGACCTAGGCGATAGCGCCAGGAACTGCGATGGCAACGTCCCCGGGGGGGGGCGCTCGCGCAACGCCCGCATGCGCACCTGGGATTCCTCGCGCAGCTCGGCAAGCATCGCGGAGCCTGTCTGGGCGGCTTCCGGCGGCACGTCTCCCAGCGCCCGGACCGGCCGGGTCTGGGCTGAAAGCAGATCGCCGTAGACCAGCTGGGCCAACTGGAAGTTCGGATGGTCATGCACCAGCGCCTCGGCGCGCGCCAAGGCCTCCCGGCCCCGGGCCTGGCCGATCAACCGGTAGATCTCGATGAGGCGGGCCTCGGCCTGCCCGTCACGCACCGCCGGGTGGGCCCGGACGATGCGCGTGGGCACGGCGGGCTTGCTGGCTCGTGCCTTGTTGACCTGGGTACTGGCTGCCGGCCTTTTCTTGCGCTTGGATTTCTCGGACGCGTCAGCAGACCCGGGCTGGATCAGCAGCACCGCGACAAGCATGAGGGCAACGGGGAACGTCCGCATCATGAGGACTCTTGCAATCAGGGGCACCGGCGCAGCCCGTCCAGCCGGGGAGCGCAAGAAGAGGACCCGGGCCGAGCGGCCGCCGGTAAACCTGCCATCAGCCGCCCGTCGACTCCTTGACGATCAGCCAGTTGCCGCCAGACTTGACCATCTCGAGGGTCTTGCGGCTGGAAATGTTCAGCGAGTCCGCACTGTAGGCCTGGCGGAACCGGGCCGTCGCCTTGCTGCCGTTGACTGAAACGCTCATGTCGGTGAGCCGGATGGAAATGTGGGATTTGCCCACGATGCGCGAGCGGCGCTCTTCCTCCCAGTCCTTGCGGCTCTGATTGCCGGTCGGATCGAAATCCTTGCCATAGGCGCTCAGGTAGGCCGGCATGTCCTTGGCGGCCCAGGCGGCAGCCCAGGCCTTGACCGCGTTTTCCACGTCGCGGGACGCCGAGTCGGAAGCCACCGCAGTGGCGGGCGCCGGGGCCGGGGCGGCCGGGGGTGGCGTCACGGGACCCGCCGCGACGGGTGCCGGGGGGGCTTTCGCAGCGGGGGCTGGCGCCGGGGCGCTCGGGGCAGGGGCGGCGGCAGCCGTGACGGCCGCGGGCTTCTGGCCCTTGGCGCTCGGCGCGAACAGGTCGCGAATCAGGGCCAGCTTGGGTTGCACGCCCGTGTTGCTGCTGTCCAGCTGCAGGGCCTTGCTGTATGCCTGGCTGGCCAGCTTGGCATACACATCACCCAGGTTCTCATGGGCTGTGGCGTAGCTCGGGTTGGTCCGGATGGCCATCTCAAGCGCGGCGCGCGCCTTGTCGAACTGGCTCTGACCCGCGTAGAGCACGGCCAGGTTGTTGTAGGGCTCCGGCAGCTCCGGGTAGTCTTCGGTGAGCTTGGTGAAGGTGGTGATGGCGTCACCGGGCTTTCCGGCTTCGGTCTGGATCACGCCCTTGAGGAACCGCATCTGGGGATCACGCGGCTTGCCCGCCAGGTACTGGTCAGCCTTGGCCAGCGCCTCCGCAAGCTTGCCGGACCGCAGCAACTGGTTCACATCCCCATAGTCATCGGCACGCGCCGCCGAGACGTTCAGGCTGAACAGGGCGGCAAGAGCAACGAGGCGCAGGGTTTTGGGGACCGGGAAGCGGGCGTGCGTCATAAAACCTCTTGTGTCGTACGCAGGTGACAGGCCCCGCCACCGGGGCTATATACTGCGCTGGATTGTAGCCGAGGGGGTGTCTTTCCCGTACCCGCGAGCTGCCCCGTCCCAACTCACCTGAGCCGAATAGCGCTCGCGTCCGGATCAATGGCCGACGCGGGCCTCGATCCCATTCATGAGCCTGCGCATCTACAACACGCTGTCGCGTGAACTGGAGGACTTTTCAACGATAGAGCCGGGCCATGTGCGGATGTACGTCTGCGGCATCACGGTGTATGACCTCTGCCACATCGGACATGCTCGGGCCAATGTGGCGTTTGACCTGGTGTTGCGCTGGCTCAGGACGTCGGGCCTGAAGGTGACTTTTGTGCGCAATATCACGGACATCGAGGACAAGATCATCCGCCGCGCGGTCGAGAACGGCGAGAGCATCCGGGCCCTGACCGGACGCATGATCGACGAGATGTACCGTGACTTCGACGCCCTCGGCATTGAGCGGCCCACCCATGACCCGCGGGCCACGGACTTCGTTCCGCAGATGCTGTCCATCGTGAAGTCCCTGGAGGACAAGGGGCTGGCGTACCAGACGGAGTCCGGCGATGTGAATTTCGCAGTGCGCAAGTTTCCGGGCTACGGCAAGCTGTCCGGCAAGTCGCTGGACGAACTGCACGCCGGTGAGCGCGTGGCCGTGCTTGATGGCAAGGATGATCCGCTGGACTTCGTGCTCTGGAAATCCTCCAAGCCGACCGAGCCTGACGATGCGAGGTGGGACAGCGCCTGGGGCCCCGGCCGACCGGGCTGGCACATCGAGTGCTCCGCCATGGCCTGCGCCACGCTGGGCCAGACGTTCGACATCCATGGCGGTGGCGCTGATCTGCAGTTCCCTCATCACGAGAACGAAATCGCCCAGAGCGAGGGCGCGAACGGTGTGCCGCTCGCGCGCTACTGGATGCATAACGGCTTCGTGAATATCGACAACGAGAAGATGTCCAAGAGCCTGGGCAATTTCTTCACGATCCGTGAGGTGCTGGAAAAGTACGATGCTGAGACCCTACGGTTCTTCATCGTGCGAGCCCACTACCGCAGCCCACTGAACTACAGCGACGTGCACCTGGACGATGCCCGCGGCGCATTGAAGCGCCTCTACACCGCCCTGGCGTCGGTGCCCCCCGAGCCGGTTGCGGTGGACTGGAGCGGGGCCTACGCGAGTCGCTTCAAGTCAGCGATGGATACCGACTTTGGCACGCCGGAGGCCGTGGCGGTGCTGTTCGAGCTGGCAGCCGAGGCCAACCGTACCCGCTCTGGCGCGGCCAGCGGCCTGCTCAAGGCGCTGGGAGGGGTGCTCGGACTGCTTCAGGGCGACCCACAGGCCTTTCTGCAGGCCGGTGCGGGGCTGGATGAAGCCCAGATCCAGGCGCTGATCGAGGCGCGGGTAGCGGCCAAGCAGGCGCGGAACTTTGCCGAGGCTGACCGGATCCGGGGAGAGCTTCTGGCCAAGGGCATCCTGCTCAAGGACTCCGCTTCAGGCACCACCTGGGAGGCCGTGGTGTGAGCGCGGCTCGCAAGGCGCCTGCGGGCGCCGTCCAGGTCACGACGCCCGCGTATTGGGAGGAGGCCTGCCGCCACCTGGCCCGTAAGGATCGCGTGATGAAGCGGCTGATTCCCCAGTTTGGGGACGCCTGTCTGCAGTCGCGGGGAGATGCCTTCACCACGTTGGCGCGCAGCATCGTGGGTCAGCAGATTTCGGTGCGGGCCGCGCAAACGGTCTGGGATCGCTTTGTGCGGTTGCCAAGGACCCTGACGCCGGCCAGCGTGCTGAAACTCAAGGTCGATGACATGCGGGCCGCGGGGCTGAGCGCGCGCAAGATCGAGTACCTTGTGGATCTTGCTTTGCATTTCGACTCGGGGGCGATCAATGCGTCGTCCTGGGCCACGATGGACGACGAGTCCGTGATCGCGGAACTCGTGGGCATTCGCGGGATAGGCCGATGGACGGCCGAGATGTTCCTGATCTTCCATCTGATGCGGCCCAACGTGCTGCCGCTGGACGATGTGGGACTCATCGCCGGGATCAGCCAGAGCTATTTTTCGGGCGACCCCGTGAGCCGCAGTGACGCACGGGAAGTCGCCGAGGCCTGGGCGCCATATCGCAGCGTTGCAACTTGGTATATTTGGCGCTCGCTGGACCCGCAGCCTGTGACGTACTGAAGACGACGCGGTCGGGGCACAGCCAACCCACAAGGAGTCCAACCTTGGCAAAGAAGACATTTCTGGATTTCGAGCAGCCGATCGCGGAACTCGAAACCAAGATTGAGGAGCTGCGATATGTGCAAACCGAATCGGCGGTGGACATCTCGGAAGAAATCGACCAGCTCAGCAAGAAGAGCCAGCAACTTACCAAGGATATCTACAGCGATCTGACCCCATGGCAGATCACCAAGATAGCACGGCATCCCGAGCGGCCCTACACACTGGATTACGTCAACGAAATCTTCACGGATTTTGTCGAGTTGCACGGTGACCGCCATTTCGCAGACGACTTGAGCATCGTCGGCGGCCTGGCCCGCTTCAACGGCACAGCCTGCATGGTCGTGGGCCACCAGAAGGGGCGGGATACCAAGGAGCGCGGTTTGCGGAACTTCGGCATGAGCAAGCCGGAGGGCTATCGCAAGGCGCTGCGGCTCATGAAGACCGCGGAGAAATTCAAGCTGCCGGTGTTCACCTTCGTGGACACCCCTGGCGCCTATCCCGGCATGGATGCCGAGGAGCGCGGTCAGTCCGAGGCGATCGGCCGCAACATCTTCGAGATGGCGCAACTCGAAGTCCCGATCATCACCACCATCATCGGCGAGGGTGGCTCGGGCGGCGCACTGGCTATTTCGGTGGGCGACCAGGTCGTGATGCTGCAGTATTCGATCTACTCGGTGATCAGCCCCGAAGGGTGCGCCTCCATTCTCTGGAAGACCTCCGACCGGGCACAGGATGCGGCCGAGGCTCTGGGCATCACGGCGCATCGCCTCAAGGCCCTGGGCCTCGTGGACAAGATCGTCAACGAGCCGGTGGGCGGAGCGCACCGTGACCACCGCCAGATGGCGGCCTTCCTGAAGCGGGCGCTCAACGATGCGTTCCGACAGGTGAGCGACCTGAAAGTGCGCGAATTGCTCGACCGGCGTTACGAGCGGCTGCAAGGCTATGGCCGGTTCAACGACACCAAGGCCGACAGCCGCTGACCACACCGACGCGGTGTCGCAGGCTTTGGCCGCCTGGCCTGCCGAGGCGCCAGTGGCCGTTGCCTTCAGCGGCGGCGCGGATTCAACGGCCCTGCTGCTGGCCAGTGTCGTCCGCTGGCCGGGCCAGGTGCATGCCATCCACGTCCACCACGGACTGCAGCGCGCGGCAGATGATTTCGCGGGGCAATGCGCTTGCGTCTGCGCCGGGCTGGAGGTACCGCTCGAACTCGTGCGTGTGGATGCCCGGCCCGCCCGCGGTGAAAGCCCCGAGGATGCGGCACGTGTGGCCCGCTATGCGGCGTTGGCGGAGGCTGCACAGCACTTGAAGGTGCGCCGCGTGCTGCTGGCGCAGCATGCGGACGACCAGGTCGAAACGCTGCTGCTGGCGCTCAGCCGCGGCGCGGGCTTGCCCGGGCTGGCCGGCATGCCGGCGACGTTCGAGCGCCATGGCGCGGCATTCGGTCGCCCCTTGCTGGGCGTGAGCGGCGCGCAAATCCGGCGCTGGCTTGCCGACCAGGGGGCGACCTGGGTCGAGGACCCGACCAATGCCGACACGGCGCTGACGCGCAATCGCATCCGGCATGCGCTTCTCCCGGTACTGGAGACCGTGTTTCCACAGTTCCGGGCGACCTTTGGCCGGTCGGCGCGGCATGCCGCCCAGGCGCAGCTCCTGCTGGACGAACTCGCGGCGGCGGATCTCGCCGGGACGGGGTCGCCGCCCTCCATCAAGGGCTTGCGGGAGATGAGCCGCCCTCGCAGGGCCAATGCGATCAGGCACTGGTTGCGGACGAGCCACGGCACGGCGGCATCTGCGGCGCAGCTCGAAGAGCTGCTTGGACAGATCCAGGCTTGCAGCACCCGCGGACACCGCATCCGGATCAAGGTCGGCTCGGGCTTTGTGGTCAGGGAAGGAGCCCGGCTCCAGTTTGTCGCCCCGTTATAATTCAAGGCTTTGCGCGCCGCGCGGCCTGTGGCTCGGGCGCGGTCTCACTGATCCTCGCTTTTGCAGGCTCCCAATCCAATGGCATTGATTGTTCACAAATACGGCGGCACGTCGATGGGCTCCACCGAGCGCATCCGCAATGTGGCCAAGCGCGTGGCGAAATGGGCGCGCGCCGGCCACCAGATGGTGGTGGTTCCGAGCGCCATGAGCGGCGAGACCAACCGCCTGCTGGGCTTAGCCAAGGAACTGGCCCCCGCCAGACATACCGATGCCGTCTTGCGTGAGCTGGACATGCTGGCTGCTACCGGGGAGCAGGCCTCCAGCGCGTTGTTGGCGATTGCACTGCAGGCCGAGGGCCTGTCCTCTGTCAGCTACGCGGGCTGGCAGGTGCCGATCCGGACCAACAGCGCCTACACCAAGGCCCGCATCGAATCGATCGATGATGGCCGGGTCCGCACCGACCTGGCCGAGGGCAAGGTGGTGATCGTGACAGGCTTTCAGGGCGTGGATGAGGCGGGCAACATCACCACGCTGGGCCGGGGCGGCAGCGACACCTCCGCCGTGGCCGTGGCTGCAGCGATGAAGGCCGATGAGTGCCTGATCTTCACCGACGTGGACGGGGTGTACACCACCGATCCCCGTGTGGTGCCCGAGGCCCGGCGGCTGCACACTGTGAGTTTCGAGGAGATGCTTGAAATGGCATCGATGGGCTCCAAGGTGCTGCAGATCCGGTCGGTGGAATTCGCCGGAAAGTACAAGGTCAAGTTGCGCGTGCTGTCCAGCTTCACCCCGTGGGACATCGACATCAACGAAGAAGCCGGTTCGGGCACGCTGATCACTTTTGAGGAAGACGAACAAATGGAACAAGCCGTCGTATCCGGCATCGCCTTCAACCGCGATGAGGCCAAGGTATCGATCCTGGGGGTGCCCGACAAACCGGGCATTGCCTACAACATTCTGGGCGCCGTGGCAGACGCCAACATCGAGGTCGACGTCATCATCCAGAACATTTCCAAGGATGGCAAAACGGACTTCAGCTTCACCGTGCACCGCAACGACTATGCCCGCACGATTGACCTGCTCAAGGGCACGGTGTTGCCGACGCTGGGCACGGACATCCTCGAGGGCGACACCAAGATCTGCAAGGTGAGCATCGTGGGCATCGGCATGCGCAGCCACGTGGGCATCGCGAGCCGGATGTTCCGCGCTCTGAGCGAGGAAGGCATCAACATCCAGATGATTTCCACCAGCGAGATCAAGACTTCAGTGGTCATCGACGAAAAATACATGGAGCTCGCGGTACGGGCCCTGCATAAAGCCTTTGACCTGGATCAGCCGGCGGGGTGATTTTGCCGCTGAGTCGTGAGATAATGCGCGCACTGGAAACGTGACCGAGTGGCCGAAGGTGCTCCCCTGCTAAGGGAGTATGGGGTGTAGAGCCTCATCGAGGGTTCGAATCCCTCCGTTTCCGCCAGTGAATTGAAAACGCCCCTCACGGGGCGTTTTGCTTTTCGGTCAGGCTAGGGCGAGCTTATTGCTGCTTGACGGCGGCCTGGGCGGCGGCTTCAGCCTTGACCTGCGTGTTGGCTTCAGTCCCCGGAATTTTCTCGGCGATCTTCTCGCCGGTGTTGCGAGTGACTTCAGCCGCCTTGCGCCCCGTGTTGGCCACGGCGTGACCCGCGTCCTTGGTCAGCTCAACCGTCTTCCGGCCCACGCGCTTGGTGGCGTCAATGCCCTTGTCGATCTTTTCCCCGATCGTGGAGGTGGTCGAGCCGGACACGCTGGCCTCGGCATTCACTGTGGTCGTGGCGGCGTGCGCGGGCAAGCCATACGAAGCGGCCGTGACCGCGAGAATCAGGGACAGGCGCTGGAGCATGCTGGTGGTCTTGTTCATGTTGGAACTCCTTTTGCTTGAGTTGAAAACAGGAACAAGTATTGCGGCTGGCGCGGCGCTGCGGGTGGAATTTGCCCCGTGAGCTGCTGAAATGGATGGCCGCCTACGGGGCGCGTCAGCGGGCGCTGACAGGGGTGTAGGCCCGCGCCCGGGGGGAGGCGACCCAGGGGGTGTCAGTCGTCCTGGCCGGAGGAGAGGAAGTCGCCCGCCGGCAGGGCCAGTCCGGCCACCAGCAGCAGGATCAGGTCCCACTCCTGCACCTTCAGGATATAGGGCAGAAAGAACAGGGCGAGCAGCAGCAGGGCGAACAGCTTGATCGGGCGTCTTTTCATGGCGGTCATTCCTTGTGCATGGAGCCGGGCGTTCAGGGATCAGGGGATTCGCCGCGCCAGCCATCGAGCTGTGCGAAGCAGCCGTGCGTCGCCGCGCACCGGCCCCACCAACTGAACGCCAATGGGCAGGCCTTCTTCGGTTTGCAGCAGTGGCAAGGAGATACAGGGCAGGCCGGCGAATGTCCACAGGGTGGACATGATGGGGTCCCCGGTGCTGGCGAGTCCGATGGGCGGGGGGCCCAGTGTGGCGGGTGTCACGATGGCGTCGAAATGGTCGAAATATTCCGAGAACCCGCTGGCGGCGGCCTGCATCCGCTCGTGAGCTCTCAGGTAGTCGCCCGCCAGAATCTGCGCGCCCCGCTCAATCACCGCGCGTGAGACCTCGCTGGCCTGGGCATCGGCATCCACCAGGGGCTGGAGCTGGACGGCCATCTCCGCTTCCATCACGGTCTTGAGCCAGGGCACGGCCTGACCCACCTGGATCGGCAGGTCGTTGTCAACCATGCAGTCACCAAGTTCCTGCAGCAGGGCTTCAAACGCCGCTTGCGACCTCGGGTCCATCCGGTCCCAGAAAGGGGTTCTCGCAAACATGAGGCGGGGCGGAAGTGGCGGCTCCTCCTCACAGACGTCGAGCAAGTTCATCGGAAAAATCAATTGCCCCGATTCCTGCTGGTGCCCGCCGATCATGACCTCGGCCACCGCCGCCAGGTCCTGCGCCGAGCGGGCAAACACTCCCACCTGGTCCAGCGAGGGCGCACATTTGAGAACGCCACCGTTGAAGATCAATCCGCGGGAGGGCTTGTAGCCATAGATGCCGCAGAACGATGCCGGACGGATGACCGACCCGTTGGTCTGTGTTCCGACCGCCGCCGGCACCAGACCACTGGCGACCGCCGCCGCCGAACCGCTCGACGAGCCGCCCGGAGTGTGTCCTGGCGCGCGGGGGTTTTCGGTCACCGTGGGGTGCATGTACGCCAGTTCTGTGGTCCGCGTCTTGGCCCAGATCACAGCGCCTGCCTGACGCAGCTTGTGCACGAGCAGCGCATCCACGCTAGGGGTGCGGCCACGGCTGCCCTGGTGGCCGAATTCGGTGGGGTAGTCCGCAGTGTCGATGTTGTCCTTGATGCCCACGGGCAGGCCAAACAGGCGCGGCAGCGCGCCGCCAGCCTGCCGGGCTGCGTCCAGGCGTTCGACCTGCATATCGACGGTTTGCCGGTCGTAGTGGGCGAAAGCCTTGATGGTCGGGTCCACTGCCTCGGTGTGCTGATGCATGCCGTTGGTGTAGTCGTGCAGGCCCAGCCGCCCGGTTCTCAAATGGTCCACCAGGGCCGTGACTCCGATCTCGTGGACCTGCTCGCTTGCTTCCAATGGGGTGGTTCCTTGTGTTGTCATTGAATGGGCCCGCAGGCCGCTGCGCTATTTCAGGAATGCCGGGTCCATGACCGTGGTGCTGTCGCTCGGTGCCTCGGGGACCGACGTGCTGTCGTTGTTGTACATCAGGTCGGGCAGCCAGTTCACGAGCTGGGGTTGCAGGTAGATCAGCGCGATGGTGAGGAAGACCATGCCGAGGAAGGGGAAGCAACCCTTGAAAATCGTCCACAGCTGCACGTCGGCCGGTGCGATGCCCTTGAGATAGTAGGCCGACATCGCCATCGGCGGAGTCAGGAACGACGTCTGCAGATTGACGGCGATCAGGATGCCGAACAGCATGGGGTCAACCTGGAAGTGCTCGAGCAATGGCAGGAAGATGGGCACGAAGATGATGATGATCTCGCTCCATTCGAGTGGCCAGCCCAGAATGAAGATGATGGTTTGCGCCACCAGCAGGAACTGCAGCGTGGACAGATCCATCGACAACATGAATTCCTTGATCACGCTTTCGCCGCCCAGGTACGAGAACACACTGGAGAAGGTCCAGGAGCCGACAAAGAGATAGCACACCATGGCCGATGTCTTGGCCGTGAGGAAGACGGCTTCGCGCAGACGCTGCCAGGTGAAGGCGCGGTACACCACGGCCAGCACAACGCCACCCAGCGAACCCATGGCGGCGGCCTCGCTCGGCGTTGCCAGGCCGAACAGGATCGAACCGAGCACCGTCAGGATCAGCAATGCCAGGGGCAGGAACGCCGTGATGAGCATGTAGCAGGCGCGGAAAAAGCCGATCTGGTCCACATCCTTGGGCTTGGGGGCCAGCGCCGGATTGATGACCACGCGGGCGACCACATAGACCAGGTAGAGCCCGGCCAGCACGATGCCCGGCAGCATGGCCGCGGCGTACAGCTTGACCACTGAAACGCCCGCCGTCGCCGCGTAGACGATCAGCATGATCGACGGGGGAATCAGGATGCCCAGGGTGCCACCCGCGGCGATCACCCCGGTGGCCAGCTTCTGGTCGTAGCCGGCCTTGAGCATGGCGGGTAGCGCCAGCAGGCCCATGAGTGTGACCACCGCCCCGACGATGCCAGTGGCCGTTGCGAACAGCGTGCACGTGATCAATGCGGCCACCGCCATCGAGCCGGGCACGTGGCGCAGCGCCACCTGCAGGCTCAGGAACAGCTTGTCCAGGATGTTGGCCCGCTCGATGATGTAACCCATGAACAGGAACAGCGGCACCGAGATCAGCACATCGTTGTTCATGATGCTGAAGGTGTTCTGCGTGAACAGGTAGAAGATGTTGTTCTCGAAGAACGGCTGCGCCGGGTTGTAGTACGCGTAGAACCCGAACATGATGCCCATGCCCATGAGGGTGAACGCGATCGGGAAACCCAGGAAGATGAAGACGATGAACAGGCCCAGCATGCACAGGGCGATGACCGGCCCGCTCATGGCTGTGCTCCGTTGCGGCCGGCGTGGCGCTGCTGCAGCGCGACCTCCAGTTCCACGACGTCCTCATCGCGGCTGGGCCAGCGGTTGTCGCGGATGGCGATCACGCAGCGGCACATCTCGGCCAGTCCCTGGATCAGCAGCGTGAGGCCAGCCACAAAAATGATCATCTTCAGCGGCCATACCGGCACGCCGATGGGGCTGTTCACGCTGACCTCCTGGATGCGCATGGCGTCGTGCCCGTACACGAAGCCCGAGAACACCAGCGCCAGCACGCCCGGCATGTAGAAGATGAAGTACAGCGCCAGATCCACTCGGGCCTGCGCCGCCGGTTGCCATTTCCGGTAAATGAAGTCTCCGCGCACGTGCGCGTTTTTCGAGAGCGTATAGGCGCCGGACATCAGGAACAGCACCCCGTAGAGGATGTAGCTCATGTCGAAGGCCCAGGCCGTGGGGTCGTTCAGCACGTAGCGCCGGAAGACTTCGTAGCAGGTGCCCGCCGTGAGAACCAGCACGGTCCAGGCAAAGCAGTGACCGATGGACTTCGACAGGTAGTCGACATATCTGATGAATTTTTCCATGGCAGCTCAAAAAAAAGGCCGCTGCCACGCGAGCAGCGACCCGAACGCATTGGAGGAATCAGGCGGGCAGCTTGGTCTTGAAGACGTGCTCGAAGGCCGTCTTGTAGTCGGCCTCATTGAAGAAGCCGTAGTAGGCCACGCGCCGCGCCCAGTCCTTCTGGGACTTGAGCACTTCCTTGAAGAACGGGTCCTCGGCTTCGAGCTTGGCCACCACGGTGTCCCAGGCCTTGATCTGTGCCTGGAAGACGGCCTTGCTGGTGCGCGACACCTGCACCTTGTCCTTGGTGATGAGCTCCTGCAGGTCGCGCGAGTAGTTGTCCTGGGCCGTCCAGGTGTTGGACGATGACGTGGCCTCGGCCGCGTACTGGAGGATGGCCTTCAGGTCCGGGCTCAGGGCTTCGTACTTGGTCCGGTTGAAGATGATCTCGAAGAATTCCATGGCCTGGTGGTACGAGCCCATGGCGTAGTACTTGGCCACGTCCTGCGCGCCAAAGCGCCGGTCCGATGTCGGGTTGTTGAACTCGAACGCGTCGATCACGCCGCGCTCCATGGCCGGCACGATTTCGCCACCGGGCAGCTGGGTGACTTTCATGCCCAGTTCCTGCATCAGATCGGCGGCCAGACCCACGGTGCGGTACTTGAATCCCTTGAGTTCGGCGGCGGTCTTGGGCGGTGACTTCTTGAACCAGCCCAGCGGCTGCGTGGGCATGGGGAAGGCGAAGAAGCCCTTGAGGTTCAGGCCCAGCTTCTTCTGCAGTTGCTCGTAGTAGGCGTAGCCGCCGCCACGCATCATCCAGCCCACCGTCTGTTCCGCGTTGGCACCCGTCACCGGACCAGATCCGAACAGCGAGGCCACCTTGGACTTGCCATACCAGTAGACCGCCACGGTGTGGCCGGCATCCAGAACGCCCTTGCTCACAGCATCGGTGACTTCAAAGGGCTTGACCACCGAACCCGCGGTCAGGTACTCGATGCGCAGGCGGCCGCCTGCCATTTCGTTGACCCGCTTCACATAGTCTTCGGCCATCTCGTTGAAGATGTCCTTGGCGCCCCAGGCGCCCTGCATCTTCAGCACGATGGCGGAGGGTTTGACGGCGACGCCCGGAGCCTGCGCGCGGGCTGCTGTGAGCGGAACGGCGGTGGCTGCCGTGGCCGCAGCAGTGACGAAGAACTTCCGCCGGGTGGCCGCTGCCACGGGTTGCTGAAGGGGGGTCTCGTTGACAGGCATCTCGCTTCCTTTACTTGACTGAGTACATCAATAACGGGGGGATGGGCAGGTCGCCGTGACGCCTGCAAAAAACAGTATCGGTGCGATGTCTGGGTGAGTTGTCAGGAATTACCCTTGCACGGCAGGCATGATGCAGCGCATCAAAATCACCAGGCCCACGGCCGAATGCGCCGATTGTCAGAAAAAGGAATTGCATGCGACTGCGCCACATCGAGGTCTTCAATGCGGTCATGCTCACCGGCAGCGTGAGCGCCGCCGCGCGCCTCATCAACGTCACACAACCCGCTGTCAGCCGTACGCTGCAGCACGCGGAGATCCAGCTCGGGTTCGCGCTGTTCCAGCGCGTGCGCGGCCGTCTGACGCCCACGGCCGAGGCGCAGACGCTGTACCCTCACATCGAACGGCTGTTTGCCCAGCTGGACGAAGTGCAGCGACTGGCGGGCAGCCTGCGCGCGGGGGAGGGCCGTCGTGGTGAGCTGCGCGTGCTCACGGTGCTGGCGCTGAGCTACGAAGTCTTCCCTCGGGCCATGCGCATGTTCCGCGAGAAATACCCCGAGGTGGCGGTGATCCATGAGGCGCTGCATTCGCCTCAGATCGTTTCGTCTCTGGTCTTGCAGGAGGCCGATGTCGGCTACGTCTTCAGCGCCATCAGCCATCCCGCCCTGGCGCACGAAACCATCGGTGAGCGCCAGGTCATGTGCGTGGTGCCCAAGGGCATGGTCAGCCAGCGGCAGGTGCGTTCCGGCAGCCTGTCCTTCGCCCAGCTGGGTCACCTGCCGGTGATCGCGCTGGACAAGCGCGACCCTCTGGGGATGACCCTGGTGCATGTGCTGAGGGAAAACGATGCCGGCATCAAGCCGGTGATGACGGTGCAGACCTATCACGTGGCGCTGGCGCTGGCCCATCACGGTGTCGGGGTCGCACTGGTCGAAGGGTGCACGGCCGCGTCGGCCGATCGGACGCGCGTGGATGTCCTGGCGCTGGAGCCGGCCATCCCCGTGACCGTCAAGGCCCTCCGACCCACGGCGCGCCCCAACTCCCTGGTGGCCCGCGCCTTCACCCGGTGCATGGCGCAGGCGCTGCAGCAACTGGAGGGCGCCCCTCGCCAGTCATGAGTTCTGGTTATGGGTCGCGCACAAATCGGCATCACACGCCCGCCCATCCCTGCCTACACTGCCGCTGTCTGACTACTTGGGTTCCGAATGACTGCGACACAGGTTTTTCACCGGCATCTGCAACGTACGCCCCCGACGGCCCTGAAGGGCAAGGGCATGGTGCTGACCGATGCGAATGGCAAGGAGTACCTTGACGCTTGCGGCGGCGCCGCGGTGTCCTGCCTCGGGCACGGGCACCCCGATGTGGTGGCCGCCATGCATGCGCAGATCGACCAGCTCGCCTATGCGCATACCAGCTTCTTCACCACCCAGGTGGCCGAGGACCTCGCGGCCCAGCTGATCAGGACCGCGCCCGCGGACCTGAGCCATGTGTATTTCGTCAGCGGCGGCTCGGAGGCCATGGAGGCCGCCATGAAGATGGCGCGCCAGTACTTCGTGGAGATCGGTCAGCCACAGCGCCGCCATTTCATCGCGCGGCGCCAGAGCTATCACGGCAACACCCTGGGCGTGCTGGCGGTGGGCGGCAACCAGTGGCGCCGCGAGCCCTTCGCACCCATCCTGATTCCGGCCACGCATGTCTCGCCCTGCTATCCCTACCGTGAGCAGCGCGAGGACGAAACACCGGAGCAGTACGGCCTGCGGCTGGCTCAGGAACTGGAAGCCACCATCCTTCAGCTTGGCGCGGACCAGGTGATCGCCTTCGTGGCCGAGACCATCGGGGGAGCCACGGCCGGCGTGCTGGTCCCTGTGCCGGGCTACTTTCGTGCGGTGCGCGAAGTGTGCGACCGGTACGGCGTGCTGCTGATCCTTGACGAGGTGATGTGCGGAATGGGCCGCAGCGGTACGCTGCACGCCTGCGAGGCCGAAGGCGTGGCGCCTGACCTGCTGGCCATTGCCAAGGGACTGGGCGGTGGGTACCAGCCCATTGGCGCGGTGCTGGCCCATCGCAAGGTGGTGCAGGCCATGTCGGCGGGCAGCGGGTTCTTCCAGCACGGTCACACCTACCTGGGCCATGCCGTGGCCTGTGCAGCCGCGCTGGCGGTACAGCGCGTCATCGAGCGCGACGGCCTGCTGCAGCGCGTGCAAACGGCGGGGGCCCGCCTCGAGTCACTGCTGCGCGATGCCCTGGGCGCGCACGCGCATGTGGGGGATATCCGCGGGCGGGGGCTGTTCTGGGGCGTGGAGCTGGTGCGGGAACGCGCGAGCAAGCAGCCCTTCGAACCGTCGCTGCAGCTGCACGCCAGGGTCAAGAAAGAGGCTTTCTCGCGCGGATTGATGGTTTACCCGATGGGCGGTACCGTCGATGGCCGTTATGGTGACCATGTCCTGCTGGCGCCGCCCTTCATTGCGGGTGATGCCGATCTCGTTCTGATCGTCGAGCGCCTCGACGCGGCCGTCAACGCCGCCATCTCATCCATCTGAGCCATCCCTTCAACCCGATTTTTCACTGAGGAGTAGTTGATATGTCTGGAAAATTTGTACTCAAGGCGCTGGTTGCAGCAGCGGCATTCTCTGCGGCACTGGGCAGCGCACCCGTGATGGCGCAGCAGAAGTTCATCACCATCGGGACGGGGGGCGTCACGGGCGTCTACTACGCGGCGGGCGGGGCGATCTGCCGCCTCATGAACAAGGAGCGCGCCCGTCATGGCATCCGCTGCTCGGTGGAATCCACCGGAGGCTCGGTCTTCAACATCAACACCATCCGCGCCGGCGAACTCGATTTCGGCGTGGCGCAATCCGACTGGCAGTACCACGCCACCAAGGGCACCAAGGTCTTCGAGAAAGATGGCGCGTTCAAGGAACTGCGTGCGGTGTTCTCGGTTCATCCGGAACCCTTCACGGTGCTGGCGCGCAAGGAAGCCAACATCACCAAGTTCGAGGATTTCAAGGGCAAGCGCTTCAACATCGGCAACCCCGGTTCCGGCACCCGTGCCTCCATGGAAGAGCTGCTGGGCGCCATGGGCTGGACCACGGCGAGCTTCGGCCTGGCTTCCGAGCTGAAGGCTGACGAGCACGGCGCGGCCCTGTGCGACAACAAGATCGACGGCTTCTTCTATGGCGTGGGCCACCCCTCGGCCAACATCCAGGACCCGATCACCACCTGCGGTGCCAAGCTGGTGCCCTTGACCGGCCCCGCCGTGGACAAGCTCGTCAAGGAGAACCCGTACTACGCCAAGGTCAACATTCCCGGTGGCATCTACGCCGGCAACCCGAACCCGACGCCCACCTATGGCGTGCTGGCCACCTTCGTGACGTCGGCCAAGGTGCCGGATGCCACGGTGTATGAACTGGTCAAGGCCGTTTTCGAGAACTTCGACGAGTTCAAGAAGCTGCATCCGGCATTCGCCAACCTGGATCCCAAGCACATGGTCCACGACGGCCTGTCCGCGCCGCTGCATCCCGGCGCCGTCAAGTACTACAAGGAAAAGGGCTGGATGTAATCCGCCAGCCGGCCTGACGGGTCCGCAAGGGCCTCAGGGGCTCCCTCCCGGGGAGCCCCTGCTGTTTGTGATCGCATGAGCCATCCGCGCAGACGGTGGACGTATCAACCGAGAGGAGATGCCCATGTTCGGCAAGAAAAAGGACCCCACCGCCGAGGCCCAGGCGCTGGACGTCAACCAGTTGGTCGCCGACAACGATGCCGGAGGCCGCCAACCCGGCCCGCTGGTTTCGCGCGTCATTCTGGCCGTGGCGCTGGCGTGGTCGCTGTTCCAGCTGTGGATCGCCTCGCCCCTGCCTTTTTCGACCGGCATCCTGGTGTTCAACGACACCCAGTCGCGTGCCATCCACCTGGCGTTCTCGATTTTTCTGGCGTTTCTTGCGTACCCGGCCTTCAGCCGCTCGCCGCGCGACCGGGTGCCGGTCGCGGACTGGGTGTTCGCGGTGGTGGGCGCGTTCTGCGCCGCCTACCTGTTCATCTTCTACCGCGAGCTGTCCCAGCGGCCCGGTCAGCCCATCACACAGGACCTCGTGGTGGCCGTGGTCGGGATGGCGCTGCTGCTCGAGGCCACACGCCGTGCGCTGGGCCTGCCCATGGTGGTCGTGGCGCTGGTGTTCCTGGCCTATACCTTTGGCGGCCCGTACATGCCGGAAATGATTGCGCACAAGGGGGCCTCCCTGTCGCGCGCGATGTCGCACCAGTGGCTCACCACGGAAGGGGTCTTTGGCGTGGCGCTTGGCGTGTCCAATGGCTTCATCTTCCTGTTCGTGCTGTTCGGTTCGCTGCTCGACAAGGCGGGCGCGGGCAACTACTTCATCAAGTCGGCCTTTGCGCTGCTGGGCCACATGCGGGGCGGGCCGGCCAAGGCCGCCGTGGTGTCCTCGGCCGCCACCGGCATCATCTCGGGTTCCTCGATTGCCAATGTGGTGACCACCGGCACCTTCACCATTCCCCTGATGAAGCGCGTCGGCTACCGGCCCGATCAGGCGGGCGCGGTGGAGGTGTCCAGCTCGGTCAACGGCCAGCTCATGCCGCCCGTGATGGGCGCCGCGGCGTTCCTGATGGTGGAGTACGTCGGCATCCCCTACACCCAGGTGATCAAGCACGCCTTCCTGCCGGCCATCATTTCGTACATCGCGCTGTTCTACATCGTCCATCTGGAAGCCCTGAAGGCCAATCTTCAGGGGCTGCCCAGGCGCGGCGACAGCTCGGCCCTGCAGCGGCTGCTGTCCCTGGCCACCACGGTGGCGGGCTTCATCGTGCTGTCGGGCGTCGTCTACTACAGCGTGGGCTGGATCAAGGCTGTGCTGCCGGGCACCGCCATCTATCTCATCGGCGCGGGCCTGCTGGCGGCCTATGTGGGGCTCATGTGGCTGAGCTCGCGCCAGCCCGAGCTGGCCCTGGACGACCCCAATGCGCCGGTGTTCGAGCTGCCCGAGACCGCCCCCACGCTCAAGAGCGGGCTGCACTACCTGCTGTCGGTGGTGGTGCTGATCTGGTGCCTGATGATCGAGCAGCTGTCCCCGGCGCTGTCGGCGTTCTGGGCGACACTGTTCATGATCTTCGTGATGCTCACGCAGCGGCCCCTGATGGCGGCGCTGCGCGGCACGGGGGGCTACGCCGGGGCGCTGCGCCAGGGCGTGGCCGATCTGGTGGGCGGCCTGGAGGCGGGGGCCCGCAACATGATCGGCATCGGCGTGGCCACGGCCGCGGCCGGCATCATCGTGGGCACGGTGTCGCTGACCGGCATTGGCCTGGTGATGACCGAGCTGGTGGAATTGCTGTCGGGCGGCAACCTCATGATCATGCTGCTGCTGGTGGCCTTCATCAGCCTGATTCTCGGCATGGGCCTGCCCACCACGGCCAACTACATTGTGGTGTCCACGCTGATGGCGCCGGTGGTGGTGGAGCTGGGGGCGCAAAGCGGCCTGCTGGTGCCGCTTATTGCCGTGCACCTGTTCGTCTTCTACTTCGGGTTGATGGCCGACGTGACGCCGCCGGTGGGGCTGGCTTCATTCGCGGCCGCGGCCATCGCGCGCAGCGATCCGATCAAGACCGGGGTGACCGCGTTTTTCTACAGCATGCGCACGGCCATCCTGCCGTTCCTGTTCATCTTCAACACGCAACTGCTGATGATCGGGATCGACGGGGTCTGGCACCTGCTCATCACGATCGTGAGCGCCACGGTGGCCATGCTGGTGTTTGCGGCGGCCACGCAGGGCTACTTCATCGTGCGGTCGCGGTTGTGGGAAACGGCGGCCCTGCTGCTGGTGACGTTCACGCTGTTCAGGCCGGGCTTCTGGTGGGACATGGTCTACCCGCCCTACCAGACCGTGCCCGCCACCCAGCTCATGGAGCTGGTGGGCAAGGCCGAAGCCGGCACGCGCAAGCGGGTCTGGGTGGAGGGCACCAACATCGACGGCAAGGAGGTCCGCAAGGGCGTGCTGCTGCCGCTGGGCGACGTGGCACCCGCTCCGCAGCGGCTGGGCAAGATCGGCCTGAGCCTGATGGCGCAGGGTGATGCCGTGCAGGTCATGTCGGTGAAGTTCGGCTCGGCTGCAGAGAAGCTGGGCATCGAGCAGGGCTTTCGCATCACCTCGATCGAAATGCCGGCCGACCGGCCTGACAAGGAATGGCTGTTCATTCCCGCCCTGGCCCTGTTGTTGCTGGTGTTTGGCGTGCAGCGCCGACGCGAGCGACAGGAATCCGCAGCCCGCGCGGCCGCCTGAAGGGAGAGGCCACCGCATGCCCCGCATTGCGCTGATCCATGCCCTGAGCCACTCGGTGGCCCCTATCAACGAGGCGTTCGCGCGCGACTGGCCTGACGCCACGCGCATGAACCTGCTCGACGACAGCCTGTCCGCCGATCTGGCCCGCAACGGCCAGGGGCTCGATACCGCCATGCACGAGCGCTTTGCGCGCCTGGGCCGGTACGCGGTGGACTGTGGCAGCCACGCCATCCTGTTCACCTGCTCGGCCTTCGGTCCCTGCATCGAGGCGGTCGCGCGCGAGCATGCACCGCTGCCGGTGCTCAGGCCCAACGAAGCCATGGTGGCTGACGCCGCGCGCGCCGGAGGCGGGGTGGGGCTGATCGCGAGTTTCGGTCCCACGCTGGACGCCATGCCACCGGAGTTTCCGTCGGGGGTGCTGATGGGCAGCGAACTGGCCCAGGGTGCGCTGGAGGCGCTCAATGCCGGTGACGGCGCGCAGCACGACGATCGGGTTGTCGACGCGGCCCTGCGCCTGAAGGCTCGGGGCGCTTCGGTGATTGCGCTGGCCCAGTTCAGCATGGCGCGAGCGCGGGCCCGCGTCGCGGAGCGCACGGGCCTGCCGGTGCTCACCACGGTGGACAGCGCCGTGGCGGAGCTGCGGCGGCGCCTCACGGGAGCCACCGTTTCCGCGTGATTCTGAATAGAAAGTGGCTGTAGCCCTTGCTGGGCGGTCACTTTTTGCTATTGAAACCGTAGCGGATTCAGCGCGAATCGGCGTCCAGGGAGGCGCTCCAGCGATCGCCCCACCCGCGTGCGGCGTCCAGGTCCCTGCGCTCGCGCTTGGTGGGGCGTCCGTGCTCGATGCTCAGTGCGGGCTCGCGCGAGAGCCGGCGCTGCTGAGCAGCCTGCTCCCGTGCCGCAAGGCTTTCAGCGGTCTCTTCATACAGGGCTTGTGCCACGGGGGCCGGGCCACGGGCACCGCTCAGCCCCCGGACGACCACGGTGCGCAGCACGGGCCCCTGGCGCAGGGCCACGGTGTCTCCGGGCTTGACCTCGCGGGCGGGCTTGGCGTCCTGCCCGTTGACCTGCACGCGGCCCTTGTTGATTTCCTCGGTGGCCAGGGAGCGCGTCTTGTAGAAGCGCGCGGCCCAGAGCCATTTGTCTATGCGAAGTCGTTCCATCAGCCGTGATTGTGCGCCAGTGCAAGCCGCACCGTGGCGTCCAGGCCGGTGACCTGGCCATGGCTCTCGCGGTTGTCCAGGCTGATGGTGCCCTCCAGCGCCGCCACGATTTCGCGGCAGATCGCCAGCCCCAGGCCCGAGCCGCCGCGCACGTCCCCCGCGGAGAACGGCTGGAACAGCCGTTGGCGCAGGTCACCGCTGATGCCGGGTCCGCTGTCCGCCACGGTCAGCGCCACATGGCGCGCGTCCACCACGACCCTGACCGCGACCGAGCCACCTGCTGGCGTGTATTTGATGGCGTTGTGCAGCAGGTTGCGCGACAGCTCGCGCAGACTCCACTCGTGGGCCTGCACCGGAGCGGGCAGGGTGTCGATGCCAAAGTCGATGTTGCGCGCCGCCACCAGCGGTGACAGGTCGATCGCCACGGCGCGCACCACCTCGGCCAGATCCACCACGGAGGCATCGTCCTGCTGGCGCAACTGCTCCACCTTGGCCAGCGACAGCATCTGGTTGGCCAGCGCGGTGGCGCGGTCCACCGTGAGGCCGATCTCCTGCAGGGCCTGCTGCGGCTCCACGTCGCCGCGCTGGGCGGACTGCACCTGGGTCTTGAGCACGGCCAGGGGCGTGCGCAGCTGGTGCGAGGTGTCGCGCACGAACCGCTTCTGGTGGTCCAGCAGGTGCTGCAGCCGCTGCATGACCTGGTTGGTGGCGTCCACCAGCGGCAGCAGCTCACGCGGCGCGTCGGGCGCGGCGATCTGGCTCAGATCGCCCTCCGGCCGGGCCTGGAGCTCGGCGCTGAGCCGGCGCACCGGCCGCGTGGCGCGCTGCACCACCACCACGGCGACCAGTGCGATCACCGCCACGAGCACGGCCTGCGCCCAGAGCGTGTCGACCAGCACCTTGCGCGCCAGGGCCTGGCGCAGCTCCAGGGTTTCGGCCACCTGGATCACGGCCATGCCCCGGCCCTGGGCGCTGACCACAGGCTGCAACAGCACGGCAACGCGCACGTCCTCGTCGCGGTAGCGATCGTCGTAGAAGTCGACCAGCGCCGAGTAGGGGCTGCGGTCGGGCAGATGTCCGTGCCAGGGCCGCAACTCGGCGAAGCCGGAGACCATTTCCCCCTGGGGCGTGGAGACGCGGTAGAACATGCGGCTCTGGTTGTCGGCCTCGAAGGCCTCCAGTGCGGCGTAAGGCACGGTCACGCGCAGTTGTGCCGCGTCGTCGAAGCCGTCCACGTCCAGCAGTTCCCCGATGGACTTGGCCGACGCCAGCAGCGTGCGGTCGTAGGCGATGTTCACCGCGTCCAGCGCCTGCCGGTACAGGCGCACCGTGTTGATGAAGACGAACAGGCCGATGGGCAGCAGGATGCCCATCAGCAGGTAGCGCCGAAGCGAAAGCGGCCGGGGGCGCGTCGCCCGGCTCATTCGCCCGCCTTCAGCAGGTAACCCAGCCCGCGCAGGGTCATCAGCGTGACGCCGGTGGGCGCGAGCTTCTTGCGAAGGCGGTAGACCACCACTTCGATGGCTTCGTAGTGCACATCGCTCTCACCGGGGAACACCAGCTCGAACAGCTTCTCCTTGGACACGGCGTGGTCGGGCTTGGCCATCAGCGCGCGCATCAGCGCCAGCTCGCGCGGGGTCAGTTCCATCACCTGCTCACGGTGATAGATGGCTCCGCTCTCGCGCTCCAGGCGCAACGCGCCCACGGTCTGCATGCCCGTGGCGGCCGGAAGCGCTACGTCGCCACGGCGGCGCGCCAGCGCGCGCAGGCGGGCCTCCAGCTCGTCCAGGTCGAACGGCTTGGGCAGGTAGTCGTCGGCGCCGGTGTTCAGGCCGATGATGCGGTCACCCACGGTGCCGCGGGCCGTGAGGATGAGCACGGGCGTGGCCAGGCCCGCGCGGCGCGCCTGCTCCAGGACCTGCAGGCCATCCAGGCCGGGCAGGGTGAGGTCCAGCATCACCACGTCGGGATCGCAGCCATGCCAGCTGTCCAGGGCCTGCCGGCCGTCGGTGCAGCTGGTGACCTCCATGCCGCGGCGGCTGAGCGTGCGCCGCAGCGTGGCCTGCATGGACGGGTCGTCTTCGATGAGCAGCAGTTTGATCGGCACAGCCTGCGAGGTTAACGCCCCGTGCACGGCCGCCCGTGCCGCGCGCGGCCTAGTAGTTTCCCCTAGGTTCGGGACAGCCGATTGACAGGCACGCGCCGCATCATCACCGTGCTTTTCACAAACTCAGGAGACAAGCACCATGCGTCGCGATACCTTTCTCAAATCCCTGGCGGCCCTGGCGGCCGCCGGCACCCTGCCACTGTCGGCCCGCGCGGCCGCCAACATCAAGATGATGATTCCGGCCAACCCGGGGGGCGGCTGGGACACCACGGGCCGCGCCATCGGCAAGGCCCTGCAGGAAGCTGCCGTGGCCGACAGCGTGACCTACGAAAACAAGGGCGGCGCCGCGGGTGCACTGGGGCTGGCCCAGTTCGTCAATGGCAGCAAGGGTGATCCGAACGCGCTCATGATGATGGGCGCCGTCATGCTGGGCGGCATCATCACGGGCAAGCCCCCGGTGAACCTGACCCAGGCCACGCCCATCGCGCGCCTGACCAGCGAATACAACGTGTTCGTGCTGCCGGCCAACTCGCCGTTCAAGACCATGGCCGATGTGGTCAAGCAGCTCAAGAAAGACCCGGGCAGCGTCAAGTGGGGTGGCGGTTCGCGTGGCTCCACCGAGCACATCGCCGCCAGCATGCTGGCGCGCCAGGTCGGCGTGGACCCCAAGAAGGTCAACTACGTGGCCTTCCGGGGCGGTGGTGAAGCCACGGCGGCCATCCTGGGCGGCAACGTCACCGTGGGTGGCAGTGGCTACAGCGAGTTCGCCGAGTACATCGATGTGGGCAAGATGAAGCCGATCGGCGTCACCTCGCAGAAGCGCCTGCCGGGCATCAACGTGCCCACCATGAAGGAACAGGGCTACGACGTGGTCCTGGGCAACTGGCGTGGCCTGTACGGCGCGCCGGGCATCTCCGCCGAGCAGCGCGCGGCGCTGACCGAGCTGGTGGTCAAGGCCACCAAGACCAAGTTCTGGGCTGAAGCGCTCAAGAAGAACGCGTGGACCCCGGCGCTCATGACCGGCAAGGAGTTCGATGAATTCGTCGAATACGAGTTCTCGTCGCTGCGCGCGATCATGTATCTCTCCGGCATGGCCTGACCTGAACCCGCGCCGCGGCCTCGGGGCCGCGGCCCCTGACTGGACATCAAATGACCCAAGCGAACTCTGCCGCGCTCATCCAGACGCTGGTGGGCGGCGGCGTGCTGCTGACCGGGCTGGCCCTCGGAGCCGGCGCCGTGTCGATCCCTTCCGACGCCGGGTACGGCGGCGTCGGCCCCAATTTCCTGCCCTGGCTGGTGGCCGGCGTGCTCGCGGTGTGCGGCGCCTGGATGATCTGGGAAGCGCGCACCGGCGGCTTCCGGCAGATGGAAGAGCCACCGGGCGGCGAGGCCTGCTGGCCGGCGTTCGTCTGGGTGTCGGCCGGGCTGCTGGCCAATGCCGCCCTCATCACGGCGCTGGGCTTCATCCTGAGTTGCACCCTGTGCTATGTGCTGGCGGTGCAAGGCTTGCGCCGCGCCGCGGGCCAGGCCGCGGGGCAGCCGCGCGTCTGGGCCGTGGACCTCGTGACGGGCCTCATCATCTCGGCGCCCGTCTTCTGGACATTCACCAAGTTCCTGGCGATCAACCTGCCGGGACTCAGCGAAACCGGCTGGATCTGACATGGAAATCTTCAATGCACTGATGAACGGCTTCGCCTCGGCGCTGACCGTCTCCAATCTGCTGTGGTGTTTCGTGGGGTGCGCACTGGGCACGGCAATCGGCGTGCTGCCGGGCATCGGACCGGCCGTGGCCGTGGCCATGCTGCTGCCGATCACGGCCAAGGTGGACATCACGGCCTCCATGATCTTCTTCGCCGGCATTTACTACGGTGCCATGTATGGGGGCTCCACCACGTCCATCCTGCTCAACACGCCCGGTGAGACGGCGAGCATGGTGACGGCCATGGAGGGCAACAAGATGGCCAAGAGCGGCCGTGCGGGAGCGGCGCTGGCCACGTCAGCGATCGGCTCGTTCGTCGCCGGCACGATCGCCACCGTGATCGTCACGCTGTTCGCGCCGTTCGTCGCGGAGTTCGCCGTCAAGCTCGGGCCGCCCGAGTACTTCATGCTCATGCTGCTGGCATTCACCACGGTCAGCGCGGTGCTGGGCAAGAGCACGCTGCGCGGCATGGCGGCGCTCTTCGTCGGCCTGGCCGCCGGACTGGTCGGGCTGGACCAGATATCGGGCCAGGCGCGCTACACCGGCGGCGTCCCCGAACTGCTGGACGGCATCGAGATCGTGCTGGTGGCCGTGGGCCTGTTTGCGGTCGCCGAGGTGCTGTACGCGGCGCTGTACGAAGGCAAGGTCAGCGAGACGCAGAACACCATGAGCCGTGTGCACATGACGGCGCGCGACTGGAAGCGCTCGGTGCCGGCTTGGCTGCGTGGCACGGCCATCGGAGCGCCCTTTGGCTGCATTCCGGCCGGCGGCACCGAGATCCCGACCTTCCTGAGCTATGCCGTCGAGAAGAAGCTGGTCAAGAACCCCGAGGACAAGGCCGAATTCGGAACCACCGGTGCCATCGAAGGCGTGGCCGGCCCGGAGGCCGCCAACAACGCCACGGTCACGGCCGCGCTGATCCCGTTGCTCACGCTGGGCATTCCCACGTCCAACACCACGGCGATCCTGCTCGGGGCTTTCCAGAATTACGGCATCCAGCCCGGCCCGCAACTGTTCAGCACTTCGGCCGCTTTGGTCTGGGCGCTGATCGCCTCGCTCTACATCGGCAATGTGATGCTGCTGGTGCTGAACCTGCCCATGGTGGGCCTGTGGGTCAAGCTGCTCAAGATTCCCAAGCCGCAGCTGTATGCGGGCATCCTGATCTTCGCCACGGTGGGCGCCTACGGCATGCGCCAGAGCGCGTTCGATCTCTACCTGCTGTACGGCATCGGTCTGCTCGGGGTGCTGATGCGGCGCTTCGATTTCCCCACGGCCCCCGTGGTGGTCGGCATGATCCTGGGCCCTCTGGCCGAAGCCCAGATGCGCAACGCGCTGTCGATCGGTGAGGGACACTGGACGGTGTTCCTACAGCGTCCGATGTCGCTGATCATGCTGTTCGTGATCCTGGCGGTGCTGATTGTCCCGCGTGTGCTCAGGCGCATGCAACGCCCCGCCGCCACGGCGGCCTGAAAGACCGCGCGCGGTAACATCCGCGCATGGAAGACAACGACATCCTCCCGCGCGACGCCCAGAGCATTCTGGAGCTCGCCGCGCGGTCGATGTTCCACCTCTTCTCCAGCGTCAGCCAGGGCATGTTCCTGGTCAACCGCAGCGGGCGCATCGTCTGGGTCAACGAGGGGTACAAGCGTTTCCTGCCCGACCTGGGCTTTTCGTCGGTGGACCAGTTCGTGGGCCACATGGTGGAAGACGTGGTGCCCAACACCCAGATGCGCCGCGTGCTCGAAACCGGCCAGGCGGTGCTGATCGACCTGCTGACCAACAAGGCCGGCACCTTCGTAGTCAGCCGGATTCCACTGCGCGACGAAGGGGGCGAACTGATCGGTGCCATTGGCATCGTGCTGTTCGACCATCCCGAGACCACTCTGCAGCCCCTGATCAGCAAGTTCGCCCACTTGCAGCGGGATCTGGACGATGCGCGCCGTGAACTCGCGAGCCAGCGCCGGCACAAGTACACCTTTGCAAGCTTCGTGGGTGGCAGCCCGGCGGCGGTCGAGGTCAAGCGCCAGGCGCGGCGGGCAGCCCAGTCCTCCAGCCCGGTGCTGCTGCTGGGCGAGACCGGCACCGGCAAGGAACTGCTGGCCCATGCCATTCATGCGGCGTCTCCGCGCGCCAGCGGGCCGCTGATCAGTGTCAATATCGCGGCGGTGCCCGACACACTGCTCGAGGCCGAGTTCTTCGGGGTGGCCCCCGGTGCCTACACCGGTGCCGAGCGCAAGGGCCGCGACGGCAAGTTCAAGCTGGCCGACGGTGGCACGCTGTTTCTAGATGAAATCGGCGACATGCCGCAGGCACTGCAGGCCAAGCTGCTGCGCGCGCTGCAGGAGGGCGAGATCGAGCCGCTGGGCTCCAACAAGCTGGTCCCGTTTGATGCGCGCCTGATTGCCGCCACCTCGCGTGACCTGGGCGCGCTGGTGCGGGAAGGGCGGTTTCGCGAAGACCTGTTCTATCGCCTGAATGTGCTGCCGATCCGCGTGCCACCCCTGCGTGAGCGGCGTGGAGACATCGCGGCGCTGGTGGAGGTGCTGGGCGAGGACATGGCGCTGCGCAGTGGCTCGGCCGCCCCCGAGCTCAGTGCCGACGCGCTGGCACTGCTGTCGGCGCAGACCTGGCGCGGCAACATCCGTGAGTTGCGCAACGTGCTGGAGCAGGCGGCCATGCGCAGCGATTCCCAGCACATCGAAACCTCGGAACTGGAGCAGGTGCTGCGCGAATCGGGCGTAAAGCAGATCGCGGCCATTCCGCGCGAGGCGCTGGACCCGTCGCAGGTCGCGCAGGCACCGCCGGAGGTGCTGAGGCCGCTGGCCCAGCAGGTGGCGGAGGTGGAGCAGCGCGCCATCGAGGCGGCGCTGGCGGCGACCCGGGGCAACAAGGTGGCGGCTGCACGCCTCTTGGGCATCTCGCGGGCCAAGCTGTATGAACGGCTCCCCAGTATTGTCTGAAATAAATACACTGACTGAATATCAGTCAATTTGAGTTGTCTTATTTTCAGTCAATTTGGGTTTGGGTAGTAAAAAAATCCTTATGAATCAATGAGATTCAGGTTGGCATGCCCTGTGCAATAGTGGTGCGACCGTTTTGCAATTCCACTAGAACAGGAGACTTCCATGCACCGTCGTTCATGGGTGGCGCTTGCCGCACTGGCTGCCACCGCCTTCATTTCCCCCCTCGCGCAGGCTCAGTCCAAGGACATCCGGATCGCGCATGTCCATAGCCTGACGGGTCCGCTGGAGGCCTATGGCAAGCAGACCACCACCGGCTTCATGATGGGCCTGGAGTACGCCACCAACGGCACCATGATGGTCAACGGCCACAAGCTCACCGTCATCGAGAAGGACGACCAGGGCAAGCCCGACCTAGGCAAGTCGCTGCTGGCCACAGCCTACTCCGACGACAAGGCCGACATTGCCGTCGGCCCCACGTCGTCCGGCGTGGCGCTGGCCATGCTGCCGGTGGCCGAGGAATACAAGAAGATTCTCGTGGTCGAGCCTGCCGTGGCCGATTCGATCACGGGAGAGAAATGGAACAAGTACATCTTCCGCACCGGCCGCAACAGCTCGCAGGACGCTATTTCCAACGCCGTGGCGCTGGACAAGCCCGGTGTGACCATTGCCACGCTGGCGCAGGACTACGCGTTCGGCCGCGACGGCGTGAAGGCGTTCAAGGAGGCGGTCAAGACCGCCAAGATCGTGCATGAGGAGTACCTGCCGGCCAACACCACGGACTTCACCGCGGGCGCGCAGCGTCTCATCGACAAGCTCAAGGACCAGCCGGGCCGCAAGGTGATCTGGATCGTCTGGGCGGGCGCCGGCAACCCGTTCAAGATTGCCGATCTGGACCTCAAGCGCTATGGCATCGAGATCGCCACGGGCGGCAACATCCTGCCGGCCATGGTGGCCTACAACCAGTTCCCCGGCATGGAAGGCGCGAGCTACTACTACTTCGCATTCTCCAAGAACCAGTCCAACCTCTGGCTCGTGACCAACCACTACACGCGCTACAAGTCGCCGCCTGACTTCTTCACCGCCGGGGGCTTCTCGGCTGCCATGGCCGTGGTCACGGCGCTGAAGAAGACCAATGGCGACACCGCCACCAACAAGCTCATTTCCGCCATGGAAGGCATGAGCTTCGACACGCCCAAGGGCACCATGACCTTCCGCAAGGAAGACCACCAGGCCATGCAGTCGATGTACCACTTCCGCGTGGCACCCGGCGCACGCCAGGGCGCCATGGCTGACTTGCATCTCGTCAAGGAGATCAAGCCCAGCGAAATGAACGTGCCGATCCGCAACAAGCGGTAGCCCGGTTTGAGGTGACTCCGGCCCACGCGGCCCGGGGTCGGCCTCACAGGGGCGGCCGCCCCTCTTTTTGTGATCCGTTGACTGAGGTACCCCCGGAAACACGGGGGCAGGTGCAGTTTTTGTCAAAACTCTCCAGGAGACAACCCAAATGACGTTCAGATTGCTTCGTACCCTTATTGCCGTGGCGGCCCTTGGCTGCGGCGCTGCCTCCGCGGCGGTCAACCTCGGCCAGTACAACGTGGACACCTCCAAGATCTCGGTGTCCGGCCTGTCCTCGGGTGGCTTCATGGCCAACCAGCTGGGCTACGCTTACTCGTCCACCTTCATGGGGGTGGGCGTGTTCGCGGGGGGGCCCTACATGTGCGCCGGGCACAGCAACTACACGGCCTGCATGTACAACGCCAGCATCAGCAGCAGCATGCTCAGCACCATGCAGTCCGACATCAACAGCTGGAGCGGCTCGCAGATCGACAACAAGTCGAACGTGGCCAGCCAGAAGATCTACATGTTCGTCGGCACAAGCGACTACACCGTGGGGCCGAACCCCATGAACGCCGTGCAGACGCAATACACCAACAACGGCGTGCCTTCGGGCAACCTGGAGTATGTGCAGCGCTCCAGCACGGCCCACGTGTTCCCGACCGACTTTGACAGCACGGGCAACAATGCCTGCAGCAGCAGTGCCTCGCCCTACATCAGCAACTGCGGCTACGACGGCGCCAAGGCCGCGCTGACCAAGTTCTACGGCACGCTGAACGCGCGGAACAATTCGCCAGCCTCGGCCAACTACATCGAGTTCAACCAGACCCAGTTCACCAGCAATCCGGGCATGGCTGCCACCGGCTGGATCTACGTGCCGTCGAGCTGCGCGAGCGGAACGCAATGCAAGCTGCACGTGGCGCTGCATGGCTGCCAGCAAAGCACCGACAAGATCGGGGACAAGTTCATCAAGAACACCGGTTACACGCGCTGGGCCGACACCAACAACATCATCGTGCTGTTCCCGCAAACCAAGGTGGACAACACCAGCCGCAGCACATCGGCCAGCGGCTCCCTGGCCAACCCGAACGCCTGCTGGGACTGGATTGGCTGGTACGGCACCAACTTTGCCCAGAAGGCCGGCACGCAGATGGCCGCGATCAAGGCGATGGTGGACCGTGTGGCCTCGGGAACGGGTAGCGGCAGTGGCGGCGGCAGCGGCGGCGGTGGCGGCACCACCACACTGGCAGCCCCCACGGGCGTCGCCACCTCCAACGCGACCACCAGCACCATGAAGATCAGCTGGAACGCCGTGAGCGGTGCGGCCAGCTACAACGTGTACCGCGGCGGCAACAAGTCGAATGCCCTGCCGGTGACGGCCACCAACTTCACCGACACCGGCCTGGCTGCGGCCACCCAGTACAGCTGGACCGTCAAGGCCGTGGACAGCGGCGGCACCGAGGGCGCAGCCTCGTCGGCAGCCACGGGCACCACCACGGGATCCGCTCCGCCGCCCGCCACCTGCTACACCGCCAGCAACTACGCCCACACGACGGCCGGCCGCGCCTACCAGTCCGGTGGCTACACCTATGCCAATGGCTCGGGCCAGAACATGGGCCTGTGGAACACGTTCGTGACCACCACGCTCAAGATGACAGGCACCAACTACTACGTGATTGGCACCTGCCCCTGAGCCAAGCTTTCTGACACTTCACCAGACCACAGGAGACCATGAGCCTGCTAGCTACCCGGGATCTGACCATCCGCTTTGGCGGCCACGTGGCGGTCAACGGCGTCACCTGCTCCTTCGAGCCGGGCACGCTGACCGCCATCGTGGGCCCCAATGGCGCAGGGAAGACCACGTACTTCAACCTGATCTCGGGCCAGCTCAAGGCAACGGGCGGGTCGGTGTCGCTGGACGGGCGTGACCTGTCCGGCCTGCCGGCTTCGGCCCGCACACGCGCCGGGCTGGGGCGCGCGTTCCAGCTCACCAACCTGTTTCCCAACCTGAGCGTGCTCGAAAACGTGCGCCTGGCGGTGCAGGCGGCGCGCGAGGGTGCCCATCGGCGCGGGCTCAACCTGTGGAGTATCTGGAGCGATCACGCCGCGCTGACGCGGCGTGCGGTGGAGATTCTCGAAGCCGTGGCCATGGCCGACCGCCAGCAGGTGGTCGTGGCCAGCCTGCCGCACGGCGACCAGCGCAAGCTGGAAGTGGCGCTGCTCATGGCGCTCGAATCCCGGGTCTTCATGTTCGACGAGCCCACGGCCGGCATGAATGCCGCCGAGGCGCCCGTGATCCTGAACCTGATCCGCAAGCTCAAGGAAGACAAGAGCAAGACCATCCTGCTGGTCGAGCACAAGATGGACGTGGTGCGCGAGCTGGCCGACCGCATCATCGTCCTTCACAACGGCACGCTGGTGGCCGATGGTGACCCGGCCACGGTCATCGCGTCGCCCGTGGTGCAGGAAGCCTATCTCGGCGTCGCGCGGGAGGCGGCATGAGCCAGAACCTGCTCGAACTCTCGGGCGTGCACACCCACATCGGCGCATACCATATCCTGCATGGCGTGGACCTTGCGGTGCCGCGGGGCCAGCTCACCATGCTGCTGGGGCGCAACGGCGCCGGCAAGACCACCACGCTGCGAACCATCATGGGCCTGTGGCAGGCCTCGCACGGCAGCGTCCGTTTCAATGATGACGACATCACCCACCTGAGCACACCGCAGATCGCGGGGCTCAACATCGCCTACGTGCCAGAAAACATGGGCATCTTCGCGGACCTCACGGTCAAGGAGAACATGCTGCTGGCCGCGCGCAAGGCCCGCCATGCGAACCAGATGGACGAGCAGCGCCTGCAGTGGATCTTCTCGCTGTTCCCGGCGGTGGAGAAGTTCTGGAACCATCCCGCGGGCAAGCTCTCGGGTGGGCAGAAGCAGATGCTGGCGGTGTCACGAGCGATCGTGGAGCCGCGTGAGCTGCTGATCGTGGACGAACCCAGCAAGGGCCTTGCGCCGGCCATCATCAACAACATGATCGACGCCTTTGCCCAGCTCAAGGCCGCGGGCGTCACCATCCTGCTGGTCGAGCAGAACTTCAATTTCGCGCGGCGGCTCGGCGACAGCGTGGCGGTGATGGACAACGGCGTCGTCGTCCACAGCGGCTCCATGCGGGCGCTGGCCGAGGACGAAGCGCTGCAGACTTCCTTGCTGGGGCTGGCGCTATGAGAGAACTCGACTGGAAACCCCTGGCGCTGGTGCCCGTGCTGGCGCTGCTCGTGCTGCCGCTGATCGGCTCCGCCTCGACCTGGCTCACGCTCACGGTGGCGGGCCTCGCGATGGGCATGATCATCTTCATCATCGCCTCGGGCCTCACGCTGGTGTTCGGCCTCATGGATGTGCTGAACTTCGGCCACGGCGTGTTCATTGCGCTGGGCGCCTTCGTGGCCACCAGCGTGCTGGGCGCCATGGGCGACTGGACCGGCTCGGCGGAGCTCTGGCGCAACCTGGTGGCGGTGCTCCCTGCCATGCTGGTGGCCATGCTGGTGGCCGGTGCCGTGGGACTGGCCTTCGAGCGATTCATCGTGCGGCCGGTCTACGGCGCCCACCTCAAGCAGATTCTCATCACCATGGGCGGCATGATCATCGGCGAGGAGCTGATCAAGGTCATCTGGGGGCCGCTGCAGATCCCGCTGCCGCTGCCCGAGGGCATGCGGGGCGCCCTCCTGGTGGGCGATGCCGCGGTGGAAAAGTACCGGCTGATTGCCGTGATCGTGGGCTTGGGCGTGTTCGGCGTCCTGGCCTGGACCCTTTCCCGCACCAAGATCGGACTATTGATCCGCGCGGGCGTGCAGGACCGCGAAATGGTCGAAGCCCTGGGCTACCGTATCCGCCGCATGTTCATCGGTGTGTTCGTGGCGGGCAGTGCGCTGGCGGGACTCGGCGGCGTGATGTGGGGCCTGTACCAGCAGAACGTGACGCCCCAGATCGGCGCGCAGGTCAATGTGCTGATCTTCATCGTGATCATCATTGGCGGGCTGGGCTCGACGGGCGGGGCGCTGATCGGGGCCCTGCTGGTGGGGCTGATGGCCAACTACACCGGTTTCCTGGCGCCCAAGGTCGCCCTGTTTTCCAACATCGCGCTGATGGTGGCCATCCTGTTGTGGCGCCCCCAGGGGGTCTATCCCGTGACGAACCGCTGAGGACGCCCCATGCTGAACCGACTGCTTTCTGGTGACCTGCCGCGCAGCCGCATCCTGGCGGTGCTGCTCGCTGGTCTGGTGCTGGCGCTGGCGCTGGCGCCCTTCATCTTCCCCGGCGTCAAGGCGCTGAACATCGCGGCCAAGGTGCTGATCTTCGTGGTGCTGGTGGCGAGCTTCGACCTGCTGCTGGGCTACACCGGCATCGTGAGTTTTGCCCACACCATGTTCTTCGGCATCGGTGCCTACGGCGTGGCGATCGCGTCCACCCGCCTGGGGGCGGACTGGCTGGGGCTGTTCACCGGCGTGGGGGCCGCATTGCTGGTGTCGCTGGTGCTTTCGCTGGCGGTGGGGCTCTTCTCGCTGCGTGTGCGGGCCATCTTCTTCGCGATGATCACGCTGGCCGTGGCCTCGGCGTTCCAGACGCTGGCCTCGCAGCTTTCGCAGATCACCGGCGGCGAGGACGGCCTGAGCTTCAAGGTGCCCGAGCTGCTGCGGCCGGGCACGGAATTCCTTGAATCGCCGTTCCTGGGCGTCGATGTGGATGGGCGCCTGCTGACCTACTACCTGCTGTTCGCGGTGGCCGTGCTGGCCGTGCTGGCCCTGCTGCGCATCGTCAATTCTCCCTTTGGCCGCGTGCTGCAGGCCATTCGCGAGAACGAATTCCGCGCCGAGGCCATCGGCTACCGCGTTGTGGTGTATCGCACCACCTCCAGCATCCTGTCCGCGCTGTTTGCCACGCTGGCCGGGGCCATGCTCGCGGTCTGGCTGCGCTACAACGGGCCCGACACCTCCCTGTCGTTCGAAATCATGCTGGATGTGCTTCTGATCGTGGTGATCGGTGGCATGGGCACGGTCTACGGCGCGGTCATCGGCTCGGTCCTGTTCGTCGTGGCCCAGGGCTACCTGCAGGACCTGCTGCGCCTGGCCAGCGAGGCCGCTTCGGGCCTGCCCTGGCTGGCCAACCTGCTGTCACCCGATCGCTGGCTGCTGTGGCTGGGCCTGCTGTTCGTGCTCTCGGTCTATTACTTCCCAACGGGCGTGGTCGGAAGGCTGCGTACCCGCAACACAAGGACTCTCCCATGACCCATTCCCTTCGGCTGCTGCCCTCCGTGCTGGCGCTGGCGGCGCTGGCTGGCTGCGGTGGCGGCTCCAGCAATCTGTCGCCCAACCTCAAGCCGGCCTATCTGGGCGACATCCGCCAGACCGCCTACGACGGCAACAGCGATGACCTGCTGACGGCCGGGCTGGGCAAGACCGGCCTGGCCTCCGCCACCGCCCCCGGCTTTGCCGATCCACTCAAGCCCACGGCCGCGGAACTGCGCCGCCTTGCGATCTACACCAACTACCGCGCGATTCTCGACATGACCGCTGCCGGCGGCTATGGCACGCTGTACGGCCCCAACGTGGACGCGGCAGGCAATGTCACCGCGGGCGAGGGCAAGGTGGCCGGCACCGAGTACATCGCCTATTCCGATGACGGCACAGGCCGCCGGAACGTGACCCTCATGGTCCAGGTGCCCGCCAGCTTCGACAAATCCCGTCCCTGCATCATCACGGCCACCGCCTCGGGCTCACGCGGTGTTTATGGCGGTATTTCCACCGGCGAGTGGGGTCTCAAGCGCGGCTGCGCCGTGGCCTATGCCGACAAGGGCACGGGCGGGGCGCCCCACGACCTGCAGAACAACACGGTGCCGTTGATCGACGGCACGCGCGCGGGAGCCGCAGCGGCCGGCACCACGGCCGCCTTCAATGCAGGTTTGTCAGCGGCCGACCTTGCGGCCTTCAACACGGCCACGCCCAACCGCTTTGCCTTCAAGCACGCGCACTCCGGCCAGAACCCGGAGAAGGACTGGGGCCGCTCCACGCTGCAGGCGGTGGAGTTCGCCTACTACGTGCTCAACGAGCAGTTCGGCGAAAAGGACGGCGCAGGCCAGCGCTACGTGTCGCTCAAGCCGTCCAACACCGTGGTCATCGCCTCGAGCATCTCCAATGGCGGCGGCGCCGCCATTGCCGCCGCGGAGCAGGACACCCAGGGGCTGATCAGCGGCGTGGCCGTGTCCGAGCCGGCCGTCGAGCTGCCGGCCAATCCGGGGGTGAGCGTGCGCCGCGGCAGCACCACGGTGGCCGTCATCGGCAAGACGCTGATCGACTTCACCACCCAGGCCAACCTGTTCCAGTCCTGCGCCTCGCTGGCGCCCTCACTGGCCGCCACGCCTTACGCGGCCGCCTACACGGCCGGCTTTGCCGGCGCGGCGTTCCCGGTGGCGCCCAACCGCTGCGCTTCGCTCAAGGCCCAGGGCCTGCTGACGGCCAGCACCACGGCCACCCAGGCCGAGGAAGCGCTGCAGAAGCTGCTGGCCTATGGCTGGGAGCCCGAGTCGTCCGACCTGCATGCCTCGCTGGCGGCCTTCGAGGTGGCGCCCGCGGTGGCGGTCACGTTCGCCAATGCCTTGTCCCGATCCAGCGTCAAGGACAGCCTTTGCGGCTTCAGTTTCGCGGCCACGGCGGCCACGGGCGGCGTGGTGGCGCTGGCCGACGCCGCGCTGGCACCGCTGTTCGCCACGGGCAACGGGGTGCCTCCCACCGGCGGCGTCAACCTGGTCAACAACAACGGCAAGTTCGGCGCCGCACGGGACTTCCTGTCGTTCAACGCGGCGGGCGTGCCTGACTGGAACCTGGATGGCGCGCTGTGCCTGCGCAACCTGGTGACCGGCAACGATGCGGCCGCGCTGAAGTTGCAGGCCGGCGTGGACGAAACGCGACGCAGCGGCAACCTGCATGGCAAGCCCGCGCTCATCGTGCATGGACGCTCGGACGCGTTGCTGCCGGTCAACCACACCTCGCGCCCCTACACGGCGCTCAACAAGGTGGTGGAGGGCAGCGCCAGCCAGCTCAGTTACATCGAGGTCACCAATGCGCAGCACTTTGACACCTTCATCGGCCTGCCCACCGTGCTGCCAGGGTACGACACGCGGTATGTGCCGCTGCATGTGTATCTGAACCGCGCGCTGGACGCCATGTACGAACACCTGCGTGACGGCAAGGCGTTGCCGCAGAGCCAGGTCGTGCGCACCACGCCGCGTGGTGGCACGCCGGGCGCGGCACCGGCCATCACCGCCGCCAATGTGCCGGCGATCGCCACCACGCCCGCCGCGGCGAACGCCATCGGATTTGCCGGCACCACGCTGAGCGTGCCGGACTGAAGGACATCAGGGAGCTGGTCGGATTCAGGACAACTGAGGAGACAAGCATGACATCGTTCAAATCGTTGGGACAACGCGCCGCGCTGGCGCTCGCATTGTGGACAGGGGGACAGGCGGCGCTCGCGGCGCCGGCGGACATCACCATCGGGCAGGTGGCGCCGCTCTCCGGGGTGCTGGCGTCCACCGGACGCCAGATGGTGGTCGGTGGGAAGATCTATTTCGACTGGGTCAACGCGCAGGGGGGTGTCCATGGCGCGAAGATCCGACAGCTCATCCAGGACGATGCCTACAAGGTCGACGAGACCGTGCGTCTGACCCGCGAGATGCTGGCCCGTCCCGAGGTGGTGGCGCTGTTCGGGTTTGCCGGTACCGCCAATGTGGGCAAGCTGCTGACCGAGGGTGTGCTGGAGGAAGGCGGGGCGCCGCTGGTGGCCCCCTACACCGGGGGCGAACCGCTGCGTTCGCCGTTCAATCCCTGGATCTTCCACGTGCGCGCGGGCTACGCCGACGAGGCCGAGCACATGGTGCAGCAGGTGACCACGCTCGGCATGAAGCGGGTGGCTGTGATGTACCAGGACGACGGCTTCGGCAAGGCCGGCCTGATCGGCGTCGAAGCTGCGCTGGCCAAGCGTGGCCTCAAGCTCGCGGCCGCGGCGGGCTACGAGCGCAACACCGACAAGGTGGATGAGGCCGTCGCGAAGATCAAGGCCTCCGATGCGCAAGCCATCATCATGATCTCGATCAACAAGCCCACGGCCGCCTTCATCAAGCGCTACCGCGAGTCGGGTGGCGGGGCCCAGCTCTACAACATCTCGGTGGTGGACCCGGCCGAGCTCGTCAAGCTCGCGGGGTTGCGCAATGCGCACGGCCTGGGCATCAGCCAGGTGGTGCCTTACCCCTACATGCCCAACCTGCCGGTGATCCGCGAGTACCAGACCCTGCTCGCCAGGTATGCGCCCGAGGAGCACGTGAACTACACCAGCTTCGAGCAATTCCTGGGCGCCAAGGTGCTGGTGGAGGCGCTGCGCCGCGCCGGGCCGCGCCCCACGCGCGCCAAGGTGACCCGGGCGCTGGAGTCGATGGGCGCGTTCGACCTGGGCGGCATCACGGTGAACTATTCGGCCGAAAACCGCATCGGCTCCCGCTATGTCGAGGTCACCGTGATCGGCAGCACCGGAAAGCTCCTGAAATAGGTCGAGCGCCAAGGCAATTACACAAGAACATCAGGGGGCAACACATGCCATTCACATCCAACTACGTCACTTGCGCGGGGCGCGAGATCCACTACACCGAATGGGGCGCGGACCATGCGCAGACCGTGATCGCCTGGCACGGCCTGGCCCGCACGGGCCGTGACATGGACGAACTGGCCGAGCACCTGAGCGAGCGGGGCTGGCGCGTGATCTGCCCGGACACGCTGGGCCGGGGCCTGAGCCAGTGGGCCGTGGACCCGCACAATGAATACCGGCTGGCGTTCTATGCGCGCATCGCGGCGGACCTGTTCGAGCGCCTGCAGATCGAGGAGGCGCACTGGGTCGGCACCTCCATGGGCGGCGCCATCGGCACCGTCTGCGCCGCGGGCCTGCTGCAGCCGCAGCTGCGCGGGCGCATCCGCAGCCTGGTGCTCAACGACAACGCGCCGCAGCTCGCGGCCCCGGCGGTGGAGCGCATCAAGGCGTATGCGGGCAACCCGCCGGCCTTCGACACGCTGGCCGAGCTGGAGCTGTTCTTCCGTCAGGTCTACAAGCCCTACGGCTGGCTCAGCGACGCCCAGTGGCGCCGCCTGACCGAGACCTCCGCGCGCCGGTTGCCCGACGGGCGCGTGACCCCGCACTACGACCCGGCCATGGTGCGCCAGTTCACCGACCACCCGAACGACTACGACCTGTGGGAGCACTATGACGCGCTGGGGATTCCGGTGCTGTGCCTGCGCGGCGAGGAGTCCGACCTCGTGCTCAGCGAGACCACCCAGGCCATGCGCCACCGCGGGCCGGGCGCGCGCGGGCTGGCGCATGTGATCGAGGTGCCGGGCTGCGGCCACGCACCCGCGCTCAACGTGCCCTCGCAGCTGGAGGCCGTGAGCGGCTTCATCGAATCCGTGAAAGAGCGCGATCTGCTATCACATTGATAGCAGAAGGTGACCGTTTGACAAGGGCTACAGCCCTGTTTCATCAGTAATCGCCGGCCCAAAGCGGGTTTACCAGCCCCACAGCAGCCGCTTGGCCACCCAGCCGGTCTTGCCGCTCGGGCGCTCGATGTGGACCCAGCCCGCCTTCTTGCCGCGTGTGCGCAGCAACTCGTAGCGCTCGACCTGGCCAATCACCTTGTACTGGGTGCCGGGGCCCTTGCGCACGTTGGCCACGGGCGCCTTGACGATGTGGTGTGGGGTGCGGCCTGTTTGCGACCGGGCGACCCAGCCCTGGTCGTTCTCGAAATCGCGGACCTTGAGCCAGCTGCCCTGGCGCTTGAGCACCTGCAGGGGGTAGCCCTTGTCAAGCTGCCAGAGCACGTCCTTGCCCAGGCCGGGGCCGGCGCGCATGTTGACGACCGAGCCCTTGATGCTGACCATGTCGCGGGCCAGCGCGGGAGTGAGGGAAATGAGGCACAGGGTTGCCGCGATGAGGATCCTTTTCGAAAGGGTTGCAAAGTGCATTCAGGGGTTCTCCTTGGCCCCCCACTTTAACCCCCTCGTTTTCTGGCGGGGCCGTGACCGGCCCCGGCGGCCGCTCAGGCGTGCGCAGGCTGGCCGCTCAGGGGGGCGGACCGGCGGCGCTGGCGCGCCTGGTCCAGCATGCGTGCGGCTTCTCGCTCGTCCAGGCCGTACATGCCGGCGAAGGCCTGCACCGTTTCGCCACTGGCCTCGAAGGCGCGCAGCAGGGCTTCGTCCTTGGCGGCGCGGGCGGCCGCGTCGGCCAGCGCTTCATCGAGCAGGGCGTTGGCGGCTTCGTCGCGGCCGCGCACCAGCCCGGCATAGGCGTCCCGCGACAGGCCCGAGGCTTCGAAAGCCTGTGCCATGCGCGCGCGCAGTTTGGGGCGCAAGTCGTCGGACGTGCGTCCCTGGCGGCGGCGGAACACCTCGACCAGCGCGTGGTGCACGTGCTCGGGGGCCATGGCCTCCACGGCCTGTGCCGCCAGGTCATGGCGGGGCAGCCCGGAGGCCACGGCCGTCAGGTAGCGCGTGGACCGGGTGTGGAAGGCCAGGGCCTCCTTGAGCGCGTCCGGCGGCAACAGGCCGGGCTGCGCGTCCAGCAGGTCCTGGAAGATGCCGCGCTTCAGGGGCAGGAAGTTGGCGCCAAACAGCGCCGGGTACAGCGTGGCGAGCTGCTCCAGCAGGGGCGGCAGGCTTCGCGCAGCGCGGGCCTGGGCTGGGGTGGCCCCGGGCCGGGCCGCGCCGTCGGACGGCGCGGCGGCTGGCTTGCCGCTGGTGCCACGCCGGTTGCGGCGGCGGCCACGTGCGGGTGCGGCGGTCCCGTCGGCGGCGGGAGCAGCGGGCGCGGCGGCCTCGGGCGTGGGGTGCAGGTCTTCAGTCATGGCAAGCGGGAGAGGATGGCGGGAAACCCGCGATCATGCCATTGCCGACGCCATTGCCGACGCCATTGCCGATGCCGTGGCAAGCCGGGGTGGAGCGTCTCATCGGACCGCGCCGCGGGCCAGGGCCGCGCTGCGCTGCGCCTGCAGGCCTTGCGCCTCGGGCGGCTGCGTGGGCCATCCGGCCAGGTGCTGCTGCGCCAGGTCGGTCAGCGCGGCGATCCAGGCCGCATCGTCGTTCAGGCAGGGAATGTAGTGAAAGACCTGGCCACCCGCGTGCAGGAAGGCCTCGCGCGCTTCCATGTTGATTTCCTCGAGCGTTTCCAGGCAGTCGCTGGTGAACCCGGGGCACACCACGTCGACGCGCCGCGTGCCGGCCTGCGCCAGCGCCACCAGCGTGGGCTCGGTGTACGGCTCCAGCCATTTGGCCTTGCCAAAGCGGGACTGAAAGGTCAGCCGGTACTGGTCTGGCGCGAGGTCGAGCGCCGTGGCGAGCAGGCGCGCGGTCTTGTGGCATTCGCACTGGTAGGGGTCGCCCAAGTGAAGGGTGCGCTCGGGCACACCGTGAAAGCTCATCACGAGCTGGTCGGGCCGGCCGTGTGCCTGCCAGTACGCGGTGATGCGGGCAGCCAGCGCGGCGATGTAGCCTGGGTGGTCGTGATAGCGGTTCACGAAGCGCAGTTCCGGCACGTGGCGCAGGCGCGCCGCCCACGCATAGACCGCGTCGAGCACGCTCGCGGTGGTGGTGCCGCTGTACTGCGGGTAGGCCGGCAAGACCAGGATGCGCGTGGCGCCTTCGGCCTTGAGCTGGTCCAGCTCGCTGGCCACCGAGGGGCTGCCGTAGCGCATGGCGCCGCGCACCACCACGTCCTGGCCGCGCTGCACGAGGGTTTCCTGCAGCAACCGGGCCTGCCGCTGGGTCCAGACCTTGAGCGGGGATCCTTCGGGTGTCCAGATGCTGGCGTACTTGCGCGCCGACCGGGCCGGCCGCACGCGCAGGATGATGCCGTGCAGGATCAGCAGCCACAGGGCTCGCGGGATCTCCACCACCCGCGGATCGCCGAGAAATTCGGCCAGGTAGCGGCGCACGGCCCCTGGCGTGGGGGCGTCGGGCGTGCCCAGGTTGCACAGC
Organism: Ramlibacter sp.; assembly: GCA_019635415.1. Classification (GTDB taxonomy): domain Bacteria; phylum Pseudomonadota; class Gammaproteobacteria; order Burkholderiales; family Burkholderiaceae_C; genus JAHBZM01. The sequence continues at coordinate 1,197,819 of JAHBZN010000001.1, forward strand.
AGCACGGCGGTGCGCGCAGGCTGGCCGTGGGCAAATTCGGGTTCGGTCCGGAAGGGCATGAGGTATTCTCCCTGACCATGCTGGACATCTCCAAAATCAAGGCCATTTCGCTCGACCTGGACGACACGCTCTGGCCCATCCTGCCGACCATCGAACGCGCCGAGAAGGCCCTGCATGACTGGCTCACGGAGCACGCCCCGATGGCCGCGGCCCTGTTTTCCAGCCCGGTTGCGTTGCGCGAGATCCGCGACTACATGGGCGCCAACCGCCCCGACCTCAAGCACGACCTCAGCGCCGTGCGCCGCGAATCGATCCGCCTGGCGCTGTACCGCGCGGGCGAGAACCCGTTGATGGCCGACGAGGCCTTCGAGGTGTTTTTCGCCGCGCGCCAACGCGTCGACCTGTTCGAGGATGTGTTGCCTGCGCTCGACTTCCTGGCCGCGCGGTTTCCGCTGGTCAGCCTGTCAAACGGCAATGCCGATGTCCACCGTGTGGGTCTGGGGGCCTATTTCCGGGCCGCGATCACGGCACGCGAGTTTGGCGTGGGCAAGCCGGACCCGCGCATCTTTCACGCGGCGGCGGGGGCGGTGGACGTGATGCCGCAGGACGTGCTGCATGTGGGCGACGACGTGACGCTGGACGCGCTCGGGGCCCTCAACGCGGGCATGCAGGCGGCCTGGGTCAACCGGTCGGACCATCTGTGGCCGCACGACGTCGAACCCCATCTCACGCTGACCAACCTCACCGAACTCTGCGAGCTCATCCGCCAGGCCTGAGGCTGCTGCTGCTCAGAGCCGGCCCAGGGCCTGGACGCGCCAGGCCAGCCACAGCTTGCGCAGCGGCGTGAGGCTGATGCGCTGGTGCAGCACCCGGAATTCATCGCGCTCGATCTCGCGCAGCAGGGTGCGGTAGATGCTGGCCATCATCAGGCCCGCCTTCTGGGCGCGCCGGTCGGCCGCCGGCAGCAGCGCCAGCGCCTCCTCGTAGTAGAGATGGGCCCGTCGCGCCTGGAAAGCCATGAGCGCGCTGAAGCGGTCGGAGTAGAAGCGGTTGAGGATCTCATGCGCCTTCACGTCGAACTGCTGCAGCTCGTTGATCGGCAGGTAGATGCGTCCGCGCATGGCATCCTCGCCCACGTCGCGGATGATGTTGGTGAGCTGGAACGCGAGCCCGAGCTTGTGGGCGTAGGCCGTGGTCTGTTCGTCGGTCTGGCCGAAGATGCGGGCCGACACCTCGCCCACGATGCCGGCCACCAGGTGGCAGTAGCGCTGCAGGCCGGCAAAGTCGAGGTACCGGGTCTGCTCCAGGTCCATCTGGCAGCCCTCGATCACCGACTGCAACTGGCGCGCTTCAATGCCGTAGGTCGGGGCCAGGGGCATGAGCGCTTTCATGACCGGGTGGCTGGGCTCCCCGGCATAGGCCCGGGCCACCTCGGCCTGCCACCAGGCGAGTTTGGTGGCGGCCACGCCGGGGTCCTGCACTTCGTCCACGACGTCATCGATCTCGCGGCAGAAGGCATAGAACGCCGTGATGGCCGCACGGCGCGGCCGCGGCAGGAACAGGAAGGCGTAGTAGAAGCTGCTGCCCGAGGCGGCGGCCTTTTCCTGAACATACTGTTGCGGGGTCATGGCGGCGATTGTCCCATTGGCGCAGCACCCTCCGACCCGCCGAGCGCGCGGAATTGCGCGGCCAGCGCCTCGCGGCCTGCGAAGCCCAACACCATCCGCATCAGCAGGGCGCGCATTTCGTGGCGCGGCACCTTGATCCGCTGGCGCAGCGCGCCGGTGGCGCCCGCCGCGCGCAGCCGCGCCAGCGTGCGGGCACCCACCAGGGCGGGCAGGGCACTGGCGGCGCGCATGCGCCGGCTGTTGAGTGCCCCGGTGTACGTCATGCCATCGGCCAGCCGGCCCTGGGCCGCATCCAGCCAGTGGCGGTAGAGGGCTTCCACGCCGGCCGGCTGGCTGGCGATGTCTTGCGGCGCGAGGCCGGCTGCTGCGAGGGCGTCGGCCGGGAGATAGCAGCGCCCGGCCGCGAGATCGGGGCCGAGGTCGCGCAGGATGTTGACGAGCTGCAGGCCCATGCCGTACGAGCGTCCCAGTTCACGCAGCCGTGCCTCGGGCAGGGCGGCGAACGAGGGCAGGTGGCGCACTCCCAGGGCGGTCCAGAACTCACCCACGCAGCCGGCCACCCGCCAGGTGTAGTCCTCGAGTTCAGCGGCACTGGCCAGGGCGCGCACCGGTCCGCCTGCGCCGAAGCGGGACAGGTCCAGGGCCTGGCCCTGCGTGATGTGGTGGAGCACGGTGCGCACGTCGGCTTGGTCGGCCGGCGCCAGGCGGTCCAGCCAGGCCAGGCATTCGGGCAGGGCCAGAATCAGCGCGCGCTCGTGGGCGTCCTGCTGCAGCGGCGCGAACGACGCGATGAGCGCGGGGAGGCCGGCCCGCGCCCCGGGCGGCGCCTCGATGGCGGCGGCCAGGGTCTGCAGATGATCGAGCCGGCTGGCGGTGGAGGGCTGCACCGTGTCGGCCAGGGTGTCGGTGGCCCGGGCCAGCAGGTAGCCCACGGCCACCGGCGCGCGCAGCGGCGCGGGCAGCAGCCGCATGGACAGGTAGAAGGAGCGTGAAACGCCTCGCAGCAGCGCCCAGGAGTTGGCAGGGAGAGGGAGGAGCTCGGACATGGGATGACTGGCCCGGATTGTCGCTTGACAGGGATTCGTATTTACCCTAGATTACTAACCGGTCAGTCATTAAACGATTTTCAGCGTACTTTTCCATCAGGTCCGTCATGCCAATACCCCATGCTCTGTCACCGCTGCGCGCGGGTTTCGTCATTGTGGGCGCTGCCCTGGTCGTGGCCGGCTGTTCCCGGCCTGCGCCACCCGAGGAGCCGGTGCGGGCCGTGCGCGTCATGACCGTGGGCGTGGACCCGTTCCAGTCGTCCTATGAATTTTCCGGCGAGGTGCGCGCCCGCGTGGAGTCGCGCCTGGGCTTCCGGGTCGGGGGCAAGATCGTGCGGCGCCAGGCGGAGCTGGGCCAGCGGGTCAAGGCCGGCCAGGTGCTGGCCCAGCTGGATGCGCAGGACTACCGGCTGGCCGCCGACGCGGCTCGCGCCCAGGTGGCGGCCGCCCAGACCAATCGCGATCTGGCGGCCGCGGACTTCAAGCGTTTCGCCGCGCTCAAGGACCAGAACTTCATCAGCGGCGCCGAACTCGAGCGCCGCGAGACGGCGCTCAAGGCGGCCCAGGCCCAGCTCGAGCAGGCCCAGGCCCAGCTCGCCGCGCAGGGCAACCAGGCGGCCTATGCCACGCTGGTTGCCGATGTGTCGGGCGTGATCACGGCCGTGGAAGCCGAGCCGGGCCAGGTGGTGAGCGCGGGCACGCCGGTGGTGCGCATCGCGCAGGACGGCCCGCGCGACGTGGTGTTCTCGGTGCCGGAAGACAAGGTGGCGGCCATCCGGCCGGGCTCGGACGTGGACATCCGTGTGTGGGCCGCGGCCCTGCAGCTCAGTGGCAAGGTGCGCGAAGTGGCGGCCAGCGCCGATCCCGTGACGCGGACCTACCCGGTCAAGGTGGCGCTGGAGGGCGCCGACACGCCGCCGCTGGGCGCCACGGTGTACGTCACCCCGAAGTCGCTGAGCCACGCGGGGGCTCAGGTCATCAAGCTGCCCACCAGCGCCTTGCGCCAGGAAGGGCAGTCCACGGCAGTCTGGGTGCTGGACAAGGCCAGCATGACGGTCAGGTCCCAGCCGGTGCAGGTGGCCACGGCAGACGGCAACCAGGCCGTGATCGCGGGCGGCCTGCAGCCGGGCATGCAGGTGGTGTCGGCGGGCGTGCATGTGCTGCAGCCGAACCAGAAAGTCACGATCTACCAGGAAAAAGGGGCTGTAGCCCAGGAAGCGCGGCCACAGTCTGCTAGCAAAAATGTAGCAAACACGGCACAGGCAGAAACCACCTCCACCGTCGCGAAGTGAGCCGGTCATGACGCAGACGCAACCGAAAGAGGCGTTCAACCTCTCCAAATGGGCGCTCGACCATCCGGCGCTCACGCGCTACCTGATGATCGTGCTGATGCTGCTGGGCTTTGCTGCCTATTTCCAGCTCGGCCAGGACGAGGACCCGCCGTTCACCTTCCGCGCGATGGTGGTGCGGACCTATTGGCCCGGCGCCACGGCGCAGCAGGTGGCCGAGCAGGTGACCGACAAGCTCGAGCGCACCCTGCAGGAAGTGCCGTACGCCGACAAGATCCGCAGCTACTCCAAGCCCGGCGAGTCGCAGATCATTTTCCAGATCAAGGACTCGTCGCGCGCGGCCGAGGTGCCCAATGTCTGGTACCAGGTGCGCAAGAAGATCGGCGACATGCGTTTCCAGCTGCCTGGCGGCATCCAGGGGCCGTTCTTCAATGATGAGTTCGGCGATGTGTATGGCGTGATCTATTCGCTGGAGGCCGATGGCTTCAACTACGCCGAGCTCAAGACCTTTGCCGACGACGTGCGCCAGCAGCTGCTGCGTGTGCCGGATGTGGCCAAGGTCGAGCTGTTCGGCGTGCAGGATGAAAAGCTCTTCATCGAGATCTCGCAGAAGCGGCTGGCCCAGCTCGGGCTGGACCTGAACCAGGTGCTGGCGCAACTGGGCCAGCAGAACGCGGTGGAGCCGGCCGGCGCGGTGCAGACCCCGCTGGACGTGGTGCAGGTGCGCGTGGCGGGTCAGTTCAACGCGGTCGAGGACCTGCGTGCCATGCCGATCCGCGGCAGCTCGGGCAACCAGCTGCGGCTGGGTGACATCGCCGAGATCAAGCGCGGCTATGTGGACCCGCCCGCCGTCAAGGTGCGCCACCAGGGCAAGGAAGTGATTGCGCTGGGCGTGTCCATGGCCAAGGGGGGCGACATCATCCGGCTGGGCCAGTCGCTCAAGGCCGCGTTCGCCAAGATCGAGAAGGACCTTCCCGCTGGCATCACGCTGGCGCAGATCCAGGACCAGCCGAAGGCCGTGGCCAATTCGGTGGGCGAGTTCGTGCACGTGCTGATCGAGGCGGTGGTGATCGTGCTCGCGGTGAGCTTCGTCAGCCTGGGCTTTCACCGCCGCCCGGGCAACCATCCGATCTGGAAGCGCTGGTACGTCGACATGCGGCCCGGCCTGGTGGTGGGCATCACCATCCCGCTGGTGCTGGCTGTGACCTTCCTGGCCATGGACTACTGGGGCATCGGCCTGCACAAGATCTCGTTGGGCTCGCTGATCATCGCGCTGGGCCTGCTGGTGGACGACGCGATCATCGCGGTCGAGATGATGGTGCGCAAGATGGAGGAGGGCTATGACAAGGTCCGCGCCGCCACCTTCGCCTACGAGATCACCGCCATGCCCATGCTGACCGGCACGCTGATCACGGCCACGGGTTTCCTGCCGATCGGCATCGCGCGCTCGGTCACTGGCGAGTACACCTTTGCCATTTTCGCGGTGACCGTGATCGCGCTGGTGCTGAGCTGGCTGGTGTCGGTGTATTTCGTGCCCTACCTGGGCACGCTGCTGCTCAAGGCCAAGCCGCACCATGCAGCGGCCCCGGCCGCGCCCGGAGAGGGCCCGCACGAGCTGTTCGACAGCCCGTTCTACGCCCGCTTCCGCCGCGTGGTCAACTGGTGCGTGGAGCACCGCTGGCTCACCATCGGCGCGACGCTGCTGGTGTTTGCGCTGGGCATCGTGGGCATGGGCAAGGTCCAGCAGCAGTTCTTCCCCGATTCGAGCCGGCCTGAGATCATGGTGGACATCTGGTTCCCCGAGGGCACGTCCTTTGCCGCCAACGAAGCAACCACCAAGCGCGTGGAGCAGCGGTTGCGCCAGGAAGACGGCGTGGTCTCGGTCAGCACCTGGGTGGGCTCGGGCGTGCCGCGCTTCTACCTGCCGCTGGATCAGGTGTTCCCGCAGACCAATGTGTCCCAGTTCATCATCATCCCCAAGGACCTGAAGCTGCGCGAGTCGCTGCGCATCAAGCTGCCGACCCTGCTGGCCCAGGAGTTTCCCGAGGTGCGCGGCCGCGTGAAGCTGCTGCCCAACGGCCCGCCGGTGCCTTACCCGGTCCAGTTCCGCGTGGTCGGCGGCGATCCGGTGGTGCTGCGCGCGCGCGCCGACGAGGTCAAGGCCGTCATGCGGGCCAGTCCCAACACGCGCGGCACCAATGACAACTGGAACGAGTCGGTCAAGGTGCTGCGGCTGGAGGTGGACCAGTCCAAGGCGCGGGCGCTGGGCGTGACCAGCCAGTCGATCGCCCAGGCGTCCAAGACCATCCTGACCGGCACCACGGTGGGCCAGTACCGCGAAGGCGACAAACTGATCGACATCGTGCTGCGGCAGCCACTGGACGAGCGCAACGCCATCACCGACATCGCCAACGCCTATCTGCCCACGGCCTCGGGCCGGTCGATTCCGCTGACGCAGATCGCCAAGCCGGTGTTCACCTGGGAGCCCGGCGTGATGTGGCGCGAGAACCGCGACTACGCCATCACGGTGCAGAGTGACATCACCGAGGGCCTGCAGGGCGCGACCGTGACCAGCGAGCTCATGCCCCAGCTCAAGGCGCTGGAGGCCAAGTGGCCGCCGGGCTACCGGATCGAGGTGGCGGGCGCGGTGGAGGAAAGCTCCAAGGGCTCGGCGTCGATCGCGGCCGGCGTGCCGATCATGCTGTTCATCACGTTCACGCTGCTGATGCTGCAACTGCACAGCTTCAGCCGGGCCATGCTGGTGTTCCTGACCGGGCCGCTGGGCATTGCCGGCGTGGCGGGCGCGCTGCTGCTGCTGGGTCGGCCGTTCGGCTTCGTGGCCTTGCTGGGCGTGATCGCCCTCATGGGGATGATCCAGCGCAATTCGGTGATCCTGATCGACCAGATCGAGCAGGACCGGGCGCGCGGCGTGCCGGCCTGGGATGCCATCGTGGAGTCGGCCGTGCGCCGTCTGCGCCCGATCGTGCTGACGGCCGCTGCCGCGGTGCTGGCCATGATCCCGCTGAGCCGCAGCGTGTTCTGGGGTCCCATGGCCGTGGCCATCATGGGCGGCCTGATCGTGGCCACCGTGCTGACCCTGCTGGCGTTGCCGGCCATGTACGCTGCATGGTTCCGCGTCAGGAGGGAGCCAGTTCCCGGTTAAAATCGCGGGTTGACCGAATTCATGCGGGCGGTCGGGGTCACCTGGCCGCCCGCTGCGTTTTCATACTGCGCGGGTGGCGAAATTGGTAGACGCACCAGGTTTAGGTCCTGACGCCAGCAATGGTGTGGGGGTTCGAGTCCCCCCCCGCGCACCACCTGAGAGAGGGCGGAACAGGGTCCGAGGCTGCCCGGCAGTCCCGACCACCCGCCACATTTTGAGACTGAAGAGAGAAAGATCATGGCCGTGAACGTAGAAACCCTCGAGAAGCTGGAACGCAAGATCACCCTGACGCTCCCCGTCACCGTGATTCAGTCGGAAGTCGATTCGCGCCTCAAGCGCCTGGCCCGCACCGTCAAGATGGACGGCTTCCGTCCCGGCAAGGTGCCGATGACGGTCGTGGCGCAGCGCTACGGCTACTCCGTGCACTACGAAGTCATGAACGACAAGGTCGGCGAGGCCTTCGCCGCCGCCGCCAACGAGGCCAAGCTGCGCGTGGCGGGCCAGCCGCGCATCACCGAGAAAGAGGGCGCGCCCGAGGGCGAGATGGCCTTCGACGCCATCTTCGAGGTCTTCCCCGAAGTCAAGATCGCCGACCTGTCCACCGCCGAGGTGGAAAAGCTGTCGGCCGAGGTGACCGACGAGGCCATCGACCGCACCATTGACATCCTGCGCAAGCAGCGCCGTACGTTCGCCCAGCGCGCGCAAGACGCCGCCGCCCAGGACAGCGACCGCGTGACCGTGGACTTCGAAGGCAAGATCGACGGCGAGCCGTTCGAAGGCGGCAAGGCCGAGGCCTTCCAGTTCCTGGTCGGTGAAGGCCAGATGCTCAAGGAGTTCGAGGACGCGGTGCGCGGCATGAAGTCCGGCGAAAGCAAGACTTTCCCGCTGGCTTTCCCCGCCGACTACCACGGCAAGGATGTTGCCGGCAAGCAGGCTGATTTCATGGTCACGGTCAAGAAGATCGAGGCCGCGCACATGCCTGATGTGAACGAGGCGCTGGCCAGGTCGCTGGGCATCGCCGACGCGACGGTGGACGGCCTGCGCGCCGACATCAAGAAGAACCTCGAGCGCGAAGTCAAGTTCCGCCTGCTGGCGCGCAACAAGAACGCCGTCATGGATGCACTGGTGGCCAAGGCCGAGCTGGACCTGCCCAAGTCCAGCGTGCAGGCTGAAGTGGACCGCATGATCGAAGGCGCGCGCGCCGACCTCAAGCAGCGCGGCATCAAGGATGCCGACAAGGCCCCGATTCCGGACGACGTGTTCCGTCCGCAGGCCGAGCGCCGCGTGCGCCTGGGCCTGGTGGTGGCCGAGCTGGTGCGTGCCAACGAGCTGCAGGCCAAGCCCGAGCAGATCAAGGCCCATGTCGAGGAACTGGCGGCCAGCTATGAGAAGCCTGCCGACGTCACCCGCTGGTACTACAGCGACAACCGCCGCCTGGCCGAGGTCGAGGCCATCGTGATCGAGAACAATGTGACCGACTTCGTGCTGTCCAAGGCCAAGATCACCGAAAAGGCCATCGCCTTCGACGACCTGATGGGCCAGCAGGGCTGAGCGTTTTCCCTGCTTCGCAAAGGGGCTTGTGCGGGCTTGCAGTCCGGTGCACAAGCCCCATCTGCTTTTTGGGTACAGTCAATGCTGAACTGGAGCAAACACACATGAGCGCACTCGACACACAGGCCCTCGGCATGATTCCGATGGTCATCGAACAGTCCGGCCGCGGCGAGCGGTCGTACGATATTTATTCCCGCCTGCTCAAGGAGCGCGTGATCTTCCTCGTGGGCGAGGTCAACGACCAGACGGCCAACCTCGTGGTGGCGCAGCTGCTGTTCCTCGAAAGCGAGAACCCCGACAAGGACATCTCGTTCTACATCAACTCGCCCGGCGGCAGCGTCACGGCTGGCATGGCCATCTACGACACCATGCAGTTCATCAAGCCGGATGTGTCCACGCTGTGCTGTGGTTTCGCGGCCAGCATGGGCGCCTTCCTGCTGGCGGCTGGCGCCAAGGGCAAGCGCTTCTCGCTGCCCAACTCCAAGATCATGATCCACCAGGTGCTGGGCGGAGCGCGCGGCCAGGCCACGGACATCGAAATCCATGCCCGCGACATCCTGCGCACCAAGGACCAGATGAACAAGATTCTGGCCGAGCGCACCGGCCAGCCGCTGGAAAAGGTCAAGGCCGATACCGAGCGGGACTACTTCCTGACCGCGGATGAAGCCAAGGACTACGGGCTGGTGGACCAGGTGATTGCCAAGCGTCCCTGAGGCGATTTCCCCTCAAGTTGCTTCACAGCAACGGCGTTTTCTGTTACAGAAAACGCCGTTTTTATTTGGTTATCATTCAGAAACCGTCGTTACAAGGCACCGAACACATGGCCGAGAAAAAAGGCTCATCCAGCGAGAAGACCCTTTACTGCTCCTTCTGCGGCAAGAGCCAGCATGAAGTGAAGAAGCTGATCGCTGGTCCTTCGGTCTTCATCTGCGACGAGTGCATCGACCTTTGCAACGAGATCATCCGCGATGAACTGCCCGCCGGCGACGAGGCCCGCGAGGCCCGCGGCGACCTGCCCACGCCGACCGAGATCAAGGCCAACCTGGACAACTACGTCATCGGGCAGGAGACCGCCAAACGCGCCCTGTCCGTGGCCGTCTACAACCACTACAAGCGCCTTCGCCACAAGGAAAAGGCCAAGAAGGACGAGGTCGAACTCAGCAAGAGCAACATCCTGCTGATCGGTCCCACGGGCTCTGGCAAGACGCTGCTGGCGCAGACGCTTGCGCGCATGCTGGACGTGCCGTTCGTGATGGCCGACGCCACCACGCTGACCGAGGCCGGCTACGTGGGCGAGGACGTCGAGAACATCATCCAGAAGCTGCTGCAAAGCTGTAACTACGAGGTCGAGCGGGCCCAGCGTGGCATCGTCTACATCGACGAGATCGACAAGATCTCCCGCAAGTCCGACAACCCGTCCATCACGCGCGATGTGTCAGGCGAGGGGGTGCAGCAGGCGCTGCTCAAGGTGATCGAGGGCACCATGGCCAGCGTGCCGCCGCAGGGCGGGCGCAAGCACCCCAACCAGGACTTCCTGCAGATCGACACGACCAACATCCTGTTCATCTGCGGCGGGGCCTTTGCCGGCCTTGAAAAAGTCATCGAGAGCCGCACCGAAGCGTCGGGCATCGGCTTTGGCGCCATGGTCAAGAGCAAGCAGCAGCGCAGCCTGACCGAGGTGTTCCGCGAAGTCGAGCCTGAAGACCTGATCAAGTTCGGCCTGATCCCGGAACTGGTGGGGCGCATGCCCGTCGTGGCCACGCTGGCGGAGCTCAGCGAGGAGGCCCTCGTGCAGATCCTCACCGAGCCCAAGAACGCGCTCATCAAGCAGTACGGCAAGCTGCTGTCGATGGAGGGGGTGGACCTCGAGGTCCGGCCCAGCGCGCTCAAGGCCATCGCGCGCAAGGCGCTCGAACGCAAGACGGGCGCTCGTGGCCTTCGCTCGATTCTCGAGAAGTCCCTGATCGACACGATGTTTGATCTGCCCAACACCTCCAACGTGGACAAGGTGGTGGTGGATGAGTCCACCATCGACGAGAACAAGCCCCCTCTGCTGGTCTACCGCGAGGCTGCCAAAAAGGCCTGAGAAGGCCGCGCACCCCTCTCCGAGCAGTGATATTTCACACGCCTCCAGCCCTGACGGCCCCGATGTGGCGCCGCAGGGTTGAAAATCCCCGTTTGCGGCCGATATTCAACAGGTAACAAAAAGGATACCCATGTCCGGACACATTCCCCTGCCTGCCGACGCGATTGACCTGCCGCTGCTGCCCCTGCGCGATGTGGTGGTCTTCCCCCACATGGTCATTCCTCTGTTTGTGGGGCGCCCGAAAAGCATCAAGGCCCTTGAGGCGGCCATGGAAGCCGAGCGCCGCATCATGCTGGTGGCCCAGAAAGCCGCGGCCAAGGACGAGCCCTCGGTCACGGACATGTTCGACGTGGGCTGCATCTCCACCATCCTGCAGATGCTCAAGTTGCCCGACGGCACCGTGAAGGTGCTGGTCGAGGGCCAGCAGCGCGCGCTGGTCAACCGCGTTGACGACGGCGAAGAGCATTTCTCCGCCAACGTGACGCCTGTTGCCCCGGCCGGTGCCGAGCAGAAGACGAGCGAGGTCGAGGCGCTGCGCCGCGCGGTGATGCAGCAGTTTGACCAGTACGTCAAGCTCAACAAGAAGATTCCGCCGGAAATCCTCACGTCGATTTCCAGCATCGACGACCCGGGGCGACTGGCCGACACCATTGCGGCCCATCTGCCACTCAAGCTGGACAACAAGCAGGTCGTGCTCGATCTGGCCGAGGTCAAGCCGCGCCTGGAGAACCTGTTCGAGCAGATCGAGCGCGAGGTCGACATCCTCAACGTCGACAAGAAGATCCGCGGGCGCGTCAAGCGGCAGATGGAGAAGAACCAGCGCGACTTCTACCTCAACGAACAGGTCAAGGCCATCCAGAAGGAACTGGGCGAGGGCGAAGAGGGCGCGGACATCGAAGAGATCGAAAAGAAGATCAAGTCCGCGAAGATGCCCAAGGAGGCCCTGAAGAAGGCCGAAGGCGAACTCAAGAAGCTCAAACTGATGTCGCCGATGTCGGCCGAGGCCACGGTGGTGCGCAACTACATCGATGTTCTCACGGGCCTGCCGTGGAGCAAGCGGACCAAGATCAAGCACAACCTCGCGCATGCCGAGGAGGTGCTCAACGAGGATCACTACGGCCTCGAGAAGGTCAAGGACCGCATCCTTGAGTACCTTGCGGTGCAGCAGCGCGTGGACAAGGTGAAGGCGCCCATCCTGTGCCTGGTGGGGCCGCCGGGCGTTGGCAAGACTTCGCTTGGCCAGTCCGTGGCCAAGGCCACGGGGCGCAAGTACGTGCGCATGGCGCTGGGCGGCATGCGCGATGAGGCCGAGATCCGCGGCCACCGGCGCACCTACATCGGCGCCATGCCGGGCAAGGTGCTGCAAAGCCTGAACAAGGTGGGCACACGCAATCCGCTGTTCCTGCTCGACGAGATCGACAAACTCGGAACCGACTTCAGGGGCGATCCGTCCAGTGCGCTGCTCGAGGTGCTGGACCCCGAGCAGAACCACACCTTCGGCGACCACTACGTCGAGGTCGATTTCGACCTGAGCGACGTGATGTTCGTTGCCACCTCCAATTCGATGAACATCCCCACGGCGCTGCTGGACCGCATGGAAGTCATCCGGCTGTCCGGCTACACCGAGGACGAGAAGACCAACATCGCGCTGCGCTACCTGGCACCCAAGCAGCTGAAGAACAACGGTGTGAAGGATGACGAACTGGTGATCACCGAGGCCGCCATCCGGGACATCGTGCGCTACTACACGCGCGAGGCCGGCGTGCGCTCGCTGGAGCGTGACCTGGGCAAGATCTGCCGCAAGGTCGTCAAGGGCTTGCTGCTGAAGAAGTATGAGTCACTCGTGACCGTGACGCCTGACAACCTCAACGAGTTCCTCGGCGTGCGCAAGTACACCTATGGCCGCGCGGAACAGCAGAATCAGGTGGGTCAGGTTGTGGGCCTCGCTTGGACCGAGGTGGGCGGCGATCTGCTGACCATCGAGGCGGCGCTGATGAACGGCAAGGGCGTGATTACCACCACGGGCTCGCTGGGCGACGTGATGAAGGAGTCCGTGGCCGCGGCGCGCACCGTGGTGCGAAGCCGTGCGCGGCGCCTGGGCATCACCGAGGATGTGTTCGACAAGAAGGACCTGCACATCCACGTCCCCGATGGCGCCACGCCCAAGGACGGCCCGAGCGCCGGTGCGGCGATGACCACCGCCATGGTGTCGGCGCTCACGGGCATTCCCGTTCGCGGCGATGTGGCCATGACGGGCGAGATCACGCTGCGCGGTGAAGTCACCGCCATCGGCGGCCTGAAGGAAAAGCTGCTGGCCGCGCTGCGCGGTGGCATCAAGACGGTGCTGATCCCCGAAGAGAACGCCAAGGACCTGCAGGAGATCCCCGAGAATGTGAAGAACGGGCTCGCGATCGTGCCGGTCAAGTGGATCGACAAGGTGCTGGAAGTGGCGCTGGAGCGTGCGCCCACGGCGTTGCCTGACGAAGAGCCCGTGGCTACGGCGCCGTTGGCATCGCCTGCTGAAGCCCCCGCATCGATCAAACATTGAGAACACTTGCGCGGATGGAAAAAACTACGCTATAATTCGAGGCTCGAAATGCGGGAATAGCTCAGTTGGTAGAGCGCAACCTTGCCAAGGTTGAGGTCGAGAGTTCGAGACTCTTTTCCCGCTCCATATTTTGAAAAAGGGAAGCCCAGGCTTCCCTTTTTTGTCGGGTGGTTGCCTTGTGGGGTAGTCGCTTCGGGATTCAAAAAAAAACACTCTGGCGCGATAGCAAAGCGGTTATGCCCCGGATTGCAAATCCGGTTAGACCAGTTCGACTCTGGTTCGCGCCTCCAGATTGACAGCCCCGCCAACCCCCGTTGCCGGGGCTGTTTTATTGGCTCTTTTTTGTTTGACAATAGGCTGGAAACAGAAAAACACGCTTCCCGCCCGGATGGTGAAATTGGTAGACACAGCGGACTTAAAATCCGCCGCTTGCTGAAAGGCGGCGTACCGGTTCAAGCCCGGTTCCGGGCACCAGATGAAAGGTCGCCATGCCCCGCTACAACGCCCCCTTTGAAATCCATGTCCACGGCGAAGTGCGCTTGCGCGCAGACGTGGCCTTTCCCGCGTTGCAGGATGCGCTCAAGCCGCTGTGGACCTATGCGGGCGCCAAGTCCCTGGCCGATGGCGCGCATAGCGCCTACGAGGAAGAGCCGGGCATCCGCTTCGATGCGCCCGAGCACCTGCTGCAGTTGTGCTGGACGGTGCCCGGCGATGAGGATTTCCGTCAGGCCATCGACGAGATGTGCATGAGCCTCAACGAACTGTCCGAAGAAGGCGCCGCCATTGAAGTCACGTTCTACGACGTCGAGTTCGACGAAGAGGAAGACCACGCGCCCGACGCCGAATCGCGCGACGATTTCGTGATGGTGTTCGTGGGCCCGACGCCCGCCGCCATCATGCAGGTGCAGCGCGACCTGCTGGTCCAGGACGTGGTCAACATGATGGAGCGGCATTTCGACGGCGCTGAACTCACGGGCGTGGTGGCCGAGATCGACAAGCTGTTCGGCCAGCGCTTTGACGCGCTCGTCAATTCGCTCGAACTGGGGCGCCCGCCGCGTGGCTCCGGTGGCCTGGGCGGCTCGGGGCACGGCGGTGGGGGCCGCCGACCGCGCCACCTGCACTGAGGCACTGACACCGCCATGGGCTATGCTGGGCCCCCGCAAGGAGACTCAGTCGATGGCCATTTTTTCGCAAGACGCCCTCAATCCCGGCGTGCGCAAGCGCGAGGTGTTTGGCTGGGCCATGTACGACTTTGCCAACTCGGGCTACACCACGGTGGTGATCACCGCCGTGTTTGCGGCCTATTTCGTGGGCGGCATCGCCGGCAACGCACCTTGGGCCACGTTCGCCTGGACGGCGGCGCTCAGCGTCTCGTATGCCATCGTCATGCTGACCATGCCCAGCCTGGGGGCCTACGCCGACCTGCGGGCGGCCAAGAAGCGCCTGCTGGCGCTGGCCACGGGGGGCTGCGTGGTCACCACGGCGGCGCTCGCCCTGGCCGGGCCGGGCAGCGTGGCGCTGGCCATGCTGCTGGTGATCCTGTCCAACACCTTCTACTCCTGGGGCGAGTCGCTGACCGCGGCTTTCCTGCCTGAACTCGCCCGGCCCGAGGCCATGGGCCGCGTCAGCGGATGGGGCTGGGGCTTTGGCTACCTGGGGGGGATGCTGGCGCTGGGCCTGTGCCTGGGCTTCGTCATCTGGGCGCAGGGGCAGGGCATCAAGGCGGACATCTTCGTGCCGGTGACCATGCTCATCACCGCGGTGATCTACGGCCTGGCTTCGCTGGCCACCTTTCGCTGGCTGGGTGAACGGGCGCAACCCAACCCCGGTGCACTGCGCGAGGGCGGCCTGCGGGCCTCCATGGCGCGGTTGAAGCAGACCTTTGGCGAGGCGCGCCGCTACACGGATTTCATGTGGCTGCTGGCCTGCGCCGTGGCCTATCAGGGGGGCGTGGCGGTGGCGATCGCGCTGGCCGCCATCTACGCCGAACAGGTGATCGGCTTCAAGCAGCAGGAGACCATGGTGCTGATCTTCGTGCTCAATCTCGCGGCCGCGGGCGGGGCGTTTGGCTGGGGCTACTTCCAGGACCGCATCGGCCACAAGATCGCGCTGGGCATCACCCTGGTGGGCTGGATCGCCACCTGCGTGATCGCGGCCCTCACCACCACCAAGGGCGGCTTCTGGTACGCCGCCACCATTGCCGGCCTGTGCATGGGCTCCAGCCAGTCGGCGGGCCGCGCTCTGGCCGGCATGTTCGCGCCCCAAAGGCAGCTGGCCGAGTTCTACGGGCTGTGGACCTTTGCCATCCGGCTGGCCAGCATCATCGGGCCACTGAGCTACGGGGCCATCACCTGGATGACCGGGGGCAACCAGCGCACGGCCATCCTGTCGACGGCCGTGCTCTTCGTGCTCGGCTTGCTGCTGCTGACCCGGGTGAATGTGGGGCGCGGGCGCGAGGTGGCCCTGGCCGCTGACGCGCGCGCCTAGAGCGCGAGCCAGCGCGCCGCCGCGGCCGTCAGGAGCGCGGTGGGGCCGCTGGCCTGCCAGGCCAAGCGGCCAGGCCGGCGGTGGTCGGCCCGCAAGCCGCCTTCGTCGAGCCGGCGACCCAGCTGGCGTGCGACGGGCTCACCGGTGTCGAGCAGGGCCACCTCCGGCCCGACAAGCGACCGCAGCACGTCTGCGGCAAACGGGTAGTGGGTGCAGCCCAGCACCAGGGTGTCCATGTCTTCGTTGTTTGAGCCAAATTGACCTGTAGCCCTTATGTATCGGTCACATAGCGCTCTTATTTTTGTAGCGTCAGCCTGTTCCACCGCATCGGCCAGGCCGTCGCAGGGCTGCAGCGCAAAACGGGCCTGCCCTTGCAGCGAAGCCAGCAGCGCGCCAAACCGGGCGCTGGCCAGCGTGCCGCGTGTGGCCAGCACGCCGACGCAGCCGGTGCGGGTGCGTGCCGCCGCCGGCTTGAGTGCGGGCTCGACGCCGACGATGGGCAGGTCCGGGTGGGCGGCGCGCAGAAGGTCGATGGCGGCCGCTGTGGCCGTGTTGCAGGCCACGACCAGGGCCTTGATGCCCTCGCGCCCGCGCAGTTGCTGCGCAATGGCCAGGGAGCGCTCGATCACATGGCGGTCGGGGCGCTCGCCGTAGGGCGCATGCGCGTTGTCGGCGAAATAGACGAAGTCTTCCTGCGGCAGGCGGGCGCGCAGGGCGCGCAGCACGCTGATCCCGCCGACGCCGCTGTCAAACACCCCGATGGGGGCGGCCGGATTCAAGCGGCGGTGACCGCAATGTTCTTGAATTCGCCGGTGGCAATCCGTTTCTGCCATTCGGCCGGGCCGGTGATGTGGGCACTGGTGCCGCCGGCGTCCACGGCCACGGTCACAGGCATGTCGACCACGTCGAATTCGTAGATGGCTTCCATGCCCAGGTCTTCAAAGCCCACGACCCGGGCGGTCTTGATGGCCTTGCTGACGAGGTAGGCGGCACCGCCCACGGCCATCAGGTAGGCGCTCTGGTGCTTGCGGATGGCCTCGATGGCGGTCGGGCCACGCTCGGCCTTGCCGATCATGGCGATCAGGCCCGTCTGGGACAGCATCATGTCGGTGAACTTGTCCATGCGGGTGGAGGTGGTGGGGCCGGCCGGGCCCACGGCCTCGCCCTTGACCGGGTCGACCGGTCCGACGTAGTAGATCACGCGGTTGGTGAAGTCCACCGGCAGCTTCTCGCCTTTGGCCAGCATGTCCTGGATGCGCTTGTGCGCGGCGTCACGGCCCGTGAGCATCTTGCCGTTGAGCAGCAAGGTGTCGCCGGGCTTCCAGCTGGCCACTTCTTCCTTGGTCAGCGTGTCCAGATTGACCTTGCGGCTCTTGTTGTAGTCCGGTGCCCAGTTCACGTCGGGCCACAGGTCCAGGCTCGGCGGGTCGAGGTAGACCGGGCCCGAGCCATCCATCACGAAGTGCGCGTGGCGCGTGGCGGCGCAGTTGGGGATCATGGCAATCGGCTTGCTGGCCGCGTGCGTGGGGTACATCTTGATCTTGACGTCCAGCACCGTGGTCAGTCCGCCCAGGCCCTGCGCGCCGATGCCCAGCGCGTTGACCTTCTCGAACAGCTCCAGGCGCAGCGCCTCCACCTTGTCCAGCGCAGGGCCGCCGCTTTTCGCCTTCTCGGCCTTGGCCTGCAGCTCGTACATGTCCAGGTCGTCCATCAGGCTTTCCTTGGCCATGAGCACGGCCTTCTCGGCCGTGCCGCCGATGCCGATGCCCAGCATGCCCGGCGGGCACCAGCCGGCGCCCATGGTCGGCACGGTCTTGAGCACCCAGTCCACCACGTTGTCACTGGGGTTGAGCATGTACATCTTGCTCTTGTTCTCGGAGCCGCCGCCCTTGGCCGCCACGGTGATGTCGAGCTTGTCGCCCGGCACCAGTTCGGTCACGATCACCGCGGGGGTGTTGTCCTTGGTGTTCTTGCGGTCGAACTGCGGGTCGGCCACCACGCTGGCACGCAGGGTGTTGTCGGGGTGGTTGTAGCCGCGCCGCACGCCTTCGTTGATGACGTCGTCCAGGCTCCCCGTGAAGCCTTCAAAGCGCACGTCCATCCCCACCTTGAGGAACACATTGACGATGCCGGTGTCCTGGCAGATCGGCCGGTGGCCGGTGGCGCTCATCCGGCTGTTGGTCAGGATCTGTGCGATCGCGTCCTTGGCCGCCGGGCTCTGCTCGCGCTCGTAGGCGCGGGCCAGGTGGGCGATGTAGTCGGCGGGGTGGTAATAGCTGATGTACTGCAGCGCGGCGGAGATCGATTCAATCAGGTCGGCTGCTTTGATGGTCGTCGTCATCGTCTTGAGGGGGTAATGCTGGGACTGGTGAGATTATCCCAGACGCTGCTGAGGTCCTTCTCCACGCTTCGGCAGCACTTGGAACGCCTGGGGCCCAGCTGCTGCGACTCTGAGCACCTGCACAAAATCAGCCCAAAACTTGGGAACCGCCGTTTGTCGAATCCTGTTGAGCTTCGAGGGCGTGCCAATGCCGTTGGACTACAACTACAAATGGCGCTGCCTCTACCCGGCCGACGGGCGACTGGCCTGCGGGGTAAGTTCTCGAGGCCCGAGAAGCCCCCGCGTCATTGCCCCTGGGTGTGGCGATGCACTTCATGCGCTAAGAGGCAAGTAGGTAAGGCCTCTGGGCCTTTGTTTCTGGAGGCAGAAACAGCCTTCGTAGTAGAATTCAGCGCTCCCAAGCCAAAGAACACGACTGTAGCAATCTAAATTTTGAACGATGTTTAACCCACGCTGATAGTCGGGAGTACAGCGGAGGAGAACGAGATGAGCGAGTTGCTTGTTTCATTCGCATACTTGGTGTTGGCGGTTAACTACGCCATGCACTACTTGAAGTAAGCGCAAAGGCCCTTAGGGGCCTTTGTTGCGTCTGGGAGTCCACTACCCATGCGGGAGCAGCAGCGCCCAGAAGCGGCGGCCTGCCTATCAGATGGTCAAGATCTGCACGTCGGGCAATTGCACGGCACGTGGCAAGCTCATGCAACCTCTGCTTCTACGTGCGTCACTTCAACCTCGTCGCCGGACGCGAATTTGTTCGGCCGCCTCGGCGAACTGAACGAGCGCGCGGGCCTTGCTTGCAGGGAATAGTCCGACAACGTGACCGTAGTCGTCCTCGATAACAGGAGAGAAGTCGAATTGCGGGTCAGCACAGACCTCAATGGCAAGTATGAGCTTCTGTATGTAAGCCTGCCGGTATCTTTCGCGGTTCTGGTCAAGCCGTTCCCAAGTGGCAGCAGCGTCTACGCAGGCTTCAACAATCCGCCTGTCAGGGCGCGGCGGCCGAACCGCCCGTAGCCATCAGTCGTCGTCGCCACCCCCGTGCTCCCAGCCTTTGTCCCACTCAGACCAGCGCCAATTGTCGGTCTGGACGCTGTATGGATTTGAGGCTCGGTCAATTCCACGGTCGGCAGCGTTGATACCTTCCCAATACTCGGGTGACGGGACGATGCTCATGGCGTCTCCATATTTGCGGGAGACGAATCCTACGACAAATTTGCCTTCCCGGGAAAGACGTAACCTCTCCCAGAGCGCCAACTCGCAACAGCACTCAAATTCAGCACCTTTACTCCTCAAAAAAGTTGACTCAGATGTCGCGCAGGGCAAGCTAGGCAGGTAGACTTTTAGGCAAGCAAAGGAGAAGCGAATGGAAAAGTCGCGTGCGCGAGTACTGGGAAAGCTATTGAGCGCGTATTCACAGAGGGAAACTAATTTCCCGCTGTTGGACAAGCGTTCCGCCGGACGGCTACAAAATTTCCATCATTGGGCGGACGGTCGGCCATGTCAAGGCGCATTCTTGTTCGCGCGAAATGCTTCCGAGCGATTTTGGTTCGTTCTCACGGAATGGGGGTTGAGCGAAAGAGACTACTTGATCCTTTTCCCTGAGAATCGAAGCGGTCCGGTTGCGGAACTGCATAAGCTGGTCAAGACGGACAGCGACGACGTTTTGGTCTGGGCATACTCGCCTTCCAAACATGACGGAAAGAATGGTGCTCGCAAGGCCTACTTTGAGTCGCTTTGTGGCGAGCGCGAGTTGCGCATTCCGGTTCCAAGGACAGTAGCCGAAGTGGACGACTTCTTGGAGGAGGTTTTCTCGCTCGTTCGCGTTCGTCTGAAAGCGGACGTTCTCGACCCGCAGAAGCCGGAGCCACGAGGTGGAGGGACTTTTCCGGAAGGTCGCGTAAAGGAGCGATTGCACGCCAAGCGTGAGCGAAATTCGACCATCGTTAGGCTCGCCAAGGCGCTAGCTAAAAAGCGCGATGGCCGCCTTAGTTGCGAGTGTTGCGGGTTTGACTTCGGTCGTACTTATGGCGAGTTTGCAGCGGACTTCATCGAGGCGCATCATCTGACCCCTCTTTCCGGGTTGAAGGGCGAAGAGGTCACGCAGACGAAGATTGAGGACCTTGCGTTGGTGTGTGCGAACTGCCACCGAATGCTGCACCGTCGGCGTCCATGGCTCGGCAAGGGTGAACTGAGGCAATTGCTCCCTCGGATGGTTTGATACCTGGCGATGACTATTGATTTTTAGTCAACCAGTGGAGCCTGCGTCCGTCCATCAGCGGCTGATTCAGCTGTACCTGCGCGACTATATGACGTAGCAGTTTCAAATTGAGAGGCGGAGTTCGACTTCGGCAACCTCTATTGCATCGGGGTCTGTCGGTGCTCCCGCGGTTCTGCTAGGGTCACGGCAACACTTACTTTCCTGACCACTAGCCATGTCCACCCGCACCGAACGCGACACCTTCGGCCCCATCGAGGTTCCGGCGCACCGGCTCTGGGGTGCGCAGACACAGCGTTCGCTGCAGAACTTCGACATTTCCGGGGAGCGCCAACCGGGCGAGATCATCCGCGCGCTGGCGCAGACCAAGCGGGCCTCGGCCGTGGTCAACCATGCGCTGGGCCTGCAGGACGAGATGAAGACGCGGGCCATCGTGGCGGCGGCCGATGAGGTGATTGCCGGACTGCACCCTGATGAGTTCCCGCTGGTGGTGTGGCAGACGGGCTCGGGCACGCAGACCAACATGAACGTCAACGAGGTGCTGGCCAACCGCGCCAGCGAGCTGATGGGCGGCGAGCGCGGCGAGTCCCGCCGGGTGCACCCCAATGACGATGTGAACCGCAGCCAGTCGAGCAACGACGTCTTTCCCACGGCCATGCACGTGGCCGCGGTGGATGCCCTCACGCACCGGTTGCTGCCGGCCCTCGCCAGGCTGCGGGCCACGCTCGAGAAGAAGTCACAGGACTTCATGGACATCGTGAAGATCGGCCGCACCCACCTGCAGGACGCCACGCCGCTCACGCTGGGCCAGGAGTTTTCAGGCTACGCGGCGCAGCTCGCCCATGGCGAAGCCCATCTGCGGGCGGCGCTGCCCCACCTGTGCGAACTGGCGCTGGGGGGAACGGCCGTGGGCACCGGTTTGAATGCACCCAAAGGCTATGCCCAGCAGGTGGCGGCCGAGCTGGCGCGCCTGACCGGCCTGCCGCTGGTGACCGCGCCCAACAAGTTCGAGGCCCTGGCCAGCGTGGATGCGCTGGTGCATGCGCATGGCGCGCTCAAGACGCTGGCCGCCAGCCTCAACAAGATCGCCAACGACGTGCGCTGGCTGGCCAGCGGGCCACGCAGCGGCATTGGGGAGTTGGGCATCCCCGAAAACGAACCCGGCTCATCCATCATGCCGGGCAAGGTCAACCCCACGCAGAGCGAGGCGCTGACCATGCTGTGCGCCCAGGTCATGGGCAATGACGTGGCCATCAACATCGGCGGGATGTCGGGCAATTTCGAGCTCAATGTGTTCCGCCCCATGGTGGCGCACAACTTCCTCCAGAGCGTGCGCCTGCTGGCCGATGGCATGGTCAGCTTCAACGACCACTGCGCGGTGGGCATCGAGCCCCATCGGGAGCGCATCGCCGAGCTGGTGCAGCGATCGCTGATGCTGGTGACGGCGCTGAACCCCCACATCGGCTACGACAAGGCGGCGTTCATTGCCAAGAAAGCGCACCGGGAAGGCAGCAGCCTGCGCGACGCGGCGATTGCCTCGGGGCACGTCACGGCCGAGCAGTTCGACCAGTGGGTGGTGCCCGGGAACATGACCGGGCGCTAGAGGCGCCCTTCAGCGGCAGGCCGGCCCGTCCGGCGGGGGTCAGTGGCGCGCGCCGTTGCCGGACATCAGCTTGTCGGTGTAGGCAATGGCCATGGCCGACAGCAGGAAGGCGATGTGAATGGCCGTCTGCGCGATCAGCACGCGATCGGTGTAGTTGTCGGCGTTGATGAAAGTCTTGAGCAGGTGGATGGAGCTGATGCCGATGATGGACATCGCCAGCTTCACCTTGAGCACCGACGCGTTCACGTGGCTCAGCCATTCGGGCTGGTCGCGGTGGCCCTCCAGGTTCATGCGGCTCACGAAGGTCTCGTAGCCGCCCACGATCACCATGATCAGCAGATTGGAGATCATCACCACGTCGATCAGCGCCAGCACCACCAGCATGATCACCGTCTCGTTGAGCGAGGTGATGGGCGCGTTGGTCTTGTAGCCGATGCTGGTGACCAGGGCCTGCAGCGCGGTCTGGCTGCCGAAGGCCGCTTCCACCAGATGCAGCAGCTCCACCAGGAAATGCACCACGTAGACCGCCTGGGCCACGATCAGCCCCAGGTACAGCGGCAGCTGCAGCCAGCGGCTGGCGAAGATCAGATTGGGCAGGGGGCGCAGCGGAGAAGCCGTTTTGTGAATGGGGTCGGACATGGAAGGGCAGGGGTAATATGGCGACGGGGATTGTAGGGTGCCCGCATGACGCATTGGCCCGGTGCGGTTTGTAAGCTTGGCGCCAGTCAGTGGCCTGTAAGTGCAAACACTGACATTACGGCCCAATTCCCGTTAACTTGAGGAGACAAGCCCATGAGTGCCATCGAGTCGGTACTGGTCGAAAACCGTGTGTTCCCACCTCCCGAGGCCGCCGTCCAGGGCGCTCGCATCGCGGGCATGGACGCCTACAACGCCCTGTGTGCCGAAGCCTCCAGGGATTTTGAGGGCTTCTGGTCGCGGCTGGCGCGCGAGAACATCGTGTGGACCAAGCCCTTCACGCGCACGCTCGACGAAAGCAAGGCCCCGTTCTACAAGTGGTTCGATGATGGCGAGCTCAATGCCTCGGCCAACTGCCTGGACAAGCACATGGGCACGGCCACCGAGAACAAGACCGCCATCCTCTTTGAGGCCGACGACGGCGCCACCCTCAAGGTCAGCTACAAGGAGTTGCTGGCCCGCGTGAGCCAGTTCGCCAACGCGCTCAAGGCCCAGGGCATCAAGAAGGGTGACCGCGTCATCATCTACATGCCCATGACGGTGGAAGGCGTGGTTGCCATGCAGGCCTGCGCGCGCATCGGCGCCACGCACAGCGTGGTGTTCGGGGGCTTCTCGGCCAAGGCGCTGCAGGAGCGCATCATCGACGCCGGGGCCGTGGCGGTGATCACGGCCAACTTCCAGATGCGCGGTGGCAAGGAACTGCCGCTCAAGGCCATCGTGGACGACGGCATCGCGCTGGGCGGCTGCGACACCCTCAAGACCGTGCTGGTCTACATGCGCACGGCCACGGCCTGCAACATGGTGCAGGGGCGCGACAAGACCTTCGACGAAGTGCTTAAGGGCCAGTCCAGCGACTGCGCTCCCGAAGCCGTGGGCGCGGAGCACCCGCTGTTCATCCTCTATACCTCGGGCTCCACGGGCAAGCCGAAGGGCGTGCAGCACTCCACGGGCGGCTACCTGCTGTGGGCCCGGCTCACGATGGACTGGACCTTCGACATCCGGCCGTCAGACGTGTTCTGGTGCACTGCCGACATCGGCTGGATCACCGGCCATACCTACGTGGCCTATGGCCCCCTGGCGGCCGGTGCCACGCAGGTGATTTTCGAGGGCATTCCCACCTATCCGAACGCGGGCCGCTTCTGGCAGATGATCGAGAAGCACAAGGTCACGGTCTTCTACACCGCGCCCACCGCCATTCGCTCGCTGATCAAGGCCGCCGAAGGTGACGAGAAGGTCCATCCGGACCGCTCGGACCTGTCCAGCCTGCGCATCCTCGGTTCGGTGGGCGAGCCCATCAACCCTGAAGCCTGGATGTGGTACCACCGCCACGTGGGCCGCGAGAAGTGCCCGATCGTAGACACCTTCTGGCAGACCGAAACCGGCGGCCATGTGATCACGCCGCTGCCGGGCGCCACGCCGCTGGTGCCGGGTTCGTGCACGCTGCCCTTGCCGGGCATTGCGGCGGCCATCGTCGACGAGACCGGCAAGGACCTGCCCAACGGCTCGGGGGGCATGCTGGTCATCAAGCGGCCCTGGCCCTCGATGATCCGCACCATCTGGAACGACCCCGACCGCTTCAAGAAGAGCTATTTCCCCGAGGAGATGGGCGGCAAGATCTATCTGGCCGGCGATGGCGCGGTGCGCAGCGAGGACCGCGGCTACTTCCGCATCACCGGCCGCATCGACGATGTGCTGAACGTCTCGGGCCACCGCCTGGGCACCATGGAGATCGAGTCGGCCCTGGTGGCCAAGACCGACCTGGTGGCCGAGGCCGCGGTGGTGGGGCGTCCGGACGACGTCACCGGCGAGGCGGTCTGCGCCTTTGTCGTGCTCAAGCGCGCGCGGCCCTCGGGCGACGAGGCCAAGCAGATCGCCAACGAACTGCGCAACTGGGTGGCCAAGGAGATCGGCCCGATCGCCAAGCCCAAGGACATCCGCTTTGGCGACAACCTGCCCAAGACCCGCAGCGGCAAGATCATGCGCCGCCTGCTGCGCAGCATTGCCAAGGGCGAGGCCATCACCCAGGACACCAGCACGCTGGAGAACCCGGCCATCCTGGAGCAGCTGGCCGAGAAGCTCTGAGGACTGAAGCGCTCTATTTTTTGTAGCATGAAGTGGCCGGCCCGCAAGGGCTGGCAGCCAAAACCATCAAAAAAGCCCGCATCAGCGGGCTTTTTTGTGGGCGAGGGCCGGGGCTTACTTGAGTGTCAGCACCCAGGCAGCGAGCTTCTTGGCTTCAGCCTCGTTCACCTGCGCATTGGCCGGCATGGGGACCGGGCCCCAGACGCCGGAGCCACCCTTGAGAATCTTGGCGGCCAGCTTGTCCACGGCGCCCTTGTCGCCAGCGTACTTGGCGGCGACATCCTTGTAGGCCGGGCCGACCAGCTTCTTGTCCACGGCGTGGCAGGCCATGCAGTTCTTGGACGTTGCGAGCGCCAGATCGGCGAATGCGGGTGCGGCGGCGGTCACGGTGACGGCCAGGGCAATCAGGGCACGTTTCATCTTTATCCTCGTGGGTTGAGTTACAGTCACTGAACGTTATTGTAGTGACGTGGGTTGACCCCCTTGTAATGCGGGAGTAAACCTCGTGAAGGCCTCAGGCTTTGGAGAATCCGAATGTACTTTCTGGGAATCGGAATTGTGCTGCTGCTGCTGAAATACCTGGAGATCGGGCCCGTGGCCACGTTCTCCTGGTGGCTGGTGCTGTCGCCATTTGCGCTGGCCGTGGCGTGGTGGACCTACGCGGATGCGTCCGGCTACACCAAGCGCAAGGCGGTCGAGAAAGAGAATGCCAAGAAGCAGGCCCGCATCGACAAGCAGCGGGAAAACCTGGGCATGGCGGCCACCAAGAAACGGCGCTGAGCCGCCGGTGGTGTCCTTCCAAAAAAAAAGCCCCGCCTGGCGGGGCTTTTTTGTAGGGCACGGCATTATCTAGTTGATGCAAGTGATGTGGGAGAAAGTCATTGAAAATCAATGGCTTGCACGGGAAGCACCGTTCCCTGAGCTTGTATCCACCGTGAGCCGCTGAAAAGCAAAGCGGCGACTCAGTCTTCTGACGAGTCGCCGTTGTCGTTCTGGGGAAAGCTTTGATGGTGCGACGCCGGGACATGAGCCCAGGTCAAGCCCTGCTAAGGAGGTCGCTTTGGGCCTTGAGGTACGCCCGCATAGCAGGCGTGAAGTTCCTCAGCACCGACAACCACTCAGTTGCAGCAAAGGGTCGTGACTACACGATCGAGGAGTCTTTGGCCGACCATTGCATAAATGATCTGTGGAGATGTGACTGATCCTCGTAGACACGTTGCCTCGCCGGATTGGCACGCATTTCAGACCCGTCCATCTTGTCCAGCCAGTCACGCTCACCCCAGTTGCACCAAACAAGCACCTGACTTGTTTCGGCCAAGTACCGACGCAGCAAGTCTGCCCGGACGTATAGCAGCGAGTGCCGGTCGCCCTTCCAGCCGTCGCCGGCCTCACGGTAAAGCGTGGCGGGTTGCTTGGCGGTATCGAAGAAGTCGATCTCGCGGTCGCGGCAAAAGAGACCAAGGCGCTGGATGAGGCTAGGCGCGGGCAGGCTGAAACCGGAGAAGGTGTTGTGCACGGAGTGATGGGACTCCCAGGCGAATTTCATTGAAGGCAACTCAAGCCGAACACCAGGCACAAGGCGTCTCAGCGGGACGTCGAATTCGTGCAGGATCTCCTCGCCCAGTTCCTTGTCCAGCTCTATGCCCGCCTTGGCCATCGAGACAATACTGATGGTGAATGAGCGCCGCTGCGGTGGCCCGGGGTCTTCCACGTACTCGTCGAATGCACGCTGCGTTTGCCGGCGGTACCTACCATTGGCTTGATAAAGGAAGTGTCCATACCCTGTCCGAATCAACCAGCGATAGCGTCGTGCCATATGCTGCCGCCAGCATACGTTCAGGGACGTACGGGTCGTTGAAGTCCAAAGACACCAGCGCGTGCTCGAACAGTACGCCCGGGAAGCGCTCGCCCATCAGGACAAGTGCTTTGGTGGCCAAGTCGCGGTCCCTGCGGACGACGGTCGTGAGCACCAGGGAGAGGAGCGCGATCAACTCAGCGGCGGAAGCGCGGGTCATGCTGACGCCTTCGAGCTTCTCCGCCCAAGTCAGCAGCCGGTGAATAGTCGGTGATGCATACCGCCTTCGCAGGTACTCCGACCACCGCAGATCGCGGTCGGCCATCGGATATTGTGAGAGGTACTTGTATAGGCGCGTGGCGTGGAATGGGTGACTAGGCTTTGTTGAGACGGCTGCCAAGGCATCCATGACGCGGTCCCACGATCGTCCGCTGGCGCCCAAATACTTGTTCAGGGCAGCGACGGTTCCCTCTGTGAAGGCCTTGGGATTGCGCCAGAAGAGCCCCTCGATGAACGGCTCGAAATAGGCGGTCCAGTCTTGCGCCGACTTGGGCAGCGCGAAAAACAACTCCCGCTCCTTGGGAGGCAGCTTCCCCGCCCTTTCAGCGAACTCTGTGATGAGCGCCTGAGCCCAGCCCGGCTCCTGATATTGACGGTAGTACCGCTTGGATAGACGGAATATCCGGGCGAGTGGCGAATCGCCGGCGAGGCTTTGCTTGATGGTTTCGGCGGATGTTGAATCGAGGTAAGCGCTCAGCAAATGTCTCGCGACCAGATGGTCGCTAAAGCGCTGGTAAGGAAGCCTGAAGACCACCCGCGTCTTGTGCGTGCCCTTCTTGGTTGAGTACCAGATGGCGTCCTCTTCGATCAGGCCGTTCGTGCGCATGGCCTCAATAAGATGCCGGCGCTTAGAGCGTGGCATTGCGGGGTAGCTTGCAGCCACGATCCGGTCTACCTCGGACGGCAGCAAATAGCCGCGCAGTTTCGCTGCCATGCATGGAGCAAAGCCGGCAGTTTGTTGATCGGCGAACTGGTCGTCACCCTTCAGTAGGAGCCAGCACCCTTTGCTCTTCAACCCGAATTCACTCTCGACCGACGCGCCGATCCGTTTGACAAAGGCCTCAAGCACGAATGTCATCCCGCGCTGCCCTGAAGCAATACCGGCAAATCCTTTCGCCTTCTTTGAATCTGTCAGCTCTTGAAGCGACTGACAGATGAGCTTCAGCGTGAGTGGGCGAGAAAACTCACGGTCCAGCAACGGGACCTCAGGAAGCGGCAACTTGTAGTGCTGAAAAAAGGCTGCCTGCGCGTCGAACTCTTGATCATCGAAGCCAATGTGCTGCAGTCGGTAGAACTTGGAAATGTCCGCTTTGTCAATCGCAATCGGTTCAAACGGCGTGCGGCATGACACGACTAGACCAACGTTCTGATGTGCAGCCGTAAGGGATACAAGTGCGGTAACTGCCTGGCGCCACTCGCGGCGATGCCCCTCATTCACGCCGTCAACAATCACAAGCGCACGTTCCCCTAGGCTGCTCGCTACCTCATTCAAACATTCAAATTGCTTTTCCAAGGAGATGCCGGCGGACATCTGGGCACCGATATCTGCCAACACGTTTCCCTGGAAGTTTTTCGCGAGTATCAGGATCGTGGGCGCCGCGCGCCCTAGGCGCTCAGTTGTGACATCGCAAAGCAGGTGCGTCTTGCCAGTGCCCCATTCCCCAGCGATGAGTAGGTTCGGGCGAAAAAGCAGCTTGAATGAAGAGCTGCTTGCGTACTCAAGCTCGTCCCGCAGCACGCTCAAGCACGTACCAATAGACTGAATGTGGCCTCGGATTGCGTTCCGGTCCGAAGAGTAGCTCCCGTCATCCGGGCCCAACTTTGCTTCTTCGGCTCGCCAATAAGCACCGTCTTCGACCAGTAGTGATTCGATCTCCGACATATACGTTGACCAAGCAGCGCCCGCGGTGTCGTCCTGCGAGAGCATCCTGCTCATCATTGCCGGGATGAACGCAGTCGCGGCCGCCGCCAGTGATTCGACCTTTGCCGCTTGCTGACTACTGCGCTTGGCCCGCTCCCATCCCTCCAAAAACTGCGCGAGAACGCCCTCGAATCTGGCTTTTGCGGCGGCCCCGCAGGCTACGTTAGCGAGGGCTGTCGACAGCGCCTCAATCCTTAGGTTTGGTGCACCGGGTTCAATGCCAGGTGTGTATCGTTGCCCGGCTTGTTGGATCTGTCGCTTAGATAGGCTGACCGTGGCGGCAATGAATGATGCGGCGTCGAGAGGCATGGCTGAAATATCAGGGGCTAGACAAGGACATGTTAACTGTATATAAATACAGCTATCGTGCTTTGGGTCGATGACCTGCACGAGGTGGTCGAGGCACCTCCAGGGTCTCGACCCCCAAGGCCGCCAGCAACTGGAGCGCGAAGGCGAAGGAGTAGCGACCGCGGTTCACGCGGTTGATGAGGGCCTGTTCCTCCATCTCCACGCCCAGCGCAGACAGGTTCTCAGCCAGTCGCCAGTAGGGCACATCCTTCTCCCGACGGATGCGCTTGATGAGCTCTCGAGCCTCGGTCTCATAAAAGGCGTTCTCGTCCATGTTTTGAACCAGTAGTGCAAATCGTTTTTGATTTGCACATCGTAAGAAGGAGTTGCGACTTGAATACATCAAAAACGATTTATCAAGAATCCACCGTCGGATGGTTCTGTGGCATTCGCTGGGGACACTCAAGCCCATGACCAACGCGACCTACCTCACCTCGATCAGGACCTGAAGGCCCCTGACCGATCCACGTTCAACACCATGGCCACCCACTTCCTGCTTCTCCCCATTGGCCGGGACTTCTCCCTGAGGGACATTGATGGGATGACGGAGACGCGTGCGCACGCCTTGTTTGCGCGCTGCCGCTGGGGGAGTGAGACGGAGCAGGTCTGCCCGGAGTGCGGGACGGTGGCCAGCCACTACTGGATCAAGAGTCGCAAGCAATGGCGCTGCAGGGAAGTCGCCTGTGGCCGGATGTTCTCAGTGACCAGCGGCACCGTGTTTGCCGATCACAAGCTGCCGCTGCGCACGATCCTGCATGGCATCCTCTTGTTCGTCTCCAACGTCAAGGGCATCAGCGCCTTGGCGATGAGTCGATACCTGGGGGTGGCGTACTCCACCGCGTTTGTCCTGGTGCACAAGATCCGCGAGGCCGTCACCCACGAGCAGGAACAAAAGAACAAGGACCATCAGCTTGGCGGTTTGGTCCATGTTGATGGCGCACACGTCTCAGGACGGATCCGCAAGCCGCGCGTGAAGAAGAAGGCCAGCAAGACACAGGCTCGAGATCGCATTCCTGCGGATGCCCATGCGTTTCATCCGAACCGACGAATCGTGATGGTGCTGCGCGAGGTGTCGAAGACGCCGGGTGTCGGCGCGGTTCGAACCGTGGTGCAGGTGGTTCGTGCGGAGAACTCACCCACGGCACGCGCCTTGGCCCAGAAGTACATCAGCAAGAACGCCACGGTGATGACGGACGAGCACCCAGCCTACGGTGAGTACATGGCGCGTTACCAACATCTGACCGTCAACCATTCCGTCGAGTTCTCGACGGATGAGGGCGTGAACAACAACCACGCGGAGTCATTCTTTGCGCGCATGCGACGCATGGTGATCGGCCAGGCCCATCGGGTGACACCGAAGTACATGTACGAGTACATGTCTGAGGTCGCCTGGCGTGAAGACAAACGACGACATTCGCCCATGTCCCAGTCCCGAGACATTTTGAAGTGGGCGAGCAAAGTGGGGCCTGAAGCGTCCAGCTGGAGGGGTACTGGCAAAGCAAGCGACGACAGGACGAAGTGCTGTTCGTCCCTTGAAGAGAATCTGGCGGAGAAGGCCTGCCGTGAACCGGTGACGACATGTCACCGACTGGTCAGGCGGCCTTGCGAAGGGGCTCTTGGTCGTCTTCGTCGTCGCGGGCCCAGCTGTCTTTGGGGAGGGACCATGAACCCTCCGTGTTTTCACCGTGCGCGGGGTCGTGGTGCCTGATCACATTGCCATCGCGGCACATCTGCTTCAGGCGGTAGCGTACGCGGGTGGTGGTGTCGACCTTGGCGGCACGGGACATTGGGATGCCAACTCGGCGCATGAACTCCAGGGCGATCTCAGAGGTAAATACTGGCTGCCCCGAGGCTTTCTTCAGCATCTCATAGATGACTCGCGTCATCAGACCGTGAGGTCCCAGAGCCTTCCTCTTGGTTTGGGTCCCTTTGATGAGATTGGGATCGACCTTCACCTCGTGCAAGGGGAACACTGCATCCAGCGCGTCCAGCTTTGACTGCAATTCAACGATTTCGCGAGGCAGATCGTCCATCTGCTTTTGACGGCGTTCGATCATCCCCTTGAGCTTGGCGCGCTCACGAATAAGCCACGCCATGGACGGGGGCGTGCGCTCCAGGTTGGTGTATTGACGGAATTTCGGCATGTCCCGATCCTCTCCCAAAGAGGGGATCGGGGTCTAATGCATCAGCTAGATAATGCCGGTAGGGCAAGTCAGTAGTTGTCCAGCACGGCGCCCTTGCTGGCGCTGGCGGCGTTGAATGCAAACTTGGCCTGCACTCCGCGCGTGTAGCGCGGTGCCGGGGCCGTCCAGTTGGCGCGACGGCGCGCGATCTCGGCTTCCGGCACGTTGAGCTCGAGCTTGAGCTGGTGCGCGTCGATGGTGATGGAGTCGCCCTCGTTCACGAACGCGATCGTGCCGCCCGCGGCGGCTTCGGGCGCGACGTGGCCCACCACCATGCCCCAGGTGCCACCCGAGAAGCGGCCGTCGGTGATCAGCCCCACGCTCTCACCCAGTCCGGCGCCGATCAGCGCGCCCGTGGGGGCCAGCATTTCAGGCATGCCGGGGCCTCCCTTGGGACCCAGGTAGCGCAGCACCATCACGTCGCCGGCCACGATCTTGCCGTCCAGGATCGCCTTCAGCGCGGACTGCTCGTCGTCGAACACGCGGGCCGGGCCTGTCATCACCGGATTCTTGAGGCCGGTGATCTTGGCCACGCAGCCCTCGGGAGAGAGGTTGCCCTTGAGGATGGCCAGGTGGCCCTCGTCGTACATCGGGCTGCTGATCGGGCGGATCACGTCCTGGTCGGCCCGCAGCGGCGGCACGTCCTTCAGCACCTCGGCGATGGTCTGGCCGCTGATCGTGATGCAGTCGCCGTGCAGCAGGCCCGCATCCAGCAGCACCTTCATGACCTGGGGAATGCCACCCGCCTGGTGCAGGTCCACGGCCAGGTACTTGCCCGAAGGCTTCAGGTCGCAGATCACGGGCACTTTCTTGCGCATGCGCTCGAAATCGTCGATGGTCCAGTCCACTCCGGCCGCATGCGCAATGGCCAGAAAGTGCAGCACTGCGTTGGTGGAGCCGCCGGTGGCCATGATCACGGCCACGGCGTTTTCGATGGCCTTCTTGGTCACGATGTCTCGCGGCTTGATGTCCTTCCTGATGGCTTCGATCAGCACCTTGGCCGACTCCTTGGCCGAATTGGCTTTCTCGTCATGCGGATTCGCCATGGTGGACGAGTAGGGCAGCGAAATGCCCAGCGCTTCGAAGGCCGACGACATGGTGTTGGCCGTGTACATGCCACCGCATGAGCCGGTGCCGGGAATGGCGCGCTTCTCGATCTCCAGCAGGTCCTCGTCGCTGAGGTTGCCGGCGGCGTTCTGGCCCACGGCCTCGAACACGCTGACGATGTTGAGATCCTGGCCCTTGTACTTGCCCGGCAGGATGGTGCCGCCGTAGACGTAGATGGCCGGCACGTTGGCGCGCAGCATGCCCATCAGGCCACCGGGCATGTTCTTGTCGCAGCCACCGACCACCAGCACGCCGTCCATCCACTGGCCCTGCACGCAGGTCTCGATGCAGTCGCTGATGACTTCGCGGCTGACCAGGCTGTATTTCATGCCCTCGGTGCCCATGGCCATGCCATCGGAAATGGTGGGCGTGCCGAACACCTGGGCGTTGCCCCCGGCCTCCTCGATGCCGGCAATGGCGGCGTCGGCCAGCTTCTGCAGGCCCGAATTGCAGGGCGTGATGGTGCTGTGGCCGTTCGCCACGCCGACCATGGGCTTGCGGAAGTCCCCCTGTTCATAGCCCATGGCGTAGTACATGGAGCGGTTGGGCGCGCGCGATTTGCCCTCGGTGATGTTCTTGCTGCGCAGGTTGAGCTGGATGGTCTTGGTGTCCACGGCGTTGTCTCTTCGGTTGGCGAAAGGTGGCGCAAAGTATGCGCCGGCTTTTCAGGGGGGTCCAATATATTTATGAGGATCGATTAATATTTGGTGCGTATGATTGATGTCTTCGTGGAACTCCGCCTGTGGCGCCAGTTCGTGGCCGTGGCCGAAGAACTGCACTTTGGCCGGGCAGCGCTGCGCCTGCACATGACGCAGCCTCCGCTGACGCAGGCGATTGCCTCGCTCGAAGGCCTGTTGCAGGTGCGCCTGTTCGACCGCACCAAGCGCAGCGTGCAGCTGACCGCCGCCGGCGCCTCGCTGCTGCCCCAGGCGCGCGACCTGCTGTCGCGTGCCCAGGCCCTGCCGGTGCACGCGCGCGCCGCGGCGGCCGGAGAGATCGGGCATCTTCGCCTCGGCTTTGTCTCCACGGTGGGTTTTGCGCAGCTGCCGCAGTGGGTGCGTGGCTTCCGGGAACAGTACCCGCAGGTGCAGCTGGAGTTGATCGAAGCCACCGGTGATGTGCAGCTGCAGGCGTTGCAGCGGGGTGAGATCGACGCGGGTTTCATGATCCATTCCCCGGCGTTCGCGCCGGCGGGGCTGCAGCGGCTGTCCGTGGCCCAGGAGCCGCTGGTGCTGGCCCTGAGCGACCCCCACCCGCTGGCGACGGAAGCCGCGCCGCCCCTGAGCCGGGTTCTTGCCGAGCCACTGGTGATCTTTCCGCGGCGCATCGTGCCCTCGCTGTATGACGCGATTTTCGGCATGTACCATGCGGCCGGCAGTTCGCCCCAGGTGGCGCAGGAGGCCATCCAGATGCAGACCATCGTCAACCTCGTGTCGGCGGGCCTGGGCGTGGCCTGGGTGCCCGGCAGCGTGCGGCAGTTCCAGCGCCCGGGCGTCACCTACCGCAGCGTGGGCGGCACCCGCGCACGGCCGGTGCCGGCCTGCGAGACCAGTCTGGTGTGGCCCAGCGAGGCGCGCAACCCCTCGCTGGGCTGTTTCGTCAAGTTTGTGCAGGCACAATACGCCGCATGCTGACCTACACCCCCATCAACCCTGTGGCCCTGCAGTTGGGTCCGGTGGCCATTCACTGGTACGGGCTGACTTACCTTGCCGCTTTTGGTCTGTTCCTGTTCCTGGGCCTCAAGCGGTTGCGCCACGAGCCGTTTGCCTCCGTCACCGGAGCGGGGGCCTGGAGCCGCAAGGATGTCGAAGACATGCTGTTTCTTGGCGTGCTGGGCGTGGTGCTGGGGGGGCGCCTGGGCTACTGCCTGTTCTACAAGCCGGGGTATTACCTGTCGCATCCGTTCGAGATCTTCGCGGTCTGGCACGGGGGCATGAGTTTTCATGGCGGCCTGCTCGGCGTGATCCTGGCGCAGTGGTGGTTTGCGCACTCTCGTGGCAAGCCGTTCCTGCAGGTGATGGATTTTCTGGCGCCCTGTGTGCCAACCGGCCTGGCCGCGGGCCGGGTGGGCAATTTCATCAACGGCGAGCTGTGGGGCCGCTTTTCGTCGCCGGACCTGCCTTGGGGCATGGTGTTCCCGCAAAGCGGCTCCATGCTGCCGCGCCATCCGTCTCAGGTGTACCAGTTCCTGCTCGAAGGGCTGCTGCTGTTCGTGCTGCTCTGGCTGTACGCGCGCAAGCCGCGCCGCCAGGGCCAGGTGGCCGCGGCCTTCCTCATGGGGTATGGGGTGTTGCGGTTTGTGGCCGAGTTTTTCCGCGAACCGGACAACTTCCTGGGCCTGCTGGCGCTGGGCATGAGCATGGGCCAGTGGCTGTGCGTGCCGATGATTCTGGGCGGGTTGGGCCTGTGGGTCTGGTCGGCCCGGCGCAGCGTCACTCCTGCGCAATCAGGCGCAACCCCTGCCGGTACGTCGTGACCTCGAATGCCGGAAACCGGCGTTTGAATTTGCTGGAGTCGAAGAGGTTGTCGCAGCCGTAGCGCGGCAGCAGCTCCTTGATCTCCCGCACCTGGCTCGAGAACAGACTGGCCGCGTTCAGCATCCAGGGGCGCAGGACCGTGTAGGCAGCGTCCCGCCCCAGCGCTTCGCCGGCCATGGTCACGAATTCGCGATAGGTGGGCCGGTCGTCGCAGCAGGGCAGGTGCCAGGTCTGGCCGTAGGCGTCGGTGGTGTTGCCCAGGGCCGCCAGTGCCCGGCTCGCGTCGGGTGCCCAGATG
This sequence comes from Ramlibacter sp., assembly GCA_019635415.1. Taxonomy (GTDB): domain Bacteria; phylum Pseudomonadota; class Gammaproteobacteria; order Burkholderiales; family Burkholderiaceae_C; genus JAHBZM01. Next base: position 1,232,743 of record JAHBZN010000001.1, read on the forward strand.
AGCGTGCGCCGCCTGTCGTCGCGCAGCGGCACGCGCGGCTTGCCACCTTGCTTGAGCGGTGCGATGACCAGCGCATTCGTGACGCTTTGCGTGGTGCCGGGCCCGTAGAACTCGGGGGCCCGTCCGATCAGCACCGGCATCTCGCCCCGCGCCATCTCCTCGAGGACCATGGTCGCCATGGCAGCGCGGACCCGACCCTTGCGGCCAACCGGCGCAAAGGAGGTCGCCTCGGTCTGCACGCGGTCGTCCTGCGGGTACATATAGGTGTTGTCGAAATAGGCGAAGCGGGCGCCCGCCGCGCGGCTGGCGTCCAGGGCGTTTTTCAGCATGGTGGGGAACTGAGACTCCCAGAGCCTGGTGTCGGGGGGCAGCCCGGCCGTGAAGTACACCGTGTGGCTGCCCTTGACGGCTTCCAGGGTCTGGCGGGCGTCGAGCAGGTTGGCGGGCTGCAGCGTGTCGGCGGGGTTGACCCGGCACGGGTTGCGGCTCACCAGCCGCAGTTCATCGGGATGGTGGCACGCCAGCTCGCGCGCGAGCTCGATGGCGATCTGGCCATTGGCGCCCAGTATGGTTTGCATGCGTGCTCCTCGCGGCATCGGCCGCTGCTGCCCAGGCCCGGCCCCGCCGGATCGTGGATGGAGCCTGCACTTTAATCCGAAGCGAAGGGGGCATCGAGCGCACCGGGGCGGTCTTCGCATAGCATCCCCGGATGGACACACTACGCCGCCTCGCGCTGGACTTGCTGGTCACCCGAGATCCCGATGAAAAGGCCCGTCGCACGCGGGCCATGGACCCGGCGCTGCCGGCGGGTGCTGCGGACGAGATCACCGGCCACGGCGTGATTCCCGGTCGGCCCGATCGGCCAGCCCTGGTGCCCCATACCGAGCTGGTGAAACGGTCCGTGCACACCCTGGAGGGCCGGATCGCGCTGGTCCATTCGCTGGCCCACATCGAGCTGAATGCGATCGATCTGGCGCTGGACATCTGCTGGCGGTTCAGGGACCTGCCCGACCTGTTCTACGCGCAGTGGATGGGCGTTGCCAGGGAGGAGGCTCTGCACTTCGAGTTGCTTCGCGACCATCTGGCCTCGCTTGGGGCACGGTACGGCGACCTGCCCGCGCACAATGCCCTGTGGGACATGGCCGAGCGGACCCGTCACGACCTGCTGGCGCGCATTGCGCTGGTGCCTCGCACGGCCGAGGCGCGTGGCCTTGACGCATCGCCACCGATCCGCGCCAAACTCCTGAAGGCCGGGGACCGCAGGGGCGCAGAGATCCTCGACGTGATCCTGCATGACGAGATCGGCCATGTGGCCATTGGCAACCGCTGGTACAACTGGGTGTGTGAGCAACGCGGGCTGGAGCCCGTGGCCACGTACGCGCAGCTTGCGCGGCAGTACGACGCCCCGCGTCTGCGTGGCCCTTTCAACCTGCAGGCCCGGCTCGCTGCCGGCTTCAGTCCGCAGGAACTGGCGCTGCTCGAGCGGTGAAGGCGAGCCCTTGCGCTCCTTACAATGACCCATTTACCGGAGGCAGCGACGATGGCGATTTATGAACTCGACGGCAAGGCGCCGGTATTGGGCCAGGGGGCCTGGGTGGCTGACAGCGGCCAGGTGATGGGCGCGGTCGAGATGGCCGACAACGCGAGCGTCTGGTTTGGCGCCGTGGTCAGAGGCGACACGGAGACCATCCGCATCGGGCGCAACAGCAACATCCAGGACGGCTCGGTGCTGCATGCCGACCTGGGCATGCCCCTGACCATTGGCGACAACGTGACCGTGGGCCACCAGGTCATGCTGCACGGCTGCACCATTGGCGATGGCTCGCTGATCGGCATCCAGGCCGTGGTGCTCAACGGCGCGAAGATCGGACGCAACAGCATCGTGGGCGCGGGCAGCGTGGTGACCGAGGGCAAGGAGTTCCCCGACAACTCGCTGATCATCGGCGCGCCCGCCAAGGTGGTGCGCACGCTCGATGACGCGGCCGCCGCCAAGCTGGCACAGAGCGCCGAGCACTATGTGGAGAACGCCCGGCGCTTTGAGCGGGGACTGAAGAAGATTGGCTGACGCCGCACGGCGAGGACCGCACGTTTTGAGTGAATTGCACAAGTTTCTGTTTGACGGGCTGCCCGTGCGCGGGATGATCGTGCGCCTGACCGATGCCTGGACCGAGGTTCTCGCGCGGCGCGCCAGCAACAAGACCACAGGCGCCTGGCCGCCTCCGGTGGCTGAACTGCTGGGCGAGATGGCCGCGGCCGGCGTTCTGATGCAGTCCAACATCAAGTTCAATGGCGCCCTGGTGCTGCAGATTTTTGGCGACGGACCGGTCAAGGTGGCGGTGGCCGAGGTGCAGCCGGACTTCGGCCTGCGCGTGACCGCCAAGGTCGTCGGGAACGTGGGCGTGAACGACCGCCTGTCCGACATGGTCAACGTGAACAACCTAGGCCGCTGTGCGATCACGCTCGACCCCAAGGACAAGTTCCCCGGCCAGCAGCCCTACCAGGGCGTGGTGCCGCTGTTTGGCGACCGGCACGAGAAGCTGCAGAGCCTGGGCGAGGTCCTGGAGCACTACATGCTGCAGTCCGAGCAGCTCGACACCACGCTGGTGCTGGCGGCCGATGACAAGGTGGCCGCTGGCCTGTTGATCCAGCGCCTGCCCACGGAAGGCGAGGGCAACCTCGCGGGCAGCCTGGTGAGCAAGGCGAACGAGGACGAGATCGGCGTCAACGAAGACTACAACCGCATTTCCATCCTGGCGCGCAGCCTCACGCGGGCCGAACTGCTGGGGCTGGATGTGGACACCATCCTGCACCGCCTGTTCTGGGAAGAAAAGGTGCTGCGCTTCGAGCCTCTGGCCGGGGCCCAGGGCCCCCGCTTTGCCTGTACCTGCAGCCGCGAGCGTGTGGCCGGAATGATCCGCAGTCTGGGGCAGGATGAAGCCGCGAGCATCCTGGCCGAGCGCGCGGAAATCGAGGTGGGGTGCGATTTTTGCGGCCAGCAATACCGGTTCGATCCGGTGGATGCGGCGCAGATCTTCACTTCACCGGGCGACCAGCCTCCGGTGAATCCCACAGTCCAGTGAACAGCCGGTGCTCGCAGTCCGGATCGGCGCAGCGTTCGCAGGTCCAGGGCCGTGATTGCAGGCCATATCGAGCGCCAGCCCTTGCTGGATGGGCGCCAGGCGCTATCGAATCAATAGCGTACAGGGCTTGCTCGAGGCGTTCGCCGCCACTGCCATAGACCACGCGGTAGGCCACGCCCGCGCGTGTCAGCGCGGCTCGCAGCCGCGCATCCACCGGTTCGCGCACATGGGGTCCGTCGCGCTGCAGGCCGTCGGCCACCCAGGGCAGGTCCAGACCCGTCACCAGTGTCGCGTCGTATTGGCGCTGGTGCGCGAAGGCCATCTCGTACAGCGAAGCGTCGTCGAACAGCAGGTCGCTGTAGAGGGCCACCATGAGCGGCGTGGTGTCGGCAATCAGCCAGTCGTGCGGCGCCGCCTGCGCCACGCGGGCCGCCTGTTCGTTGGCGATCCCCGCCTGTTCCTCCGGCCGGGGCGTGCGGCCCATGCGGTCGCACCACTCGCGCAGCACCTCGGGCACCAGTACCACGCTGCGGCCCAGGCCGCGCCAATGGCCGGCCAGGGCCTGGGCCAGCTGGGTCTTGCCGGTGCTTTCCGCGCCGAGCAGGGCGATTTTCATGGGGTCGGCCCTTGCCTCAGGTGGCGGAGGCCGCCACCCGCAGCCTCCAAGCCCGCCAGCCCACCACGCTCAGCGCGATGAACACCGCATAGAGCAGCACGGTGAGCCAAAGGCCCTTCCACGCGAACAGGCCGACGCTGACCGTATTCACGACGACCCACACGGCCCAGTTTTCGATGAACTTGCGGCCCAGCAGGAACTGGCCGACCAGGCTCACGGCCGTTGGGAAGGCGTCCCACCAGGGGACGTCGGTGTCCGTGAAGGTTTTGAGGAACAGTCCCATGGCTGGCCAGAGCACGGCGCAGGCGGCCACGGTCATGGCCAGGCCTCGGGGAGTGAGGCGAGCCACGTGCAGGGCCGAGCCATCGCCCCGCACGCCCCGCAGCCACTGAAACCAGCCCCAGAAGGCCACGACGGCGAAGAAGATCTGCAGACCGGCATCGCCGTACAGCCTGCTGCGCCAGAACAGCGCAAAGTACATGAGCGAGCTCGCGATGGCGAGTGGCCATCCCCAGTGGATTTCGCGGATATTGCACCCCACCATGGCCAGGGCGATGACCACGGCCGCCAGTTCCAGCCACGTGGTGGGCGAGCCCCACAGCGTGAAGGCTTCGGCAAACAGGAAGTCAGGCATGCGCACCGCCCGGGCGGGAAGAGGTCATTTGCCGATCTGCACGTAGATCTCGTTGGGCTTGACCATGCCCAGTTCGGAGCGCGCCTTTTCCTCGACCATTTCCAGCCCGTCCTTGAGGTCGCGCACCTCGGCCGAAACGCGCTCATTGGACTGGCGCAACTGCTCGTTCCGGGCTTTCTGCTCGGCCAGCCTGGCCTGCATCTGCGCGACGTTGCCCAGGCTGCCCCGGCCGAACCACAGCTGGGCGTGGACGATGGCCAGCAGCGCGATCAGGATGGCCGGAACAACGCGGTTAGCCAAGGCGGCCTATCGCAGGTTGTAGAAGGCAGCGCGGCCGGGGTAGCTGGCGATGTCGCCCAGGTCTTCCTCGATGCGCAGAAGCTGGTTGTACTTGGCCATGCGGTCGGAGCGGCTGAGAGAACCGGTCTTGATCTGGCCGGCATTGGTGCCCACAGCGATGTCGGCGATGGTGCTGTCCTCGGTCTCGCCGGAGCGGTGGCTGATGACGGCGGTGTAGCCCGCGCGCTTGGCCATCTCGATCGCGGCAAAGGTCTCGGTCAGCGTGCCGATCTGGTTGATCTTGATCAGGATCGAGTTGGCGATCTGCTTGTCGATGCCTTCCTTCAGGATCTTGGTGTTGGTCACGAACAGGTCGTCACCGACCAGCTGCACCTTGCTGCCCAGCCGCTCGGTCAGGGTCTTCCAGCCGTCCCAGTCACCCTCGGCCATGCCGTCCTCGATGCTGATGATGGGGTATTTGTCCACCCAGGTGGCGAGCACATGGGTCCACTCGGTGGAGTCCAGCGTCAGGCCTTCGGCCTCGAGGTGGTACTTGCCGTCCTTGTAGAACTCGCTGGCGGCGCAGTCCAGGCCCAGCGCGATCTGCTCGCCCGGGGTGTAGCCGGCAGCCGAGATGGCCTCCAGGATCATCTGGATCGCGGCTTCATGGTTGGGCACGTTGGGCGCGAAGCCGCCTTCATCGCCCACGGCAATGCTCATGCCCTTGTCATGGATGATTTTCTTGAGGGCATGAAACACTTCAGCCCCGTAGCGCACGGCCTCGCGGAAGCTCGGAGCCCCCACGGGAATGATCATCAGCTCCTGCAGGTCGAGGTTGTTGTTGGCGTGCGCGCCGCCGTTGACCACGTTCATCATGGGCACCGGCATCTGCATGCCGCCCATGCCGCCAAAGTAGCGGTACAGCGGCAGGCCCGATTCCTCGGCCGCCGCGCGGGCCACGGCCATGCTGACGGCCAGCATGGCGTTGGCGCCCAGGCGGCTCTTGTTGTCGGTGCCGTCCAGGTCGATCAGGGTCTTGTCCAGGAACGCCTGCTCGGACGCGTCCAGGCCCAGCACGGCTTCGGAAATCTCGGTGTTGATGTGCTCCACCGCCTTGAGCACGCCCTTGCCCAGGTAGCGGCTCTTGTCGCCATCGCGCAGTTCGATTGCCTCACGGCTGCCGGTCGATGCGCCGGAGGGCACGGCCGCGCGGCCCATGGTGCCGGATTCCAGCAGCACGTCGCATTCGACGGTGGGGTTGCCGCGGCTGTCGAGGATTTCGCGGCCGACGATGTCAACGATTGCACTCATTTCAGGTTTCTTCTCAAAAGTGGGTAAGGGGTTCAGACGCCTTCGACCAGCACCATGCGCATCACGGCGATGCCCTGGCGTGCCTTGCGCGCGGCGCCGTATTCGACGGAGTCGTTGAAGGCCCGGGCGGCCTCGGGGGACGGAAACTTCAGCAGCACGATGCGGCTGGGCTCCCAGTCGCCTTCGAGCACGTCCACCTTGCCGCCACGGATGCAGACTTCGGCACCGTGGGCCTTCATGGCAATGGTGGAAAGCTTTTTGTACTCTTCGTACTGCTCGGGGTCCGTGACATCGACGTTGGCAATGATGTAGGCACTGGGCATGGGCGTCTAGGTGTTGAAGTGGTTCTCGAGGTAGCCGTTGCGCTTGGTCACGGCGTCCAGCGCCATCAGCGTTTCCAGCAGGGCTTTCATGTGCCGCAGCGGCACGGCGTTGGGGCCGTCGCTCAGTGCCTTCGCCGGGTCCGGGTGGGTTTCCATGAACAGGCCGGCCACACCCACGGCCACGGCGGCGCGCGCCAGCACCGGCACCATCTCGCGCTGGCCCCCCGAACTGGTGCCCTGGCCGCCGGGTAGCTGCACCGAGTGCGTGGCGTCGAACACCACCGGGGCCGCGGTCTCCCGCATGATCGCCAGCGAACGCATGTCGCTCACCAGGTTGTTGTAGCCGAAGCTGGCGCCGCGTTCGCAGGCCATGAAGTTGTCTTCGGGCAGACCCTTTTCCTTCGCGGCGGCGCGGGCCTTGTCGATCACGTTTTTCATGTCGTGCGGCGCGAGGAACTGGCCCTTCTTGATGTTGACGGGCTTGCCCGATTGCGCCACGGCGCGGATGAAATCGGTCTGGCGGCACAGGAAGGCCGGTGTCTGCAGCACGTCGACTACCCGGGCCGCCTCGTTGATGTCGTCCTCGGTGTGCACGTCCGTCAGCGTGGGCAGGCCCAGTTCCTTCTTGACCTTGGCCATGATGGCCAGGCCCTTCTCACGCCCCGGCCCGCGAAAGCTGGTTCCCGAGGAGCGGTTGGCCTTGTCGAAGCTGCTCTTGAAGATGAACGGGATGCCCAGCGACTTGGTGATGTCCTTGAGCGTGCCCGCTGTGTCCATCTGCAATTGCTCGGACTCCACCACGCACGGGCCGGCGATCAGAAAGAAAGGCTGGTCCAGCCCGATGTCAAAGCCGCAAAGATTCACGATGCCCCTCCGGTAGCGGTCATGCCACTGCCTTCAGCGACTTGTTGCCGGCAGCCTGATGGTCCAGCGCGGCCTTGATGAAGGCGTTGAACAGCGGATGGCCGTCCCAGGGCGTGGACTTGAACTCGGGGTGGAACTGCACGCCCATGAACCAGGGGTGCACGTCCTGCGGCAGCTCGACGATTTCGGTGAGCTGCTCGCGTTGCGTGAGGGCCGAAATCACCAGGCCGGCCTGGCGCAGCTTGTTCAGGAAGTTGACGTTGGCCTCGTAGCGGTGGCGATGGCGCTCGGTCACCACATCGCCGTAGATCTTGTGGGCCAGCGTGCCGCGGGCGACGTCAGAGCTCTGCGCGCCCAGGCGCATCGTCCCGCCCAGATCGGAGTTCTCGTCGCGGGTCTTGATGGTGCCGTCGGAGTCCTTCCACTCGGTGATCAGGGCGATCACGGGGTTGGGGGTGTCCGGCTCGAACTCGGTGCTGTTGGCGTCCTTGAGGCCGGCGACGTCCCGGGCGTATTCGATCGTGGCCACCTGCATGCCCAGGCAGATGCCCAGGTAGGGCACCTTCTGCTCGCGGGCGAAGCGGGCCGCGGCGATCTTGCCCTCGATGCCGCGCTTGCCAAAGCCGCCGGGCACCAGCACGGCGTCGTACTTGGCAAGCTGGCGCACCGTTTCCGGCGCGATGGTTTCGGAGTCGACATAGTCGATCTTCACCCGCACGTGGTTCTTCATGCCGGCGTGGCGCAGCGCCTCGTTCAGCGACTTGTAGCTGTCGGACAGGTCCACGTACTTGCCGACCATGGCAATGGTGACCTCGCCGCGCGGGTTCTCCGTTTCGTGCACCAGGTCGTCCCAGCGCTTGAGGTTGGCCGGCGGTGTGTTCAGGCGCAGCTTGTCGCAGATCAGGCCGTCCAGACCCTGCTCGTGCAGCATGCGCGGCACCTTGTAGATGGTGTTCACATCCCACATGGAGATCACGCCCCACTCGGCGACGTTGGTGAACAGCGAGATCTTGGCACGCTCGTCCTCGGGGATGGCGCGGTCGGCCCGGCACAGCAGGGCGTCGGCCTGGATGCCGATTTCCCGCAGTTTCTGCACCGTGTGCTGCGTGGGCTTGGTCTTGAGTTCGCCTGCCGCAGCGATCCAGGGCACGTAGGTCAGGTGCACAAAGGCCGAGTTGTTGGGCCCCATCTTGAGGCTCATCTGGCGCACGGCTTCAAGGAAGGGCAGGGACTCGATGTCACCCACGGTGCCCCCGATCTCGACGATGGCGACATCGGCCGCGTCGGGCTCGCCAAAGCGCGCTCCGCGCTTCACGTATTCCTGGATTTCGTTGGTGATGTGCGGGATGACCTGCACCGTTTTGCCCAGGTAGTCGCCGCGGCGCTCCTTCTCGAGCACCGACTGGTAGATGCGGCCGGTGGTGAAGTTGTTGACCTTGCCCATTCGCGTCGTGATGAAGCGCTCGTAGTGGCCCAAGTCCAGGTCGGTCTCGGCGCCATCGTCGGTCACGAACACCTCGCCGTGCTGGAAGGGGGACATGGTCCCCGGATCGACGTTGATGTACGGATCCAGCTTGATCAGGGTGACTTTGAGGCCCCGCGATTCGAGGATCGCAGCGAGGGAGGCTGAGGCGATTCCCTTGCCAAGGGAGGACACCACACCGCCGGTGACGAAGACAAATTTGGTCATGTCAGGGTCGAACGCGGGGTTCGAGGGAGGTGGTAAAGCGAGATTATAGAGGTCGGCTGGCCATCCCCGGACAGCCTCAGGTATCCCTCTGCTACATTCCGGCCCATGAATGATCTGGCCGGCAAACATATCGTCCTTGGGCTCTCGGGTGGCATCGCCTGCTACAAATCCGCTGAACTGTGCCGCGGCCTGAGCAAGGCCGGCGCCACGGTGCAGGTGGTGATGACCGAGGCCGCTCGCCAGTTCATCACGCCGGTGACCCTGCAGGCGCTGAGCAACCGCCCGGTGTACGGCTCGCGCGATGTTTCCGGTTTCGATGCGCGCGAGCCCAACGGCATGCCGCACATCAACCTCAGCCGCGAGGCCGATGCCATCCTGATCGCCCCCTGCAGCGCGGACTTCATGGTCAAGCTGGCGCAGGGCGCGGCCGATGACCTGCTGAGCCTGATGTGCCTGGCCCGACCGATCCAGTCCGTCCCGCTCTTGCTGGCGCCGGCCATGAACCGCGAGATGTGGGCCCACCCGGCCACCCAGCGCAACATGGCGCAACTGGCCGCGGACGGGGCCATTCTTCTTGGGGTGGGCAACGGGTTCCAGGCCTGCGGCGAGACCGGCGACGGGCGCATGCTGGAGCCGGCCGAACTGCTCGAGGACCTGATCGCATTTTTCCAGCCCAAGAGTCTGGCGGGCCAGCGGGTGCTGGTCACGGCCGGACCCACATTCGAGGCCATGGACCCGATCCGCGGCATCACCAATCACTCGTCGGGCAAGATGGGTTTTGCCATTGCGCGGGCAGCCCGGGAGGCGGGCGCCGAAGTGACCCTGGTGGCCGGGCCGGTGAGCCTGCCCACGCCGCGCGGCGTGTGCCGCGTGGACGTCCGGTCCGCGCGGGACATGCTCGAAGCGGTGGTGGCGTCGGCGGACAGCGCCACCGTGTTTGTCGCGACGGCCGCCGTGGCGGACTGGCGGCCGGCCACGCCCAGCGACCAGAAGATCAAGAAGGATGGTTCCGGCCAGCCTCCGGTGCTGCATTTCACCGAAAACCCCGACATCCTGCACACCGTCGCGCAAGGTGAACGTGCGCGCAGCGGACGGCTTTTCTGCGTGGGCTTCGCTGCCGAAAGCCATGACCTGGTGAACCATGCCCAGGCCAAGCGCGAGCGCAAGGGCGTGCCGCTGCTGGTGGGCAACATCGGCCCCCTGGCTTTTGGCCAGGACGACAACGAGATGCTGCTGGTGGACGCGCAGGGCGTGCACCCCCTGCCGCGGGCCCCCAAGCTCCAGCTTGCTCGCCAATTGATAGCAGAGATTGCCCGCCGCACGCGGGCTACAGCCTGATTTGATTCAAAACCCATGAAAATCGACGTCAAGATCCTTGATCCGCGCATGGCGGATCAGCTGCCCGCTTATGCCACGCCGGGCAGCGCGGGCCTGGACCTGCGCGCCTGCCTGGACGCGCCGCTCACGTTGGCGCCCAACGCCTGGCAACTGGTCCCCACGGGCATCGCCATCTGGCTCAAGGACCCGGGCTACGCCGCGCTGATCCTGCCGCGTTCGGGACTGGGCCACAAGCACGGCATCGTCCTGGGCAACCTCGTGGGCCTGATCGACAGCGACTACCAGGGCCAACTCATGGTCAGCGCCTGGAACCGCAGCAGCGTCGCCTTCACGCTGGAGCCCATGGAGCGCCTGGCCCAGCTGGTGATCGTGCCGGTGCTGCAAGCGCAGTTCAGTGTGGTGCAGGAGTTCCCGCCCAGCGCGCGCGGCGAGGGCGGTTACGGCTCCACTGGCAAGGGCTGAGCAGGCCGGTGTGTCGGCCCCGTCCCACGCCAGGGCGGGCTGCGGACGCACAGCGGCTGGGGCCGCAGCCTGATGCGGTTCGTGGCGTGGCGGTTCTCTAATGAAGCATCAGCTTTCAAGGAGAACCTCATGGCCCAGCCATCACGCATCGTTTCAGTCACCTCGCTGGCCGTTCTGACAGCGGCCTTGGCGGCCTGCGGCACGCCGCAACCCCCCGCCGAGCAGGTGGTGACCTATCCGTCGACCACGACGGTGTACCCCACGCAGCCGGCGTCGTACGTGGAGTACGGCCGTGTCTCGAACATCGAGGTCGTCCGGACCGAGGAAAAGGGCAAAGGCAGCGGTGCCGGGGCCGTGATTGGCGGCATTGCCGGCGCAGTCATCGGGCACCAGATCGGCGGTGGGTCGGGCCGTGACCTGGCCACGGCGGCAGGCGCCATTGGCGGTGCCGTGGTGGGCAACAACGTCGAAAAGCGCAACAAGACCGAGGTGCATGAAACCTGGCGTGTGTCCGTCCAGGTCGACCGTGGAGGCTACCGCGCCTACGACATGGACAGCGCCGCCAACCTGCGCGTGGGCGACCGCGTGCGCATCGAAAACGGCCAGATCTACCGGCTTTGAGCCTTCAGGGGCCAGGCGCCGTGGTGCGCCGTTCAGTGCAGCAGTGAACCGCCTGGCGCCTGGGGCTGGACCTTGAAGAAACCGGTGCCGGCGGAGCCCCGGCCGATCTCTTCCTCGGTGGCTTCGCGGATGGCCTCGACTTTCAGGTTCAGACGGATGGCAATGCCGGCCAGGGGGTGGTTGCCATCCAGCACGACATGCTCTGGATAGATCTCCGTCACCGTGTACAGGAGGTCGGCGGGGGCGTCGGGGTTGCTGCCGGGTGGCAGCCCCTCGAATGTCATGCCTTCCTCCAGTTCCTGGGGGAATCGCGAACGCGGCTCCAGGAACACCAGTTGCTCGCGGTAGTCACCGAACGCATCCTCGGGTTCCAGGTGCAGGTTCAGCCGCGCGCCGGGGCCATGGCCCTGCAGCGCCTCTTCAATCTTGGCAAGCAGGTCGGAGCCTCCCACGAGAAATTCCACGGGTTCGTCCAGAACGTCCAGGTCCTCGCCAAGCGTGTCCTTCAGGGTCCAGGTCAGCGCCACCACGCACTGGGGGGTAATTTCGGGGATCGGATTCATTGGCAGAATTGTCCCATGGACATCGACACCCCTTTGCCGCTCCTGGGCGGCCTGACTCCGGCGCGCTTCATGCAGCGCCATTGGCAAAAGAAGCCCCTGCTCGTGCGGCAGGCCATTCCCGGATTGAGGCCGCTCGTGGACCGGGCCGGGCTGTTCGCGCTCGCCGCCCGGGACGACGTGGAGTCGAGGCTGGTGGTGCAGCCACCCGCGGGCGGCGGACGCCGATCTTCCGCGCCGGGCTGGCAGATGCGCCAGGGGCCGCTGGCGCGCCGCGCCCTGCCGCCGCTGGCCACGCCCGGCTGGACCCTGCTGGTGCAGGGCATGGACCTGCACGACGACCGTGTGCACGAGCTGCTGCGGCAGTTCCGCTTCGTGCCCGATGCACGGCTGGACGATCTGATGATCAGCTACGCCACCGATCGGGGCGGCGTAGGGCCGCACTTCGACAGCTATGACGTGTTCCTGCTGCAGGCGCAGGGGCGTCGGCGCTGGCGCATTGGCCGCCAGAAGGACCTCACGCTGCGCGAAGGCATGCCGCTGAAGATCCTGGCCAATTTCGAGCCCGAGCAGGAGTTTGTGCTCGAACCCGGCGACATGCTCTACCTGCCCCCGCGCTACGCCCACGACGGCATTGCCGAGGGCGAATGCCAGACCTACTCCATCGGGTTTCGCGCACCGGCGCGTGGCGAACTGGCCCGCGAACTGCTGCAGCGCGCGGCCGACGACGCGCCGGACGCCGTGGGCGATGCCCTGTACCGTGATCCGGCCCAGCCGGCGGTCTCCGCGCCCGGTGCGATCCCGGCCGCACTGCACGGCTTTGCACGTGCCGCGCTGCAGGCCGTGCTGGAGGAGCCGAAGGCGCTGGAACGCGCGTTGGGGGAGTACCTGACCGAGCCCAAGGCGAGCGTCTGGTTCGAGCCCGCGCCAGGATCCCGGGGCAGCGGCGCCCTCGTGCTGGACCGGCGCACGCGCATGATGCATGACGCGCACCACGTGTTCATCAACGGGGAAAGCTATCTCGCTTCGGGACGCGACGCCACGCTGATGCGCCAGCTTGCCGATACGCGGCAGCTTGCAGCCCGTCAGGTGGCCCGCGCCAGCGAGGGCGCCCGTTCGCTGTTGCAGGGCTGGTGCGAGGCAGGCTGGCTGCATGCCGTGCAGGAGTAGTCGCCATGGAAACACCCGAGCCACAAGCCTTGCCCGCGGGCCGCATTGAGGGCCGCACCGAGTTCCAGCAGAGCGTACGCGACGCGCTGGCCTGCGCGGCACGCGAAGGCTGGCGTGAGCTGATCCTGAGCGATGCCGACTTTGCCGACTGGCCGCTGGGGGAGCGGGCCGTGGCCGAGTCGCTGCAGGCCTGGTCGGCCACGGGGCGGCATGTGACCCTGCTGGCCCGCCGCTATGACGAGGTGATCCGCCAGCATGCGCGTTTCGTGACCTGGCGCAAGACCTGGAGCCACATCATCGAATGCCGGGCCTGCTCGGCGGCTGACCCGCTGGAGATCCCCAGCGCCATCTGGAGTCCCGCCTGGGCGCTGCAGCGGCTGGACCCGGTGCGCTGCACGGGTTTTTGCGGCCCGGAGCCCGAACGGCGGCTGCAGTTGCGCGAGTCACTGGCCGAGTGGCTGGGTCGCAGCGCGCCCGCCTTTCCGGCATCCACGCTGGGTTTGTAATAAAGCCACAAGCCACGCCGTCAGGGTTTGCAAGGCTTGCGCTCTTTCGACATATAATTTAAGGCTGAACATGGTGAACTCGAGTCAACCGCGTTCAGTCAAAGCAACCGCAGCGTTGCAGTGACAATTTTCGGAAATTGTTCCATCTCGCAAAACCAAGGAAACCTGAAATGAATAAATCGCTTGTCCTGGCGGCCCTGATTGCTGCTGCCGCGCTGGCTGCCTGCGGCAAAAAGGAAGAACCGGCTCCCGCGCCCGCACCGGCTCCCGCCGCTGCTCCGGCTCCCGCTCCGGCTGCTCCCGCTCCTGAAGCCGCTGCTTCGGGCGCTGCCCCCGCTGCTGCTGCCGCTTCCGAGCCGGCCGCCATGCCGTCCGCTGCCGCTGCGGTCGACGCTGCTGCCGAAGCCGCCAAGAAGGCTGCTGAAGCTGCTGCTCCCAAGAAGTAAAGCGAATTCCGGTTTACTGAAAAGCCACCTTCGGGTGGCTTTTTGCATTGGGTGGTCGGCTGCGAGTCAGACCCCGAACCAGTCTCCGCTGCCGGCGGCATCGGCCACGGCGATGTCAGCCGGCTCGCAGCCCAGGCCGGCCGCCAGGCTCTGGCGTGCCAGTTCGGGCCGGTTGTTCTGCTGGCTCAAATGGGCGGCCACGACCTGCCGGAGGCCAGGATGGTGCACGGCTTGCGCGATGTCCGCGGCGGCCTGGTTGGCCAGGTGGCCCCACAGGCCGCCGACGCGGCGTTTGAGGAAGGGCGGGTAGCTGCCACCGGCCAGCAGGTCAGGGTCGTGGTTGCATTCGAGCAGCAAGGCCTGGCAGCCGGCGAGCCGCTGCAGAACATAGGCCGTGGCATGGCCCAGGTCGGTCAGCACGCCCAGGGTACGGGCGCCATCGGAGCAGGTTAATTGCAGGGGCTCGCGCGCGTCGTGCGGTACGGTGAATGGCAGCAGCGTCAGTTCGCCAACCTCGATCGGCTCCGCATCGCGGGCGACGCGCAGCAGGCCGTCCAGGTCCGGCTCGCGCAGTGCCACGTGGGTGCCGCGGCTCATCCAGACCGGCTTGCGCCAGCGCCGCGCGAAGGCCGCCGCGCAGCCCACGTGATCGCTGTGTTCGTGCGTGATGAACAACGCGTCGATGTCGCCGGCGGCCAGGCCGGCGCGGGCCAGCCGCGCGTCCAGCTGGCGGATGCCCAGGCCGCAGTCGATCAGCAGGCGGGAGGTGGTGGTGCCGCTATGGGCCTCCACCAGGGTGGCATTGCCGGTGCTGCCGCTGCCCAGGCTCCTGAATCTCAGCATGGGCGGCGGCGGGGACTAGCGCAGGTCGTCGGCGATGACCTTGACGATGCGCTGGGCGTTGGCGGAAGCCTCGGGAGCGCCGTTGGCGTCGAGCACCGACACCGTGGTGGACTCCCCCTGGCTCTTGAGGTTGATGCGCAGTTTGAGCGGCGGCTTGACCGGTCCGGACGAGCTGAACAGCTTGCCGAAGAAGCCGGGCTCCTTCTTGTCGGGGTTGGGCTCGACGTAGCGCACGAAATAGGTGCCCTGGCTGCGGTCGCGGTCCTCGACGGTAAAGCCGGTACGGTCCAGCGTCAGGCCCACGCGCCGCCAGGCGCGATCAAAGCCCTCGTCCACCACCACCACGGGCTGGTTGCCCACCGTGGCCACTCGCGACGTGGGCTTGGTGGCGCCGGTGGCGATCAGGGCCTTCGACTGCTCCTGGGGCACGCCGAGCTTGACCATCAGGCGGCGCAGGAACTCGGCTTCAAGTTCCGGGTCGGACGGACGCGGCTGCCAGACGGTCTGGTCTTTCTGCGTGTTGCTGTAGACCTCCATCATGCCGCGGTGGCTGATGTAGATCTCGGTGCCGCCGCTGGCGGTGCGCTCCAGGCGCGTGCGGAAGCGGTCGCGCTCGCTGGTGGAGTAGAGCGAGTCGAACACCTTGCCCAGCGCGTTGCGGATGAAGTCCTGGGGCAGCTTGGCGCGGTTTTCGGCCCAGTCCGTTTCCATGATGCCGAGACTGGCCTGGTCCAGCGTGAGCAGGAACCCGTTTTCCTGCCAGAAGTCGCGGATCGGGCCCCAGAGCTGGTCGGCCGGTCGGCTCACCACCAGCCAGCGCTGGTTGCCGTCGCGCTCGATGCGCACGTCGCCCAGCGTGGAAGCGGCCGTGGGCGCACCGGGCACGGCCTGGCCGGCCTGGTAGCTGTTGGCCGTCACGGCGCCGCCGGGCACCACGTAACGCGTGTCGCGCGAGAGCTGCGTCAGGTCCGGCGGCACTTCGAGCGAGGTGCCGCGGCTGGCGCTCTTGTAGTCGATCTTGTCGCTTTCAAAGGTGCTGCAGGCAGCCAGCGACACCGACAGGGCCAGCAGCCCGAATCTTGCGATGTTCTTCACGTAGGGATCCTCTTGATGATTCGGGTTCAGGCGGCCAGCAGTCCGCTGGCGCGCAGCGCGCCTTCCACCACCGCCTCGTTGGCCGTTGCCAGCGGGGTCATGGGCAGTCGCATGGTGCCGCCGCACAGGCCCATGCGGGCCATGGCCCACTTGAGCGGAATCGGGTTGGCCTCGACGAACAGGTGCCTGTGCACGGGCATGAGCTTGAACTGGATGTCCATGGCACGCCGGGCGTCACCGGCCGTGGCCGCCACGCACAGCTCGTGCATCAGGCGCGGCGCGATGTTGGCCGTGACGCTCACGTTGCCCTGGCCACCGCACAGCATGAGTGCGACCGCGGTGGGGTCGTCGCCCGAGTAGATGGCGAAGCCCTTGGGCACATCGCGGATCAGCCACTGCGCGCGCTCGATGTTGCCGGTGGCTTCCTTGATGCCGACGATGCCGGGCACCTGCGCCAGGCGCAGCACGGTGTCGTGCGCCATGTCGGCCACGGTACGCCCGGGCACGTTGTACAGCACCGTGGGGAGATCGCCGACGGCTTCGGCGATGGCCTTGAAGTGCTGGTACTGGCCCTCCTGCGTGGGCTTGTTGTAGTAGGGGACCACCTGCAGCTGGCAGTCGGCGCCGACCTTCTTGGCAAAGCGTGCCAGCTCGATCGCCTCGGCCGTGGAGTTGGCGCCGCAGCCGGCCATGATGGGCACGCGCTTGTTGGCCTGCTCCACCGACACGCGGATGATTTCGCAGTGCTCGTCCACGTTGACCGTGGGTGATTCGCCGGTGGTGCCGACCACGCCAATGCAGTCGGTGCCTTCGGCAATGTGCCAGTCAATGAGCTTGCGCAGGGTGGGGTAGTCCACGCTGCCGTCTTCGTGCATCGGGGTGACGAGCGCCACGATGCTGCCTGTAATCGGTGTCATGTCCGCAGTTCTGAACGGGAAAGAAGCATTCTAACTAGAGCGGATGTCGCGCCAGGGGGTCCTCGGGCACCGGCCGCACCGCCACGATGCGCTGGATGAAGCGCGCCGGGCGGTCGAGAAAGCCATCCTCGTAGGCCACCACCCGCAGCTCTGCGCAGGCGCGGAGCAGCTCGCCCGGCTGCAGCAGGAAGTCGGGCCGCGAGGGCTTGCCCACGGTTTCATTGCCCGCGGCGAAGGTTTCGTAGATCAACACGCCCCCAGGCGCCAAGCTGTCGACGATGACGGGCAGCAGCGGCCGCCACAGGTAGTGCGTCACCACCACGGCGCCGAAACGCCGCCTCTTGAACGGCCAGGGGCCCCCCTCGATGTCGGCGAGCACCGCTTCGCCCAGGTCTGCTATGGATTCGATAGCGTCAGGTGACCGGTCCACGCCGACTACCGGGTGATTTCGTTCGTGAAACCAGCGCAGATGACGGCCCATGCCACAGGCCACGTCCAGGACCGTGGCACCGGCGGGCACCAGGTGCGACCAGCGCCGGACCCAGGCGGAAGGGGTGTCGCTGGCGTGCATCAGCCGGGCTTGACCTCGTCCTTCAGTGCCGCCAGGGCCATCTTTTCGACCAGACCTGGCGCGATCAGCTTGATCAGGCGCCCCAGCTTGCCCTTGACTGTCATGACCACTTCACGCTCACGCCGGTTCATGCCGTCCAGAATCAGGCGGGCGCATTCCTCGACGCTCATGGCATCGTCTTCCTTGAGGCCGCTCGAACCGGCGGCCACGCCGGCGGCGTTGTAGCCCCGGTAGCGGATCTGCGTCGCTACCACGCCGGGATAGGCGGTGGTCACGGCCACGCCGGCACTCTGGAGCTCGGCGCGCAGCGCCTCGAAAAAGCCGGTCATGGCGAACTTGGTGGCGCTGTATGCGGTCCGTCCAGGCACCCCCACCAGGCCGGCCAGCGACGAGACCGCCACGATCTGCCCACGCGCCGTCTTGAGGTGCGGCAGGGCGGCGTGGGTGCACCACACGCTGCCCCAGAGGTTGACGCGCATGAGTTGCTCGTACCAGCCCAGGTCCTCGGCCTTGACCTCGGAGAACAGCGCCTGGGCCGATACGCCGGCGTTGTTGATCAGGACGTCGATGCCCCCAAAACCCTCGACGGCAGCCGCCACCAGCGCCCGGCACTGGGCCTCGTCCGCCACATCGGTCTTCACGACCAACGCCTGCGCGCCCAGCGCGGAACATTGGTCGGCCACGGCCTTCAGCGCCTGCTCGTTGCGGGCCGCCAGCACCAGGGCCATCTGCGCGCCGTGCGCCTGGGCAAGTTGACGTGCCATTTCTGCGCCGATGCCGTCGGAGGCACCGGTGATCACTATTTTTTTCATAGCAGACTGTGCTGGTAAGACAAGGGCTGGCGCCCGCTTTGGCTTGAAATGCCTTAGAAGCAGGACCAGAGCTGATCCGCGAGTGTCACCAGAAAGTCCGGCCGCGTGTAGAGGGCAAACACCGCCAGCAGCACGGCCAGCGCAGCGCACCAGGCCAGCAGGTGGCGCGCGCGCTGGCGCATGTCAGGCTCCGGCCGCCTGCGGCAGGCCGCGCTGGATGGCGCTTTCCTTCACCGGCAGGTTCACCAGCGCAGCAAAGACGCCCAGTGCGATGGCGATGTACCAGACGATGTCGTAGCTGCCGGTCTTGTCATAGAGGTAGCCGCCCAGCCAGACCCCCATGAACGAGCCGATCTGGTGGCTGAAGAACACGAAGCCTCCCAGCATGGACAGATGGGCTACGCCAAAGATCTGCGCCACGGTGGCATTGGTCGGCGGCACCGTGGACAGCCACAGCAGGCCCATCACGCTGGAAAACACGTAGACACTGGCGGGTGACAGCGGCACCAGCAGGAAAACCGTGATGGCCACGGCGCGTGCCAGGTAGATGAAGGCCAGGATCTTGCGCCGCGCCAGCCGCTGGCCCAGCGTGCCCGCGATGTAGGTGCCAAACACGTTGAACAGGCCGATCAGGGCCAGTGCGTAGCTTGCGACCTGGGGCGACAGCCCCTTGTCCTTGAGGTAGCTGGGCATGTGGACCCCGATGAACACCACCTGGAAGCCGCAGACGAAGTAGCCCGCCATGAGCAGCTGGAAGCTCGGGTACTTGAAGGCCTCGCGCAGGGCCTCGCCAATGGTCTGCTCGCGTGCCGGCGCCGCGCCACCGCCAAAACCCGGCTCGCGCAGTCCTAGCGCCAGGGGAACGATCAGCAGCACCGCCATGCCCAGCGCCAGCAGGGCCTGCTGCCAGCCGATGCCCGAAATCAGGAAGCCCTCCACCGGGACCATGAGAAATTGCCCGAACGAGCCCGCGGCCGCGGCCACGCCCATCGCCCAGGAACGGCGCTCGGCGGCGATCTGCCGGCCGATCACGCCATACACCACGGCGTAGGTCGTGCCGGCCTGCGCCGCGCCGGTCAGGACGCCGGCGGTGAGCGTGAAACTGAAGGCATTCGGTGACAGGGCCATGCCCGCCAGGCCTGCCGCGTAGAACACGGCGCCGCCCATGAGCACGCGGAACGCGCCGAAGCGATCGGCCAGCATGCCGGCGAAGATGCCGAACAGGCCCCAGGACAGGTTCTGGATGGCGATGGCAAAGGCAAAGGTCTCGCGCGTCCAGCCCTGGGCCTGGGTGATGGGCTGCAGCCACAGTCCGAAGCCGTGGCGGATGCCCATGGAAAGGGTGACGATGGCGGCGCCACAGGCCAGCACCTGGACCATGGAAAGCGGTTTGTTGTGCGTTGTCATGGTCAGGGAATGTAGCGAAAGACGGGAAATCTGGCTCTTGAAAGCTTTTCCGGGAATTGATGCCTGCCGTGCATGAATACCGGAACACGACCGGAGTACTGTATTTTTGTACAGAATTGACGCCATGGGGAGACTACAATCCCACCTCCCATGGCGACCAAACTACCCACCGATTATTCCGAGGGCTCGATCCGCGTGCTCAAGGGGCTGGAGCCCGTCAAGCAGCGGCCCGGCATGTACACGCGCACCGACAATCCGCTGCACGTCATCCAGGAAGTGCTGGACAACGCCGCCGACGAGGCCCTGGCCGGCCATGGCAAGCGCATCAAGGTCACGCTGCACGCCGATGGCTCGGTCAGCGTGGAGGACGATGGCCGCGGCATCCCGTTCGGCCTGCACCCCGAGGAAAAGGCGCCGGTGATCGAGCTGGTCTACACCCGCCTGCACGCGGGCGGCAAGTTCGACAAGGGCAAGGGCGGGGCCTACAGCTTCTCGGGCGGCTTGCATGGCGTGGGCGTGTCCGTCACCAATGCACTGGCGAAGCGGCTGGAGGTCAACACCCACCGCGAGGGCATGGTCGCCAGCCTGGCATTCTCCGGTGGCGACGTCACCGAAAAACTGCAGCTGCGCAAGGCGGCGGAGGGCGACCGTCGCCAGGGCACCACCGTGCGCGTCTGGCCCGACGCCAGGTATTTCGAATCCACCCAGTTGCCGCTGGGCGAGCTGGCCCACCTGCTGCGCAGCAAGGCCGTGCTGATGCCAGGCGTCACGGTCTCGCTGGTCAACGAGAAGTCCAGGGACACCCAGTCCTGGCAGTACAAGGGTGGCCTGCGTGACTACCTGATGCAGACGCTCACCGCCGACCCGGTGATCCCGTTGTTCGAGGGCGAGGGGTTCGCCGACAGCAACGAAAATTTCGCCGAGGGCGAGGGGGCCGCCTGGTGTGTTGCCTTCACCGAAGACGGCCAGCCGGTGCGCGAGAGCTACGTCAACCTGATTCCCACCAGTGCCGGTGGCACGCATGAAAGCGGCCTGCGCGACGGCCTGTTCAACGCCGTGAAGAGCTTCATCGAGCTGCACTCGCTGCTGCCCAAGGGCGTGAAGCTGCTGCCGGAGGATGTGTTCGCGCGGGCCAGCTACGTGCTCAGCGCCAAGGTGCTGGACCCGCAGTTCCAGGGCCAGATCAAGGAGCGGCTCAATTCACGCGACGCCGTGCGGCTGGTGTCCAGTTTCGTGCGCCCTGCGCTGGAGCTCTGGCTCAACCAGCACGTGGAATACGGCAAGAAGCTTGCTGAACTGGCCATCAAGGCCGCCCAGACCCGGCAGAAGGCCGGGCAGAAGGTCGAGAAGCGCAAGGGGTCGGGCGTGGCGGTGCTGCCCGGCAAGCTCACCGACTGCGAGAGCCGCGACACGCAGCACAACGAAGTGTTCCTGGTCGAAGGGGACTCGGCCGGGGGCAGCGCCAAGATGGGCCGCGACAAGGAATGCCAGGCCATCCTGCCGCTGCGCGGCAAGGTGCTCAACACCTGGGAGGTCGAGCGCGACCGGCTGTTCGCCAACACTGAAATTCACGACATCGCCGTGGCCATTGGCGTCGATCCCCACGGCCCGAATGACCCGGCGGACCTGTCAGGCCTGCGTTACGGCAAGGTCTGCATCCTGAGTGACGCCGACGTCGACGGCTCGCACATCCAGGTGTTGCTGCTCACGCTGTTCTTCCGCCACTTCCCCAAGCTGATCGAAGCAGGCCACCTCTATGTGGCGCGGCCCCCGCTGTTCCGTGTCGATGCGCCAGCGCGTGGCAAGAAGCCGGCCTCCAAGGTCTACGCTCTCGACGAGGGAGAGCTGACGGCCATTCTGGACAAGCTGCGCAAGGAAGGCGTGCGCGAGGGAGCCTGGACCATCAGCCGTTTCAAGGGCCTGGGCGAGATGAGCGCGGAACAATTGTGGGAAACCACGCTCAATCCCGATACCCGCCGCCTGCTGCCGGTGCAGCTGGGCGCGCTGGACTTCCTCCAAACCGAAAGCCTGATCACCAAACTCATGGGCAAGGGCGAAGCCGCTGCCCGGCGCGAACTCATGGAACTGCACGGCGATGCGGTCGAGATCGACATCTGAACACTGCCCATGACCGCCACCGCGTCCACTGCCACGACCGCTCGCACCCCGGCGCGGGTGCGCCTGCGCCCCACGATGCAGAGCGACCTCGATTTCGTGCTGTCCCTGGAGCAGGACGAGTCCAATCTGCCTTTCATCACGCCGTGGGAGCGCACCCAGCACGAGGCGGCGATCCGGTTTCCGGACTTCCGCCATTTCATCATCGAGGGGGGGGCGGGCCTGGATGCCGCGGGCTTCGTGATCCTGATCGGCTGCCGCAGCCCGCACCAGTCGATCGAGCTCAAGCGCATGGTGGTGCACGACAAGGGGCAGGGCTATGGCCGTGCGGCCCTGCGCGTGGCCAAGAAGGTGGCCTTCGACGACCTGGGGGCGCATCGCTTCTGGCTCGACGTGAAGGAGCGCAACAGCCGGGCCCAGACCCTCTATGCGCATGAAGGATTTGTGCTCGAAGGCCGTCTGCGCGACGCGGTGCGCACCAGTGACGGCCATGACTCGTTGATCGTGATGTCCATGCTGGCCGCCGAGTTTGCGCAGCGGCGCGCGCAGGGACAGGAGATGTTTTCATGATGTGTTTGTCTGGCTGGCGCCTCGCCGCCGCCTGCTTGTTCGCGGCCCTGGGGGCCACGCCGGCCCTGGCCGACGTCTGGGGCTATGTCGATGACAAGGGTGTGGCCCATTTCGCGGCGACGCGGCTCGATGAGCGCTACGAGCTCTTTTTCCGCGGTGGCGAGAGCTTCGACACCGCGAGCGATCTGCAAAAGGGCGTCCCGACGCCGCGGGCCGTGGCCGTGCCCACCGCCCCGCCGAAGCTGATCGCCTTTTTCGAGGTGTCGCCGAGCTACAAGCAGGTCAAGCACCATCTGCGCGAAGCGTCCAGCAAGAACCACATCGACTACGAACTGCTGCAGGCCCTGATCGCCACCGAATCGGGCTTCGATACGCATGCCGTGTCGCCGCGCGGCGCCGTGGGCCTGATGCAGATCATTCCGGCCACGGCCGAGCGCTACGGCGTCAGGGGCGACAGCAAAACCCCGGTCGAGAAAAAGCTCACCGACCCGCGCACCAATGTGCGGGCCGGCAGCCGCTACCTGAGCGATCTCATCAAGATGTTCCCGGGCCAGCTCGAGTTGGCGCTTGCCGCCTACAACGCGGGCGAGGGCGCCGTGCAGCGCGCGGGCAACCGCATTCCCAACTATCGGGAAACCCAGAACTACGTCAAGACCGTGATGCAGCTGTACACCATGCTCAAGCCGCCCGAGACGCTGATCGAGCGCCGCACGCCCCAGCGGGTGCGCATCGAACTGCCACCCGGGCGCGCCAGCATGATGGCCGGCCGCGGCAACATGGTGCCGCCGCTGGCGCTGGCCCCGGTGGCTGCGGCGCCTGCCGAGGCGGAATTCCGGATCGAGCGCGACTGACCATGGCGCGCCCGCCTGCCTCACGGCCGTTCCAGCGGGGCGTGCGCCCTTGATGGACGCGCTGACACCTCTGTCGGCCCTGGGCCGCCAGGATCTACTGCTGCTCGGGGGCTTTGCCGGCGCCCAACTGCTGGTGGCGTTCTTCGCCCTGCTGATCGCCAGCGCCTACCGTGAACGCGCGCTGCTGCTGCATGCCGGCGCCGTGTTCCTGGGAATGGCGGTGATGCTGTCGGTCCTGATTCCCATGCCGGGCGGGGTGGGGCAGTGGCTTCCCGAAACGGCCATGCTGCTGGCGCTGGCGCTCACGGGCCTGGTGCTGCGGGAACTGGTCAACCATGCCGGTGCCATGCGCAACCTGCGCGTCGCCCTGGTGGCGGCCAGCGCCGTGCTGCCGGTGTTTGCTTTCGTCAGCTGGGTCGGGGGCTGGATCCTGCTGCTGCCAGGCACCGCGCTGTTTGCGGCGGTGGTGCTGCTGGTGATATTGCGGGCCTGGCCCCAGAGCCAGCCCTGGGTCTGGTGGCTCACCGCAGGCCTGCTGGCGCTGCTGCTGGCCGCTGCCGGCCTCGGGGGCGAGCTGCTCGGGTTGCTGCCGCGCTCGCCCTACCTGCTGGCCAGCGCGCTCACGTTGTGGGCCTCGGGTGTCTACCTGGCCACCGTGTGGCGCAGCCGGGTGTTTGCCGAGACCCGCGTGCGGGTGGACGCGCGCAAGGTCACCGACCCGCTGACGGGCCTGAGCACGCCGCTGATCTTTGCCGATCGCGTGGAGGCGGCGCGTGCCATCCTGCGCCGCTATGGGCACCCCAGCGTGCTGCTGCTCGTGGAGATCGAGAACCTTGGCGCGCTCACGCGCGAGTTCGGCCCCGAAGTGGGTGAGTCTGCCGTGATTGAAGCGGCCAGCCGCATCCGGCGATCGCTGGGCGAGGCGGACGTGGCGGCCCGTATTTCCCATGCGCGCATCGCGGTGCTGGCCGAAGGTGTCGCGCTGGCCGAGGCCGCCGCCAACCTGGGCACGCGCATTCTGGTGGCGGGGCTCAAGGAGCCCTTGCCCAAGGCCCAGGCGGAATTCCTGCAGTTCCGCATGGTGACGACGGCCGTGCCGGTGAGTGGCCTGACGGCCAAGGCCCTCCTGAGCCGGCTGGCCCACCGGCTGGACGAGCAGATGGCGCAGGCCTCGGAGCGGCGCATCGTGAGCGTCACGGCCGAAGAGCTTCAGGCCTGAGCGCCTGTTTTTTTGAGTGGCATAGACCTGACCTGATTCATGGAGCAAGACCTGATTTCCCTCGACGGCGGCGATGACTCGCAGCTCAACCTCGCCTCCTACGCGCAACGCGCCTACCTCGAATACGCCTTGAGCGTCGTGAAAGGGCGGGCGCTGCCCGACGTTTGCGACGGCCAGAAGCCGGTTCAGCGGCGCATCCTGTACAGCATGTCGCGCATGGGCCTGGGCTTCTCGGGCAACAGCGGGGCCAAGCCGGTCAAGAGCGCGCGCGTGGTGGGGGATGTGCTGGGCCGCTTCCACCCGCATGGAGACCAGGCCGCCTATGACGCGCTGGTGCGCATGGCGCAGGACTTCAGCCAGCGCTACCCCCTGATCGACGGCCAGGGCAACTTCGGCAGCCGCGATGGCGACGGCGCCGCTGCCATGCGCTACACCGAAGCCCGCCTGTCGCGCATCACCAGCCTCCTGCTCGACGAGATCGACGAAGGCACGGTTGACTTCGTGCCCAACTACGATGGCTCGACCGAGGAGCCGCGGCAACTGCCCGCGCGCCTGCCGTTCACCTTGCTCAACGGGGCCAGCGGCATCGCCGTGGGCCTGGCCACCGAGATTCCCAGCCACAACCTGGGGGAGATCGCCCAGGCCTGCGTTGCCCTGATCAAGTCGCCCCGTCTCACCGACGAGGAGTTGATGGCGCTGGTGCCCGGCCCCGACTACCCGGGTGGTGGACAGATCATCAGCAGCGCCACCGAAATCGCCGACGCCTACCGCACGGGCCGCGGCTCGCTCAAGGTGCGCGCGCGCTGGAAAATTGAGGACCTGGCGCGCGGCCAGTGGCAGCTGGTGGTGACCGAGCTGCCTCCGGGTGTCAGCGCCCAGAAGGTGCTCGAAGAGATCGAGGAGCTGACCAACCCCAAGGTCAAGGCGGGCAAGAAAGCCCTGAGCCAGGAGCAGACGCTGCTCAAGGCCTCGGTGCTGGCCGTGCTGGACGCGGTGCGCGACGAGTCGAGCAAGGACGCCGCCGTACGGCTGGTGTTCGAGCCCAAGACCAGCCGCATCAGCCAGCAGGAGCTGATCACCGCGTTGCTGGCGCACACCAGCCTGGAGACCTCGGCGCCCATCAACCTGACCATGGTCGGGCTGGACGGCAAGCCGGTGCAGAAGTCGCTTCGCCAGATGTTGCAGGAATGGGTCGACTTTCGCCAGCAGACCGTGCAGCGTCGTTCACAGTACCGGCTGGACAAGGTGCTGGCGCGCATCCACATCCTCGAAGGCCGGCAGCTCGTGCTGCTCAACATCGACGAGGTCATCGCCATCATCCGCCAGAGCGAGGACCCGAAGGCGGCACTGATCGAGCGCTTCAGGCTCAGCGACCGGCAGGCCGAAGACATCCTTGAAATCCGGCTGCGCCAGCTCGCACGGCTCGAAGCCATCCGGATCGAGCAGGAACTGGCCTCGCTGCGGGAAGAGCAGAAGAAGCTCGAGGACATCCTGGGCAGTCCGGCCTCCCTGCGCCGCCTGCTGGTCAAGGAAATCGAGGCCGACGCGAAGCAGTTCGCTGACCCACGGCGCGCGCTGATCCAGGCCGAGAAGCGCGCCGTGGCCGAAGTGAAAATCGTCGACGAACCGGTCACCGTGGTGGTGTCTCAGAAAGGCTGGGTGCGGGCGCGCAACGGCCACGGCCACGAGGCCGCGAGCTTCGCGTTCAAGTCCGGTGATGGCTTGTACGGCACTTTTGAATGCCGCACCGTCGACACTCTGCTCGCGTTCGGCAGCAATGGCCGCGTCTATTCCGTGCCGGTGGCCACGCTGCCGGGCGCGCGCGGCGATGGCCAGCCGGTCACGACGCTGGTCGAGCTCGAAGCAGGCACCCAGCTGCTGCACTACTTTGCCGGACCTGCGGGAGCCTGGCTGCTGTTGAGCAGCTCGGCGGGCTATGGATTCCTGGCCACGGTGGAGAATATGAGTTCGCGCCTGAAGGCTGGCAAGGCATTCATCACCTGCAACGAGGGCGAGTCGGTGTGCCGGCCGTCACCGGCCAACGTGGCACCCCAGGCGCCTGCCACCCACGTGGCCTGCGCTTCCACGCTGGGCCGCATCCTGACCTTCGAGATCAGCGAACTCAAACCGCAGGCCAATGGGGGCCGGGGCCTGATGCTGATCGATCTGGACGGCAAGGACACGCTCGCCGGGGCCGCGGCCTACACCCGCAGCGTGCGCATCTCCGGGCTCGGACGGGGAGGCAAGGAGCGCGAGGAGACGCTGGAGATCCGGTCGCTGAACAACGCGCGAGCGGCACGAGCGCGCAAGGGCAAAGCCGCCGATCTGGGATTCAAGCCGGCGGCCATCGAACGCGTGGAATAAGTGCCAAAAATGGTTGGAGCCTACAGCCAGCGGTCACTTTTTGCTACTGATTTGGTAGCAAAACCAGATTGAGTAGCCGAGCTAGTGCCGGGATTTTGTGCGTGCTGCTCCGGCGCGCTTGGCTGCTAGGGATTGCAAATGCTCGAGCCACCTGTCGTAACGAGCGTCATGTGGCATGGCTTGCTTCAGGCGTTTGACAAGGCGCAGTGCCTCGGCGGCGATGGTTGGGGCCGGCCGCTCGTCGCCGAGCAGGAGCTCGGTAGAAAGCTCGGCGTGGCGAATCAGGTGGTAGGCCAAGGTTTCCAGCGCGCCGACAGACTCGCCAAACTCGGCCAGCAACTCGCGGGCGATCCGCTCGCCCTCGGCATAAGCGGAGCGCGCGTCCTCCAGCGCCCCCAGGGCTCGGGCCACGTCACCCAGCCGCTCCATGGAAACTGACAGATCGCGCAGGCGCTCGGGCGTGCGGCCATACTCGGCCAGCAACTCGCGGGCGATCCGCTCGCTCTCGGCATAAGCGGTGCGCGCGTCCTCCAGCGCCCCCAGGGCTTGGGCCACTTCGCCCAGCCGCCCCATGGAAATTGACAGATCGCGCAGGCGCTCGGGCGTGCGGCCATACTCGGCCAGCAACTCGCGGCGAATCCGCTCGCTCTCGGCATAGGCGGTGCGCGCGTCCTCCAGCGCCCCCAGGGCTTGGGCCACGTCGCCCAGCTTGTTCATGGAAATTGACAGATCGCGCAGGCGCTCGGGCGTGCGGTCTTCTGCCACAACCTGACGTTGGGCGGCAACCACTTGGTTTGCGATGCGCAGGGCTAGCTCTGGTTGCCCGCTGTTCAGCGCGGCCCCCGCGGCCTGGCCGCCATCCCACACAGACAGCTTGCGCAGAGCATCGGGCCCGGCCGCCAACCAGCGATTCAGTGCTTGCGCACTCCTGGGAGTCTGGGATGGCACCGCACCGTCGCGTGGTGCCATTCCTGAGCGTGTTGGCTCATCACCAGACAGCGGTGGCGGAAGTGGAGTGCCCTCCCAATACACAGAAGGCTGGCGAATAGTCCAAAGATCGGGCGCCGCCTCGGCGGCGCGTTTGGTCCATTGCGCTGGCAGCACCAGCACGACCGGCCGGGCGTGATCACGTGTGAGCTGGGCGCGGCGTTCGTTCAGCCGCATCAAGAAGGTTTCGCGGGCTTCATCCCATGCGGGTTCCCCGGCATGACCATCCAGGTCCAGCCAAAGCGGTAGTCCCAAGCGCGCATGGCTGTCACTGCCCAGCACGGCGCGCAACATTGAGCCAGTGAAATCTGCCGCCTTGCGCGCGACTGGGCGGCGAAACGGTCGGACCTGCGCACGCATCAAGTCGTCGGCGCGTTGCCACAGAGCCTGCTTGCCCGTCGAGTCGGGGGGGAATACAAAAACCAGGGACAGGCCAGCGCCTTGCTCCAGCGCAGCACGCAACCCGCGCCAGGCAGACTCAAGCGGACTGAGGTTGGACGGCATGCGTCCGATCAATCAATGGCCAGAGCAGCGGGTGCACATCGAACCACTCCACGCCGTTGCGGTAGTTCAATACCACCCGCGTTTCCATCAATCGGGCCAGAGCGCGAAGGGAGTCACGGCGGTCATTGGCCACGGCGTTGTGGCTGCCGGCGATCTGGGCCAGCAGGGGCCATTCTTCGCGCACGGTGAGCCGCTCCGTTTCGGCGCGGTTCTCGGCGATGACACGTGCGACGATGGCGTGGCTTGCGCCCAGCACCGTGCCGGGTGCTTCATACTGGGCTTGCGAGACAGCGCCCGCCACCAGGCGCTGCATGAAATGTCGCAAGTCACCACCTGACGCCAGCGCCAGTGCATCCAGCGCATCGGGGCTGAACAGGGTCGGCCATTCAGAAAACCGCTTGGTCACCAAGCTGCGCATGCGCTCAAGTCCGTCAGCACGCGGCTGACGCCGTCCGGAAGAATGTCTGCCCTCCTCATTCAACGGCGTCTGGTACACGCGTACCGAGGCCAGCGAAACACAGTCCACAAAGTTGCGTACGTCGGACAACAACGCAAGGTAGGGGGGCACGGAATACACCACGCTGGCGCCGGTGATGCGCAGCCGGTCAAAGTCGCCTGCAAATGTGTTCACCACGTGATTGAACATGGCATCTTGCTCTGCGGCGCCCACGCCGCGCAGCCGTTCCAGCGAGTCAACGATCACCACGACCCGCTCCCGCTTGCTGCGGCCGCGGATGAATTCGACGATGTCCCCTGCGAACGCCTGGATGGTCCGCGTCCATTCGATGGGCGCGGAGAGCGATCGGACCTTCTGAGCCACCGTGGCCTGTTGTTCCTTAATGGTGAGCTTGATGCCTTTGGCACTGACTTCCTTGAGTTGAACTTCGCTTTGCAACCATTGGGCAAACCGGGTCCAAGCCCCTTCGCTGATGAACGACTCCTTGTATTCTTCCTGGGCCCAATCGGCCAGCCCCGCCGCGACCAGCAGCAACAGGCTTTCGGCGGTGACTTTTTCGGTCTCGGTCACGAAATCCAGACTGTCCATGCGCACGGTCTGGCAGCCTTCGCCCGCCAGTTGCTGCTCCAGGCGCCGCAGCTCGGTGCTCTTCCCGGTCCCGCGCTGCCCGGTGAAGTAGAACAGGTGGCTACCTAGCGCGGGCCGCGCCAGAATGTCCTCCGCCAATGCGCCGACCGCGTCGTCGGCGCCCGTGCCATGCAGATTGGGCACATAGCGCGGGTCGTTGGGCGCCAAGGCCTCGTCGGCCTCCATCAAGGCGGTCCGGAAGCGACGCAGTTGTGCTTTGTCCATGCGCGGGATTATGGCTGAGGCTAAAAGCCGGCTGGGCGCCAGTGGTTTCAGCCGATCTCGGCGATCAGTTCGATCTCCACGCAGGCGCCCATCGGGATCTGCGCCACGCCGAACGCGCTGCGCGCATGGGCGCCCTTGTCACCGAAGACCAGGCCGAACAGTTCGCTGGCGCCGTTGGTGACCAGGTGCTGCTCGGTGAAGTCGGGCGTGGAATTGACCAGGCTCATGAGCTTGACGATGCGCTTGACCTTGTTGAGGTCGCCCACGGCGGCGTGCAGCGTGCCCATGAGGTCGATGGCCACGGCACGGGCCGCGGCCTTGCCTTCCTCGGTGGTGACGTTCTTGCCCAGCTGCCCGACCACGGGCTTGCCATCGCGCCGGGCGATGTGCCCGCTCAGGAAGACCAGGTTGCCGGTCTGCACGAACGGCACGTAGGCCGCGGCCGGTACGCTCACGGGGGGCAGGGTGATGTCGAGTTCTTTCAGCTTGTCGTACACGCTCATGCGAGGGGCTCCTTGGCTTGCGATTCATCTTCGACGGGGTGAACCGTCACGGCGACCTTGAGTGTATGGCCGTCGCCCCCATGAATCACGCCGCGGACCGGTGAAACATCTGAATAGTCGCGCCCCACGGCCAGCGTCACATAGTCCTCGCCGGGCGCACGGTTGTTGGTGGGGTCCAGGTCGCACCAGGCACCGCCGGCGTCGCGCGCGGGCGACCAGACCGAGACCCAGGCGTGCGAGGCGTCACTGCCGATCAGGCGTGGCTGGCCCGGTGGCGGCTCGGTCAGCAGGTAGCCGCTGACATAGCGCGCGGGCAACCCCATGCCGCGCAGGCAGGCCACCATGATGTGGGCGAAGTCCTGGCACACCCCTTTGCGCAGGGCCAGCGCCTCGACGGCAGGGGTGTTGACCTCGGTGGCCTGGGATTCGTAGACGAAGTCGTTGTGGATGCGTTCCATGAGGTCGCGCGCGGCCTCAAGCAGGGGCCGGTCGGCCGAAAAGCTGGGGCGCGCGTAGGCCACGAAATCCTCGTGCCGCGGCACATAGGGGGAGGGGAAGGTGAATTCGGTGGCGGCATCGTAGGCCGCGCCACGGTGGTAGCGCATGCGCTCGCGCACCTGCTCCCAGGGCAGTCCTGGGGCCGGGGCCGGGGGGGCGGTGGTGGCGACCAGGCTGTCGGCCACCACGCGCAGCTCGTCGTGCTCGGCCTGCAGACTGAAGAAGGCGCGGGTGTTGCCGAACACGTCGACCGCCTCGCTCTGCTGCGCCGGCTCGGGGCTCACGCTCAACGAATGGCTGAGCAGCTGCTGCCAGGCGCTGGCGCGTGGCTTGAGGTGCGCCATGTGCTGGGCGTTCTTGACCGGCGGGGTGTAGTCGTACACCGTTTCATGAATCAGGCGCAGCAGCATGATCGTCGGTCCCGGCCGGTCAGGCGCCCAGGCTCTGCCGTGCGTCGCCGGAGTGCGTGAAGTAGCGGGCGCTGAGCGTGTCCGACAGCCGCCAGGCGGCATCGGAGCAGTTTTTGAGATGGGCGATCAGCGTGGCGTAGTGGCCGTCGGCATCGTGTTCGCACAGCTGCTCGAGCGTCAGGGCCTGGGGGTCGGGCACGGACTGGGCCACCTCGGGGATGATGCCGGACGCCGCGCCTTCGAGCTTGGCCAGGCGGCCCCGCAGCGTCTGCGCGACCCAGCCGAGCGACCGCGGGTTGTCGCGGTCCAGCACCAGCAGGTCCAGCAGCGGTGGCACGTCGTGGCGGCGCTGGTACTGGTCATGAAAGGTGATGGTGCTGTCGAACAGGGCCACGATGGCCTCGAAGCCGCCGTCGTCAAACACGGTGCCGGTCTCGAAGCCGGCGGCCAGTGCCGAGGCCAGGAAGCCCAGACGCTCGATGTGGCGGCCGGTGGACAGCAGGCGCCAGCCATCGTCTCGCATCATGCGGTCGGTCTGCGCGCCGGTCATGGCCGCCATGTAGCCGTTGACGTTGTCGAGCACCCGCATGGCTTCCACCGGGGAGTAGTCGCCGTCCTGAGTGCAGATGGCGCACTGGCGGAAGAATTCGGTCTCGGCCCGCACGATGACGTTCCACTGCTCCTGCGAGAGCCGTTCCCGCACGGACGCGGCGGCGCTCTTGAGGGCGCGCAGGTTGTAGCCCACGCTGGTGGCGTGCTCGGTGTCGGTAAGCATGGCGATCAGCGAGCGCTCGAACACGCGCCGGGCCTGCGTGGCCGGCGGCACCGTGGGCAGCACCAGCACGTGGTCCACCGCGAGTTCGCTGAGCCAGGCCAGCAGGGAGGGGGAGGATTGCTCCTCGCCGTTCAGGCATTCCAGCGTGAGTCGCGCCAGGCGGATGGTGTTCTCCGCGCGTTCGGTATAGCGCCCGAGCCAGAACAGGTTTTCGGCGGCGCGGCTGGTCACCAGGCGGCTGCGGTGGGCCACGGCCGGCCCCAGGTGCTCCTGGGGCAGCAGGGTGGTGGGGTCGACCTCGCCGTCGGTCAGGACCCAGACGTCGGCACTGCTGCCGCCGCGCTGCATGGAGGCGATCTCGAGGTTGGCGCCGGCGATGCGCGCCATGCCGCCGGGCAGCACGCGCCAGGATTGCGGGCCGTCGGACACGGCAAACACGCGCAGGACGACCGAGCGCAGGGCGATGTGGTCGCCATTGGCGTTGGTTTTCCAGGTGGGCATCTGCGACAGCGGCATGTAACCCTGCACCGTGTGTTCGTCGCCCTGGCGCATGATGCGGCCGGCCCATTCGTCGAGCTGGCTGCGCGACAGGCTGCGCCCCAGCTCGGCGCCGCCGCCCTGGGGCCAGGTGGGCTTGATCACGCTGTCTCCCAGGAGTGGCAGCACGGCTTCCATGGCCGCCCGTTCGCCGCACCACCAGGTGGCCAGCGACGGCAGGCTCAGGTCTTCGCCGAGCAGGTGGCGCGACAGCGCCGGCAGGAAGCCCAGGAACGCCGGCGACTCCAGGAAGGCCGAGCCCGGGGCGTTGGCCATCATCACGTTGCCGGCCCGGATCACCTGCAGCAGGCCCGGCACGCCCAGGCGCGAGTCGCTGCGCAGCTCCAGCGGGTCGAGGAACTCGTCGTCCAGCCGCTTGAGAATGCCATGCACCGGTTCCAGGCCCTGCAGGGTCTTGAGGTACAGGTGCTGGTCGCGCACCGTCAGGTCGCTGCCCTCGACCAGGGTCAGGCCCAGGTAGCGCGCGAGGTAGGCGTGTTCGAAGTAGGTCTCGTTGTAGGGGCCCGGCGTCAGCAGCACGATGCGGGCATCGCCTCCCGCATGGCTCATGGCGCGCATGCCGTCGATCAGCGCGCGGTAGCTGGCGGCCAGCCGCTGCACGTGCATGTCACTGAACGCCTCGGGGAACAGGCGCGAAATGATGAGGCGGTTCTCCAGGAGGTAGCCCAGGCCGGACGGCGCCTGGGTGCGCTGCGTGACCACCCACCAGTTGCCCTGGGGGTCGCGTGCCATGTCGAAGGCGGCGATGTGCAGGTGATTGCCTCCGGCGGGCCGCGTGCCGTGCATCGCGCGCAGGTAGCCCGGGTGGCCCTGAACCAGCGCGCTGGGCAGCAGCCCGTCGGCCAGCAGGCGCTGCGGGCCGTACACGTCGGCCATGATGCGGTCCAGCAGCTTGACGCGCTGGAGCACACCGGCCTCGATCTGCTGCCAGCTCTGCGGCGAGATGATCAGCGGAAACAGGTCCAGCGACCAGGGGCGCTGCGGGCCGTTGGCATCGGCATAGACGTTGTAGGTGATGCCGTTGTCGCGGACCTGGCGCTCCAGGTTGACCGTGCGGCGGTTCAGGTCATTGAAGCCTTCGCGCCCGAGGTTTTCAAAGAAGCGGGCCCAGGGCGGTGCCAGTTCGGCCCCCGGCCCGGCGGATGGGGTCGCCAAGGAGGCGCCGGGACCGGGGTTGGCCGCGCCGCGCAGTTCGTCGAAATGGCCGGCGGCTGCCAGCGGGGCCAGCGCCGCCGCCAGGGCCGCAGGGGTTTCCTGGGCGTCAGCGTCGAACAGCGAGCTGGCTGAATCGTTATGTGTATCCACTGGCGCCTATTGTCACATTGCTGTCATGGGGCGGCCATGCCCATGTTGCATGGTGACGACGCCCCGGCCGTATCCGGCGGGTCAGGCTCAGCCCGCCGGTGCCGAACGCAGGTCCAGCGTGAACGGGAATTCACGGCTGCCCGCCACGTGGATGGTGGCCGGCGGCACGTGCAGCACACCGGGGGTGTGGCCCATGCGGAAAAAGCGCGCCAGCCGCCGGCTCTCGGCCTCGTAGGAGTTGACGGGAAAGGTGTCGTAGTTGCGGCCACCCGGATGGGCCACGTGGTACTGGCAGCCGCCCAGCGAGCGGTTCATCCAGGTGTCCACGATGTCGAAGGTCAGCGGTGCGTGGGTCGCGATGCTGGGGTGCAGCGACGACGGAGGATTCCAGGCCTTGTAGCGCACGCCGGCCACGAACTCTCCCATGGTGCCCGTGGACTGCAGGGGCAGGGCGTGGCCGTTGACGGTGACCACGTAGCGGCTTTCATTGAGACCGGTCACCCGGACCTCGATGCGCTCCAGCGACGAGTCGACATAGCGCACGGTGCCTCCCGAGGCGCCTTCCTCGCCCATGACGTGCCAGGGCTCGAGCGCATTGCGCAGCGTGAGCTCGATGCCGCGCGACTGCACCTCGCCGACCAGCGGGAAGCGGAACTCGAAATGCGGCGCGAACCAGGCTGTGTCGAAGGCGTAGCCGGCTTCGCGCATCTCGGCCAGCACATCGTTCAGGTCCATCTTCACGAAGGTGGGCAGCAGGAACTGGTCGTGCAGGGCCGTGCCCCAGCGCGTGGCGGGGGCGCGGTAGGGCGTCTTCCAGAAGCGGGCGACCAGCGCGCGGATCAGCAGTTGCTGCACGATGCTCATGCGCGCGTGCGGAGGCATTTCAAAGGCACGCAGTTCGAGCAGGCCAAGCCGGCCGGTGGCCGAATCGGGCGAATACATCTTGTCGATGCAGAACTCGCTGCGGTGGGTGTTGCCCGTGACGTCGATCAGGATGTTGCGCAGCGTGCGGTCGACCAGCCAGGGGGGCATGTCCTGACCATGGATCTCGCGATTCTTCTCGATCTGGCGCAGCGCGATTTCCAGCTCGTAGAGCTGGTCGTTGCGGGCCTCGTCCACGCGCGGCGCCTGGCTCGTCGGGCCGATGAACATGCCGCTGAACAGGTAGCTCAGGCTCGGGTGGTTGTGCCAGTACAGCACCAGGCTGGCCAGCAGTTCGGGCCGGCGCAGGAACGGGCTGTCGCCGGGCGTGGCACCGCCCAGGACAAAGTGGTTGCCCCCACCGGTGCCGGTGTGGCGCCCGTCGGTCATGAATTTCTCGGCGCTCAGGCGGCTCTCGAAAGCGGCCTGGTAGAGGAACTCGGTGTGCTGCACCAGCTCGCCCCAGTTGTGCGCGGGGTGGATGTTGACCTCGATCACCCCGGGGTCGGGCGTGACCTGCAGCAGCTTCAGGCGGGGGTCGCGCGGGGGCGGGTAACCCTCGATGACGATCTTCACGCCCAGTTCCGACGCCGTGGCCTCGACGGCGGCGAGCAGGTCCAGGTAATCCTCCAGCCGCTCCAGCGGTGGCATGAAGACGTAGAGCATCGACGAGGCCTGGCCCTGTCGCTCGGCCTTGGGGCCGTTGGCGCGGCGCGGGTCGCGGGCTTCCACGCAGAGGGCGGTACGGGTGTAGCCGTGGGCCGACTCGAAGCGCGTGGGCGGCTGCATGAAGCCTTCGGGCTCAGGCTGACCGGGGGCGGTCGCGTTGCCGGGTGCGTCGTGCCGGCCTAGGCCGTCCTGGCGCAGTCGCTGGGCCTCGGTGGGCTCGGCCGCGCCGGCCAGGTAGGGTACCTCGGGCCCGCCCGCGCCCGCGCCCGCGGCGCGGGCGTAGCGCGCCTGCAGCGTGGCAGCCGAGGGCAGGGCGCTGCGCGGCGCGCTAGGGTCCTGCTCGATGAGATAGGGGTAGTCGGCCTTGCTGACCCAGGGCAGGGAGTCCAGCGGCAGGCGCAGGCCCATGGGCGAATCGCCCGGGATCAGGTACATGCGTTCGTCGCGGAAGAACCAGGGGCCGGTACTCCAGACCGTCCCGCGCAGCTGGGGATTGCCGGTGGCCGCTGAGCCGGGCTGCAGCGGCAGCACATAGCCCACCACGCTGTCGAGCTTCTGCTCGAACACGCGGCGCAGCCGGGCGCGCTCCATCTCGTCGTCGAGCCGGGAGTCGAACGGGTCCACGTTGACCGGCAGTCGCCGCTCGCGCCACAGGTAGTAGAAGACGTCCTCGTAGCCGGGCTGGATGAAGCGCGTGCTCAGACTGAGCTTGCGCGCCAGCAGATGGGCAAAGCGGCGGGCGTCTTCGGCCGTGTAGTGCGCGGGCACGCGTTCGTCGGCAAACAGGTCCGGGTTGTGCCAGATCGGCTGGCCGTCGGCGCGCCAGCAGATCGACAGGGCCCAGCGCGGCAGCTGCTCGCCGGGATACCACTTGCCCTGGCCGAAATGCAGGAAGCCGCCCTGGCCGTATTCGGCGCGCAGCCTGTGGACCAGCTCGGTGGCAAAGCCGCGTTTGGTGGGGCCCAGGGCATCGGTGTTCCACTCGGGCGCGTCGCGGTCGTTGACGGCCACATAGGTGGGCTCGCCGCCCATGGTCAGGCGCACGTCGCCGGCCACCAGCTCGGCGTCGACCGCCTCGCCGAGAGCCAGCACCCGGGCCCACTGGTCCTCGGTGTAGGGCTTGGTGACGCGCGGGGATTCGTGGATGCGAGTCACCACCATGGCGTGGCCGAATTCGACTTCAGCCTTGTCCACCGCGCCTTCGATGGGCGCGGCGCTGGAGGGCTGCGGCGTGCAGGCCAGCGGAATGTGCCCCTCGCCCGCGAGCAGGCCCGATGTGGCGTCCAGCCCGATCCAGCCGGCGCCCGGCAGGTAGACCTCGCACCAGGCATGCAGGTCGGTGAAATCCACTGTGGTGCCGCTGGGGCCATCCAGCGCCTTGACGTCGGGCGTGAGCTGGATCAGGTAGCCCGAGACGAAGCGCGCGGCCAGGCCACAGTGACGCAGCAGCTGCACCAACAGCCAGCCGGAGTCGCGGCAGGAGCCGCTGGCCTTGGTCAGGGTTTCCTCGGGCGTCTGGACGCCGGGCTCCATGCGGATCAGGTACTGGATGTCCTGGGCCACCTGCTGGTTCAGGGCCACCAGGAAGTCGATGGTGCGGCGCTCGGTGAGGTCGATCCGGTCCAGGTAGGCCTGCACCAGTGGCGTGACCGGCTCGGCGACGAGGTAGGGCGCGAGTTCCGCGGCCAGTGCCTTGTTGTAGCGGAACGGGAAATTCTCGGCCGCGGGCTCGAGGAAGAAGTCGAACGGGTTGTACACCGACATCTCGACCACGAGGTCGACCGTGACCTTGAACTCGGTCACCTTTTCAGGAAACACCACGCGCGCCTGGTAGTTCGCGAACGGGTCCTGCTGCCAGTTGATGAAGTGGCCCTCGGGCTCGATGCGCAGCGAGTACGAGATGACGTTGCTTCGGCAGTGGGGGGCCGGCCTGAGGCGGATGACCTGGGGCCCGAGATTCACGGGACGGTCGTACCGGTAGTGGGTGACGTGGTTCAGGGCGGCATGGATCGACATGCGATGGATACTAGCAAGTCCCGAGCCAGTCGGCGTGACCATCGCATGGCGCGTTGAGCATGGCGTTATGCCGAACACGATGCATCCCGGGGAGGACGGGTGGGGGCTGCTGACGCCGGTGCTCGCCGGCGGGGTGGCCGGCACAGCCCTGCAGTTGCAGCAGGCGCGGTTGTGGTCCTGGCCCGTCTACGCGGCCATGGCGGCGGCGGCCCTTGTCCTGATTGGATTGTCCGCTACCAAAAAAGGAGCGCAAGGGCGCCGGATGGGGCTGGCGCTGGTGGCCGCCGCCTTGTTCATGGCGGGGCAGTGTGGTTGGCGTGCCCAGGTCTTTGCCAGTCAGGCGCTGTCGCCCGCGCTGGAAGGCCGCGACCTGCGGGTGCAGGGGGTTGTCGCTGCCATGCCACAGCGCAGCGAGATCGGGCTGCGTTTCCGGCTGGCGGTGGAGGCTGCCTCGCTTGACGGCCAGCCTGTGGTCCTGCCACCCCAGCTCCTGCTGGGCTGGTACGCGGGCCAGGGCGGGGCCGACCCGTCGGGCCTGCCCACCGAGCTGCGCGCGGGGGAGCGCTGGGCCTTGACGGTGCGGCTCAAGGCTCCGCACGGCAACCTCAATCCCTGGGGTTTCGACTATGAGCTCTGGCTCTGGGAGCAGGGGCTGCAGGCGACCGGCTATGTGCGTGAGGGGCCGCGCGATGCCGAACCGCGGCGCATCGGGGCAAGCTGGTGGCATCCGGTGGAGCAGGCGCGCCAGTCGGTGCGCGACGCCATTCTGGCGCGGCTCGCGAACCGGCAGGCGGCCGGCACGGTGGCGGCGCTGGTCACGGGCGACCAGGCCGCCATCGAGCGCGCCGACTGGGATGTCTTCCGCGCCACGGGCGTGGCCCATTTGATGAGCATCTCGGGCCTGCACATCACGATGTTTGCCTGGGCTGCGGCCGCCCTGGTGGGCGCCGTCTGGCGCCGCAGCGCACGCTTGTGCCTGTGGTGGCCCGCGCCGCACGCGGCGCTGCTGGGCGGACTGGTGCTGGCCGCGGCGTACGCGCTGTTCAGTGGCTGGGGCGTGCCGTCCCAGCGCACCGTGATCATGCTGGCCACGGTCGGCTTGCTGCGCCTTGGCGGTCGCCGCTGGCCCTGGCCTGTGGTGTGGCTGCTGGCCTGCGCTGTGGTGCTGGCCTGGGACCCCTGGGCGCTGATGCAGCCGGGATTCTGGCTCAGCTTCGTGGCCGTGGGCGTCCTGTTTGCTACTGATTCAGGAGCAAGAAGTGACCAGCCAGCAAGGGCTACAGCCCGATTTCATGCACTTTTTCGGGAGCAGGCCGTGGTCACGGTGGCGCTGACACCGTTGACGTTGCTGCTGTTCGGCCAGGTGTCGGTCGTGGGCCTGGTGGCCAATCTGCTGGCCATTCCGTGGGTGACGCTGGTGGTCACGCCGCTGGCACTCGCGGGGGTGGCCCTGCCTGCGCTGTGGGACCTGGCCGCGCTCGCGGTGCAGGGGCTGGCCCTGTGGCTGGGCGCGCTGGCGGCGTTCCCCTTCGCGTCGGTCGCGGTGGCCGCGCCGCCGCCATGGGCCGGGGCGGCCGGGGTTCTGGGTGGGGTGCTGCTGGCCATGCGGTTGCCCTGGAGCCTGCGCGCGCTGGGCGTGCCGCTGCTGCTGCCGGTGCTGTTGTGGCAGTCGCCGCGCCCCGCGCCGGGGGAGTTCGAATTGCTGGCGGCCGATGTCGGCCAGGGCAACGCCGTGATCGTGCGCACGGCCGGGCACACGCTGGTGTACGACACCGGGCCGCGCTACAGCCGGGAGGCTGACGCCGGCCACCGTGTGCTCGTGCCCCTGCTGCGCGCGCTGGGCGAGCATGTGGACCTGCTGCTGCTGAGCCATCGGGACAGCGACCACACCGGCGGCGCGGCGGCGGTGCTGGCCATGCAGCCGCAGGCATCGCTGCTGAGTTCGCTGGAAGCCGGGCACGAATTGCTGGCGCTGCGGCCCGGCACGCGCTGCGTGGCGGGGCATCAATGGGAATGGGATGGTGTCCGGTTCGAGTTGCTGCATCCACAGGCTGGCGACTATGAAGCGGCGCGCAAGCCCAATGCCCTGAGCTGCGTGCTGCGCGTGGCGAACGGGAGACAGGCCGCATTGCTGGCCGGCGACATCGAACAACCGCAGGAAGAAGCGCTGCTGGCGGCCGGCGCCCTGCTGCGGGCCGACGTCTTGCTCGTGCCGCACCACGGCAGCAAGACCTCGTCCAGCGCCCGTTTCCTGGAGGCCGTCCAGCCCGTGCTGGCGCTCGCGCAGGCGGGTTATCGCAACCGGTTCGGGCATCCCCATCCGCTGGTGCTCCAGCGCTATGAGGAGCGCGGCATCCGTGTGGTGGACTCGCCGCACTGCGGCGCGGCGCTGTGGCGCTCGCTGGCGCCCGACACGGTCGAGTGCCAGCGCGAAACCGCGCGGCGCTACTGGCACCACCAAGGACCGTGATGAAGGAATCGGTGGACCGGGGCCCGGAACTTGCTATGCTGGTGGCAGGAGATAGCCTTTATGCAGAAATTCGACGAGATGTATGCCCAACTGCCGGGCATCGGTCAGACCCAGACACAAGGCCAATCTCAGGGCTCCCCCGCGGGCCCCGGCCAGGACGGCGACGTCCGCGCGCACTACCAGGCGTATGCGCGCTGGCTGGCGCGCCAGCCGGAGGACGTGATGCGGGACCGGCGCGAGGAAGCCGAGATGATCTTCCGCCGCGTCGGCATCACCTTTGCGGTGTATGGCGCCAAGGACGAGGACGGCTCGGGCACCGAGCGGCTGATTCCGTTTGATCTGATTCCGCGCATCATCCCCGCGCACGAGTGGGCCAGCATGGAGCAGGGCCTGGTGCAGCGGGTGACGGCCCTGAACCGCTTTCTGCACGACGTCTATCACGACCAGGACATCATCAAGGCCGGCATCATCCCGGCCGAGCAGATCCTCAACAACGCGCAGTACCGCAAGGAAATGGCGGGCGTGTACGTGCCGCACCATGTGTACTCGCACATCTCGGGCGTGGACATCGTGCGCGCCCCCAACGCGAAGGGCGAGGGCGAGTACTACGTCCTCGAGGACAACCTGCGCGTGCCCAGCGGCGTGAGCTACATGCTGGAAGACCGCAAGATGATGATGCGGCTGTTCCCTGACCTGTTCTCCAGCCACCGTGTGGCGCCGGTCATGCACTACCCCGACCTGCTGCTGGAGACGCTGCGTGCCTCGGCCCAGCCCGGTGTGGCCGATCCGACGGTGGTGGTGCTCACCCCCGGCATGTACAACAGCGCCTACTTCGAGCACGCTTTCCTCGCTCAGCAGATGGGCATCGAGCTGGTTGAAGGCCAGGATCTGATGGTCAAGGACCGCTTCGTGTACATGCGCACCACGCGCGGACCGGTGCGCGTCGACGTGATCTACCGCCGCGTCGACGACGACTTCCTGGACCCGCTGGTGTTCCGTCCCACCAGCACGCTGGGCTGCGCCGGTCTGCTGGACGCCTACCAGGCGGGCAATGTGAGCATCTGCAACGCCATCGGGACGGGGGTGGCCGACGACAAGTCGATCTACCCCTACGTGCCCAAGATGATCGAGTTCTACCTGGGCGAGAAGCCTATTCTGAACAACGTGCCCACCTACATGTGCCGCAACCCGGAGGACCTGAAGTACACGCTGGCCAACCTCAAGGACCTGGTCGTCAAGGAGGTCCATGGCGCGGGCGGCTACGGCATGCTGGTCGGCCCGGCGGCCACCAAGGCCGAGATCGAGGAGTTCCGCAAGGCCGTGGAGGCCAATCCCGGTGGCTACATCGCCCAACCCACGCTGAGCCTGTCGAGCTGCCCGACCTTTGTGGAGAGCGGCGTGGCGCCGCGCCACATCGACCTGCGGCCGTTCGTGCTCAGCGGCCGCGAGGTGCAGATGGTGCCCGGCGGCCTCACGCGCGTGGCCCTCAAGGAAGGCTCGCTGGTCGTCAATTCGTCCCAGGGTGGCGGCACCAAGGACACCTGGATCCTGGAGGTCTGAACATGCTTTCCCGTACCGCCGACCACCTGTTCTGGATGTCCCGCTACACCGAGCGCGCCGAGAACACCGCGCGCATGCTGGACGTCAACTACCAGACCTCGCTGCTGCCCCAGTCCACCGCCGTGGCCCAGGTGGGCTGGCAGGGCCTGCTGTCGATCAGCGAGCTGCTGCCGTCCTACACCGCCAAGCATGGCGAGGTGGATGCCGCGCGCGTGATGGAGTTCATGGTGAAGGACGAGAACAACCCCTCGTCCATCGTCTCCTGCCTCAAGGCCGCGCGCGAGAACGCGCGCGCCGTGCGGGGCACGCTCACCACCGAGGCCTGGGAGACGCAGAACCAGACCTGGCTTGAAGTCAACCGCATGCTGCGCACGGGCCAATTCGAGCGTGACCCGGGTCAGTTCTTCGAGTGGGTCAAGTTCCGCTCCCACCTGTCGCGCGGCGTGACCGTGGGCACCATGCTGATGGACGAGGCCCTGCATTTCATGCGCCTGGGCACTTTCCTGGAGCGAGCCGACAACACCGCCCGCCTGGTGGACGTCAAGTTCCACGCGGTGCAGAGCGATTTCTTCGGCGCTGCCACCGAGCAGGACCAGGAGTACGACTTCTACCACTGGAGTTCCATCCTGCGCAGCGTCTCGGGTTTCGAGATCTACCGCAAGGTGTACCGCGACGTGATCAAGCCCGAGCGCGTGGCCGAATTGCTGATCCTGCGCCAGGACATGCCGCGGTCGCTGCATGCCAGCCTCAACGAAGTGGTGGCCAACCTCGAGATGCTGGCCAACGACCAGTCGGCCGAAACCATCCGCCGCGCGGGCAAGTTGCGCGCCGACCTCAAGTGGGGCCACATCGACGAGATCCTCGCCACGGGCCTGCATGCCTTCCTCACGCAGTTCCTGGACCGAGTGAACGAGCTGGGCTGGCGCATCAGCCGCGACTTCCTGGTGCCCGCTGGCGCCTGAAATGGCCGCGACGCCCCCTGAGGCGCTGCTGGAAGCCGGCCGTTTCCACGAAGCCCTGGCCGCCTATGGCCAGGTGTTGCAACAGGACCCGGGCTCGCTCGACGCGCGCCTCGGGCTGGCCCGGGCCAGCGCGGGTTCGGGTGATCTGTGGGCCGCCGTGGCCTGGCTCAACGATGCCTGCCGCGTTGCGCCCACAGCCCGGGCGCCGGCGCACGACCTCGCCAGCCTGCTGCTGGCCCGCCATCAGGTGGCGCAGGCGCTGCCGGTGTACGAGCGCCTGTACGGCGCCTTGCAGGCGCGGGACCGCGTGACCCTGCTGCACTACGGCTTCTGCCTGGAGCAGGCCGGCCGGCTCGACGAGGCCGCCGCCCGCTACCGCGAGGCGCTGGCCCAGGAGCCAGATTTCATGGAGGCGCACGTCAACCTGGCCGGCATCCTGTGGCGGCTGGAAGACCACGCGGGCTCGCTGGTGCATGCACAAAAGGCGGTCGAACTCGCGCCGGACCATCCCTACGCCGTGCGCATCCTGGGCACGGCGCTGCTGCACCTGAACCGGCTCGATGACGCGCAGGCCGCCCTGAGCCGGGCCCTGGCGCTGCAGCCCGGCCTGGCGCTGGCGCAGATTGATCTGGCGCTGGCGCAGCTGCTGGCGGGCCGCCTCGAGGAAGGGTGGATCACCTACCGGCAGCGCTGGAATGACACCCAGCGCATGGTGCGCCCGGCGTTCTTCCAGCCGGCGTTGGAGTGGCCGGGCCCCGGCCAGCAGCCGCTGCAGGGCCAGCGCGTGCTGGTCTACGCCGAGCAGGGGTTGGGCGATGTCATCCAGTTCATCCGCTACGCGGCCTACCTGCAGGCTGATGGGGCCACCGTGCACGCGGTGGTGCAGCCCGAACTGATCCCGCTGGTGGAAACCATGCCCGGTGTGAACTGCTTCAAGCCCGGGGTGGACATCGTGGCTGACTGGCACGTGGCGCTGCTGGACCTGCCCCTGCACTACGGGACGACCCTGGCCAATGTGCCGGCGCGGGTGCCCTACCTGCGCGCACCGGCGGCGCGACGGACCCACTGGCAGGAACGGCTGGCCCCCTGGCAGGGTCAGCCCAAGGTGGGGCTGGCCTGGGCTGGGGCGGCGGTGCAGGTCAACAACCGCAACCGCAGCCTTCCGCTCAGTGACCTGTTGCCGCTGGCGGACCAGGAAGGGGTGCAGTGCTTCAGCCTCCAGAAATCCGACGGGGGCGGCTACACCGATGTGCCGCCCGATGACGTGCGCCGGACGGGCCGCCTGCTGGACTTCACCGGCGACTGGCAGGACTTTGCCGACAGCGCAGCGATGATCGAGTGCCTGGACCTGGTCATCACGGTGGACAGCGCAGTGGCTCACCTGGCCGGGGCGCTGGGCCGGCCTGTGTGGGTCCTGCTCCCGCCCAATCCCGACTGGCGCTGGCTGCTCGAGCGCGACGATTCACCGTGGTACCCCGGCATGCGATTGTTCCGTCGCGGCTTCGGCGAGGCCCGGGCGGCCCAGGTGGCCCGGGTGGCGTCGGCCCTGCAGGAATGGCTTCGTCGCCCGGGTGGCTGATGCCTGGACCCTGAAGCCTGCCATGGCCTTGGGGGCCTTCCTGGCCCGTGTCTTTCCTTCGGCCCGGAGTCACGCGGCCGCCGGGGCCTGATCGATGAAACCGATGACCTGGCGGATACGGCCCTCACGCAGCACCACCACGTCGCTGCCCTTGACCGGCGGCGGCGCCCCGT
Source organism: Ramlibacter sp. (assembly GCA_019635415.1). Lineage (GTDB taxonomy): Bacteria > Pseudomonadota > Gammaproteobacteria > Burkholderiales > Burkholderiaceae_C > JAHBZM01. The sequence goes on from JAHBZN010000001.1 coordinate 1,276,606, forward strand.
CCGGGCCGAGCGACCAGGCCAGGCGCACAAATTCGCCATGGCCGTCGGGCGTGCCCAGCAAGGTGAAGCGGAATCCCTCAAACCGTTGGTGTACCGCGGCCACCAGGGCGCCGATGCCTTCGGCACTGGTGGCGTTCATCATCGGATCGGCGTAGCACGCGTCGGCGCTCCAGTGCCGGTCGAGCAGGGCCCGGCGCTGCGCGGGGTCGGTGGCGTTCCAGGTGGCGATATAGGCCTGGGCGATGGACAAGGGGTCTGACATGAGGGTTCTCCAGAAAATGGACCGGAGGATTCCGGCTTTCTGGACGTTACGGCGCGGCTGGCTGGGGGTCGATGACCCCGCAGGTCATGGGCCGTCCCGGGTGCGCTCAACGCCCCAGGGCTGCCTTGACTTCGTTGCCCAGTTCGATCACCGCCATGGCGTAGTAGCTGCTCCAGTTGTAGCGGGTGATGGCGTAGAAGTTGTCGGTGCCGGCCACATACTGGGGAGGATCGTCACCGTTTTGCAGTTCCACCAGGGCCAGCGGGCCGGTGTGGTTCAGCGCGTCACCTTCGAGCACTGCCCCCTTGGCCATGAAGCTGGCCACGCTGAAGGTGGGCAGGATGTCGGGCGCCAGCAGGGCGTCCAGCTCGAGCGCGGCGGTGTCGAAGCGCACCGGGTAGTGCGTGGGCATGCCGGGCTGCCAGTTGAAGGCCTTGAAATAGCTGGCCACCGAGCCGATCACGTCGGCTGGGCTGCCGCTCAGGTCGATGCGGCCGTCGCCGTCGAAGTCGACCGCGTATTTGAGGCGGCTGCTGGGCATGAACTGCGGCATGCCCATGGCGCCGGCATAGCTGCCCAGCGGCTGCGGCGGGTCGGCGCCGAGCCGGCTCTGCAGGGTCAGGAACTGCTCCAGTTCGTTGCGGAAGAACTCACTGCGTTCAGCCGCGCGGGGGTGGCTGTCGGGAAAGTCGAACGCCAGTGTGGCCAGGGCGTCGATGACGCGGAAATGGCCTGTCTGCTGTCCGTAGATGGTTTCCACGCCAATGATGCCGACGATGATTTCGGGGGGAACGCCGTACTCGCGTTCGGCGCGCGCCAGCGCCTCGCGGTTGGCGTCCCAGAAGCGCACGCCAGCGTTGATGCGGTGGGCGTCGATGAAGCGGCTGCGGTAGACCCGCCAGTTCTTGGCCACGCCCCGGGGGGCGGGCTGCATGAGCTTGATGACGGTGGGCAGCTTCTGCGCCTGGCTCAGGGCCTGGCGGACCCAGGCGGGATCGAGGTCGCGGCGCTGCGCCAGGTCATCGGCGTAGCGCATCACGTCCTCGCGCTGCGCATAGGGCGTACCGGCTGGCCGCGGCGGCGCCTTGGCGGCCTTCTTGGCCCGCTGGGGGCCGTGCGCTGGTGCGTGTTTGGAGCGTTTTGCAGCGTCAGCCCCCGTGGACAGGGCGCATGCTGCTATGAAAAGAGGAGCAAAAAGAAGTCGGCGCAAAAGAAGGGTCACTTGGGCCATGCGAGTTGGTTGAATTCGCGTTGCAGCGCGGCCAGGCTGCCTTGCGGGTCGCGCGCGTAACGCAGTTGTTCCAGGCGCAGCAGCCAGTCCGTGAGCGCTCCCGCGCCGTAGCGCTGGTGGACGGCGGCGGCCATCTGGCGCGGTGGTGCGGTGGACGGCAGATCCAGGCCCGCCTTGCGCAGCTGCTCGCGGGTGCGCTGCAGCAGCCGCAGCCAGGGGTCGTGACGGCTGCGCTCCCAGAGCGTCCACAGCGCGCCGCACAGGGCCACGGCCACCACCAGGCCGATCAGCACATAGCTCAGGTCCTCCCAGCTGGGTGACTCGAAACCGATGTCCTTGAGCAGGTTCAGCTGCTTGCTCTGGGTGTAGTTGAGCACCCACTGGTTCCAGCTGTTGTTGACGGCTTCCCAGGCCGCGCGCAGGCTGGCCGACAGTGTGGGATTCATGGCACCGATGGCCGACGCGACCACGCCCTGGGGCGGGCGCAGCCGCAGGAAGGCGCCGGTGCGCCCCGGGGCCACGGCCGAGGTCGGGTCCACCCGCACCCAGCTTCCGGTGCCGCTGGCGCCGGGCATCCAGACCTCGGCCCAGGCGTGGGCGTCGCTCTGGCGCAGCGTCCAGTAGCCGTCGACGTTGTTGCGCTCCCCGCCCTGGTAGCCGGTGACGATGCGCGCAGGCACATCCAGGGCGCGCATCAGCACCACGAAGGCCGAGGCGATGTGCTCGCAGAAGCCTTCCTTGCGGTCGAACCAGAATTCGTCGGCGGTGTCGCGGCCATAGACACCCGGGTCCAGCGTGTAGCTGTAGCCCTGGGTGCGCAGGCGGTCCATCACGGCCTGCACCAGCACGCGCGGCCCGGCATTCGCGTAGCGCGGGTCGCGCCGCATGTCCTGCGCGAGCTGGAGCGTCCGCGGGTTGAAGCCCACGGGCAGTTCGCGGTATTCGGGCAGCAATGCGGCCGCGGTGGCCGGGCCGAAGCTGAAATCGGGGTAGCTCTCGGCCTTGTAGCGCACGAGATCGGTGATCGGCCGGTTGGTCACCCACTGCAGCTCGGAGGTCATGAGCGTGGTGAGGCCTGACAGCTCGGGCGGCTTCTCGGCGGCGTCCATGACCATCAGCCAGGGGCGGTTGCTGGGCTCCATGGTGACTTCGTAGCGAACCGGCGCGCCGCGCACCTGCAGGTTGGGCGGGCCCAGCAGCCGGGGCAGGAAGCGCGCGCTGGTGGACGGGTCAAGCCGCTGGGTCAGCGGCAGCCATTCACGGCCGTCGAAGCGCGTGAACACCGGTCCGCGGAAGTACAGGTCGGATTGCGGCGGAGGCTGGCCCTCGAACTTGACGCGCAGCGCAATGGTTTCGTCCAGCGCCAGGCTGGCGATGTTGCCGATCTGCATGGTCGATGACAGCCCGCTGCGCCCGCTCATGGCGTCGCTGGGAATGCCCCACAGCGGCGCCAGCCGGGGAAACAGCAGGAACAGCACCACCATCACGGGGGCGCCCACCAGTGCCATCCAGCCCGCGGTGCGGGCCGCGTCGGCCAGGGGAGGCTTGCCCACGGGCATGTGGGCGTTGACCAGCGCGGTCAGCAGGCCCAGCAGCGCCACCAGCATGGCGGCAGCCGTGAGCAGCGACTGGGAGAAGAAAAAGTTGGTGAGCATCGTGAAGAAGCCCAGAAAGAAGATCACGAACGCATCGCGCCGCGCGCGCAGCTCCAGTGTCTTGAGCGCCAGCAGCACCACGATCAGGGTCACGCCGGCATCGCGCCCGAGCAGCGTGCGGTGGGACAGCAGCGTCGCGCCAATGGTCAGTGCCAGCAGGCCCAGCAGCCACCATTTGCCGGGCAGCGGCCGGGAGACGAAGGCCAGCCAGCCGCGCCACAGCAGCACCCCGGCCGCCAGCGCGCTGCACCACCACGGCAGGTGCTGGACCTGCGGCAGGATGACCCAGCCGATCACCAGCAGCAGGAACAGGGTGTCGCGCCCGTCGCGCGGCAGGGCGTTCAGAGCCTTCAGCACAGCGCCAGCGCCTCCAGGCAACGGCGGCGGTGGGCCTCGCCCGTGCCGGGTTTGATCTCGGTGCCGGGCAGGCGCAGGCCGTAGTCCAGCCCCAGCTTGTCGGCCTGCAGCACCCAGGCGCACAGGCGGGAGAGCTTGGCCTCGGTGTCCAGGTGGCCGGTCTGCGCGAAGTCCAGCCAGAGTTCGTAGCGCTGGGCCTGCTGGCTGTCCCGGCTGACCAGCTCGTCGGTGCCGCTGGCCATGGCCTTGGCCGCCTTCTTCCAGACCACGAGCTTGAGCGGGTCGCCGCGCCGGTAACCGCGCACGCCGTCAAATTCGCCCGTGGGCTGGGAACGTGCGGCCGCGGCGCCCCCGGCCCGGGGTTCGCCCGGCGGCAGGGGGGGCGCAAACGGCTCGGGTGCGGGGTAGACCAGCACTTCGGCCGCTGGCCGCCAGACGGTCCAGACGCGAAACGTGCCCAGCGGGAAGCGGGTTTCGGCGGTCAGCGCCGGCAGGCGCTGCAAGCCCCGGCGCTGCGGCAGAAAGGCCACCTGCACGGTGCTGCTGCCCTGTGCGGGCACGACGGTCCAGGCCCAGTGGTCTTCATGCGTTTCGTCCAGAACGGCGAGCCCGATGCCATGGCGTACCGACCGCCTGTCATTCACCAGTGTGATGCCAAATGTGGCACCAGCCCCCATGAAATGGGCTTCTGGTGCTATCAAGTTCATAGTAAGACCGCGCAGGGTGGCGTGGCAGACGTGCATGCCCACAACGGCACTGCCGGCCAGCAGAAAGGTCAGCAGGTAGCCCAGGTTGAGCTGGTAATTGATGGAGGCCACCAGCAGCACCATCAGCGTGGCGGCCAGCATGAAGCCGGGCCGCGTTGGCAGGATGTAGACGTTGCGCTGCGTCAGCGTGGTGGTGTCCGACAGCGGCAAACGGGTCTGCCACCACTGGCGAAAGCGCGCGCGGACGAAGCCCAGCGGGTTGAACCAGCGCGCGGCCACCGTCATGCGCATGCTCACGGCAGCGGCACAGCCTCGATCAGGGCCCGCACCTGTTCGACCGGCCCGCGGCCGGCGTCACCCACAGGCACCAGCCGGTGCGCAATGGACTGCGGCAGGATGGCCTGCACATCGTCCGGCGCCACGTAGTCGCGCCCGGCCAGCAGGGCCTGTGCCTTGGCCGCGCGCACCACGGCGATGCCGGCGCGCGGGCTCAGGCCCTGCAGGAACCAGCGGCCCGAACGCGTGGCGGCGATCAGGTCCTGCACGTAGTTGAGCAGGGGCTCGGCCGCATGGATCCCCAGCACCTGCTGCTGCAGGTGGTGCAGGTCCACGGGCGTCAGCATCGCGGGCAGGGCCTCGACCATGTCGCGACGGTCGCTGCCGTTCAGCAGTTCCCGTTCGGCGGCCCGATCGGGGTAGCCCAGCGAGATGCGCATGAGGAAGCGGTCCAGCTGGCTCTCGGGCAGGGCGAAGGTGCCGAGCTGGTCATGCGGGTTTTGCGTGGCGATCACAAAAAAGGGCGAGGGCAGGGGCCGGGTCTCGCCCTCGACGGTGACCTGTTTTTCCTCCATGGCCTCGAGCAGTGCGCTCTGGGTCTTGGGGCTGGCGCGGTTGATTTCGTCGGCCAGCAGGACCTGGGCGAACACCGGCCCCGGATGGAACACGAAAGCCTCCTTGCCGCGCTCGTAGATGGACACGCCCGACAGGTCGCTGGGCATCAGGTCGGCGGTGAACTGCACCCGCGAAAACTCCAGCCCGAACGCCCTGGCCAGCGCATGGGCCAGCGTGGTTTTGCCGACACCGGGGACATCCTCGATCAGCAGGTGGCCCCCCGCCAGCAGGCAGGCCACGCAGTCCTGAACCTGGGCCGCTTTGCCGACGATCACCGTGTTAAGCTGGTCGAGGAGACCCTTGAGTTTTTGTTGTGCATCCATGGCATGACGTTATCCGAAAATTGGCAGGCATGGACGATGACTGTGAACAAGACCGGTTATTTCACTCACCGCGATTGCTGGAAGCACGAGATGGGGGCGGGACACCCCGAATGCCCCGAAAGACTCGACGCCATTGAAGACCGCCTGCTGGTGTCCGGCGTGGGCGATGCGCTGGATCGGCGCGAGGCGCCCGAGGCTTCCCTGAGTGACGTGGAACTGGCTCACGACCGCCTGCACGTGGCTGCCATGCGCGGCTCCAGCGCCATGCTGGCCGAGGAGATCGCGGCCGGTGGGCCGACCCACACGCAGATCGATCCCGACACCGCCATGAACGTCCATACCTGGGGCGCGGCGCTGCGGGCCGCCGGCGCGGCGCTCGCGGCCACCGACGCCGTGATCGCCGGCGAGCTGGAAAACGCCTTCTGCGCCGTCCGGCCTCCCGGTCATCACGCCTGCCATGGCAAGGCCATGGGCTTCTGCTTCTTCAACAACGTGGCCATTGCCGCGCGCTACGCACTGGAGCGCCACGGCTTGAAGCGGGTGGCGGTGGTCGACTTCGATGTGCACCATGGCAACGGCACCGAGGACATCCTGAGCAACGACCCGCGGGTGCTCATGGTGGGGATCTTCCAGCATCCGTTCTACCCCTACAGCGGTACCGACCACCCTGCGTCCAACATGCTTAACCTGCCGGTGCCGGCCTATACCCGTGGCATGGACATCCGCGAGATGATCGAAGCCTCGTGGATGCCGCGACTGGAGGCGTTTCGTCCCGAGATGATCTTCGTGAGCGCCGGCTTTGATGCCCACCGCGAGGACGATCTCGGTCAACTGGGCATGGTCGAGGCCGATTACGCGTGGATCACCTCGCGCATCAAGGACGTGGCGCGGCGCCATGCCAAGGGCCGGATCGTCTCGTGCCTGGAAGGCGGCTACCACCTCGATGCGCTGGCGCGCAGCGTGGAGGCCCACATCCGTGAACTGGCGGACCTGTCATGAATGAAGCACTGATCGAACGCCGCGATGACCGCGGTGTGTGGACCCTGACCATGAACCGCCCCGAAAGCTTCAATGCGCTGGGCGAGGACCTGCTGGAGGCCTTGCAGGGCGCGCTGGACCGCGTGGCGGACGATGGCGAAGCGAGGGCCGTGGTGCTGGGGGCGCAGGGCAGGGCCTTCTGCCCCGGCCACAACCTCAAGGAAATGATCGCCACGCCTGAGCTGGCCTACTACCAGAAGCTGTTCGCCCAGTGCAGCCGCATGATGCTCAGTATCCAGAAGCTCCCCGTGCCGGTGATTGCACGTGTGCAGGGCCTCGCCACCGCGGCCGGCTGCCAACTGGTGGCGCAGTGCGACCTGGCCGTTGCTTCCGAGGAGGCGCGCTTTGCGGTCAGCGGCGTGAATTTCGGGCTGTTCTGCTCCACGCCGAGTGTGCCGCTGGTGCGCAACATGGCACCCAAGCAGGCCATGGAGATGCTGGTCACCGGCGAATTCATCTCGGCCCGGCAGGCGATGGAGCGCGCGCTCGTGAATCGCGTGGTCGCTCCTGCGGCCCTGGATGCAGAGGTGGAACAGCTTGTGATGTCCATCCTGGCCAAGCCGCGGCTGGCCATTGCCATGGGCAAGGAACTGTTCTACCGGCAGCGTGAAATGGGCACGGAGGCGGCCTACCAGCTGGCGGGACAGACCATGGCCATCAACATGATGGACGCCACGGCGCAGGAAGGCGTTCGCGCCTTCACCGAAAAGCGCGCGCCGGCCTGGAAACCTGAATGACATGATCGAACTCGAAAAACTTCTGCGGGAACTGGCCCAACCCGGTGTGGTGCTGGAGCTGGTGGTGCTCGTGGGCTGCCTGGCCTTCAGTTACGGCCTGTGCTGGCTGGCGGGGCGCCAGCAGCCCAAGGACTCCATCTGGTTCGGCCGAGGGGTGGTGGACGGGCTGCTGTTCCCGTTGCTGTCCCTGCTGCTGGTCTATGTGGCGAAAAACATCGTCGACGATTACCAGATCGTCCCGGTGCTGCGCATCGCCGTGCCGGTGCTCATGTCCCTGGCGGGCATCCGGTTCCTGGCGCGCGTGCTGACGGTGGTCTTCCCGGCGTCGGCCCTGGCGCGGCTGGCCGAACGCCTGTTCTCGTGGATGGCGTGGCTGGCCGCGATTCTCTGGATCGTCGGCCTGTTGCCCGATGTGATGGACCAGATGGCGTCCATCCAGTTCCTCATGGGCAAGACCACGGTCAGCCTGCTGGGTCTGGTTCAGGGCAGCCTGACGGCCGGTGTGGTGCTGGTGCTGGCGCTGTGGATTTCCGCCACGCTCGAAAAGCGTGTGCTGAGCCAGACCGTGAGCGACCTGTCCCTGCGCAAGGTGGCGGCCAACGCCATCCGCGCCATGCTGCTGCTGGTGGGACTGCTGTTCGCCCTGTCGGCGGTGGGCGTGGACCTGACGGCGCTGTCGGTCCTCGGGGGCGCACTCGGCGTGGGGCTGGGCTTCGGTCTGCAGAAGCTCGCGGCCAATTATGTGAGCGGCTTCGTGATCCTGTTTGAACGCAGCCTGCGCATTGGCGACACGGTGCGGGTGGACGATTTCGAGGGCACCGTGATGGACATCAAGACGCGCTACACGCTGATCCGCTCGCTCTCGGGGCGCGAATCCATCGTGCCCAACGAAAAGCTGATCACCGAGCGCATCCAGAACCTCTCGCTGGCCGATCCGAGGGTGCTGCTGAGCACCTCTGTCACGGTGGGTTACGACAGCGACCCGGACCGCGTGAGCGCCTTGCTCGAGGCCTGCGCCTTGTCCAGCGAGCGCGTGCTGCGCGACCCGGAGCCGGGCGCGCGGCTGGCCAAGCTGGGGGCCGACGGGCTCGACTACGAGCTGCTGTTCTGGATTGCCGATCCGCAGAACGGTCAGCTGAATGTGCGTTCCGAGGTCAACACGGCCATCCTCAAGGCCCTGCGCGCCGAGAACATCGAGATCCCCTACCCGCAGCGCGTGGTGCACCTGAAGGGGGCCGCCGCAGAACCGGCGGCGCCACCCCCCGTCAGCGCACCATCGATGGTAGCCAGAGGCTGAGCTGCGGGAACGCGAGCAGCAGGCCCAGCGTGATGACCATCACGAACACGAAGGGCCAGCAGCCGCGGAAGATCTGAATCAGCCCGACCTCGGGCAGCAGTGCATTGAGCACGAACAGGTTCATGCCCACGGGCGGGGAGATCAGGCCGATCTGCACGATCATCACGATCAGCACGCCGAACCACACCGGATCGAAGCCCAGGGAGGTCACGATGGGGAAGAACAGCGGGATGGTCAGCAGCACCATGGTGAGCTCCTCCATCACCGTGCCCAGCAGCACGTAGATGCCCATCATCGCCGCAATGACCATGATCGGAGACAGCCCCAGGTGCAGGATCCAGTCCTTCAGGTCACCTGGCATGGTGGTGAAGTTCACGAAGTTGGCGAAGATGGTGGCCCCGATCAGCAGCGTGAAGAGCATGGCCGTCGTGCGGGCCGATTCCACCAGCACCTGGAACAGGATGGACCAGGTCAGTCGGCGCCGCGCCAGCGCAAAGAGGAACGCGCCCGATGCGCCGATGCCCGCGCCTTCGGTGGCGGTGAAGATGCCGCCGTAGATGCCGCCCAGCACCACAATGACCAGCACCACCACGCCCCAGATGCCGCGCAGCGCGCGCCAGCGGTCGGGCCACGAGGTGCGTTCGCCCGGGGGAGCGTGTTCCGGGTCGCGCCGCGTCACGATGGACACCGTCACCATCAGCAGCGCTGCAGAGATCAGGCCCGGAATCACGCCGGCGGCGAACAGCTTGCCGATATTGGTCTCGGTCACGATGCCGTAGATCACCAGGATGGTGGAGGGCGGAATCATGATGCCCAGCGTGCCCCCCGCAGCCATGACCCCGGTGGACAGCGCGTCGCTGTAGCCCAGTTTCTTCATGGACGGGTAGGCCACCTTGCTCATGGTGGCTGCCGTGGCGATGGACGAGCCGCAGATGGCGCCAAAGCCGGCGCAGGCCGCGATGGTGGCGTGCGCCAGGCCGCCCCTCAAGTGGCCGATGAACGCATACGCCGCCTGAAACAGCTCGTGCGCGAGGCCGGCACGCGCAACGAAATTGCCCATCAGAATGAACAGCGGGATCACCGAGAGCGTGTAGGCAAAGCCCGTGTCGTACACCACGTTGGCCATGCTGGCGAAGGCGGGCGTCCATCCCCGCGTGAGGCCGATGCCCACCACGCCGACCACGCCCATGCCAAAGGCCAGCGGGAAGCGAAGCAGGGCCAGCGCGAAGATGGCGGCGAATCCGATCAGGGCTTCGGTCACAGCGCGGCTCCCTGGGTTTCGTGGATCGACGGGACGGGGCTGAACATCAGGCCCAGGTGCACCAGGCCGGTGGTGCCGCACAGCACGCTCATGCCGTAGATGAACGGCGCCTTCAGGATCAGCAGTTGCGCCGTGGTCTCCCCGCTGGCCAGGAACTGGTTGCCGGTGTTCCACATCAGCACCGCCAGCGCCAGCAGCGCGACGGCGCAGATGCCGTCCACCACCAGCTTCTGCGCGCGCAGCAGCCAGGGCGGCAGATGGCTGTCCAGCGAGTCGAACAGCACATGCTCGCCGCGCAAGGACACCAGAGGCAGCGCACCGAAGATCACCACCACCATCAGCAGCTCGGTCATTTCGAGCGAACCCGTGATGGAGTGCGACAGCAGTTTGCGGCCTCCCACGTCGAGGAAGGTGAGCACCATGATGGCGAACAATGCGATGCCCGAAAGCAGGCCGCAGAGGATTTCAAGCAGTTTTTTCAAGGGACGGGTTCCGTGAAGCCAATAAAAACGCGGCCCTCATTGTGAATGAGGCCGCGTTGGCGCAGGCTGCGGGTTGTGCTTACTTGGACGCCTTGGCGATCTCCGCGCGGAACTCGGCCAGCACCTTGTCAGCATTCTTCAGGCCCTTGGCTTCGGCCTCGGAGACCCACTTCTGCTCCAGCGGTGCCGTCTTGGCCTTCACTTCGGCCACGAACTTGGCGTCGGCCTTGGTGATGGTCACGTTGTTGGCCTGCATCAGCGCTGTCGCGCGACGGTCGACCTTGTCCCAGCCGCGGCCGAAGATGCGGGCCGCCGTTTCGCCGGAGATGGCATTGACGGCCTTCTTTTCCTCGGCGCTGAGTTTGTCGTATTTGGCCTGGTTCATCATGAAGACGAAGCTGGTGTTGTACAGGCCGCCGGGAAAGGTGGTGGCGTACTTGATGATCTTGTCGATCTTGAACGACTCGGTGGATTCGGCGGGGAACAGCGTGCCGTCCATGACGCCGCCGGACAGCAGCTCGTACGACTCGGGTGCCGGCTTGAGCGTGACATTCATGTCCAGCTTCTTGGAGATTTCGTTCACCATGCCGCCGCCCACGCGGAACTTCAGGCCCTGCAGGTCAGCGACCTTGGTGATCGGGTGCTTGGTGTTGAAGACGATGCCGGGGCCATGGGTGAAATAGGAGATCACCTTGACGCCCGTGTGTTCCTGGTCGAACTGGGGGTACTTGCTGGCGATCTTGTTGAACGCCACGGAGATCGGCTCGGACTGGTCGCCCAGGAACGGGAATTCGGCCATCTGCGTGTACAGGAAACGGCCCGGCGTGTAGCCGTGCACGGTGTAGGAAATGTCGGCCAGGCCGTTCTTCACGGCGTCGAAGGTACCGGGTGCGCCGGTCACGCCGCGCGGCAGGATGTTGCATTTCATCTTGCCGGTGGTGTTCTTTTCCAGCAGGTCGCACCACTCCTTCTGCGCCATGCTCAGGGTGTGGCTGGGCGGCAGCCAGCTGGAGACGGTGAACACGGTGTCGGCGCTGGCGGCGCCCGCGGTCAGGGAAAACAGGGCGGTCGCGAGCAGGGAAAGGCGGGGGCGTGTCATGAAGGAGGCTCCTTTATTTGTTGCAGCGCACACTTTAAAGGTCAAAGCCGGCCCGGCGAGTCCTGAATTACCCGAATTAACCAACCGTTTGGTCGGTAAATTGTCCGGCGTTGGACATTGAATTCGGGGCATTTCACTAAATCGCGTCGAAGGCCCCTCTATAATCAAAAAAAGAACGATCGTTCGATTTTGCGGATTTCCGGCATCTGTCGTCGTGACGATAGGTCGTTGATGCACCGCCGCATAGAATCGACAGGTTTACGTTTACGTCAATTCAACAACTCTGTGGAGCCAGCCAGCATGAAGGTCCTTGTCCCTGTCAAACGCGTGGTGGACTACAACGTGAAAGTCCGCGTCAAGTCGGACAACACGGGTGTGGACATTGCCAACGTCAAAATGAGCATGAACCCCTTTGACGAAATCGCCGTCGAAGAGGCCGTGCGCCTGAAGGAAAAGGGCGTGGCCGCCGAAATCATCGCCGTGTCCTGTGGCGACGCCAAGTGCCAGGAAACCCTGCGCACCGCCATGGCCATCGGCGCCGACCGCGCCATCCTTGTCGAAACCACCGAGGAACTGCAGCCCCTGGCCGTGGCCAAGCTGCTCAAGGCGCTGGTGGACAAGGAGCAGCCCCAGCTCATCATTCTGGGCAAGCAGGCCATCGATGATGACTGCAACCAGACCGGCCAGATGCTGGCCGCGCTGGCCGAGCTGCCGCAAGCCACCTTCGCCTCCAAGGTGGAAGTGGCCGACGGCAAGGCGCGGGTGACCCGTGAGGTCGATGGTGGCCTGGAGACGCTGTCCATCAGCCTGCCCGCCGTCGTCACCACCGACCTGCGCCTGAACGAGCCGCGCTACGTCACGCTGCCCAACATCATGAAGGCCAAGAAGAAGCAGCTCGACACCGTCAAGCCCGAAGACCTGGGCGTGGACGTCAAGCCCCGCCTGAAGACCCTGAAAGTGGTGGAGCCGCCCAAGCGCAGTGCAGGCATCAAGGTGCCCGACGTGGCCACCCTGGTCGAGAAACTCAAGAACGAAGCGAAGGTGATCTGAACATGACCGCACTTGTTATTGCCGAACACGACAACGCCTCCATCAAGGGCGCGACTCTCAACACCGTGACCGCCGCCGCTGCCTGCGGCGGCGACGTGCATGTGCTGGTCGCCGGCCACAACGCGGCCGAGGCCGCCAAGGCCGCTGCCGCGATCGCTGGCGTGAGCAAGGTCATCCACGCCGAAGGCGCCCACCTGGCCCATGGCCTGGCCGAGAACGTGGCGGCCCAGGTTCTGGCCATCGCTTCGAGCTACAGCCACATCCTGTTCCCGGCCACGGCCAGCGGCAAGAATGTCGCGCCGCGCGTGGCCGCCAAGCTCGACGTGGCCCAGATCAGCGACATCACCAAGGTCGACAGCGCCGACACCTTCGAGCGCCCGATCTACGCGGGCAACGCCATTGCCACCGTGCAAAGCGCCGATGCCGTCAAGGTCATCACCGTGCGCACGACGGGTTTCGATCCCGCGGCCGCCACCGGCGGCAGCGCCGCGGTGGAGTCCGCCGCGGCAGCCGCGGACAGCGGCAAGAGCACGTTCGAAGGCAACGAGATCGCCAAGAGCGAGCGGCCTGAACTCACCGCCGCGAAGATCATCGTGTCCGGCGGCCGGGCACTGGGCAGCGCCGAGAAGTTCACCGAAGTGATGACTCCGCTGGCCGATAAGCTGGGTGCCGCCATCGGTGCCAGCCGCGCCGCGGTGGACGCCGGCTATGCCCCCAACGACCTGCAGGTCGGGCAGACCGGCAAGATCGTCGCGCCCCAGCTGTACATCGCGGCCGGCATCTCCGGCGCGATCCAGCACCTGGCGGGCATGAAGGATTCCAAGGTGATCGTGGCGATCAACAAGGACCCAGAGGCGCCGATCTTCTCGGTGGCCGACTACGGGCTGGAGGCGGACCTGTTCACCGCCGTGCCCGAGATGGTGGCCGCGCTCTAAGCACCGCCATCCCCAGAGAGCGACACAAGGCACCGCGGCGCGGTGCCTTGAACTGAAGACTGCCGGAGACAAACCATGAGCTATCGCGCCCCCGTTAAGGACATGCTGTTCGACATCCAGCACCTGGCCCATATCGACCAGGTGGCACAGATCCCCGGTTTCGAGGAGGCCGGCCTCGACACGGCGCAGGCCGTGCTCGAGGAGTGCGCCAAGTTCAACGAAGGCGTGCTGGCTCCGCTGAACGTCGAGGGCGACAAGAACCCCAGCAGCTGGAAGGATGGCCAGGTCACCACCACGCCGGGCTTCAAGGACGCGTTCAGGCAGTACGCCGAAGGCGGCTGGCAGGGCCTGCAGCACCCGGTGGACTTTGGCGGGCAGGGCCTGCCCAAGACCATTGGCGCTGCCTGCGGCGAGATGCTCAACTCCGCCAACATGAGCTTTGCGCTGTGCCCGCTGCTGACCGACGGCGCCATCGAGGCGCTGCTCACGGCCGGCTCCGACGAGCTCAAGGCCACCTACCTCGAAAAGCTGGTCAGTGGCCAGTGGACCGGCACCATGAACCTGACCGAGCCCCAGGCCGGTTCGGACCTGGCGCTGGTGCGCACGCGCGCCGAGCCGCAGCCCGACGGCAGCTACAGGATTTTCGGCACCAAGATCTTCATCACCTACGGTGAGCACGACATGGCCGAGAACATCGTCCACCTCGTGCTGGCGCGCGTGGCGGGCGCGCCCGAGGGCGTCAAGGGCATCAGCCTGTTCGTGGTGCCCAAGTTCATGGTCGGCAAGGACGGCTCGCTGGGCGCCCGCAATGACGCGCATTGCGTCAGCATCGAGCACAAGCTGGGCATCAAGGCCAGCCCGACCGCCGTGCTGCAATTCGGCGACAACGGGGGCGCCGTGGGCTACCTCGTGGGCCAGGAGAACCGCGGCCTCGAGTACATGTTCATCATGATGAACGCGGCCCGCTATGCCGTGGGCGTGCAGGGCATTGCGATTGCCGAGCGCGCCTACCAGAAGGCCGTGGCCTATGCCAAGGACCGGGTGCAAAGCCGCCCCGTGGATGGCAGCATCAACGCCAGCGCGCCCATCATTCATCACCCCGACGTCAAGCGCATGCTGATGACCATGCGTGCCTACACCGAGGGCTGCCGGGCCATGGCCACCGTGGCCGCAGCGGCCTACGATGCCGCACACCACCATCCGGACGCCGGTGTGCGCCAGCAGAACGCCGCTTTCTACGAATTCATGGTGCCGCTGGTCAAGGGCTATAGCACCGAGATGAGCCTGGAAGTCACCAGCCTGGGCGTGCAGGTGCATGGCGGCATGGGCTTCATCGAGGAAACGGGGGCAGCGCAGTACTACCGCGACGCCAAGATCCTCACCATCTACGAGGGCACCACGGCCATCCAGGCCAACGACCTCGTGGGCCGCAAGACCGCGCGCGACGGTGGCCAGACCGCCAAGGCGATCGCCGCCCAGGTCGCACTGACCGAAGCCGAGCTGGAACGCAGCGGCAGCGAGGCGGCCCAGGCCATGGCGCGCCGCCTCAAGGCCGCCCGCGAGGCCTTCCTGGACGTGGTGGATTTCGTGGCCGGTAACACCAAGGCCAGCCCCAATGCGGTGTTCGCGGGCAGCGTTCCCTACCTCATGCTCGCGGGCAACCTGGTGGCCGGCTGGCAGATGGCGCGGGCCCTGCTGGTGGCGCAGGCACTGGCCGCCCAGGGCGAGGACAAGGCCTTCATGGAGGCCAAGGCCACCACCGCGCGCTTCTACGCGGACCACATCCTCAGCAAGGTGCCTGGCCTTCGCGACAGCATCGTCGAGGGCGCCGACAGCGTGACCGGGCTGGCTCTCGAAGCCTTCTGATCTGCTACTGAAAACATAGCTGAAAGTGGCCACCACGCAAGGGCTACAGCCACTTTTTGCCCGAAACCCACGATAAAACCGACGGAGACACCATGTCCAAGCTTCCCCAGTCCCTGCAGAACCTGCGCCTGCCCGTCATTGGCTCGCCGCTGTTCATCATCAGCAACCCCAAGCTCGTGATCGAGCAATGCAAGGCCGGCATCATTGGCTCCATGCCCGCGCTCAACGCGCGCCCCGCCGCGCAACTGGAAGACTGGCTGGCCGAGATCACCGAAACCCTGGCCGCCTACGACAAGGCCCACCCCGACAAGCCGGCCGCGCCGTTTGCCATCAACCAGATCGTGCACAAGAGCAACGACCGGCTGGAGCACGACATGGAGCTGGTCGTCAAGTACAAGGTGCCCGTCATCATCACCAGCCTGGGCGCACGGACCGACGTGAACGAGGCCATCCACAGCTATGGCGGCGTGGTGCTGCACGACATCATCAACAACATGTTTGCCCGCAAGGCGATCGAAAAGGGCGCCGACGGCCTGATTGCCGTGGCGGCCGGTGCCGGCGGCCATGCGGGCGTGAAGAGCCCGTTCGCGCTGATCCAGGAAATCCGCCAGTGGTTCGACGGCCCGCTCGCGCTCAGCGGCTCCATCTCCACCGGCGGCGCGGTGCTGGCGGCGCAGGCCATGGGCGCTGACTTTGCCTATATCGGCTCGGCCTTCATTGCCACCGAGGAAGCCCGTGCCAGTGACGCCTACAAGCAGGCCATCGTGGACGGCAACAGCGACGACATCGTCTACAGCAGCCTGTTCACCGGCGTGCATGGCAACTACCTCAAGCCCAGCATCATCGCGGCCGGCATGGACCCGGACAACCTGCCCGAAGGGGACGTCAAGACCATGAACTTTGCCGGCGGCGAAGGCAGCAAGAGCAAGGCCTGGAAGGACATCTGGGGCTGTGGCCAGGGCATTGGCGCCGTGACCGAGGTGCTGCCCGCCGGCAAGCTGGTGGACCGGCTGGCGCGCGAGTACGACGAAGCCCGTGCCCGCCTGCTGCCACAGGCCGAGGCTGCGCTGGCCTGATCCACGGCCCGGCCAGTTAGGGAAACAGGGGCGCCTGGCTCAACCCGGAATTTCGGGCTCCACCAGCCGGGCCAACTGCTCCAGGGACTCCTGCCAGCCGAGGTAGCACATCTCCGTCGGAATCACCGCGGGGATGCCTTCCTGGACAATGCTGATGTCCGTGCCGCACATCACCGGTTTCAGCACGACGGTGGTGACCATCTGACCTGGCAGGTTGGGGTCGTCGAAACTCGCGGTGTAGCTGATCTTCTCGTTGGCGGTCAGTTCGCGGTATTCGCCGCCGAACGAGTTGCCGCTGCCCTGGCCCGCCGAGAAGTTGGTGAACGACATCCGGTAGCTGCCGCCCACGCGCGCGTCCATGCTGTGCACCTGGCAGGTGAAGCCATACGGCGGCAGCCACTTGGCCATGGCGTCAGGAGTCAGAAAGGCGCGGTAGATGCGCTCCGGCGGGGCTTTGAGAACGCGATGCAGGCGAACGGTGCCAGTGGTCATGATGAGTCTCCTTGCAGGGGTTGAACCGTGGCGCCCAAGGGGCGCCTGATTCAACGACGAACGGGCCGCGGCGATTTCGACAACCGCGCGGCTGGCCGGATTATTTCGGCTTTTTGCCCGGCAGGGGGGGGCGGGTGGCGCTGCGCACCGACGCGGGCCATCGGCTCTGGTCCTGAGGCGCGCGCTGGCCAGACCCTCGTCGAATGCACTGGGTGCCCCTTCAACCCTGGTACGGACCCTTGACTTCGCCCCAGCCCCAACGCGGCATGGGCGCGTGCTCATCCACGGTGGCGCCCGCCTGTGAATTGATCACGGCCAGCCGGGAGCCCCATTCGAGATAGCCCACCAGCGCCGAGCGGAACTCGGGATCGTCGGGCAGGCCCAGTTCGTCCGCCGTCGCCAGCAGCAAACTCACCCAACGGCGCCTCATGTCTTGCGTGAGGTGGCGGTTGAGATGCTGGCGGATCATGTGGGGATGGCCCCCGTGCGCGGCCGAGTAAGCCGCCGGGCCGCCCAGCACCTCACCCAGAAAGGCCGCCACATGCCCCGGATGATCGGCCGCCATGTGCGCAAAGACCGGCTGGAGCAATTCGTCCTGATGGACATGCTCATAGAAGCGTGTGGTCAGACGATTCAGCGCGTCAATGCCGCCGAGCCATTCGTAGAGGGTGGGGGTGGGGGTGTCAGGCATCGTACGTTCCTACATGGAATCCTCCGGGCTCTTCAGGCGGCTCGAAGAACGAAGAGATGAATTCAAAATCCTGCTCGCTGAGATGATGCGACCCTTCGGGGCGCTCCTCATTGCGCCGGCCGATGCGTTCGAGGCACACCGCGTCCGGCGTCTGCACGAAGTGCAGGACATGGGCAGCGTCTGCAGACTCGAACACCGTGCGAAACCACGCTCGCGTGGCCCGGGTGTTGGCCGGAAAGTCCAGCACCACGGATTGTCCGGACTTCAGCAGGTCCACCGCCAGCGGGCCAACGACTGACTTGAGCTTGAGCGCCAACCTGCGGTAGTCGTCCAGGGTCTTCATCTGGTCGCCAAACAGGCGGGCGAGCCAGATGTCTTCACTGATCAGCAGCGCGTTCTGCTCGCTGGCCACCTGTCTGGCGAGGGTGCTCTTGCCAGCGCCGGCCTTGCCGCAGAAGAAGTGGAGGGTGGGGCTCATGGGAACGGATTCTCGCGCGATTGACGCGAATCCGTCACCGTCGGCCGAAGCTCTAGGTGTCGCTGGCCGCAGGCCAGCCGGCCCGCGCCGCGCGTTCCAGCATGGACTGGACCACCCGCCGGTGGAACGGCGCGATCAGCAGGATGTAGCTGCGCCCCAGTGCGTTGTGGCAATGGACGACAGTGGACACGGTGAGCTGGCGGACCGGCGCGGGGGAGCGGGCTTCGGACACGTGCACCGACACGCGGAAGTCCAGGTGCCTGTCATCCTCGCCGAGCAGGATCTCATCGGCCGTCTTGCCGTAGATCCTGAAAATGCCGACCCTCGGACTTGCCGCTCCCTCGGGCTGGGCCGTCAATTGCTTCGCGGTCTTCAGGCCGAAGGGCGAGACCAGCGCGTCGCGCATTTTCATCAGTCCGCTCACCCACGGGGCCTGCTGCGCAAAGATGAAGCGGGCAAGCCGTTCGGGGTCGGCTGTCGCGCCTGGAGGGAGTGGAATCGAGAACGCGTCCGCGAGGTCGGTGGTCGGATAGATGCGCGCAATGCTGGCGCCGGCAGGGATGGCAACCGATGTGGCGCTGGCAAGCGGGTTCGACATGGGGGCTCCCTCAGTGGCCCGGGCCATAGCTCAGCGTGCTGGCCCGCCCCCAGAACACGCGGTACATGAAGATGGTGTACGCAATGATGGCGGGCAGGGTGATGGCCGTGCCGATGAAGATCACCACCAGCGATTCGTGGGCGCTGGCGGCCTGCCACACCGTGAGCTTGTTGATGACGATGTAGGGGTAGATGCTGTAGGCCAGCCCCAGAAAGGCCAGCATGAAGATCAGCACCGTGCTGGCGAAGACCACCCAGCCGTAGCCAGCGGCCACCACCCGGGGCTTGTTCAGCGTGTGCAGCGCCGCATAGAACGCGGCGGCGCAGGCCAGCGGAATCGGCAGCAGGCCAATGAACTCGGGCATGCTGAACCATTTGTCGAACACGGTGCTGCTGACCAGCGGCGTGGCCAGGGAGATGCCCACCAGCGCCAGGCCCATGGGCCAGAGCACCATGCGGGCCCAGCCCACGGCCTTGAGCTGAAGTTCATCCCAGGTCTTCATGATGAGCCAGCCCGCGCCCAGCATGGCGTAGGCGGTCGGCAGGGTCAGCGCAATGCCGGCGCTGAACAGCAGGGACCAGCGGTCGTGGTCAAACCCCGTGAGGTAGCTGCCCAGCATCCAGCCCTGGGCCATCGACGCCAGCAGCGAGCCCAGCGCAAACAGGCGGTTCCACGTGGTCTTGTGCGAGTCGCGCGCCTTGACCCGGAAGTCAAAGGCCACGCCGCGCAGGATCAGCCCGATCAGCATCACCGCCACCGGCAGGTACAGCGCCGACAGCACCAGCCCATGTGCCTGGGGAAAGGCCACGAGCAGGATGCCCACGCCCAGCACCAGCCAGGTTTCGTTGGCGTCCCAGAAGGGGCCGATGCTGGAGACCATGATGTCCTTCTCGGCATCGGTGGCCAGCGGCAGCAGGATGCCCACGCCCAGGTCGTAGCCGTCGAGCACCACGTAAGCCAGCAGGGACAGGCCCATCACGGCCATGAAGATCAGCGGCAGGACGTCGTTCCAGCTCATGGGGTTCTCCTGTCAGGCCGGGCCGCCGATGGGCTCGAGGGCCTGGGCGCTCTGCGGGGTTTCGGGGGTGGGCTGGGCGGGGTGCTGCGCCATGTACATCAGCACCAGCACATACGACACCAGCAGGAAGGCATACACCGCCAGGTAGGCGATGAGGGTGGAGAGCACCATCTGAGGCGGATGCTCGGCCACCAGGTTGGCCGTGCGGAACACGCCATACACCAGAAAGGGCTGGCGGCCGATCTCCGTGACGAACCAGCCAGCCAGTGTGGCCACCCAACCCGAAAAGGTCATCGCGGCCAGCACGCGCAGTTGCGCGGGCGAGAAGGGGTTGTGCGCCGGCCCGGGAGTGACCCGACCCCGTGTCTGGCGCCACAGCGTCCAGGCGCACCACCAGGCCACGGCCAGCATCAGCACCCCCATGCCCACCATGACACGGAAGCTCCAGAACACCGGGGCCACAGGGGGGTGCGCGTTGGGGAATTCATTCAGGCCCCGGATTTCGGCGTTGATGTCGTGCGCCAGGATCAGGCTGGCCAACTGGGGGACCTGCACGGCGTAGTCGGTGCGGCCTGCTTTCTCATTGGGCCAGCCAAACAGCGTGAGCGGCGCGCTCTTTTCGGTGTGCCAGATGCCCTCGATGGCCGCGATCTTGGCGGGCTGGTGCTCCAGCGTGTTGAGGCCGTGGGCGTCGCCCGCCAGGATCTGCAGCGGGATGGCCACCGCCACGGCCACCACGGCGGTGCGCAAGGCGTGGTGGGTGCCGGTGTTGCTGGTGCGGCGCAGAAGCTGGAAGGCCGACAGGCCCGCCATCAGGAAGCCCGCGGTCAGCGTGGAAGCGAGCAGCTTGTGCACCAGCCGGTAGGGAAACGAGGGGTTGAACACGATCGCCAGCCAGCTCTCGGCGTGCATCTTGCCGTCGATCATCGTGAAGCCGGCCG
Source organism: Ramlibacter sp. (assembly GCA_019635415.1). Taxonomy (GTDB): domain Bacteria; phylum Pseudomonadota; class Gammaproteobacteria; order Burkholderiales; family Burkholderiaceae_C; genus JAHBZM01. The sequence goes on from JAHBZN010000001.1 coordinate 1,297,091, forward strand.
GCGTCTGCATCCACGAGTTGAGGCTCAGGATCCAGAACGCCGACAGCGTGGTGCCTCCCGCCACCATGAGCGTGGCCACCAGGTGCACGCGGTCCGACACGCGACCCCGGCCAAACAGCATGATGCCCAGGAAGGTGGCCTCGAGGAAGAAGGCCGTCAGCACTTCGTAGCCCAGCAGCGGCCCCGCGATGTTGCCGGCCCGCTCCATGTAGCCGGGCCAGTTCGTGCCGAACTGGAAACTCATGGTCACGCCCGACACCACGCCCAGCGCAAAGGTCAGCGCAAAGATCTTGGTCCAGAAGTAATACGCCTCTTCCCAGCCCTGGGCCTGGGCCGTGCCACGCGCGGCGGAGTGCCGGAACCGGAAGTACACCAGGAACCAGCACAGCGCGATGTTGATCGTCGGGAACAGGATGTGGAAGCTGATGTTGGCGGCAAACTGGATGCGCGAGAGGATGAGGGCGTCCATGGTCATTGCTCCTTGGGGGCCTTGGCGGACCGGCCCGTGACGCGGTCCTTGAATTCGAGCACCTTGGTCACGGTGGCGCCCATGCCCATGAGCTGCAGGGCGGTTTCGGGGGCCAGCTTCTGCACGTCATCGAACCAGGTCATGAGCCGGTCGATCAGTTCGTGCATCTGGCGCATGCGCTCCTGGGCGTAGCGCTCTTCGTCGTTGGTGGGCTCCTCCAGCAGCGCCATGCGGAGCATCGAGAGCGTGGGTTCGATCTCGCGCCGCCGCCGCTCCTCGGCCAGCACGCGGAAGATTTCCCACACGTCGCCCGGCGCCTCGAAGTATTCGCGCCGGTCGCCGCTCTGGTGGCGCAGCCGCACCAGCCGCCAGGCCTGCAGCTCCTTCAGTCCCATGCTCACGTTGGAACGCGAGAACTCGAGCATCTCGGCGATCTCGTCGGCGTTGAGCGCGCGCTGCGAGATGAAGATCAGCGCGTAGATCTGGCCCACGGTGCGATTGATGCCCCATTTGCTGCCCATCTCTCCGAAGTGGGCGACGAACTGCCGGCTGAGCGGGGGGAGGTGGTCTTGCAGAGGCATGGGCGAATTCTGTACGGAAATTCCTGAGTTTTCAAGAATTACTGAAAATTCACCCAAATTGCCAAGGGTTTGAAGGTCAAAAGTGCCTGCAGTCCAGACGGGGTGGCCATATTGCGCTATCAAAAAAGGAGCACCCGGAAGTCGGCATGGCGCCAAAACCACATGGCGCAGCGGGCCGGTCAACTTTGGCTTGTGGCTCAGGGTCATGAACTTCATAATTACCTGTAATTACAGAGAATTACGGTAGCCCTTCACCTGTACCCCTTTGTCCAGTTGTCCACCATGCGCCTGATCCAGAACTCCCTGCACGACGAAGTCGCCGCCACCTTGCGGGACCGGATTTTTTCGGGCGAGCTGCTGCCCGGTGCCTTCATTGACGAGGTGGCACTGGCCGAGCAGATGGCCATCTCGCGCACGCCCCTGCGCGAGGCGCTCAAGGTGCTCACGGCCGAGGGCCTGCTGCGCCATGAACCGCGGCGTGGCTGCTTCGTCAACGAGGTGACCGAGCAGGACCTGGACGAGATCTTTCCGGTGATCGCCCTGCTCGAAGGGCGCTGCGCCTTCGAGGCGGCGCGCAACGCCAGCGATGCCGATCTGGCGGCGCTCGAAACCCTGCACGAGCGGCTGCAGCGCCACGCCCGGGCCAAGCGCATCAACGACTACTACGAAGCCAATTTCGCCATCCATGAAGCCATCATCACGCTGGCCAACAACCGCTGGCTGGCGCAGGTGATCGGCGACCTGCGCAAGATCGTCAAGCTCGCGCGCCTGCAGCAGTTGCATGCGCCGGGCCGGCTCGAGCAGAGCCTGTCGGAACACATGGCGGTGTTTGCCGCGCTCAAGGCGCGTGATGCCGAGGGTGCCGAAGTCGCCATGCGTACCCACCTGACCCGCCAGCGCGTGGCGCTGCGCGAGCTGGCCCGCAACCAGAAATCAAGGCTGACCGCATGAACACGCCCGAGTGGATGGCCCGCAGTGTCTCGATCCTGCGTCCGCGTTCAACGTCAAAAGAGGCGGTAGCCCCTGCCACGCCGACCTCAGTTGCTACAAAAAAAGTAGCAAATGAAGGCGCTGGCGGCGGCGCCCGCTCCACCCGCGAGCGCCTGAAGGCGACGCTGCGCAAGAAGGAGGAGGCGCTGTCCCCGCGCGTGCTGCGCCGCACGCTGGAGGAACTGCAGTCCATCGTGGATCCGCGCGTGAGCGAAGTCGAGGGCGGGCGCCGTGCCGAGGGGGTGGCCCAGTGGTATGCCCGCGCCACGCCTGAACAGCGCCGTGACATGTGGCTGCTCATGAGCGAGCAGTTCGTGGCCGACCCGCAGAAGGTGCGCGCCGCGCAGGCCAAGTTTGCCGAGGCCGTGGGCACGCCCGACGAGCCTGCCGCCGAGGTGCTGTACCGCCGTGCCACCGTGTCGCCGCGCCGGCGGCTGCTGCAGCGCTTCAGTGCCAATCCCAAGGGCATCCGCTTCCTGGTGGACCTGCGCGCCGAGATGCAGCCCTACCTCAAGACCGACAAGCGGCTGTACGCGCTGGACGTGGAGATGGAGTACATGTTCTCCACCTGGTTCGACGTGGGTTTCCTCGACCTGCGGCGCATCAGCTGGGACTCGCCCGCCTCGCTGATCGAAAAGCTCATCCGCTATGAGGCGGTGCATGACATCCGCAGTTGGGCCGACGTCAAGAACCGGCTCGACTCCGACCGTCGCTGTTACGGCTTCTTCCATCCACGCCTGCCCGACGAGCCGCTGATCTTCGTCGAGGTCGCGCTGATCGACGAGATCGCCGGCAGCATCACGCCGCTGCTCGACGAATCGGCCGCGCCGGCCGATCTGGGCAAGGCCACCACCGCCATCTTCTATTCCATCAGCAACACCCAGGACGGCCTGCGTGGCGTGAGCTTCGGCGACTCCCTGATCAAGCGCGTGGTGGACACGCTCAAGGACGAGTTTCCCCGTCTCAAGACCTTCGCCACGCTGTCGCCGATCCCGGGCTTTCGCAGCTGGCTGGCCCGCAACGCGGCCGCGTTGCTGGAGCAGCTCGATGACAAGCACCGCGCCGAACTCGGCCGCGCGGTGGGCTTCGAGCCGCCCGGGGCCGAGCATTTCCTGGGCGCGCTGGACAAGGTGCTCGAACTCGACCCGAAATCACCAGTGCGGCTGATGCTGCTGCGCTGTGCGGCACACTATCTGGGCCGCGCGCTCCATGACGACCGGCCGGCCGATCCGGTGGCGCGCTTCCATCTGGGCAACGGGGCCCGCGTGGAGCGGCTCAACTGGGCGGGGGACCCGTCGCCCAAGGGTGTCAGGCAGTCGTATGGCCTGATGGTGAATTACCTTTACGATCTCAAGCGGCTGGACAAGCACCGCGCGATGCTGGCCCAGGGCAAAGTCCCGGTAGCATCGGCCATAGAAGACCTGTATTTTTAGAGACAACATGACCCCGCCCGCTTCCAATCCCAATCTGTTTGCCGCGCTGCGCGCCGCGTTTCCCCAGGACCTGGACTCGGTTGCCGTCGAGACCGCCGGCGGCGGCGCCGAGCCCCTGCACTACACGTGGCGCGACCTGGACCGCGCCACGGCCATGATGGCCAACCTGCTGGCCTCGCTGAAGCTGCCCAAGGGCGCACGCGTGGCGGTCCAGGTCGAGAAGTCGGTCGAGGCCATGGTGCTGTACCTGGCCACGCTGCGCGCGGGCTATGTGTTCCTGCCGCTGAATACCGCCTATCAGAGCGCCGAGATCGAGTACTTCGTCGGCAACGCCGAGCCGGCCGTGATGGTCTGCACGCGCGCCAACTTCGGCTGGATCAGCAAGATCGCCTTCAAGGCCGGTACGCGCCATGTGTTCACGCTGGACGATGACCGCACCGGCAGCCTGCTGGAACGCGCGGCGCATTGCAGTGACCGCCATGAGGTGGCTCCTGTCGCCGCAGACGACCTGGCTGCCATCCTGTACACCAGCGGCACCACGGGGCGCAGCAAGGGCGCCATGCTTACGCACGACAACCTGTTGAGCAACGCCCGCATGCTCAAGGACTACTGGGGCTGGCGGCCCGGCGATGTGCTGATCCACGCGCTGCCCATCTTCCATGTGCACGGCCTGTTCGTGGCCCTGCACGGCGCATTGCTCAACGGCAGCCGGATGATCTGGCTGGGCAAGTTCGACCCGAAGCTGGTGGTGCAGAAGATGCCCGAAGCCACGGTGTTCATGGGCGTGCCCACGCTGTATGTGCGCATGCTGGCCGAGCCCGGTCTCACCCGTGAGGCGGTGCGCAACATGCGCTTGTTCCTGGCTGGCTCGGCGCCATTGCTGATCGAGACCTTCAACGAATGGAAGGATCGCACCGGGCACACCATCGTCGAGCGCTACGGCATGAGCGAGACCGCCATGCTCACGTCCAACCCCTATGCGGCCGATGCCCGCTACGGTGGGCAGGACGAGCGCCGCGGTGGCACGGTGGGCTTTCCGCTACCGGGTGTGCAACTGCGGGTGCAGGGCGACGACGGCACGCCGCTGGCCGTGGGTGAGATCGGCAACATCCAGGTGGCGGGCCCCAATGTGTTCAAGGGCTACTGGCGCATGCCCGAGAAGACCCGCGAGGAATTCACGGCCGACGGCTTCTTCAAGACCGGCGACGTGGGCAAGATCGACGGACGCGGCTATGTGACCATCGTGGGCCGCAGCAAGGACCTGATCATCAGCGGCGGCTACAACGTCTATCCGGCCGAGATCGAGGGCTACATCAACGAACTGCCCGGCGTGGCCGAGAGCGCGCTGGTGGGGGTGCCGCACCCGGATTTTGGCGAGGTGGGGGTGGCCGTGGTCATCCCCAAACCGGGTGCCACGCTGGAGGCGGACGCGATCATCGCCACGCTCAAGTCCAGGCTCGCCAACTTCAAGATTCCCAAGCGCTGCTTCGTCGTGAACGAACTCCCGCGCAACACCATGGGCAAGGTGCAGAAGAACCTTCTGCGCGACCAGCACAAGGGCCTGTTCGCCGGCAAGTGAAGGCTTCCGCCCGGGGGCTATTCGCCCGTGGCGCTGATCCCGCAGACCAGTGAGAAGGTCACCGTGCTGCTGGCCGGCAGGGTGGCGAGCACCACACCGGCTCCTGGGGGCACCAGATTGCCGATGGACAGCTGGCCCGCACCCGCGCCGGCCGTGGGGCAGACAGCGCCGCCCGCCGTGCCCGAGCAACTGATGCTGGTGCAGGACAGTCCGGCGTCGGGGCTGTCGGTCAGTACCGAGCCGTCGGCTGCGTTGGGGCCGCCGTTGGAGACCGTGAGCTGGTAAGTCGTGGTGGCCCCGGCGCTCACGCTGGTCAACGCGTTGGTCTTGGTGACGGCCACATTGACCAGCGGGGCGCACAGCCGCAGGGTGGGCTGGGCGAGGGCGAACATGCCGCGACGCTCGGTGCCATTGGCAACCGCCGTGTTGTTGATTTCGAGCGTGGCGGTGGTCTGAGTGGCCTGGAATGACGCCTGGTACAGCGTCCAGACGTCGGCTGCGGCCGTGTCATAGGTCAGGATGCCCAGCGTGGCATTCTGCACCGCGCCTTGCGTCACCTGAAGCCGCAGGTTGGGGCGTTCGCCGGCCACATTGCCCCGCTGGTTGCCGGACACTGGACTGGAAGCATGCACGATGAAGGTGTAGGTGAGCCCGGGCGTCAAGCCGGTCACCGTCTGGCTCCACCATATCCGATCGGCCGCGGTGCCCCCCGTGGTATTGCCATTGGCGAACAACCAGTTGTTGCTGCCAGCGATGTCGCGCGCGGGGTTCCCGGGGAAGGGGCTCTGGTACAGGTCGGGCGTGCCAGCCGTGGTGGCTTGCAGGCCGACCTGGTAGGCCACGTTGTTGTTGGCCGGCTCCGTATTGACGGCGGCCAGCCCCACGCCGGCTCCATTGCCCGGCGAGGCCCCGGTGTCGGTGAAGTCGCTGTTGCTGATGTAGTTGGTGGTGGTGATCTCGCGTGTGGTGGCCGGGCACAGCGTGGCCGATGACGAGACCGAGGACAGCGCGCCCGAGACCGTCACGTCCTCCCCCGTGCTGGAGGCCGAGTCGTAGTTGCTGCCCCCCACGGTCCCGCCGGCGGTGTAGGTGTCACCGGGCGACACGGTGGTGGCCGCGGCCGACCGCGTGGGGTCGCTGAACGTGACCGAGGCCGGGTTCTGGTAGGTGCCGGGGATGGCGCCTTCCAGCGTGACGTTGAAGGTCAGCGTGACCACGCCGCCCGGTAGCAGCACATAGCTGTTGGCCACCGTCCCGCCGGGCGTGCCGATCTGCACCGTGGACGTGCCGCTGGCGGCCGGGGTCGCGGGGCCCGCAGCCTGGGACAGGCTGGCCGCCGCCGTGGTGCCGCTGAGCAGGAAGGGGTCCGGCAGGTCATCCGTGGCTGCGACCCCGGCCGCGCCGCCCGAGGTGGCCGAGGCTTCGATCCGGATCACGTACTGTGCGGTGGTGTCGGCCGGCTGTGTCACGGACGGGCTGGTGGTGGTCTTGGTCACCGTGAGGTTGGGCAGGCAACTGGCTCCGGACAGGGCGCCATTGCCCCCGGTGAAGGATTGCGCGGTATTGCTCAGGCCGTTGGCGCCGGCGGTGGCGTTCCAGGTGGTGGCTCCCCGAGCGCCACCGGCCACCGACGAACCACCTCCTACGGCCCCGGAACTGAGAATGGCGCCGCCGCCGCCGCCGCCGCCCGGACCATGGTCCACGGAACCCGTGGGTGTGGGGCTGCCGTTGCCGCCCCGGGCGTTGACGGTGATGCCGCTCAGGCCGGCGCTGTTGGCCGCGAGCAGCACGACCGAGCCCCCACCGCCGCCGCCCGTGCCGCCATCGTCGCAGCAGGTGGCCGTGGGGGTCTGGCCATTGGCGCCCGCCACATTGATGGTGCCGGCGCCGGCCACGGCGCCCGACCTCAGCAGCACGATGCCGCCGCCCGAAGCCCCCGAAAACGTCGCGTGGTTGGTGCCGCCATTGTTGGACGTGCCGGCACCGCCTCCGCCGCCCATGATGATGCGGTTGGCTGCGGGCGTGTAGGCCAATCCTCCGCGCCCGCCGATGTCCAGGTTGCTGCTCCAGGTGTTGCCGCCATGGCCGCCCACGCCCGCGTTGCCGCCGCCGCCACCGCCCGAGTTTTGGTCATTGGCGGTGGGGTTGCCATCGTTGCCGCCCCCGCCGGCATTGCCGGGAGCCCCGTAGCCGTTGTCACCGTTGGGATAGAAGTCGCCGCCGGTGCCGGCCCAGGCGTAGACCGCGCCGATGCTGGCGTAGGTGCTGCGTGGCGAGCCCGCGGCCCCTTCGCCCTTCATGGCCCCGTTGTTCTGGGCGCTGGAGAAGCGCACATCCGTGTTGGCGTTGGTGCCGCTGCCGCCATAGACGCGGCCCGCGCCTCCGCGGAAGCCGTAGCCGCTGGCATTGATGGTGCCGCTGAGCGTGAGCGTGCCGGCCACATCGAACGCCACGATGCCGCCCGAGGTGCCATCCCAGATCAGCGGCGTGACGGTGTTGGCGCCGGGCACCGTGGCCACCGAGTATTGAGGCACACGCACCACCTGGAAGGTCTGCCGCGCATTGCCCGCGGTCTGGGCATTGCGGTAGCTGTTGACCAGCGCGTTGCGCAGCGTGACCACGCCGCCACCGAAGGCCTGCACCACACCGTACTCGTACGTGCCCGCCGTGCCGACACCGGTGGCATAGGTGGCGGTGGTGTTGGCGAAGCTGGCATTGCTCACGCCGTCCTGCATCTGGATGATCAGCACCATGTCGCCGGTGGTCAGTGCCGTGGCACCGCGCGCGGTGCCCACCGAGATGGTGGTGGCGCCGGCCAGTGCATTGGCGGTGCCCGGGTAGTAGGTGTTGACCACGCCGCTGAGCGTGGTGACGGGGCCGTCCTTGCCCGGCACGGCGCAGACCTGAGCGGCCACCGGAAAGCTCAGCAGCGAGGCAAGCGCGATGAGAAGAGCGAGTAACCGGTCCAACGACTTCATTTGCAGACCCGTGCCATCCCACAAGTATTTGTGCAAATTCTAACTGGGCGGGGGCCGGGCCCACAGGCCCATCACTCAGGCGGGGAAGTCGTCAACCTGGATCACTTTGTCCGCGGCCTGCAGGTACGCCAGGGCCTGCGCCGGGTCCGGCATGTCCTGTGCGGCCGCCTCGAAGGAGCGGGTGCGACGCACCAGCTTGTTGAGCTGGGCTGTGGCTTCGTCTCCCAGGCGGGCTGCGAGGGCCAGGGCGTGCATCAGGTCCACCATCCCGCCGCTCTTGGGCACGCTCACGTCGGGGCACAGGCGCTGCATCACGTCGGCCCGCTCGCGCAGGAGCCGGGCCAGCGCCAGCATCTGCGCGTCGCGCAGCGGCGCCAGATGGGCTGTGCGGCTGAGCACCAGGCGGCCGATGAGCCGCCGCCCTGGCGTGGGCAGGTTGGCATACAGGTCGCGCAGCACTTCTTCGGCCGCGTCGAGCTGCACGCGAAGGGCGGCTTGCGCCAGCGGCAGCATGGCGGGGTCAGCCTCCATGGTGTAGCGCCAGATGCTGGCGCTGGCCATGTACAGGTGGGACAGGCCGTCCCCGAGCCGGGCGGAGAGCAGTTCCATGCGCTTGAGGCGCCCACCCAGCAGGCCCATGGCGAGGTCGCAGGTCAGGGCGTATTTGGCGCTCAGGCGGGCCAGCAGTCGGGCTTCGCGGGCAAGGTCCTTGGGCGGCGTTCCGACCACGGGCGCGCCAAAGAGACTGCACCACAGGTTGCGCGCCACGTGCCTCGCGTGCCCGAGCAGGGCTTGCCCCAATGCCCCGGGGTCCTTGTCGTGGACGGCTTGCATTTCGGCCATGACGAAGGGGTGGCAGCGCACGGCGCCCTGGCCGAAGATGATGAGCGATCGGGTGAGGATGTTGGCCCCTTCGACCGTGATGGCCACGGGCATGTGGCGATAGGCCACCGAGAGCAGGTTCGACGGGCCCGCGATGATGCCCTTGCCGCCAAGGATGTCCATGGCGTGGTTGATGGCTGTCCGGCCGGCTTCGGTGAGGTGCACCTTGAGGATGGCGCTGGCCACGGCCGGCTGCTCGCCATTGTCCAGCGCCGCCGCGGTGAAGCGTCGGGCCGCATCGGTCGCGTACAACTGCGCGGCCATGCTGGCGATCAGGCCCGCCACCGCGTCGAAACGGCCGATGGGCAGGCCGAACTGTTCGCGCACCCGGCCGTAGCCATTGGCCACGAACACCGAGCTCTGCTGGGTGGCGGCGCCCAGCGCCGGCAGCGAGATGGCGCGCCCGGCGGCCAGGCATTCCATCAGCATGCGCCAGCCATGGCCCACGCGGGCCTGGCCGCCGATGATCCAGTCCATGGGAACGAACACGTCCTCCCCCTCGATCGGGCCATTCATGAAGGCGCTGTCCATGGGGCGATGGCGCCGACCGATCCGCATGCCGGGGGTGGGCACCGGAATCAGCGCGCAGGTGATGCCCAGTTCGCGCTCTCCCTCGGGCCGGCTCTCGTCGCAGGCGTTGAAGGCCAGGCCGACCACGGTGGCCACCGGCGCGAGGGTGATGTAGCGCTTGGAAAAAGTCACGCTGAAGCCCCGCACGATTCGCCCGTCGATCTCCCGCGTGGTCAGCACGCCGCGGTCGGGGATGGCCGCGGCATCGGAGCCCGCGTAGGGCGAGGTCAATCCGAAGCAGGGCAGGTCGCGTCCATCGGCGAGGCGCGGCAGATAGTGCTGCTTCTGTTCCTCGGTGCCGTAGTGCAGCAACAGTTCCGCCGGACCGAGCGAGTTTGGCACCATGGCGGTCACGGCGGCTGACACGTTCACCGTGGCCAGCCGCGTCACCACGGCCGCATGCGCGAAATGGCCAAAGCCCAGTCCTCCCCAATCGACGGGAATGATCATCCCGAAGAAGCGCTTGTCGCGAAGGTACTGCCAGACTTCCGGCGGCAAGTCACGCGCCGTGTCAATGGCGAAGTCGTCGAGCATGCCGCACAGCGTGCGCACTTCGTTGTCCAGGAAGGACTGCTCGGCGGGGCTGAGCCGATTGGGCCCGACCGCGGTCAGGGCGTCGAAGTCAGGCCTGCCGGCAAAGATGCGGCCTTCGAAGCCCACGGTGCCTGCCTCGAGCGCGGCACGCTCGGTGTCTCCCATGACCGGCAGGGCATTGGAGAAGGGCGCCATGGCCAGGCGCCCGACCAGCTGTGAAAACGCCATGCTGACCTCCCGTATTGGTGGAGATTCAGTCTATGCGCCCCCTGCGTCGCATGGCGTAGGACATGGCCCCGGTCCGACGGGGCGTGGTCGCTCAGCGCACCAGCAGCACCGGCACCTTGCTGTCGGCCAGCACGTTCTGCGCCACCGAGCCCATCAGCACGCGCCCCACCAGGCCGCGGCCATGTGTGCCCATGACGATGAGGTGGGCCTTCTCGCGTGTGGCCGCGCGGAGGATTTCGTCGGCGGGCACACCCACGACCCAGCGGGCATGCCAGCGCAGGTCGTGCCGCTTGAGGAAGCGCTCGATGGGGGTGAGGACCTTCACCGCTTCTTCCTCGTAGTAGCCCTTGACCACCTCACCGCTCACGGCGGCCCGCACGCGCGGCGGCATGGGGGCCTGCACGTGGAGCACCACCAGCTCGTCGTCCTCGCCATCGAAACTCCGGTTGGCCATGAGCCATCCCAGGGCCTTCTTCGTGAATTTGCTGCCATCAGCGGCAAGAAGTACTTTCATGGGTCCCTTTCCTGATTGGACAGTTAGCGTAGCACCAGTACGGGTGTTTCGGAGCGCGTGAGAACCTGCTGCGTTTCACTGCCCAGCAACAGGCGCTTGACGCCCTTGCGGCCGTGCGAGGCCATGACGATCAGGTCACAGCGGTGTTTCCTGGCCGCCGCCATGATCGCCTCGGCCACGAGGTCCGTGCGCGGCGTGAGGGTCCGCGTCTTGACGCCGCGGTCGGCCGCCGCCTTTTTCACCGCGTTCACAACGGATTGGCCTTCTTCTGCCCAGAGCTTTTCGACACGAGCCACTTCCTGGGCGCCCATGGCGATGGCGCCTTCGAAATAGCTGACCGGGTAGCGCGGAACCACCTTGAGCGCCAACAGCTCGGCGCCCGCGAGCGCCGCAAGATCGATGGCCGCGGCGACGGCCTTGCGTGACAGCGTCGAGCCGTCCGTGGCCACCAGAATGCGCTTGTACATGGCTTTTCTCCTTGATGTCAGGCCAGCTTAGGCAGGCGGCCCGCCGCCCGCATTGATCCAGGTCAACCGCGGTGCGGTCGGGCACCGCTAGTCTCGCTGCATGTCATTGGCCGCCACGTCTTCCGCTCCGCGTGCATCGCTGACCGCGGTGCTGGACGAGCGTGCGGACTGGGCTGCGTTCAGCCGTCCCTGCCGGGACCGTGGGGCGGGCCAGGAAAGTCTGGAGTCGCATGTCGCGATCGAGGGCATGCACTGCGCAACCTGTTCTCTCACCGTGGAACAGGCGCTGAAGGACGTCCCCGGCGTGCTGGACGCCACCGTCAACGCCGCGAGCCGGATGGCCCGCGTGGTGTGGCTGCCGCAGCGGACCCGTCCCTCGACGTGGTTCGAGGCGGTTGAGCGGGCCGGCTACCAGGCCCTGCCCGTGGGTGACCTCGAGCGGCTCGAGGCGCGGACGCAGGCCAGCCGCATGGCGCTGTGGCGCTGGCTGGTGGCGGGCTTTTGCATGATGCAGGTGATGATGTACGCGTGGCCGGCCTACATCGCGCAACCCGGTGACATCGCGCCTGACATGGCGCAGCTGCTTCGATGGGCCTCGTGGGTGATGACCCTGCCCGTGGTGCTCTTTTCGTGCTGGCCTTTCTTCGCCAGCGCCTGGCGCGACCTGCGCCGGCGCAGCCTGGGCATGGATGTACCGGTGGCGCTCGGCATCCTGATGGCCTTTCTGGCCAGCTCGGTGGCGACCTTTGACCCCTCGGGACCGTGGGGCCGGGAGGTCTGGTACGACTCCGTGACCATGTTCGTCTTCTTTCTGCTCAGTGGACGCATGCTGGAGCAGCGTCTGCGTGGCCGCACGGCAGGGGCCCTCGAGACCCTGGCGCGCCGCTTGCCCGACAGCGTGGAACGACAGGGCCCCGATGGCGGGTTCCAGCGCGTGGCATGCCATCGGCTGAGGGTTGGCGATGTGGTTCGCGTCCTGCCGGGCGAGTCGTTTCCCGCGGATGGCCGGATCATCGAGGGCAGCACCCAGGTGGACGAGGCGCTGCTGACCGGCGAATCCCGCGCACTGGTGCGCAGCGCTGGCGCGGCGGAACAGGCAGCGGTGATTGCGGGAAGCCACAACCTCTCGGGCGTGGTGCTGGTGCGGGTCGAGCGCACGGGCGCGCAGACCCGCTACGCGGGCATCGTCGCCCTGATGCAGGATGCCGCCCTGAGCAAGCCCCGGCTGGCCCGGTTGGCGGATCGTGTCGCCCAGCCGTTCCTGCTGCTGGTGCTGCTGGCCAGCGCCACGGCGGCTGCATGGTGGTGGCCCAGCGATCCCAGTCACGCGCTGGGGGTGGCCGTGGCCGTGCTGATCGTGACCTGCCCGTGCGCACTGTCGCTGGCCACGCCGGCGGCCAGCCTGGCGGCGGCGGGCGCGCTGGCGCGCCGCGGTGTGCTGCTGCGTGACCTGCAGGCCCTGGAGACCAGCACCGCTATTGACACCGTGGTGTTTGACAAGACCGGCACCCTGACGCGGGATGCCATGGCCGTGACGCGCGTCCATACCCGTGCGGGGCTGGAGGAGGGCGAGGCCCTGCGCTGGGCGGTGGCGTTGGCCCGGCATTCTCTGCACCCCGTGTCGCGGGCGCTGGTGCGCGCGGCCGAAGAAGGGTTTTGCGGTGTGCAGACGGGTCAACCCGTCGACGCCGATACGGTGGTGGAGCACGCCGGCCAGGGGCTGGAGGGCCTTGCCGTGCAGGCGGGTTCGCCACTGGGCCTGCTGCGGTTGGGGGCGGCGGCGTTCTGCGGTGTGCCTGAAGACATCGCATGCGGCCAGGGGTCGCGGGTCCATCTGGCTGGAGCCGGTGGCTGGCTGGCCAGCTTCGAGCTGGACGAATCGCTGCGCGTGGACGCCACCCCCGTCGTGAGTGACCTGCGGGCGCAGGGCCTCGAGGTGGAATTGCTGTCGGGGGACCGGCATGCCGCGGTGGTGCGGCTGGGGTCACGCGCCGGCATCGACCGGGTGTTCAGCGACCGAAAACCCGAGGACAAACTGGCGCATGTGCGCGCCTTGCAGCGCCGCGGGCATCGCGTTGCGATGGTGGGGGATGGCATCAACGACGCTCCCGTGCTGGCGGCGGCCGATCTGTCCTTCACGCTCGGGCAGGCGGCCTCGCTGGCCCAGTCGCGGGCCGACGTGGTCATCCTGGGCGGCCAACTGGCCGCCGTGCCGGCCCTGATGCGTCATGCCCGGCGCACCCGGACCGTGGTGCGCCAGAACCTGGCCTGGGCCGCGATCTACAACGCGGTCTGCGTGCCGTTGGCGGTGATGGGTTGGATGCCGCCCTGGCTGGCTGGCCTGGGCATGGCGGCCAGTTCGCTGGGCGTGGTGCTCAATTCCGCGCGGCTGGCCCGCATGCCTGACTTCTGAACGGAGCCGCAAGCCATGGACATCCTGTATCTGCTGATTCCACTCTCCGTGGTGCTGGGCCTGCTGATCCTGGGCGCCCTGTGCTGGGCGGTCTGGCGTGGGCAATTCGAAGGCGTGGATGGGGAAGGCGAACGCATTCTCCGGTCTGATTGACTTGCGTCAAGACGATCCGCGCAGCGGCGTCGGACACTGGCACCGTCACAAGAAAAGGTGCCTCGATGAATTCAGAAAACTCACAAGCCGCCACCTACAGCGATGCCGTGGTGCGGCAGTTCTCACTGATGGCCGTGGTCTGGGGCGTGGTCGGCATGCTGGTGGGGGTGCTGATTGCCTCGCAGCTGGCCTGGCCCGAGCTCAACCTGGGCATCCCCTGGCTCAGTTATGGCCGCCTGCGTCCCCTGCATACCAATGCGGTGATTTTTGCCTTTGGTGGCTGCGCGCTGTTTGCGTCCAGCTACTACGTGGTGCAGCGGACCTGCCAGACCACCCTGTTTGCACCGGGCCTGGCGGCGTTCACGTTCTGGGGCTGGCAGGCCGTGATCGTGGCTGCCGCCATCAGCCTGCCTCTGGGCTACACCACCGGCAAGGAATACGCCGAGCTGGAGTGGCCCATCGACATCCTCATCACCCTGGTCTGGGTGGCGTACGCCGTCGTGTTCTTCGGCACCATCGGCCGGCGCCGCGTGCGCCATATCTACGTGGCCAACTGGTTCTATGGCGCCTTCATCCTGGCGGTGGCCGTGCTGCATCTGGTGAACAGTGCCGAAGTGCCCGCGGGCTGGATGAAGAGTTACTCCGCCTACGCCGGCGTGCAGGACGCCATGGTGCAATGGTGGTACGGCCACAATGCAGTGGGCTTTTTCCTGACCGCGGGCTTCCTGGGCATGATGTATTACTTCATTCCCAAGCAGGCTGGCCGTCCCGTCTATTCCTACCGCCTGTCGATCGTGCACTTCTGGGCATTGATCTTCACCTACATGTGGGCGGGTCCGCACCATCTGCACTACACGGCGCTGCCGGACTGGACGCAGTCGGTGGGCATGGTGTTCTCGCTGATCCTGCTGGCGCCCAGCTGGGGCGGCATGATCAACGGCGTGATGACGCTGTCGGGCGCCTGGCACAAGCTGCGCGACGACCCCATCCTCCGCTTCCTGATCGTCTCGCTGTCCTTCTACGGCATGAGCACCTTCGAGGGGCCGATGATGTCCATCAAGACCGTCAATGCGCTGAGCCACTACACCGACTGGACCGTGGGCCACGTGCATTCCGGTGCATTGGGCTGGGTGGGGTTGATCACCATGGGCTCGCTGTACTACCTGATCCCCCGCCTGTATGGGCGCAAGCAGATGCACTCGATCAAGGCCATCGAGCTGCACTTCTGGATTTCCACCATCGGCATCGTGCTGTACATCGCGGCGATGTGGATTGCCGGTGTGATGCAGGGGCTCATGTGGCGGGCCCTCAACGCCGATGGCACGCTGACCTACACCTTCGTCGAATCGGTCAAGAGCACCTATCCGTTCTATGTGATCCGCGTGGCCGGCGGCCTGCTGTACCTGGGCGGCATGCTGGTGATGGCCTGGAATGTCTGGATGACCGTCGCGTCGGGCCGCTCCACCGCGGTGGCCGTTCCCTCCAACGTAGCAACCGCCTGAGATCGGGGAAAACATGTCTGACAACAACGCAACCGGCTTCAGTCACGAGAAGATTGAAACCAACAACTTCCTGATGATCCTGTTGATCCTGCTGGTGGTCGCCGTGGGTGGCCTGGTGGAGATCGTGCCGCTGTTCTTCCAGAAGTCCACGACCGAGGCCGTCACCGGCGTCAAGCCGTACACGGCAGTGCAGCTCATCGGGCGCGACATCTACCTGCGCGAGGGCTGCTACAACTGCCACTCCCAGATGATCCGTCCGTTCCGTGCCGAGACGCTGCGCTACGGCCACTACTCCGTGGCGGGCGAGTTCGTCTATGACCACCCGTTCCAGTGGGGCAGCAAGCGCACGGGGCCCGATCTGCATCGCGTGGGCGGAAAGTACAGCGACGAGTGGCACCGCATCCACCTCAACAACCCGCGCGATGTGGTGCCCGAGTCGAACATGCCCGCCTACTCCTGGCTGGAGAAGACGCCGGTCGACCCCTCCGTGGTGGCCCCGCGCATGACCGCCATGCGCCGTGTGGGCGTGCCCTATACCGACGAGGAAATTGCCAAGGGCGCCAGCGAGCTGGCGGGCAAGAGCGAGATGGACGCGCTGGTCGCCTACCTGCAGGTTCTGGGCCGCGCGCTGAAGTAAGGAGATCACACCATGGACATCAACACGCTGAGAATCGCGGCCACGCTGGCCTGCTTCGCCACCTTCATCGGGATCGTCATCTGGGCCTGGTCGCGCCGCAATGTGAGCCGCTTCGAGGAAGCCGCGCGTCTGCCCTTTGAGCAGGACTGAACATCATGAGCGATTTCAACAACAGTTTCTGGTCGGTGTACGTCGCCGCCGTCACGCTGGGGGGCATTCTGGCCTGCCTGCTTCTCCTGTGGCTGACCTCCCGCAAGAAGGTCCCGGCCACCTCGGACAACACCACCGGCCACGTCTGGGACGAAGACCTCAGGGAAATGAACAATCCGCTGCCGCGCTGGTGGATGTGGCTGTTCGTCCTCACCATTGTGTTTGGCTTGCTGTACCTGGTGGCCTATCCGGGCCTGGGCAGCTACCAGGGGCAGCTGCGCTGGTCCTCTGCTGCCGAGCACGCCCACGAGGTGGACAAGGCCAACCAGGCACTCGCCCCGCTGTATGCCCGCTTCACCGTCATGAAGCCCGAGGACGTGGCCGCCGACGCCCAGGCCATGGCGATTGGTGAGCGCCTGTTCCTCAACAACTGCGCACAATGCCATGGCTCCGACGCCCGTGGCAGCAAGGGGTTTCCCAACCTGACCGATGGCGACTGGCTGCACGGCGGCACTCCCGACAAGATCATCGAAACCATCACCAAGGGGCGTACTGGCCAGATGCCCCCCATGGCCGCGGCTGTGGGCAGCCCTGACGATGTCAAGAACGTCGCCAACTATGTGCTGAGCCTGTCGGGCAGTCCACACGACTCGCTGCGCGCCGCTCTGGGCAAATCCAAGTTCGGTGCCTGCGCGGCGTGCCATGGTGTCGATGGCAAGGGCAATCAGGCTGTGGGGGCGCCCAACCTGACCGACGGCATCTGGCTGCATGGCTGGGGCGAGAACGCCATCGTGGACATGATCAACAACGGCAAGCTGAACCAGATGCCGGCCCAGGCCGAGAAACTGACCGAGGCGCAGATCCACGTGCTGGCGTCCTATGTCTGGGGCCTGTCCAACCGCGCTGGCGCGGCTCGGCCCTGATCGCGGAGTTCGCGGGTGGCGACCACATCCCCACGTAAAGTCATTCCGATCCAGCCGGAAGCGGCCGAGGTGTCGCTGTACGAGGCCCAGCAGAAGATCTACCCCCGGTCGGTGTCGGGCCTCTACGCCCGCTGGCGCTGGGTGCTGGTGGCCCTCACGCAACTGGTGTTCTACGGGCTTCCGTGGCTGGAGTGGGGGCAGCGCCAGGCGGTGCTGTTCGATCTGGCCTCCCGTCGGTTCTACATCTTCGGCCTGGTGCTGTACCCGCAGGACTTCATCTATCTCACCGGCCTTCTCGTCATTTCGGCGCTTTCGCTGTTCCTGTTCACTGCGGTGGCAGGGCGGCTGTGGTGCGGATTCTCGTGCCCACAGACGGTCTACACCGAAATCTTTCTCTGGATCGAGCGCCGGGTCGAGGGCGACCGATCGGCCCGCATGCGGCTGGATGATGCACCCCTGTCGGCGCACAAGATCGCACGCAAGACCACCAAGCACACGCTGTGGATCGTGCTGGCGCTGTGGACGGGGTTCACGTTTGTCGGTTACTTCACGCCGATTCGCCTTCTGTGGGGCGAAGCCTTCACGCTGTCATTTGGCCCGTGGGAGTGGTTCTGGGTGAACTTCTATGCCCTGGCCACTTATGGCAACGCCGGCTTCATGCGCGAGCAGGTGTGCAAGTACATGTGCCCGTATGCGCGTTTTCAGAGCGCGATGTTCGACAAGGACACCCTGATCGTCAGCTACGACGAGTCGCGCGGAGAGCCCCGCGGCGCGCGCTCCCGCAAGGCGGACGCCGCCGCGCTCGGACTGGGCGCCTGCGTCGATTGCACGCTGTGCGTCCAGGTCTGCCCCACGGGCATCGACATCCGGAAGGGCCTCCAGTACGAATGCATTGGCTGCGCGGCCTGCGTCGATGTCTGTGACTCGGTCATGGACAAAATGGCCTATCCGCGCGGCCTGATCCGGTTCACGACCCAGAACGCACTGAAACAGGGCTGGTCGTCCCGCCAGATCTGGCGGCGCGTGCTTCGGCCGCGCGTGCTGGTGTATGGCGCGGTGCTGGCCACCCTGTGCGTCGTGGTCCTGGGCAGCCTGGCGCTGCGCACGCCGCTCAAGGTGGACGTGGTGCGCGATCGCGCCTCGCTCGCCCGCATCGCCGAGGGCGGGCGCCTGGAGAACGTGTACCGGCTTCAGATCATGAACGCCACGGAGCAGCCCATGGTCTACCGTATTGACGCCACCGGCCTGCAGGGACTGACCGTGGCCACCGCGCCCGAGGTGAGCGTCGGGCCTGCCGAGTCGCGCTGGGTGGCCGTGCGCCTGCAGATTCCGTATGGCTCGGCAGCGCCGGGATCGCATGCCATTCATTTCACCGTGGCCTCGCAGCAGGGCGCCGACCACGTCAGCGAGAAATCCGTGTTCCTGGTGCCCCGATAGGAGATGTTTTCATGACCCCTCTAGACGCCGTTTCCTCCGTACCCGAGATGCCCTGGTGGCGCAACGGCTACGTCTGGCTGCTCATCAGTGGCCCCGCGCTGGTGGTGGTGGCGGGGCTGACCACGGCCTACATCGCGGTCACCCATCCCGACCGGCTCGTGGCCGAGGACTACTACCGGCGAGGCCTGGAGATCAACAAGACCCTGGCGCGGGAGCGCGACGCCGCCGCCGAGCGGGCGATGCTGCCGGCGCTGCAGGGTCGCAACCATGCTGTGACGCCACCTTCCACACGGTAGGCGTGTCCGACCCAGCGACCCGGAGGAGACAAGAATGCCATTGCACAAACAGCTGATGATCGTGGCCTGGCCGGCCTTCCTGGCCGCCTGCGGGCTGGAACTGCTGGTGTTCGCGCTGGTCGACCCGCTGGAACTGCACTGGGGCGGGCAGGCGCTGGTGCTGTCACGCCAGGGGGCCTATACCTGTGCCTTCTTTGCGTTCTGGGTGGTCAGTGCCGGCGCGTGTGCGCTGACCCTGCTGCTGGGCGGGGCCGGGACCCTGGACGAGCCGCCAGCCTCAGCCGCGGGAACCCGCGGAAGCGAGCCGTAGGCCGCGCCCCTCCTTCAGGCAGCGCATCAGTGGCTTCACACTGAGGCCGTGCAGCACGATGGACAGGGTCACCACGATCAGGGTCATCTGCACCAGCTTCAGCGCCAGCGGTTCCGGAAGTCCGTGCTGGAGGGCGTACATCACGTAGTAGAGCGAGCCAATGCCTCGCACGCCAAACCAGCCCGTGAGGCTTCGGTCGTGCAGGGGCACGGGTTGCTTCAGCAGCGCCAGCCAGACGCTCAGGGGCCTGGCCACGCAGAACAGGAACAAGGCCAGTCCGACCGCCTGCCAGCTCCAGGAGTTGAGAAACAGGGAGCCGCCCACGAGCAGCACCAGCACGACTTCGGACAGCCGCTCCAGATGCTCCTTGAACACCAGCGAGCCTTCGCTGACCGTGGCGGGAGGCGAGGTGCGCGCCTGCCCCAGTTCGGTCTGACGCAGGGCCACCGCAGCGAAGAAGACGGCCAGAAAGCCCCAGGCATGGGCCATCACGGAGGCACCGTACACCACGCCGATCAGTCCCAGCCCCAGGAAATCGTCCATCAGGTCATGCCGGTGTGGGGCGCGTCGCAGCCAGAGACTCAAACGACCCAGGGCGGTTCCGCCCGCCACCCCGATCGCAATGCCCGCGCCGCTGGCCCACAGCACGTCCGCCAGAACCCAGCGCAGGCCCAGCTCACCGAGGTCGTGCAGCCCGAGCAGGCCGAGGCCCAGCACCACAAAGGGAAATGCTGCGCCGTCGTTCATCCCGGCTTCACAGGTGAGGTTGAAGCGCAACTGGTCGCGATCGCCGGGGTGGCGGACCTGCACATCGGTAGCGAGCACCGGGTCGGTGGGCGCGAGGATCGCCCCCAGCAGCACGCCCGCGCCCAGGGGCAGGTCCAGCGCATACCAGGCAAACAGCGTGATCAACCCGACCGTGACCGCCATCGATGCGGTGGCCAGCAGCACGGGCTCACGCCAGCGCGCGGGCTGGAACGGTGCCGGCATCTTGACGCCGGCGGAAAAAAGGGAAATCAGCACGGCCACCTCGGTCAGCACCTCGAGCAGCGCGGCCTGCTTCAGCGGGTTGAAGTGGAACAGGTGCAGCCCGGTGGGCCCCACCAGCAGGCCGACGGCGAGATAGATGATCGCCGGGGTCACGGGTGACCGTTTGAGAACCGAAGAGGTCAGCCCCATTGCGAGCAGCAGCCCGCCAATGAGCATGAACCAGTGAGCTGGGGCCATGAGGTCCATTCCATCAGGCGCACCCCGGGCTGTGGCGGTCCGGGGGCGCGGTTTGGCCGGTGCACACGCCCCGGCGGAATGCTATTGAATCAATAGCTACTGGAGCAATCCCGGCGGGGGCTGGCGGCCCAAGGAGGGCTTGAAAGGAATCCTGATGGCCTGCGGTGCGCGGGTTGCTGGCCTAGCTTATCCGGTCGATGCACAGACGCGTGTAGGACGGCATCAGCAGGCGGCGTGCGATACCTCGGCGGGCTTGCCTGCATAGTCGGTCCAGCACCCGCGCTCGAAGTCATAGAGCTTGCACTGCCGGGCCGTGCGGAAGTACCAGCGCCAGGAGAAGGGCTGGACCACGATCCGGCCGGGCAACAGGGCCTCCAGCCGCGCCTGCGCCCGCTTGAGCCGGTACAGGGGGATGCTCATGTCGACGTGGTGCGCGGTGTGCTCCATGATGTGATGCAACAGGGCGCCCATGCCGCGGCGGAAGGTGAGGTGCACGGTGGTCGAGACAAAGGGCTGGGCCCGGGACCAGGCCGTTCGGTCCCGATGCCAGGCGACGTCGGTATGCGTGTGGTGCACGTAGACCACGAAGCCGATCAGTGCAAACCAGACGGCGAGCGGCACGGCAAGGCCGGCCAGCAGGGCCTGTCCCGGCGGCTGCCCCAGCGCTTGGGCGGCGGCGAGCAGGCCGCCCACCCATGCCGTGCCAAAAGCCAGCACCATCAGGTTGTCGATCAGGAAAATGGCGCGACGGGTCGGCATGTAGCGCCGGTCCGGGAAGAACATGCGCTTCCACCAGATCTCGACCATGTAGTACAGCCCGGGGGCCCAGCCGCTGCGATACAGACGATCCAGGCCGCGCTGCAGCGGAGTCAGGGCCAGGAACTCTTCGCGCGTGCAGGGCGCCCACACGAAGTCGAAGCCCTTGAGATTGGTGTAGCCGTGATGTACCACGTTGTGCCCGACGTCCCACAGGCTGTAGGGCGTGAGTGAGGGCAGGAAGGCCAGCCGGCCCAGCCACTTGTTGAGCCGGCGGTGAGGGGTCAGGCTCTGGTGGCAGGCGTCGTGACCGATGATGAAGAGGCGGGCGATCACCACGCCGGCCGCCAGTCCGCAGAGCAGGCGAGCCCACAGTGGCTCGAGTGCGAGGGTGCCGGTCAGGCACAGCAGCAGCAAGGCCGTGTCGGTCAGCAACAGCAGAACGGGCCACGCCGTGGTCCGGCCCACCAGGGGCGTCAGCCACTGGCGGATGATCTTGCGGTGCGGGAGGGACTGTTCGGGGGTGAGAGGGACAGCGGGCAGGGTCATGGCGAAGCGGTGATTGGCCCCAGAGTGTCCGGCCTGCGGAGGCCGGGAACCTTGATGCGCGTCAAGCTGCTGCGCCTCTTGCGGTAAATTCAGGCCAACCGTAGCTGCCTGATCTGCCTCCGTGCCCGACTCACCTCTTCAATCCGCCGACCAGGCCGATGCCCGCCTGGCGGGGCTGCTCGATTCGGCCATGGATGCCATCATCACGGTGGACGCCTCACAACGCATCGTGCTGTACAACCGCACGGCCGAGAAGATCTTTGGCTGGCCCAGCGACAAAGCTCTGGGCCAACCCCTGGAAATGCTGATGCCCCAGCGCTTTCGCGCGAGCCATGCGGCCGACGTGCAGCGCTTTTCCTCGACGGGGACAACCTCGCGGCGCATGGGCGACGGAACGGTGCTGTATGGGCTGCGCGCGGATGGGCAGGAATTTCCCGTGGAGGCCTCGATCTCGCAGCTGGACACTCCCGAGGGCAAGCTGTTCACGGTGATCCTGCGCGACGTGTCCGAGCGCGTGCGCGCCCAGGAAGAATTGAGTGCCTTCGCGGCGGCGGCGCAGACGCTTCGCGAAGCGGAGAAGACCCGTGTCGCAAGGGAACTGCACGATGAACTGGCGCAGTCGCTGACGGCGCTCAAGATGGATGCCATCTGGGTCCGGGACAACTTGAGCCTGGCCCCTGACGCGGTCGCTGCGCGTCTGGACGACATGCTGGCCATTCTCGACACCACGGTGGCCGCCACGCGCAGGATCGCGGCCGACCTTCGCCCCTTGCTGCTGGACGACCTGGGTCTGGTGCCCGCGCTCGAATGGCTCGCGCAGAACTTCAGCCAGCGCAGCGGCGTGGCGTGTGAACTGTCCGTCGATGAGGCGCTGGACCTGCCCGAACCCTATGCCACGGCGGTGTTCCGTATTGTCCAGGAGTCGCTGGTGAATGTGGCCAAGCATGCCGGCGCGACGCGGGCGCGGGTGCGGATCGTCGCCACGGCGTCGCATCTGACGCTGCACGTGGAGGACGATGGGCGTGGATTCGAGATGTCGGCGCCGCGCAAGCCGCAGTCGCTGGGCCTGATGGGCCTGCGCGAGCGGACCCAGTTGCTCAAGGGGAATGTGCATATCGACAGCCAGCCAGGGCAGGGCACGCGGGTGCAGGTACAAATGCCCCTGGAGCTCGCGGGGGTGTCCGAATGATCCGCATCGTGGTGGCCGACGACCACGCCATCGTGCGCGAGGGCCTCAAGCGCATCGTCTCGTCGCTGGCGGACATGGCGGTCGTGGGCGAAGCCGCGGATGGCACCGAGGTGATGCGCCTGGTGCGTGACGTGGATTTCGACGTGCTGATGCTGGACCTGTCCATGCCGGGACGCAGCGGGATGGAGCTGATCCGGCTGGTGCACGCGGAGAAGCCGCGCTTGCGGATTCTGGTGCTGAGCATGCACCAGGAGCTGCAGTACGCGGTGCGGTCGATCAAGTCCGGCGCCAGCGGTTACCTCACCAAGGAGAGCGCCCCGGGCCTGCTCGAGGAAGCGATCCGCAAGATCGCCTCGGGCGGGGCGTTCGTCAGCGCTGAAGTGGCGCAGCAACTGGCACTGGGTGCCATGCCGGGGGGACAGGCGCTGCCCCATGAGGATCTGTCCGCCCGTGAGTTCGAGGTCTTCCGGCTGCTGGTCGCCGGGGCATCGGTCACCGATGCAGCGGGTCGCCTGAACCTGTCGGTCAAGACCATCAGCACCCACAAATCCAATCTCATGCAGAAGATGGGGTTGAGCAACACCGCCGAGCTGGTCCGCTACGCCATGAAGCACGGCCTGGTGGAGCAACTGGACCCTTGAGCGGGCCACGTCCCTAGGAATTTTCCTAGCCGGCCTCGGCCGCCTCCCAGATCGAAACAGGAAAGCGCCTAAGCCGCATTTCGGCGTTCGCTGATGGTGGGCGGAGGGCCGGGCTGCGACAGTAACGGCATGCCCCACCGCCACAGTCCCATCACCACATTCCTGGCGGATGACTCAAGCCTCATCCGCCGCCGCGTCGCTGCCATGCTGCGCGAGCAAGGCATGGAAGTCCTGGGAGAGGCCGAGACACCGCAGTCCTCGGTCGACGCCATTCTCAGGCTGCGCCCCGATGTCGTCGTGCTCGACATCCAGTTGCGGGGCGGGGCCGGGCTCCAGGTGCTGCGCGAGGTCCGCAGGGCGGCCCCGGGCGTGGTGTTCGTGGTGCTCAGCAACAGCTCGGGCCCGGCCTACCGCAAGCGCTACCTGTCCGAGGGAGCAGCCGCCTTCCTCGACAAAACCACCGAATTTGATCAGCTCGCACGGTCCATCGACCGTGCCATCCAAGGGAGTCACCATGTTTGCTGCCACGATTGAAGCGCCTGTCCGCCTGTCCCGTCCCAGGGCTTCGGAGGCAGCGCCAGCGCCTGCCCTGACCACCAACTGCTCGGCGTGTCATCTGCGCGAGCTGTGCCTGCCGCACGGCATGCCATCGGAAGACCTCGGGCGGCTGGACGCGCTCGGCTTCGCGCGGCGCCGGCTGCCTGCCGGACGGCAGCTTTACCAGGCAGGCGACCGTTTCCAGTACATCTATGCGGTACGAAGCGGCACCTTCAAGTCCAGTCTTGCGCTGGCGGATGGGCGTGAGCAGGTCAGTGGCTTCCACATGGCGGGCGAACTCATGGGTCTGGACGGTGTGGCCCAGGGGCGGCACGCCAGCAGCGCGGTGGCGCTCGAGGATGCCGAGGTCTGCGCCATTCCCTACGCGACGCTGATGGACCTGTCCTCCGGAAGCGCGGCCCTGCAGCATGTGGTCAGCCGGCTGATGAGCCGCGAGATCGTGCGCGAACACAGCCTGATGATGCTTTTGGGCAGCATGAATGCCGAGGAGCGGCTGGCCGCGTTCCTGCTCAATCTATCGCAGCGCCTCAAGGCCCGGGGCTATTCCGCCCATGAGTTCCACCTGCGCATGTCGCGCGCCGAGATCGGCAGCTACCTGGGCATGAAGCTCGAAACGGTGAGCCGCACGTTCTCATCGTTCCAGCAGCAGCGGCTGCTGGAGGTCGACAAGCGGCACATCCGGATCGTGGACCTGCCGGGGCTGACCCGGGCTCTCGAAGTGCAGGCTCACTGAGCCCGCGTCGGGCCGACGGATCAGCTGTTCCCGCAGGGGCGTTCGTTGACGATGTCCCGCAGGCCCTGGGCGTTGAGAATCCGGATGTGCCGGTGGCGTACACGCAGGAGGCCTTCGTCGACGAATTTCGAGAAGGTGCGGCTCACCGTTTCGAGCTTCATGCCCAGGTAGCTCCCGATCTCCTCGCGGGTCATGCGCAGGACCAGCTCGCTGGCCGAAAAGCCGCGCGCGTGAAGGCGCTGGACCAGGTTCAGCAGAAAGGCGGCCAGGCGTTCCTCGGCCCGCATACTGCCCAGCAACAGCATCACGCCGTGCTCGCGCACGATCTCGCGGCTCATGATGCGGTGCACATGGTGCTGCAGGGCATCGACCTGCCTGGAGATTTCACCGAGCTGGCGGAACGGCATCACGCAAACCTCGGCATCCTCGAGCGCGATGGCGTCGCAGGTATGCCGGTCGTTGACGATGCCGTCCAGGCCGATGATTTCCCCGGCCATCTGGAACCCTGTGACCTGGTCGCGACCGTCCTCGACACCGACGCAGGTCTTGAAGAATCCTGTGCGGATGGCGAACAGCGAATGGAAAGCCTCGCCGTTGCGAAACAGCGCGCCGCCGCGCCGGACCTTGCGGCGCGTGGTCACCACCTGGTCGATCTGGCGCAACTGCTCGGTGCTCAGCCCGAGTGGCATGCACAGCTCGCGCAGGTTGCAGTTGGAGCAGGCCACTCGCATGGCGTGTTCGTCGGGCAACCGCGAGAGCGTGGCGGGAAGGGTGGGGTCGGGCGGCATGGCAGCTGTTGGCGTGGCTCGGGCGGGGTGCCCGTGATGCAGATCAAATTGTCCCGGCCGGGAGGCCGGCCCGGTTGATCCAGATCAAGGGCGCCGGCTCTGGACGGCGGCACAGTGAGCGTCATGAATACTGTCACGCCAGAGCTGCTGCGCCGGTTTGATGTTGCCGGCCCCAGGTACACCTCCTACCCGACCGCGGACCGGTTTGTCGAAGCCTTCGGCGCCACGGACTATCTCCAGGCGCTCGGGCAACGGCGCGACGGGCCGGCCGCGCTGGCCTTGCCGCTGTCGCTGTACGTGCACATCCCCTTCTGCGAATCGCTGTGCTACTACTGCGCCTGCAACAAGATCGTGACCCGGCACCACAGCCGGTCGGCCCACTATCTGCGCTACCTGAGTCGTGAGGTGGACCTTCATGTCGCGCAGATCGGGCTGGGCCAGACCGTGTCCCAGCTCCATCTCGGAGGAGGGACACCGACCTTCCTGAACGACGACGAACTCGGCGAGCTCATGGCCATGCTGCGTCGCAGCTTCAACCTGGCCCCTGGCGGGGAGTACTCGATCGAGGTGGACCCGCGAACGGTCGATGAAGAACGCCTGAAGGTCCTCGCCCGGCTCGGCTTCAACCGGATCAGCTTTGGTGTGCAGGACTTCGACCCGGATGTGCAGAAGGCCGTGCACCGCGTGCAGCCGGCCGAGCAGGTGTTCCAGCTCATGGAGCAGGCCCGGGCGATCGGCTTCGAGTCGGTCAACGTGGACCTGATCTATGGCCTGCCGCGCCAGACCCCCGAATCGTTCGCCCGCACGCTCAGGCAAGTGCAGCAACTGCGGCCCGACCGCATTGCCCTGTACGCGTATGCCCATCTGCCGGAGCGCTTCAAGCCGCAGCGGCGCATCGTTTCAGCCGACCTGCCCGGGGCGGCCGCCAAGGTGGACATGCTCTCGCAATCCCTGTCGGCGTTCATCAGCGCCGGCTACGTGTACGTCGGCATGGACCATTTCGCGCTGCCCAACGACGCGCTGGCCGTGGCCAAGCGCCAGGGGCGTCTGCATCGCAACTTTCAGGGCTACAGCACCCAGCCCGACTGCGACCTGATTGGCCTGGGGGTGTCGGCCATCGGCCGCATCGGCGCGACCTACAGCCAGAACGCCAAGACGCTGGACGAATACTGTGACCACCTGGACCAGGGACGGCTGCCGGTGGTGCGCGGGCTGGCGCTGAGCCGCGACGACCTGGCCCGCCGCGCGGTGATCATGGCCCTGATGTGCCAGGGTCAGGTGCTGTTCGAGTCGATCGAACTGGCGTGGCTGCTCGACTTCGGCAGCTACTTCGCCTCGGAGATGGAGCAGATCAGGGAACTGGCGGCCAAGGGCCTGGTAGTGGTGGACAGTGCCGGCATCCAGGTCACCGCCAACGGATGGTTCTTCGTGCGTGCCGTGGCCATGGTGTTCGACCGCTATCTGCAGGCGGACCGCAATCGCGCGAAGTTCTCGCGCATCATCTGACCTTCGCTGAGCACGCCATGTCAGCCTCGCTTGCCCTCACCGCGCTGCTCATGGGGCTGGCCGGCGGGCCGCATTGCGCGGCCATGTGCGGCGCTGCCTGTGCGGGGGTGGTGCGCCTGTCGTCGAGGCCGGGCCGCGCGGTGGTGCAGATGCTCCCCGCGGGCGCTCAGGCCTTTCCTCCGGAGGCTGGTGGCGTGGCCCGCTCGGCCGTGCAATCCACCTTGCTGCTGCAGGCCGGGCGTCTGTTGAGCTACAGCGCCGCTGGCGCGCTGGCCGCTGCGGCCGTGCAAAGCCTGGCCTGGGTCACCAGCCAGGCCGCGGCCCTGCGCCCGCTGTGGACGCTGTTTCACGCAGGGCTGCTGGTCTGGGGGCTGATGCTGCTGCTCGTCGCCCGCCAGCCGGCCTGGCTCGATAGCGCGGGCCGGGCGCTGTGGGCGCGTGTGCAACCGCTGGCGCAGGCACCGGGCGGATTGCTGGCCACCGGCGCGCTCTGGGCCTTCCTGCCTTGCGGGCTGCTGTATTCGGCTCTGCTGGTCGCCGCGCTCAGCGGAGGCCCTGTGGCGGGGGCCCTGACCATGGCGCTGTTCGCCGTGGGCAGCGGGTTGTCGCTGATGCTGGCCCCCTGGCTTCTGAAGAAGGTCCATGAGCGGGTCAACCGGTGGCGCCAGGACTGGGGCACCCGCCTGGGGGGGCTGGTCCTCGTGGCCGTCGCCGGCTGGGCCTTGTGGATGGACCTGATGGCCCGCGTGGCCGAGTGGTGCCGCTAACGCGTGATCGGTCGGGTCAGGCTTTCAGCACGTACCGCACAAACCCGTCAGCCGGCGTGAACTGGTCGTACAGGTCGCGGGCGATCAGGTTGTCCTGGTGCGTGACCCAGTAGATCCGGGCCCAGCCCTCGGGCCGCATGGCATTGCGCAACCACTCGATCATGGCCTTGCCCGCTCCCTGGCCGCGCGCTGCTGGAGCCACGTACAGGTCCTCCAGGTAGCAGACGGCCTGCAGCTCCCAGGTGTTCTGGTGGACCACGCAATTGGCAAAGCCGACGACCTCGCCTCGCAGCACCGCCACGATGCACATGACCGACGCATCGGGGTCGAGAATGCGGGTCCAGGTGTGCTGGGTGACGGCTTCGCTGACGCTGGCGTTGTAGAAGTCGCAG
Source organism: Ramlibacter sp. (assembly GCA_019635415.1). Classification (GTDB taxonomy): domain Bacteria; phylum Pseudomonadota; class Gammaproteobacteria; order Burkholderiales; family Burkholderiaceae_C; genus JAHBZM01. Next base: position 1,325,243 of record JAHBZN010000001.1, read on the forward strand.
TAGCCGCGCCAATGTTGGCGCCAGACGGCTTCATCGGTGGGCTGGGCAGGGCGGATCAGCAGGCTCATGCGCCCAATTGTGCCGCCAGCAGCTGCGCGACGTGGATGGCCTCGCGCGCGGCGCCATCGCGGATCTGGTGCCGGCAACTGGTGCCGTCGGCCACCACCACGGCATCGGGTTGCTTGCGGATCGCGGGCAGCAGGCTGAGCTCGGCCATCTGCAGCGAGATGTCGAGGTGCTCGGCTTCGTAGCCAAAGCTGCCCGCCATGCCGCAGCAACTGCTTTCGATCAGCTCGGGCTGCGCACCGGGGATCAGCTTCAGCACCTCCAGCACCGGACCGACCGCGCCAAACGCTTTTTGGTGACAGTGCCCGTGCACCAGCAGGGGGCCCTTCAGGGGGCGCAGCTGGCTTGTCAGGGCCTCGAGCCGGCCAGCCTGGGCTTCGCGCGCCAGGAATTCCTCGAGCATCAGGGCCTGCCCGGCCACGGTCTGCGCGGCGTCACCCAGTCCCAGGGCCAGGGCTTCATCGCGCAGGGTCAGCAGGCATGAGGGCTCCAGCCCCACGATGGGGATGCCGCGTTCGGCAAAGGGCAACAGCGCCGCCACCAGTTCGCCGGCCCTGGCACGTGCCTCGGCCACCATGCCCGTGGCCAGATAGGTGCGCCCGCAGCACAGGTGGGGATTGCCGTTTGCTCCTGATTTTGTAGCAATATGTGCCGTATAGCCGCCGGCTGCGAGCACTTTCATGGCCGAAACGGCATTCGCCGACTCAAAAAATCCGTTGAAGGTGTCCACGAACAGAACCACCGGCCTGTCTGCCGCCAGCACCTGTTCGCGCGTGGCACCCGGTGTGCCCGAGTTGAACGCGTGCTGCCGTTGCCAGCGTGGCAGGCTGCGCCGGGCGGAAAACCCCGTGGCCCGTTCACCTGCGGCGGCCAGCCAGGCCCATCGGTTGCGCAGGTTGAGCAGCGGGGCGAAGCGGCTTGCCCAGCGCGCGTACTCGGGCAGTCGCGCCACCAGGGTGTCCTTGATCGAGCGCCCGTGGCGCGCCTTGTAGTGGTGGAGAAACTCCACCTTCATCCTGGCCATGTCGACGCCCGTGGGGCAGTCGCGCTTGCAGCCCTTGCAACCGACGCACAGGTCCATGGCCTCACGCACGGCCTCGCTGGCCAGCGGACTGTCGGCGGGCAGGCCGTCGAGTTGCCCCGAGAGCGCAAGCCGCAGTGTGTTGGCGCGCCCGCGCGTGAGGTGCTTTTCGTCACGGGTCACGCGGTAGCTGGGGCACATGGTGCCGGCGTCGAACTTGCGGCAGTGGCCGTTGTTGTTGCACATCTCCACGGCCTTGGCAAAGCCGCCGGCCGGATCGCCACCGGTGCCGGGGGCGGTGGTGCGTTCGGTGACCGGGTCGTTCTGCACGTTCCAGGCGCTCCAGTCGAGCACCGGGGTCAGCGGGATCACGCGGTAGCTCGGCGGGAAACGCATCAGCCGCGTGTCGTCCATGCGAGGCGGATCGACCATGCGCTGCGGGCTCAGGAGATTGATCGGATCGAAGAACCCCTTGATCTCGCGGAAGGCTTCCTGGATCCTGGGGCCGAACTGCCACTCGATCCACTCCCCACGGCACAGCCCGTCGCCATGTTCGCCACTGTAGGCGCCCTTGTACTTGCGCACCAGCGCCGCCGCCTCCTCGGCGATGGAGCGCATCTTGCTGGCGCCGCCCTGGGGGCCATCCTGGCGCATGTCCAGGATGGGGCGCACATGCAGGGTCCCCACCGAGGCATGGGCGTACCAGGTGCCCTTGCTGCCATGGCGGCGGAAAACCTGGGTCAGTGCATCCGTGTATTCGGCCAGGTGCGGCAGCGGCACGGCGCAGTCCTCGATGAAGCTTACCGGCTTGCCGTCGCCCTTGAGGCTCATCATGATGTTGAGGCCTGCCTTGCGGACTTCCCACAGATTCTTCTGGGGTACCTCGTCGGTCATCCGCACCACCGACCCAGGCAGGCCCAGATCGCCCATGAGTTCGACCAACCGGTCGAGCTGGCGCACGAGGGTGGCCTTGTCCGCGCCAGCGAACTCCACCAGCAACACGGCGTCGGGTTGCCCGATCACCGCGGTGCGGATGATGGGGGCAAAGGCCGGGTTCTGCAGCGACAGCTCGATCATCGTGCGGTCGACCAGCTCCACGGCGGTGAGCGTGCCGTCGCCGAGCCTCACGATGTGCTGGGCTGAATCCATGGCCTGGTAGAAGGTCGGGAAATTCACCACGCCCAGCACCTTGGCCTGCGGCAGCGGGGCCAGCTGCAGCGTGAGCGAGCGCGTCACGGCCAGGGTGCCTTCGCTGCCCACCAGCAGGTGAGCGAGGTTGACCGATCCGTCGGCCGTGTAGGGCTTCTCGCTCTGGTTGTGGAAGATGTCCAGGTTGTAGCCGGCCACGCGCCTCAGCACCTTGGGCCACTGGCGTTCGATCTCGGGGCGCAGGTTCATGGCCAGGTCGCGCACCCAGCGGCCCAGATCGCGTGCGTGGCCGGTGCAGTCTTCGTAGCGCTCGAAGCGGTGAAGGCGGCCGTCCGAGGTCCAGGCCTCCGCGCCGCGCACGTTGTGCACCATGTTGCCCCAGGCAACGCTGCGGCTGCCGCACGAGTTGTTGCCGGCCATGCCTCCGAGCGTGGCCTGCGCGCTGGTGGACACGTCCACCGGATACCAGAGCCCGAGCTTGCGCAGCGCGGCGTTCAGATGGTCCAGCACCATGCCAGGCTCCACCACGGCGGTGCGCGTCGAGGCATCGAAACTCAGGATGTTGCGCACGTGCTTGGCGCAATCGATGACCAGCCCTGCGCCAACGGTCTGTCCGCACTGGCTGGTGCCGCCGCCGCGCGGCACCACCGGCACCTTGAGGTCGCGGCAAATGTCGATGGCCAGCTGGATGTCGTCGGCGCTGCGGGGCACGAAGACCCCGACGGGCATCACCTGGTAGATCGAGGCGTCGGTGGCATAGCGGCCCCGGTCGGCCGCAGAGAACAGGACCTCCCCGCGCGTTTGCGCGCCAAGACGCGCTGCCAGACGGCCGGCTACCTCGTTGCTGGCGCGCGATACCGTGTCATAGGCGCTGGCGGCGTTGTCGTTCGCCACGGCCAGGGGCAGGGGGGCGTTCATGTCAGGCCTCCTCGCGAAGAATGCCGGAAGGGGCTTCGCGCCGCAGCTGCTCCATCACCACGTCGCGCTTGTGTTCCAGATGCGCCACCAGCACGTTGCGCATGCCCGCGGCATCGCGCGCCGCCAGCGCTTCGACCATCTGCTCATGCTCCTTCACGGCACGCTTCCATTTGTCCTCATCCTGGTTTGAACGGAAGCGCAGCGCCTGCAGCCGCGCGTTGACCTGCTTGTAGGTGGCCGTCAGGACCGGGTTCTTGGCCGCCGCATTGATGGCGCTGTGGATCAGTGCGTTGAGTCGGTAGTAGTTGGACAGGTCGCGTCGGGTCCAGGCCGCCATCATCTCGAACTGCATGGCCTTGATTTCGGCCAGCTCGGCGTCGGTGATGCGCCGGGCGGCCAGTTCGCCCGACTGGCCTTCCAGTCCGGCCATGACCTCGAAGGTGTTGAGCACGTCGCTTTCGGTCAGCTGAAGGGCGATGGCCCCTCGGTTGGGCAGCAATTCCACCAGGCCTTCGGCGGCCAGCATCTTGATGGCCTCCCGCAGCGGCGTGCGCGACACGCTGAGCACTTCACTGAGCTCCCGCTCGTTGAGCTTGGCGCCCGGTGCGATGCGGCTTTCCACCAGCATCTGGCGAAGCCGGTGAGCCACCTGTTCATGCAGCGCCGTGCGGGGGATGGAAATGATGTCTGCGGTCATGATTAAATTTTGTATGCAAAACGTGAACGTGTCAAAGAAACCCGGCCAGGGCAGGTACTTTTGAGCGAATTTCTGGGAGACAGACTGTCAATTTCGAGATAAATGATCCGTGTAAACCCTGATCGATCCGTTCGGGAGAATGGCTTCGTTGCGCTTGACAAATGAATTTTGTATGCAAAAAATGAGTGCCATCGATTGGAAGGTTTTTTGACATGCTGACGCTTGACTACCACCCGACGGGGCGGCATTTCCTGCAGATTCCCGGCCCTTCACCGGTGCCGGACCGCATCCTGCGGGCCATGAGCCTGCCGACCATCGATCACCGTGGCCCCGAATTCGGGGCCCTGGGGCTCAAGGTGCTGGCCGACATCAAAAAGGTATTCCAGACCCGGCACCCGGTGGTCATCTACCCGGCGTCGGGTACCGGCGCGTGGGAGGCCGCACTGAGCAATGTGCTGAGTCCGGGTGATGCCGTCCTGATGTACGAAACCGGTCATTTCGCCTCGCTCTGGCACAAGATGGCCACGCGCCTGGGCATCAAGCCCGAATTCCTGGCGTTGCCGGGCACCGAGCACGGCGTGCCTGTGAGCTGGCGGCGCGGGGTTCAGCCCGACCTGATCGAGGCGCGCCTCAAGGCCGATGCACAGCACCAGATCAAGGCGGTCTGCGTGGTGCACAACGAGACGTCCACCGGCGTTACCAGCGACATTGCCGCGGTGCGCCGGGCCATTGACGCAGCCCGGCACCCCGCCTTGCTGCTGGTGGACAGCATCTCGGGCCTGGCCAGTGCCGACTACCGGCACGATGAGTGGGGCGTGGACGTGACCGTCAGCGGCTCGCAGAAAGGCCTGATGCTGCCGCCCGGCATGAGTTTCAACGCGCTGTCGCCCAAAGCCCTGGAAGCCAGCAAGACCGCCACACTGCCCAAGGCCTTCTGGGCCTGGGACGAGATCGTCGAGATGAACAAGGGGGGGTACTGGCCGTACACGCCCAACACCAACCTGTTGTATGGCCTGAGCGAGGCCTGCGACATGCTGCTGGGCCAGCCCGGGGGGCTGGAAGCCGTGTTTGGGCGGCATCGCCGCTGGGGCGAAGGCGTGCGCGCGGGCGTGCGGGCCTGGGGCCTGCAGATCCAATGTGCCGACGCGGCCGTGTATTCGCCCGTGCTCACCGGTGTGCTCATGCCTGAAGGGGTGGACGCGGATGCGGTGCGCAAGCTGATCTATGACCGCTTCGACTGCTCGCTGGGCACCGGCCTGGGCCGGGTCAAGGGCCGCATGTTCCGTATCGGCCACCTGGGTGACTGCAATGACCTGACCTTGCTGGCCGCGCTGGCTGGCTGCGAAATGGGGCTCAAGCTGTCGGGTGTGAAGCTCGCGGGCTCGGCCGTGCAGGCGGCCATGGACTATTTTGCGGCGCACCCGGCCGCGCAGCCTTTGACCCAAGCGGCCTGAGGCCCTCGTTCCCGCCACGCGCTGTCCGGTCGTGTGGCCTGTCGCCAACCACGGACACAACACATAAGGAGACATCACCATGAAAGCTCACCTCTCTTGCCCCGCCACTCCCGGCGTGCGTCTGCGTTCGCTGGCGGGCCTGTGTGCCGCGGCGCTCGGGCTGGCGCTGGCCGGCCCCGGCGTGGCACTGGCCCAGACCGAACTCAAGCTGGGCCACGTCGGCGAGCCCGGCTCGCTGTTCCAGGCCAGCGCCGACGAGTACGCGAAGCGCGTCAACGCCAAGCTCGCGGGCAAGGTCAAGATCGTGACCTATGGGTCGAGCCAGCTGGGCGGCGACAAGGAAATGATCCAGAAGCTCAAGCTCGGCACCATTGACATGGCGCTGCCCTCCACGGTGATGACCTCCGAAGTGGACCTGTTCGGCATCTTCGAGATGCCCTACATCGTGAAGGACCGTGCCCACATGGCGCGCATCGAGAAAGAGGTGTTCTGGCCCAGCATTGCCCCCGAGACCGAGAAGAAGGGGCTGAAGGTGCTGGCGGTCTGGGAGAACGGCTATCGCCACATCACCAACAACAAGAAGCCCATCAAGGTGCCGGCCGACCTGAGCGGTATCAAGCTGCGCGTGCCCGAGGGCAAATGGCGCGTCAAGATGTTCCAGACCTATGGCGCCAATCCGAGTCCGATGAAGTTCTCGGAGCTGTTCACGGCCTTGCAGACCGGTGTCATGGATGGCCAGGAAAACCCGTTCACCCAGATCTATTCGGCCAAGCTGCAGGAGGTGCAGAAATACCTGTCGCTGTCAGGCCATGTCTACACGCCGGCGTATCTGGTCGTCGGTTCACGCCGTTACGCGACCCTGCCGGCTGACGTGCGCAAGGTGCTGGAAGACACGGCGCGTGAAACGCAGGCCTACGTTTATGCCACGGCCGCGCAGCAGGAAACCGAATTGCTTGCCAAGCTCAAGCAAAGCGGCATGCAGGTCAATGAGGTGGACAAGGACGCATTCATCGCGGCCAGCAAACCCATCTATGACGAGTTCGGCCACGATGTCGCGGGCGCCAAGCCGCTGATCGACAAGGCCGTGGCGCTGGGCAAGTAGGCCATGCAGCGTTTTCGTGAAGGTTACGGCCTGTTCCTGGAATGGGTGGTCATGGTGCTCATGGGGGTGCTCTTCCTGGAGGTCACCCTGGGCATCGTGTTTCGCACGCTGGGGCGCTCCCTCGTCTGGTATGACGAGATCGCCTCGGTGCTGCTGGCCTGGCTCACGTTCTACGGTTCGGCGCTGGCGTCCGTCAAGCGGGCACACATCGGGTGCCCGGAGCTGGTGGAGCAGTTTCCGCCAGCTGCGCGCCGCGCCGTGGGCCTGCTGGGGCAGGTGGCGGTGATCGGGTTCTTTGCCCTGCTGGGATGGGTTGGCCTGAGCATCATGCCGATCCTCGCGGGCGACAGCCTGGTGAGCCTGCCCTGGGTGCCGATGAACGTCGTGCAGTCGGTGATCCCCATTTCGTCCGCGCTGATCCTGGTGGCTGAGGTGATGTACTTCATCGACCTGGTTTCTCCCCGACCTTCCGGCGATGCCTCTGCGGCGCTGCCGGACGGCCTGCACTGATCTCTCAGGGACCCCCATGGCCACCATGCTGATCCTTTTCGGCGCCGTCCTGGCGCTGGTGCTTCTGAACATTCCGATTGCCGTGTCGCTGGGCATCGTGGCCGTGGTGGCCATGCTGGCCAGCCATGGCCTGGACTCGCTGCCCAATGTGGCGCTGGTGGTCTACAACGGGGCCACCAATTTCCCCTTGCTGGCCATTCCGCTGTTCATCCTGGCGGGCGCCATCATGAACGCCTCGGGCATTTCGCGGCGGCTCGTGGCGTTTGCCTCGTCGCTGTTTGGATGGGTACGGGGTGGCCTGGCCCATGTGTCCATCGGTTCCTCGCTCTTCTTCGCGGAGATTTCGGGGTCGGCCGTGGCCGACGTGGCGGCGCTGGGATCCATCCTCATTCCCGGCATGAAGGCCAAGGGCTATCCCGGCGCGTTCGCCGCGGCCGTGATGTCCTCGTCGGCCACGCTCGCGGTGATCATTCCCCCGTCGATCCCGATGATCCTGTATGCCGTGATGGCCGAGACCTCCGTGGTGCAGATGTTCGTGGCCGGCATCGTGCCGGGCATCCTGGGCGCCATCGGGTTGATGTCGGTGGCCAGCTTCCTTGCGCGTCGCTACAACCTTCCGCGCGAGGAGGCGTTCTCCATCCAGCGGGTAGGCAAGACCGGGCGTGAGGCACTGTGGGCGTTTGCCCTGCCCATCATCATCCTGGGTGGCATTTTTGGCGGGGTGGTCACCGCCACCGAAGGTGCGGCGCTGGCCGTGCTGGCGGCGCTTTTCATCGGGCTCGTCGTGTACCGCGAACTGGACGTCAAGCACCTGCGCGCCGCCATCATGGAGGGCGGCGTACAGACCGCCGTGGTGATGCTGCTGGTGGCCACCAGTGCGCTGCTGGGCACCTACCTGACCGAGGTGCAGGCGCCCCAGGCGCTGGCCAAGGCAGTGTCCGATTTCACCTCCAACAAGTGGGTGGTGCTCGCGCTGCTGAATGTGCTGTTCCTGTTCCTGGGCATGTTCCTCCACTCGGCGGCGGCCATCATCCTGGTGATTCCCATCGTGATGCCGCTGGTGCGCTCGGTCGGCATCGATCCGGTGCACTTTGGCCTGATCGTCACCGTCAACCTGGGCATCGGCCAGCAGACGCCACCGGTCGCCAGTGTGCTCATGGTGGCGAGTTCGATCGCCAAGGCTTCGGTGTGGGATGTCAGCAAGGTCAACATCTGGTTCATTGGCGTGCTGGTCGCGGTGCTGTTGCTGGTGACCTATGTGCCAGTGACCGGGTTGGGCCTGGTGCAACTGTTCTACCGGTAGCCGGCGATGAGTGAAGGCGCTGTTCACCTGCGAATCGAGGGGTCGGTCGCTTCGGTGGTGTTTGACCGCCCCGAGGCGCGCAACGCCATGACCTGGGCCATGTACGAGCGGCTCCAGGACATCTGCCTGCAACTGCAAACCGACACCACCGTGCGTGTCGTGACGTTTCGCGGCGCTGGCGGCGAAGCGTTCGTGGCCGGCACCGACATCGCCCAGTTCCAGAATTTCCGTACGGGCGATGATGGGGTGGCCTACGAGCGCCAGATCGACCATTGCATGAACCTGCTGGAAACCCTGCCAATGCCCACCGTGGCGATGGTCGAGGGATGGGCCATTGGCGGGGGGCTGGCCATCGCCACGGCCTGCGATTTCCGGCTGGCCACGGTGGGAACCCGTTTCGGCGTGCCGATCGCCCGCACGCTGGGCAACTGCCTGTCCGCAGGCAATCTGGCGCGGCTGGTGCTTGCGCTGGGTGCGCCTCGTGTCAGGCGCATGCTGCTGCTGGCCGAGCTGCTGCCGGCCGACGAATTGCTGGGCAGTGGCTACCTGACCGCGATATGCGATCCGGCGGAACTCGAGGAGGCCGCGCGGCGCCTGTGCGAACGGCTCGCTTCGCTCGCGCCGGTCACGCAGGCCGTGTCGAAGGAGGCGCTGCGACGACTCGCTGTCCACGCGCTGCCTGAAGCCGACGACCTGATCCGCCGCTGCTATGGCAGCCATGACTTTCACGAAGGCGTGGCCGCCTTCGTGGCCAAACGCAGCCCCGCCTGGACCGGGACCTGAAACCCATGACTGCTGACCCGACCCCCCCCTCAACCCCCACTGGCCCGCTGGCCGGCATGCGGGTGCTGGACCTGACCCAGATCATGGCGGGGCCGACCTGCACCATGATGCTGGCGGACATGGGCGCCGACGTGGTCAAGATCGAGAAGCTGCCCGGAGGCGACGACTCGCGCGGATACCGCGACCCGCGTGTGAACGGTGTGTCAGCGCCGTTCATGATCATGAACCGCAACAAGCGCGGCCTCGCGCTGAACCTCAAGCTGGAGCAGGGCCGCGAAGTGCTGTTGCGCATGGCGCGGCAGGCCGACGTGCTAGTGGAGAACTTTCGCGGCGGCACGCTGGAGAAGCTGGGTCTGGGCTTTGACGTATTGCGGGCGGCCAACCCGGGTCTGATCTGTTGCAGCATTTCGGGGTACGGGCGCACGGGGCCCTATGCCGACAAGGGAGGCTTCGACCTGATCGCGCAAGGCTTTGCGGGGCTGATGTCGGTCACCGGTGAACCGGGGGGGCCTCCGGTCAAGACGGGCAATCCGGTGTCGGACATGAACGCCGGTGTGCTGGCGGCCACGGGTGTGGTGGCCGCCTATGTGCACAAGCTGAAAACCGGGCAGGGGCAGGTGGTGGACACCTCGCTCATGGATGCAGCGCTTCAGCAGACGTGCTGGCATGCGGCCGTGTTCTTCGCTACCGGCGATTCACCGGGGCCCACGGGCTCGGCCCACCTGCTCACCGCGCCCTACCAGGCCTTCAAGGCCCGCGACGGCTGGATCAACATTGGTGGCGCCAACCAGGCGAACTGGGAGCGCATCACGCAGGTGCTGGGCCATCCGGAATGGCGTGACGATCCGCGCTACGCCACCAACAGCGACCGCATGGCGCATCTGGCACCATTGGTCGAGGCCATGAACCAGGTGCTGGTCACGCGCACCCGTGCCGAATGGACGGCCGCCTTCGACGCGGCAGGCGTGCCAGTGGGCCCGGTTCACAGCATTGGCGAAGCACTGACCCATCCACAGACGCTGGCCCGCGAGATGGTGGTGGATCTGGTTCATCCGCAGGCCGGGCCCACGCGGGCGATCGGATGCCCCGTGCATTTTTCTGCCACGCCCACCCGGATCACACGGCCCGCTCCGATGCTCGGGGAGCACACGCGGGAACTGCTGCGGGAGTATGGCTGGAGCGACGCCCAGATCGATGACCTGGTGCAGGCCGGCGCCGTGCAGGAGGCGTAGCCAGCCTAGCTGTGCAGCCCCTTCCAGAGCATGTAGGCCGCCAGCAGATACAGGATGCTGGCGAATATGCGCTTGAGCTTGCTCACCGGCAACGCATGCGCGGCCCGCGCCCCAAGAGGCGCCGTGAGAAAACTGGCCACGGCGATCACGGCCAGCGCCGGCAGCCAGATGTAGCCGAACGAATTTGGCGGCAGATCCGGCACACCGTGGCCGCTGATGACGTAGCCCAACACATTGGTCACGGCGATCGGAAAACCCAGCGCGGCCGAGGTGGCCACGGCGTTGTGCATGGCCACATTGCACCAGCTCATGAAGGGCACACTGATGAAGCCGCCGCCCGCGCCGACCAAGCCGGACAGGAAGCCAATGGCGCCGCCGGCGCCGAGTTGCCCCGCCGTGCCCGGCAGCTGCCGCGTGGGTGCGGGCTTCTTGTTCAGGAACATCTGCGTGGCCGAGAAGCCGACGAACAGGCCGAACACGATGGCCAGGTAGTTGCCCTTGAGCAGGGCAAACACGCCCAGGCTGCTGACCAGGCTGCCGATCACGATGCCGGGGGACAGATTGCGAACGATGTCCCAGCGCACCGCACCGCGCTTGTGATGGGCGCGCACGCTGGACAGCGAGGTGAACATGATGGTGGCCATCGAGGTAGCGATCGCCATCTTGACCGCGAGGTTCGGTCCCACGCCGCGCGCCGACATGATGATGGTGATGAACGGCACCATCATCATCCCGCCGCCGATGCCCAGCAGGCCCGCAAGAAAGCCAGTGCCGACGCCCAGCAGGGCGAGTTCGATGATCAGAAGCGGTTCAAGCGTCATGGGAGGGGTGTCGGGTGGGAGAAGAAAAGGTGTCTGCAAGTGCCACCGGACCGGCATCCTGAACCGGGGTTCAGGTGGGCTAGGTCAACCTGGCGTTGGGTTCATCTGACGCGAGATGATCACGCTCACCAGGGGATGTTCCAGGCCCGGGCTCATAGAGCATTGGTTCAAGGAAATATAAAGCCCGGCATGCACTGCAGACGCCTGTCATTGTAGGCGCTTCGGTCCCCGCGCGCACTGCAAAACGGTGTTGCAGCGCGCGGGGCACGCCGTCAGGGATCAGAGCAGGCGGCCGTCGGTGCCCAGCGCGTGGTCCAGCCGTTGCAGCAGGCCGGACAGACGGGCGTCGGGCGGCAGCGTGGCGTCGGCATCACCATGGCCGGTGAATTCGGAATTGGCGAAACCCGAGGCCTGGAAGGCGGGGGTGGCGGGCCGTTCCGTCACGTCAAACGCCAGGTTGAGCGCGGCCAGCACGGCGATGCGGTCGCGGGCCTTGACCTTGCCGGCATCGCGGATCTTGCACATGGCTGTGTCGACCTTCTCGACGGCCTCGAGCAGCCGGCTGTCGCCGCCCTCGGGGCAGCCCAGGAGGTAGCTTTGGCCCATGATCTGAACTTCGAGCTGTTTCATCAGGCGGCGTTCCGGATTTCGGGCAGGCGCTCGAGCAGCGCGTCGACCCGCGCGCGCGCCGCGGACAGGCGGGATTTGAGCGAGTCCCGCTCATGCGTCAGGGCCTCGACCTGCTCGGTCAACAGGGCATTGGTGCGCTGCAGTTCTTCGTAGCGCACAAGCAGCCGCTCGACGCGCTCGGCGATCTGGTCAATTTGGGCGGTGCTGGCCATACAGCTTCGGATTGTAGGGTTTGTGACAGATTTCACCCTTAAAATCACGGCGTTGGTGCTCGCGGTGTGGTTCACATGCCGCAGTTCAACGGGAAGCAGGAGGGCCGGTGCCGCCGTGTGCGGTGCATGACCTAACCTGCGCTGCCCCCGCAACGGTAAGCGGACGAGCCCTCGGGCTCCGCCTCCATCACACAAGCCACTGGGCGCGTCGAACAGGCGCCTGGGAAGGCGATGAAGGTTGCTCCGCCAGCCCGGATACCGGCCAACGAGGTGGCTGCGCGCTTGCGTGCAGCCGTGACGTCCATGCGCTGGCGGGGAAGCCGGCGAGGGCCTTCTGTCTGTCTGTTCTCTCATGAATCATTGCATCCGTCGCGCGCGCCTGGCCACGTTGCCCCTGGCCCTGGCCGCCGCATTTCCCTCTCTCGCCCAAACGGCACCCGTGCAGGTGGCCGCGCTGGGTGAAACCGTGGTCACCGCCACCCGCAACCCGACCCGTACCGACGATCTGGTGAGCGACGTGGTGGTGATCGACCGCGCCACGATCGAGGCCGGCATGGCCCGCACGCTGCCCGAGCTGCTGGCGCGCAACGCGGGTCTGCAGGTCAGTGCCAACGGCACCACCGGCAAGACTTCCAGCGTGTTCATCCGTGGCACGGAATCTCGCCACACCATCCTGCTGGTCGACGGCGTGCGCTATGGCTCGGCGACCGCGGGCACACCCAACTGGGACACCATTCCGCTGGACATGATCGAGCGCATCGAGGTGCTCAAGGGCCCCGCGTCGGCGCTGTATGGCAGCGAGGGCGTGGGCGGCGTCGTGCAGATCTTCACGCGCCGTGGCCGGGAAGGCTTTCACCCCTATGCCTCGGCCACGGTCGGCAGCGAACGCTGGCGCGAGTGGACCGGGGGCTTCACAGGCGGGCAGGGCGCCTGGACCTGGGCCCTGGGCTTGCAGCAGCTGCGCGAGCGCGGCATCTCGTCGACCAATCCGAATGTGCAGTTCGGCAACTTCAATGCCGACCGCGACCCGTTCAACCAGGACGCGCTCAACGCCTCGGTGGCTTTGCAGATCAACCCGCACTGGCGCGCCGACGCCTCGGTGCTGTACTCGGACGGCGTCAGCCACTATGACGACGGTCCCGGCATCGACACGCGTTCCGCCGTGCGCGCGCTTACCGCGCAGGCGGGTCTCAAGGGCCGCGTGCTGGCGGGCTGGGACAGCGAACTGCGCTATGCGCGCGGCGTCGACACCAGCGACACGCTGGTGGCCTCCTCGCCCGGAGCCTTCAAGACGGTCCAGGACCAGTGGACCTGGCAGAACACCGTGGACACGCCGCTGGGCGTGGTGCTGGCAGGCGCCGAACACCGCGTGCAGACGGTCAGTGGTTCGACCGCCTACAGCGTCAGCGAACGCACGCTGAACGGCCTGTTCGCCGGGCTCAACGGCAGCGCCGGTCCGCACAGCTGGCAGCTCAATGTCCGGCGCGACCGCAATTCGCAGTTTGGTGGCAGCAGCACCGGCTTTGCCGGCTACGGCTACCGGATCAACCCGGCCTGGCGGATCAACGTGTCGCATGGCACGAGCTTTGTGGCGCCATCGTTCAACCAGCTCTACTACCCGGGCTTTGGCAATCCGCTGCTGCAACCCGAGCGTGGCCGCAACACCGACCTGGGCCTGACCTGGGCGGCCGGCGGCCACGAGGTGAAGCTGGTGCGGTTCGACAACAAGATCCGTGGCTACATGACCAATACGACCCTGCCGGTGAACATCCCGCGCAGCCGCATCGACGGCTGGACGCTGGGCTACGAAGGGCAACTGGGCGGCTGGAGCCTGCGCGCCGGGCTGGACACGCTCAACCCGCGCAACGAGCTCAACGACCGCCAACTGCCGCGCCGCGCCAAGCGGCAACTGTCGCTGGGGGTGGACCACCGCACCGGCGCCTGGCGTTACGGGGCCTCGCTGCTCCAGGTGGGCCAGCGCTTTGACGACGCGGCCAACACCCGGGTGCTGGCGGCCTACACCACGCTGGACCTGCACGCGGACTGGCAGTTCGCGCCGCAGTGGAGCCTGCAGGCCAAGGTCAACAACCTGACAGACCGGGCCTACGAAACCGCCTGGGGCTACAACCAGGCAGGGCGGACGCTGTACCTCACGCTGCGCTGGCAGCCAAAATAGGCGGCATGAGCTTGTCGACCCAGGGCCCGCGGCGCATCGTCTGCCTCACCGAGGAGACGACCGAGTGGTTGTACCTGCTCGGGGAGGAGGCGCGCATCGTGGGCATCTCGGGCTACACCGTGCGCCCGCGCCGCGCCCGAGAGGAAAAGCCCCGCGTCAGCGCGTTCCTCAGTGCGAAGATCGACAGGATTCTTGCGCTTGAGCCGGACTGCGTGTTCGGCTTTTCCGATCTCCAGGCCGACATCGCGGCCGAGCTGATCCGCCATGGCGTGCAGGTCACGGTCTTCAACCAGCGCAGCGTGGAGCAGATCTTCTCCATGCTGTACCAGGTGGCCGCCATGGTGGGGCAGGCCGCGCGCGGGCAGCAGTTGCTCGAGGACCTGCGCGCGCGGCTGCTGGCGATCGAAGCGGCGGGCCGGGCCCTGCCGCGGCGGCCGCGGGTGTTTTTCGAGGAGTGGGACGAGCCGCACATCAGCGCCATCCAGTGGGTGTCGCAACTGGTGGGCATGGCCGGCGGCGACGACTGCTTTCCCGAGCTGGCCCTGCAGGGCCTGGGCAAGAACCGCATCATTGCCGACGGCGCGGAGATCGTGCGGCGCAACCCCGACATCATCATCGGCTCCTGGTGCGGCAAGAAGTTCAGGCCCGAGAAGGTGGCGGCGCGCGCGGGCTGGCAGGGCGTGAACGCGGTCAGGCACGGCCAGTTGTTCGAGATCAAGAGCGCCGACATTCTCCAGCCCGGCCCCGCCGCGCTGACCGACGGTGTGGCGCAGCTGCACCGGATCATGCTCGACTGGAGCGCGGCGCATGCGTGAGCTGATCCTTGGCGGCCAGCGCAGCGGCAAGTCGGCACGCGCCGAGCAGGTCGCCGTGCAGTGGCTGGCGCAGTCGCCGGCGCACCGCGCCGTTTTCATTGCCACCGCCCAGGCCCGTGACGACGAGATGCGCGCGCGCATTGCGCGCCACCAGCAGGACCGCGCCTTGCGGCTTCCGGCGATGCAGACGGTCGAGGAGCCGCTCGACCTCGCGGGGGCGGTGTCCCGGCACAGCCGCGCCGGCACCCTCGTGGTGGTGGACTGCCTCACACTGTGGCTGACCAACCACCTCATGCCGGCCGACGCTCCCGGTCCTTCCACTGTTTCAGAGGTAAATCAGGTTGTAGCCCAGTCCGGGCGGCCACTTTCAGCTACGCTTTTGATAGCAATTGAGCAGGCGGCCGGCCCCCTTGTGCTGGTCAGCAACGAGATCGGTCTGGGCGTGGTGCCGCTGGGGCGCGAGGTGCGGACCTATGTGGACGCGCTGGGTCGGCTGAATCAGCAGGTCGCCGGCGCCTGTGACCGCGTCACGCTGATGGCGGCCGGCCTGCCGCTCGCGCTCAAGAGTCCCGCATGAAAAAGCTCCTGTGCTTGCTCGGGTGGCTGGCCGCGCTGCACGCGCAGGCCCTGCAGGTCACCGATGACCGGGGCGTGACCGTGACGCTGGCCCAGGCGCCGCAGCGCGTGGTCACGTTGCTGCCGTCACTGACCGAAACGGTCTGCGAACTCGGTCAATGCCAGCGGCTGGTCGGCGTGGACCGGTATTCCAACTACCCGGCCGAAGTGCGCCGGCTGCCCCAGGTGGGGGGAGGCATCGATCCCAACATCGAAGCCATCGTGGCGTTGCGGCCCGATGTGGTGCTGGCCGCCATTTCATCGCGGGGCATCGGCCGGCTGGAAGCGCTGGGGCTGAAGGTGGTGGCGCTGGAGCCCAAGACGGCCGCCGACATCCAGCGCGTGCTGGGCAAGATCGGCCAGGTGCTGGACGTGCCTGACGCGCAGCGCATCTGGCGCGCCATCGACGCCGGCGTGTCGGCCACGGCGCAGTCGCTGCCGCCGGCGGCCCGCCAGGTGCGGGTGTACTTCGAGGCCAGCCGCGGCCCCTATGCGGCAGGGCAGAGCTCCTTCATCGGCGAGCTGCTCACCCGGCTGGGGGCGGGCAACATCATTGCCCGCGAGCTCGGGCCGTTTCCCAAGATCAATCCAGAGTACGTGGTGCGCGCCAACCCCGACGTCATCATGATCAGCGAGCGCAACTCGGCCGATCTGGCGCTGCGTCCGGGCTGGGCGGGCATCCGCGCCATCCGTGAAAAGCGCCTGTGCGTGTTCACCGCCGAGCAGGCCGATGTGCTGGTGCGTCCCGGCCCGCGCATGGCCGAGGCTGCGCGCCTCATGGCGCAGTGCCTGATTTCCGCCTCGCGCTGAAAGGACCGGCCGCCTCATGCTTCGCGTTCACCGTATCGCCCTGCTGCTGGGGGCCGCGCTGCTGCTGGCGGGCGCTGCCATGCTGCTGGTGGGGGCGGGCGTGGGCAGCACGGGCTTTGACAGCGTGCTGCGGGCGCGGCTCGATCCGGTGGCCTGGCAGATCGTCTGGGATATCCGGGTGCCGCGCACGCTGGGCGCCTGGCTGGCCGGCGCGCTGCTTGGGCTGGCCGGTGCCGTGGCGCAGGGGCTGTTCCGCAACCCGCTGGCCGACCCCTTCCTGCTGGGCAGTGCGTCGGGCGCGTCGCTCGGTGTGGCCATAGCGCTGGCGCTGTTCGGAGGCTCGGCCTTCGCCACGCAATGGCTGGTGCGGCTGGGACTCACGGGGGCAGCCTTCGCCGGCGCGGTCGCCGGGGTCATGCTCACGCTGGCGCTGGCGCGCGGGGTGCAGCACACGCTGCGCCTGCTGCTGGCCGGGGTGATCGTGGGCGTGGTGCTCAGCGCGGCCAAGGACCTCATCACCATCGCGGTGCCCGACATCCTGCAGGCCATGCAGGCGTTCATGCTGGGCAGCACCGGCTTCGTGGGCTGGACCTCCTGCGCCATCATGGCGGCGATGCTGCTGCCCGCGCTGGCCGTGGCCTGGGCGCTGAGCCCGGTGCTGGATGGCTTGACGCTGGGCGAGGCCACGGCCCACAGCCTGGGCCTGCCTCTGGCGCCGTTGCGCGCGGCGCTGGTGGCCGTGCTGGCGCTGGCCACCGGCACGGCCGTGGCGCAGGCCGGGCTGATCGCTTTCGTCGGGCTGGCGGCTCCCCACCTCGTGCGTTCCATCGCCCACACGACGCACGGGCGGCTGATCGTGCTCAGCGCGCTCATGGGCGGCCTGCTGCTGATGGCCGCCGATGTGCTCGCGCGCTGGGTGATTGCGCCGCAGGAACTTCCGGTGGGCGTGCTCACGGCCGTGCTGGGAGGCAGCTACCTGCTGTGGCTGATGCACCGGCGCAGCGTGGGCCGGGGAGGGCTGCTGTGAGCGGATCGCCCCTGTCTGCCATGGATTCCATAGCCATCGGTGCCCAGGGGCTGAGGGCTTCGCTGGGCAATGCCGAGGTCCTGCGAGGCATTTCGCTGGCGTTGCCCGCGGCCCGCTGGACCAGCGTGGTCGGGCCCAACGGTGCCGGCAAGTCGACGCTGCTCAAGGCGCTGGCCGGGCTGCTGCCCTGCCAGGGGCAGGTGGCGCTGCTGGGCCAGCCGCTGGCGGCGCTGTCGAGCCGGCGACGGGCGCAGCAGATGTCCTGGCTCGGGCAGAACGAGGGCGGCAGCGACGACCTCACCGTCTGGGACGTGGCCATGCTGGGCCGGCTGCCCCATCAGCCGTGGCTGGCCGCCCCCTCGGCCGCCGATCTGGTCGCGGTGCAGCAGGCCTTGCGAGCCTGCCAGGCCTGGGACTGGCGCGAGCGGCGCCTGGGCCAGCTGTCGGGTGGCGAGCGCCAGCGCGTGCTGCTGGCGCGTGCGCTGGCCGTGCAGGCCCGGGTGCTGCTCATGGACGAGCCGCTGGCCAACCTCGACCCGCCCCATCAGGCCGACTGGCTGCGGCTGGTGCGCTCGCTGGTGGCGCAGGGCCAGACGGTGGTGAGCGTGCTGCACGAGACCTCGATAGCGCTGCAGGCCGACGACATGGTCATCATGGCCGGGGGACAGGTCGTGCACCACGGCGCCTGCGCCCATCCCGCCACCCACCGCGCGCTGGAGCAGGTCTTTGACCAGCGCATCACCATCCACCCGCTCGACGGCCAATGGGTCGCCGTGCCCCACTAGGCCCCTCCAGGCCTTGCCGAGAGACGCCCATGCAGATCGAAACACCGCCGTCCGCCAAACCCTATGACAAGCCGGAAGGCGAGCGGCGCGGCGTCGTCATCGTCCATACCGGTGACGGCAAGGGCAAAAGCACGGCCGCCTTCGGACTGGCGCTGCGCGCCCACGGACGTGGCAAGGCGGTGCGGATCTACCAGTTCATGAAGGTGCCCACGGCGCGCTTTGGCGAACACCGCATGTTCGAGCAGATCGGCATCCCGATCGAAGGCCTGGGCGATGGTTTCAGCTGGAAAAGCCAGGACCTCGAGCGCTCGGCCCAGCTCGCCCGCGACGGCTGGCAGAAGGCCCGCGCCACGTTGCTGGCGGGCGAGCATTTCCTGGTGGTGCTGGATGAAATCACCTACCCGCTGATCTACGGCTGGCTGCCGCTGGACGATGTGCTGCACACCCTGCGCCGCCGCCCGCGTGACGTGCATGTGTGCCTGACAGGGCGGCGCTGCCCGCCCGAGATCATCGAGCTGGCCGACACGGTGACCGAGATGACCAAGATCAAGCATGCGTTCAATGCCGGCGTGCCCGCGCAGCGCGGCATCGAGGACTGATGAGCCTCTGGATCCTTCTGGCCGCGCTCTGGGTGGCCCTGGCCGTGGACCGCTGGTGGGGCGAGCCTGCGCCCCGCTGGCATCCCGTGGTGTGGATGGGCCATTACCTCGTGGCCACGGGGCGCCGGATCGCCCCGGGCGCGCCCACGGAAGGGGTGGACTGGCGGGCGTTCTGGGCCGGCGGGCTGGCCTGGAGCCTGGGCCTGCTCGGGGTGCTGCTGGCGGCCAATCTGGTCATGGCGCTGATCTCGCAGCTGCCGGGGTGGGGGCAGGCCCTGGTGCTGGGGCTGGCCCTCAAGCCCATGCTGGCCTGGCGCATGCTGGCTTCCGAGGTGACAGCCGTGGAGGCGGCACTGGCCGTCTCCCTTGACGCGGGCCGCGCGCGGCTGGCGCAGCTGGTGAGCCGCGACGTGTCGCAGCTCAGTGCCCCCGAGGTGCGCGAGAGCGCGATCGAGTCGCTGGCCGAGAACCTCAATGATTCGGTGGTGGCGCCGCTGTTCTGGTTTGTGCTGCTGGGGCTGCCCGGGGCGGCGGCCTACCGCTTTGCCAACACTGCCGACGCCATGTGGGGCTACCGCGGCCTGCGCGGCGGGCGGTACTGGACCTGGGCCGGCAAGTGGGCAGCGCGCGCCGACGATGTGCTGTCGTGGTTGCCGGCACGCCTCACGGCCGTGGCGATTGCGGTGATGGCGGGCGGTTTGAGCCCGCGTGTGCTGGCGCGTGAAGCCCAGCGCACGCCGTCGCCCAACGGCGGCTGGCCCATGGCGGCCATGGCCCTGGCGCTGGGGGTGTGCCTGCGCAAGCCCGGGGCCTACCGCCTGAACGAGCCGGGGCGCGAGGCCCGGCCGCAGGACATGCAAAGCGCCTGCATCCTGGCCTCAAAAGTGGTCGTGGCCCTTGCCCTATCGACATCTTTCGCTCTTGTTTTAATAGCAAAAAAGGGGAGCCTGTGAGCACCCACCTGATGTCGATCAGCTGGCCTGCGCGAGCCCATGGCGGGCCTGACGCGCAGGGCGTGCCGCAGCACGATTTCTCGACCAACAGCAACGCCTGCGGTCCGTGCCCCGACGCCATGATGGCCGTGCAGGCCGCTGACGCCGCGCGCTACCCCGATGCCAGCTACACGCGGTTGCGCGCGCTGCTGGCCACGCACCATGGCGTGGCGCCAGAGCGCGTGCTGCTGGCGGCCAGCGCCAGCGAGTTCATTTTCAGGATCACGGGCTGGGCAGCGCGCGTGCAGGCAGGGCCGGCAGCCGTGGCGGTGCCCTGGCATGGCTATGGCGACTACGCGGCCGCCGCGCGAGCGCACGGCCTGGCCGTGGCGCACGACCCATCGTTGGCCCGGCTGGTGTTTGCCTGCGAGCCCGCCAGCCCGCTGGGCGGTGCACACGCCGGACTGGCTTCCCTGGCCGAACCGGGGCGCCCGCCCGCGCAGGTCGTGCTGGACTGCGCCTACGAGCCGCTGCGCCTGTCGGGCGCCGCCTCGCTGGATGCGCAGGGCCGGGACAGGGTCTGGCAGCTCTGGACGCCCAACAAGGCGCTGGGCCTGACCGGCGTGCGTGCAGCCTACGTGATTGCGCCGACGGGCGCGCCCGAGGCGGCGCGCGAGCTGGACGCCCTGTGTCCGTCCTGGCCCGTGGGGGCGCATGGCCTGGCCATGCTGCAGGCCTGGTGCCTGCCCGCGGCGCAGCGCTGGCTGGCCGCCAGCCTGGACACCCTGCGTGGGTGGAAGACGCGGCAACGGGCGCTGTGCGAATCGCTGGGGTGGTTGTGCCGTCCCAGTGAGGCCAACTTCTTCATCGCACAGCCACCGCCCGCCCTGCCGCTGGACCTGCTGCGCGCGCAGGGCATCAAGCTGCGCGACGGCGCTTCCTTCGGCCTGCCGGGGCTGGTGCGCCTGGGGGTGTTGCCACCCGCGTCGCAGGACGCGCTGGCCATGGCGGTGAGGGCGCTGTCATGAGCGCGCGCTGCGTGATGGTGCTGGGAACGACCAGCGGTGCGGGCAAGAGCTGGCTCACCACGGCACTGTGCCGCCATTACGCGCGCCAGGGCCTGCGGGTGGCGCCTTACAAGGCCCAGAACATGAGCAACAACGCGCGTGTGGTGGCGGGGGGCGAAATCGGCAGTGCGCAGTACTTCCAGGCGCTGGCGGCGCGCGCGGTGCCTGACGTGCGCATGAACCCGCTGCTGCTCAAGCCCGAAGCCGACACGCGCAGCCAGGTGGTGTTGCTGGGGCAGGTCGATCCCGGGCTGTCCCGCATGGCCTGGCGCGGGCGCAGTGCCCATGTGTGGCCCGCGCTGGCCGGCGCGCTGGACGAGCTGCGTGCCGCCCATGACGTGGTGGTCATCGAAGGCGCCGGCTCACCCGCCGAGATCAACCTGCATGAGAGCGACGTCGTCAACATGCGCGTGGCCCGGCACGCGCAGGCGCGCTGCCTGCTGGTCACCGATATCGACCGCGGCGGCGCCTTTGCCCACCTGTACGGCACCTGGGCGCTGCTGCCCGAGGACGAACGTGCGCTCATCAAGGGCTTCGTTCTCAACAAGTTCCGCGGGGACGCGGCGCTGCTCGCTCCCGCGCCGCAGATGCTGCTGGAGCGCACCGGCATCCCCACCGTGGCGACCCTGCCCATGTGGTGGCAGCACGGCCTGCCCGAGGAAGACGGTGTGTTCGACGACCGGACCCGCGCCGCCGGCGCGGTCACGTGCACCGTGGCCGTCATCGCCTACCCGCGCATCAGCAACCTCGACGAATTCCAGCCCCTCAAGAACGTGCCGGGCGTACGCCTGGTCTGGGCCCGCACACCGGCGGATTGCGCGGGCGCCGACTGGCTGATCCTGCCCGGCAGCAAGCACACCAGCACCGACCTGGCCTGGCTCCGGGCGCAGGGGCTGGACAGGGCGGTGGCGGCGCACGCCGCACAGGGCCGTGCCGTGCTGGGGCTCTGTGGCGGGCTGCAGATGCTGGGCGAGGCGCTGATCGATCCCCACGGCATCGATGGCAACGGCCCCGGACTCGGACTGCTGCCGTTGGTCACTGTGTTCGATGCCGACAAGACCGTGCGCCGCACGCAGGCGCGTTTCGGCACGCTCGCGGGGTGTTGGGCTGCGCTGTCCGGCGTGGCGCTGCAGGGGTATGAAATCCACCACGGCCAGACCGCCCAGCACCCGGCCATGGCGGCCGCGGGCGACGTGGCGAGCGCCGTGATCCCGGGCGGCCTGGCGTGGCAGAACGCTGCCGGCAACGTGCTGGGGTGCTATCTGCACGGGCTGTTTGAAGACCCCGCCGTGCTGCAGGCCCTGTTCGGCTCGGCGGCGCCGACACTGGACGCCGTCTTTGACGGCCTGGCCGACTACATCGAAACGCATTTCGCTCCCGGCGCATTGCGCGCCCTCATTGACTGACCTTGACTTTCCCCCCCATGCACTTTCCCGACATTGCAGACCTGACCGATGCCGCGCTGGCCCAGCGCCTGCAGCGCAAGCTGGACAACAAGACCAAGCCGCCTGGCTCGCTGGGCCGCATCGAGGCCCTGGCGCTGCAGCTGGGGCTGATCCTGGGCAGCGAAACGCCGCAGCTGACGCAGGCGCAGCTGGTGGTGTTTGCCGGCGACCACGGCCTGGCGGCGCGTGGCGTGTCGGCCTACCCCAGCGATGTGACCTGGCAAATGGTCGAGAACTTTCTCGCGGGGGGCGCCGCGGTGAGCGTGCTAGCGCGCCAGCACGGCCTGTCCCTGACGGTGGTGGACTGCGGCGTGCGCCACGAGTTCGCGCCCCGCACGGGCCTGCAGGTGCGCAAGGTGGGCCCGGGCACGGCCGACGCCCTCGAGGGCCCCGCCATGACATCGGCGCAGTGCGAGCAGGCCGTGCGCAACGGCATGGACCTGGTGCGGGACCTGCCGGGCAATGCCCTGCTGCTCGGGGAGATGGGCATTGGCAACACCTCGGCGGCCTCGCTGCTGCTCGCGCGTCTGGGCGGCCACGACGTGGCCGAGTGCACGGGGGCCGGCACCGGGCTCGACGGCCCGGCCGTGCAGCGCAAGATCGCGGTGCTGCGCGAGGTGCTGGCGCGGCATGCGGATGTGACCGGTCCGATGGCGGTGCTGGCCGCCCTGGGCGGCTTCGAGGTGGCCACCATGGTGGGCGCGGTGCTGCAGGCGGCGGCCGAGCGTCGGGTGGTCGTGGTGGACGGCTTCATTGCATCGGCGGCGGTGCTGGTGGCCCGGGGACTCAACCCGAACGTCCTGCAGCGTTGCGTGTTCTCGCATCGCTCGGGGGAGGCCGGCCACGGGCTGATGCTGCGGCATCTGGGCGTGTCGCCGGCGCAGCCGGCCGTGCCCTTGCTGGACCTCGGCCTGCGCCTGGGCGAAGGCTCGGGTGCGGCACTGGCCTGGCCGCTGCTGGTGTCGGCCTGCGCCATCCTCGGTGAGATGGCGAGTTTCGAGTCGGCCGGGGTGTCGCAGAAGAACTGAGGCGCCCGGCGCCGGGGGAGGCTGTGTCTACCTCGGCCGGTAGTGCGCCAGCAGCGAGTCGATGAGCGACTGCGCGTAGGCCGGTAGGACCTCCCGCTCGCGCACCAGGATGTAGCGCTCGCGCACGCTCCAGGCGTCGGTGAGCTCCACCGACGCCAGGTGCATGGGGCTGAGGTTGCGCCGCGCTGCGCTCTCGGGGACGATGCCAACGCCGACACCCGCCCCGATCATGCGGCACATGGCGTCAAAGCTGGCGAGCTGGATGCGCAGCTTTTGCGGCTTGCCGAGCTTGTCGGTCATCTGGGCCAGAAAGGCAGCCAGGGTGCTGCCTTCGTTCATGCCCACGGCATCCTCGTCCAGCGTCTGCGCGAATTCGATGCGCTTGCGCCGGGCGAACCGGTGGCCGCGCGGCACCACGAGCACCAGGCGGTCCGTGCTGAAATGGATGGCGCGCAGGCCCAGCGTGTCGACCTGTCCCGCGACGATGCCCAGGTCGGCCCGTCCGTCCATTACCCCGCGGGCGATTTCAGCGTTCGGCTTTTCCTGAAGGTCGATGTTGACCCGGGGGTTGGCCTTGAGGAAGGCCGGCAGGATCTCGGGGAGAAAGTCCGTCACCGCCGTGGTGTTGGCCAGCAGGCGGACGTGTCCGCGCAGGCCCCCGCTGTAGTCCTGCAGGTCCGAGCGCAATTGCTCGGTCTGGCGCAGCACGCCCCGCGCATGGTGCAAAAAGGCCTCGCCCGCCGGTGTCAGGCGCACGCCCCGGGCTTCGCGGTACAGCAGGGGCAGACCGGCCTGCTGCTCCAGCGCCTTGATCCGCGCGCTGGCCGCGGCCAGCGAAAGGTGGCGTCCCGCCGCGGCGCGCGTGAGGTTGCCTTCGTCGGCGGTCAGCGTGAAAAGCCGCAGGTCGGTCAGGTCGAATTGCATGAGGGCATGGTATCCGAGCCTTCGGAATTCCAGAAGTCTTGGTCTTGAAATCGCGCATTGCGCGGTGGCCGTGCAGGCGCGACCATTCGGGCCATGACTTCCGATGCCCCTTCCGCCGGGCTTGACGCCGGCACGCTGACCCATCTGCAGTCCTGGCAGGGTCGCACCGAAACCCTGCACGATGAAGTGACGGCCGCCCCGGTCCGGGCGCTGTCCGCCACGCTGGACCGGGACGACCCTCCACCGGTCCGCGGGACCGTGCTGCCGCCACTGTGGCACTGGCTGTACTTCCTGCCGCATGCCCGCCAAAGTGAGATCGGGCCCGATGGCCATGCCCGGCGTGGCGGCTTTCTGCCCCCGGTGCCGCTGCCGCGCCGCATGTGGGCGGGCGGCCGGTTGCACTGGCACCAGCCCCTCAAGGTGGGCGACGCGGTCCGCCGCGTGTCTTCCATCGAATCAGTGACCCACAAGGCCGGGCGCACCGGTGACCTGGTGTTCGTGGTGGTCCGCCACGAGGTGCACAACGCCCAGGGCCTCGCGCTGACCGAGGCCCACGACATCGTCTACCGCGCGGCCGCCCGTCCGGAGGATCCGGTTCCCCCGCCCGTGGCCGCCCGCGCCGACGCGGCCTGGTCGCGCGACCTTACGCCCGACGACGTGCTGCTGTTCCGCTATTCGGCGCTCACCTTTAACGGCCACCGTATCCACTACGACCGCCAGTACGTGACGAAGGAAGAGGGCTACCCGGGCCTGATCGTGCATGGGCCGCTGATCGCCACGCTGCTGGTGGACCTGGTGCGCCGCCAGCGACCGGACGCCGTGCTCAGGACGTTCGATTTCAAGGCGGTGCGCCCGACCTTCGACCTGCACCCGTTTCGCGTCTGCGGCACGCCTTCGGCCGATGGCCAGGCGGTGGACCTGTGGGCGCAGGACCACGAGGGCTGGCTCACCATGCAGGCCTCGGCCACGCTGGCCTGAGGCCGCAACGATCCATTCTGAAGAACCTCCCATGATCAAGACCCAGTTCGACGGCGACCATGCCGACATCCGCGACGCCGTGCGTGCCCTGTGCGCGGAGTTCCCCGACGAATACCACCGCAAGGTGGACGAGCAACGCGCCTACCCCGAGGCCTTTGTCGACGCGCTCACCAGGGCGGGCTGGATGGCCGCGCTCATCCCGCAGGAATACGGCGGATCGGGGCTGGGCCTGACCGAAGCGTCGGTCATCATGGAGGAAATCAACCGCAGCGGCGGCAACTCGGGGGCCTGCCACGGGCAGATGTACAACATGGGCACACTGCTGCGCCATGGCTCCGAGGCGCAGAAGGCGTTGTATCTGCCCAAGATCGCGAGCGGGGAATGGCGCCTGCAGTCCATGGGCGTGACCGAACCCACCACGGGGACCGACACCACCAAGATCAAGACCACGGCGGTGAGGCAGGGCGACCGCTACGTGATCAACGGCCAGAAGGTCTGGATCAGCCGCGTGCAGCACTCCGACTGGATGATTCTGCTGGCCCGCACCACGCCGCTGGCCGAGGTGAAGAAGAAGTCCGAAGGCATGTCGATCTTCATGGTGGACCTGCGCCAGGCCGAGAAGTCCGGCATGACGGTCCGTCCCATCGCCAACATGGTCAACCATGAGACCAACGAACTGTTCTTCGAGAACCTCGAAATCCCGGCTGAAAACCTCATCGGCCAGGAAGGGCAGGGGTTCAAGTACATCCTGGACGGGCTCAATGCCGAGCGCACGCTGATCGCCGCCGAATGCATCGGCGATGGCTACTGGTTCCTGGACCGCGTGACGAAATACGTGAACGAGCGCACGGTGTTTGGCCGCCCGATCGGCCAGAACCAGGGCGTGCAGTTCCCGATTGCCGATGCTTACATCGAGGTCGAAGCGGCCAACCTGATGCGCTACAAGGCCTGCGAGCTGTTCGATGCGCACCAGCCCTGCGGTGCCCAGGCCAACATGGCCAAGTACCTGGCCGCCAAGGCGAGCTGGGAGGCCGCCAACGCCTGCATCCAGTACCACGGCGGCTTTGGCTTCGCCTGCGAATACGACGTGGAGCGCAAGTTCCGCGAGACCCGTCTCTACCAGGTGGCCCCGATCTCGACCAACCTCATCTATTCCTACGTGGCCGAGCACATTCTGGGCATGCCCCGGTCGTTCTGACCGACTGAGCTGTGCAAGGAGTTTTGACATGACCCGCCCCCTCGACGGCATCACCGTTGTCTCTCTCGAACATGCCATTGCGGCCCCGTTCTGCACGCGCCAGCTCGCGGACCTGGGCGCCCGCGTCATCAAGGTCGAACGACCCGGCGTGGGAGATTTCGCACGGGACTATGACCAGCGCACCAGGGGCCTGGCCTCGCACTTTGTCTGGGTCAACCGGTCCAAGGAAAGCCTGACGCTGGACCTGAAGCAGCCCGACGCACTGGCGGTGCTCAAGGAACTGATTGCCGGCGCCGACGTGCTGG
The DNA here is from genome assembly GCA_019635415.1 of Ramlibacter sp. Taxonomy (GTDB): domain Bacteria; phylum Pseudomonadota; class Gammaproteobacteria; order Burkholderiales; family Burkholderiaceae_C; genus JAHBZM01. Next base: position 1,351,845 of record JAHBZN010000001.1, read on the forward strand.
TCCAGAACCTGGCACCCGGTGCCGCTGCGCGCATGGGCTTGAGCTACGAGGTCCTCAGCGCGGCCAACCCCCGCCTGATCGTCTGCGACATCTCGGGGTATGGGGCCGACGGCCCTTACCGTGACAAGAAGGCCTATGACCTGCTGATCCAGAGCGAGGCGGGCTTTCTGTCGGTGACGGGCACGCCGGACGAGCCCTGCAAATCCGGCAACTCGATCGCCGACATTGCCGCTGGCATGTACGGCTACACCAGCGTGCTGGCGGCGCTGCTGCAGCGTGGCAAGACCGGCAAAGGCTCCCACATCGACGTGTCCATGCTCGAATCGCTGGGCGAGTGGATGGGCTTTCCGCTGTACTACGCCTACGAAGGCGCCACGCCGCCGCCGCGCAGTGCCGCCTCCCATGCCACCATTTACCCCTACGGCCCGTTTGCCGCCGGCGATGGCGGCACGGTCATGCTGGGCCTGCAGAACGAACGCGAGTGGAAGATCTTCTGCGAGAAGGTCCTGCTGCAACCCGCGCTGGCGACCGACGCCCGTTTTGACGCCAACGCCAGGCGCAACGCCCACCGTGGTGAGCTCAAGGCCCTCATCCTGCAGGTCTTTGGCGACATGACGGCCGCGCAGGTGGTGCAGCGCCTGGACGATGCAGGTATTGCCAATGCCCGCATGAACAGCATGGCCGAGGTGTGGGCGCATCCGCAGTTGCAGGCCCGGGGCCGCCTGCGGCAGGTGGCTTCACCGGCCGGCGACATCGCGGCCCTGCTGCCGCCCGGGGCCAACAGCAGCTTCGACTACCGCATGGACGCGGTGCCCGCCATTGGTGAGCACACCGAGGCCATCCTGCGCGAGCTCGGCCGCGATGCCGGCGCCATTGCGGCGCTGCGCGAGGCTCGCGCCATCTGACGACCACCGCAACCCGACCCGACCCGTAAAGACACCATGACCACGGCCCGACTCGCGGCATTTGCCGCTGAACTGACATTTGACGACATTCCCGCCCCGGTGGTGGGCAAGACCGAGGAGTTGCTGGTCGACTGGTTCGGTTCGGCGCTGGCTGGCAAGGGCGCGCGCGCCGTCGAGACCATCGCGCGCTTCGCCGCGGCCATGGGCCCGGGCGAGGGACCTTCGGAGGTGCTGATCCACCGCAGCCGCACCAGCCCCTATCTGGCGGCGATGGTGAATGCCGCAGCCTCGCACGTGGCCGAGCAGGACGACGTGCACAACGGGTCGGTGTTCCACCCCGCCACCATCGTGTTTCCCGTGGCGCTGGCCGTGGCACAGGCCACGGGTGCCAGCGGCCGGCGCCTGCTGGCCGCGTCGGTGGCGGGCTACGAGGTGGGCATCCGGGTGGGCGAGTTCCTGGGACGGTCGCACTACAAGGTGTTTCACACCACGGGCACGGCAGGCACGCTGGCGGCGGCCGCCACGGCGGGCCACCTGCTGGGGCTCGATGCGGCGCAGATGCAGCATGCCTTCGGGTCGGCGGGCACCCAGTCATCGGGCCTGTGGGAGTTCCTGCGCACCGCGGCCGACTCCAAGCAACTGCACACCGCGCACTCGGCCGCGGCCGGACTGATGGCGGCTTACCTGGCCCGGGAAGGCTTCACCGGCGCGGCGCAGATTCTTGAAGGCCCGCAAGGCATGGCGGCCGGCATGTCCACCGATGCGGACCCGTCGCGCCTGGTGGACGGCCTGGGCACGCGATGGGCCACCGCGGAAACCTCTTTCAAGTACCACGCCTCGTGCCGCCACACCCATCCCGCGGCCGATGCCCTGTTGCAGGTCATGGGCGCTCACAGCCTGCAGGCGGGGGACCTTGCCCGGGTGGTGACCCATGTCCATCAGGGCGCGATTGACGTACTCGGCCCGGTCGTCGACCCGGCGACGGTGCACCAGAGCAAGTTTTCCATGGGCACGGTGCTGGCCCTGGCGGCGCGCCATGGCCACGCGGGCCTGTCTGAGTTCGATGCCGACTTCTCCGGTCCCGACACGCGGGACCTGCGGGACAAGGTGAGCATGGAGCTGGACGCTGAAGTGGATGCCGCTTACCCGCGCCGCTGGATCGGCAAGGTCACGGTCCACACCCGTGACGGACGCGTTCTCACGGGCCGCGTGGACGAACCCAAGGGGGATCCGGGCAACACCCTGAGCCGCGAGGAGATCACCGCCAAGGCGCTGCGCCTGGCCGCCTATGGCAAGGGGGCTGATCCCGTGCAGGCGCGGGCCGCGATCGAAGCCTTGTGGCGCGTGGCCGATGCCCCCGTGGTGGGCGGCCTGCTGACCGTATGACCCCGCCGCGCGAAAGCGGCGCGCTCGCCCACGCCAGCGCGTTGCTGTTTGTGCCGGCGACCCGGCCCGAGCGCCTGGCCAAGGCGCTGGCCAGTGGCGCGGGCGCGGTCATCATGGATCTGGAGGACGCCGTGGCCGCGTCTGACAAAGCCACCGCGCGTGACGCGCTGGCTGGCGGCCTGCAGGCGCTGGATCCCGGGCACCGTGCCCGGCTGCTGCTGCGCATCAATGCGGTGGGTACACCCTGGCATGCCGAAGACGTGGCCTTGGCGACGCGCTGCATGGTCCAGGGGCTGGCGGGCGTGGTGTTGCCCAAGGCGGAGTCGGCAGCGGCGCTGGCCGATCTGGCGCGAGCGCTCGGCCCCCAGGCCGCGCTGCTGCCGCTGGTGGAGTCAGGGGCCGGGCTGGACGCCGTGGACGCATTGGCGGCGGTGCCCCAGGTGCTGAGGCTGGTGTTCGGGCACCTGGATTTCCAGCTGGACCTGGGCATGGCCAGCGGCGACGACGAACTGGAGCTGCTGCCCGTGCGGCTGGCCCTGGTGCGGGCGTCCCGGCGCGCGGGGCTGGCGGCACCCGTGGATGGCGTGACCGTGGCTGTCAACGATGCCCAGCGGCTGGCCGTCGACGCTGCCCGCTCCCGACGCCTGGGGTTCGGCGGCAAGCTCTGCATCCATCCGGCGCAGGTGGCGGCCGTCCAAGCCGCATTCGCGCCCACCCCGGCCGAACTCGACTGGGCCCGTCGCGTCATGGAGGGCGTGCAGCGGCATGGCGACGCTGTATTCAGCCTGGACGGGCGCATGGTCGATGCGCCGGTCGTCACGCTGGCCCGCCGCACGCTGGCGCGGCACGGCGGTGCCTGAAGCCTGCCAGACCGTCGCTTTGCGACCGCGCAACCCAAGTTAACCAGACAGTTACAGGAATCGCGGATGATTCTGCTTGCGCGGCCCGACGCCGCGCGCCGGCGTCTGTCTGCCCCAGTCTGACGTGCCGGTGACGGCCTCCGCAGAAGAAGGACAGAAGGACACCCATGGATTCCAAATCGCCCGAGTCGCCCCCGGTTTCCGTGCCCCCAACGGCAAGGCCCCCGCATCGCATCAGCCGCAGAGCCACGCTCATCGGGGCGCTCGTCGCGCTGCTCGTGGTGGGAGGCGTGGGCTGGCTGGCCTGGCACCTGACGCACCGCGACACCGCCGCCCCGGCGGGCCCCTTCGGGCCCGGAGGCGGTCGCCCGGGCGGCGCCCGGGGGGGCACGACGGTCGGGGTGGCTGCCGCTGCCCAGTCGGATATCCCGGTGACGCTGGAGGCCCTGGGCACCGTGACACCCCAGGCCACGGTGCGCGTCCGGGCACAGGTCTCGGGCATCCTGCAGCAGGTGCTGTTCAAGGAGGGACAGACCGTCAGCAAGGGGCAGTTGCTGGCCGTCATCGACCCCCGGCCCTTCGAGCTTGCCTTGCAGCAGGCGGGCGGCCAGCGCCAGCGTGACGAGGCCCAACTCGAGGCGGCCCGCGTCACCCTGCAGCGCTACAACACCCTGCTGGCGCAGGACTCGATCGCGCGGCAGGACGTGGACACCCAGGCCGCGCTGGTCAAGCAGCTGGCGGCGGCGGCCCAGATCTCCCGGGCCAGTGAAGGCACGGCGCGACTGAACCTCGACTACACCCGGATCACGGCCCCGATCGCCGGGCGCGTGGGCCTGCGCACCGTGGATGTGGGCAACCTCGTCAGTTCGGGCGACACCAATGGCGTGGTCCTGATCACCCAGGTATCGCCCATCGACGTGGCGTTCTCGGTGCCGCAGGACATGGCCGCCACGCTGCAGCACAGCGCGGGCGCGGCCCTCCCGGTCAAGGTGCTGGACCGCACACGCAGCGTGGTGCTGGCCACCGGCACCTTTGCTGCCCTGGACAACCAGATCGACGTGCAGACGGGCACCGTCAAGGCCAAGGCGAAGTTTGGCAATGCCAATCTCGCGCTGTTTCCCAGCCAGTTCGTCAATGTCCAGATCCAGCTCAAGACGGTCGAGGGGGCCGTGGTGGTGCCGGTTTCCGCAGTGCGTACCGGCGCCAATGGCGACTATGTCTTCGTGCTCAAGGAAGACCGAACGGTCACCCTCCGCTCCGTGACCCGGGGGCAGGCCACCGTGGACAAGGTGCAGATCACCAGCGGCCTGCAGATGGGTGAGCGGGTCATCACCGAAGGCGCGGACCGCCTGCGCGAGGGCTCGCGCGTGCAGTTGCAGGGTGATGCGCCGGGGGCGGGCGGTCGGTCCGGCGCCCGCCGACCGGGTGGGGCCGCGGGGGCGCAGCCCGCGGCTTCAGCCGCAGCAGGCGGCCCCACGCGCGATGCGTCACCCGCCGGGGCCCGCGTACCGGCTGCCGCAGGCCCTTCATCCCCTCGGCCGTCGGGCTCCGCGGCGGGCGCCGCGCCTGCAGCGGCGGCCCCCGCAGGGGTGCCCTTGCCCACGGCAGAGCAGCGCAAGCGCATGCTCGACGCGGTACGCGATGAGCCCGAGCAGCTGGAGCGCCGGCGCCGTTTCCTCGAAGCCCTCGATCGCGGCGAGCCCGCGGCGCTGGACCGCTGGCAGCAGATGGTGGAGCGCCGGCGGGCCGCGGCCGGGCAGGGCGGGGCCGCGCAATGATGCGCAGCAGCCCTGACCTGCCTTCCTGGACGCGGAGGCCCTGATGTCGCCGTCGCGCCCCTTCATCCAGCGGCCCGTGGCGACCTCGCTGCTGATGCTGGCCATCGTGCTGGCCGGTCTCGTGGGGCTCAAGTTCCTGCCGCTGTCAGCGCTGCCGCAAGTGGACTACCCGACCATCCAGGTCCAGACGCTGTACCCCGGTGCAAGCCCGGAAGTCATGGCCCAGACCGTCACGGCGCCGCTGGAGCGCCAGTTCGGCCAGATGGCCGGGCTGGCCCGCATGGGGTCCACCAGCGCGGCGGGGGTCTCCATCGTCACCCTGCAATTTGGCCTGGGGCTCGCCCTGGACGTCGCGGAGCAGCAGGTGCAGGCGGCCATCAACGCGGGGGGCTCGCTGTTGCCGGCCGACCTGCCCGCGCCGCCGGTGTACGCCAAGGTCAATCCGGCCGACGCGCCGGTGCTCACGCTGGCCATCACCTCGGATGCGCTGCCCCTGACCGAGGTGCAGAACCTCGTCAACACCCGGCTGGCGCTCAAGATCAGCCAGGTCTCCGGGGTGGGCCTGGTGACCCTGTCGGGCGGCCAGCGGCCGGCCGTGCGGATCCAGGCCGACACCCGGGCCCTGGCGTCGTACGGCCTCACGCTGGACACCCTGCGCACCGCGATCGCGGCCGCCAATGCCAATGGGGCCAAGGGCAGCATCGATGGTCCGACGCGGGCCTACACCATCAACTCGAACGACCAACTGCTGGCCGCCGAGGACTACAGCAGCCTGGTGCTCGCCTACCGCAACAACGCGCCGGTGCGCCTGCGCGACGTGGCCCAGGTGGTGCAGAGCGCTGAAAACATCAAGCTCGGCGCCTGGTCCGTGGCGTCAGGCCAGCTTCGGCCCGCCATCATCCTCAATGTCCAGCGCCAGCCCGGCGCCAACGTCATTGCCACGGTCGACGCCATCAAGCAGCGCCTGCCCGAACTCACGGCGGGCCTGCCGCCCGCGCTCAAGGTGGACGTCCTGTCGGACCGCACCACGGGCATCCGGACCTCGGTTCACCACGTCCAGATCGAGCTCCTGCTGGCGGTGGTGCTGGTGGTGCTGGTGATCTTTGCCTTCCTGCACAGCCTGCGCGCCACCGTCATCGCGAGCCTGGCCGTGCCCATCTCGCTGATCGGCACCTGCGGGGCCATGTACCTGATGGGCTACAGCCTGAACAACCTGTCGCTGATGGCGCTCACGATTGCCACCGGGTTTGTGGTGGACGATGCCATCGTCATGATCGAGAACATCTCGCGCCACATCGAGCAGGGCGAACCTCCGATGCTCGCGGCGCTCAAGGGGGCCACCGAGATCGGCTTCACCATCATCTCCCTCACCGTGTCACTGATCGCGGTGCTGATCCCCTTGCTGTTCATGGGGGACGTGGTGGGCCGGCTGTTCCGCGAATTCGCGGTCACGCTGGCCATCACGATCCTGATCTCGGCCGTGGTGTCGCTCACGCTGGTGCCCATGATGTCGGCGCGATGGCTGACGGCCCATCCCGAAGGCGAATCCGGCTGGGCCGGCCGCCTGCAGCGGGGCTTTGACCGGGTGATCGGCCGCTACGACGGCCTGCTGGGCTGGGTGCTGGCGCGCCAGGGCCTCACCCTGCTGGTGGCGCTGGCCACGCTGGTGCTGACGGTGCTGCTCTACATCTGGATGCCCAAGGGGCTGTTCCCCACGCAGAACACGGGGCAGCTTCAGGCGCGGGTGGAAGCGACCCAGTCGGTGTCGTATCCGCAGATGGCGCTGTTGCAGCAGCGCGTGGCGCGCCGGCTCATGGAGGACCCTGAAGTTGCCACACTGAGCAGCTTTGTGGGCGTGGATGCCGCCAACAACACCATGCTGCACACGGGGCGCATGCTGATCAACCTCAAGACCTCGCGCGGCAGCCAGCAGGAGGTGATGGAGCGCCTGCGCCAGCGTGCCCAGGGTGTGCCGGGCGTCACGATGTATCTGCAGCCGGTGCAGGACCTGACCATCGACTCCGAGTCCGGACCCACGCAGTTCCGCTTCTCGATGGAGTCGGCCGACAACGCCACGGTGATCGAATGGGCGGGCAAGCTGGCCGCCAGGCTGCAGGAAGTGGATGCCGTGCGCAACGTGGTGTCCGATGCCGACTCGCAGGGGGCGGCGGTCTATGTGGACATCGACCGCGACACAGCCTCCCGCCTGAGCATCACCGCCTCGAGCATCGACGAGGCCCTGTACAGCGCCTTCGGCCAGCGCATCGTGTCGACCATCTTCACCGAGACCAATCAATACCGCGTGGTGCTGGAGGCGCGGCCCGAGTCGCAGGCCTCGCCGGCTTCGCTGGGCATGGTGCAGCTGCGCACCGGCTCGGGGGACTCGACACCGCTGTCGGCGGTGGCCCGGATCAGCGAGCGCCGCGCGCCTTTGCAGATCACGCACGTGGCCCAGTATCCGGCCACCACGGTGGGCTTTGACACCGCGCCCGGGGTGTCGCTGGGCCACGCGGTGGACGCCATCCGCCAGGCCGCCAGGGACATCCATCTGCCTCCCAGCGTGACGCTGACCTTCCTCGGGGCCTCGGGCGCCTACGAGGCCTCGCTGGCCAACCAGCTCTGGCTGATCCTGGCGGCCATTGTGTGTGTCTACATCGTGCTGGGCGTGCTGTACGAGAGCTACATCCACCCGCTCACCATCCTGTCCACGCTGCCCTCGGCGGGCGTTGGTGCGCTGCTCATGCTGATGATCACCGGCAGTGACCTGGGTGTGATCGGCATCATCGGCATCATCCTGCTCATCGGCATCGTGAAGAAGAACGCGATCATGATGATCGACTTCGCGATCGACGCCGAACGGACCGAGGGCAAGCCCCCCCTGGAGGCGATCCGCCAGGCGGCGCTGCTGCGCTTCCGCCCCATCCTGATGACCACGCTGGCCGCGCTGTTTGCCGCGGTTCCCCTGATGCTGGGTTGGGGCGAAGGGGCCGAGTTGCGCCGGCCCCTGGGGCTGGCGATCTTCGGCGGCCTGATCGTGAGCCAGCTACTTACGCTGTTCACCACGCCGGTGATCTATCTGGCGTTCGACCGGCTGGGGCGGCGCCTGCGCCGCGGCGCGCAGCGGATGGCCGGAGCGGGCGCATGAACCTGTCAGAGCCGTTTGTGCGGCGCCCGGTGGCGACGGTGCTGCTGACCATCGGCATCGCGCTGGCGGGCATCGGCGCCTTCTTCCTGCTGCCGGTGGCGTCCCTGCCGCAGGTGGACTTTCCGGTGATTTCGGTCAGCGCCAGTCTGCCGGGGGCCAGCCCGGAGACCATGGCCACCAGCGTGGCCACGCCCCTGGAGCGCCGGCTGGGGGTGATTGCCGGCGTCAATGAAATGACCTCCAACAGCGGCAATGGCTCCTCGCGCGTCACGCTGCAGTTCAACCTCAACCGCAACATCGACGCCGCCGCACGCGAGGTGCAGGCGGCCATCAATGCTTCCCGCGCAGACCTGCCCTCCACATTGCGCAGCAACCCGACCTACCGCAAGGCCAATCCGTCGGCGGCGCCGGTGATCATCCTGGCCCTGACCTCGCCGAAGCGTTCGCCCGGCCAGATCTACGACGCCGTGTCGAACGTTGTGCAGCAGAAGGTCGCGCAGGTCAGCGGCGTGGGAGATGTGGAACTGGGGGGCGGCTCCCAGCCCGCGGTGCGGGTGGACCTGCTGCCGTTCGCTTTGAACAAGTACGGCATCAGCACCGAGGACGTGCGTGCCGCGCTGCAGGCGGGCAGCGTGAACCGGCCCAAGGGCGACATCGAGGTGTCCGGCCAGCGCCTGCAGATCTACACCGGCACCGGCCCCAACGGCTCGGGCCGCACGGCGGCGGACTACAAGGGCCTGGTCGTGGCCTGGCGCAACGGCGCTTCGGTGCGCCTGTCGGACATTGCCGAGGTCACCGACAGCGTGGAGAACATCAACACGCTGGGCCTGTTCAACGGCGAGCGCGCAGTGATCGTGCTGGTGACGCTGCAGCCCGGTGCCAATGTGATCGACACGGTGGACGGGGTGCGCGCGCTGTTGCCGGAATTGCAGGCCCAGTTGCCATCGGACATCAGGATCGCCGTGGCGTCCGACCGCACCAACTCGATCCGCGCGGCGCTGCGGGAGGTGGAAATCACGCTTGCCATCGCGATCGCGCTGGTGGTGCTGGTGGTCAGTGCCTTCCTGCGCAGCGTGCGCGCCACGTTCATTCCGGCCATTGCCACCCTCGTCTCCCTGCTCGGAACCTTCGGCGTGATGTATTTCCTGGGGTTTTCGCTCAACAACCTGAGCCTGATGGCCCTGACCGTGGCCACCGGCTTCGTGGTGGACGATGCCATCGTGGTGCTCGAAAACACCAGCCGCCATATCGAAGGCGGCATGGACCGCTTCAGGGCGGCACTGCTGGGTGCGCGCGAGGTCGGGTTCACGGTGCTGTCCATCAGCCTGTCGCTGGTGGCGGTGTTCATCCCGCTGCTGTTCATGGGCGGGCAGGTGGGCCGGCTGTTCCGCGAGTTCGCGGTGACCCTGTCGGCCGCGGTCATGATTTCCCTTCTGCTGTCGCTCACCACCACCCCCATGCTGTGCGCCTGGCTGCTCAGGCCCGGCACGCCGCAATCGCCTCCCGGACGCCTCGCACGCGGGCTGGAGCGTGGCTTTGGCTGGGTTCAGCGCGGCTATGAGCACAGCCTGGACTGGGCGCTGCACGCACGCTGGCTGGTCATGGCCATCCTGCTGGCCGTGGTGGGCCTGAACGTCTACCTGTTCACCCACGTGCCCAAGGGTTTCTTCCCGCAGCAGGACACGGGGCAGATCTCGGGTGGCATGCGGGCTGACCAGAGCATTTCGTTCCAGGCCATGCAGGACAAGCTGCGCCAACTGGTCGACATCATCCGCGCCGACCCGGCCGTGGACACGGTGGTCGGTTTCACCGGCGGCAGCCGACCCGGTGGCGGCTTCATGTTCATCAACCTCAAGCCCGCCTCCGAGCGCACCGACAAGGGCCAGGCGGTGATCGCGCGGCTGCGGCCCCAGCTGGCGGCCGTGACGGGCATCAGCCTGTTTCTCAATCCGGTGCAGGACCTGCGCATGGGCGGGCGCTCCAGTAACTCGACCTACCAGTACACGCTCAAGAGCGACAACGTGGCCGACCTGCGGCTGTGGGCCACCAGGCTGGCCGAGGCCATGAAGCAGCAGGGCGCGCTCGTCGACGTCGACACCGACCAGCAGGAGAACGGCGTCGAAACCTACGTCGAGGTCGACAAGGACAGCGCCGCGCGCCTGGGCATCAGTTCGCGTGACATCGACAACGCGCTGTACAACGGCTTTGGCCAGCGCCAGGTCGCCACCATCTACGGCGAGCAGAACCAGTATCGCGTGATCATGGGCGTTGCCCCGCGCTACACGCGCAGCCCCGAATCGCTGAAAGACATCTATGTGCCGGTCAAATTGCCGGCAACCACCTCGGCCTCGCTGGCCTCCAGCAGCAGCGCGATCAACCCGTCGTTGCGCAACCAGTCCACCGGCCAGCCACTGAGCGCGACCGCGCGCAGCATGGTGCCGCTGTCGGCCATCGCACGCTTCTCGGAGCGGCCCACGGCCAGTTCGGTTTCGCACCAGGATGCGGAGCTGGCCACCACCATTTCCTACAACCTCGCCGATGGCGCCAACCTCGCGGATGGCCAGCAGGCCGTGCGCGATGCCGAGGCCAGCATCGCCATGCCACGCAATGTGCGCGGCAGCTTCCAGGGCACGGCGCGCGCGGCCCAGGACTCGCAGGGCGAGCAGCCACTGCTGATTCTGGCCGCCATCGTGGTGATCTACATCGTGCTGGGCGTGCTCTACGAAAGCCTGATCCACCCGGTCACCGTGCTGTCCACGCTGCCTTCCGCCGGTGTGGGAGCGGTGCTTGCGCTCATGCTGTTCAAGATGGACTTTTCCATCATGGCGCTGATCGGACTGTTCCTGCTGATCGGCATCGTCAAGAAAAACGCCATCCTGATCATCGACTTCGCGCTGGACGCCGAACGCTCGCGCGGCCTGACCCCGCAGGCCGCCGTGCGGGAGGCCTGCCTGCTGCGTTTTCGGCCCATCCTCATGACCACGCTGGCCGCCGCGCTCGGCGCGCTGCCGCTGGCCATCGGCTTCGGCGAAGGCGCCGAGCTGCGCCAGCCGCTGGGCATTGCCATCATTGGCGGGCTGATCGCCAGCCAGGTCCTGACGCTGCTGACCACCCCGGTGGTCTATCTGCTGATGGACAAGCTGCGTCGCCGCGGCCCGCTGGAACGCGAGCTGGGCCGCCATACCCTGACCCCGGACGGCGCAGCGCCGCAAACCTCCTGAGCCCCGCCCTATGCCTACTCCGCCCCCGCACATCCCTTTTGCCAAGCCCGTTCTGGCGGCGGCGCTCGTCGCGCTGCTGGGCGGCTGCGCCGTGGGCCCGGCCTACGAACGCCCCGCGACCCCCGCGCCCGCGGCCTACAGGGAGCAGGGCCCCTGGGTGCCGGCCGCCCCGGCGGATGCGCTGGAGCGCGGGCCCTGGTGGGCGTTGTTCAAGGACCCCGGGCTCGATGCCCTGGTGGCCCAGGTCGAGGTGTCCAACCAGAACGTGGCTGCCGCCGTGGCGTCGTACGCTCAGGCCCGCGCGCTGCTGGCGCAGCAGCGCGCCGCCATGTTTCCCACCGTGGGCCTGAACCTGGGCGCCAACCGCAGCGGCGGGGGGGGGTCGACCGCCGGCACGCGCAACAGCTACCAGCTCAACATCGGTGCGAGCTGGGAGCCCGACGTCTGGGGGCGTCTGGGGCAGGGAGTGGCGGGGGCCCAGGCTGCCGCCGCGGCCAGCGCTGCCGATCTGGCTTCGGCCCGGCTGTCGGCCCAGGGCGAACTGGCGGCGGCCTATGTGCTGCTGCGCCAGACCGACGCGCAACGCGCGCTTCTGGCCCAGACCCTGTCGGGCTACGAGCGCTCGCGCCAGATCGCGCAGAACCGGTACGACGCAGGCATCGCGCCCCGCACCGACGTGCTCCAGGCTGAAACCCAATGGGCCAACACCCGTGCCGACGACCTTACGCTGAGCCGCCAGCGGGCCCAGGCCGAGCATGCGATCGCCGTGCTCATCGGCCGCGCGCCGGCCGAGTTCAGCCTGCCCGTGCAGGCCGATTGGCGGCCGGCGGTGCCGGCCGTGCCCCTCGTGGTGCCGTCGGCGCTGCTGCAGCGCCGCCCCGACATCGCTTCGCGCGAACGCCGCGTGGCGCAGGCCAATGCACAAATCGGCATCGCGCAGGCGGCCTATTACCCCAGCATCGGCCTGAGCGCGTCGGTGGGCACCAGTGGCCCGCGCATCGCGGACCTGCTGAGTCCGTCCCACCTGGTGTGGGCGCTGGGCGCCTCGCTGGCCCAGAACCTGTTCAACGCCGGCGCCACGGGCGCGCGGGTGGATGCGGCCCGTGCCGCGCTGGACCAGGCCGCCGCGCAGTACCGCCAGACCGTGCTCGCGGCGTTCCAGGATGTGGAGAACCAGCTCGTGGCGACCCGCGTGCTGCAGGAGCAGCAGGTGCTGCGCGAACAGGCGTCGCGCGCGGCGGATGAGGCCGAGCAGCTGCAGCTCAACCGCTACCAGGCCGGACAGGTCAGTTTCACGGAAGTCATTGCCGCCCAGGCCGCGGCCCGCAGCGCGCGCCGCGCGCTGGTGCAACTGCAGGCGGACCGCCAGACGGCGGCCATTGCGCTGATCCAGGCGCTGGGCGGCGGCTGGCAGGCCCCCACGACCCCCGGTTCACCCTGAAAAGTGCCTGAAGCCCAGTAGTGGCTGCCACTGTTCGCTATGAAAATCAGAGCAGGTGGCTAGCCGGCTGACCTGGCCAGGCGGTTGGCCCAGGCCTGCAGGCCGGCCACCAGCAGCGCTGAAGCGCACAGGTACAGCAGCGCCACGCCCAGCGCCGAGCCCCAGGCGTGCGCATCGGTCGCGCCCTGCAGCCGGCCGTAAAACAGGATGCCGATCAGGGCCACGCCCAGCGCATTGCCCGCCTGCTGCACGGTGGCGATCGTGCCCGAGGCCACGCCCGCATGCTGGGGCGGCAGGCCAGCCAGCACCGCGGAAACCAGGGGCGCCATCACCAGCCCCAGGCCCGCGCCCTGCAGCAACAGCAGCGGCACCATCCAGAACAGGGTGGATGGCCCGGCCCACAGCGTCACGTTCAGGCATTGCAGCGCATGACCCAGCGCCAGCAGCAACGCGCCACGCGCGATGGGCGCCCCGCCGAGCCACCGCGCCAGGCCCGGCGCCGCCCAGGAGGTGGCAAAGAAGCCCGCGGCCAGTGCCGTGAAGATCAACCCTGAGGGCAGCGGCGCCAGGCCCAGCCCCTGCTGCATGTACAGCGCAAGCACGAAATACAGCGAGGCATTGCCAGCATAGAACGCCAGCGTGGTGGCCAGGCCCAGCACAAAGCTGCGGTGCGCGAGCAGGGCCGGCGCCAGCAGGGGCGCGCCGCCGCGCCGGCCCAACCACCGTTGCTGCAGCGCGAAGGCCACAGCCAGCGGCAGGGCCAGCGCCAGGCTCAGCAAGCTCCACAGCGGCCAGCCCTGCTCGCGCCCCTCCACCAGCGGCAGCACTACCGCCGTGCAGACGGCCGCGGCCAGTGCCGCGCCCGCCAAGTCCAGCCGCGCGCCGGCCTTGTTCGCCAGCGGCGGGAGTAGCCGTGGTGCCAGCGCCAGCGCGGCCAGGCCCACCGGCACGTTGATGAGGAAGCAGCTGCGCCAGCCCAGCCCGGCCAGGTTGGCGTGGATCAGCAGGCCGCCCACGAGCTGGCCCAGCGTGGCCCCCAGGCCCAGCGTGAGCCCGTAGGCGGCGAACGCGCGGGCGCGCCGCTCACCGGTGTAGACCAGGCCCATCATGGCCAGCACCTGGGGCTGCAGCAGCGCGCCGGCCAGGCCCTGCAGCACCCGCGCCGCCACCAGCGTGCCGGCGTCGGGTGCCAGGCCGCAGGCGGCCGAAGCCAGCGTGAACAGCGCCAGCCCGGTCATGAACATGCGCCGGCGGCCGAAGATGTCGCCCAGCCGGCCGCCCGTGATCAGCCCGGCGGCCGTGGCCAGGCCGTAACCGGCCACCACCATCTGCAGCGTGGCGGCGCTGCTGTGCAGTTCGCCTTGCATCGAGGGCAGGGCGACGTTGACGATGAAAAAGTCCAGCACCACCATGAAGGTGCCGCTGAGCATGATGAGCAGCGCGGGCCAGCCGGGGGCGGTGCCCGGGGACGCCAGGGCCGCGGCGGCTGGCGGATGCGGGGTGAGTCGGGTGGAGGTCATGGTGTCGAGTGTGGAAAGGGTCACCGCCGCAGGGCAATGACCTGGGAGGTCATGGCGGGGCCTCAGGACGCGGCTGGCGTGGGGAGGATGAACTGGTAGTCGGTCGCAATGCGGCCATCGGCGGACAGCCGCAGGAACTCCAGGCCCAGGGCTTCCACCTGCGGTTGGCCGGGGCGGACCATGTGCCAATGGAACATCAGGCTGTCATGCAGCGCCTGCACCGCGCCGGCGCGGCGGAAGCAGAAGCCCAGATCCCGCACGTTCTTTTCGTAGGCACCGGTCACGCGGCGGGCCAGCGCCTCGTGCCCCTGGGCCTGCTGGGTGCGCACGTGGTGGCTGCCGTCCGGCAACCACAGGGCGGCAATGGAGGCTTCGCGCTGGACGGGGTCGGGCTCGTTCCACAGGGCGATGTAGCGGTCGGCAAATGCTTCGGGGTTCACGGCGTTCCTTCGAGGTGTTGGGATGGGCCATGATCCTGCGAGCTGGTTGGACAATGAATGCCTGAAAGCGGCAAAATCATGTCTGTTCATCCACTTTCTCAAGAGCCATGGATCCACTCGATGATGTGTTTGCCGCCATGCAGGTGCGCAGCGCGCTGTACGCGCGGCTGGAGGCGCGTGCGCCCTGGGGCGTGAGCCTGGCCGGCGGCGAGGCGGCCCGTTTTGGCATGGTGGTGCGCGGCAGCTGCCTGCTGGAGGTGCCAGGCCATCCGCCGGTGTCGCTCGCCGCGGGCGATTGCTATGTGCTGGCGCACGGCACGCCGCACGTGCTGCGCGACCATGCCCTGACGCCCACGGTGAGCTGCGCCTCGGTGGTGCGCGACCGCATTGGTGGCGTGGTCGAGCTGGGCGGCAGCGGGGCCGCGGCCACCTTGCTGTGCGGCTGGTTTCATTTCGATCCCGAGGCCGCGCGGCCGCTGCAGGATTTGCTACCGGTACTGCTGCATGTGCGCATGGACGAGGTGCGTGCCCAGGCGTTGCAGGGCACGCTGCAACTGCTGGCCATGGAAACCGGCGAGCCCGGCCTGGGTTCGGGCCTGGTGGTGAGCCGCCTGGCCGACATCCTGTTTGTGCAGGCGGTCCGGGCCCACGTGGTGGCCGCCGGCAGCGACACCGGCTGGCTGGGCGCGCTGACCGACCCGCGCATCGGCCCCGCGCTGCGCGCCATGCACAAGGACCTGGCCCATGGCTGGACGGTGGACTCGCTGGCCGAGCTGGCCCGGCTCTCGCGCTCGGCCTTTGCGCTGCGCTTTCGCCAGCGCGTGGGGCAGGCGCCGCTGGACTACCTGTCGCGCTGGCGCATGCGCAAGGCCGGGCTCCTGCTGCGCGAAGGCGCGCGCGGCCTGGGCGAGGTGGCCGGCGCCGTGGGCTACGAGTCGGAGGCGGCTTTCAGCAAGGCGTTCAAGCGCGCCACCGGCGTGGCGCCAGGTGCCTGGCGTTCACGCGGGCGTGAAGCCGCTGCGGGGCGCTCCATCGTCGCCACTTCAGAGTGAAAAGTGGCTGTAGCCCTTGTGCAGCGGCCACTGTGTGCTACTAAAACAGGAGCAGATCAGGGCGCCGGCGTTTTGGGCTGGAAGTCGCAGCAGGCGGCGACCGCGCACCGGTAGCACTGCGGCTTGCGCGCCAGGCACACATAGCGCCCGTGCAGGATCAGCCAGTGGTGGGCATCCACGAGGTATTCGGGCGGCACGCGTTTCATCAGGGCCATCTCGACCGCGTACGTGTTCTTGCCCGGGGCCAGCCCGGTGCGGTTGCCGACGCGGAAGATGTGCGTGTCCACCGCCATGGCCGGTTCGCCAAAGGCCACGTTGAGCACCACGTTGGCCGTCTTGCGGCCCACGCCGGGCAGGGCTTCCAGCGCCTCGCGCGTGCGCGGCACCTCGCCGCCATGCAGCTCGACGAGCATGCGGCAGGCCTCCATCAGATGACGGGCCTTGCTGCGGTACAGCCCGATGGTCTTGATGTAGTCCTCCAGCCCCTGCAGCCCGAGGTCGAGAATCGCCTGGGGCGTGTTGGCCACGGGAAACAGCTTTCGGGTGGCCTTGTTCACGCCCACGTCGGTGGCCTGGGCGCTGAGCAGCACGGCGGCCATGAGTTCGAACACGCTGGTGAATTCGAGTTCGGTGCTGGGCTGCGGGTTGCTGGCCTTCAGGGTGGCGAAGAAGGTGGCGATCTGCTCTTTTTTCATCCGGCCGAGTGTAGGGCGGCGGTGAGCGGGTTGTGCCGGGGCGCCACTGGCCCTATGCTCGGGATGTCGAACTTTGGGGGTACATCATGTACAAGCGAATCCTGTTGGCCTATGACGGGTCGGACGCTGGCCAGAAAGCCCTGCTGGACTGCCAGGACCTGGCCCACTGGGGCGGCGCCGATCTGTTCCTGGTGGCCGTGATGCCTCTGACCATGGCCTACGTCGGCCTCGAAGGCGGGGTCTACGACGTGGAGCTGGAGCGCCGTGAAAAGGACAAGTACCAGGCGGTGCTCGACGACGGCATCAAGCGCCTGTCCGAGGCAGGCTACGCGGCGCAGGGCGAGGTCGTGATGGGAGACCCGATTGGCGAGATCGCCAAGTTTGCCAGCCGGGTCGAGTCCGACCTCGTGGTGGTGGGGCACAAGCATCTGGACAGCTGGGCCGCGCGCTGGTGGCGCGGCTCGATCTCGGGCGCGCTCATCGAGCATTCGCCCTGCAGCGTGCTGGTGGTCATCACGCACTGATTCCCTGCGCGATTCAACGGGCGCCCGCACCGGCTGCGCGGCCTGCTTGGAGCTGGCTTGCGGGGCCGCCGCGCCCTTGCCGGGCGAGAACAATTGCACGAAAACCGGGCGGGCTGCGTCAGGCTGTCCCGAACGCGACTATTTGTTACTGGATGTAATGTAACCATCTGGTTAATAAGCATGCATAACAAGTAGCCTTTTCGTGTTCAATTGCCTGACGGTGTTCCCATGATCCAGATTTCCCGCATCGCCGCCGCGGTCGTCCTGACCTGCGCGTTTCCATTGTCACAAGCCGCCGACAAGTGGGTCGTCGGCCAATCCGCGCCGCTGAGCGGCAACAACGCGGAGTTCGGCAAGGCCACCCGGGACGGCGCCAACGCGTGGTTTGCGTCACTCAACGCCAAAGGCGGCGTCGCCGGCCGCCAGATCGAACTGCTGACGATGGACGACAAGAACAGCCGCAAGGCGGCGGGTGAAAACACCAAGGCGCTTCTGCAGAACCCGCAACTGCTGGCCTTGTTTGGCTATGGCTCGGCCACGCTGAGCCTGGACAGCCTGCCGCAGGCCGAAGCGGCCGGCGTGGCCTTTGTGGCGCCGTTCTCCGGCGCCGAGCCGGTGCGCAAGAACACCCCTTCGCTGTTCACCATCCGCGCCTCCTATGGCGAGGAGATGGAGAAGATGCTCAACTTCTGGACCAGCCTGGGCCTCAAGCGCGTGAGCGTGGTTCATTACGACGACGAGGTCGGCAAGCAGAACCTGCAGGTGGTGACGGCCTATCTCAAAAAGGCGGGCCTGGTGCCGCAGGCGCTTTCGCTCAAGCGCAATGCGGCGGTGGGCAAGGCCGAAGTGCAGGCGCTGATCGCGCAGCAACCCGAGGTGATCCTCAACACCGTGCTGTCCGGCGCCGCTGCCGAGATCCAGAAGGAGATGGTCGCTGCGGGGCGCCTCGTGCCGACCTCCAGCCTGTCTTTTGTGGGGGCTGACCAGTTCATCGCCGCCGCCGGCCCGGCCAGCGCCGGGGTGTCCATCTCGCAGGTGGTTCCCAACACCCGCTCGCCCATGCCCGCCGTGCGCGAGTGCGCCAAGGCACTGGAAGCGGCCGGCATCAAGGAGCCCATGAACTCCACCCACCTGGAAGCCTGCTTTGGCGCCCGCGTGGTGGCCGAGGCGATCCGCCGCGCCAGGAAGCCCGTGTCGGCGCAGACCGTGCGTGACGCGCTGGCCAACCTGGGCACCCTGGACCTGGGGGGCTACCAGATCACCTTTGCTCCTGGCGCGCAACACGGCAGCAAGTACGTCGAACTGGCCATGGTGACCCGCGACGGCAAGCTGACCGGGCGCTGATCCTCAAAGAGCCTTGATCTCGCGCACCAGCGCGGCCACCACGGCGGCGCTGCGTGATTCGCGCCGCTGCACCAGCGCAATCTGGCGCGACTCCGCCTGCGGCAGCTCGACCACGCGCAGCCGCGGGTCCGCGGCCCAGCGGCCGTCACGCAGCCGCGGCAGCACCGACAGGCCCAGGCCCGAGCGCACCAGCTCGACGATGCTCTCGATGGTGTTGAGCTCCAGGATTTCAGGGGGCGTGACCCGCAGCCTGCGCAGGGTGCGCTCCACCATCTGGCCGGTGTGCTGGCTGCGGTCAAACCGGATGAAGGGCTGGCTGCGCAGCAGGGCGCGCGGCACCGCCTCGGGCATGTTGCGGCCCACCAGCAGCACCATGGGCTCCGCGTACAGCGGCGTCCAGGCCAGGGTGGCGGTGGGGGTGCCGCGTTCCTTCACGGAAATGGCCGCGTCCAGCGCACCCGACGTGACCTGCGCCAGCAACTCCATGGACTTGGCTGCCAACACATGCAGTTCCAGTCCGGGGTGGCGCGACTTGAGGGCCAGCGTGGCCTCGACCAGCGGCCGGACCGCTGACACCACCGCCCCCAGGTTCAGCGTGCCGGACATCGGCCCCGCCGCGGGCGCGCTGGCCTGCATCTGGTCATACAGCGCCACCATCTGGCGGGCCTGGGGCAGCAACTCGCGGCCT
Source organism: Ramlibacter sp. (assembly GCA_019635415.1). Classification (GTDB taxonomy): domain Bacteria; phylum Pseudomonadota; class Gammaproteobacteria; order Burkholderiales; family Burkholderiaceae_C; genus JAHBZM01. The sequence continues at coordinate 1,370,844 of JAHBZN010000001.1, forward strand.
GCGTCATTGAGCACCACGGCCTTGCCCTGGCGCTCGAACAGCGGCCGGCGCATGTCGGCCTCCAGCGCGCGCATCTGCTGGCCCACGGCCGCCTGCGTCAGCGCCACGCGCTGCGCGGCGGCGGCGAACGAGCCCTCGTGGGCGGCGGCCAGAAAGGTGCGCAGGAGGCGGATGCTGCTCATGGCCCGTCATGCTAAAGCAATTGTTTAGGGTGGCTAAAGCATTATTCGCTTTGGCTTTTTTGTCAGGCTTTCGATAATCGGGCCATGGCTTTCAACTACACCAACCCCTACACGACCACGCGGCTGCCGGTTTTTGCGCGCAACGTGGTGTCCACCTCCCACCCGCTGGCGGCTCAGGCCGGCCTGCGCATGATGTACAAGGGCGGCAACGCGGTGGACGCGGCCATTGCCGCCGCGGCCACCATCACCCTGACCGAGCCCGTGAGCAACGGGCTGGGCAGCGATGCCTTCGCCATCCTCTGGGACGGCCAGGAACTGCATGGTCTCAATGCGTCGGGCCGCGCGCCCGCCACCTGGACGCCCGATTACTTCAAGCGCAAGTACGGCGCTGACGCGGTGGCCCCGCCCAAGCGGGGGTTTGACTCGGTCACTGTGCCGGGCGCCGTGGCCAGCTGGGTGGCCCTGAGCGAGCGCTTTGGCAAGCTGCCTTTTGCCGACCTTCTGGAGCCCGCCATCGAGATCGCCGAGCGCGGCTACCTCATGCCCACCGTGGTCCAGCAGAAATGGGCGGCGGCCACGCCCGAGCTGCAGGGCCTGCCGGGCTTCGCGCAGAACTTCCTGCCCTGGGGCCGCGCCCCCGAAGTGGGCGAACTGTTCCAGTTCAAGGCGGCTGCCCGCGGCCTGCGCGCGATTGCCGGGAGCAAGGGCGCGGCCTTCTATGGTGGCGAAATCGCCGAGGCCATCGAGAAGTTCTCGGCCGCCCACGGCGGCAGCCTCACGGCTAGGGACTTTGCCGCGTACCAGCCCGAATGGGTCAAGCCCATCGGCAAGAACTACCGGGGCTACACGCTGCACGAGATCCCGCCCAACGGCCAGGGCATTGCCGCGCTGATCGCGCTCGGTATCCTGGACCAGTTCGACGTGGCGGGCCTGCCGGTGGACGGCGTGGATTCGCAGCACCTGCAGATCGAAGCCATGAAACTCGCGTTCGCCGATGTCTACCGCTACGTGGCCGAGCCCGCGAGCATGGAAGTGACGGCCGAGCAGATGCTCGACCCGGCCTACCTGGCCAGCCGCGCGAAGCTGATCGACATGAAGAAGGCGCAGGACTTTGGCGCGGGCAACCCGGTCAAGGGCGGCACCATCTACCTCACCGCCGCCGATGAGAACGGCATGATGATCAGCTTCATCCAGAGCAACTACATGGGCTTCGGTTCGGGCTGCGTCGAGCCGGAGTTTGGCATCAGCCTGCAGAACCGCGGCCACGCCTTCAGCGTGCGGGCCGATTCGTACAACCCGGCCAACCTGGTGGCGCCGGGCAAACGGCCGTTCCACACCATCATTCCGGCGTTCCTCACCAAGGAGGGCCAGCCCGTGATGAGCTATGGCGTGATGGGCGCCAACATGCAACCCCAGGGCCACATGCAGACGCTGGTGCGCATGCTCGACTACGGCCAGAACCCGCAGGCGGCCTGCGATGCTCCGCGCTGGCGCTACAACGAGGGACTGGAGATCAACGTCGAGCAGCAGATGGACCTGTCCACCGTGCAGGGCCTGGCGCAGCGGGGCCACGTCATGGAAGTCATCAACGACAACTACCAGGACTTCGGCGCCGGCCAGTTCATCTGGCGGATGGGCGATCCCAAGGTGCAGGGCTACGTGGCCGCGAGCGACGCGCGGCGCGACGGGCTGGCGGCCGGCTTCTGAGCCGCGGGCTCAGGCGGCCAGGCGCGGCGTTGGCAGCGCCCAGACGGAACTGGGCGGAGGGCCGCTGTTGCGCAGATGCTCCCTCACGCGGTCCCAGACCGCGGCGCAGTCCAGTGGCGACACCGGGTCGGTTGCGACATAGTCCAGCCCGGCCTGGGCGGCCTGGCGCGCCAGCGTGCTGTGCGCGCTGGCGCTGGCGGCCACCCCCAGCAGGGTGGGGGTGCAGGGCAGGTTCTCGCAGGCCTCTGCGACCCTCGCCATGAGCGCCGCATCGTGGCGCGGCTGGCCGCTGAACAGCATCAGCAGTTGCGGCCAATCCGGCAGGAAGGCACGGCGAAGCCCGTGCAGCAGCCCGGGCCGGGACACGGCAATCACCCGGCAGGGCTGCCCATCCTCCAGGAATTCAACGTAGTCGCTGCCGCTGTCCATGTCGGCTTCACCCGCGAATCGCCGGCTGGCGACGGCTTCATCGTGGCGATGCGCCAGCCACCTCACGAGGTCGAAGGCGCCATTGGGGCTGGCTGAACACACGCCCACCCGGTGAAAGGCCTCGGGATCGCTTTCGCCGTCGGGCAGTGGCAATTGCAGCGGTGCGCTGAGACGGCGGATCACCGACGTGGGCGCGAATTGGCGGCCGCGGTCCATCATGTAGCGCAACTCCGTCACCCGGCGGCCGAAGTCCGCGGCGGGTTCGCCGGACGGCGAGAGCATCATGGACCAAGGCGTCTGCAGGAAGCGTTTGCCGCGGCTCTGGTGGACGACGCGCTGGGAGTGATGGCGGGGGTCTTCACGCACACGGGCCATGAGCGCGCCTGTGGACCCGTGAGGGCCCTCGGCCCAGTGCACGAACCACCCCGCCTGGCACAGCAACACGGCGTGCAACCCGAGCGGCGGGTTGTGGCGCAGGGCCGAGGCGCGGATGGCTTCCATCTGCGCGAACAGGCCGTCACTGCCCGTGGTCATGCTGGCGCAGATGATCCTTTCGACTTCCTGGTCGCCGGCACCGGCGGCATAGGGTGGGAGAGGGCGGCTCATGATGGTCCATCCTGTGCCGTTCCAGTAGGGCGGTCAATGCGTGGCGGGCGGTCCGGCATTGAAACGCTAGTTTCAATTTGTACCATGGGCGCATGCCGTGACATAGGTCACGGCGGACTCGCTCAGTAGACCAGGTCGCCCACCTTGTCGCTGGGAAACTTGAACGATTCGCGCAGCATGAAGGACATGGGCAGTTCAAGGTTGATGCCGCGCGGCGGGATCGGCTGCGTGAACCATTTCTGGTAGAGCTGCTGGAGCTGCCCGGTGAAGATCAACCGTCGCATCTCGTCGTCGATGATCTTCTTGAATGCCGGCTGGTCCCGGGGCAGCATGACGGCGTAGGGCTCGATGGTCATCGGCTTGCCGATGACGCTGAACTCCTGGGGCCTGGGCGCATTGGCGCGCAGCCCGAACAGCAGCACGTCGTCCATCGCAAAGGCATCGGCCTGGCCGTTGCCCACCATGGCAAAGGCTTCGGCGTGGTCACCGGCGTCGACGATCTTCATCCGCAGCAGGCGCTCGTCATTGACGCGCTGCAGGGTCTTGAGATTGGTGGTGCCGCGCGTGGAGACGACCGTCTTGCCGGTGAGGTCTTCCAGGGCCGTCATGCCCGAGGAGGCACGGACCACGAAGCGCGCCGCCGAGATGAAGTGGGCAATGGTGTAGTCCACCTGCTTGCGCCGCTCGGCATTGTTGGTGGTGGAACCGCACTCCAGCGAGGCCTTGCCGCCCGCGATCGCGGGAATGCGCGTGGCCGAAGTCACCGGCAGGTACCTCACGGCCAGATCAGGCAGCTTGAGTTCGCGGCGCAGGGCTTCCACGAGCCGGGCGCAGACATCCATGGAGTAGCCGATCGGCTGCCGGTTCGCGTCGAGGTAGGAAAACGGGATCGAGGCGTCGCGGTGCGCAATGACGATCTCGCGGGTGCTGCGCAGCTTGTCGATCTCGTCCAGTGCGTGGGCGTGTGAAAACCCGAGCAGGGGAGGCAGGGTGAGCAGGGCGCCGGCCAGGCCGGCGCGGAGTTTCAGCATCATGGTGTCAGCTCCAGGGGGTTGGAAACAGGGAGGTGAAGTGGCGGCCGGGACCCGCCGCCTTGCAGCAGCGTCGAAATCCGCTGCGCGCTGCCGAAAGCCAGCGTGAAGCCGAGGGCGCCGTGGCCGGTGTTGAACAACAGATTGGTGGGCGAGCCGGGCAGCCGCCCGATCAGGGGCTCGCCCGTGGGGGTGGCCGGTCGCAGTCCGGTCCAGGGAGCCACATGCTGGTAGTCGCTGGCGTTGGGAAAGACCTCGCGCGCGGTGGCGAGCAGGGCTTCGATGCGGTCGGCCGGAATGGTGGTGCTCTCACCGACCAGCTCGGCCATGCCGGCCACGCGCAAGCGGTCGCCGATGCGGGCGAACACCACCTTGCGCGCGGCGTCGGTCACACTCACGCGCGGAGCGTCTCCCGGGGCGCAACGGGCGTCGGCCGTGATGCTGTATCCCTTGAGGGGGTAGACCGGAACGTCCAGTCCCAGCGGACGGGCCAGCCGGTGTGAGGCGGTCCCCAGCGCCACGACGAAGGCGTCGGCGTGTAGATGTCCCTTGGCGGATTCGGCCGCGGCCACCCGCAGGCCATCGGGCACCAGGCGGGTCACGGCGGTGTCGAACACAAAGTTCACGCCGCGCTGGCGCAGTCGCAGCAGCAGTTCCTGGCAGACCTTGAAGCAGTCGGCGGCGCATTCGGCGGGCGTGTGGATGCCGCCGGCAAAGCGGGCCCGCGAGTGGGCCAACGCGGGTTCGATCTCGAGGCATTGCCCGGGCGTCAGAACCGTCTGCACACTGCCCAGCTCGCGTTGCAGCTCGAGTTGCCGCACGGCGCCGTCCAGCGAGCCGGCATCCGGGTACAGCACGAGCTTGCCGCTGGCGGTGAAATCGCAATCCATGGGGGCTTCGGCCATCAGCCGCTCGAAGCCGGCGCGACTTTCACCGGCCAGCTGAAGCAGGCGGGCCGTGGTGCGCCTCGACACGCTTGCGCGGCAGGCGGCCAGAAAACGCAGGCCCCACCGCCATTGGTGGGTGTCCATCTGCAGGCGCAACTTCAGAGGCGAGTCAGGGGCCAGCAGCAGGCTGGGGAGTTGCCGCCACAGCGAGGGGTCCGCCAGCGGCTGCACGTACGAATAGCTCAGTTGCGCGCCGTTGGCTCCGCTGGCGCCAGTGCCCGCTTGCGCACGGTCCACTACCGTGACGCGATACCCATCGCGTTGCAGCTGCCAGGCCGTGGCCAGCCCGACGATGCCTGCGCCCAGTACGCACACATGCATTTCCAGATCCCATGACGTTGTTGATGTGGCTGGAATCTAGAAGACCGACGATGGCGTGTGAAATGCCGAACGCCCCATGCCCCATGCCTGAAACTCATGGTTGCCCCGGGCCGGGGCGCGCTGTCAGACGGGGTGGCGCGCCTGCTGCCAATGCGTCTTGAGCAGGCTGACCATGGTGCGTCCCGCGGCCGACAGGGGGCGTTCGGCACTGCCCATGGCGCAGGCCTCGTAGCGGACCGCCCGCGCCAGTGGACGCAGCACCAGGCCCGAGCTGCCGAAGCGGCTGGCACTCAGGTCATCCACCAGCGCCACCCCCCAGCCGCTGGCGGCAATGCTGCAGGCCACATAGGCGTAGCGCACGTCCACCGTGGGGCCGATGGGCCGCGCGGCCCGGCCCAGCAGTTGCCCCACGACCTTGCCGTGCGGCGTTTCGGACCCGAACGAAATCACGTCGTGCTGCCGCAGCTGGGCCATGGTGAGGCTCTTGTGGCGTGCCAGTGGGTGCGTGGCCGCCATGGCGCACAGCACGTCCCCCTCGCCGATGGGCTCCGCCGTGACCGCAGGGTGCTGCGCGCGAACGAAGGCCGCCACGCCGATGTCGCACTCGCCGGCCAGGAGCTGCTCGGTGATCTGCGCATGGGTGCCGATTTCCACCGAGATGTGCAGGCGCGGCATGAGCTGCTTGAGTCCGGCCACGGCGCGTGGCACCAGTTCGAGCGCGGGGCTCAGGTTGGTCGCGATGCGCAGCGTGTCGGCCACGCCATGGTGAAGCTGCTCGGCGTAGGCGCGCACGCGGTCGATGCCACGGTAGGCGCTGTTGATCTCCCGCAGCAGGGCCCGCGCCTCGGGCGTGGGGTGCAGGCGGCCGCCGGTGCGGTCGAACAGCGCCACGCGCAACTTGACTTCGAGGTAGCGGATGAGCCGGCTGACGGCCGGTTGCGAGACGTGCAGCGTGGCCGCCGCCCCAGAGATGCTGCCGGCCTGCATGACGGCGCGAAACACCTCGATCTGTCGAAGATTCATGGCGGACCCTGATTAACATGATGTTATGGGATAGCCACATTCTGGCATTTGCAGTGATGTCTGTGCACGACCACACTGCGGCCATGACCTTCCCCTCCATCGATCGCGTGCTCCAGCTGGACCGGATTGCCGTCATCGGCCTGGGCCTGATCGGGGGGTCCGTGGTGCAGGCGCTGCGCGGCGCCGGCTACAAGGGCCGCATCCTGGGCTACGACGTCAGGGCCAACACGCTTCAGGCCGCAAAGGACGGCGGCTGGATCGACGAGACCTGCCCCGATACCCGCGACCTGTTCGCCAACCATGGCCTGGTCGTGCTGTGCCAGCCTGTGAGCGTGATCCTGAGCCTGCTGTCCAGCCATCTGGACCTGATCGATCAGGGGCGCGCTGTCGTGGTGGATGTGGCCAGTGTGAAGCTGCCTGTTCTGGAGGCGCTCGGTGGCGCGCAGGCTTCGGCCTGCTTTGTGCCCTGCCACCCGATTGCAGGCCGAGCCGAGGCCGGCTGGTATGCGGCTGACCCTCAACTCTTCAGTGGCCGGCCCTGCATCATGACGCCAGGCGCCGCGACCGATCCCCAGGCGGTTGCGCTGGCGCACGACTTCTGGACGCTGCTGGGCGCCCGCGTCGCCTTGATGGCCGCCGACGAACACGATCGGGCCTACGCGGCCATCAGCCACCTGCCGCAGGTGCTGAGCTATGCCTACCTGCACGGCCTGGCCGGGCGTCCCGCTGCAGGCGAGTGGCTGCGTTACCGTGGCACCGGCTTTCAGGGCTTTTCGCGGCTGGGCTCGTCCGACGCGGGGCTCTGGGCCGATATTGCGGTGCACAACGCGGAACCGCTGATCGAGGAGATCGACAGCGTGCAGGGATCCCTGGCGCTGTTCCGCGACCTGTTGGTACGCCGGCGCACGGGTGAACTGACCCAGGAGTTCTCCACGGCCCGTGATTTTCATGCGCTGACCCTTTCCGGTGTGTCCGAAACCGGGGATCATCGCTAGACTGCGCTTCCTGCCATTCCTTTTTCAACAACCCTCCCCAGGAGCTTTCCATGACCCTCAAGCAACTCGTTGGCGCCGTGGTGGCCGCCGTGGCCTTGACCGGCGGTGCGCACGCCCAGCAGTTCTTCCGCATTGGCACGGGCGGCACGGCCGGCACCTACTACCCGGTGGGCGGCATGATCGCCAACGCCGTGTCGCAGCCCGGCAAGATCGTGGTGACCGCGCAGGCCGCCAACGGTTCGCTCGCCAACGTGAACGGCATTGCCGGTGGGGCGATCGAGTCCGGCTTTTCGCAGTCCGATGTGGCCACCTGGGCCTACACCGGCACTGGCCCCTATGTGGGCAAGCCCAAGGTCGAGGACCTGCGGATGATCGCCAACCTGTACCCCGAGAGCATTCACCTGGTGGTCAAGAAGGGCTCCGGCATCAAGACCGTGGCTGACCTCAAGGGCAAGCGCGTGGCGCTGGACGAGCCCGGCTCGGGCACGCTGATCAATGCCCGCATGGTGCTGGCGGCGTATGGCGTCCAGGAAAGTGACATCAAGCCCGAATACATCAAGCCCAACCAGGCCGGTGACAAGCTCAAGGACGGTGCGCTCGACGCCTTCTTCTTTGTCGGTGGCGCGCCCGCCGGTGCCATTGCCGAGCTGGCCTCCAGTGGCGCCGGCATCGAACTGGTGGCGCTGGGCGGCCCGCAAGCCGATGGCCTGCGCAAGGCCAACCCGTACTTTGCCGTGGACACCATTGCCGCCAACACCTACAAGGACGTGCCTGCCGTGCAGACGCTGGCCGTGGGGGCGCAATGGGTCACCAGCGCCAAGGCCGATACCGAGACGGTCTACCAGATCACCAAGGCCCTGTTCAGCGACGCCACCCAGAAGGCGCTGGCTGCCGGTCACGCCAAGGGCAAGTACATCACCAAGGAGCATGCAGTGCAGGGCGTGGGCATTCCGTTCCACCCGGGTGCCGAGAAGTTCTACAAGGAAGCTGGTGTCCTGAAGTAAGCCCACCACCGCCGCGAGGCATGATGCGGGCGAGCAGGACTCGCCCGTTTTTTTTGAAGAACCCGCCATGAACCAAGCCGCTGCGTCCCACGCCTTGCCCGACGACAAGACCCTGCAGGAGCTGGAGGAGAAGTTCGACCCCGAGATGCGCTTCCGGCCCTCGGTGCCCCCGGCAACGCAGATCATCAAGTGGCTGCTCATCGCGCTGTCGTGCTTTCACTACTACACGGCCGGGTTCGGCCTGCTGCAGGAGGTGACGCACCGAGGCGTTCACCTGGCCTTTGTGCTGGGGCTGATCTTCCTGGTGTTCGCGGCCAGCAAGAAGGCGCAGGTGGGCGAGCTGCGCAGCACCTGGGCGGCGCCCGGCGGTGTGCCGCTGCTGGACTGGCTGCTGGGCCTGGCCTGCGCGGCCAGCGTGATCTACATTCCCATCGTTTTCGCGGACCTGGCCTTCCGCGTGGGCAATCCCAGCCTGATGGACGTGGTCTTCGGCACGGTGCTGATCGTCACGCTGCTGGAGGCGACGCGCCGCAGCATGGGCTGGCCGCTGCCGCTCATCGCCATCGGCTTCAGCATCTATGCGCTGGCCGGGCCGTATTTCCCCGGTCTGCTGCGCCATGCCGGCGCAAGCTGGACGCAGCTCGTCAACCACCAGTACCTGACCAGCCAGGGCATCTATGGCGTGGCCGTGGGCGTCGTGGCCACCTATGTCTTCCACTTCGTGCTGTTCGGGGTCATGGCCACGCGCATCGGGCTGGGCCAGCTTTTCCTGGACATTGCTTCCAGCATCGCCGGCCGCTACGCGGGGGGACCGGCCAAGGTCAGCGTGTTTGGATCGGCCATGTTCGGCATGCTCAGCGGCTCGTCGGTGGCCAATGCGGTCACCGTGGGCTCGCTCACCATCCCCGCCATGATCAAGGTGGGTTACCGGCGTGAATTCGCGGGGGCGGTGGAAGCCGCATCTTCCACCGGAGGGCAGATCACGCCGCCGGTGCTGGGGGCCGCGGCATTCCTGATGATCGAATTCCTGAACGTGTCCTACCAGACCATCATCGCGGCCGCGATGGTGCCCGCGTTCATGCACTTCTTCGGCGTGTTCATGCAGGTTCACTTCGAGGCCAAACGCTATGGCCTGCGCGGCCTGACCGAGGAAGAAATGCCCAGGCTGCGCGAGTCACTGCGCCAGCGCTGGCCCACGCTGATCCCCCTGGTGCTGCTGATCTGGATCCTGGTGACTGGGCGCACCCCCTACCTGGCGGCATTTGTCGGCATCACCTCGTGCGCCATCGTGGGCCTGACCACCCAACTCAAGGGCAACACCCTGCGCAACTGGGGGCTGCTGGCCGTGCTGCAGGGGCTGCTGGTGGCCATGGCGTTCGTGGACTGGGGCGTCAAGGCCGAAGTCATCCGCCTGGGCTTCTTTGCCGTGGGGGCGGTGATCCTGGTGCTGGGTTCGCGCCTGGGCGGCGTGCAGGGGCGCATCGGCTACCCGGTGCTGATCGAGGCGCTGGAGACAGGGGCCAAGTACGCGCTGGCGGTCGGGGCCGCGGCGGGGACGGTGGGCATGGTGATTGGCGTGGTGACGCTCACCGGCGTGGGCTTCAAGGTGAGCTACATCATCACCGGGGTGGCCCAGAGCCTGGCCATGGGGCTGTCGGCCGTGGTGCCGGCCTGGCTAGCAGGCGTGCAGGGCATGACGCTGCTGGCCGCGCTGTTCATGACCGGGATCGTGTGCATTCTGATGGGGTGCGGCATTCCCACCACCGCCAACTACATCATCATGGTCACCGTGGCTGCGCCCACGCTGGTGCAACTGGGCGTGGAGCCCCTGGTAGCGCACTTTTTCGTCTTCTATTACGGCGTACTGGCCGACATCACGCCGCCGGTGGCGCTGGCCGCCTATGCCGCGGCCGGCATGGCGGGCGGCGACCCGTTCAAGACCGGCAACACGGCCTTCCGCCTGGGGCTGGCCAAGGCGCTGGTGCCGTTTGTGTTCGTGTTTTCGCCCAGCCTGCTGCTGGTGGCCAAGGGCTTCACCTGGTATGACTTTGCAGTCACGTTCACGGGCTGTGTGCTGGGCATCACCCTGCTGGCGGCGGCGCTCAGCAAGTTCTTCCTGGTGGAGATGAGCCGCTGGCAGCAGTTGCTGTGTCTGGCGGCGGCGCTGCTGCTGATTGCGCCGGGCCTGACGGCCACGCTGCTGGGCGCCGCGTTGTGCGTGCCCGTGCTGCTGGGCCAGCTCGCCGGATGGCGCGCGGGCCGCACGGCTGCGGCGCCCGCCTGAGCGGCGCGGTCACTGTTGCCCACGGAGGGGCTATTCGACCTTGCGGATCGTGCCCTGTGCGGCCGCACAGATTTTGCGGTCGGCCTGGTTCTGCAGAAAGATGTCGCAGCGGCAGACCGCCTGGGTCTTGCCGCTGCCGACCACCGTGGCCACGGCCACCAGTTGCTCGGCGTCGCGCGCGGGGCGCAGGTAGTTGATCTTGAATTCCGAGGTCAGCACACCGCCCAGTACCGAACCGCCGGCGTAGGTGAGGGCGTTGTCCGCCAGGTAGGCCAGCACCCCTCCATGTACAAAGCCGTGCTGCTGCAGCAGCTGCCCTGACAGGTCCACCGACAACTGGGCCCGCCCGGGTTCAAAGACATCGAGCCGGGCCCCCAGCAGCACGCTGAAAGGTTGTTGGGCCAGCACCGCGCGGCCTTGCTCCAGCATGTCAGCGTGCATTGGCGGGCTCCTTGGGCCAGCGAAGCTGCGGGCGCGGCCGGTGGGTCATCAGCCGGCGCAACAGGCGCACCCAGGGCGACCAGGGCACCACGCGCGGCGTGTTGCCCAGTGCCGCCTGGGCGGCGGCCAGACCGTCCTCGATCAGGGCGTCGTGCAGCGGGCGATAGACCAGCGGCCAGCTCAGGCGTGCAGCGCCGTGCAGCGTCATGTCGACACGGTGCTCGAGCACGCAGTGCGCGGCCGTGGCGTCCAGGATGTCCAGACCGTGCCAGCCGTCGAACCCCCGGGGCGCCGTGAAGCCGAAGCGGATGGACTGGCCTGGCGTGTAGTCGATGACGGTGTAGCGGATCGGGCCGTGCCCCCCCGTTGCACCCACCCCCAGGGGGCGGTCAAACGCCATGCGCGGCCAGGCGTTGCCGCGCCACAGGAGGTCGGACGGGGAGGCCAGCGCATCGATCAGGGCACCGACCTGCCCCGGCTGCGCGTAGAGCAGGCGCTGGTGGACGTTCAGGACTTTCATGGACAACTCCTTGGGGATGTAATGCAGGTCAGGCGGCCACGGCCATCCAGGCTCCGTGCTCCAGCGCGGCGCGCACCCTGGCCGGCACGGCCGGTGCCGGCTGCGTGACCCAGTGGCGGGTGAGCGACAGGGCGGGTGAGAACACCAGGGCCAGCCACACGGGGAAAGGCATGCTGCGCATGTCGCCGGCCTCCACCCGTGCCGCAACCCAGGCGGCCAGCGTGCCAAAGCCTTCGGCGTTGGCGGCTTCGCGTTCGCTGCCGCCGGTCAGCCGCAGCTGGTCAAGTAGCCGCGCCCGATCGGGGTGGCGCTCCACCCAGTCGATGTAGGCGCGGATCAGCCCCTTGGTGCCGCTCTGTGCCGTGGCGCGGGAGGTGATAGGCACCATTAGTGTGGCGTGAAAGTCGCGCAGCGTGTGGGCGTACAGCGCGTCCGCCAGGTGCGCCTTGGTCGGGAAGTGGTGGTACAGGCTGCCATTGCTCACGCCCGCCTGCTGGCGCACCTGGTCCATCGATGCGTCGGCAAAGCCCTGGGACAGAAAGACCTGAGCGGCCGCGTCCAGCAGGCGAAGACGGGTGGGAATGGGTTCCATGGCTGGAGTATTGCTCCAGAGTAACACTCCAGTCAAGTGCCCCGGCCAGCGGGCCGGGCCGTGTCAGGCCAGCGTGCGCCCGAACAGGCTGAACAGGCGCTCCCAGTGCCGCTCCGCCGCGGCCTGGTTGTAGATGCCCTCGCGCCGGGGGAACACAAAGCCGTGCTCCACGCCGGGGTACCACTCGATGCGGTGGGAGGTGCCCGCGGCCTGCAGCGCGTCCTGCAGGGTCTGGACCAGCTCGGGCGGGGCCCATTTGTCGGTCTCGGCGCAGGCAAAGTAGCTCTCGCACTTGACACCCGGCGCCATGAGGTGGGGGGAGTCGGGCTGGTCCGTCACCATCTTGGCGGGGTGTATGGCGGCAATGCCCTTGATGCACTCCGGGAACGCAACCGCAGCCGCCATGACAAACGGGCCGCTCATGCAGTAGCCCACCGCGCCCACGCGCGTCGCGTCGGCCGCAGGCTGCGTCCGGGCGTAGCGCAGCATGGCGTCGGTGTCGCGCACCATGAGCGCGCTGGTGAGCGAGGCCATGTGCTCGTACATCTGCGTGGTCTCGGGTTCCTTGCGTTCACGCAGCCAGAAGTCGCGCGTGCGGCGGTAGTACAGGTTGGGCAGCACCACGAAGTAGCCCACGCTGGCCAGGCGGCGCGCCATGTCATGCAGCTCCTCGCGCTTGCCCAGCGCGTCCATGTAGAACAGCACCACGGGGAAGGCGCCGCCCTCTTCGGGGTGGACCACGAAGGTGTTCATGGCGCCGTCGGCGGTAGGGATGTCGATGTGATGCTCAATCATGTTCAGGCTCGTTCAGGTGACAGCGCGACAGGCTAGCACGGCCGCGCTAAAGTGCGCAGGCAACCTTCCGCGCCACCATGACCGACACCCCAGACCCCCAAGGCGGCTGCGACTGCCGCTACCTGCGCTATCGCCTGACCGCCCGGCCCCTGTTCGTGCACTGCTGCCACTGCCGCTGGTGCCAGCGTGAAAGCGGCGCGGCCTTTGCTCTCAACGCCATGATCGAGACCGACCGCGTGCAGCTTGCCGCCGGCCAGCCCGAGATGGTCCACACGCCCTCGGCCAGCGGCAGGGGCCAGCAGATTGCGCGCTGCCCGCAGTGCCGCGTGGCCGTGTGGAGCCATTACGCCGGCTCGGGCCCGGTGATGGCTTTTGTGCGCGTGGGCACGCTGGACGAGCCCGACGCCTTTGCACCCGACGTGCACATCTTCACCTCCACCAAGCAACCCTGGGTGGTGCTGCCCGCGGGCACGCCGGCCGTGGCCGAGTTCTATGACCGTGAAGCCCTGTGGCCCGCGGACAGCCTGGCGCGCCGCGCGGCCAAGCTGCCGGAAATCGAGGCCTGGGTCAGCAGCCAGAAGGCCCCGTAGCCTGGGCCGCCGGGCCCTCGGACGCCAGTGCTTCCATCAGGAAGTCCACAAACACCCGCACGCGCCGCGGCATGTGCCGGTTTTGCGGATAGAGCAGCGAGAACGGGCGCGAACGGCCCGCGCAGCCTGGCAGCACCTCCACCAGGGTGCCCGTGCGCAGGTCGTCCTCCACGATGAAGCGATAGGTCTGCACCAGGCCCGCGCCGGCGCGCGCCAGCGTCACCGTGCCCAGCAGATCCTCGGTGCACGAATAGCTGCCCTGCGTGGGCAGGTCCAGGTCGGCGCCATCCACGCGCAGTGCCCAGGGCGGCGCCAGGCCGGTGCTGGGCAGCCGGAACTGGATGCACTCGTGCTGCAGCAGGTCTTGAGGCCCCTGCGGCACGCCGGCGCGCGCCAGGTAGGCGGGGGCCGCCACAACCACCAGCGTTGCGTCCATCAGCTTGCGTGCGACGAGGCCCGAGTCGGGCTGCGCGCGGGCGCGCACCGCCAGGTCAAAGCCATCGGCGATCAGGTCGATGTTGCGGTTGCTCATCTGCACGTCCACCTGCACCAGCGGGTAGCGTGCGCGAAACGCCGGCAGCAGCGGCAGCACGCGGTAGTGCCCGAGCGGCGTGGGCACGCTCATGCGCAGCACGCCCGAGGGCTCGGCCTGCTGGCCCGTGAGCTCGCGGCCGGCCTCGGCCAGCTGGTTCAGGGCCTGGCGGCAATGCGCCAGGTAGGTGCGGCCGCCTTCGGTCAGGCGGATGCGCCGTGTGGTGCGCACAAACAGCCGCACGCCCATGCGGTCTTCCAGCCGGCCGATGGACCGGCTGACTGCGGCGGGCGTGAGGCTGGCCGCCGTGGCGGCGGCGGTGAAGCTCTGCAGCTCGGCGGCCAGGCAGAACAGCTCGATGCTGCCCAGCATCACGTCGTCAAACTGGCGACTCATTGATTACCTCATGTAATTTTTAATGTGCTTTAAGACCAGTTTATCAATCAAAACAACGCCAATAGCATCCGTGCCAGTTTCAACCCCACAGGAGTTTCTGGCATGAGCAACACCAACATCACCATCGTTTATCACAGCGGCTACGGCCACACCCACCAGGTGGCGCAGGCCGTGGCCCAGGGCAGCGGCGCGACGCTGCTGGCCGTGGACGAGCAGGGCCAGCTGGCCGACGGCGGCTGGGAGCGGCTGGCGGCCTCGCGCGCCATCGTGTTCGGCTCGCCCACCTACATGGGCAACGTGAGCTGGCAGTTCAAGAAGTTCGTGGACGCCACCTCGGCGGTCTGGGCCCAGCAGGGCTGGAAGAACAAGCTGGCGGCGGCGTTCACCAACTCGGCCGGCATCAACGGCGACAAGCAGTCCACGCTCTACACCTTGTTCACCCTGTCGCAGCAGCACGGCATGCTGTGGGTGGGCACCGGCATGATGCCCAGCAACACCAAGGCCGCCCGGCGCGACGACCTGAACTACCTGGCATCCTTTGCCGGGCTGGCCACCGCCATGCCCGCCGATGCCACGCCGCAGGAAATGGTGGCGGGCGACCTGCTCACCGCACGCCAGTTTGGCCAGCGCATTGCCGATGCCGTGCGCGGCCTCGCCTGAGGAGCGGCCATGCCCTACGTCAACATCCAGGTCACCCGCGAAGGCGTGACCCGCGAGCAGAAAGCCGCGCTGATTGCCGGCGTGACCGACCTGCTGGTGCGCGTGCTGGGCAAAAGCCCCGCCACCACCCATGTGGTGATCAGCGAGGTGGAGCTGGACAACTGGGGCGTGGGCGGCCTGCCCGTGCCCGACTACCGCAGGCAGACCCAATGAGCGACTTCGACGACGTGCTGCAGGTGCTGCACACCTACTTTGACGGCCTGCACCACAGCGACACCGCGCGCCTGCGCCGGGTGTTCCATCCGCAGGCGCATTACTTCTGCGCCACCAGCGGCGAGCTGCTGCACCGGGACATGGCGCAGTACTTTCCCGTGGTGGACCAGCGCCCCGCGCCGGCATTGCTGGGGCAGGCGCGCACCGACAAGGTGGTCTCCATCGAGTTTGCCGGCCCCGTGACGGCGCTGGCCCGCGTGCAATGCAGCATCGAGCCGCGGCACTTCACGGACCTGCTGTCGCTCGTGAAGCTGGACGGGCGGTGGCAGATCATCAGCAAGGTGTTTCACTACGACAAAGCACCGGGGTAATCGTCGGGCGCCCCACGGCATGACGGCGACCCCGCTACAGTCGTCGCATGCCCCAACTCACCTACGCCATCTCCGCTGACATCTTCAGGCTGTTTCCCGGTTACTGCCGCGGCGTGGTGGTGGCCCGCGGCTTTGCCAACGGGCCCAGCGCACCGGCCGTCACCGCGCAACTGCGCGAAGCCGAAGCCGCGCTGCGCCAGCGCATCAGCGGCAACGTGGCGGAGCACCCGGCCATTGCCAGCTGGCGCGAGGCCTACCGCCGCTTTGGGGCCAAGCCCTCGGAGCACCGCAGCGCCGTCGAGGCGCTGACCCGCCGCGTGCTCAAGCCTGACACGTTGCCCGCCATCAACACGCTGGTGGACATAGGCAACCTCATCTCCATCAAGTACCTGCTGCCGGCGGGTGTGCATCCCACCGACGCACTGCGCCACGGCGCCATGCTGCGCCTGGCGAAGGAGGGCGACCAGTTTGCCCCGCCCGATGGCGGTGCCGCCGAAACCCCGCCGCCGGGCGAGGTGGTGTTTGCCGATGGGGCCAGCGTGCTCACCCGCCGCTGGACCTGGCGGCAGGCTGCCAGCACCCAGACCGGCATGGACACGCGCGGCGTGTTCTTCAACATCGACGGCCTGCCGCCCACGCCCCGTGCCGATGTGCAGGCCGCCGCCGCCGAGGCCGCTGCGCTGGTGCAGGCCCATTGCGGTGGCGAAGTGCTGTGCGTGCTGCTGGACGCCGACAACCCCGGCTTCAGCCTGCAGGAATGAGCAGGTTCAGAGCCAAAATGGCCTGTAGCCCTTGCCGGCTGGTCACTTTTAGCTATACAAAACATAGCAACCCGATCACGCAGCAAACCTGCGTCCCGCCTGCGCGAGAATGCCGGCTGGGCCCTGCGCCCCTTTCCACGGAACCCAACTGAAGCCACACCATGCCCATTCCCTTTGCGAAGCGCCTCGACAACGTTGAAACCTCCGCCATCCGCGAACTCTTCAAGCTGCTGGGCAAGCCCGGCATCATCAGCTTTGCGGGGGGCTTTCCGGACAGCGCCATGTTTGACGTGGAAGGCCTTAAAGAGGCCGCCAACAAGGCCCTGACCGAAGAGCCCGGCGGCGCGCTGCAATACGGCGCCACCGAGGGCTACAACCCCTTGCGCGAGCAACTGGCTGCCTTCATGGGCACCAAGGGCGTGAGCGTCAACCCCGACGGCCTCATCGTCACCACCGGCAGCCAGCAGGCGCTGGACCTGCTGGGCAAGACCCTGATCGATCCGGGTGACAAGGTCATTGTGGAGGGCCCGACCTTCCTGGCCACCATCCAGTGCTTTCGCCTCTATGGCGCCCAGCTCATCAGCGCCCCGGTGGACGCCAACGGCGTGGACACCGATGCGCTTGAAAAACTCATCGCCGAGCACAAGCCCAAGTTTGTGTACCTGATCCCGACCTTTGGCAACCCCAGCGGGGCCATGCTGAGCCTGGCGCGCCGCAAGCGCGTGCTGGAGCTGGCCGTGAAGCACCAGACCCTGGTGGTGGAAGACGACCCGTATGGCGACCTGTATTTCAACGCCGACGCGCCACCGCCGCCCAGCATCCTGAGCCTGTCGAAGGACGTGCCCGGCAGCCGCGACTGGATCGCCCACTGCGGCAGCCTGAGCAAGGTGCTCAGCCCCGGTCTGCGCGTGGGCTGGATGATCGCGCCGCCCGAGCTGCTGGCCAAAGCCACCATGTGCAAGCAGTTCAGCGATGCGCACACCAGCACCTATGCCCAGGCCACTGCCGCGCAATACCTCAAAGCCGGCCGCATGCCCGCCACGCTGGCCAACGTGCGCAAGGTGTACGGCGAGCGGGCCAGGGTGATGGGCGAAAGCCTGAAGCGCGAGCTGGGCGAAGCCATTGAATTTACGCAACCGCAAGGCGGCCTGTTCTTCTGGGCCCGCCTGACGGGCGCCGACGGCAAGCTGAAAGACGCCGCCGAGCTGGCCAGGCGCGCCATTGAGCAGGGCGTGGCCTTTGTGCCCGGCGCGCCGTTTTATGCCAGTAACCCGGACACGAGCACGCTGCGGCTCAGCTTTGCGACGGCGGATGTGGGGAAGATTGAGGAAGGGGTGGGGAGGTTGGGGAAGGCGATATAGCTAGTCTTGATTCTTAAAATGCCATTCCCTTCTGAAGCAATGTGCGTGTTAGATTCTAGAGAATATTTCCGCTAACCTGCCACTTAGTGCGCAAGCTGGTCTTTCTGGTGCGCAGGCTGCTCCTTCTTTACAAGGCTGGTGGCGCTAGAGCGGTGGTCAATTTCTTTGACAGGGAAATGTCGCTCTCTAATGTCTAGTATTTATCTTCCCAATCGCATCCTGGAGGTATTGTTCTACATGCATAGTGGAAAGTGATGTAGAGAGCGCCCTTTAGTTACTAAAGGAACGGATAGAGCTGCTGGATGCACGGGGTATTGGATATCGTTCTACGGCGTAGGGGGCGCCAGTGGATCGCACCACAAGCTAGTAGTAGTGGTATGTGAACATAGACACGCCTCTTCAAACAAGTTTGGCATTTCAAACGGGATGAACTCATGGACCGCTTCTCTGGCTTTTCTCCTGAATCTTTCGAGCAACTTATTCGCGCTTTGGCCTTGAAGATCATCGGCCCCGGTCTAACAGCCTTTGGAGACGGACCAGATGGAGGGCGGGAGGCGACGTTTTCCGGAGAAATACCATATCCATACCCGCCGGTTACAACGTGGAATGGTTACGGAGTAATTCAGGCTAAATTCAAAACGAAGACAGAAGGTACGGCGAAAGATCAGGCGTGGGCGGAAGGTCAGCTGCGCAAAGAACTCGAACTGTGGGCAACGGTGAGTAAGCGCGTTCCGAAGCCAGACTACTTCATTTTTTGCACTAATGTGTCTTTGTCATCCGCTAGTGATGGAGGAAAAGACGCGCTGAGCTCTTTGCTTGAAAATCCCAAGTACGGTCTGAAGGGTCATGCGCTCTGGGATGCAAATCAACTAGCCCCCTATATCTCCGCCGACTCCGACGTACGAAAAAATTTCTGTCACTTCTTTACTCCAGGTGACTTGTTGGCAGAGTTTTCTAAGTCCCTGTCGCTATCCCACGCTGATCCGGAGGCGGTGTTGAGCGGTTTTATTACTCGAGAGCTAGTCTCCGACGAAGATGCGCGATTGGGTCAAGCTGGCGATAGATCGGAAGATCGAGTCCGATTGGCTCAGGTGTTTGTGGATCTACCGAGCAAAGCTGAGGCGCAGGAGATCTATGAAGAGGATCATCGGACCGAAACCGGTGAAGAGTTAATTGAACCGGCGTCGCTCGTGGAGTTGATGCGCGCAGCATCGCGAAAACTCGACCCGAAAACTTTGTATGACGAACGTATGCAGAACGCGGAAGCTGATCCAAAGCCAGAAGCACTTTCTGGGCGTTTTGTGTTTTTGGGAGGACCTGGTTCTGGGAAATCCACGATAGGTCAGTTTTTTGCTCAGATTCACCGAGCCGCGCTCTTGAACAGAAAGCCTGCACATCGCCTTGAGCCCAATGTTCTAGAAATCATTGAGGCGATCAAGGACAAGTGCGCAAATGACGGATATGGTTGGCCAGCAACACCTCGGTATCCTTTTCGAATCGAACTGAACGCATTTGCCAAAGCATTGGCTACGAAAACTGAATCTCGAATCACCTCTCTCTCCGAATACTTGAGACGACAACTATCTAAAACAACCGAGGTTCAGCACGTGGAACTAAGGCAATGGCTGGCCGCATATCCTTGGCTCCTAATTTTCGATGGACTCGACGAGGTACCAATTTCAAGCAATCGCAAGGATGTAATTCTCGCTATTCAAGAATTTTTAAACGAAGCACGTGATGCCGAGGCAGATCTGATGATCGTTGCTAGCTCTCGACCTGATGGATATTTGGGGGAGTTTGAAGGGGCAGAAGTAGCACACAGATATCTTCTTCCACTCTCGAAGCCGCGGGCATTACTTTGCGCATCAAAATACGTAAACGCAAAAGTGGCGCCGAAAGATGATCGACGGGCTACAGAAGCTATGGATACGTTAAGAAGTGCTGTAGACAATCCGCTGGTCGCTCGTCTCATGCACTCGCCTTTGCAGGTCACATTCATGGTAACTGTGGTTGCCGCGAGTGGTAAACCAAGTGAAAGTCGATGGCAACTGTTTAGTGACTACTATCGGACGATCTACGAGCGTGAACTGCACAAGGCAGTACCGCCATTCGCGAAAGCATTAAATGAACGACGTTCTGATATTGATGCTCTGCATCACCGAGTAGGATTCCTCTTGCAGCTACGCGCGGAGTCATCTGGGGGAACGCAGGCTGATCTTGGTGTTGATGAGTTCGAAAACGTCGTTGAGGAGTGTCTTCTGGAGAACGGTCTGTCAGAACAAGAACTGGCGGAGCAAAAGGGAATGATTATTGGCGCCGCAAATCAGCGCTTGGTTTTCTTGACGAGTCGGACACCCGGTCGCCTTAGCTTTGATGTTCGCTCTCTTCAGGAGTACATGGCGGCGGCCTGTATCACAAACGTCGATTCCGGTGATGCTATTCGACGACTAGAACTAATTGCACACTCAGCCTTTTGGCGAAATGTGGTGTTGTTCGCAGTTGGCCGATTCTTTGCAGACGCTCACATGCGTTCGAATCGAGACAAGGTTCGTGTATTGTGTGATGACCTCGGACGAAGAAGTACGGCGCATTTTGACGCAAAGGCTGGTGCGAGGCTGGCGCTCGACATATTGGTGAGTGGAGTACTAGGCCGGATGCCATTGGCTTATCGCTCCCTCGTCAAAACGGCCTTGGAACTACTGGATTTCGCTCCGCCAAGTGAGGATTCAAATGTACCTAGGCTTGCCGCGATACTCAAAGACGAGTGTGTCCCGGAGTTCCAGGAGGCGCTACGCCTTCGACTAGGTCAAGTTGATATTTCGAGAGCACTCTCGGCGTGGGTGCTGATAAAGCTGTTAACCGACAAGGGCATTACTTGGGCAAATGATCTGATTGAGGAATTTTGGCCAAAAACCTTGCCTAGTGCTCGGCAGGTACTGAAGGCGTGGACTTTGTCGATGCAAGGTAAGCAACGGTTGAGTAACGTAGCAACTGATAAGTTTTGTTTGACAATTCCACAACTCAAGCCGACCGAAGCATTGGAGTTGCTATTAGCCGTGACAACAGAATCTTCGATGAAGCCATGGCTGAATGCGCTGGTCGTCTTGCTGGGCCTAGAGTCTACGAAGTCATTCAAGATTCATGCGGAAGGAAAATTTGTCGGACTATCGGTACACGTAAAAATGCTGTCAGACAAAGAGTGGCCTCAGTTGATGGCGCAGTTGGAGGGCATGTTGAGTGAACCAAATTGTCACGACGCATGGACGCCAATTTCTGCTTTGGCTCGCTTTGCTGAAAGCCCGAGCATAGTCTCCCTGGGGAGAGTACGGGACTCTGTTAACTTGCATGATGAGGACCGAATATTTTGGCCTCGAATCAGTCCTTGGCCGGTTTGTCAGGTGCTCCTAGAGCCGAATATTGAGCTCAACGCGGAAGATTCGGATGGTTGGGACAGTGCGGAGATGTCTGCGCAAGCAGGCGGACTAGTTCTAGATTCTTTGCTTTCAAGCATTGGCGGGTGCTCGACCATTTCTGTTACAGGCATACGCGCTTGGACGATTGGGCAGCCAGACAAGGGAGTAAGGGCCGTTTTTCCGAGCCGTGTCCTTGGAAAACTCGACGATAGCCTTGAAGACAAATCCCGCAACGTGTTGATCTCTTTGCTTGCTTGGACTGCTAGTCATTTTGAAGTGCTAAACATTCTAGATCCTAGTGACGTTGGGCGGAAAATATTAAACGTGAACATACCCTGGAACTGGCAGTCGAATTCTTTTTTGTTAAAACACTCGAAAACTGACGAGGTAGCTGACGAGTGGATCGATTTCTTTGATCGTGTAGGTTCAGGAAAGATTACTCCCGTTACACAAGCTACCACCCCGACTCGCGCGCATGCCTTTTGGTTGCTTAGTAAGTACCTAGCGCATCCCATGAAGAAAGGGCTTCTCAAGCTGGCCGGTTCCAATGCCATTGGATTTCTTAATTTCTATGGAGGCGCAGTCCGGCAGGAGATTCTGAAGTTCGACGCCGAGAAGATTGATTGGGCATCTCTTTCGGCTGAGCATCGTTTGAGTGCCGTTTCAATTCAGCTCTGTAAGAGAGAACTCCCAATTGACACGGTTAAGAGGATGGTGGGTATGGTCAATGAAGTATTGATGAAGGAATTCAATGCAAGTTGGGCAGACGTTCTTGTCAGGTTTTCGGAGAGGCAGGGGCACGAGAGCGTTTGGGCTGAGCCCTTGCTTACTGCTATTTATTCGTCCGTGCCCGTTTCGGAATGGGCGACGCGTGCCGAGATTGAGAAGGCACGTGGGGGCATACTTCTGGCATCTCCGAGTGGCTTTTCTCTGGACGTTTTGAAAAGCTTGGATCTCCCTCATTGATGATTCCAGGCGGTTCTGTCTGAGCCAAAGCCCCTTGGTCAACAGATGAATCTGCGAGACCGTCACCTATCGGTGTATCGTCGGCGACCAGCTTTCCACGCACGAACGGAAGGCCGGTGGCTTCAATGAACTGCAGCGGATTGTTATTGCAATGATGTCAAGGGCCCGCTGTGATTCTCAGCGCTAGATGCCCCGTCCTAACCATCCAGTACCTGAACCTCTCCGAGTCCGAACGCGTCGTTTGGTTCTTCGAAGAACTGGTCATTCCTTGTGAGTTCAAGTGCTACGCTCGATGCGGTCACGTGGGGGCACCGATCCATCTGCCGGTCCTGACTCCGCGGCACGGTGATGGACGATGGAGATGTGCGCATTGCCGAATCGGGCACCATCGTGTAGTACGTCATTGTTGGCGCCTGAGTCTCAAGCAGGTTGCCTTGCGATCCGGAGGATACACACGCGTCCGCAATGCAACCCAGCCAGTTGAGGCCAACAATCTCACATGCAACGGCAACTTAGCCACCGACGCCCAATACCGCTTCCCCGCAAACAACTCCGCCCACTCCAGACGTGAAAGTGCGCAATCGTGAGCACAAACAGTCCCCACGCAGCGGCGCGGCGCGTAGGTCGCCACAGCAGCCCAGCAGCCGCCCAGCAGCACCAACACGCCGCTCACCAGCACCGCTTCGCGCGGCCGGGGGATGGCGGCACGATGCGCACGATTTTTGCCCCTGTTTGCTACTAATTTAATAGCTGCCAGTGCCCGCCCGGCTTGGACTCCAGGCCGATTTGATGCTTAATCTGCTCTGAACCGTTCACTTTCAAGGAGATTTCTCATGGCCCTGCATTACGTTGATGGGTTTGTCACGCCCGTCCCCACCGCCAGGCGCGACGAGTACCTGCGCCATGCGCAGGAGGTGTCTGTGATGTTCAAGGAGCATGGCGCGTTGCAGGTGGTTGAGTGCGGGGCCAACGACGTGCCCGAGGGCAAGCTCACCTCGTTCTCCCTGGCCGTGCAGCGCAAGAGTGATGAGTCGGTGGTTTTCTCCTGGGTGGCCTGGCCCTCCAAAGCGGTGCGTGATGAGGGCTGGGCCAAGGTGATGACCGACCCGCGCATGCAGACTGGCTCGGCCCCGCCGTTTGACGGCAAGCGGCTGATCTACGGCGGCTTTGAAATGATCCTCAACGCCTGAGGCAGGAGGCGGTGCCCCGGGCAAGGCAAATGCCCCATCGCCGCACAACCGAGACCGCGAGGCGTTTCTGTACGAGGTGTTGTTGCTGCAACTGTCGTTGCCGCGGAGTTCCAGCGCGGGTTACGGCTGACTCGCCCGCACCCTACATCCGGCCTGCGGCATCGTGTGGTCCACCGTCAGGAGGTGCCGGGGCACGATCCAGCCACAGCGTGGGCTGGATGTTGCACCTGATCTCGTGGTCGGTAATTTTCCTTTGCTCGGTTCCCTCGATGGTCAAGACTTTGCGTGGATAAAGCTCATGGGGTATCTGTGACAGGCGATACGGAAGCAGCGAGTGCAGGTGCCGGCTCCACCGCCTGCGCGCGCGTCATCCCGGTGGCATGCGCTCGAATCCTGGCAGCGCTGGGTCCAGGGTGTCCCAGGGCAGGCCGCGTGCACGGTAGGTCACCACCTGCGGCTGGAAGCGGCTGGGGTCGTCGAGGCTGGCGGCGTGCACGGTAAAGATGTCCGGCATGGCCGAGAAGCGCAGGTACACCGGTGACCCGCAGGTCGGGCAGAAGCCGCGGGTTTTCACGTGGCCGCTGTCGGCTTCCTTGCCCCACTGGGCGGATTCGCCGGTGAGCTTGACGCCGGCCGCGGCAAAGGTCAGGTACGAGCCGTGGCCCGTGCCGCTTTGGTGCTGGCAGTCGAGGCACTGGCAGTGGTTCATGAAAACCGGTTCGCCCGGGATCTCGTAGCGCACGGCGCCGCAGGCGCAGCCGCCGGTGTAGGCAGAGCTCATGGTGGATGTCCTCTCGGTTTCAATGGGTGGTGAACTGGCCGATGCTGGGCACGACTTTGCGCCAGCCGTTGCTCATGTTCTGGAAGGCGGTGTCGTTGGTGGGGGTGATGAATCCCGAGTGCACCAGCCTGAGCCGCGTGCCCTCGGGCACGGGCGTGAGCGTGAAGGTCACCACGGTGTCCAGTGGTGAGCCGTAGCCGCTGTTGCTCTCATGGCCGCCTCTCCAGGCGTAGACAAAGCGCTCGTTCGGCACCACCTCGAGCACCTCGCAGTGGATGGTGCCGTCCCATTCGCCGGCGGCTTTCGTCTGGTAGGTGAAGCGCGTGCCCGGCACGGGGGCAAAGCCGTGGGGTTCCATGAGCCAGCGCGCCATGAGCGCGCCGGTGGTCAGCGTCTTCCAGATGGTTTCGGGAGCATGGGGGAGCACTTCGTCCACCACGATGTCTTGTGTGGCCGGGTGCAGGGCGGCAGGGGTCATGGGTCAATTTCCTTCAGCAGGGTTCGCAGATCGGCCAGGCGCTTGCGCCAGAACACGCCGTAGTGGCCCATCCAGTCGGCAAGGGGGGCCAGGCCCTTGGGGTCGGCGCGGTAGAACACGTTGCGGCCCTGCGCCCGGTCCACCACCAGCCCGGCTCGCTTGAGCGAACCCAGGTGCTGGGAGATGGCCGACTGGGTGACGCCGCTGCCTTCGGTCAGCTCGGCCACGCTGATTTCGCGGGCGTCGATGATGCGTTCAAAGACAGCGCGCCGCGTGGGGTTGGCCAGCGTGCGCATGACGGTGTCCAGGGGGGCGGGTTGCAACATGGTTTCATATTAGCCATGGCTAATTAATTAGTCAATGCTAATTTGTCAGCGATTGCTGCCCGCGCGCTGGATGGCCCGCGCAAAGGCCTGCAGTTCGGCCGTCTGCCCCACACCGCCGCGCCGTGTGAAGAGGCCCAGCGAGGGCAGGGGGATGGCCGGCGCCACGGCCACGGTGCGCACGCCGCCACGGGCGACCTCGTCACGCGCATGCTCGGAGCGCACCGCGCACAGCAGCGAAGGGTCCATGCGCAGCACCGCGCCGACGGTCACCGAGGACAGTGCCTCGATCACCGGCTCGGGCGGGTCCACCCCCTCGTTCACAAAGGCGGTCATGAAGGCCTGGCGCACCAGGGTTTCACGGGGCGGCGCCACCCACGCGGCGGTGCGCAGGTCGGCCCAGCGCAGGCCACGGCGGCGCGCGGCCTTGTTGGTGCTGGCGGCCAGCACGCAGAGCTGGTCTTCGATCAGCACCTCGGACTGCAGCAGCGGCAGCAGGTCGCCGCCCAGCAGCTCGGGGGTGATGGCCCCAAACACGCAGTCAAGTTCGCCGTCCAGCAGGCGCTGGATGAGCTCGCGGACGCGGCCCTCACGGATCTGTACGGCGGTGCCGGGCAGGCGCTGGCGCAACTGCACGATGGCCGAGGGCACGATGGATGTGACGGACGGGGCCCCCACTCGCAGCACCGCCGCGGCGCCGCCGCGCAGGGCCTGAACGTCTTCGCTGGCGCGCGCCATCTCGTTCAGGATCACCCGGGCGCGGTACACGGCGGCAACTCCCAGGGCATTGGCCTGAACGCCCTGGTGGCTGCGCTCGAACAGGCGTGCGCCAAAGCCGCGCTCCACCTCGCCCAGCATCTTGCTGATGGCGGGCTGGCTCAGGTTCAGGCTTCCGGCGGCGCCGCGCACGCTGCCGGTGTCGGCCAGGGCCACAAGCAGCTCCAGGTGCCGCAGGCGCAGGCGGCGCACCAGGTAGTCGGTGGGGGAGGTCATGTCAGGCCTTTATCAAAAGTGATCGCTGTATCTGAATTATCGAATTTTCAGGAATGTCCCGGCGCAGTATGGTCTGCGGCAATGGAGACAACAAACAAACAGGCCGGCGTACCGGCCGCGCCGCTCAAGGGCGTACGCGTGCTGGACCTGGGGCAGTACATCGCCGGGCCCGGTGCGGCCATGGTGCTGGCCGAACTGGGCGCCAGCGTCATCAAGGTGGAGCCGCTCACGGGCGATCAGGCCCGGCACATTGGCCGCTACGGCGAGTCCATGATCCGCGCCTACAACCGGGGCAAGCAGTCCATCGCGCTGGACCTCAAGAGCGAGGCCGGCCTCGAGGCCGTGTGGCGGCTGATCGCGCGCAGCGACGTGGTGATCCAGAACCTTCGCCCTGGCGTGGTGGACAAGCTGGGCCTGGGCCCAGCGGCCGTGCGTGGGCGGTTTCCGCGCGTGATCTACCTGTCGATCGCCGGCTTTGGCAGCCGCGGTCCGTCGCGCCTGCGGCCGGGCTACGACATTGCCGCGCAGGCTGAAAGCGGCCTCATGTCCCTGACCGGCGAGCCGGATCGCCCGCCGCAGAAAGTGGGCGTGCCCATCATCGACGCCGCCGCCGCCCATCTGGGTGCGCAGGCCGTGCTGGCCGCCCTGTACGGCCGCGAGCGCAGCGGCGTGGGCGAGACGCTGGAAACCTCGCTGCTGGAAGTGGCCATGCACCTGCAGGCCGCCACCTGGGCCGACTACCTGGCGGGCGCACCCGAACCCACCCGCATGGGCGACGGCCAGCCCAACAACGCGCCCGCTGCCGAAGTGGTGCCCACGCGTGACGGGCATATCGTGCTATCGGCCTACGCGGACGAGCACTGGGCGCGCTTTTGCCGTGTGGTTGGCCGCGAAGCACTGGTGGCCGACCCGCGCTTTGCCACCAACGCCCTGCGCGTGGCCAACCGCGCCGATCTGCGTCGGGTCCTGTGCGAATGCCTGTCGGCCCTGAGCAGCGAGGAATGCGTGCAGCTGCTGGGGCGCAACCAGATCGTGGCGGGTGCGGTGCGCAGCTACGGCCAGGTGCTGGCCAGCCCCGACATCCAGCGCAGCGGCCTGCTGGTCGAGGCGGTGGGTGATGCCGGCCAGCGCTACCAGGCGCTCGGCCTGCCTTACCGCCTGGGCGATGCGCCGCAGGCCGCGCCCTTTGCGGCGCCGCGCTGCGGAGCCGACAGCGACGCCGTGCTGGCCGAGGCCGGCTATGCCGCAGATGACATTGCCCGATTGCGGCGCGACGGCGTCGTTGCCTAGGCCCGCTGGCCCACGATTTCCCTCAACCCTGGCCCGCACAATCCAAGAAGGAGACACACCATGCCCATCACCCGCCGCCATCTTCTGGGCGCCACCGCCGCTGCACTTGCCGCCTCGCCAGGCCTTCCGGCGCTGGCGCAAGCCTGGCCCGCGCGCCCCATCCGCTTCGTGTCGCCCTACGGGGCGGGGGGCTCCAACGACATCCTCACGCGCCTGCTGGGCGACTACCTGTCGGCCAGGCTGGGCCAGAGCATCGTGGTGGAAAACAAGGCGGGTGCCGGCACGCGCATTGCCAACGAATACATCGCCCATGCCGCGCCCGACGGCTACACCATCCTGCATGCGGCCGCGCCCATCGCCATTGGCGAGGCGCTCTACAAGAACCTGCCCTATGACGTGCACAAGAGTTTCGTGCCCATCGTGAGCACCGCCATTGCGCCGCTGTTCCTCATCGTCAACGCCGAGGCGCCCTACAAGACCGTGGCCGAGTTCATGGACTATGGCCGCAAGAACCCGCGGGGGCTGAACTTCGGGTCGCCGGGCGCCGGTTCGGCACCACACCTCACGGCGGAGCTGCTGCTGCGCGCAGGGCAGGCCAAGGGCGTTGTCGTGCAGTTCAAGGGCGATGCCCCGGCCTACACCGAGCTGCTGGCGGGCCGCATCGATGCCACGCTCACGGCCATCTCGACTGCGCTGCCGCACATCAAAGCGGGCAAGCTGCGGGTGCTGGGCGTGGCCACCGAGGAGCGGTCATCGGTCTACCCGCAGGCGCCGACGATCCGCGAGCAGGGGCTGCCATCCGTGGTGGGCTATGGCTGGTATGGGCTGATGGCGCCGGCCGGCACCCCGGCAGCCGTGGTGCAGCGGCTCAACGCCGAGGTCAACGCCGCGGTGGCTGACCCCGAGATGCGCCAGAAGGCCGAGGCCGTGGGCCTGCAGTTGCGTGGCGGCACGGCGGGCGCGTTCAGTGCCTTCATCGACAGCGAAACGCGCAAGTGGGCCCAGATCATCCAGGCGGCCCACATCACCGTGGACTGAGCCGCGCTGCCCGGCAGATTTTTCAGGTCCGTTCAGCTTGCGTTCACGCAGCCCCGCGCAAGATAGCCCCATACCAACCCAAAAGGGGCTTTCCATGAAACGTCTTGCCATTGCTCTGATTTGCACCGTCGGCGCCGTTGCCACGCAAGCGGCCACTTTTTTTGACAACGCCCACGTCCGCAGCGTGGAGCCGCGGTATGAAAACGTCACCGTGCCGCACGAGCAGTGCCGTGCCGAGTGGGTCACCGAGCCGCAGCGCGTGAGCAGCGGCGGTCCGAACTACGGCGGTGTGGTCGTCGGCGCGCTGGCCGGCGGCGTGCTGGGCAACCAGGTCGGCAAGGGCACGGGCCGCGCGGCGGCCACTGCGCTGGGCGCCGTGGCCGGTGCGTTGGTGGGCGACCGGGTGGCCGGCCGCGACCGCCATGAACCCGAGCCGGCCGTCCAGCGGCAGGTCACGCGCTGCGAGACGGTGAACGAGGTGCAGCCGCGCCTGACGGGCTACCGCGTGGCCTACGACTATCGCGGCCAGACCTACACCACCGTGATGGACCACGACCCGGGGCGCAACCTGCAGGTGCGCGTCTCGGTGGATCCGGTGGTCCGCTGAGCGGCCGGCGTTCACCCGGTAGTACGATGGCGGCTGTGTTGACACGCCGTTCCCGCTCCCTCGTTTCCGCCCTGTGCGCCAGCCTGTGCGCGGGCTGCCTTCTGGCAGCCTCGCCGGCCTGGGCAGACGTCGGGCGCGACGAGGCCGCCGCGGTGGCCCGGCAGGTGACTGGGGGCCGTGTGCTGTCGGTGGACCGGGCCCGGGCCGGCGACCGTCCGGCCTGGCGCGTCAAGCTCGTCACGGCGGGCGGCGAGGTGCGGGTGGTGCTGATCGACGCCGCCACCGGTCGGCCCATGTGATGGCGTTCGCCGCACCGCCATGCGCCTGCTGCTGATCGAAGACGACGCGCCGCTGCGCCTGTCATTGGCGCTGCGCCTGGAGTCCGACGGCTATCGCGTCGACCAGGCCGCGGATGGCGAAGACGGCCTGTTCCAGGCGCGCGAATACCCTGTGGATCTGGTCATCGTCGACCTGGGCCTGCCCAAGCTCAGCGGCACGGCCGTGGTGCAGCAGTTGCGAGCCGATGGCCGTGCGCTGCCCATCCTCATCCTGACCGCGCGCGGCAGCTGGCAGGACAAGGTGGCCGGCCTCGAAGCCGGTGCCGACGACTACCTGGTCAAACCTTTCGAGTACCCCGAGCTGGCTGCCCGGGTCAAGGCGCTGCTGCGCCGTGCGATGAAGGCCGCCACCGATGTCCTCACGGTGGGGCCGCTGAGCCTGGACATTCCGGCCCAGGCGGCCCGGCTCCATGGCGCCCCCATGGACCTGACCGCGTTCGAGTACCGGGTGCTGGAGTTCCTGGTGCGCGAGCGCGCCCGCGTGGTCAGCAAGCAGGAACTGGCGGACTACCTGTACCCCCATGACGAAGACCGCGACAGCAATGTGCTGGAGGTGCTGGTCGGCCGCCTGCGCCGCAAGCTCGACCCGCAGGGCACGCTGGCGCCCATCGAGACGCTGCGCGGGCGCGGCTACCGTTTCACGCTGGAATGACCCAGGCCCGGCCGGATGCACTGGGCATGAACGGGGACCGACTCTCCATCCGCGCGCGGCTGATCCTCGGTGCGGCCGTGGTGCTTGTGGCCTTCATGGCCGTAGCGGGCGTGGCGCTGCAGAAGGCTCATGCCGACGGCGTTCGCGCTGCGCACTATGCCCGCCTGCAAAGCACGGTGTACCTGTTGCTGGCCGGCGCCGAACTGGACGCGGCAGGCGCGCTGGTCATGCCCGCGGAGTTGGCCGAGCCGCGGCTGTCGCTGCCGGGCTCGGGCCTGTACGCCAGCGTCGTCAACGTCGCGCGGGGCGAAACCTGGCAGTCCGTTTCCACGCTGGGGCTGTCGCCCCCCTTCGATCGCGATGTGCCGGTGGGCGAGTGGCGCTATGACACCGTGCGGGGCGCGGGGGGCACCTACCTCTCGGCCAGCTATGGCGTTCGCTGGGCGGGGCAGGGCAGGAACGGCGCGCGCCTGGTGCTGTCGGTCCTGGAGGGCAGCGCCGCGTTCGATCGGGAGACCGGGGTGTTCCAGCGCACGCTGTGGGCCTGGCTGGGTGGCGCGGGCCTGTTGCTGCTGCTGTCGCAGACGGCGCTCTTGCACTGGGGGCTGCGCCCGCTGCAGCGCGTGGCGCGCGAGATCCGGCGCATCGAGCATGGCGAGCAGGCCCAGGTGCAGGGGCGCTACCCGTCCGAGATTGCCGCGCTTACCGGCAATCTCAACACCCTCATCAAGCAGGAACGGGTGCGCCAGACCCGCTACAAGGAGGCACTGAGCTACTTGGCCCATAGCCTCAAGACGCCGCTGGCCGTGCTGCGCACCGCGCTGGCCCAGCCTGCCCAGTTGCCTGCCACGGTGGCCGAGCAGGTCAGCCGCATGGACCACATCGTGCAGCACCAGCTGGGCCGCGCCGGAGCCAGCGGGGCGGCACGCTTTGCCCCGTACTTGGCGCTGGCGCCGGTGGCGGCGCGCGTCCGCGACTCGCTCGCCAAGGTCTACGCCGACAAGGCGCTGGCGTTCACGCTGGACTGCGTGCCCGACCTGAACTGGCGCCTGGACGAGGGCGACGCCTTCGAGATGCTGGGCAATGTGATGGACAACGCCGCCAAATGGGCCTCGCACCGCGTTGGCGTGCGCCTGTGGCGCGAGGAAGGCGCGCTGCACATCCGCGTGCAGGACGACGGCCCGGGGTTCACCGACACGCAGGCCGTGCTGCAACTGCATGTGCGCATGGACGAGAAGGTGCCGGGCCACGGTGTGGGCCTGGCCGTGGTGAATGACCTGGTGGCCAGCCACGAGGGCACCCTCACGCTGGGCGCCTCGGCCTGGGGCGGCGGGCAGGTGGACGTCGTGCTGCCCTCGGCCTGAAACACGGCGTTACTTCCGTCGCCTGCCGGAGGCGCACTTTCTGGTGTTGGTTCAGTTGGCGTTCATGCACCGGGGCGCACCATGGGAACCATACCAACCCAAGGAGTGTTTTCATGAACCGCCTTCTGTCCCTCAAGTCCCTCGCCGCTACCGCCGTCGTGCTGGGCGCTTTCGGAGCCGCCACCGCGGCCCACGCGCGCAGCGACGTGCAGTTCTCGATCAGCCTGGGCACACCAGGCGTGTATGTCCAGCCGGCGCCGGTCTACGTGCCGCCACCGCCCGTGTATGTGCAGCCGCGGCCCGTGTACGTGCGGCCGGCGCCGGTCTATGTGCAGCCTTACTACGGCTGGCACCATCCGCACGGCCGTCACGTGGGTGCCCGCGGGCCCTGGGGTGACGCCGACCGCGACGGCACGCCCAACCGCTATGACCGTTTTCCGACCAATCCGCACCGCCGCTGAGCACCCGCCGGCGCCAGCCGGCACAATGGCCGCCATCAAGGAGACATTGCCATGGCGGACCTCGACCCGGGCTTTGACGCAACGGCCCACCTGCAAGCGCTGGAGGCACAGGGCTACACCGTCATCCCTGATTTCCTGACGCCCGACCGGCTGCGACAGGTGCGCGAGGGCCTGGCCCCCCACCTGAGCAGCCACGCAGGGCGGAACAATTTCGAAGGGCTTCAGACCGAGAGGGTCTACACACTGGTGGGGCGGGGCCGGGTCTTCGAGGACATTGCCGAGGATCCCCGCGTGATGGCCCTGCTGGATGCACTGCTGCAGCCGGGCTACCTGCTCACGGCCAGCCAGGCCATCTGCATCTACCCGGGCGAGACGGCCCAGCCGGTCCACCACGACGATGTGTTCTATCCCCTGGCCCGGCCGCGCGCCTCGGTCAGCCTGAGCACCATCGTGGCGGTGGACGCGTTCACCGCCGACAACGGCTGTACCGAAGTGATACCCGGGAGCCATCGCTGGAGCGACGCCGAGGTCGCCGGCGCCTACGATGGCCATGACGCTGATGCACCGCCGCCACCCGCGATGGCTGCTAGGCTGGTGCCGTTGCTGATGCCAGCCGGTGCCTGCGTGGTCTTTCATGGCACGCTTCTGCACCGGGGCGGCGCCAACCGCAGCAGCGGTGCGCGGCTGGCCTTCTCGAACCAGTACTGCCAACCCTGGGCGCGCACCCAGGAGAACTTCTATCTGGGCATTCCGCCCAACCTCGTGCGCGGCATGTCGCCGCGCCTGCAGACGCTGCTAGGCTATGACATCCTGCCCCCCTTCATGGGCCACGTCACGGCGTCCCACCCCACCAAGGCCCTGCGCGAGGACTACCGCAACGCGGTGGCCACGCACCCCCGCGCGGACTGAGCCCGCCACCTCCTGCAATCGGAGGATGCGCGGGCCCGTCCCGCCCCCTACGATGGCCGCTTTTTCAGGGAGATCAGCATGGCATCCGTCGTGGTCAGAGGCATCGAATTCCCCGCAGCGCTCGACCAGGGGCTGGCGCCCGAGCAGTTCAAGCGGCGATTTCTGGTGGAAGGCGACTCGTGGATGGACCGCAGCAGCCTGCTGGTGCCCTCGCTGCCCGACAGCCTCGTGGCCGAGT
The DNA here is from genome assembly GCA_019635415.1 of Ramlibacter sp. Lineage (GTDB taxonomy): Bacteria > Pseudomonadota > Gammaproteobacteria > Burkholderiales > Burkholderiaceae_C > JAHBZM01. The sequence goes on from JAHBZN010000001.1 coordinate 1,403,646, forward strand.
ACAACGCGCAGCCGGCGGGCCAGGGTGGTGACGTGCTCCTGATCAGCATTGCGCGCTTTGGCGACACCGTCGACAACATGGGCCGCGCCGAGAGCGGCGAGTTCGGCCTGTGGCTGCGCACGAGCTTCAACAACTGGAAATTTGACGGGGTGCTGTTCAGCGGCGGCGGCAACGACATCATCGACGCTGCCCGCGACACCGAACCGGGGGCCGGCATCCTCCGGGACTGCTCCAAGGGCGCTGCACCCACCAGCGCCCAGCAGTGCATCAACCTCGACGCCCTCGGCGATCTGGTGGCGCAAAGCATGGATCCGGGCTTTCTCAAGCTGTATGACGTGGTGCAGGACAGCCCCTGCAAAGGCATCCCGATGTTCCTGAACGACTACGACTTTCCCACGCCACGCAACGCACCGGCCACCCAAGGGGGCAAGAGCTGGCTGTACGAAGCCTTTGTCAAGAACAGCATCCCCAAGGCACTGTGGCAGGAGCTCACCGACCTGATTTTCATCCACCTGCAGATGACGATTGCCTCCTGGACCCAGGGTCGGCCAACGGTGCGCCTGGTGCCCACGTCGGGCACGCTGGTGCCCGCGGCACCGGGAACCACGGGCAGCAGCCATGACTGGCTGAACGAGATCCACCCCAACGCTTCGGGGTGGGCCAAGCTCGCCAAGGTCTGGCACAAGGCCATCACGGACGTGCTGCCGTGAGTCGCGGCCGCCGGTTGCCCCGCCTGCTCAGGCGAGATTCGTCTTGACCCGCTGCAGCAGCCCGAGGAGCTGGGTGCGCTCGTCGGCGCTCATGCCGGCCACGGCCTGGGCGCTGAGTTTTCTGGCCTGCAACTGCAGTGCGCGTTGCACCGCGCGGCCGTCTTCCGTGAGCGACAGGCGCACATTGCGTTTGTCGTTCTCGTCGGCCTCGGCCTGAAGCAGGCCCTTCTCGCGCAGTCCCTTGATCAGCCGGGCAAGCTGGGCCTTGTCGCGCCCGCTGTGCTGCGCCAGATCGCTTTGCGTGGCGCCGGGCCGCCGTCCAAAGAACCCGAGGACCTTGCCATCCATGTGGGTGATGTCATGCGGCCCGTCACGCAGGAACTGGTACTGGCGCGAGCGGTAGTCGTGCATGACGGCATGCACCAGTTCCAGCACATCAGATTCAGGCGTGCCGGACTTATGGTTGACATTATCAACTGATTGCATCATGATGGATGACATTATCAATCATTTGAATCCACCGGAACCCTTCAAGCCATGACCACAGAACTATCCCCCAGCCGCGTTCAGCGCGTGCGCCATGAACTCAAGCGGCGCGAGCTGCAGGTGGCGCGCGTGAGCACGTTGAGCCCGCATTTCCGCAGCATCACCTTCACGGGCGAGTCGCTGGCCGACTTTGTCAGTGCGTCGTTCGACGACCATGTCAAATTCATCCTCAATGCCGGCACCGACGCCATGGTGGCCCGCGATTACACGCCGCGCCACTTCGATGCCAGTGCGCGCGAACTCACGATCGAGTTCGCGCTGCACGGCGAGGGCCCGGCAGCCGACTGGGCGGCGCAGGCGGCACCGGGGCAGCAGGTCACGGTGGGCGGACCGCGCGGCTCCTTCATCATCCCGCTCGACTACGACTGGCACCTGCTGGCCGGCGACGAGACGGCGTTGCCCGCCATCAGCCGCCGGCTTGAGGAACTGCCCGCCCAAGCGCGCGCGACGGTGCTGGTCCAGCTGGGCGATGCGGCGGACCGGCGAGCCTTTCGCAGCGAGGCCGATGTCCGGGTGCAGTGGCTGGACGCGAGCCAGAGCCTGACAGCGGCCGTACGGGACCTGGTGCTGCCGGAGGGCGAGGGCTATGCCTGGTGCGCGGGCGAGGCCGCCAGCATGGCCGAGCTGCGCCGCGTGCTGGTCGAGGAAAAAGGCCATGACCGGCATGCCATCCGCGCGGCGGCCTACTGGAAGCGCGGCGCCACGGCGCATCACGAAAACCTCGCGGATTGAGGCCGTGGCTAGCGGGACAGCTGCGGCGCCGCGGCCGCAGCCCGGGTCTGCGCCAACAGGCCCCCCTGCTGGCGCCGCAGGCCGAACAGGTCCCTGATCGTGAGTTGCCCGCGCTGGCTGCGGATGTACCCCTCGGCGACCAGACCCTGGATCAGCCGGGCTACCACTTCACGAGTGGTGCCCAGGTGGCCCGCCAGCGCTTGCTGCGTGGTTTTGAGGACCCCTTCCGACGAGGCGTGCAGCAGGATGTGGTGCACCAACCGCTGGCGGTGGTTGCAGGAGTGAATGGCGTCCAGCTCGGCCATCAGCCTGAACACCAGTGACGACAGCGCATGCACGGTCAGGTCCTGAATGGCGCTCTCCTGGGCAAACAGCTGGCGGTACAGCGGGCCGGGGATGATGGCCACACGGGTCGGGCCTTCGGCCTGCACCCAGGCCGGGTAGAGCAGGTCATTGAACAGGCAGTTCAGCGCCAGCACGCAGGTCTCGCCGGGGTTGACGGTGTACAGCGTGGCCTCGGTCCCGGTGGGCGTCACGGTGTACACGCGCAGGCGTCCGGCCAGCACCACGTAGGCGCCCGATGCCGGCTGGCCCTTGTGCATGATGCTCGCGCCCGCAGCCGCGTTCTGGCGCAGGGCACCCTGGTTCAGCAGGCTGCGCGCGTTGGCGCTCAACCGGCTGAAAGGTTCAAACAACGCGAGTTCACCCAAAGCCTGCATGCTGCTCCCTACGCGGACGATGTGCCGCATCATGCCCCCGCCAGATGGCCGCGCTTGACCCACAGCAACGCGCCGCCCGGGCTGGCGATCGCCGGTTGCGAGCGGCCCGGCTGGCGCAGCCAGCCCCAGCACTCCAGCGGCTGGGGCGCGGTGCCGAGCGTGATGCTGCCCTCGACGACCAGCAGTTCCTGCCCTCCCTCGACGGGCTGCGCCGGAATGGTACACCCCGCCGCCAGCCGTTCGAGGTGAACGGTTTCATCCGCGCCTGCATGGAGGGGGGCCGTTGCGGTCGCCGGGGTGGCCTGGCCGGGCGCCGGGTCTGTCCAGCGCTGTTCATGCGGCAGCACCACCACGCGCTGGCGCTCGGTGGCCCGCATCTGCCGCAGCTTCACGAAGATGATGCAACCGGTTTCGCTGAAAGGCGCATGGCTCGAGCCCGGCGGGTTGCGCACATAGGTGCCGCTGGGGTAGTGCCCGTGCTCGTCGCTGAATACGCCTTGCAGCACCAGGAACTCCTCACCCAGCTCGTGCACGTGGCGCGTGAACCGGCTGCCCGCTGCGTAGCGGACGATGCTGGTGGCCAGGGCCACTTCGTCGCCCCGGCGTTCCAGCAGGCGCCGCTGCACGCCGGGCTGGGGCGAGTCCACCCAGGGCAGGCGCCCGGCGTGGACCAGGGCGGGGGTCTCGCGGTCGGCGTTGATCAGGGGGAGGGTCATCAGAATTTCTCCGTTGCCGTGCGCAGGTCGATCTCGTGGGTCCACGCGGTGGCGGGCTGCTCGGCCAGCCAGCGGTAAGCGGCGGCCACCTCGCGAGGCGCCATGGCCTGCGCGTCGCTGGCGCCGAAGCGCGTGACCGACGCCGCGCCGCGCAACAGGCCGTCAATCACCACGTGCGCGACATGAATGCCGTGCGGCTGGAACTCGCGGGCCAAGGCCTGAGCCAGTCCGCGCAGGCCGAACTTGCCCGCCGCCATCGCGGCGAACCGCGCCGACCCGCGCAGCGAAGCCGTGGCGCCGGTGAAGACCATGCGGCCCCGGCCGCGTTCGAGCATGCCGGGCAACACGGCGCGGGCACAGTTGGCAGCGCCTGCCGGGCCGGCTTGCCAGCAGGCGTCAAAGTCGGCCGGGCCCAGTTGCATGAAAGGAGCCACGGCCAGATGCCCGGCGTTGTAGAGCAACACGTCCACGGGGCCGTGCTGGCGGACCTGCGCCGCCACCGCGTCGGCCGTGGCGCGGGCGTCGGCCAGGTTGCAGTCCGAGCGGCGCAGGCCGGCCACCGTGTAGCCGGCGTCGGTGAATTCCCGGGCCAGCGCCTCGCCCAGCACGCCACCGCTGCCGGCGATCAATGCGAGCGGCGCCGTCACAGCAAACCCAGAACACGGCCGATGAGGGCCAGGGTGGCCAGCCATCCCGCCGTCCACGCCAGCGTGCGGGCCCCGGGAACGCCCAGCGTGTAGACGAGGTAGTGCGCCAGGCGTGCAAAGAAGTAGACGGCGCAGGCGCTGGCGGTCAGGGCGTCAGCGCGCCCGGTCAGCTGCACGGCCAGCACGGCAGGTGCAAACATCACCAGGTTTTCCGTGGCGTTGGCGTGCGCCTTCTGCGCCCGCTGGGCCCAGGCGGCGAGCGGCTTGTCTTCAGGTGCGGGGTTGGCCAGGGTGCCCATGAGGCCGCGCACCGCCACGCGGTTGAGCACATAGGGCAGGCAGAACAGGGCGGTGGCGGCCAGGGTCAGGGTGAGCCAGTAGATTTCTCGGGACATGATGGGTTTCTCCGTTGCGTGCCGCAAGGCGGGCACGAACGGGACGATAGGAGGCTGGCGCCTGCCCGTATGTAGCAATTGCTACACAGCCCGGCAAGGCCCCCGGGAGCCTCAGCCCGACACCACGAAATCGCTCACGGCCCGCATCATTTCCGGCGCGCCCAGCACCTTGGTGTGGCTGTAGCCATGGGTCTTGACCAGCCGGGCTTGCGGGCACAGGGCCGCCACGCGATCACCCTCCGTGTGCGGCACGAAGCGGTCGGTGGCGTCATAGAACAGCAACTGAGGTTCCACCGTCCCGCGCCAGGCCGCGCCGCCCTCCAGCGCCGACCAGGACAGGCCGAACTGGCCGGCGATGTGCTCGCGGTACCGCTGCAACGCGGGCTCGGGCGGATTCAGTTTTTGCCGGATGACGGCAATGGGCGGGAATGGATGCGAGGGCGCGCAGATGCTCACGAAGCGAGCGCCCTGGATGGCGCCAGTTGCGCGGGCCGCCATGAGCGTGAGCGCACCCGCCGAGTGGCCGACCCACGCGTGCACGGGCTCCCCCAATGCGCGCTGCAGCGCCGCCACGTCGTGGATGAAGCTGCCCCAGCAGGTGCGCCGTCCCGGTGAGCTGCCATGGCCGGTGATCTCGATCGCCACGCAGCGCATGCCCTGCTGCGCAAGGTGCGCCGCCAGTGGGGCCATCTGCCCCGCGCGGCCGTTCCAGCCGTGGACCAGCACCACGAGCGGCCCGTGGCCCCAGGACCACGCGGTGTGGGAGCCGTCGTGGCCGTAGCGCAGGGGCTGGGCATGGGCCAGGGCTTCCTGCTGCGCCGGGTGCAGCGGCGGACGCAGGGTGCGCTCCGCCAGCAGGCGGATCAGCCGCAGGCCCAGCGAAGCGGGCAGGAAACGGATCAGGAAGCGGACGAGGGATTGGAACATGGTGCCCGCAAGGCTAGCGGTCCTGACCATATGTTCAAGGACATATTCAGCCGTGGATCAAGCCGTTGCGACCGACCAGAAGAAGCTGGGCTCGACGCCGCCCCTGTCCTCGGGCTGCGCTTCCAGCAGCTGGCGCGCACGGGCGCGGCAGGCGTCGGCCAGGCTGTCCCTGAGGGCCGGGTCGTCCACGCTCATTCCAATGGCCAGCGCGCCGACGATCATGGCGGCCGAGGCCAGGGCGGCGCTGTCGCTGTCCCGGGCCGGATCGACCTGGCGCTGCAGTTGTTCGCGCAGGTGCAGCAGCGCCTGGGCATAGGCGCGGCGCACTTCGGGTTGCTTGCTTGCCACGTCGGTGGCCAGGAATGACCAGGGTGTGGCTGGGCCTTCGCCGCCCACCGGACCGGCCAGCAGCTGGTCCAGCCACGGGTCGCCTTGGGGTGCGGAGTGGCCCATCGACTCCTGGTACAGCTGGGCCTTGCTGCGGAAATGCGCATAGAAAGCACCGCGCGTGAGCGCGCAGCCCACCATGATGTCCTCGATCGAGGTGGCCTCGAACCCGCGCGCGCGAAAGAGCCGGCAGGCACTCTCCACAATGGCCTGGCGCGTGCGCTGCTTGTGGTCTTTGGGGTAGGGCATGGCAGAAGAAGGCGGTTGCGTTCCACCTCATCGTAGGCGCGCAATGCGGGAGCCACCTGTCAACAAGGTGATACCGATGGCCAGGCCCGACGCTGGCTCTAGGAGGGGGTGGCGCGGGCGATCCAGCGGTCGTACATGGCGATCTTGCTGTCCACCAGGGCCAGGGCGTCGCGCAAATCGTCGCAGCGTTGCTGTACCCGGTCCCGGTGGGCCCGCAGCAAGGCCCGGCTCTCCGGCAACGCGGACTTGCCTTGGCGCACCAGCCGGGCATAGGCCTGCATGTCGCGCACGCTCATGCCCGAGGCGCGCAGGCGGTCGAGCAAGCCCAGCCACTGGACGTGGCCCTCGCTGAACAATCGCTGTCCCGCGGCGTTGCGTGCCGCGCCCGGCATCAGGCGCTGCGCCTCGTACCAGCGAATGGTGTGCACGCTGCGGCCGGAACGCCGCGCCAGCTCGCCGATGCGCAGGGTGGGGGCGGTGTCGGTTGAATAGGGATGAGTGGCCATGCCGGTCTCCGGTAGTCCCCGGTGGGGGGCGCCAATATAGCCGGCCTTGCCGGGGCTTGCCACAATGCGGGGATGAAAGGACTCTCCTCACTGGGCGCGCTGGTCTATTCGACGGACGCCGGGCGCGTGTGCCCCGAATGCCGCGAACCGCTGGCGCAATGCCGATGCAAGGTCCTGACGCGTGCCGTGCCACCGGGCGACGGCGTGGTGCGCGTGCAGCGCGAGACCAAGGGGCGGGGCGGCAAGGCAGTCACGCTGGTGCGGGGCGTGCCGCTGGACGCCACGGCGCTGGTGGCGCTCGGCAAGCAGCTCAAGGCGGCCTGCGGAAGCGGCGGCACGGTCAAAGAGGGCGTGGTGGAAGTGCAGGGCGACCATGTCGAGCGCGTGATGGCGCTGCTGCGCGAACAGGGCTTCAAGGTCAAGCGGTCCGGGGGCTGAGCTTGTGCCGCGCCGGCAAGCGGGTTGGCGCCGCCGTGCCTAGAATGATTCCGAATCTTTCTTTCGGAGGCTGTCCATGATCATGCTGTACTACCATCCCTCGCCCAATCCGCTCAAGGTGGCGCTGTACCTCGAGGAGGCCGGCCTGCCGTATGAGCTGGTCGCCATCGACACCCGCAAGGGCGATCAGCACACGGCCGCGTTTCGTGCCATCAACCCCAATGGCAAGACCCCCGCGCTGACCGACGGTGATGTGAAGGTGTTCGACAGCAATGCGATCCTGCTGTACCTGTCTGAAAAGACCGGCCAGTTCCTGCCCCCCGACACCCCTGCCGATCGCGCAGCCCTGCACTCCTGGCTGATGTTCGTGGCCACGGGCATTGGCCCGTATTGCGGGCAGGCCGTGCACTTCAAGCTTTTTGCGCCTGATCCGAAGGAATATGCGGTCAATCGCTACACCTTCGAGGCGGAGCGGCATTGGGGGCTGATCAATGACCATCTGGCCAGCCGGACCTGGATGGTGGGCAACACCTACACGCTGGTGGACATGGCGGTGTGGGGCTGGGCACGCATGATTCCGCGATTTCTGGGGCCCGAGGGTTTTGCGTCGCTGCCCCACGTCAAGCGCCATCTCGACGCCATCAACGCGCGGCCAGCGGCACAGCGCGCCGAGGCACTCAAGGATCGATTCGCCTTTAAACAGGAAATCGACGAACACGCACGCAAGCAGTTGTTTCCGCAAAACGAGCGGCTGGCCGCGGCCGATTGAACCATTCTTGCTATTTAATTTGTAGCGCATAGTGACTAACTGGCAAGGGCTACAGCTCATTTTGTCAATCATTTGACGGAATGAAGCCTGTGCCGGCGGTCTGCATGACCATGTATTCATGGGGGATGTCTGGCCTGCGGCGGCGACACATAGCGCGGGTCCTCCGTTAAGATGGCGCTTCACAGGGCGAACTCTCAACCGCTGGCGCGGTACCGGACACAGAAACCGGGGCCGCACGGCCATCCAAAGCAGAACAAGCATTCATGTCCAACATCGGAACGGTTCTCAAAAGTGAAATCTCGCGCGTGGCGCGCAAGGAACTGCGTGGCGAAACGCAGGCTCTGAAGAAGTCCATTTCCCAGTACCGCACACAGATCGCCGAGCTCAAGCGCCGTCTGCAGGCCTTGGAGCAGCAAGTCAAGCGGGTCGGCAAGGCCGCGGGCAAGGCGACCCCGGTGGCCGCCAAGTCCGACGGGGGCAGCAACCTACGTTTCAGCGCCAAGGGCTTTGGCGCGCAGCGCAAGCGGCTGGGCCTTTCGGCTGCCGCCCTGGCCAAGATCCTGGGCGTGTCGCAGCTGTCGGTCTACAAGTGGGAAAGCGGCAAGGCCCGGCCGCGCGCCAAGCAGCTGGAGAGCATTGCCTCGCTGCGCGGCATGGGCAAGCGCGAAGCCGCTGCCCGGCTCAACGCCGAACCGGCCCCGGCCGAATAAACGGCGACGGCTGGCGCCACCGCCTCAGGCGCTGGCCTGGGCGGCCCGCCAGAACGCTTCGCCCGCGGGGCTGAGTCGCGCCGCATCGCGGTACACGCACACCTGCAGCGCCACCTCCCATTGCGGGCCGCCCGCGGGCACGAGCCGGCCTTCCTCGAGGTCCTGCCGCGCCAGGCTCTCGGGCAGCCAGGCCACGCCACGTCCCTGCAGCGCCATGGTGCGCAGAACGGAGGCGAGATGCGCCGTGAACACCGTCTGGCATTCCAGGGCCGCAAGCCGCTCGCCGTGCACCGCATGCAGGATGCGGCCGATGCCTGATTCCGGGCTGTAGCCCAGCAACGGGACGGGTGCCGCCTTCGCGGCCGGTGTCAGGCCGTGCAGAGGGCGCGGGGCGCGCGCACTCGCGATGCCACGGGGTGCCGACACCGGGAGGAGCCGGTCGGCGCCGATGGTGATGCGTGGACAACCCGCTGCATCCAGCGCGCCCGGTGCGTCGGCGTGGGCATGGCACAGCGCGAACTGGACCTGTCCTTGCATCAGCAGGGACTCGCAGCGCGGCAGCACATCGGACATCAGCCGCACGGGCCCGACAGGGGTGTGCGCTTCCAGCCCGTGCAGCCAGCCCGGCAGAAAGGTGAAGCTCAGCGCGTGCGTGGCCGCCAGCCGTAGCGTGGTGGCGCTTTGCTCGGCAGCCGCCCGGGCCTCATGCGGGATGCGCGCCACCCGGGCCAGCAGTTCTTCGGCCGTGGCATGAAACCACTCTCCGGCCTCCGTCAGGCGGGCCGGCTGGCTGCTGCGGTCGAACAGGTCCACGCCCAGCCAGGCCTCGAGGGCCCGGATGCGCCGGCTGAAGGCCGGCTGGGTCATGTGGCGTTCATCGGCCGCGCGCGAAAAATTGCCGCTGGCGGCCAGCGCCATGAAGTCGTGGAGCCAGCTGAAGTTCAAGGCCGGTGCTTTCAGGGCATGGAAGAAGAGAAAAAGGGCATTGGTCAATGCCGCGCGCACGGCCGATGATATCGGCACCTCCACTCATCAAGCCCCACGAGTCCCCATGAAGATTCTTGAAGTCCGCGAAAAGACCTGCGCCATCAGCTCTCCCATCCGCAACGCCTACATCGACTTCAGCAAGATGACGCTGAGCCTGGTGGCCGTGGTGACCGACCAGGTGAGAAACGGCAAGCCCGTCATCGGCTATGGCTTCAACTCCAACGGCCGCTACGGCCAGGGCCAGCTGATGCGCGAGCGCTTCATTCCGCGCCTGCTGGAGGCCGAGCCCGCCTCGCTGGTGGACGACGCCGGCAGCAACCTCGACCCGCACAAGATCTGGGCCACGATGTTCAGGAACGAGAAGCCTGGTGGCCACGGCGAGCGTTCGGTCGCCATCGGCACCATCGACATGGCGGTGTGGGACGCGGTGGCCAAGATCGCCGACCAGCCGCTGTTCCAGTTGCTGGCCGAGCGGCACGGCAACGGCCAGGTCAACCGCAAGGTGTTCGTCTACGCGGCTGGCGGCTACTACTACCCGGGCAAGGACGACAGCCAGCTCAAGGACGAGATGCGCAGCTACCTGGACCGCGGCTACTCGGTGGTGAAGATGAAGATCGGCGGTGCCTCACTGGATGAAGACCTGCGCCGCATCGATTCCGTGCTCAGCATCCTGAAGGACGGGCAGCGCCTGGCGGTGGACGCCAATGGCCGCTTCGACCTGGACACCGCCATCGCCTATGCCAAGGCCCTGTCCCGCTACAACCTGTTCTGGTACGAGGAAGCGGGCGACCCGCTGGACTACGAGCTGCAGGCCACGCTGCGCAACTACTACGCCAACCCGATGGCCACCGGCGAGAACCTGTTCTCCATGCAGGACGCGCGCAACCTGATCCGCCACGGCGGCATGCGGCCCGACCGCGACTGGCTGCAGTTCGACTGCGCGCTGAGCTACGGCCTGGTCGAGTACCTGCGCACGCTGGACATGCTCCGGCAGCATGGCTGGTCGGCCGGCCGCTGCATCCCGCATGGGGGGCACCAGATGTCGCTGAACATCGCGGCGGGCCTGGGCCTGGGCGGCAACGAGTCCTACCCCGACCTGTTCCAGCCGTATGGCGGCTTCCCCGATGGCGTGAAGGTGGACGGCAGCTACGTCACGCTGCCGGAGCTGCCGGGCATCGGCTTCGAGGGCAAGGCCGACCTGATCCGCGAAATGCGGGCACTGGCCGCCTGAGGCCGGTCCTCAGACGTTCACTTGCGCGATTCAGCCTGCCAGGCCGCGTCCGCCTGTTGCTGGTAGGCCTTCCAGTCGCCAGCCAGCCAGCGTTGACGGCCACGCTCGCCGTAGAACAGGTACAGCTTGCCGCCGAAGAATTCCCAGACACTGCCGTCCGTGCGGACCAGCCCCTCGCCCGTGGACAGGGCATTGGCGCAGAAGCCGTTGTACCTGGGCGCATAGGCGGCGGGGTTGGCGGCAAACTGATCGGCGCTGGCGCGCGAGGCGAAATGCCAGTCAGCGCCCAGGTACTTGACCGTGTACTGCGCCTGGCCTTCGGTCACCTGGTGCGCCTGCCGCGCCTGAGGCGTGTGGTACGACACGGTGTCCTTGCCGCCGATGGCCGTGTGCCCCAGGAAGCTGGTGCTGACCGGCTCAGCGGCCGCGGCTGGCCCTGCAGCGGCCAGCACGAGTGCCGCGAGCAGGGCGCGCAGCGAGGAAGAGGGGGTGAGCGTCATGCCGCTATTGTCGGTTCGAGCGCCCCGCCGCTCAAGCCACGCCGCAATCCTGCAGTCGGGCTGCCGTCCAGAACGAGAGCGGCGGGATCTCGCCGCTGGCGGCCTGCGCGTTGTCGTGCATGTGGGCTGCACTCGATGTGCCCGGGATGACGCAGGTCACGGCCGGGTGCGACAGCACGAACTTCAGCATCACCTGGTTCCAGGTGGCGCAGCCGATATCACCCGCCCAGCCCGGCAGGGGCCGGGCGCGCAACCGCTGCAGGGCCGCCCCCCCGCCCAGTGGCAGGTTGACCAGCACCGCCATCCCCCGCTGCGCGGCCAGCGGCAGGAGGCGCCGGGCCGCCGCCCGGTCGGTCAGGGCGTAGTTGAGCTGGACGAAATCCAGGGGCTCAGATCGCATCACCTGCTCCAGCTCGTCGTGGGCCGAGCCCGTGTAGTGGGTGACACCGAGGTAGCGGATGCGCCCCTGCGCCTTCCAGTCGCGCAGTGTGGGCAGGTGCACCTGCCAGTCCAGCAGGTTGTGGACCTGCATCAGGTCGATCGTCGGGCTGCGCAGCAGGGCCAGCGAGCGCTCCATCTGTGCCAGGCCCTCGCGCCGGCCCCGGGTCCAGACCTTGGTGGCGAGGAAGGCCTTGCCGTGCGACGCACCCTGGTCCAGCAGATCGCCCACCACCTGCTCGGACGTGCCGTACATCGGCGAGCTATCGATCACACGCCCGCCAGCGGCCCACAGGGCCTCGAGGACCGCGGCGCGGCCGGGATACAGCTCGGGCTGCGAACCCATGTCGAAACCACGCCAGGTGCCGCAGCCCACCACGGGCAGGGCCTGGCCGGAAGAGGGGATGGGCCGGGTCAGCATGCGGTAACGATAAACCATGTGGCCGCGGGGCGGCGCCGATGTCCTACATCAAAAGCCCCATGTCTTGGGCTACATTGCGCAGGATGAAATTGTTACTGGACCGTGCTGCCGCCTGGCTGGGGCCCCGCCTGCGACGGCTGTGGGCGTGGGTGCGGCTTCACCCGGTGCGCGCCGTGGCGGCCCTGCCGGCGCTGCTGGTGCTCTATGTGCTGGTGTTGCTGCTTTTCACGCCGGGCATTGGCGACATCCGCAAGGCCAAGGCCGAACAGCCCGCGGTGCTGATGTCCGCGGATGGCAAGGTGCTGGCCGAGTTCCGGCGTGCCAACCGGCAGTGGGTCAAGCTGGCCGACATCTCGCCCTCTGTGGTGCAGGCGCTGATCGCCACCGAGGACCACCGCTTCTACGAGCACCACGGCATCGACTTCAAGCGCACCGGGGCGGCCGTGCTGCTCACCCTGACGGGCGATCGCCAGGGCGGCTCGACCATCACGCAGCAGCTTGCGCGCAACCTGTACCCCGAGGACATCGGCCGCGCCGTGAGCATCACCCGCAAGATCAAGGAAGCCATCACCGCGCTCAAGATCGAGGCCGTCTACAGCAAGGACGAGATTCTCGAGACCTACCTGAACACGGTGCCGTTCCTCTACAACGCCTATGGCATCGAAATGGCCGCGCACACCTATTTCGACAAGCCCGCCGGCAAGCTGGATCTGCTGGAGTCGGCCACGCTGGTGGGCATGCTCAAGGGCACGAGCTACTACAACCCCGTGACCAATCCGGAGCGGGCGCAACAGCGGCGCAACGTGGTGCTGGCCCAGATGGTCAAGCACAACAAGCTGGACGCGGCGCGCCTTCCCGCGCTGCAGAAGCGCCCGCTGAAGGTGGATTTCGAGCGCCAGGGGGAGCCGCTGGGCGAGGCGCCGCATCTGGCGCGGCAGTTGCGGCGCTGGCTGATCGACTGGGCAGATCGCAATGGCTATGACATCCATGCCGACGGGCTGGTGGTGCGCACCACCATCGACTCGCGCTTGCAGGCGCTGGCCAACCAGGCGGTGACACGCCAGATGGACGCGCTGCAAAAGCTGGCGGATGCGCGCTGGAGCCCGCGTGGCGGCTTCGCGCCCGGGCAGCCGCTGGTGCAGGACCTGGTGCGCGAGACGGCGCCGTACCGTTCGGCGCGCGCCTCCGGGCTCACCGACACCCAGGCCCTGAAGCCGTTGCTGGCCGACGCGGAGTTCATGAAGAGCCTGCGCGAGGACAAGACCCGCCTGGCCGCCGGCTTCATGGCGCTGGACCCGCACACGGGCCAGGTGCGGGCCTGGGTTGGTAGCCGTGACTTCATGAAGGACCAGTTCGACCACGTGCAGCAGGCGCGGCGCCAGCCCGGCTCCACCTTCAAGCCCTTTGTGTATGGCGCGGCCTTCGAGCAGGGTATCAGCCCGCTCGAAGTGCTGATGGACGAGCCGGTGGAGATCGATATCGGCGGCGGCCAGGTCTGGCGGCCCACTGATGGCGGTGAGCCCAGCTACCTGCCCATGACGCTGCGCGATGGGCTGGCCTACTCCAAGAATGTGATCACGGCTCAGCTCATGCAGCGGGTGGGCCCTCAGCGCGTGGCGGCCCTGGCGCGCGCCATGGGGGTGCGCTCCAGCCGGCTGGAAGAGGTCTATTCGCTGGCCCTGGGAACCAGCCCGGTCACGCTCAAGGAGATGGTCACGGCCTATGGCACGCTGGCCAACGGCGGCAACTACCTCGAGCCGGTGGTGGTGCTGCGCGTGGAAGACCGCACCGGCAAGGTGCTGGAGAGCTTTGCCCCTGCGGCACCCGAAGCCGCGCTGCCCCAGGCCGCCGACGACACCCTGCTGGACACCTTGCGCGGCGTGATCGATCGCGGCACCGGAGCCGCCATCCGGTCGCGTTTCGGTATCCAGGCCGATGTGGCGGGAAAGACCGGCACCACGCAGGACAACACGGATGGCTGGTTCATGCTCATGCACCCGCAGCTGGTGGCGGGGGCCTGGGTGGGCTTCAACGACAGCCGCATCACGATGAGCGACAGCTGGGGGCAGGGCGCGCGCAGCGCGCTGCCCATCGTGGGGGATTTTTTCCAGGCCTCGTTCAAGACACGCGTGCTCGACGCCAAGGCCACGTTTGCCGCCAGCAAGCTGGTGCTGCCGGCGGAGTCCACCGAGCCGTTGTCGCCGCTGGTGCCCGCGCAGGTCAAGGCACCCGACGCGCCCGGTGGCTGGGCGACCGGCTTTGGCGGCTCGGTGCCGGCTGAAGCCTGGGGGGGCAGCGCACCCCCTTCCCGTTAGGCCGGGCTTGACAGTCGCGAGCACTGCAACGACAGTCTCGGTCGTTTCGGTGCATAAAAAATAATGGCCCTCCACCGACGCCGGGCGTCGCGGGGCTTTCAGGAGGACGAGGCATGACGGCGATCTTTCAGGTCTTCGAGGCCAATGCGGCGGGCGCCTGGCTGTTGCTGGCCTATATCGGGGCCGGTGTTCTGGTGGTGCAGTGGCTGGCCTGGATTTTTGGCGTGGGCCGGTTCAAAGCCGAGATGCAGGCACCGCGCCGTGCCACCACCCAGAACCTGCGCTACCTCGTGACCGAGGCGCTCACCAAGATCATCAACGACTTCCGCCACCTGCTGGCGCTGCTGATCGTGATGATCTTCGGGCTGGCTCTGGCCTATTCGCTGTACCAGTCCTCGGGCAACATGGACGAGATCAAGGAGGCGCTGCAGGCCGTGGCGGCCACGCTGGGCGGCCTGGTCGGGTCCATCATCGGCTACTACTTCGGAGAGTCCAAGGCCATCAGCGACGCCAACTCCGCCTCCCCGCCGCCGGTCACCCCGGCGGCTGCTGTGGTGGCCCCGCCGGTCGATCCGGACCTGCCCGATGATGGCATCCGGGCGGTGGCCCGTCCCCCGGACGAAGCGGTCGCGCTGGACCCCGTGGCCCCGGCACCTGCGCCCGCACCGGGTGGTTAACATTGGTCCCTGTCCTGCGCAACGTGAGGCCCCGGTTTTGCTAAGTTCCGCCCCCCCGACCCCCTCCATCACGGTCGTCGACTCGGCCGTCGATCCGGCACTGGTGTATCCCCCGGGCGCGCGGCGGCCGGTGCAGTACCGCTCGGACGGCAAGCGCGACCACTACAAGGTCTGGATCTACCTGGCCGGCGACCGGGTGCCCTTCGTCGAGTCGGTGACCTACCGTCTCCATCACACCTTTGGCGAACCGGTGCACCGCGTGGCCCGGACGCCCGCCAACAGCAGCTGCGCCCTGGTCATCTGGACCTGGGGGGTGTTTGAGGTGCACGCCACGATCCGGGAAAAGTCCGGACAAACCATGGAGCAAACCCACCTGCTCAGCTACGACCGCGAGTTCAAGCAACCCGGCATCGTTTTCGTGCGCGACGAGTCATCGGCCTGACGGCCGGGCGCCTCCCCCATTTGGAGGATGCGCCGCACCATCTTCCCCCGTACATTGCGGCCATCGCGCCTGCCGGGGCGGGGAGGGGAAGATGCCAAAAGCCAAACGATGGATGGTCTGGGTCCTGCTGGGCGCGGCTGCGCTGCTCACGGGCTGTTCGAGCTTGCGCCACGGCGGCTCGCCCGATCCGGCCTACAGCGTCGAGGCCGACATGACGGCACTGCGCGCGTCACTGAGCACCACGGCCTCGGTCACCGCCTACTACGAGGGCACGCCCACCATGGCGCGGCGCAATGCCTTTGTCGACGCGCGCGTGGCCATGGCCAATCTGGCCTACATCCAGTTCATCAGCGACCTCACGGCCGACAAGCAGCATATTGACTCCGCCTCCGAGATGCTGGTGCTGGGCCTGAACCTGCTGGGCACCACCGCCCTGGGCGCGCGGGCCAAGACCAATCTGGCGGCCATGGCGGCAGGGGCCTCAGGCTCCCGCGCGGTGGTGGACAAGAACTACTTTTACGAAAAAACCACCTCGGCCCTGGTGGCCACCATGAATGCGCAGCGCAAGGAAGTGCTGCTGCAGATCCTGGCGGGTGTGAAGAAGCCGCTGGAAGACTACAGCTTCACCCAGGCCGTGGCCGACACCCATGCCTACTACGCCGCCGGCACGCTCAACGCGGCGGTGGCGGCCGTGCAGGCAAGTGCTTCGGCGCGCGAGGCCAAGGCCGATCAGGCCCTGACATCGGAAGGTGAGGCCCCCGTGCTGACCGATGCCCAGATCAACGATCGAGCGGCGATTACCAATGCGGTTCTTGCCGCCATTCAGAGTGGCGACCTGGCGCAAAACCAGAAGCTGCTCAAGCTGCTGGGACTGGAGGGGCTGCCTCAGGCCACGGTGGAACAGGCCAGGGCATCGCTGGGCGACCACTACCGGCGTGCCTTGCGAGCCAAGCCCGATCTGGCCAAAGAGATCAGAAGCAAGCTGTGACCCAGGAGGCCTTGAATGTCCACGTACCACATGACTGTCAGCGGCAGCAACACGCTGGCCAAGATCCAGAACGCCCTGCGCGGTGAGGAGGCGCTGGCCAGTGAATTCCAGCGCAGCCAGCTCACCGCGGTGGACGGCACCATCACCAACCTGGTGACGTTCCAGGAGGCCGACGCCATTCCGGCGACGCTCAAGCTGCAGGCGGGTGGCACGGCAGCGCCATCGGGGGGCACGTTGCTGTGGTCGGGCGTGATGCTGGTCAGTGGCTCCAACGCCATGGTGGATGTGTATCGCATGGCGGCGGCCTGATCACACGGCCTGCAGGCAGTTGTCATGTACTTCGACCACCAGGCTTTTGCTGCGCGCTACGAGTCGGCCATTGCGCCGCTCACGGCCTACCAGTACCAGGGGCTGGACGGGCTGCTGGGCAGCCTGCAGCTCGACCCCGACATCACCGACCTGCGCTGGGTGGCCTACATGCTGGCCACCGTGAAGCATGAATGCGCCAACACCTTCCACCCGGTGACCGAGTACGGCGCGGACTCCTATTTCAGCAAGTACGAACCCCCCACGACGCTCAGCGTGAGGCTGGGCAACACCCAGGCCGGGGACGGCCTGCGCTTCAAGGGCCGGGGCTATGTGCAGATCACGGGACGGGCCAACTACGCAAGGCTGGGCACGGCGCTCGGGCTGGGTTCGGCTTTCGTGACCCAGCCTGCGCTGGTACTGGAGCCGCTCAACGCCTACCGCATCATGTCGCTGGGCATGCGCGCGGGCCTTTTCACGGGGCGCAAGCTGGCCAGCTACATCAATGGCACCAGTTGCGATTACGTCGGCGCCCGGCGCATCATCAACGGGCAGGACAAGGCCCAGGAGATCGCGGCCGTGGCCGTGACACTGCAATCGGCGCTGGAGGCGGCGCTGCTCGACTGAATCGTCGCGCCGTCGCGCCGCGGCGACACGCTCGTGCGGTACCCTTGGTGTCCGCCGTTTTCGTGTTCACCGCTTCCGCCCATGCTCGACATCGTTGCCATCTGCCTCGTGGTCACGGCCACCCTGGCCTACCTGAACCACCGCTTCGTGGGCCTGCCCACGGCCATCGGCGTCATGGCCGCGTCGCTGCTGATGTCGCTGCTGCTCATCGGGCTGGACCTCGCGGGCATTGACTTCGGGCTGCGCCAGTACGAGGAGTCACTGCTGCGCTCGATCGACTTTTCCGATGTGCTGATGCAAGGCATGCTGTCGCTGCTGCTGTTCGCCGGCGCACTGCACGTGGACCTGAGCGAGCTGCGTGCCTGGCGCTGGCAGGTCGGGGCGCTGGCCGTGGTGGCCACGCTGCTGTCCACGCTGGTGGTGGGGTTGGGGGCCTGGCTGGTCCTGCCCTGGGTGGGGCTGGAGTTGCCGTTGATCTATTGCCTGCTGTTCGGTGCACTGATCTCGCCGACCGATCCCATCGCGGTGATGGGCATCCTGAAGACCGCGGGCGCCCCGCGCGATCTGGAGCTGGTCATCGCCGGCGAATCCCTGTTCAACGACGGCGTGGGCGTGGTGATCTTCTCCCTCTTGCTGGGCATGCTGGCCACGGGCGAAACCCCGACCTGGGGCCACGGCGCGCAGCTCCTGGCGCACGAGGCCGGCGGGGGCCTGCTGTACGGCCTGGTGCTGGGCTACGTCACCTTCCGACTGCTGCGCAGCGTGGACAACTACCAAGTCGAGGTGCTGATCACGCTGGCGGCCGTGATGGGGGGCTATGCCCTGGCCACGCGGCTGCACGTGTCCGGCCCGCTGGCCATGGTGGTGGCCGGCTTGATGATCGGCAACCACGGCCGCGCCCTGGCCATGTCCGACACCACGCGCCGGTACATCGACATGTTCTGGGAACTGCTCGATGAAATCCTCAATGCCGTGCTGTTCGTGCTGATCGGCATGGAGGTGATGGTGGTGGCGTTTTCGGCCAGTGTGTTCGCGGCGGCCGGCGTGGCGCTGGCCATCACCTTGCTGGCGCGGGCGCTCACGGTGGGCCTGCCGGTGGCGCTGCTCAAGGGCTTCTTCCGCCTGCCGCGCGGCGCCGCGAAGGTGCTGACCTGGGGCGGGCTGCGCGGCGGCATTTCCGTGGCGCTGGCGCTGTCGTTGCCGGCGGGGCCGCAGCGCGACCTGATCCTGGCACTGACCTATTGCATCGTGGTGTTTTCCATCCTCGGCCAGGGGCTGACAATCGGCGGCGTGGTGCGCCGTGCCGTGGGTGGGGTAGCGGCACCGCGCGCGGGCCACGGATAATCGGCGACCGGAGGCCCCACCATGCATGACTCAGACCTGGAATACGTCGGCTTCTGGCCGCGGCTGGGTGCGACCGTGATCGACATCCTGTTGCAGCTCGTGGTGACCGTGCCGCTCACCTGGGTGATCTATGGCCGGCTCTCGTCGCCCGCCGGCACGGGCTTCCAGGGGGTGGCGGACCTGCTGGTGAACCTGGTGCTGCCTGCCGTACTGGTGATCGGCTTCTGGGTGTACCTGGGCGCCACGCCGGGCAAGATGGCGATCTCGGCGCGCATCGTCGACGCCGAGACGGGCGCGCCCCTGAATACCACGCAGTCCGTGATTCGCTACGTGGGCTACATCGTCTCGTTCATCCCCTTTGGCCTGGGCTACCTCTGGATCGCGTTCGATCGGCGCAAGCAGGGCTGGCACGACAAGATGGCGGGCTCGGTGGTCGTCAGGCCCACGGGCAAGACCCCCGTGGTGTTTCCCTCGCCCTCGGCCGGACATACCCGGCCTTCCGGCCCCCATTCATGAGAAAAGTGGCTGTAGCCCTTGTGCTTCGGCCACAGTGTGCTACTGAAACCATAGCAAACCGCCCGTTTGACCTTTGACACCATGGCCCTTGCCCTTGATTCCGACACCATCACCCACGGCATCCAGCTGGCGGTGGCGCCCGTTTTCCTGCTCACGGCGGTGTCCGGCATGATCGGCGCGGTCGCCGGCCGCCTGGCGCGCATCATCGACCGCGCCCGGGCGGTCGAGGACCGGGCAAGGGCCCACCCCGACCTGATGGCGCGCGCAGCGGCCGAGCTGGCCGAACTGCGGCTGCGCGGCCGGCTGGCCAACGGGTGCATCGCGCTGCTGACGACTTGCGCCTTTCTCATCGGGCTGACCATCATCCTGCTGTTTCTCGGCGAAACCACGGCGTTTCAGAGCAGCCGCTGGGCAGTGGGGGGCTTTCTGTCGGGCGTGGTCTGCTTCCTGCTGGCGCTGCTGTGTTTCCTCACGGAAACCGTGATCGCCACGCGGCTGCTCAATTTCCAGTTGCTGGAGCCGCCCACCGGGCCTTGAGCGGCGGCCCGCGGTTCAGGGCGACCGGGCGGCCTCGGGCCGGGACGCGGAAACCAGTACCGGGGTCTCCCGGTAGAGGCCCGCGAAGGCCTGCCTGAGGTTGCGCAACTTGGGCCGGTCGAACGTGGCGATGTAGGGCGAGTCCGGGAACTTCGTCGCGTAGTCCTGGTGATGCGCCTCGGCCGGGTAGAAGCCCTGAAGCGCCGACACCTCGGTGGCAATGCGGCTGCCAAACACTCCGGCATCGTCCAGCTGGGAGATGTAGCGTCGTGCCACTGTCTGCTGGTGGGCGTCGCCATAAAAAATGGCCGAGCGGTACTGGCGGCCAAAGTCCGGACCCTGGCGGTCGCGCTGCGTCGGGTCATGCGCCACCGAGAAAAAGATCTGCAGCAACTGGCCCAGCGACACCTGCCGGGGATCGTAGGTGATCTGCACCGCCTCGGCATGGCCGCTGAGGCCACCGCTGACCTGTTCGTAGGTCGCGCTTTCGCGGGGGCCACCGGCATAGCCCGAGACCGCGCCGAGCACACCGCGTGTGTGCTGGAAGACGGCCTGCACGCCCCAGAAGCAGCCGCCGGCCAGCACCAGGGTCTGCGGACCGGCCGCACCGTCCGCCACCGGGTCCACGGCGGCCGGCGGCAATTGCACGGCGGGTTCAGGCCCTGAGCGAATGCCGCGCACGGCCAGCACGGCGATGAACACGATCACCAGGGCCATCAGCCATTTCTCGACCCGGCCTGCACGTGTGCTGGCGGGGGCTTCGGGTCCGTCGGGGGCTGCGGGCGAGTCGGGCATGGCGCAGTATCCCCCGGCGGGGATGGCCCTGCAACGCTCGCGGGTCTGCCGCGGCCGCCTGTGCTACCGTGAGGCCCCGATCCGAGGAGCCCGACATGCCACGCCCGATTCTTGACGAAGCCCAGATCCACCCCGCCATCCGCCTGCGGATCGCCGGCCACCAGCAGGCCATCGTGCAGGAGGTGATGGACGCCGTGGCCAGCACCGACGTGGTGGTGGTGGGCATGGGCATCAACCCCTTTCCGCGTCAGGCGCGCAAGGCGCTGGACGCGGCCGGCGTGCCCTACCGCTACCTCGAGTACGGCAACTACCTGAACACCTGGCGTGAACGCAATGCCCTGAAGATGTGGACGGGCTGGCCCACTTTTCCGATGGTGTTCGTCAAGGGCACCCTCGTGGGCGGCGCCACGGACCTGAAGGCACTGATCGCCAGCGGCGAGCTGCAGCGGTTGCTGGTCGCCTAGGGTCGCGCTCAGTCACCCGGGCGGGCAGCGGCTTCTGCGGCGGCAGCACGCAATTTGTCCTTCTTGCTGGGCCGGCGGCCCTTGATGCCACCGGGGCCCGTGGCCGGCGGTACCACCACCGGCTCGGTGGGCTCAAAGCCAGGCACCTGCTCGCGCGGCAGGCTCAGGCCCTGGCGCTTCTCGATGAGCCGGAAATGGGCCTCGCTGCTGGCGCTGACGAAGCTCACGGCCAGGCCGGTCTCGCCGGCGCGGCCGGTGCGGCCGATGCGGTGCACGTAGTCCACGGGTGAGCGGGGCAGGTCGTAGTTGACCACCACGGGCAGTTGGGCAATGTCGATGCCGCGGGCCGCCAGGTCGGTGGTGATCACCAACTCCCAGCGCTCGGCCTTGAACTCGTCCAGCACCTGAGTGCGGGCACCCTGGCTCAGGTCGCCATGAAAGGCCGTTGCATAGATGCCGGCCCGGTACAGCTTCTCGGCCACCTTGTCGGCCGTGTGTTTGGTGGCCACGAACACCAGCGCGCGCTGCCAGCCTTCCTGTTTGACCAGGTGCCGCAGCAACTGCGTGCGGCGCTGCGCATCCACCGTGATGGCCTTCTGGGCGATGGCCGGCTCGTGACCGGGCTCGGGCGGGATGTCCACGCGGAGCGGGTCCCGCAGCAGCGCGCTCGCCAGGGCCTGAACGGCCGGTGGGAAGGCCGCTGAGAAGAACAGGTTCTGGCGCCGCGGCGGCAGCAGGGCCAGCACGCGGCCCAGCTCGTCGGCAAAGCCCAGGTCGAGCAGGCGGTCGGCCTCGTCCAGCACGAGCAGCGTCACGCCGTCCAGTTTCAGGGCGTTGCGCTCCACCAGGTCCAGCAGCCGGCCCGGCGTGGCCACCACCACCTCGGCGCCGCCGCGCAGACCCATCATCTGCGGGTTGATGGACACGCCCCCGAACACCACGGCAATGCGGGGCCGGCGGGGCAGGTGGCGGGCCAGGCTGCGCAGCACCTCGCCGGCCTGGGCCGCCAGCTCCCGCGTGGGCACCAGTACCAGTGCAGCCGGGCGGCGCGAAGCGCCCTGGGCCCCTTGCTGCAGGCGCTGCAGCAGGGGCAGAGCGAAGGCCGCTGTTTTTCCGGAGCCGGTCTGCGCCTGGCCCTGCAAATCTGTGCCATGCAGGATGGCCGGGATGGACGCGGCCTGCACGGGCGTGGGCACCTGCAGTCCCAGTTCTGCCGCGGCACGGACCAGCGGGGCCTGCAGACCCAGCGATTCGAAACTCATGGCGAGCGGTGCAGGCGGGGCGCCGACAGCAGGGCGAGGTTGTCTTCGACGGCCGCGTCCACGTCGCGCCAGCGCCCATGAAGCGAGGTTGCCGACAGCGCGGTGCGCAGGGCCTGCAGGTCCTTGACGCTGGGTGCAACCTTGATCTGGGCGATGGCCGCCGCGGTGTTGCCGCTCTTGATGAGCGTCAGCACCTTGCCGGCCCATGGGTTCGGTCGCGCCATGGCGATGCCTGTGTGTGGTGGAAAAGAGCCTGACTTTACCAAGCCCGGCCCCTGATAAGGATTCCTTAAGGCCGCCCGGACAGGCTCGGGGCATGACCTTCAATGCACTGAATCGCCTGTCCGCCGCCGGGCTGGCGCTGGCCCTGGCCGTGGGTTGCGGCCCCGTGGCGGCGGGCGGGCTGCTGGGACTGGACCACCGGATCAACCGGGACGACGCAGGGCTGTGGTCGCCCGGCAAGCAGTCCGTGCTCAAGTACGGGGCCGCCCTGGTGACTGTCGGCGGGGCCTTGTGGGAAGGACGCGACACGCGGCTGGGACGGACCTTTTTCAAGGCCACCGATGCCATGGTCATGGCCGATGCCGCCGCGCTGCTGGGCAAGGTGGCGTTGCGGCGCCAGCGGCCCGCGGATGGCAACGACCCCGGCGCCTGGGGCCAGCAGGGCGGCCGCAGCTTCCCCAGTGGTGAGGTGACCCACATCACGGCGGTGGTGACCCCTTTCATCGCGGAGTACCACGAGGACCATCCTGCGGTCTGGGCGCTGGCCGCGCTGCCCTTGTACAGCGGCGTGGCCCGGCTGAAAAACCAGGCGCACTGGCAGACCGACGTGCTGGCGGGCATGGCGCTGGGCGCGGCGGTCGGCCTGTATGCCCACGGCCGCGACGAGGCCTGGAGCGTGAAGCTGCTGCCCCACGGGTTCAGCGTAGGGCTGAGCCGGCGCTTCTGAGGGGGGTCGCGGGCCGCGGGCTCCGGCGGCTGTCCCGCGCGTGGCAGCGCCGGGCACGGCGCGCTCCTAGACTGCCGGCTGATTCACCGGAGACTTCCATGACCCTGACCCTGTGCGGTTCGCCGATTTCCAACTACTACAACAAGGTCAAGCTGGCCCTGCTCGAAAAGGGAGTGCCCTTCGACGAGGAGAAGGTGGAAACCCACCGCACCGACGAAGAGGTGCTGCGCGACTCGCCGCTGGCGAAGATTCCGTTCCTGCGCACGCCGCAGGGCGGGCTCTGCGAAAGCCAGGCCATGCTGGAGTACGTGGAAGCCGCGTTCCCGACCCCGGCGCTGCTGCCGGCGGATCCGTTCGCCGCGGCCAAGGTGCGCGAGCTCACCATCTTCATCGATCTGCACCTGGAGCTGGTGGCGCGCGAGCTGTACCCGCAGGCGTTTTTCGGAGGCTCGGTCAGCGATGGCAACAAGGCCCGCGTCCACCGGCAGCTGCTGAAGAACATCGCCGCGTTCCAGCGCCTGGCCCGCTTTGCCCCCTATGTGGCCGGTGACAGCCTGACGCAGGCGGACTGCGCTGCGTTTGCCCATCTGCCGCTGGTGGGCATGGCGACCAAGGCCGTGTACGGCGAAGACCTGTTGCTGGCCGCGGGGGTGGACTACAAGCCCTACATCAAGCGGGTGGGTGAGCGCCCCGCAGCCCAGAAGGTGGTGGCCGACCGCAAGGCCGCCACCGTAAAACCGGCCTGAGCACCGCGGCGCGGGCCAGCCGCACGGGCCTGCAGGGTCAGCGCGCGATCAGCACCGGCACCGGCGATTCCGCCACGACGCGGGCGGCCACGCTGCCCAGCATGAGACGGGCCAGGCCGGTGCGGCCGTGCGAGCCCACCACCACCAGGTCCGCGTTCTGCAGCGTGGCGGTCTGTGCGATGCCGGCGGCAGCGCCCACGTCCTGTGCCACGCGCACCTCCAGCTTGACGGGGGGATCGGCCTTTTCGCACAGCGCCGCCACGGCGGCATGCGCCTGCGACGCGTGCTCCATGGCGGCGGCGGTGTAGGCCTGGAACCCCACCGGATTGGCTTCGCCCACGCCCAGATAGGGGTAGGGGTCGACGACGTACAGGGCGGTGAGTCGCGCCCCGTGCGTGCGGGCCATGTCGACCGCGACGCTGGCCGCGTGCGCGGACGCGGCGGAGCCGTCGGTGGCCAGGAGAATGTGCTTGAACATGGTGCTACCTCCGTGAAAAGTCGGTCTTCATGATGCGCCCGATCACGCGGCCCGTGGTTGATGTGTATCAAGCCGGCCAGGCCTGCGCGGCCTGGCCGGCTTGCAATCACGGCCGGCACCTCCAACTGCGGGACATGAGCGAATCCCTGCACATCGTCTGTCCCCACTGCCATACGACCAACCGGGTGCGCGCCGACCAGCTTGGCGCGGCGCCCGATTGCGGCCAGTGCAAGAAGCCGCTGTTCGACGGCCACCCCGTGGCTTTGGGTGAGACGGCGTTCGAGCGGCACCTGGCGCGCACCCAGATCCCGTTGCTGGTGGATTTCTGGGCGCCCTGGTGCGGGCCCTGCCGCATGATGGCGCCGGCTTACGAGCAGGCTGCGGCGCAGCTGGAGCCGCGCGTGCGCGTGGCCAAGGTCAACACCGAGGAAGCGCCGGCCCTGGGGGCGCGATTCAATATCCGCAGCATTCCCACCCTGGCGTTGTTTTCCGGCGGCCGTGAGGTCGCGCGGCAGGCGGGCGCGCTGGGGCAGGCCGACATCGTGCGCTGGGTGCGTGCCCACCTTGGCTGAGCGGCCTTTGGCGCGACAATCGGGCATGACCCTCCTGAGCACCACGGCCATCGAGAGCTGGCACGCCCATGTCTACTTCGAGGCGGCCTCGCGCGATGCCGCGTGGGCCCTGCGCGAGCTGATCCAGGCGCAGCTGGGCGAGCGCATCCAGATGGGCCGATTCCACGAGAAGCCGGTCGGTCCCCATCCGATGTGGAGCTATCAACTGGCATTCGATGCGGCGCAGTTCGCCGCGGTGGCCGGATGGCTCGCGCTGAATCACGGGGCGCTGGACGTGTTCATGCACCCCAACACGGGCGACGCCCTGCGCGACCACCGCGACAGCGCGCTGTGGCTGGGCCGTTCCCACACGCTGGATCTGAAGGCCGTGGGCGGCTGAGGGATTCAGGGGGCGCGGCCTGGGGCCAGCCCTAGCGCGTCGTACACCCGCAGGGCCGCATAGGCGTCGTTGGCCGCGTAAACCAGCTGAGCCTCGGTCAGGCGCAGGCTGGCCCAGTTGGAGGTGCCGGCCTTCTTGGACTTGATGAAGCGCTGGTTGAACAGCACGGCCACCGCCCCCTTGACGCCCATGTCCTTGCGCCAGCCGTCGCGCCGGAAGACGGTGTTCAGGTCCAGCACATCCGTGGCGGGTACACCGAGCTTGCTCAGGATGCGCTTGTTGTCGTCCCCCAGGCCGAAGCCGGCCTTGACGATGCCCGGGGTCGCCAGCAGGCCGGCCACCACCTGGCGGCAGGGCAGGTCGTGCAGCTGGAAGACCCAGGCCCGTTCGCGCGTGGCCAGTTGCACCACGTGAGGGCCTTCGGAGACCTCGTCCTTGCGGAAGGTGGGCTTGGATTCGGTGTCAAAACCCCAGGCCGACACCTGCAGGAGCTGCTTGCGGGCTTCCTCGGCCTGCGCCGCGGTGCTCACGAGGTGGATCTGCGACAGGCCCAGCCGCTCGAAGGGCGGCAACAGGTCGATTTCCTCGCGGGATGGAACGGTGCGCTGCATCTGGTGATGTTAGCGGTCAGGCGCGTGGCACCGGGACCGGGTACAGCCGGGCCATGCCGCCAAACAGCAGGGCGCCTGCCACTAGCGCCATCGCCGCGATGTCGAGCGACTGCGTGAAGCCCTGGCCCGCGTTGGGTGCGCGGGCCAGCAGGGCCGCCGCCAGCGGTGGCCCGATGATCTGGCCAACGCCGTACATCGCCGTCAGCAACCCCATCAGGCTGGCCGGCGCTTCGGGCCGCAGGCGCCGCACTTCCTGCATGGCGAAGTAGGTGATGGTGGTGAAGGGCAGTCCCAGCAGCAGGCTCCCGGCAGCAAAGCCGAGAAGGCTGGGGCTCCACACGCCCACGGCAATGCCCAGGGCCTGAACGAGGTAGCAGGCCACCAGCCGCAGTCGCAGGTCGCCCGCGCTGCGCAGGCGCGAGGCGATGATGGCACCTACGACCACACCAGCGCCGAAAATGGGCCAGAACAGGTCCAGCCACGGTGAACCCGGCAGGGCCTGGCGTGCGATCACGGGCAGGAAGGTGGCGGTGATGATGTAGCCGAACCCCGCCAGCCCATAGGCGAGGGTGAGCAGCGCGATCTCGCCGCGGTCCCGGCGCGCGGGCACCGGGACGGCGCCCGCAGCGGCGGGGGGGGCCGCCGGCAGGTCGCTGGCCGGGCTGAACACAGGCCACATCACGGCCGTGAGGGCCGCTGCGAGTCCGCCAAAAATCAGCCAGCCTGTGGCGGCCGACCAGCCCAGCGCCACCATGCCGCTTGCCGCCAGCCCACTGAGCACGATGCCGCCCCCCGGGCCCGTGTAGATCACGGCACCCATGGCGGGCAGGCCCTGGCGCGAGAGCTGGCCCAGGCACCAGCCCGAGGTGTAGACGAACACCAGCGCGCTGGCCACGCCGGCCGCAAACCGCAGCAGCGGCCAGGCTGCCGCCCAGGGCATCGCCATGCCCAGCGTGAGCAGCGTGGTGGCGGCCAGGCCGGTACGGACCATGGCCGGGCCATTGACCGCAGGCAGCGGTGCGAGCCGGCGCCACAGCCAGGGCTGCAGGGTGCATAGCAAGGCCCCCACCAGATAGCCCAGGTAGTTGGCGCTGGCGAGCCAGCTTGCGGCCGGCAGGGTGATCACGCCGTCGGCCAGCATCATCGGCAGCAGGGGGGTGAAGGCAAACCGGCCGATGCCCATGGCCACCGCCAAGGACAACAGGCCTGCCACGGCGATGCGCCGCGGGCTCAGGGAAGGGGGGCTCATAAGTGCCCGGATTGTCCCAGCACCGGTGTGTCCTTGCCGCGCGCGGGGCATCGGGCTACCATGGGCGAGACGCCACCCACAGCCCCAGGAAGCCCCATGCCACAGCTCATCGCATCGGTCGAAGGCGTAGAAATCAAGCACGTCTACCTGACCAAGGACCGCACCACCCTGGGCCGCCGGCCCGGCAATGACATCGTGCTTGACAACCTCGCGGTCAGCGGCGATCACTGCGCCTTCGAACTGCATGGCCTGGCGGATGTGAGCGTCGAGGACCTGCACAGCACGAACGGGACCTTCGTCAACAACCGCAAGGTGGTCGGGCCGCACAAGCTCGTTGACGGCGACGTCATCGCCATCGGCAAGTTCCGCATCCAGTATCTGGCTGCCTCGGAGCAGCCCAGCAATTTCTCAGCTACCTCGGCGATGAAGCTCGACCCCGCCGCAGGGGCCGGCGACGGCGTCAAGCACGCCAGCCTGAGGGTGTTGTCCGGCTCGTCCGCCGGCATCGAGGTCCCCGTGGTCAAGGCCGTGACGACCTTTGGCAAGCCCGGTGTGTCGGTGGTGGCCATTTCGCACCGGCGCAACGGCTACTACGTGGCCCACATGGACGGCGACGCCCGGCCACTGCTCAACGACGTGCCGATCGGCGCCGATCCGTTGCTGCTGTCCAACCACGACGTGCTCGAACTGGCCGGCACCAAATTGCTCTTCCTGTGGAAAGAGTGAGACGAATTCCAGCCGGAAACGGCATCAGCCCATGGCAGTTGGGCCTGTCCTGCTATCAAATGCGTAGCGGCTCGCGATCTGGTGCGGCACAATCGGCCGCCAGCGGTCCCTTCCTGCCTCCTTTGACTGTTTCATGAAAATCATCAAGAACCTGTTCTCCCGGCCGTCCGCGACCGCTGCTTCCGTGCCGCCCACGGAGCCGCCGTCGCAACCCGACGGCCATGAAGATTCCCGCGTGACCGAGCTGGGGCCCCAGGCGGCCACCCGGCGCGAGCTCGTGCGGGTGCTGGTACGCGACACGCTGCGTTACTGCGGCATTCCGGAGGGCTGGGTCGAGTGCCAGGTGCTCGTCGTCAACACCAGCCGGGGGGACACGCACCTGCACGCGCGCCTGGTCATCCGGCACTGGGACGAGCAGTTGCTGCGCTACGCGATGGCCTTCGAGCGCCGGCTGATGGGCGAGATCGAACACTTCGAGCCGCAGGCCTCGCAGTGGCTGCACAGCATCACCTGGCAGTTCAAGGCGGACGACTGCCCGTATCCGGACATGCCGCCAGTGGAGTCGTGGACCGGCGGGACGCCAGCCGAAGCCGCGATCGAGCCCGAACCGGAACCGGAACCGGAACCGGAGTCGGAGCCGGAGCCGGAGCCGGAGCCGGTCGACGAAGTCCAGGAAGACCTGGCGCGCCTGTTTGCCGTGCGTGACTCGGCCCTGGCCGAACTCAAGGCCGGCGACAACGAGATCCACCCCGATTTCCGCCCCACCCAACCTGGCTGAGCCACGGTGCCGCGCGCCCGTCGCAGCCACCACCACGTGTACGTCGTCGAGCTGTCCGACGAAGTCTGGAATCACGCGCGCTTTCGTCAGGCCAACCCGCACTACCAACTGGGCCAGCCTTTTGTCTACGTGGGGATGACCGGGCTGGACCCGGACCTGCGCTTTGACAAGCACAAGGCCGGCATCCAGGCCAACCGCTACGTGCAGTTGTTTGGCTTGCGGCTGCTGCCGCAACTGTACGAACGCTACAACCCCCTGAGCTACCAGGACGCGCAGGCCCTGGAGGTGGAGCTGGGCATTGCCCTGCGCGCGCGCGGCTACGGGGTCTGGCAGGCCTGATCAGGCGCGTCGCGGATACAGCGGGTAGGCCGGGTCGCTGTAGCCCGGCGTGGACGGGTGTCCCGGGGCGACGAGGGTGTTGACCAGCGCTTCGTCCTCATCGGTCAGCACGTAGTCCAGCGCGGGCAGGTAGTCCTTCCACTGCGCGAGCGTGCGCGGCCCGGCGATCACGCTGCTGACCGCGTGGTGGGCGAGCACCCAGGCCACGGCCAGCTGGGCCACCGTGGCGCCCTTGGCCTGCGCATGCTGCTGCAGCGTCTGCGCGATGCGCAGCGATTCATCGCGCAGCTCGGTTTCGTTGATGCGCTTGTCGCCGCGGGCAGCGCGCGAGCCGGCCTCGGGGGCCACGCCGGGCTGGTACTTGCCGGTCAGCACGCCGCGGGCGATCGGGCTGTAGGGCACCACGCCAATGCCGTGGTGCTCGCAGGCCGGCAGGATTTCGACCTCGGGCATGCGGTTCAGCAGGTTGTAGTACGGCTGGCACACGACGGGGCCGGGCATGCCGATGTCGCGCGCCAGGCGCACCATCTCGGCAATGCGCCAGCCGCGGAAGTTGGACAGGCCCCAGGCCCGGATCTTGCCGGCCGCGAGCAGGGCCTGCAGCGCGTACAGCGGCTCCTCGAGGTCCATGCCGTTGTAGTCACGGTGCAGGTACAGCACGTCGACGCAATCGGTCTTCAGCCGCCGCAGGGAAGCCTCGACTTCGCGCAACATCCAGCTTCGCGAGTAGTGGCCCTCGTTCACGCGGTCGGACATGGCGTTGCCCAGCTTGGTCGCCAGCACCCACTGATGGCGCTGGCCGTCGAGCAACCCGCCCAGCATGGTTTCGGAGGCGCCCTTGGTGTAGACGTCGGCCGTGTCGATGAAGTTGACACCGTGCTCCGCCGCATGCGCGACGATGCTGGCCGCTTCGCGGGCGTCGGTCTGGTCGCCGAACATCATCGTGCCGAGGCACAGGGTGGATACTTTCAGGTTGCTTTTGCCGAGGCGGCGGTAGTGCATGGTGAGGCTCCTTAGGAGGGCGACCTTACCGCCAAACGCGCGCGCCTGCTCGGCGGGCCCGCCGGGCGGTCAGGGCGGCACCGGGCAGCAGCGCTGGCACACCCGCACACGGCCCGCGCTGCGGGCCAGCGGCACGGTGTTGGGCCGGGTGGCGGGTAGCGTGACGAAGCGCGTCAGCGAGGAGTGGTCGTCGCAGAAGATGTCGCCGCAGCAGCGGCAATGGTGGCGCCGCTTGAAGACGCCGAACTGCGCATTGCACTGCGCGCAGCCCGCGCGGGTGTTGTCGGCGCGCCAGGCCTGGCGCCCACCGGGGTGGCGGACCACGAGCGAATCACGGCGGTTGCGCAGGATGGCCTGGATGTAGTCCTTGTGCTCCTGGTGGACGCCGGTGAGGTTGATCCGGTCCACGGTGAGCCCGTTCAGGGGGTGGCCACCGGAGTAGCCACCGTTGTAGATGCGTACGTCAGGCTGGTTCGGGAAATGCTCGATGGTCGCGCCTTCGATCTCCAGCCACCAATGGGTCCAGTTGGGGTACGGGGTGTTGGGCGCGCCATACACGGCCAATTGGTACTGGCCTGCGCCGCCCATTTGAAGGCCGTTGGCCTCGATGGCCAGGTGGATGAGCTCCACGCGGCAGGCGTTGGCGTTTCCGGCCTCGGCGAACCGGTCCCGGATCGCCCGCAGCTTGCGCATGTTGCTGCGGGTCTGGAACCATTCGTTGCCCAGTTGGGGCGGGCAGTTGACCTGGGGGTCCGCTGCCACGGCCGAGCAGTAGTCGAACATGCGTGTGGGGTCCACGCAGATGTGGCGGTAGCCGCTCAGTGTCCAGTTCCAGCAGGCCAGATTGAGCTTGCCGCCAGGACCACTCAGGGCATTGGGCGCGGGCCAGGGCGGGGCAGGCACCCGCAGGTCCTGCCACCGGTTGCCCATGTTGCGCAGCACGGTGATTGCCCATGCATCGAGAACTGCCATGACCGCCCCCTGTTCGCCGGCCCACCGGGGCCTGCGCAGGCGATTCTGCGGCGTGGCGGCCGCCCGCGGCTGTGAACTTTGAGCGGCAGGCGTTGTGCGGAATGGGCCCGGTTTCAGGCCGCCAGTTGCCGGGGGCGCTGGAACGCCGGGCGGCTCACCAGGGGCTGCGCCGCTGGCAGCGCGCTGCGTACGGTGACGCGGGACGCCTGCAGTGCGTAGACGATGGCGCGGCGGTGGTCCGTCGCCGTGAAGCTGGCGTCGGGTTCGAGCACGATGTCGCGCGGGTCGTTGTCCAGCGTGATCCAGACGGCGCCTTCGCGGCAGGTGATCTGCACGCCAGCGGCGTCGGCCACGCTGAACAGCGCGCGGCGGTCAAGGCTCATGTCATAGCAGGCGGTGGTGGACATGGTGAACTCCATAGCATTCTCAATGAGAATGAATATACTGATGCTCGATCGCCTGTTCAAACGGTGAATAGGAATTCTTGACATGCGAAATGAGAATGCGAAACCACTGGCTGAGCACCTCTCCACCCACCCTCGCGGGGCGCTCCCGCCGCTGGACCTGCTGCTCAGCTTCGAAGCCGCAACGCGGCATCTGAGCTTCACACTGGCGGCGCGCGAGCTGTTCCTGACCCAGTCCGCCGTGAGCCGCCAGATCCAGCAGATCGAGGCCCACCTGGGTGTGCCGCTGTTCGAGCGGCGCCACCGCGCCCTGGTGCTGACTGAAGGCGGGCTGGTGCTGCAACGTGCGGTGGTGGATTGCCTGGAGCGACTGCGCGATGCCACGGCGCGCGTGCGCTCGGCTGGCGCGTCGCGCCAGGTGGCCATGACCTGCACCCCCGGCTTTGCCTCGCTCTGGCTGATTCCGAGGCTGGCCCGCTTCACGGCGAGCCACCCGGCGGTGGATGTGCGCATTTCCGCCACGCTGGACCTGCTGGACCTGCAGCGCAGCCAGGTGGACTTGGCCGTGCGCTTCTGTCCGATCGCCGACGGGGAGGGCGCGGGGCCGCCGCTGTTCGAGGAGACGGTGGTGCCGGTCTGCGCACCCTCGCTCGCGCACGGCGCCCTGCCGCTGCGCCGGCCCGCCGACCTGGCGCATCACACGCTGCTGGCGGTCGACATGCCCCAGGGCATGGCCTTGACGTCGGACTGGGAGCCCTGGCTGAACGTCATGGGCCTGCCCGAACTGCGCATGAAGAACACCATGCGCTTTACCCAGTACGCCGACGCCGTGGCCGCCGCCGTGGCAGGGCAGGGCGTGGTGATCGGCCGCCTGCCGCTGCTCGCCGAATTGCTGCGCGATGGCCGGCTGGTGGCGCCGTTTGGAGGCGGCGCCGTGTCGCGCCGGGGGTATTTCGTGATGCTGAGTCCGCGCGCCGCGCTCAATGCCGATGCGCAGGACCTGGTGCGCTGGCTGCGCGCGGAGGCCGAGGCCGCGGGCGGCGCTTGAACGCGGCGCGACCGTCAATTTCCACTATAGTGGTCCGCACCCGGGCCCGGCCCATCCCCAAAGCCCCACCTTGACCGACCGACGCGCACTCCTGAAGCTGGCCACCGCCGCAGCAGGCACGCTCTGGCTGCCGCGCAGCGCCTGGAGCCAGCCGCGGCTGGCGGACGACCCGTTCACCCTGGGTGTGGCCAGTGGATCGCCGCTGGCCGACGGCGTGGTGCTGTGGACGCGCCTGGCCGCGCCTGCGCTGCGCGGTACCGCGCAGGCGCCCGTCACCGTGCAGTGGGAACTGTCCCATGACGAGGCCTTTGCGCGCGTGGTGCAGCGCGGCCAGGCCGTGGCCCTGCCGGAACTGGGCCATTCGGTGCACGTGGAGGTGGCCGGCCTGCTGCCCGACCGCGGGTACTACTACCGCTTCAGGCTGGGCGACGCGACCAGCGCCATCGGGCGCACGCGCACCCTGCCAGCCCCCGACGCCGCCCTGCAGCGACTGCGCCTGGCGTATGCCTCGTGCCAGCGCTGGGAGCACGGCTACTACAGCGCCTGGCGCCACATGCGCGCCGACGAACCCGACTTCGTGCTGTTCCTGGGCGACTACATCTACGAATACCCCGGCGCCCGGGACGCCGTGCGCCCCCCCACCGGCGGCTGGGTGCTGACGCTGGACGACTACCGCCAGCGGTACGCCCTGCACAAGAGCGATCCGGACCTTCAGGCCATGCACGCGGCCTGCCCCTGGCTGGTGACCTGGGACGACCATGAGGTGCAGAACGACTACGCCGGCCTGGCCCCAGGCAGCAGCGGGCCCGGCGTGCCGGCTTTCGCCGCGCGGCGTGCGGCGGCCTACCAGGCCTACTACGAGCACATGCCGCTGCGTTCAGCGGTGCTTACCCGGGCCCTGCGCGGCCTGGGCGACGGGGCGGAGATGCGCATCTTCGGGCAGGCCCGTTTTGGCCAGCTTGCCAGCCTGTACCTGCTGGACGCCCGGCAGTACAAGGACGCACAGGTCTGCAATCGCGATGGCGCACCGGGCTCCAGCTACCTCGATCCGGCCACCTGTGCCGCATGGGAGGACCCCGGCCGTACCCTGCTTGGCCCCACCCAGGAGGCCTGGTTGAACGAGGCTTTCGGGCGTGCCAGCAAGGGCTGGAACGTGGTGGGCCAGCAGACCGTGTTCGGCCAGCGCAATGCGCGCAGCCAGGGCGGGCGCTACCTGTGGAACGACGGCTGGGACGGCTACCCCGCCGCACGCAGGCGCCTGACGGACGCGTTGACGCGCCATCGCGTGGCGAACACCGTGATGCTGGGCGGTGACGTGCACGAAAACTGGGTCGGCCATCTCAAGGCGGACTACGCGGACCCGGCCGCCCCTTCGCTGGGTGTGGAGTTCTGCGGAACCAGCCTGACCTCGCGTTCCTCCGGGGGCAACCGCAAGCTGGCTGATCGGCTGGCCATCAACCCGCATTTCGTGTTTGCCGAGGCCGAACACCGCGGCTATGGCCTGGCGGAGTTCACGCCCGGTGTGCTCACGACCACCCTTCGCGTGGTGGACGATGTGACCCGGCCCGACGCCCGCGTCAGCACGCTGGCGCGGTTCAGCGTGGCGGCCGGACGGCCCGTGGTGGAAAAGGCCTGATCCGATGCGCCTGCGCTGGCTGGTCCTGTTCCTGCTGGCCTGCCTGTGGCAGGGACCGGCCCGGGCCCAGGCGTCGGTGGTGCTCGGCAACGAAGGCAGTTACGGGCTGTCGCGCGTCTTCGACCACATGGAGGACCCGGGCGGAGCCATGACGCTGGCGCAGGTGCTCCAGCCCGCAGCGCAAGCCCGCTTCGTGGCCGTGGCCCGCGACACCGGCGCGACCTTCACCAACTTCGGCCTGACTTCATCCGCCATCTGGCTGCGCGCGGACCTGCGCACCCCTCCCGGCGCGCCGCATGAATGGCTGCTGGAGGTGGCCTACCCGCCGCTGGATCGCATTGACCTCTATGTGCCCGACGGAAACGGCGGCTACACGCATTCCCAGGCCGGCGATACGGTGGACCCGCGCGACCGCGTGCCGCACCGCAACCATGTGCTGCGGGCCTCGCTGCCGCCGGGCGAAAGCCACATGATCTACATGCGGATCGCCTCGCAGGGGCCGGTCTCTGCGCCGACGCGGCTGTGGCAACCGGCCGCGCTGGCCGCCAGCGACCAGTCCACCTTTGCCGCGCTGAGCCTGTACTTCGGGCTGCTGCTGGGTCTGCTGTTCTACAACCTCCTGCTCTACCTTTCGGTGCGCGACACGGCCTTCCTGCTGTACGTGGCTTTCGCGGCGGGCATGGGCGTGGCGCAGGCGTCACTCACGGGTTTCGGGCCCCGCTTCATCTGGACGGACTGGTCGTGGTGGATCGCGGTGTCCCCCAACGTCGGGAATTCGGTGGCGGCGGTGTTCGGCATGCTGTTCGCGCGCCATTTCCTGGCCAGTGCCACGCGCATGCCCTGGATCGACCGGCTCGTGGTGGCGCTGGTGGTGGGCTGGTTCGTCAACTTCATTGCGGCGCTGACCCTGCCGTACACGGTGTCGGCCTGGCTGTCCACGGTCCTGGCGCCCGTGAGCGTGGTGGCGCTGGTGACGGCGGGCGTCCAGGGGGTGCGCCTGCGGCATCCGGGCGCGGGGTATTTCCTGGGCGCCTGGACGATGCTGCTGATCGGTGTGGCCGCGCTCACCTTGCACAACACCGGCCTGTTGCCGTCCAACCTGTTCACCGCCAACTCGCTGCTGATCGGCTCGGCACTCGAGATGGTCATGCTGTCGTTCGCGCTGGGGGATCGCATCAACGGCGTGCGCCGCGAGAAGGAGCAGGTCCAGGCCCGCATCGAGGCCGAGCACGCGCTGGTGGAAGCGCTCAGGGAGTCCCAGGAGCGCTACAAGACGCTGCTGGAGGAGCGCGAGATCATTCTGGAGAGCTCGATCGTCGGCATCGCCTTTCTCACACCGGAAGGGCGGTTTCGCTGGGCCAACCAGGCGATGCTGCAGATATTTGCCGCGGGCGACCAGCCGATCACGTCCATGGAGCCGTTCTACCTCAGCCGCGAGCAGTACCTGCGCGTGGGCGGTGAGGTGGCCGACGCGATCCGCCGTGGCGAGGTCTACGAGCAGGAACTGGAGGTGCAGCAGGCCGACGGCAAGCGCATCTGGATTTCGCTGTCCGGCAAGGCGGTGAGCCACCGTGACCTGACCCAGGGGACGGTCTGGGTGATCATGGACATCACCCGGCGCAAGACGCTCGAGGCGGAGCTCAAGCGCACGTCGTCGGAGCGCGAGGCCATTCTCAACAGCGCCACGGTGGGCATCGTGCTGTCGGTGGCCCGGCGCCACGAATGGGTCAATGACAAGTTCGCGAGCATGTTGGGCTACCCGAGGCAGGTGCTGATCGGGCAGGGCTCTGAATACATCCATGCCGACCTGGACGCCTGGCAGCAGTTCGGCCAGGAGGCACGGGCCTCGCTGGTCGAGACGGGCACCTACATCTGTGAACGGCAGCTTCGGCGGCGCGATGGCAGCCTGCTGTGGGTCGAGATGGGTGGCAGCTGCATCCGGCCCCAGGAGCCCGATTCGGGGGTGATCTGGACCTTCCTGGACATCACCGAGCGCAAGCGCTCCGAGCAGGAGAGCCGGGAGGCGCTGGAGCAGCAGAAGGCGCTGAACGAGCTGCGCACGCGTTTCGTGGCCATGACCAGCCACGAGTTCCGCACACCGCTGGCGGCGATCCTTTCCGCCGGCGAGCTGCTGCGCGACTACGGTGACCGGCTTCCCGCGGACGAAAAAGCCGAACTGCTGGACAGCATTGCCGCGGCGGTGCAGCGCATGTCCCGCATGATGGACCGTGTGCTGCTGCTGGGCAAGGCCGATGCGCAGATGCTGGAGTTCGCGCCGCAACCTCTCGATCTGGTCCCCCTGTGCCGCCAGTTCGTGGACGAGGCCAAGGCCCAGCACCCGGATTCCGCGAGCGAGGTGGTCACGGCTTTTGCGCCCGACCTGCGGCGCGGCCTCTATGACGAAAAATTGCTGCGCCACATCTTTGGCAACCTGCTGTCCAACGCGCTGAAGTACTCGCCGGGGGGCGGCACGGTGCGCTTCAGCGTGCGTCACGACGACAAGGGCAACACGGTGTTCGAGGTGGCCGATCAGGGCATCGGCATCCCGGCGGACGAGATCACCCACCTGTTTGAATCGTTTCACCGGGCCAGCAACGTCGGTGACATCCAGGGCACCGGCCTAGGACTGGCCATCGTCAAGACCGCGGTGGACAAGCACGGTGGCCGCATCGAGGTCGACAGCGTGCCTGGCGAGGGCACGCGCTTCGGGGTCTGGCTGCCGCCGACGGCCTAGCGCAGCACCTCGAGCAGCCGGTCCAGCCCGCCGCTGTTGATGGCCACCATGGCCTGCTCGCGCACCGCCGGCTTGGCATGGTAGGCCACGGAGAGACCCGCCACGCCCATCATGGGCAGGTCATTGGCGCCGTCGCCCATGGCGATCGCCTGCTTCGGGCTGATGCCCAGTGCGGCGCAGGTCTCCAGCAGCATCTTGCGCTTTTCGGCGCCATCGCAGATGTCGCCCCAGGGCTGGTCCACCAGGCGGCCGGTCAGTTGCCCGCAGTTGGGGCCGGACTCCACCTCCAGCACATTGGAGCGCGTGAAATCGATGCCCAGCGTGTCGCGCACCCGGTCGGTGAAAAAGGTGAACCCGCCCGACACCAGCAGCACCTTCAGTCCAGCGGCCTTGCAGGCGGCCACCAGCTCGGCCGCGCCGGGATTGATCTGCAGCCGGGTGGTGTAGACCTGTTCCATGTCGGCCACCGTCACCCCGCGCAGCAGGGCCACGCGTTCGCGCAGGCTCTGCTTGTAGTCGGTGATCTCGCCGCGCATCGCGGCTTCGGTGATGGCGGCCACTTCTTCCTTGCGGCCGGCCGCGTCGGCGATCTCGTCCACGCACTCGATGTTGATGAGCGTGGAGTCCATGTCGAACGCGATGAGCCGGAAGTCCGCCAGGTTCAGCGGCGGGGTGAAGTTCCGGACCACGAGTCCGGGGGCGAATTCCTGTGGGGTCATGGGGAAAGTGCTATGAATTTGGTAGCTGCCCGTGGCCGTTCGACAAGGGCTACAGGCCTGTTTGATCACAAACTGCCCGAATTGTACGCAGCAATGGTGCAGCAAGGCGCGCAGGGCAGTGCACCTCAACTGCCAGTAGCGACTGGCCAATGACAGAAGGGCTGATGAGTGGGCGCCGTTGCTGATGTCCACTGCAGTGGGGTAATAAAGTTCGAATGGCGTCTCTCAGGGATTTATAGTTTGGGGCACCACCTGATTCGGGACTAAACAGACCATGTCGACTCTGGAACGAGCCATCGCACTTGCCGCCGAAGCGCACGCAGGACAGACCGACAAGGCGAATCAGCCCTACATTCTGCATCCCCTACGGGTCATGTTGCGGGTCCACGGCACAAGCGAACGGATTGCAGCGGTTCTGCACGATGTCGTGGAGGATTCAACTGTCACCATCCCTCGTCTTGCGGAAGAGGGCTTCTCCGCCGACATTCTGGCCGCGATTGAAGCGCTTACCAAGAAGCCGGGTGAATCCCGTTTGCAGGCGGCAGTGCGTGCCGCTGCCGATCCCATTGCCCGCGTCGTGAAGCTCGCAGACAACACGGAGAATTCGGATCTTTCACGGATTCCAGAACCGACGCCAAAGGACTATGCGCGCTTGGAGGAATACAAGGCTGTCCGCGCGATTCTTCTCGCGTCAAATCCAGGCTGACCTGCCGTCCGTCACCAGGACACAGTACAGCGGCCCCGGCCTGATTCCGGGATCCGCAACACCTACCGATG
Source organism: Ramlibacter sp. (assembly GCA_019635415.1). Lineage (GTDB taxonomy): Bacteria > Pseudomonadota > Gammaproteobacteria > Burkholderiales > Burkholderiaceae_C > JAHBZM01. The sequence continues at coordinate 1,442,066 of JAHBZN010000001.1, forward strand.
TCGAATTTGCTTCTTTGTTCCCTGTCCGCGCGCGTCGCGCCTGCTGCACTGGTCCATGTGGTTCTTAACCTGACGCGGGCGCCCACCGTTTGGGGCTGGGAGCGCCGGCGCGACAAGTGGAGTTCTTGGGCAGCGTTCGAACCGTGCGTCAGCGCCAGCCTGCACCGTCAGTTCGAGTGGTCTTTGTTCCCGTCTTCGGTATGTGCCTCCTGATGTTATTTGGAAGCCTCGGGCAAGTCGCTCGAGTTTGAGTCATCCCTGCGCCATTGGGCCTCTGCGGCCGTTCCCGAAACTTCTATCGTCTGTTCCCATGAAAATCCTGGCCCTCTGCGGCAGCCTGAGAAAGCAATCCCGCAGCATGGCGCTGCTGCAGGCCGCGCAGCACCTGGCTGCGCCCGGTGTGACGCTGGAAATCTTCAACAGCCTGGCCGATATTCCGCTGTTCAACCCCGACGACGAGTCGGCCCCCGCAGGCGGTGTGCGGGCACTCTGGTCCGCGGTCACGCAGGCCGACGCCGTGCTCATTGCCAGCCCGGAGTACGCGCACGGCGTGACCGGCGCCCTCAAGAACGCGCTGGACTGGCTGGTGGGCCATGAGCCGTTCGCGGGCAAGCCGGTGGCGGTGTTCAATCCCTCGCACCGGGCCGAGCATGCCGACGCCGCCCTCAGGGAAATCCTGAGCACCATGGCCGCCGCGCTGGTGCCGGGCACCTGCCTGCGCATTGCCGTGACGGCCTCTGACCTCGACGTGCCGGGGCTGTGCGCCGACCCCGAGGTGGCGCCCCTGATTCGCCAGGCGCTCGAGGCGCTGGCCGCCTGGCACGCCGAAGGCCCGGCCGGCGCCTAGTGCGCTGCCGGGGCCTCGGCCGTGGCCGGGGTGCCGAGGCTGCGCAGCACGTCGCGCACCATCTGGGCCCGGTCCTTGGGCTCCTTGAGTTCGCGCTCGATGCGCAGCTTCTCGTTGCCGGCCAGCTTGATGTGCCTGTTCTTCTGGATCAGCTGGATGATGCGCATCGGATCGACCGGCGGGTTGGGCCGGAAGGTGATGTTGATCACCCCGGGCGCGGCGTCGACCTTGACCACGCCGTAGGGCTTGGCCAGCACGCGCAGGCGGTGCACGTCGATCAGGGTCTGGGCCTGTGGAGGCAGCTTGCCGAAGCGGTCCACGATCTCCTCGAGCAGGGCATCGATCTGGTCGGAGTTTCGGGCGGTGGCCAGCTTCTTGTAGAAGCTCAGGCGCAGGTGCACGTCGCCGCAGTAATCGTCAGGCAGCAGGGCCGGGGCGTGCAGGTTGATATCGGTGGTGACGCTGAGCGGGCTCAGCAGGTCGGGCTCCTGGCCGGCCTTGAGGCTGCGCACCGCCTCGCTGAGCATCTCGTTGTAGAGCTGGAAACCGATCTCCAGCATGTTGCCGCTCTGGTTCTCGCCCAGCACCTCGCCGGCGCCGCGGATCTCCAGGTCGTGCATGGCCAGGTAGAAGCCGCTGCCCAGTTCCTCCATCTGCTGGATGGCCTCGAGCCGCTGGCTCGCCTGCTTGGTCAGGCTCTCGGTGTCGGGCACCATGAGGTAGGCGTAGGCCTGATGGTGGCTGCGGCCCACGCGCCCGCGCAGCTGGTGCAGCTGGGCCAGGCCAAAACGGTCGGCCCGGCTCATGACGATGGTGTTGGCGGTGGGGACGTCAATGCCGGTCTCGATGATGGTGGAGCACAGCAGCAGGTTGTAGCGCTGGGCCACGAAGTCGCGCATGACTTTTTCCAGCTCCCGCTCCGGCATCTGGCCATGGGCCACGGCAATGCGCGCCTCGGGCAAGACTTCCTCGAGCTTGAGCCGCCGGTTCTCGATGGTCTCCACCTCGTTGTGCAGGAAGTAGACCTGGCCGCCGCGCTTGAGTTCGCGCAGCACCGCCTCGCGGATCACGCCGTTGCCTTCGTTGCGCACAAAGGTCTTGATGGCCAGGCGGCGCTGCGGCGCGGTGGCGATCACGCTGAGGTCGCGCAGGCCTTCCAGCGCCATGCCCAAGGTGCGCGGAATGGGGGTGGCGGTGAGCGTGAGCACGTCCACCTCGGCACGCAGGGCCTTCATGGCCTCCTTGTGGCGCACGCCAAAGCGGTGCTCTTCGTCGATGATGAGCAGGCCCAGGTTCTTGAAACGGGTGGACTCGCTGAGCAGCTTGTGCGTGCCCACCACGATGTCCACGCTGCCGTCGGCGATGCCCTTGATGGAGGCGGTGATCTCCTTGCCTGAGCGGAAGCGCGAGACCTCGGCCACCTTGACCGGCCACTTCGAGAAGCGGTCCACCAGTGTCTGGTAGTGCTGCTCGGCCAGCAGCGTGGTGGGCGCGAGGAAGGCCACCTGCTTGCCGCCGGTCACGGCAATGAAGGCCGCGCGCAGCGCCACCTCGGTCTTGCCGAAGCCGACGTCACCGCAGACCAGGCGGTCCATGGGCTGCGGGCTGATCATGTCCTGGATCACCGCGTGGATGGCGCCGCGCTGGTCGGCAGTCTCCTCAAACCCGAAGTCGTTGGCAAAGGTCTCGTAGTCCTGCGGGCTGTAGCGGAAGGCGTGGCCTTCGCGCGCGGCGCGGCGGGCGTAGATGTTGAGCAGCTCGGCGGCGGAGTCCCGCACCTGCTGGGCGGCCTTGCGCCTGGCCTTCTCCCACTGCCCGCTGCCCAGCTTGTGCAGTGGCGCCTCGTCGGCGCTGACGCCGGTGTAGCGGCTGATCTGGTGCAACTGGCTGACCGGCACGTAGAGCGTGGCCTTGTCGGCGTATTCGAGGTGCAGGAACTCCTGCGCCGTGCTGGCCCCTTCGGCGCCGGTGCCCGGGCCCAGGTCCATGTTGATCAGGCCCTTGTAGCGGCCGATGCCGTGCTGGGCGTGGACCACCGGATCGCCTACGTTGAGTTCGCTCAGGTCCTTGATCAGCGCCTCGACATCGCTGACCTGCTCCTGCTTGCGCCGCCGGCGCGTCGTGGGCCCGGCGGCGAACAGCTCGGTCTCGGTGATGAAGTCCAGGCCCTCCTCGAGCCAGCAGAAGCCCGCGCTCAGCGCGGCCGTGGCGATGCCCAGCGGTTCGTCGCTGGCCTGGAACTCGGCCAGCGAATCAAAGGCCGGCGGCACCACATGGCTGGCACGCAGGAAGTCCAGCAGGCTTTCGCGCCGGCCATCGCTTTCGGCCAGCAGCAGCACCCGGTGCGCGGTGTTGCGCAGGTGGTCCTTGAGGCGGCCCAGCGGCTCTTCCGCGCCCCGCACCACCGACAGCGCGCCCAGCTTCTGGAAGTGGGCGTTGTCGGCGACGTCCTCCACCGCCGGGCGGATCGCCAGTTGCGCGTGCTCGTTGGACAGGGCGTAGAACTGCTCGGTGCCCAGAAACAGGGCTTGCGGCGGCAGCACCGGGCGCTCGGGGTCGCCCTGGACCAGCCGGTAGCGGTCCTTGGTGTCCTGCCAGAACTGCTGGAACGCGGGTTCCAGGTCGCCATGCAGCACCACCGTGGCCTGCGGCCCCAGGTAGTCGAAGACGGTGGCCGTGTCTTCGAAGAACAGCGGCAGGTAGTACTCGATGCCGGCGGTGGCAATGCCCTGGCCAATGTCCTTGTAGATGCGGCTCTTGGTCGGGTCGCCCTCCAGCAGTTCGCGCCAGCGGCTGCGAAAGCGCGCGCGGGCCGGCTCGTCCATGGGGAATTCACGGCCGGGGAGCAGCCGCACCTCGGGCACGGGGTACAGGCTGCGCTGGGTGTCGGGATCGAAGGTGCGGATGCTGTCGATCTCGTCGTCGAACAGGTCCACGCGGTAGGGCACGGGCGACCCCATGGGGAACAGGTCGATCAGGCCTCCGCGCACCGCGTACTCGCCAGGGCTGACCACCTGCGTCACGTGGCTGTAGCCTGCGAGCGTGAGCTGGGCCTTCAGGCGCGCCTCGTCGAGCTTCTGCCGGGCCTTGAACTGGAAGGTGTAGCCCGCGAGAAAAGCCGGGGGGGCCAGCCGGTACAGCGCGGTGGTGGCCGGGACGACGACCACGTCGACTTCGCCCTGCGAGATGCGCCACAGGGTGGCCAGGCGCTCGCTGATCAGGTCCTGGTGCGGCGAAAAGCTGTCGTAGGGCAGCGTCTCCCAGTCGGGGAACAGCGCGGTGCGCAGGCCAGGCGCGAAGAAGGCGATCTCGTCGATCAGGCGCTGCGCGTCCGTGGCGTCGGCCGTGACGATGGCGGTGAGCGACCGGTCCGCCGCCTGGCGCTGCGCCAGGCGCGCCAGCAGCAGGGCGTCGGCCGATCCGGCGGGTCGGGGCAGCGTGAAACGCTTGCCGGGGGTGAGCTTGGGTAGTTCCATAAAAATACAAAACACCCCTCGCCCGGGAAGGGAGGGGTGTGAAGTCCCGATTTTAGAATGGGGGCCTTGCCCATGACTGTCAGCAGCCCCAAGCCCTCCTTTTTTGCCCTGATTCCCTGCGCCGGCACCGGTAGCCGCGCCGGCACGCAGGGCCCCAAGCAATACCAGCCGGTGGCGGGCCAGGCGATGGTGCTGCACACGCTGGCCGCGTTCGCGGCGGTGCCGCGCATCGCGCGGTGCCTCGTCGTCGTGGCGCCCGGAGACACTTTTTTGCAACCACCGTCTGCTTCAGTTCTGATAGCGCCTTGTGGCGGCCCGACGCGGGCTGCCACGGTTTTGAATGGCCTGGGGGCGCTCGCCAGGGTGGGCGCGGGGCCGCACGACTGGGTGCTGGTGCATGACGCGGCGCGTTGCCTGGTCACGCCCCGGCAGATCGAAGGCCTGATCGCTGCCTGCGAGCACGACGCCGTGGGTGGCCTGCTGGCCCACAAGCTGGCCGACACCCTCAAGGCCGAGGCGGATGGCCGCGTGGTGGGCACCGTGGAGCGTGCCGACAAATGGCTGGCGCAGACGCCGCAGATGTTCCACCTGGGCGCACTGGCCGGCGCGCTGGCCGCGGCCGGCGACACGGTGACCGACGAGGCCAGCGCCATGGAGGCCGCGGGCCACCGGCCGCTGCTGGTGCCGGGAGGCGCGCAGAATTTCAAGGTGACCTATCCCGACGATTTCGCACTGGCCGAGGCCGTGCTCAGGAGCCGAATCCCATGAACATCCGTGTTGGCGAGGGTTGGGACGTGCATGCGCTGGTGCCCGGCCGGCGCCTGGTCATCGGCGGGGTGGATGTTCCGTTCGAGCGCGGGCTGCTCGGCCATTCCGACGCCGACGTGCTGCTGCATGCCATCACCGATGCGCTGCTGGGCGCCGCCGGCCTGGGTGACATCGGCACGCTGTTTCCCGACACCGATGCGCAGTTCCAGGGCGCCGACTCCGCCGTGCTGCTTGCCGAAGCCGCACGCCGCGTGCGCGCGCTGGGCTGGCAGATCGGCAATGTCGACAGCACCGTGGTGGCCCAGGCACCGCGGCTGGCGCCGCACCGCGCGGCCATGAGGTCCGCGATCGCGCGGGCGCTGGACCTGGATGAAGAGGCGGTCAACGTCAAGGCCAAGACCGCAGAGAAATTGGGGCCCGTGGGACAGGGTCAGAGCATCGAGGCGCGCGCCGTGGTGCTATTGTTTAAATAGCAAAGAGTGGCCGCCGGTCAAGGGCTGGCGGCCGATAAGGCCCTAATTTGTGCCGGCTTTGGGCTTTTGCAGCTTGATGTGGGCGGCCAGCCCGCCCGAGGTGGTGTTGGCCAGCGCGAAGATGCCGCCCATGCGTTGCACCGTCTTGTCGACGATCGCCAGGCCCAGGCCGGCCCCGGTGGCCGCCGTGCGTGCCGCATCGCCCCGGAAGAAGGGCTTGATGAGGTTGGGCAGGGCCTCGGGCGCCACGCCCATGCCGTGGTCGCGCACCTTGAGCAGCACCCACTCACCGCGCGACTTGGCCGCCACATCCACCACGGCAATGCCGGTCTCGGGCGTCTTGCCGTAGCGCCGTGCGTTCTCGAGCAGGTTGGACAGCACGCGCGCCAGTTCGACCTCGTCGGCCAGCACGTACAGGCCCTTGGACACGTCGAGGTTGATGCGCATGTCTCCCTGGTCCTGCACGGCGTAGAGGCAGGCCTCGATCACGTCGTTGAGCAGCACGGGCTTGAGCTCGGCATGGTCGGGACGCGCGTAGTCCAGGAACTTGTCGATGATGGCATCGAGCTGGTCGATGTCGGCGGCCATGTGGTCGCGCGCATCAGCGTCGGCCACGCTCATCTCGGTTTCCAGGCGCAGGCGGGCGAGCGGGGTGCGCAGGTCATGCGAGATGCCGGCCAACATCACGGCGCGGTCCTGTTCGATCTTGGCCAGCTGCTGGGCCATGCGGTTGAAGCCGATGTTGACTTCGCGGATCTCGCTGGTGACGGCTTTTTCGTCGAGCCGGCTGGCGTCGAAGTCGCCGTCGCGCACGCGGCTGGCGGCAAACGACAGCTGCTTGAGCGGGCGGTTGATCAGGCGCGCGATCAGCGCCGAGCCCGCCAGCGACAGCGCTGCCGCGACCAGCAGCCAGATCAGCCAGGTCCGGCCACCCAGCGGCGTGAAGCGGTTGCGGTCCATGAGCAGCCAGTAGGCGTCGCTGTCGATCCTGAAGCCCACCCACAGGCCGGGCTCGCCGTTCACATTGCTGGCCACCACCGTGCCCGAGCCCAGGCGCGAGGACAGTTCCTCCACCACGCGCTCGTCCAGCGTGTCGGGGTCAAAGATGGCGAAACGGTCCTTGGGTTCGCGCGGCAGGATGCGCACGTGCTCCTGGTCGGCCAGTGTCTTGATCAGCGAGACCCGCGCGATTGCATCGGAATGGACCAGCGCGGCGCGGCTGAGGTTGACCAGCGATGCGATCTGCTGCGCCGTCTGCACCGCGCGTGGCTCGAACTCCAGGGCGCGGAAAGTTTGCAGCCAGGCCACGATGCTGCCGATCAGCAGCAGCGACAGCAGGAAAAAGGTGCGCCAGAAGAGACTCAGGGCCACCCGGCGCGGCCGCATCTCCAGCGGGGCTGGCGCGGTTTCCAGCGGGGCCGGCCCGGTGGCGTCAATGCTGGTGGTTACGGCTCGGATCAATTCGTCTCACCCCTGCCTTGTTGGTATGGGTCAGCAGGCGCGGGGGCAGACGCTCCAGTCAACCCGCGCCGTCCGGAACGAACACGTAGCCCACGCCCCAGACGGTCTGAATATAGCGCGGTGCGGCCGCGTCGACCTCCACCAGCTTGCGCAGGCGCGAGACCTGGACGTCCAGGCTGCGGTCAAAAGGCTCGAACTCGCGGCCACGGGCCAGCTGGGCGAGCTTTTCGCGCGACAGCGGCTGGCGCGGATGGCGCACCAGGGCCTTGAGCATGGCGAATTCGCCGGTGGTCAGCGGCAGCTCCTCGCCGTTCTTGTGCAGCGTGCGGGCACCCAGGTCGAACGCGAACGGGCCGAAGTTGACCACCTCGTTGTCGCTGGACGGCGCGCCAGGGGCTTCCTGGGCCGGGCGGCGGCGCAGCACCGCATGCACGCGGGCCAGCAACTCACGGGGGTTGAAGGGCTTGCCCAGGTAGTCGTCGGCGCCGACTTCCAGGCCGACGATGCGGTCCACGTCCTCGCCCTTGGCGGTGAGCATGATGATGGGGGTGCGGTCATTGGCGGCGCGCAGGCGACGGCAGATCGACAGGCCATCCTCGCCCGGCATCATCAGGTCCAGCACGATGAGATCGGCCGTTTCGCGCAGCATCAGGCGGTTCAGGGCCTTGCCGTCCTCGGCCAGGATGACTTCAAAGCCCTCCTGGGTCAGGTAGCGGCGAAGCAGGTCGCGGATGCGGGCATCGTCATCGACCACCAGGATCTTGTCGGTACGGGCTGCGGCTTGGTTCATGTTGCTCCAGCTAAATATGTAACAGAGCCGATTCTGAGGGGCTTGACGCGGGCTGTGCGGGATTTCCCCAAGGGTCTGACACAGTGTTACAAATGTTGCCCGGCAGCGCAACCGCTTCACGCAAGCGACGCGAAGCGGCGGCTTGCGGGCCGCCACCGCGCATGAACGCCCTGCAAAAGCTGTCGCGGTTTGCAAGGTGGCCCCGCAGGCGCGGCCCTGCCACTAAGATCGGGTGACTCAACCGGGAGATGTCTTGAACGCTACAAAACTGATAGCTGCATGCGCTCTGGCCGCCTGCGCAACCAGCCTTTTTGCCCAGAATTCACCTTATCTGCCACCGCAGAACGTGCTGCAGCTGTCGGCCAGCGGCACGGTGGAAGTCCAGCAGGACCTGCTGGTCATGAGCCTGACCACCACCCGTGAAGGCGCGGATGCCGCCACGGTCCAGAACCAGCTCAAGGTCGTGCTGGACGGTGCGCTGGCGGAGGCCAGGAAGACGGCGTCGGCGGGCCAGATGGAGGTGCGCACCGGCAATTTCAGCCTGTACCCGCGCTATGGCCGCGACGGAAAGATCAGCGGCTGGCAAGGCTCCGCGGAGCTGGTGCTGGAGGGGCGCGATTTTGCCCGCATCAGCACGGCGGCTGCGCGGATCCAGGGACTGACGCTGGGGCAGGTCAGTTTTGGCCTGAGCCGCGAACAGCGCGCCCGGGTCGAGGGTGATGCGCAGGCCATGGCCATTGCCAGCTTCAAGGCCAAGGCCACCGAGCTGGCCAAGGGCTTCGGCTTTTCGGGCTACACGCTGCGCGAGGTGGCCGTGAACGCCAACGACCAAGGCTATGCGCCACGGCCCCGCATGATGGCCATGGAAGCCAAGGCCGCGGCCTCTGACATGCCGGTCCCGGTGGAGGCCGGCAAGAGCACCGTGGTCGTCACGGTGTCGGGCTCGGTCCAGTTGAAATAGGTTACTGCGCGGCCCAGCCGCCGTCCATGTTCCAGGCCACGCCGCGGATGTTGTTGCCCGCGGCGGAGCAGAAGAACACGGCGAGGTCGCCCAGCTCCTCGGGCGTGGTGAACTGCATCGAGGGTTCCTTCTCGCCCAGCAACTGACGGGTGGCCTCCTCGTTGCTCCAGCCATGGGCAACCGCCTTGGCATCCACCTGCTTCTGCACCAGCGGCGTCAGGACCCATCCGGGGCAGATCGCGTTGCAGGTGACACCCGTGGTGGCATTCTCCAGGGCCGTGACCTTGGTCAGGCCGACGATGCCGTGCTTGGCTGCCACGTAGGCTGATTTCTGCGCCGAGCCGACCAGGCCGTGCACCGAGGCCACGTTGATGATGCGGCCCCAGTTCGCCGCCTTCATGGCGGGTAGCGCGAGACGCGAGGCATGGAAGGCGCTCGACAGGTTGATCGCGATGATGGCGTCCCATTTCTCGACCGGGAAGTCCTCGACGTTGGCCACGTGCTGGATGCCTGCGTTGTTGACCAGGATGTCCACACGGCCAAACTGCGCGGCCGCGAACTTCATCATGTCCTCGATGTCCGCGGGCTTGCTCATGTCGGCGCCGTGGTAGGCCACCTGAGCGCCGAGCGCCGCGACTTCGGCCTTCGGGCCGTCCACGTCGCCGAATCCATTGAGCACGATGTTGGCGCCCTGGCGGGCCAGGGCCTTGGCAATGCCCAGGCCGATGCCGCTGGTGGAGCCGGTGACGAGGGCGGTTTTTCCTTTGAGCATGAGGGGTCTCCAGATGATTTACGATGCCTTGAAACGCTGAACAGTGCCTTGCAATTATCAAGCCGGCCATTGCACCATGACTGAACCTAAGCTGAACTACGTACCGTGTCCGGACACCTCGGGCGGCCACCGGATGGCCTACTGGCAATGGGGCGAAGCGGACGCCGGGCACCTTGTGGTGTGCGTGCATGGCCTGTCCCGGCAGGGGCGGGACTTCGATGTGCTGGCCCAGGCTCTGGTGGCGCGTGCGGGGGGCGGCGTGCGGGTGGTCTGCCCCGACGTGGTGGGGCGCGGCCGCAGCGACTGGCTCAAGGACCCGGCGGCCTACCAGATCCCCACTTACGCCGCCGACATGCTGGCCCTGCTGGCTCAGCTTCACGCGGAGTCGCCCGTGGCCCGGCTGGACTGGGTGGGCACCAGCATGGGCGGCCTGATCGGGCTGGCCGTGAGTGGCACGCCCAAGCTGCCGCTGCCGGCGTCGGTGCGCAGGCTGGTGCTCAACGACGTGGGCCCGGCCATTCAATGGCAGGCGCTTCAGCGCATCGGGACCTACCTGGGCAACACGGGCCGGTTCGACTCGGTGCAGCAGGCTGCGGACGCCATGTGGGCCATCTCGACCAGCTTTGGTCCGCACACGCCGGCCCAGTGGCTCGCGCTGTCGCAGGCCATGGTCAAGCCGCTGCCCGAGGGGGGGGTCACGCTGCACTACGACCCCGCCATTGCGGTGCCATTCCGCTCCGTCACACAGGAGGTGGCGCAACAGGGTGAAGCCGCGCTCTGGCACCTGTACGACGGGGTGCAGGCGCAGACGCTGCTCACGCGCGGGGCCCAGTCCGACCTGCTGTCGCGCGACACCGCACTGGCCATGACGCAGCGCGGGCCGCACGCGCGGCTGGTGGAATTCGACGGGGTGGGCCATGCACCCACCTTTGTGGACCCGGGGCAGGTGGAGGTCGTGGTCTCCTTCCTGCTCGATTGAACTGGACATGCGCCAAGGATGAAAAGCCTGACCGCGGAGCAGCCGGATGCGGCGGCCGTTCCCGAACTGATTGCCGCCACCGAGCACAGCCTGCCCGCGCAGGCGGGCGCACTGCCACGCGCACGCGCCTTCGCCGAGCCGCTGATAGCCGGTGAATTCCTGGACACCGGTGAGAACACGCTGGCGCATGCCGATGCCGTGGCCACGATCCTGCGGGTGATGGGGGGCTCCGAAGCCATGCAGGCTGCGAGCTACCTCGTCTATGCCTGCGAGCACCTGAACCGCCCGCAGGAAGTCATCGCCAAGGCGTTTGGCGAAAGCTTTGCGGCCTTGGCGGTGGAGACCACCAAGCTGGTGCGCGTGCAGCAGCAGGCGAGGGCGGCCGGGTCGTCGGCCCAGCTCGTGGACGACCCCAAGGCGCAGACCGAGAACGTGCGCAAGATGCTGCTGGCGTTCTCGCGCGACCTGCGGGTGGTGATGCTGCGTCTGGCCTCTCGGCTGCAGACGCTGCGCCACCACGCTGCCTGCAAGACGCTGGCCCCGCCGAGCGTGGCCCGCGAGTCGCTGCAGGTGTTCGCGCCGCTGGCCAACCGGCTGGGTATCTGGCAGGTGAAGTGGGAGATGGAGGACCTGGCCTTCCGTTTCCTCGAGCCGGACACCTATCGCAAGGTTGCAGGCCTGCTCGATGAGAAGCGGGCCGAGCGCGAAGCCTATGTCGAGCAGTTGCGCGACCGGCTGGAGCGCGAGCTGCGCGGCCAGGGCATCGAGGCCACGGTGCAGGGGCGGCCCAAGCACATCTACAGCATCGTTCGCAAGATGCGGGGCAAGTCACTGGACTTCGACCAGGTGTTCGACGTGCGCGCGCTGCGCGTGGTGGTGCCCGCGGTGACCGACTGCTATGCCGCGCTGAGCTGGGTGCATACGCAGTTCGCACCGATCACCGAGGAGTTTGACGACTACATTGCCCGGCCCAAGGCCAACGGCTACCAGTCGCTGCACACGGTGGTGCGAGACAGCGCGGGTCAACCCATCGAGATCCAGATCCGTACCCAGGCCATGCACGACCATGCCGAGAACGGCGTGGCGGCGCACTGGGCCTACAAGGAGGCGGGCGCCAAGGGCTATGCGGGCGTGTCGGCGTCAGGGGATTACGACGCGAAGATCGCCGTGCTGCGCCAGCTGCTGGCCTGGGAGCGCGACCTCGCCGGTTCCAGCCAGGGCCTGTTCGACGACCGCATCTACGTGCTCACCCCCGAGGCTGCCGTGGTGGAGCTGCCGCAGGGCGCGACGCCGGTGGACTTTGCCTACAGCGTGCACACCAGCCTGGGCCATCGCTGCCGCGGCGCGCGTGTGGACGATGTGATGGTGCCGCTGAACACGCCGCTGCAGAACGGCCAGACGGTGTCGATCACCGCCGCCAAGGAGGGCGGGCCCTCGCGCGACTGGCTCAACGCGGAGCTGGGTTTTCTTGCCAGCCACCGGGCCAGGGCCAAGGTGCGCGCCTGGTTCAACGAGCAGGCGCGGCACGAAACCGTGGCGCGTGGCCGTGAAGCGGTGGAAAAGCTGCTGCAGCGCGAAGGCCGCACGGCTTTCAAGCTCGATGACCTCGCCTCGCAACTGGGTTTCAAGGCGGCCGACGACCTGTTCGAGGTCGTGGGCAAGGACGAGTTCTCGCTGCGCAACATCGAGATGTTGCTGCGGCCCCCGGAGCCCCAGCCCACGCCCGACGACCTGCTGCTGCTTCGCAAGCCGCGCCAGCCGGACAAGGGCGCCCGCGGCGGCGTGCTGGTGGTGGGCGTGGAGTCGCTGATGACGCAGCTTGCGCGCTGCTGCAAGCCCGCGCCGCCCGACCCGATTGGCGGCTTCGTCACACGGGGCAAGGGCGTGAGCGTGCACCGCGCGGACTGCAGCAACTTCCGAGAGATGGCCGCGCGCAGCGAAGGCCGCGTCATCGAGGTGGAATGGGGCCTGCCCAAGGCCGACGCGCCAGCCACCTATCCCGTGGACGTGTCGGTGCAGGCCGCCGACCGTCAGGGCCTGCTGCGCGACATCTCGGAGATCTTCACCAAGGAAAAGATGAACGTGACCGGGGTGCAGACGCAGTCCGTCAAGGGCACCGCATGGATGACCTTCACTGTCGAGGTGGCGGATTCAGGCCGCCTTTCGAAGGTGCTGGGCATCGTGTCCGAGGTGCCCGGCGTGCGGTCCGCGCGGCGGCGCTGAACCGGTCTCGGGCTCTGCTACAATTCCGCTTCTCGAACATCCTTAGGCGCGTAGCTCAGCTGGTTAGAGCACCACCTTGACATGGTGGGGGTCGTTGGTTCGAGTCCAATCGCGCCTACCAATTTCCCGAAAACACTTGTGACACATCCTCAGGGTAAACCTTGGGGATGTGACGGGGCCTGCTCCCTAGAATGGGTTGCACCGCACCAGCCATGGCCTGCATGGCCTGAGTCGCGTCGAGAAAGTCCGAGGAGTTCCCCAAGTGCAAAGCAAGAAAGCCGGCGCTGCCAAGCCAGCGCAGCGCGTGATCAAGAAGTACCCGAACCGGCGGCTCTACGACACCGACACCTCCACCTACATCACGCTGGCCGAGGTCAAGCAACTGGTCATGGACAGCGAGGCTTTCGTGGTGCGCGACGCCAAGTCGGGCGAGGACCTCACGCGCAGCATCCTGCTGCAGATCATCCTTGAGGAAGAGGCGGGCGGGGCTCCCATGTTCACCGAGGCCGTGCTGGCCAACATCATCCGCTTCTATGGGCATGCGATGCAGGGTTTCATGGGGTCGTACCTCGAGAAGAATGTGCAGGCGTTCACCGAGATCCAGGCCAAGCTGACCGAGCAGTCGCGCAGCGTGACGCCCGAGATGTGGTCGCAGTTCATGGCCCTTCAGAATCCGATGATGCAGGGCCTCATGGGCAACTACGTGGAGCAGTCCAAGACGGCCTTCGAGAAGATGCAGGAGCAGATGCAGAAGCAGACCGAGCAGATGCTCGGCGCGTTCGGCCTCAAGCGCTAGCACCGGCCGGGCACCGGTGGGCCGGCGCGCGCGGGCAACGCCGGACGGCTTTGCTGGGACAATACGCCCATGAGCGAAGTTTTGTCCCCCCCGAATGCCATTCCCAAGGTCGGCTTTGTGAGCCTGGGCTGCCCCAAGGCGCTGACCGATTCCGAGTTGATCCTCACCCAGTTGAGTGCCGAGGGCTACCAGACCTCCAAGACCTTTGAAGGGGCCGACCTCGTCATCGTCAACACCTGCGGATTCATCGACGACGCGGTCAAGGAAAGCCTGGACACCATCGGTGAGGCCCTGGCCGCCAATGGCAAGGTGATCGTCACGGGCTGCCTGGGGGCCAAGACGGTGAGCGGAGACCCGGGCGACGGCAACCTCGTGAAGCAGATGCACCCATCGGTGCTGGCGGTGACCGGACCGCACGCGACGCAGGAAGTCATGGATGCTGTCCATGCGAACCTGCCCAAACCGCACGACCCGTTCGTCGATTTGGTGCCTGATCCACAGGCGGGCTCCTTCGGCGTGGCGGGCATCAAGCTCACCCCGCGCCACTACGCCTACCTGAAGATCAGCGAGGGCTGCAACCACCGCTGCACCTTCTGCATCATCCCCTCGATGCGCGGCGATCTGGTGAGCCGGCCGATCGGCGACGTGCTCAAGGAAGCCCTGGCGCTGTTCGAAGGCGGCGTGAAGGAACTGCTGGTCATCAGCCAGGACACCTCGGCCTATGGGGTGGACGTCAAGTACCGCACCGGCTTCTGGGATGGCAAGCCCGTCAAGACGCGCATGCTGGAGCTGGTGCAGGCGCTGGGCGCGATGGCCGAGCCTTTTGGCGCGTGGGTGCGTCTGCACTACGTGTATCCCTATCCCTCGGTGGATGAAGTGATCCCGCTGATGGCGACGGGCCGGATCCTGCCCTACCTGGATGTGCCGTTCCAGCACAGCCATCCGGACGTGCTGAAGCGCATGAAGCGCCCCGCCAGCGGCGAGAAGAACCTGGACCGCATCCTGCGCTGGCGCGAGACCTGTCCGGAGCTGGTGATCCGCAGCACCTTCATTGCCGGCTTTCCTGGCGAGACCGAGGAAGAGTTCACCCATCTGCTGGACTTCATGCGCGAGGCGAAGATCGATCGCGCAGGCTGCTTTGCCTACAGCCCGGTCAAGGGTGCCGTGGCGAACGACATTCCCGGCATGCTGCCCCAGGAAGTGCGCGAGGAGCGGCGCGCCCGATTCATGGCCGTCGCCGAGGAAGTGTCGGCCGAACGCCTGCGCCGGCGCGTCGGGGCCACCATGCAGGTGCTGGTGGATTCGGCGCCAGCGATGGGGCGCAAGGGCGGCGTGGGCCGTTCGTATGCCGATGCGCCGGAGATCGATGGCACGGTGAAGCTGCTGCCGCCGGAGAAGATCAGCAAGACGCTGAAGGTGGGGGAATTCACGCGGGCGCGGATCGTGGGCACGCAAGGCCACGATCTGGTGGCGCTGCCGGTCTGAATGACGGCGTGCATGCGCGGCGCAAAAGCAAAAGCCGCCTGTGCAAGGCGGCTTTTAACTTATATTTGGTGCCCAGGAGAGGACTCGAACCTCCACGATGTTACTCGCTAGTACCTGAAACTAGTGCGTCTACCAATTCCGCCACCTGGGCCTTCAGGAAAACAAGGATTCTATATCAAAAATATCGGACACACCAGCAGCCTTCTCGAAGAAATTGAAGGCGTCATCCAGGGGCACCGCGACGGGCACGGTTTTGTCGTGCGCGATGACGGCGAATCCGACATCTACCTCCCCCCGAACGAGATGCGCGCGGTGCTGCACAAGGACCGGGTCAAGGCGCGCATCGTGCGCCACGACCGGCGCGGCCGCGGCGAGGGGCGGGTGGTGGAGATCGTTGAGCGCCCACCTCACCCCATCATCGGCCGGCTGCTGCACGAAAGCGGCGTCTGGCTGGTGGCACCTGAAGACAAGCGCTACGGCCAGGACGTGCTGGTGCCCAAGGGCGCCACGGGCACGGCCAAGGCCGGGCAGGTGGTGGTGGTGGAACTCACCGAACCCCCCAGCCTGTACGGCCAGCCCGTGGGCTGCGTGAAGGAGGTGCTCGGCGAGATCGACGACCCCGGCATGGAGATCGAAATCGCGGTGCGCAAGTACGGCGTGCCGCATGAGTTCTCCGACGCCTGCATTGCGCTCGCGCGCACGCTGCCCGACAAGGTGCGGCCGCATGGTTGGCGGGGCGGATCCGAAGATCTCCTCATACTCCCGGCGGTTGATGCACAGGCGTTCGCCGGTGGCGACATCTTCGATCTGCCAGAGTTCAACCCCCAGCGCGACGATTCCCTGGACGAGGTACTCGTCGTGTCCCCGGCGGCGGGCGGAATCGACGACCTCGGCCAGCAGAGGGGCGGTGGCCTTCTGCCTCTCATGCTCGGGCAGCGCCACCACGCCCAGCGGGCTGATGGCGATGGGCAGGGCGTCGCCCATGGTGGCGGGGTCGGAGGTGATGATCTCCCGGCATGCCAGGGCGATGACCGCGCCGGCGGAATAGGCGTCGGGGTTGATCCAGGCAACCGTGTTGACAATCGGTGACCGCTTGATGGTGTTGCAGATGTCCAGGGCGGCCCCCAGTTCCCCGCCGGGGGTGTTGATGTCGAAGACGACCGCGTCGGCCCCGGAGCGGACGGCCAGTTTCAATCGCCGCTCGACGCTCTTGGCCGTCACCTTGCTGATCGGCCCTTCGATGGTGATGACCGCGACGTTGTTGGCCTGACGGCCCGCGGGAACAACGCTGGACGCGCGCGCGGCGGACTGGTCGCTTCCGGCGCCGGCCACGCCGCACACGACGGTGGTGCTGAAGACCATCAGCAGCCACGGGATGAACCTCGAATACACCGCGCTCATTCGCATGGTTTTTCGCCGTTTCACGGGCGTCCGGCGGCGGGGTTCGCCGCGCGGGCGTCCGACCCAAAATAGTAGGTGGTCCGCGGCGTCGGCCACGGCGGCGGCCTGGGCGTCGCGATGCGGGCCAGGGCGTGCCGGCGCGTGATCGGGGTGGTTTTTCCTGTTGACCAGGCGCCGGCCGTGGTAGGCTCGGTGAAACCACGCATGGAGGTCGGCGATGAGTCAATCCAGCCACGGGGGATTATGTCCGTCCGAATGGGTCCCCTCCGCCGGGGCAAGGTCCATGCGCCGCGGGACGCCCGCGGTCCCCCGGATCCGGGCCTGGGCGGCGGTGATCGGGGCATGGACGTGTGCCGCGGGGCAGCCGCTCGCCGCGCTCGATTCTCCCGACCGGGTTCGGTACGACGGGGAAATGGTCGTACGCGTGACCATCCGCGACTCTCGAGACCTGTTCCTTGTGAACCAGGTCTCTCCGGACTGCTGGTCGCACTCTCCCGGCCCGGCGGATGGGATGGGGTGGGGGACGCTGGACTACCGGGTGGGGGCGGCGGGGCTTGAAGCGATCCGGGCGTCGGGGATGGCGCACGAAATCCTCATTCCCGATCTCCAGGCGGTGATCGACGCGGAGGCCATGCGGCTCTCGGGAGGGGTGGCGGGCCGTGGATGGTTCGAGGACTACAAGACCGCCGAGCAGGTGCGGGCGTTTCTGGAGCAACTGGCGGCGGCCCGGCCCGAAATCGCCCGGCTGGAGACGGTCGGGCACTCGCTTGAGAACCGGGAGATCTACGCGCTGCGGCTGAGCGGGCCGTTGTCCCCGGGGGTGGGGCTTCGGCCGATCGTCCTGATCAACAGCGTCCAGCACGCCCGGGAGTGGATCACGGTGATGGCCACCTCGTACCTGGCCGAGCAACTGGTGACGTTGTACGGGACCGATGCGAGAACGACGGGCATCCTCGACCGGTACGAGGTCGTCATCATCCCGGTCGTGAATCCCGACGGGTACGCGTTCACGTGGACCACCAACCGTTTCTGGCGCAAGAACCGCCGCCCCAACGCGGGGGGCACGTTCGGCGTGGACAACAACCGCAACTGGGGATTCGCGTGGGGGCTGAGCAACGGGTCCTCGGGCAACGGGTCGAGCGAGACGTACCGCGGGACGGCGGCTTTCTCCGAGCCTGAGAACGCGGCGATGCGAGACTGGACGTTGGCCAACCCGGGCGTGGTCATGCACCTTGACGTTCACAGTTACGGCCAGTACATCCTGTACCCGTGGGGGTACTCGGCGTTGCCGACGCCTGGGGTCGGGGCGCTGCAACGCCTGGCGGTGGGGATGCGAGATGCGATCCTGGATTCGGGCGGCGTGCCGTACCTGGCGGGTCCGTGCTACCAGACGCTGTACCCGATCAGCGGTGGGAGTTTGGACTGGTACTACGGGGCGCGCTCGGTGCTGTCGTGGACGCCCGAACTGCGGGGGCCCGGGTTCAACCCCCCTCCGGAGGCCATTCTCCCGACGGCGCGGGAGTGGCACGAGGCGGTGATGTGGCTGGCGGAGAATTTTTGCGCGGCGGACGTGGACCGGAGCGGGTTTCTCGACACCGACGACTACGACCGCTTCGTGACCGCGTTCGAGGAGGGCGATCCGGCGGCCGATTACGACCGATCGGGCTTCGTGGACACGGACGATTTCGACGCGTTCGCGAGGGCGTTCATGGAAGGGTGCTGAGCCAGGCGAACCCGGGAAAGGCCCGTGTTCCCGGAGGGGGTGCCCGATCAGGCCCGGCGTCAGCACCCTTGTTCGAAGGCGAGCACGAAGGCCGTGAAGTCGTCGGTATCGACAAACCCCGTGCCGTCGAAGTCGGCCTCGTCCACGCCTTCTTCGAAGGCAAAGACAAAGGCGATGTAATCGTCGAGATCGACAAACCCCGACCCGTCGAAATCGGCCTTGCACGGCACCCGCTCGAGCGCGCCCAGGTCGACCACGGGTGGATCCCCCGGGCCGGTGTCGGGCATCGAGTGGTCGTCGGCGCGCCTGGGGTTCCCGGCGGCGTCCACCACCAGGCCCGCGGGCAGGGCGGAGGAGTCACCCGCGTCGATGCAGGATGACCCGTACGACAGCGAGTAGTCGCCGGCGGAGGGATCGGCGAAGTACGGGTCTTCCCCGCTGTTGGCCAGGCCGCCCAGGTCTCCGGCCCATCCCGCGACGCGGGAGTAATTCACGCCGCCCGTCGCGGCGAAATAGAGCAGGTTGCGGCTCTGCTCGTCCTGGTATGAGCCGTTGTGGCCCCAGAGGATCGAGTTGACGACGTCGGCGGCGGCGAAGAAGACGACCAGGCCGCCGGTGTATTCGTCGGTGGTGTTGTCGGCGAGGGTGCAGTTGATGATGGAGGCGGTGGTGCCCGAGGCGGACCAGATGCCGCCGGCGTCACCGACGGCGTGGTTCTTGGTGATCAGGCAACCGGCGATCACGGCCTGGGTGTTGTAGAGGTCGATGGCGCCGCCGTTGTACACATCGGCGGCGTTGCCGGAAAACACGCTGGCGCGGATTTCGGCGGACGAATCCCCGGCGGCAAGGGCACCCCCCCACCAGGCATGGTTGCCGCGGAACTCGCTTTGCTCGACGGTGAGATGAACCCCGGCGTTGAACGAAAGTCCTCCCCCCCCACCCCCGACGGCGGTGTTGTCCATCAGGGCGCAGCGATGCAGGCTCGGGGAGCCGCCCCACCACGCGGCCAGCGCGCCGCCCGAGCCGGCGCGGTTCTCCTGGAAGAGGCAATCCGTGAATCGCGTGGACGATCCTTCAAGGTAGACCCCCGCGCCGTACCAGTCGGAGTAACCGTGCTGGATCGTGAAGCGGTCAACCAGGGAGTGCTCGTCGGCGGCGTAGGCGGTCACCACGGAATACGAGTTGTCGTCGCGCCCTGGCCCGTCGATCTCGCCCGACAGGATCGAGGCGTGCGAACCGGCGATCCGCTGGGCAAGGGATGTCTCGCCCCCGCCGATACGGCTCTTGCCCTGAAACCCCCCGTGCATCGCCAGCCCCGAGGTCAGTCGAAAACTACCGAAGCGGTCGCCCGGCCACCTTGCCGGGGTATAGATCCCGTCGGCAACCCATATTTCCTTGATGTTGGAGCACTTCAAGTAGGCGAGATCGAGCAGTTCCCGGAGGTCCGCCCCGGCGTTTGCCCATGCGCGGCCCTCCCCGGGTCCGGGCGTCTGCGCGTCGGCGTAGCGGCGTTCATCGCACTCGTCGGGCCTGCAGTCGCCGTTGGCGTCGGAACTGCTCCCCGTCGCCAGGTCGATCGCGTCGTCGATGCCGTTGCCGTTGCAGTCGATGATCCCCGGGGCGTCGCGGTAATTGGCAAGGACCCACCTGGTCTGCTGGTGAACAAAGGCGTTGTACGCGGCCCTGGGGTCGCCCGCCCCGACGCCCAGCGGCTGCCCCGTGTCCGGGTGCG
>JAHBZN010000010.1 GCA_019635415.1 Ramlibacter sp.
GGCGACGCTGGCCAGACCCGTGGCGAACATCAGCAGCGACTTGTTCAGGCGCAACTCTTCGCTGTCGCTGGGGTCTATGCCGGCGGTGCGCAGGCGCTCGAGTAGGCTGGGTGAGCCACCCGTCATGCGGGTCTCCGAATGGGTTTTGCGAGGAACATCCCCGTTCTTTGCTTGGAGTTTCGCAGGATTAGGCCGCGCTTGCAAGAATGGCGGCATAAACGGACGGGAAGCGCGCAGATCAGGGCAGTTTTCCGGTGGTAACCATGCGATTCACGAGGACGGCGTGAGGCACCCATGTGACGACGTCGTCGAATCCGGCATCGGGTGTCCTGCCCACCAGGGTGTCGTCGTTGTCGGTGTTCTCCAACTCGTCAGCGCCTGCGGGCGCTGGGTTGGTGCCGCCGCTCATGTTGAAGGCGCCGGCCCCGTTGGCGCCGTGTGACAGAACCACTGCAGGCACATTGCTGGCGATGGTTGCTGCGCAGGCGCTGTCCGCGCAGACGGTCAGCGTGCCCGCGCTGGCCAGCGTGAAGCCGACGGCACTGTTCGAAAAGGC
This sequence comes from Ramlibacter sp., assembly GCA_019635415.1. Classification (GTDB taxonomy): domain Bacteria; phylum Pseudomonadota; class Gammaproteobacteria; order Burkholderiales; family Burkholderiaceae_C; genus JAHBZM01. Next base: position 557 of record JAHBZN010000010.1, read on the forward strand.
TGCTGTCACGCGGTAGCGGAAGCGATTGTTCCAGGCATCGCGGCGGCCGAGGCCGAGATCCACCCAGGGAATGCGCCCTTCCTGGCTGGTGCAGGGGCCGGGCGTGGCAGAACGGTTTTCGAGGCCGTCGTCATCCGTGTCCGGGCAGGGGAGATAGGGTTTCAGGTCGCTTGCGGCATGGCTCGCCGCATAGCCCATGAGCGCCTCGCGGATGTCGGCAAGCGCCCTTTCGGTTTCCTGGCGCGAGCGGATCTCCTGCTGTGCGGAGAACGGAATCACCAGGCCGGTGATGAGCAGCGCCACGATCACCAGCACCACTGCCATCTCGGTGAGGGTGAAGCCGCGGGCAAAAGTCAGCCTCTGCGGCACGGCGATAAGTTTCAAGGCAGCCATGTCGTGAAGAAGTCCTGGATTTCCACTAGTTGATCCTGGGTGCGCTGCGAGCCGGTGAAGCCGAGCTGGAGCTTCTGCAGCGCCGGGCGGTAGCACATGTTGTCCGTGCCGCAGGCCTGGCCCGACGGGCAGACGCCGCTCACACAGGCGGCTTCCTGCACATCATAAAGGATTGCCGTGTCGCTCAGGGTGGGTGTGGCCGCATAGGCGGGGTAGAGCAGGCTCATCGGACGCGTGGTGTTCTGGATGGCGGCGATCTGGCCCGTCAGGCTGGGATCCCACTCCATCCAGACCTCGGTGCGCAGGCTGGTGTTGCTAAGCTCGGCGGCGGCGGGGTTTACGCTGCGGGTCGGCGTGACTTCGACGCGGACGTGGTACAGCCGACTGTCATCGGTAGCGGCGGGTTGGCCGCGCAGGTTGACGAATTTGATGCCGGTTTCGGTGGTGTGATCGGCGTGGCTTCTGGGCGGTTTGCGCGGCCCGGCCAGACTCGGTGCAGTCGGAAATCCATGCACGTTGTCGTCGAAATCGGGCAGGGTGACGCCATCGGTCACGTTGGCGGCTTCATGCCCCCAATACACGATGGCGGCGTGGCTAGGAGCAGGGTAGGCCGGTACTGCGCCGCATGATGATACTAAACATGGATCGTTGCGCCCCGACGAGGTCGGATCAACGCTCTCGCTGAAACCGGTATTGCGGCTCTGGTCGAATTCGATGCCCACCTTGGGAAAGGCGATCTTGGGCGTGCTGCCGTTGTCGCCGGAATAGCCCAGATGGCTGCCGGCGGCGCCGCAGACGAGGAGGTTGTTCTTCAGGGCGTCGGCCAGCGTGAAGACGAATCCATTGGCGCCAACGGTACCGCCGACATTCTTGAACTGGAAGCGGAAGTAGGTGCGCAATCCGTTGCCGAGGGCCCTCCCTTCCGCGAACCAGGCGCAACCGAAAAGGGCGTTGGCGCTGGCACCATCTCCCGTCGTGACGTTAGCCCGGCCCAGGGTCAGGAGACGGGTGGATGGATCATAGGCGACGAGCTGGCCGAAGCCTTCGGCCGTAAGCGTGGGCGATTCGACGGGGGTGAAGGTGGCGCCGGCCGCGATGCAGCGCGCAATGTCCTGCTCCAATGATTGGGGCGGGATGCGGTCGAACAGCGTGGGGCCGCCGACGCTGCCGAAGGTGGTGCCGACGCCGGTGAAATTCGCCAGGTTGCCGCCTTCGAGGTAGTTGGACGGCGTGTTTTTCTGCGCAGCCGTGGCGCGCTGTTGCGCGCTGCCGCGCTGGTTGGCGAAGAGCAGGACGCCGGCGCAGTTGGTGTCGCTGTTGACCGTGAAGTTTCCCGAGTTCGGCTTGGCGACGAAGACCAGCTCCTTGTAATGATCGTAGTAGCCGAGCGGGTTCTGGGTGGCGTCGTAGCAGGCATCGTCCGGAATGCGTCCGGCGCTCTTGTCGACGGGCGGGGTGAAGCCGCCGATCGCGGCCGGCGTGAAGCTGCTTGCAGCAGCCTGATCGCGCAGGCAGAACGTCATGCGGTCGAGCATTGCGTTGATGTCGGTGCGGAAATAGGCGGATTTGCGGATGGCGCCGAATAGCGCATCGCCCGTCAGAGACAGGCCGATGTCGTTGGCGACGAGGTTGCAATTGCTCCCTTGGCAGGCATTGGGCAGGAAGGCGCTGCCGGTGTCGAAGACCTTGCCCTGGGGGGAGAGGGCCTTGGGCGTAACCGCGTCGGTCAGTCCGCTGGCCTTGTTCGTTCCCGCCAGGTAGTTGGTGACGCCGCCCAGGGCCGTGGCCGTGGCGGGATCGAGATAGTTGGCGACGTTGTAGTTGCCCCCGCACCGAGTCACCTCATAGGTCGCATCCGTGCTGCGATCCTGTCCGGGCAGTGGTGGCCCGGCCGAAAATATCACGGCCACCGGCCGATCGTGCGCCGAGGCGAGCACGCTGGTCAGGGCAGCGGTGCCGTCGGCGACGACGATGTCGAGGTGGCTGAGGCTGTCCCAGTTCATGGGCGAAACCAGTTGCTGGCGCTGGTGGCTGCCCGAGACGGCGTACCAGAGGCATTCGCCGTGGCCGTCACGCAGGGGCTCGAGCCCCAGCGTGCGCCAGGGCAGGCGGCCGATCACCGTCGTGTTGAGCGCGTTGCCGGCGAAGTTGGCGGCATCGCAGCCCTCCGCCTTGCATCCGGGATTGTTGTTGCGGTCCGTCCAGTTGGATGGGTTATGTCCAAGATCGGGCAGCGGCAGATAGCCATAGACCCGGTCGGGCTGGCCCTGCGCGAGTTGCTGCTCGCGGTATTGCAGGGCATAGCCGATCAACGCTTCCCTGGCCTGCAGCAACGCCTCCTGGTTTTGTTGCGCGCGGCGGACTTCGACACTTTCCGGGGACAGGCCGCTGACGAGGTATCCGAGCCCGGCCATCACCAGCAGAAGGAAAAAAATCAGGAGGGCGGCGCCGCGCTGTTTGTGCGGCGGCAATTTTCTTCGCCGTCCTGCAGGGGCTGACTTTTCTCCCGCGCGCATGGGATGGCAGGCCGGGCGCCGCGGCTTACTTCGCCCGTGCGCCTGGGCGCTTGACGGTGATGCTCCCGTCGCCCACGCCGCTGGTGGTTTCGCGCGTGGCGCGGTTGATGGCTTCGCCCACCTTGAGGGACGCGGGGGATTCCTCGCCGGCGACGACGGTGGTTTTT
>JAHBZN010000011.1 GCA_019635415.1 Ramlibacter sp.
GGAACAGGGATTGGGGCCGTTTCAGGCGAAGACCCGGACCCGGAGGGCGCGCAGGGTGCTCAACGAGATCCCGTCCACGCCCCGGACCGGACGCGCCCCGCTGATGCGACGCGGTCCAAAGCGGTCCCGATGCCGTTCAAAGAGATCGTTGACGAATTCCCGGCTCCCCAGAATGGCGCCATCGGTCAAGTAGCGCAGGCGAAGCCGGAGGATTTCCGGGGCGGAAACCCGTCCGTGGGCCGCCAGGACCTTCAGGACCGTCTCCCGCTCAAACCCGCGGCGCAGGGGTTGCCCTTCTGCGTCGGTGCCCTCCCGCTCTTCGCCCTGCGTGAACAGCCACTGGCGGTACTCGGCGAGGACAGCCTCCGGGGTGGAGTGAAGGGCTGTGGCCAACCCCTCGCGGGCTCCGGTGCGACCCGCAACCGCCTCGGCATAACCGCACCAGCGGTAATCCTTCGGGTCCTCGACCAATCCCGCCCGCACCGGGTTCAGGTCAATGTAGGCGGCCACGGTGGCCAGGGCCGGGCCGGGCCCTTCGATGAGCACGCTGCGGAAGCGCTCCTCCCAGAGGGTCCCCCGGCGTTCATGGACCTTGTTGAACCACTGGGAGAAGCGCTGCTTGAGCAGCTTCATGAACGGGCTCAGGTCGGACATCTGGGCCCAGAGACGCTGACGGAGTTGCTCCGGGGACTGGGTGTCGCCGCTGGCCCGCCATCGCTCCACCAGTTGGCGGGCAGCCTTCGCGCTCAGCAGCGCGCTGGAGAGATGCTCCAGGCGGGCGATCAACGCGTCGAGGGGCGGCGGTTGATCGGGTTTACGAGGCACCGCGATCAGGAGATGGAAGTGGTTCGAAAGGATGCACCAGGTGAGGACCTGGACGCCGCAGAAGGCGGCGTACTCGGTGAGGAACTGGCGGAACTTCTCCCGCTCACGTTCCAGAAGGACGAAATTGCGATCCACGACCCGGGAGATGCAGTGGTAGTAGCCGGCCGGGTGATCGGGTGGGGCCTTCCAGCGGGGCAGTCGCATGGCGCCATCCCACCCGCGCCCCGCCCCCTAGGCCATCGCCAGATTTCGTGACAGAGGACCTGGCACTTGGTCCCCCCGCGAGGCCGGCCAGCCGTGGAGCCCGCGTGATCGCCGGCTCGCCCGTCGGCTCGCGTTGGACCCCGGCGTGACCAACCGGCTGATCAACCAGGCGTGGTGGTCAATCCGCACCCGAAGGAGAAATGGTTACGGACTCCTGGAGGGACACGGTTGATTGGTCCACTCCGGCGGGTGTGGCGCTCAAGCGGCTGGTTGGCATCCTGCCTCGGGACCGGCTTGACGCGAAGGACGTCGAGGCATTTCGGGTCGTGTTGCGCAGGACGGGGCACCCGACCGAGACCGAACTGATCCACGAGCTGCAAATGGCGGTGGATCTGTTCCGTCCGAGCTTCGACGAAGAGAAAGGCCATGACCTGGAGAACAACTGCCGCCGGCTCTGGCCGCTGATTTACGGTCGCGAGTTTGACCCGCGCACGGAGATCATCGCACCCGCCCTCCGGAAACGCCGCGAGGGCTACGGTGAGCCGACCCGCGATTACAAACAGGAGCTGCGAGAGACGCTGAGTGAATGCCGAGCGTCGTACACGCCATGGGGTCGCATCCGAGCACTTTCCATCCTGAGACCCGACAGGCTCCATTTGCCTCCAACCACTTGTCTCCCAAGGCGGGAATTCAACTGCCGTCTCGAAACTGAAGGAATCCCGCACCGGCACCGCCACCGACCCCTGAACCCGGTCAGGAGTCCGCGAGTTCGTCGAGACGCCGCCGCAGGCGCCGCAATGGCACGATGTGGACGAGGGGTGCCGGTGACCGGGGGCGGGGTTCCATGGAGCCGACGCGATGGACGACATCCATAAACTCCTCCAGGACGTCCTGGAAGCGGCCGGTCTCCGCCGATGCCATCATCGTCTTGCGAGCGGCCGTGACGAACTCATCACCCGCCCCGCCGTCCTCTCCCTGACGGGAGAGAAATTCGGCGAAATCGGCGATCACAGCCAGAGTGGTCGGGATGTCCACGATCAGGGCGGTGGTGCCCGAGCGGCTCACGGCAAGCCTGGCGTGGATCGGACGCGGCCGTCCCGCCGCCAAAACCTCGACCGGCTTGAGGTCAAACCCTGCCCCGGAACCGCGGGACAGGGCGTCAAACAGCGCTCCATGCCGCGCCGGGTCGAACTCGGAAATCTCCTGGGGAATCCCGACGACAATGCCGGACAGCCGGTGGTTTCCGTGGCTGGAAACGGTGGCATGCACCGGGTGTTTCGGATCCCGCACGGCATCAATCAAAGGCCGCAGGAAATTAAAGTAATATCCGGTCGCAAGCCCACGAGCGAGGTGATAGCCGCTGGCCTCATTCCGGGCACCGTCCACACGCCGGATGATCAGGATTGCTGCCAGGATAAAGGCCCCCAGCCCGGCGAGGATGGCCGCCAGCGGCTCGAGCCATCCGTGGCCCTCGTCCGGTCCGACAAAAAGACCCTCATACAGCCAGAGGGCCGTGACCACAAAGGACAGCAACAGGAAGAGCGCCCCCGCCGGCGGCCAGGCGCTGACGATGACGCGAATCCGGGTCGCCCAGTGACGAATGCGTGTCCAGTCCATGACGGCCGCCGCGCTTCAGATCAGGCAATCAACTCCAGGATGGGACTGCCGCTCGAGATCATGATCGGGCGGCCCTGGGCGTCGGTCACCTCGCTCCGCGGGTCAATTCCCATGAGATAATAGAGGGTCGCTGCGAGGTCGTCGGGAGTGACCGGATCCGCGGAGGGATGACTCCC
>JAHBZN010000012.1 GCA_019635415.1 Ramlibacter sp.
TCGCCCAAGGCCGAGGCGGCCACCTGCCCGCGCTGTCAGAGTGACACCCTGACCTGCATTGGTCGTCTGGATGCCGCCGGCCGCTTCCTCCCGCTCCGATCCGGCGCACGCCTCGTCCGTCTCCGGACCGGGGAACCGCCCCCAATCTGCGACAGTTCCTGACCCATGCGCACCCACGCCACGGATCACCGTTCCGCTCAGCGCCATCCGGTGCCGCGCACCCTCCATGCCTGGACTACCCAATCAGGCCCTCCGCTCCACGTCCGGCACCGAAGGAACACCCGGTTTTATATCCGAGCCTGCTCAGACCACGCGCTGGCCACACGGTGGCCCTTCAGTTATGCCTGCTCCGGGCGCCTTCGGTCCACCGAATCCAGGTAGTTTTCCTATACGGCCCGGGCCTCCTCCGCGACTCCGTCCAACCGCGAAATAAGTCGGGCGGCCCACGCCCATTCCAACCTCACACTCCGGCCGCCCGACCTATTCCGCTTCGGGGTTAGGCCGTCTCGTCGTCATCGGTCCAACTCTCTGGCGGAACTCCGAACTCCTCAAGCGCGAACCTCCGCGTAATCTCGAGTGTGTCCTGCAAGTAATCGTGTGTGCATCGCTCGCCCTCATAAACGTAGAGATAGTAGCCAATGCCCTCGCCTCCAAACTCGATACGGAAGCGTCGCCCGCCGTGGGTCGCTCGTAACGGAGTCTGGTCTGTCGGGTTCGTCATTCCGAGGCGTGGTCGAGCGGCCTAACGCAAAGGTCAGCGACGGGAGCCAGCAGCCGATGACGTTCGATTGGTTCCCGAGCGAATCGGCTGGCTCCCGTTCGCTGGACCGTCTGGTTCGACAATCCCATTCTGGATCTCAATGGATCCCGACCTGGCATGCGTGAATACCCGCCTCCAGGGATCTACCAATAGCGAGCTATGCTCCGCTTTCAGGTGCCAAATCCCCACGCGTGCGCCAACGACCTGCCGTCTCAAAAGCACCAAACCATAAAGCGCCACCGGGGGCATTCCGAATGGGGCGCAAAACGCGAAAGCCCGTCCAACCCGAATTGAGCGCGTCTCAGGGACACTCGGCAAGTGATTCACGTCAGTAAGCATCGTGCCCCACCGGACCGAGTTCTCTCCGATGCCGAAGCTCGGCTGAATATCAAGTCCCGCGGCGTCGTAGCGGCCCAACAACAGCCGAATCTCCATCTCCGGATGCACGGTCTTCTCTGACCGGACCCACTCGACATGATCCCCGACTTGCAGAAACGCCATCCCAACAATCGGCTCCGGCGCGATGATCGTACCAACCCAATCCCACGCTGATCTTCGAGTCCACCTGCCAGAGACCGTAGCTGTGATCACCCCAGGCGTAGGAATGGAGAGGGACTCGATCATGGCCTTGTCGAACGTTGTTTAGACTTCCCAATCGCAGCCTAGATTTGAAGGACTGTCAATCTGGAATTGAATGTTTGCATAGGCTGCGGAATGGTTGGCCACGTGGACCATCCCACGAACCGCAGTCCCCGCGAATCCCCAGCACCACGCGGACGCTGCACCGCTGGAGCCGTTCGCGACGACCCGCCCTGGCTCCAGCGCCTCTGGAGCCGCCAGCGCGTCCCACTGAACCGCGAAAAACTCCACTGGTGGAGCGTTCATGTCCTGCGTTTCCTCAAATTCATCCGGACCCACCAGGTCGAGGGGCCCGTGGACGTCCTCGCCAGCCAGTTCCTCGCCGACCTGGCCGTCCACCAGCCGCCCCCCAGTGAGTGGCAACAGGATCAGATCCGCAAGGCCCTCGACGTCTTCGCCCGCGGCGTGGATCACTGGCGCTTCGAGCGCGATGAGGCCGGGCGCCTGCGCCCCGCCTTCCGGCTCAAGCCGGAGTCCGCTGCCGCTCCGGAGGCTCCTGCCGGTGTCCGGCTCTCGACAGCGTCCCCGATCCCGTCCCCGGAGCCCCGCATCTCCCCAACCCCCGTCCCGGGGGCCACGACCCCGTCATCAACCCCGGCCCCGGATCCGGATCCGGAGACGACCCCGGGAGGGGACTGGCAGCAGCGGTTCGTCTCCGCCATGCGGCTGCGCCGTTATTCCCTGCGCACGGAGGAGGCCTACCGCGACTGGATCCGGCGCTTTCTCCGATTCCACGGGGACGTCGCCCCGGAATCCCTCGCCGAACCCGAGGTCCGGGAATACCTGGAGTACCTGGCCGTGGCCCGCAACGTCTCCGCCAGCACGCAGAACCAGGCCTTGAGCGCCCTGTTGTTCCTCTACGCCAGCGTGCTGGAGCATCCGCTGGGGGAACTCAAGGAGGTCGTCCGCGCCCGGCGCCCGTCGCGCCTCCCGGTGGTCCTCAGCCGCGAGGAGGTCCAGAGGCTGCTCCAAGCCATGGAGGGCACCCTCGGCCTGATCACCCGTCTGCTCTACGGCACCGGCCTGCGCCTGATGGAGGGGCTGCGCCTGCGGGTGAAGGACGTGGATTTCGAGCGCGGCCAGATCACCGTGCGCGAGGGCAAGGGCGACAAGGACCGGATCGTGATGCTGCCGGTGGCGCTCCGGGAGCCGCTCCAGGTCCATCTTCAGCGCGTGCGCCTCCTCTGGGAGTCCGACCGCGCGGCCGGCCTGCCCGGGGTTTGGATGCCCCAGGCGTTGGATCGCAAGTATCCTGAGGCGGGTCGGGAGTGGGCCTGGATGTGGGTGTTTCCCGGCAAGCGCACCTCCAAGGATCCGCGCTCGGGAGTGGAGCGCCGCCATCACGCCCATGAGACGGCGGTGCAGCGCGCGGTGAAGCAGGCGGCCCGGCTGGCGCAGATTCCC
>JAHBZN010000013.1 GCA_019635415.1 Ramlibacter sp.
AGAGGGGGGCGGCTGCGCCGACAGGCGCTCCGGCCCTCCCTCTTTAAGACTTGATAAGACTCCGACAAGTGAACGGGATATTCTTATCAGCCTAGGGGAATCATCGGATCAGCACTATGAGGAAGGGAGAACGACGACTCTTTATTGTCGAAATTCTGGTCATAAGAGGGTGCTTCCTAAGCGGTGCAAGGGCAGGACATGCCCTGTCTGTAGGGAAAGAGACTTCGCTAGGCTCTGTGTCCAATATAAGACGGTTCTCCAATCGGTAAGCCATCCTAAGTTCATAACGATTTCACCAAAAAACGTCGTCAACCTAACTCAACGCTATGTGAGGTGGTTTCACTGTGCGGTGAAAAAGCTTCTGCGTCGTGCTCGATGGAAGGAGGTGATTCATGGGGGTGTGCTGTTTGCGGAGTGTACGAATATCGGGAACGGGTGGCACCCTCATCTGCATGGTCTCATAGATGCCTGGTTTGTCGATAAGAAGGAGTTCGCAAAGGAAATTAGTGAAGAGCTAGGCGTTCCGTGTTTTGTCGATGTTCAAGAGTGGGATAAGCCTGAGAATATTCTGAAGTACTGTCTTGGGTATCTGAAGAAGTCGCCAGATATTTATAGGGTGGATGGTCTATCCAAGAAGCAATTAAAGCTAGGGCATTCAAAGCAGTATGTCGGGTCATGGAACGCGGTGAGGGAAAGGAAATTCAAGTTTGATTCAGCCTATAGGGGGGTAAGGACTGTGATTCCATTTGGCAAGCTCTACGGGGTGAAGAGGCCGGAAAAGAAGCCGTTGCAGTGTGAGTGTGGTTGTAAGGAATGGCTCTCGGAGTTTGGTCTGCGGTCCATGATCCTTGATGAAGAGGGGGCGGAAACGAATCTAAGTAGAAAGCGGGGTGCCGTGTTCCATGGGTCTCCATCAAAGCCAGTTGGTAGGAAGTGGCGTGATGAGATTTTAAGAGAAACGGAGGTGGATGATGGCTCGGAATAAAGGGCCTGGGTGGGTGGTTCGGAGTATTGAGGGGCGTCAACGGTGTGCGTGTAAGGTCTGTGGCCGGTCGCTAGTGGTCGAGCGGTCTAGTCGTGGTGATGCGGCGCGGTGCTTTGTCTGTGCTCGGGTCGTGGTCTATGGGGAATTAATAACAGGCGATGATTCCGGGTTTTCTGTCGAAACTGTTTTCTATCCCTTACTAGGTGAGGTGTGAAGGTGAAGGATTGCAAAAGGGGAAGGCCTCTTTGTGAGGTCTGTAGGGTGCCTGTCTGTCGGTTGCGGTTGTCTCGGGGGTATTGGTGCTCATCGTGTCAGACAAGAATAGGTGCAAGGTTTGGAAGTTATTAATTTTCAACAAGGGGGGGGTGATGTCGTGAGATTCAAGCTTAATGCTCGTTGTGGCCGGTGTGATGTGCGGATGGTCTTTTCGTCGATGCCTGGGGTCAAGGTGTTCACCTGTCCTGTCTGTGATCGGGTCACGGTCAGAGCTGAGACGGTTACGGCTGGGGATGCCTATGACGCCAGAATGAAAGCACAGGGGTATCATCGGCTCCGGTAGAAAACATCATCCCTGCCAACCCCTACAAACCCTCGGGTTGCAGGGAAACTCTTTGTGGTGAAGCCCTGGTTTTGGCGGAATGCCTAGGCAGGGGGTGAAGGTGGGGAGAGAAGGGAAACATCTAGGCGTGAGGCTCCACAGGGCGAACACACTACAGTCTGGAAGGTTGGCCGGTGAAGGTGCGGGTGGTGAGGCGGTTTCAAGGGCAGTTGACAGGGGAAGTGGGTGAGAGTAAAAGGGAACACATGCCAAGCAAGAAAAAGCGATTCAGCATCCTCCTGTCTCATGATCTGCATAGGGTAGTCCAAGCCTGGGGTCAAGCCTCTGGTACTCATGCCTCAACGGTCGTTGCGGCATTCCTCGAAGAGAATAAGCCCATAATTGAGGCCATGACAGCGGCGATTGAGGCTCGGAAGGGGGGCAAAGAAGAAGAGGCAATCAAAGCGATGGCCGTCCTAACTGGGGCGGCTTTGTCGCATCTAGGGGAAGCGATGAAGGGGAAGCGGTCTAAATAAAACTGGCTCTTGCAGGGTGCGACCCCTACAAGAGCCAAGAGAGAGAACCAAGGAAACACGCTTGGGGAAGCGTTCCTGCATTCTCTCTCTTGTGCCTCTCTAGGTCAAGCCCTGCCTGTAGTCCTTACAGGGTGGTGCATGGCCTATCTCTCAACTCCGACACGTAAGAACGCCCTCCATTATGACGATGGCCTGGAAGATGGCCT
>JAHBZN010000014.1 GCA_019635415.1 Ramlibacter sp.
CTGCGGTTGTTGGGTGTGGGGGAAGCCGCACAAAAAATCGACGCCATGGACGATCGACCTGAGGAGGGGGTGCTTCATAGTCTGACGGCGATGGGCATTCCCAAGCCAGCCTGGGAGTCGTATTTCGCCCTGCACCTGGCAGCCTTGCCAGGGTGGACGGGGTATATCAAATGGCGATCGGAAGAGCCGCATTACCCCTGGCAGGCACGGTATCCCATCGACCTCGTGAAGTATCTGGCCGTACGATTGTTCTATGAACGGGAATTCGTCGACCTGCAGTGCCGGCAGCGGCTGGGTATCCCGGGGCAGGTTGAGGCCGTCCGTGGCCACATCGAGCAGGCTCCTTACGGCCATTGGCTGAGGCGGAAGGTGGTGGACGGAGGCCTGGCGGGAGCGGTGGCCGCCGAGGTGCACGGGTGGCAGAGACAACACCACAGGGCCACTCAGGAGGAGTGGAATGAGTTCGGGCGGCAAGTCTATGACCGGACTGCCGGGGCGCGCCGCGCCGAGATCTTCAGGCGGGACGCTCGACGAGTGTCGGCCCTTGCCGCCGCCGTGGGTGTCGATCCCGAGCTGGTCACCCAGACCTCGCCGTCGGATGTGCTCACCGTTCTGAACTGGTTGGACGGCTTTCCTGCCGGGCAGCAGAGCCAACGCTGGCTGGAGGCGTTTGAAACACGACAACGTGTGGCGGTGGTCGGACAGCTGAGCGGAGTGGCGAGGCAACTACGGGACAGTGACGGCCGCGCTACGGCCGGTGCTCCTGCGCGACCGCTCGCACAAATGGTGTTCTGTATCGACGTACGATCCGAAGTGTTCCGTCGGCACCTCGAACAGCTCGGCGGGTACGAGACCCTGGGCGTGGCCGGTTTTTTCGGCATTCCCGTGAAGTACCAGGCATTCGGAGAAGAACTTCCCGTGACGCATGCCCCCGTGCTGTTGAAGCCGAAGAATCATATCCGTGAGATTCCTCGAAGCTACCATGGGACGGCGGCGAGCCGGCATCGGTTGTTCGCCAAACTGAGTCATGCCGGCCACCATCTGTTGCACGATCTCAAGGAAAACGTCATCACCCCCTATGTCATGGTGGAAGCCCTGGGGTGGTTTTTCAGCGTGCCGTTTTTTGGGAAGACCCTCTTCCCGCTCTGGTATCACCGCCTCACGACCTGGGTGAAGGGCTTGTGGCTGCCGCCGTTGGCGACCACCCTGACGATCGACAAATTAAGCCGCGAAGAGGCGCAGGAAATGGTGGCGGTGGAACAGCGCGCGGCCATTCGTGCTGCGCTGCGGCAGGCGTTCCCCGAACTCGGTTCCGCGATCACCCCCTCGTTGATCGATAACATCAGGCTCGGCGTCATGGAGCATCATGATGATCAGGGGAATCAAGATGTCGCCGCCAGTCTGGGAATGACCGTTGCCCAGGTCGAGGCCCTGTACGAACGGTTCCGTCGTGAATACACGCTGACGGCCCGAGGCCTCTCCTCCCGGCTTCAGCGCATCACCCAGCATGGATTCTCCGTATCCGAGCAGGCCTACGGCGTGGAGGCGGCACTTCGACTCATGGGCTTCACGTCGGGGTTCGCACGCTTAGTCGTGATGTGCTCCCATGGCAGCACGTCGGACAACAATCCCTACGAATCCGCACTGGACTGCGGCGCTTGCGGAGGCAACAGCGGTCTCCCCAATGCGCGGGCCTTTGCGGCGATGGCGAATAATCAGGCCGTGCGCAAGGTGTTGGAGTCTCGCGGCATCAAGATTCCCGGCGATACGCATTTTGTGGCCGCGCAGCACGACACGACCCGCAATGATGTCCGGATCGTCGACTTGGAAGATGTGCCGGCCACACATCGTAAGGACCTGGTGCGGTTGCTGGACGACCTCCGCGAGGCGGGCGAGCAGGCCGCCCACGAACGGGGGATGGCCT
>JAHBZN010000015.1 GCA_019635415.1 Ramlibacter sp.
ACCGATTACGTTGGAGTCCGATCACAACGACGTGTTGGCCGCGCGCGATGCCGGGTTTCTGCAGATCCATGCCGAGACCTGCCAGGAGGTGTTGGATTCGATTCTGATGGCCTATCGGATTGCGGAAGATGAGCGTGTGATGTTGCCGGTGATCGTGAATCTGGACGGGTTTACCCTGTCGTTCACCCGTGAGCCGGTCACGGTGCCCGATCCGGACACCGTACGACGGTTTTTGCCGCCCTTCCGTCCGTCTCATCTCGGGTTCACGGCCTCGTCGCCGCATGCGTTGGGTGTGGCCGTGATCGGCGGCACCACGTATGCGTACTTCCGTCATCAGGTGCACCTGGCTGCCCAGAATGCGCTCGACGTACATCGAGAGGCAGCGGAATCGTTCCACGCCTTGTTCGGCCGCCGGTATGACCTGGTCGAAGGGTACCGGTTGGATGATGCGGAAGATGTGCTCGTGATGACCAATGCGGGGGCAAGCACAGGGAAGGCGGCGGTCGATGTTGCCAGAGCGCAGGGGAAGCGGGTAGGGCTGCTTCGGTTGCGCATGATCCGCCCCTGGCCGGCTGATGCCATTCGAGAGGCCCTACGTGGGCGACGGGCCGTGGCCGTGCTGGATCAGAACCTGGCGCCGGGGCAGGGCGGGATTCTCTATCAAGAAATCGCCGCCTGTGTGTACCACGAGACCGCCAGGCCGCGGGCCCTGTGCTCGTTCATCGGCGGGTTGGGAGGCCAGAATCTTTCGGCCGGCGCGTTTCAGGCCCTGTTTGAGCAGACGGCGCAGGCAGGACTCACGGGAAAAGGCTGCGGACCGGTGTTACTCTACAGTGCTGAGGAACATCGGGAGATGACGCAATTGCAGATGGTCGCGGCGGGAAGCGTGGAGCGTACAAACTGAGACGTGAAACGCAGAACGTGAACCGCGAGAGACGCTTCACGAGAGACGAGAGACACGATGTGGCAGCGTGAGACCTTCAAGAAGATCAAACAGATTCCCCGCGAAGAGCACGTCCTTCCCGGCACGGCCTTGTGCGCCGGATGTGGAGGCCTCGAAGCGTTGCGACTCGCCGCGAAGGTGCTGGGCGATCATGTCGTCTACGTGAATGCCGCCGGCTGCTTTACCATGTTGGCGGCCTACCCCTACAGCTCGTTCAAGGGATCCTGGTTGTATACCACTATGGGCTCGGCGCCGGCCGGCGCGCAGGGGATTCGCGATGCCTTGGATGTGCTGATCGCCAAGGGGAGAGTGCCGAAGGATGAAGATGTGAAGGTCATCGTGTTGGGAGGTGATGGCTCCACGTACGATATGGCCCTCTCGTCGACGTCCGGCGCTCTGAATCGCAAGCTTGATTTTTATTACCTCTGTTACGACAACGAAGCGTACGGCAACACCGGCATGCAGCTCTCCTCCGCCACCCCCTTTGCCGCGAGTACGGCGACATCGCCCTGCAGTCTGCAGCATCCCGCCGCGACGACGCAGGAGAAGAAAGACATCTTTGAGATCTGGCGGGCGCATCGTCCGCCCTACATCGCGACGGTCGCCCCACGGTATCCGCTGGATTTGGAGGAGAAGTTCGCGCGCGCCGCCGCCTTCACCGGACCGAAGATGTTCCTGGCCCTTGCCGCCTGTCCGACGGGCTGGTTGTACGATCCGGGAGCCACGCCGGAGGTGGCCAAGTTGGCTGTGGAGACCGGCCTCTGGCCGCTGAAAGAGGCGATCAACGGGGTGGTCACC
>JAHBZN010000016.1 GCA_019635415.1 Ramlibacter sp.
TGAACCGCCCCGGATTTTGAGGAGGCTCTTTTCTCTGAGAGGATTGAGCCATGAGCAAGAAGTCGAACAAGTTTTCACCCGAGGTCCGCGAACGTGCCGTTCGCATGGTGCAGGAGCACAGAGGCGAGTACCCCTCGCTGTGGGCTGCCATCGAATCCATTGCCCCCAAGATCGGCTGCGTGCCGCAAACCCTCAACGAATGGGTCAAGCGCGATGAGATCGACACCGGTGCTCGGGCTGGCGTCACGACGAGCGAGCTGCAGCGTTTGAAGGAACTCGAACGCGAGAACAAGGAGTTGCGCAAGGCCAACGAGATCCTGAAGCTGGCCAGCGCGTTTTTCGCCCAGGCGGAGCTCGACCGCCGTCTGAAGTCCTGAACGACTTCGTCGATCAGCATCGACAGGCCTATGGGGTCGAGTCGATCTGCAAAGTGCTGCAGATCGCCCCGTCAGGCTATTGGCGCCATGCCGCCCGTCAACGCGACCCCCAGCTGCGCTGCGCGCGCGCCCAGCGTGACGGTGTCCTGGCGCCGCAGATCGAGCGCGTTTGGCGGGCCAACATGCAGGTCTACGGTGCCCAGAAGGTCTGGAGGCAGCTCAACCGCGAGGGAGTCGCCATTGCCCGCTGCACGGTCGAGCGGTTGATGAAGCGCCTGGGCCTGCAGGGCGTACGCCGTGGCAAGGTGGTACGCACCACCCTCAGTGACATGAAGGCACCGTGCCCGCTGGACCGGGTCAACAGGGTGTTCAAGGTCGATCGGCCCAACCAGCTTTGGGTTTCGGACTTCACCTACGTTTCAACCTGGCAGGGCTGGCTGTACGTGGCCTTCGTGATCGACGTGTACGCCAGGCGCATCGTGGGCTGGCGGGTCAGCAGTTCCATGCACACGGACTTCGTTCTGGATGCGCTGGGACAGGCGCTGTATGCCAGGCAGCCCGAGCGCGATGGCGAGTTGATTCACCATTCCGACAGGGGCGCCCAATACGTCAGCTCCGCTACAGCGAACGGCTCGCAGAAGCTGGCATTGAGCCCTCTGTGGGCAGCAAGGGTGACAGCTACGACAACGCCCTGGCTGAAACGATCAACGGGCTGTACAAGGCCGAGGTGATCCATCGCCGCTCCTGGCCAACCCGTGAATCGGTGGAGCTGGCCACGCTGCAATGGGTGGCCTGGTTCAATCATCACCGGCTGCTCGGACCCATTGGGTATATCCCGCCGGCAGAAGCTGAGGCAAACTACTACCGGCAACTCGCCAGTCAAGCCTCCACGGTGGTGGCCTGACTTAAACCAACCGGCCTCCATGAAACTCGGGGCGGTTCA
>JAHBZN010000017.1 GCA_019635415.1 Ramlibacter sp.
CGCCAGGGGCGAGTGGGCTGCGGCGGAACCCTTGTACGAGCGGGTGCTGGCGATCGAACGCAAGACGCTGGGTGCGGCGCACCCCGATGTCGCGATCAGCTTGAACAACCTCGCCGAGCTCTATCGGAAACAGGGGCGGGAAACGGCGGCCGAATCCTCGTATCGGCTGGCCCTTACGCTGATGGAGCAGGCGCACGGCCCCGATCATGTGGAGCTGGGGCCGGTGCTCAACAACCTGGCCGCACTATACAAAGGCCGCAGGATGTATGCATGGGCGGAACCGTTGTATGAACGGGCGTTAAAAGTGCGTCGGCTAGGCTTGGGCAACGACCACCCGGCCGTGGCAATGGGATTGAACAATGCTGCGTGCCTGTATCAGGACGTGGGGTCCTATGCCGCGGCCCAACGATTGTTCGACGAGGCACTCGCCATCGCCGAACGGGTGTCAGGTCCGCAGGCTTCCTTGACCGGCACCATCCTCGGCAACATGGCATTTTTGGCTGATGAGCAGGGACTGGCGATGCAAGCACAGCTGCTCTACCAGCGGGCGCTGGTCATCCAGCAACAGCAACTCGGGTTGCACCATCCGACCGTCGGACTCCTGGCGGAACGGTATGCGCGTGTGCTCGATGTGCTGGGTCAGCCGGTCGAAGCGGGGTTGTTCGCAGCGCGGGCCGCCTCGATTCGCGCGCGGGTCCAGTCGGAAGCGGTGAAGCAAGGGGCCGGGCGTCGCCTGGGCCCGACCGTCGGTGAGGTCAGGCGGTAATCGTCCTCAGGATCAGAAAGGAAGGTGTCTCATGCCGGTCGGTCACGCAGTGGCAGCACCCCCTCGAACTCAGATTGCCGGGGCACCTCATCACGACGCAGGCTTGAGCGTCGCCGTGGTGCGACTGTTGGCCTTGGCGTTGGATATCAGTGAAGGCTGGTCGCCGGCTCCACCCGCCGCCGGGTTGCTGATCCCGTTCGGGTATCGAGATTGGCCGAGCCTGACGTCGATGGTCGAGTCGCGGGAGGGGACGCAGCAGCTACGATTCTACGTGTGTCCCAAGGCACTGCTGACGACCGACTCCGAGTCCTTCCCGGTCGGCACGGTCTTCGTGGTGGAATCCCAGCCCTACCCGTCGCGTGCAGTGGGAGCGGGGGCGCGTCCTTCCCTGTTTGCCATGGAGAAGTGTGCCGGTATGAGCATGAACAGCCGGGGATGCGGGCAGCGGGACTCCTGGATCTATGCCAGTTGGAATGCGGCCGGTTCCCCAGCGAC
>JAHBZN010000018.1 GCA_019635415.1 Ramlibacter sp.
CGCACCGCGCGCTGGCAGCCTGACTTTCGCGGGTTCTCGGCCGACCTGACCGTCAATACCAACGGCCAGCTGGTGAGCGGCACCGTCGTCGTCAAAGGACCGCGTGAAGTCACGGTGCACTTGCCCGACGACACCATCCAAAAATGGGCGCAAGAACAGATCGGCATGATCGCCGTGCACCGCGCACCCCGCAAGTTCGAGGAATCCGACGGCAAACATCGTCTCACGATGGAAGCAGGCGACGAACATCCGCTCGGCCGCCGTCTCGACATCCATGGCGACGGCATGCAGTCTTTTTATCGAATCAGAGATAACCGTATCACCCAGATCAACCGGAAAATGCCCCATGTTGCGTTCACAATCAACGTGGAGGAAAGCAGCACGACGCAGGATCAGAAACAACTGACCACGAAGTACACCGTCTATTATTTCGCGCCGAAGGACGGCACACTTCGCAACGTGGAGAGTTTTACGGACACTCATGTGCGTGTCGGAGCGTCCGATCTTCCTGCGACACGGCGGATCATCTCCTATGAAAACGGCGCCGTGCTCGTACGGACGCTCACCTTCAGCAACCACACACTGTTGGCGTGATGGATTTACGCACGACGTTTCCGCGGAGCATGAAGACGAGGTTGGCCGGCTACGTGCATCTGGCACGGATGATCGACAAATGCCGCGCGGTATTGGCCGGGACGGAAGGCGAATATATCTATCCTTGTCCGATGGATGAACGACTGCTGGACTATGCCGGCATCACGGCCGAACAATTCACGGCGGCGGTGAAGGCCAATCAGACCGATGACGGGGTGGTGGAGTGGTTTCGACGCACCGCCACCCCGCATGGGGAAGCGGAGCTTGAGGCATGGAACGGAACGTTGCTCGAGCGCGGCCCGAGTTCGCCCGAAAGTACCGCGAAATTCAAGACGTACCGTGATGCGGTGGATCCTTCGCGCACGGACATCACGGCCTGGTCGGATCTGCAAGATCTGGAGGAAGGGCGCACGGTTCCACTCCGAACCAGATAAGTCCTTTCCAGGCTCGATCGTACACAGACGC
>JAHBZN010000019.1 GCA_019635415.1 Ramlibacter sp.
ACTTGCCACTACGAATTTTACGCAGATTCACGCCAGACATATACTGACACAACGATTCGTGGCACAGAATAGATTCGCCGCTACATCTAGATCTTTCAATAACCTCCACACCGACCGACTCTTCACCAGCACCGTCTCTTGCTGCGCCGCAGGCCTCAGCTCCCGCAATATGACGCCGGCCTCGCGCTATGAAGAACCAGCGCGGCATGACCTCATCATGATCGGCGAATTCGCCCGCAACTTCCAAGCACTGGAACTTGAGGGTATGGATCGCGCGGCCTCGCTGAGAGAGGAAAACACGATGCCTTCATTGCGGACACAATCCAGCAGACTCTCCAACTTTAGCAGGAAGACTTGCTCATCAACCTTGTTGCGCACGAACGGCCCACAGCCTCCCATGAGTGCAGAGGAATGAAACACAAGATTCAGGACTTCATACCCTTGCCGCCTCATCTGCCGCACGAGTCGAATCATCCTGGCCGGAGTTTCAATTTCCGGAGAGAGCCACACTTTTCGAACCACACGCAATTTTGAGAGCAGCCCGCATACCTTGAACCTGTGAAGGGGGCTGTCCCTGAGCCATTTCACCAAATTCGCGCAGGCCGGAAACCCGCCGTGGAGGTACCCGATGCTCACCGGAATTTCCGTAAGTACGCCGCTCACACCCGACGCACTGGAAGAATCTTGCGCAAACAGATAGGGGTGAGGTGAGATATGCGAGAAATCGGGACCGGACTGCTGGTCCCAGGAGGTAAAGGGCGTGACGGATGTGTCGATGCGATAGCCAAGCCGGAGAAGGTTCCGGGCGACTGCCGGATCGAACCCCCAACGCCCGCTCCGAAATGCGACGGTCGTCGCGTCGAATGTCTGTTGAATGGCTTCGTGTAAACATCGCAGCTTTTCAAACTGCAAATCGGACGGCAAGTTGTTGAGCATACTATTGAACTTCGTCACCCCCTCCCGGTGCGGGGGCGTATTCCAGGGATGACAATGCGCCCCGATCTCACATTCGCCGGCGTCCAACAGGCCCCGCAGGATGGCCGCCGCGCGCGCATT